>NZ_JFHE01000039.1 GCF_000698555.1 Caballeronia grimmiae | reverse complement strand
CGGGCGACGATCGTCGTTGCGGGGGCCGCGATTGCCAAAGCTCGGGCGGGAGTCGTCGCCGCGTGGTTTGGACGGGCGCCGTTCGTCGCTGCGAGGGCCGCGATCGCCGAAGCTCGGGCGCGAGTCGTCACCGCGCGGTTTGAACGGGCGACGTTCTTCACCACGCGGACCGCGATCACCGAAGCTCGGGCGGGAGTCGTCGCCGCGTGGCTTCGATGGGCGTCGTTCTTCGCTGCGCGGACCGCGATCGCCGAAGCTCGGACGCGAATCCTCGCCGCGCGGTTTGAACGCGCGACGTTCGTCGCCACGCGGACCGCGATCACCGAAACTCGGGCGCGAGTCATCGCCGCGCGGTTTGAACGGGCGTCGCTCGTCACCACGCGGACCGCGATCGCCGAAACTCGGACGCGAATCATCGCCGCGCGGTTTGAACGGACGGCGCTCATCATCACGCGGACCGCGATCACCAAAACTCGGGCGCGAATCATCGCCACGCGGCTTGAAGGGGCGACGTTCTTCGCCACGCGGACCGCGATTGCCAAAGCTCGGGCGCGCATCACCGCCACGCGGACCGCGATCACCAAAACTCGGGCGCGAATCATCGCCGCGCGGTTTGAACGGCCGTCGCTCATCACCACGCGGACCGCGATCGCCGAAACTCGGACGCGAATCGTCACCGCGCGGCTTGAACGGACGACGTTCTTCACCACGCGGACCGCGATCACCAAAACTCGGACGCGAATCGTCACCGCGCGGCTTGAACGGACGTCGCTCGTCACCACGCGAGCCACGATCGCCAAAGCCCGAACGCGATTCCTCACCGCGCGGCTTAAACGACCCGCGCTCTCCCGACGCATCGCCACGTTTCGCCGATGTCGCCCGCGCTTCCGCAGGCTTTCCGCGCTTGACCAGCGCCTGCTCCGGCGCAGTCTCGCGCACGGTCTTGCGTCCGGTGGAACTGCCGGAACGGACCGGCGATCGCGTCGTCGATGTCGGACGCGGATGTTTGGCTGTCAATTTGACGCGCATAAAGTCTCAGGCTGCGATCGCGCGCAGCAGTTCGGTTTCGACCTGGATCTGGGTACGGTTGGACGAAAGGCTTTTGCCGTCGAGCAAGAACACGTCTTCGACACGTTCGCCGAGCGTGTTGATACGCGCCGCCTGCACGCCGATCCGGTGTTGCGCCAGAACGCGCGCGATCGAATAAAGAAGGCCCTGCCGGTCGTTCGCCGACACGGACAGGATGTAGTACTGGCCACGCTCGTCGGGACGCAAGTCCACGCGCGGCGTGATCGGAAAAGTGCGGACGAGCCGCGATACGCGGCCCTTCGACGGCTCCGGCAAGATGCTTTCGTTCGTCAGCCGTCCGCTCAATTGTTGTTCGACGAGATTGGCGATATCGCGATAACTTCCATCATGGTCCGGATGCGCCACGAGAAAGTTGTCGAGCGCGTAGCCGTGACGCGTCGTGGTAATGCGCGCATCGAGCACGGACAGGCCGTTCTTGTCGAAATAAGCGCAGATGCCCGCAAACAAATCGGGTCGGTCCTTCACGTACACGAGCACTTGCAGCGCCGCGCCGATCGGCGAGGGCCGCGCACGCACGATAGGCTGTTCGCTCTCGACATGCCGATACAACACGCGCGTCTGCCACGCGATATCGGCGGGGTCGTGCCGCAGGAAATAGCCGACGTCGAGTTGCTCCCACAGCCTGCGCTGCGCGCCTTCCGGCACCGTTTCCAGCCGCAGGAGCGCAAGCGCCGATTCCTGTCGCGATTTCAGTTCCGAATGCGCGTCCGGCTGCGCGCCGCCGAGCACCGCGAGCGTCGCGCGGAACAGGTCCTCGAGCAGCTTGCCTTTCCAGTTGTTCCAGACCTTCGGGCTCGTGCCGCGAATGTCGGCAACGGTCAACAGATACAGCGCGGTCAGCCGCCGCTCGGTGCCGACGATCGACGCGAACTGCTTGATGACCTCGGGATCGCTCGTGTCCTGCTTCTGCGCGACGTGACTCATCGTCAGATGCTGCTGCACGAGCCACACGACCAGTTCCGTGTCTTCACCGCCGATGTCGTGCTCGCGGCAGAAGCGGCGGGCATCGACCATGCCGAGCGTCGAATGATCGCCGCCGCGGCCCTTCGCGATATCGTGAAACAGCGCGGCGACGTAGAGAACCCACGGGCGCTCGAAGTTGCCCATCAACTGGCTGCAGAACGGATATTCGTGCGCGTGTTCGGCAATCGCGAACCGGCGCAGATTGCGCAGCACCATCAGGATGTGCTGATCGACCGTGTAGACGTGATACAGGTCGTGCTGCATCTGGCCGACGATGCGCCGGAAGTTGATCAGATAGCGACCGAGCACGCTCGTCTGGTTCATGAGCCGCAGCGCATGCGTGATGCCTTCGGGTTGCTTCAGGATCTCCATGAACAGCCGCCGGTTCTCGGGATCGCGCCGCCAGTTGCGGTTCATCAGCTCGCGCGCGTTGTAGATCGCGCGCAGCGTGCGCGCCGACAGGCCCTTCACGCCGCGCGTCTGTTCGTACAACAAGAAGGCTTCGAGAATGGCGTGCGGCTCACGCTCGAAGACATCGTCGTCGGCGATTTCGAGCATGCCTTGCTTCTCGACGAACCGGTCGGAGAGCACGCGCGTGATGCCCGATGTCGATGGGAAAAGCTGCGCCTCGACGTTCTGAATGAGAATGGTCGCAAGCTGGGTGACCGCCTTGGCCGCCCAGTAGTAGCGGCGCATCATCTGCTCGCTGGCGCGCTTGGCGGCCGTCGCCTTGAAGCCGAAGCTCTCGGCAAGCGGCGTCTGCAAATCGAAAACGAGGATGTCCTGCCGGCGTTTCGCGACCACATGCAGGCGCGCGCGCAAGGTCTTGAGGAACGCTTCGTTGCGGCGCAGTTCGCGCGCTTCGCGTTCGGTGATGAGACCGCGCGCGTCAAGTTCGCGCCAGCTCGAGCCGAAGCCCGCCGCCCGCGTGATCCAGAGAATCAGCTGCAGGTCGCGCAGCCCGCCCGGGCTTTCCTTGATGTTCGGCTCGAGGCTGTACGGCGTATCCTGAAACTTGGCGTGACGCTGCCGCATCTCCAGCACCTTCGCCTGGAAGAATGCGCGCGGATCGAGCGTCTGCCGGTATTTGTCCGAGAAGCGCTGAAAGAGCCGCGTGTCGCCGCAGATGCGCCGCGCTTCGAGCAGGGACGTGAGCACGGTGACATCGTTGCCCGCCTCGGCGATGCATTGCCCCACCGACCGCACGCTGCTGCCGATATCCAGCCCCAAATCCCACGCCATGCCGATGAACCGTTCGACGCGCGCGTTCAGCGCGGCGTTGTCGGTGTGCGCAGGGGCATCGGGCAGCAGCACGAGGATATCGACGTCGGAATAGGGCGCCAGCTCCCCGCGCCCGTAGCCGCCGACCGCGACGAGCGCCGCGTCCGCCGGCATCTCGCAAGCCGACCAGGCGCCTTTGAGGGCGTCGTCGGTGATGCGGGCCAGCGCGTGCATCAGCGGTTCGACTGTCGTCGCAATCTTGAAGCGTTCGATGAGCGCGGCCTTCGCCGTCTTATAGGCGGTGCGCAGCGTTTCGCAGGGCGTGGCGGCGGCGACGGGAACGCTCATGGGTCGATATGATCGGCGTGAAAGAGGAGGCGATTGCGAGGAACAGCGGCAATCAGGCCGTGGCCGCGATGAGTTGCGACGGCGCCTGCGTTCCCGCCGATACCGTCAGCACTTCATAACCCGTCGGCGTGACGAGCACCGTGTGCTCCCATTGCGCCGACAGGCTGCGATCGCGTGTCTTGACGGTCCACTGGTCGGGCATCGTGCGGATATCGCGGCGGCCGGCATTGATCATCGGCTCGACGGTGAAGATCATGCCCGCCTGCAACTCGATGCCCGTGCCCGGACGCCCATAGTGCAGCACTTGCGGCTCTTCGTGAAACACCTGGCCGATGCCGTGGCCGCAATATTCGCGCACGACGCTGTAGCCTTGCGCCTCCGCGTGCTTCTGGATGGCGTGCCCGATGTCGCCGAGATGCGCGCCCGGCCGCACCTGGTCGATGCCGAGCCACATGCAGTCGAACGTCGTCTGCACGAGGCGTTTCGCGAGAATCGACCCTTCACCGACGATGAACATGCGGCTCGTATCGCCGAAATAGCCGTTCTTGATGACGGTGATGTCGATATTGAGCGCATCGCCGTTCTTCAACACCTTCTCGCTCGGGATGCCGTGGCAGATTACGTCGTTGACCGAAATGCACGTAGCCTTCGGATACGGCGGATAACCCGGCGGCTGATAATTGAGCGGGGCGGGAACCGTGCCTTGTTCGTTCACCATGAAGTCATGGCACAGGCGGTCGAGTTCCTCGGTGGTCACGCCCGGGACGATATGCGGCGTGATGAAATCGAGCACTTCGCTGGCGAGCCGGCAGGCGACGCGCATCTGCGCGATATCGTGATCGTTTTTCAGCGTAATGGACATGGGTTGGCTCGTGATGCGCGGATTGCGTGAAGGGCGGGCGGAAGCCGCCAAACCGGCATTATCGCACCTTTGAGATAAGGACCGCAGGGCCATCGGGCGGGGCGCGGCCTGCCTGCCGGGGCGGTGACGAGGCGCGAGCGGGCTTCGCGCGGCTTGAGCCCCGTAATCCTCACATGCTATACTCACGGGCTAAGTCTCGGTCTGTGTCATTCCTGCTTGTCGGCAGGCGATTGACCTGAACCGAAGACTTGGAAGCGTCGGTTGTGGCCGGTACACGGTCATTCACAAACAGCCGACGTTTTTTGAAACTCAAGCCGGCGCACCCAGGGTGTCTCGCGCGTCCAGAGAGGCGCGGGATGCGGCAGCCGGCTTAAGACCCAACCCTCGCGGAGAATTTTCATGGCAGTCACGATGCGTCAAATGCTGGAAGCCGGTGTCCACTTCGGTCACCAAACGCGCTTCTGGAACCCGAAGATGGCCCCCTATATCTTCGGTCATCGCAACAAGATTCACATCATCAACCTCGAAAAGACCCTGCCGCTCTACAACGATGCGCTGAAGTACGTGCGCCAGTTGGCAGCGAACCGCGGCACGATTCTTTTCGTCGGCACGAAGCGCCAGTCGCGCGACACCATCGCGCAAGAAGCAGCGCGCGCTGGCATGCCTTTCGTCAACGCCCGCTGGCTCGGCGGCATGCTGACCAACTTCAAGACGCTGAAGGTTTCGATCAAGCGCCTGAAGGACATGGAAGCGGCCGTGGAATCGGGTGAAACCGAGCGCATGAGCAAGAAGGAAGCGCTTCTGTTCGAACGCGAAATCGCCAAGCTGCAAAAGTCGATCGGCGGCGTGAAGGACATGGGCGGCATTCCTGACGCAATCTTCGTCATCGACGTCGGTTACCACAAGATTGCCGTGACGGAAGCGAAGAAGCTCGGCATCCCGGTCATCGCCGTGGTCGACACGAACCACTCGCCGGAAGGCATCGACTACGTCATCCCGGGTAACGACGACGCGTCGAAGGCTGTTGCGCTGTACGCGGAAGGCGTGGCCGACGCAATCCTCGAAGGCCGTGCAAACGCGGTGAACGACGTCGTTCAGGCCGTGCGCAGCGGCGAAGGCGACGAGTTCGTCGAGGTCAACGCAGAGGCGTAATCGAGCCCTGTGGCCGGTACAAAAGGGGGCTTTGCGAAAGGCCCCTTTTTTTTAAGCCGGCGCGATCCTGAAACACCTCAGCCGTGGGCGCTTTCTGCCGGCGGCACGTATCAAACAGACTCAAGGAGCGAATGATGGCGGCAATTACCGCAAGCATGGTGGCAGAACTGCGCGCGAAGACCGATGCGCCGATGATGGAATGCAAGAAGGCGCTGACGGAAGCCGACGGCGACATGGCGCGCGCCGAAGAGCTGCTGCGCGTGAAGCTCGGCAACAAGGCGAGCAAGGCGGCATCGCGCGTGACGGCCGAAGGCATCGTCGTCGCGCACGTCGAAGGCGGCGTGGGCGCGCTCGTCGAACTGAACTGCGAAACCGACTTCGTCGCGAAGAACGACGATTTCATGGCGTTCGCCAAGGGCATCGCGGCACTGGTCGCGAAGAGCAACCCGGCTGACGTGGCCGCGCTGTCGGCGCTGCCGCTGGAAAGCACGACGGTCGACGCGGTGCGTCTCGCGCTGGTCGGCAAGATCGGTGAAAACCTGTCGATCCGCCGCTTCGTGCGCTTCGAGACCGCGAACAAGCTGGCCGCGTACCTGCACGGCACGCGCATCGGCGTGCTGGTCGAATTCACCGGCGCCGACGAGCAAGTCGGCAAGGACGTCGCCATGCACGTCGCCGCAATGAAGCCGGTCTCGCTGTCGTCGGACGAAGTGCCGGCCGATCTGATCGCGAAGGAACGCAGCATCGCCGAGCAGAAGGCAGCGGAATCGGGCAAGCCGGCTGAAATCGTCGCGAAGATGGTCGACGGTTCGATTCAGAAGTACCTGAAGGAAGTGTCGCTGCTGAACCAGCCGTTCGTGAAGAACGACAAGCAGACGATCGAGCAGATGCTGAAGGCAGCCAACGCGTCGGTGCAGAAGTTCGCGCTGTTCGTGGTGGGCGAGGGCATCGAGAAGCGTCAGGACGACTTCGCGGCTGAAGTCGCTGCGCAAGTCGCGGCGGCCAAGCAGGGCTAATTACTGGCCCGTGGCGCGCGTCGTCGAACGGCGATGCGCGCCGTGCATCACCCGTAGTACCGGCGGCGATTTGTCGCCACATCGAAATTTTGCGATCCGTTCGCAGCGAGGCGGGCGCGGCAAGTTCGGGTTTTCCCGTATGCGCCGCGCCCGTCGACGCGATGCGGGCCGCTTGCGGTAAGTAATGTTTCACCCCTACAGTTCTACGTTGTTGCAACCCTCCTCGGCGCGATCGGAACCTCATATGCCCACAGCCTACAAACGCGTACTCCTCAAACTCTCCGGCGAAGCCCTCATGGGCGACGATGCCTTCGGCATCAATCGCGCAACGATCGAAAGGATGGTGGCGGACGTCGCTGAAGTGGTGCGGTTGGGAACACAGCTGGCCGTCGTGATCGGCGGCGGCAACATTTTCCGCGGCGTCGCGGGCGGTGCAGCCGGCATGGACCGTGCGACGGCCGATTACATGGGCATGCTCGCCACGATGATGAACGCACTCGCGCTGCAGGACGCCATGCGCCACGCGGGCATCGAGGCGCGCGTGCAATCGGCGCTGCGCATGGATCAGGTGGTCGAGCCGTACATCCGGCCGCGTGCGATTCGCCAGCTGGAAGAGGGCAAGGTCGTGATCTTCGCGGCCGGCACGGGCAACCCGTTTTTCACGACGGATACCGCCGCCGCGCTGCGCGGCTCGGAAATCGGCGCCGAAGTGGTGTTGAAGGCGACGAAGGTCGATGGCGTATACTCCGCCGACCCGAAGAAGGATCCGAGCGCCACGCGCTACAGCACGATCAGCTTCGACGAGGCGATCGGCCGCAATCTGCAGGTCATGGACGCCACCGCATTCGCGCTGTGCCGCGACCAGAAGCTGCCGATCCGCGTGTTCTCGATCACGAAGCCGGGCGCGCTGAAGCGCATCGTGCAGGGCGACGACGAAGGTACGCTCGTCCACGTGTAAACTCTTGCGTAACCGGGCGCCGCCCGCACCCGGCGTGAATCGCGCCGGAAGATCGCGAAGGCGTCTGCATTACCAGTAAACCAAGGTTTGGAGGTTCAAATGAGTGTGGCTGACATTAAAAAGGGCGTCGACCAGAAGATGCAGCGGTCGATCGAAGCATTCAAGGCCGATCTCGCCAAGATTCGAACGGGCCGCGCGCACACCGGCCTGCTCGACCACATCCAGGTCGACTACTACGGCTCGAACGTGCCCATCTCGCAAGTCGCGAACATGACGCTCGTCGATGCCCGCACGATCGGCGTGCAGCCGTGGGAAAAGAAGATGGTGCCGGTCGTCGAGAAGGCGATCCGCGAATCGGATCTGGGCCTGAATCCGGCGACGCAGGGCGACCTGATCCGCGTGCCGATGCCCGCGCTGACCGAAGAGCGCCGTCGCGAACTGACGAAAGTCGTCAAGAGCGAAGGCGAGTCCGCGAAGATCGCCGTGCGCAATCTGCGCCGCGACGCGAACGAGCAACTCAAGAAGCTCGTGAAGGACAAGGAAATCTCGGAAGACGACGAGCGCCGCGCAAGCGACGACGTCCAAAAGTTCACCGACAAGTTCGTCGCCGAAATCGACAAGCTCGTTCAGACGAAAGAAGCCGAAATCATGACGGTGTGAGGCCGTAGCCGGTCCTGCCAGCTCGTGTCCTCATGACTCAGGGCTGGCGTTTCACCCCCGTCGATAACAAGATTCAGCGGCCATGACCTATACCAGCTCTACCGTTCGCGTGCCCGATGTCGCGGCTGTCCCGCGCCACGTCGCGATCATCATGGACGGCAATGGCCGTTGGGCGACCGAACGGCGTCTGCCGCGCGTCGCCGGTCACACGCGCGGCGTCGATGCGGTGCGCGCCACCGTCGAAAGCTGCGCGCGGCGCGGCGTCGAATTCGTCACGCTGTTCGCATTCAGTTCGGAAAACTGGCGCCGTCCCACCGACGAAGTCTCTTTCCTGATGCGCCTGTTCGTCACCGCGCTCGAGCGCGAGATCGGCAAGCTGCACGCGAACGGCATTCGTCTGCGCGTGGTCGGCGATGTCTCCATGTTCGACGACCGCATCCGCGCGCTCATCCAGCGCGCCGAGACCAAGACCGCACGCAATACGCGCCTCACGCTGACCATCGCTGCGAATTACGGCGGACGGTGGGACATCATGGAGGCGACGAAGAAGCTCATCGCGCAGTCGCTCGAACAAGGCGCTCCGGCGCGCGTCGACGACGAATCGTTCGCCGAACATCTCGCGATGGCCTATGCGCCCGAACCGGATCTCTTTATCCGCACGGGCGGCGAGCAGCGCATCAGCAACTTTCTGCTGTGGCAACTCGCGTACACCGAGTTCTATTTCACCGATATTTACTGGCCCGACTTCGATGCCGCCGCGCTGGACCGCGCGATCGCATCGTATGGCGGCCGTGAGCGCCGCTTCGGACGCACGAGCGCGCAACTCGCTTCCCAATCGCAGAAGGCCGACACCCTTTCATGCTAAAGACCCGTGTCATCACGGCAATCGTCCTGCTTGCGGTCCTCGTGCCGGTTACGTTGTTCGCGCCCATCGGGGCGTTTGCGGCGCTCATCGGCTTCGTCGTCGTGTTTGCGGCGTGGGAGTGGGGCCGCCTCTTGAAGCTCAACGGCGCCGGTCCGGTCGCGTATGCGCTCGTCGCGGGACTCGCGCTCATTTTCAGCGCCTACGTCGTCGTTCCGAAACCGCTCTTTCAGATGGCCGCGATCTTCTGGGTGCTGGCGGGGCCGTATGCGCTGATCCGCAAGCCGGTCCTGGCGGCCGGCGCGTGGCGCGGGTTTCTGCTGTTCGCGGGAATCGTCGTGTTCGTCGCCTGCTGGCATGCGGTCGTTCAGGCGCGCATGCAGGGCGTGGCGTTCGTGCTATCGCTTCTCCTAGTCGTCTGGCTGGCCGACATAGGCGCATACTTCGCCGGAAAAGCACTGGGCCGTCATAAACTCGCACCGTCGATCAGCCCCGGCAAAACCTCGGAAGGCGCACTCGGCGGCTGGGTCGCCGTGATGGCGATCGGGTCCATCGCCGCCGCGACCGGCGTCTACGCACCGACGCTGTTCACGGCTTTCGTCGCACATCTCGGCTGGGTCCGCGCGCTCGCCGCGCTGACCGTGCTCGTCGCGTTCAGCGTCGTCGGCGATCTGTTCGAATCGCTGCTGAAGCGTCAGGCGGGCGTCAAGGATTCGAGCGGGCTGCTGCCGGGTCACGGCGGCGTTCTCGATCGTATCGACGCACTGTTGCCTGTATTGCCGATTGCCTTGCTCATGCTGGGCTGATTGGCCAGAGAAGATTCCATGCAAAAACGTCTTACATTGCTCGGCTCCACGGGCTCGATCGGCGACAGCACGCTCGACGTCGTCGCGCGGCATCCGGACCGGTTCTCGGTCTATGCGCTCACCGCTCACCGCAACGGCGACAAACTCGTCGCCCAATGCCTGCGCTTTCAGCCGGAAGTCGCCGTCGTCGGCGATGCCGACACGGCTTCGCGCGTCGCTGCCGCGTTGCGCGCGGCGGGCAGCAAAACCGAGGTGACGCACGGCCCCGACGCGCTGGTGGACGTCGCTCGCGCCGCGCAATGCGATACGGTCGTCGCGGCGATCGTCGGTGCGGCGGGCCTTGCGCCCACGCTGGCCGCAGCGCGCGCCGGCAAGCGCATCCTGCTCGCGAACAAGGAAGCGCTCGTCATGTCCGGCCAGATTTTCATGGACGCGGTGCGCGACAACGGCGCGATCCTGCTGCCGGTCGACAGCGAGCACAACGCCGTGTTCCAGTGCCTGCCCGTTTGCACGGACAGCGAGGCGCAACTGCATGGCGGGGTGTCGAAGATCATTCTGACCGCGTCGGGCGGGCCGTTCCGCACCCGCGAACCCGCGACGCTCGTCGATGTCACGCCCGACGAAGCCTGCAAGCATCCGAACTGGGCGATGGGCCGCAAGATCTCCGTCGATTCCGCGACGATGATGAACAAGGGCCTCGAAGTGATCGAAGCGCACTGGCTCTTCAATTTGCCGGGCTCGCGCATCGAAGTGCTGATTCATCCGCAGAGTGTGATCCATTCGATGGTGTCCTACGCGGACGGCTCGGTGCTCGCCCAACTCGGCAATCCCGACATGCGTACGCCGATCGCGCATGCGCTCGCGTATCCGGAGCGCGTCGATTCCGGCGTCGCGCCGCTCGACCTGGCGCAGATCGCGTCGCTCACGTTCGAAAAGCCCGACTTCGCGCGCTTCCCGTGCCTTGCGCTCGCCATCGACGCGCTCGAGGCGGGCGGCATCGCCAGCGCGGCGTTGAACGCGGCGAACGAAATCGCCGTGGAAGCGTTCCTGGCGCGCCGTATCGGCTTCATGGCGATCAGCGGCGTGGTCGAGCGGGTGCTGAGCGCGCTGCCGAACGCCAGCGCCGCGTCGCTCGACGACGTGCTCGCCGCCGATGCGGACGCGCGCCGTCTCGCGTCCGGCTTCGTCGAAGCGCTCACCGCGCGCGCGCCGGGCGCCGAACCCATCGCCCATTGAGGCCGTCATGAACTTCCTGACCGAAATCGTCGCCTTCGTCGTCGCGATTGGCGTGCTCGTCGTCGTCCACGAATTCGGTCACTACAGCGTCGCACGAATGTGCGGCGTCAAGGTGCTGCGTTTCTCGGTCGGCTTCGGCAAGCCGCTGGTGCGCTGGGTCAGCAAGAAGACCGGCGTCGAATGGACCATTTCCGCGCTGCCGCTCGGCGGCTACGTGAAGATGCTGGACGAGCGGGAAACCGAAGGCAGCATTCCGTCGGAAGACCTGCCGCGCGCGTTCAACCGTCAGCCGGTGCTGAAGCGCATCGCGATCGTCGCGGCGGGGCCGATCGCGAACTTCCTGCTGGCCATCGCGTTGTTTGCGGCTGTGTTCGCGGGCGGCGTCACCGAGCCGCGGGCCATCGTCGCCACGCCGGCGTCCGGTACGGCGGCCGCCCGCGCCGGCTTCGAGGGCGGCGAGCAGATCCTTTCGATGCGCAATTCGCAGGGCGGCGACACGCAGGCGATTCGTTCGTGGTCCGATCTGCGCTGGAAACTGCTCGATGCGTCGTTCGATCATCGGCGGATCGTGCTGACGGCGAAGACTCACGAAGGCACGTTCGATTTTCCGCTGACCGTCACAGGCATCACGGAAGCAGACGCCGAGCAGGACTTCATGGACAAGCTCGGCTTCACGCCGGGCGGCGGCACGCTGACGGTGGCGGGCGTGGAGGCGGGCAGCGCGGCGCAGAAGAGCGGGCTCGTCGCCGGCGACAAACTGCGCGCCATCGACGGCCGCCCGGTCGACAATGCGACGCGCTTCATCGACTACGTGAAGGCGCATGGCGGCAAGTCTGTCGCGCTCGTCATCGAGCGCGGCGACGGCAGCCAGACCAAGCGCGATACGGTGCAGATCGTGCCGGACGTCAAACGCGATGCATCGACGGGGCGGGACATCGGCCGCATCGGCGCTGCGCTCGCCAATCAGTTGCCGACCGTCGACGTGCGCTATGGTCCGGTCGAAAGCCTTCGTCTCGGCGTGAACCGCACGTGGGACATCAGTGTCTATTCGCTGCGCATGTTCGGGCGGATGATCGTCGGCGAAGCGTCGCTCAAGAACCTGTCGGGGCCGGTGACCATTGCGGACTACGCCGGCAAGAGCGCGCGTCTCGGCGCGACGGCATTTATTTCTTTCCTTGCCCTCGTAAGCATCAGCCTCGGTGTGTTGAACTTGTTACCGATTCCCGTTTTGGACGGTGGGCATCTGTTATATTATTTGGTTGAAGCCGTTACCGGCAAGGCGGTGTCCGATCGCTGGCAGCTGGTTCTGCAACGGGCGGGCCTCGTCTGCATCGTCGCTCTGTCGATGATCGCGCTGTTCAACGACCTGACTCGCCTCATCCGTTTTTGATCCACTTTGATAATCTCTGGCGTCGCGACACGAGCGACCGCCGGAACGAATGCAGCTTTAAATACTGGGGAAGCACGTTGTTCAAACCTCATCGCTTTGTTCCTAAGTCGGCTGTGGCCGCGGCGCTCGCCGCAACGGGCATGGCGGCACACGCCACCACGCCGTTCGTCGTCCAGGATATCCGTATCGAAGGTCTCCAACGGATCGAGCCGGGCTCCGTATTTGCCTATTTGCCGATCAAGCAAGGCGACACGTTCTCTGACGACAAGGCCTCCGAAGCGATTCGCGCGCTGTACGCAACGGGCTTCTTCAACGACGTGCAGATCGCCACTGAGGGCAACGTGGTGGTCGTGCAGGTGCAGGAACGTCCGGCCATCTCGAACATCGAGTTCTCCGGTCTGCATGAGTTCGACAAGGACACCATCACCAAGGCGCTGCGCTCGGTCGGTTTGTCGCAGGGCCGCTCGTACGACAAGTCGCTGCTCGACAAGGCCGAGCAGGAACTGAAGCGCCAATATCTGACGCGCGGCTATTACGCGGCGGAAGTCACCACGACGGTCACGCCGGTCGACCGCAATCGCGTGTCGATTCTCTTCTCGGTGGCCGAAGGCCCGAGCGCGAAGATTCGCCAGATCAACTTCGTCGGCAACAAGGCGGTCAGCTCGGGCACGCTGCTCGGCGAAATGCAGCTGTCCACGCCGAACTGGTTCTCGTGGTACACGAAGAGCGATCTTTACGCGAAGGAAAAGCTGACCGGCGACCTCGAAAACGTCCGCTCTTACTATCTGAATCACGGTTACCTCGAGTTCAGCATCGATTCCACGCAGGTGTCGATCTCGCCGGACAAGAAAGACATGTACCTGACGGTCGCCGTGCATGAAGGCGAGCCGTACAAGGTCAGCAGCGTGAAGCTGTCGGGCAATCTGCTCGACCGTGAAGCGGAACTGAACAAGCTGATCACGGTGAAGCCGGGGCAGCTGTTCTCGGCAGAAAAGCTTCAGGCCACCACGAAGGCGATCGTCGACAAGCTCGGCGAATATGGTTACGCGTTCGCGCAGGTCAACGCGCAGCCGGAAATCGACCAGGCGCATCACACCGTTGCGCTGACGCTGAACGTCGAGCCGAGCCGCCGCGTTTACGTGCGGCGTGTGAATATCGTTGGCAATACGCGCACTCGCGACGAAGTGGTGCGCCGCGAAATGCGCCAGCTCGAAAGCTCGTGGTTCGACTCGAGCCGCCTCGCGCTGTCGAAGGACCGCGTCAATCGTCTCGGCTACTTCACGGACGTGGACGTCACCACGACGCCCGTCGAAGGCACGAACGACCAGGTCGATGTCGACGTCAAGGTGGCCGAAAAGCCGACCGGCGCAATCACGCTGGGCGCGGGCTTCTCGTCGACGGACAAGGTCGTGCTCTCGGCGGGCGTCTCGCAGGACAACGTGTTCGGCTCGGGCACCAGCCTCGCGGTCAACGTGAACACCGCGAAGACCTACCGCACGCTGACGGTCACGCAGGTCGATCCGTACTTTACGATCGACGGCATCAAGCGCATTACCGACGCGTACTACCGCACGTATCAGCCGCTTTACTACTCGACGGATTCGAGCTTCAAGATCGTGACGATGGGCGCGGACACGAAGTTCGGCATCCCGTTCTCCGAGCAGGACACGGTGTTCTTCGGCGTCGGCGCTGAACAGAATACGATGGACGTCGATTCGTCCACGCCGCAGTCGTACATCAACTACGTGAAGGAATTCGGCCGGGTAGTGAACAACTATCCGCTGACGATCGGCTGGTCGCGCGACAATCGCGACAGCGCGCTCGTGCCTAGCCGCGGCTACTATTTGCAGTCCAATGCGGAATACGGCACGCCGCTCGGCAACACGACGTACGCGAAGTTCGACGCGCAGTTCCAGTATTACTACTCGTTCGCACGCGGCTTCGTGCTCGGCTTCAACTTGCAGGGCGGCTACGGCAAGGGCCTGCAACGGCAGACGTACCCGATCTTCAAGAACTACTATGCGGGTGGTATCGGCTCGGTGCGCGGCTACTCGCCTAGCTCGCTGGGCCCGCGCGACACCAAGACGAACGACCCGATCGGCGGGTCGCGCATGGCGGTCGGCAATATCGAGTTGACGTTCCCGCTGCCGGGCACGGGCTATGACCGCACGCTGCGCGTCTTCACCTTCCTCGACGCCGGTAACGTCTGGGGCGATCCGAACCAGGGTGGCACGAGCGGCGGCGCGAACGGTCTGCGCTACGGTTACGGTGTGGGTCTTGCATGGATTTCGCCGATCGGCCCGCTCAAGCTGAGCCTCGGCTTCCCGCTGCAGAAACACGATGGCGACCAGTATCAGAAGTTCCAGTTCCAGATCGGTACGGCCTTCTAAGCGCCTGCACCAGGCTGCGAACGCGGACTTCATTCATTTCGACGTAACGTGAGGAACACTTTGCGAACCGGTAAGCTCTCGAAACATATGGCGCTGGCGCTTGCGTTGTCGATGTTTCTCGGCCTCGGTGCGGTCGCGAAAGCGGACGCGCAGGAAGCGCGCATCGCTGCGGTCAACTCCGACCGCATCCTGCGCGAGTCGTCGGCGGCGAAGGCGGCCCAGTCCAAGCTGGAGCAGGAATTCTCCAAGCGCGACAAGGCTTTGCAGGACATGGCGCAGCGGCTCAAGTCGATGTCGGACAACATCGACAAGAACGGCCCGTCCATGGCCCCGACCGACCGCGCAGCGCGTCAGCGCGATCTCGCACAGCTCGACGCGGACTTCCAGCGCAAACAGCGCGAATTCCGCGAAGACCTGAACCAGCGCCGCAACGAGGAACTCGCGGCGGTGCTGGATCGCGCGAACAAGGTCATCAAGCAGATTGCGGAACAACAGCACTACGATCTGATCGTGCAGGAAGCGGTGTACGTGAGTCCGCGTATCGACATCACGGATCAGGTGCTGAAGGCGCTCGCGGCGGCGAGCCAGAGCGGCGGCACGAGCTCGAACTGACGAGGAGTCTTCACACGCATGGCATCAGGCATGGCGATCACGCTCGACGAACTGGTCAGGCGCTTTGGCGGCGAGGTGGTGGGTGAAGGCGCGTATCGCGTCGAAGGCCTCGCACCGCTCGACAAGGCAGGCCCGGCGCAACTCGCGTTTCTAGCGAATCAGAAATACCTGCCGCAGGTCGAGTCGACCCGCGCGGGCGCGGTCCTCATTTCGCGGGCGGATCTGGACAAACTCACGGCGCCGCGTGAAGGCAGCAATTTCATCGTGACGCCGAATCCTTACGCGTACTTTGCGCGCGTGGCGCAGGCGTTTATCGAACTGTCGGCGCCGAAGGCGAAGCCGGGCGTGCATCCGAGCGCGTACGTCGATCCGGCCGCCAAGGTCGCGGCGAGCGCGGTGATCGGGCCGCACGCGACGGTAGAGGCGGGCGCGGTCGTCGGCGAACGCGCCAGGCTGGATGCCGGCGTGTCCATCGGCGCGGGCGTTACGCTCGGCGACGACGTCCATCTGTATCCGAACGTCACGGTCTATCATGGTTGCAGGCTCGGCGCGCGCGTGATCGTGCATGCCGGCGCGGTGATCGGCGCGGATGGTTTCGGTTTCGCGCCCGATTTCGTCGGCGAGGGCGATGCGCGCACCGGAAGCTGGGTGAAGATCCCGCAAGTCGGCGCGGTGCAAATCGGCGACGACGCGGAAATCGGCGCGAACACGACGATCGATCGCGGCGCAATGGCCGATACCGTCATCGAAGAATGCGTGAAGATCGACAACCTCGTGCAGATCGGCCATAACTGCCGCATCGGCGCTTATACGGTCATCGCGGGTTGCGCGGGCATCGCGGGCAGCACGAACATCGGCAAGCATTGCATGATCGGTGGGGCAGTGGGAATCGCGGGTCACGTGACGCTGGCGGATTACGTGATCGTCACGGCGCAATCGGGTGTATCGAAGTCTCTGACGAAGCCCGGCATGTACACGAGCGCGTTTCCGGCCGTCAGCCACGCGGACTGGAACAAGAGCGCCGCGCTGGTACGCAATCTGGACAAGCTGCGCGACCGGATCAAGGCACTGGAAACGGCGCTGGCCGACAAGAAAAACGGCGAGGCCTGAACGCCCGGCAGCATCGAGTTGCAACCGAATGGCTGTTCGAACCGAACGGCCCTGGAAGCACGAATTCAAAGCGGGCGTCTGACGCCCGCAGTCACTACCGCGCGGGACACGCGCGCGAGCAGAACGACCATGAGCACAGAAAAAATCAACCTCGACATCCACAAGATCCTCACGCTGCTGCCGCATCGGTATCCGATCCTGCTCGTGGATCGCGTGCTCGAACTCGAGCCGCACAAGAGCATCAAAGCGTTGAAGAACGTGACAATCAACGAGCCGTTTTTTCAGGGACATTTCCCGACGCGGCCCGTGATGCCCGGCGTGCTGATTCTCGAAGCACTCGCGCAAACCGCCGCGCTGCTGACGTTTGCCGAAGAGCCGCACGACCCGTCGACGACGCTGTACTACTTCGTCGGCATCGACGGCGCGCGCTTCAAGCGTGTGGTGGAGCCGGGCGATCAACTGATTCTGAACGTCAACTTCGAGCGGTACATGCGAGGCATCTGGAAGTTCAAGGCGCGCGCCGAAGTGGATGGCGTGACCGCCGCCGAAGCGGAACTCATGTGTACCGTGAAGAACACGGACGCCAGCGCATAAGCGGCGCAGGCGTAGGAAACGCAGCACGTTCGCAACACGGCGTGGCGACACACAGCATTCAGAGGCGAGGCGCATGACCACCATTCACCCCACCGCGATCATCGAGCCGGGCGCTCAAATCGACGATTCCGTCGAGATCGGGCCGTACGCGATCGTCGGCGCGCACGTCGTCATCGGCGCGGGCACGACCATCGGTTCGCACAGCGTGATCGAAGGTCACACGACGATCGGGCGCGACAACCGCATCGGACATTACGCGTCGATCGGCGGGCGGCCGCAGGACATGAAGTACAGGGACGAGCCGACTCGTCTCGAGATCGGCGACCGCAACACCATCCGTGAATTCACGACGCTGCATACGGGCACGGTGCAGGACCAGGGCCTGACGTCCATCGGCGACGATTGCTGGATCATGGCTTACGTTCACGTCGGCCACGACTGCCGGCTGGGCAACAGCGTCATCATGTCGAGCAACGCGCAACTGGCGGGGCACGTGACGGTCGGCGATCACGCGATCGTCGGCGGCATGTCGGGCGTGCATCAGTTCGTGCGCATCGGCGCGCATTCGATGCTGGGCGGCGCTTCCGCGCTCGTGCAGGACGTGCCGCCGTTCGTGATCGCCGCCGGCAACAAGGCAGAGCCGCACGGCATCAACGTCGAAGGCTTGCGCCGGCGCGGTTTCACGCCCGAGGCGATTTCCGCGCTGCGCACCGCATACCGGATCGTCTACAAGAGCGGCCTGTCGCTCGAAGACGCGAAGGCGCAGCTTCGCGACCTGAGCGTGGCGGGTGGCGAAGGCGACGCGCCCGTGAAAGCCTTCACCGACTTCATCGCGGCGTCGCAGCGCGGCATCATCCGCTGAACGCGCATTTCGATGACGTTGATCACCACTGCCCCGCGCATCGCGATGGTCGCGGGCGAACCCTCCGGCGATCTGCTCGCGGCATCGCTGCTGAAAGGTCTGCAAGCCCGCCTGCCCGCTGACACGCGCTATAGCGGCATCGGCGGGCCGCGCATGACATCGGCGGGCTTCGAGGCGCACTGGCCGATGGACAAGCTGACCGTGCGCGGCTACGTCGAAGCGCTGCGGCACATCCCCGAGATTCTCGGCATTCGCAACGAACTGAAGCGCCAGTTGCTGGCGGAGCCGCCGTCGATGTTCATCGGCGTCGACGCGCCCGACTTCAACTTTGGCCTCGAGCAGCCGCTGCGCGAGGCGGGCATTCCGACCGTGCACTTCGTGTGTCCGTCCATCTGGGCGTGGCGCGGCGGGCGCATCAAGAAGATCGTGAAGGCCGTCGATCACATGCTGTGCGTGTTTCCGTTCGAGACCGCGTTGCTGCAAAAAGCGGGCGTCGCATCGACTTACGTCGGCCATCCGCTTGCCGACGACATTCCGCTCGAACCGGATGTCGCGGGCGCGCGCCGTGAACTGGGTATCGCGGAAGGCGGTCCGGTGATCGCCGTATTGCCCGGCAGCCGGCGCTCGGAAATCGCGCTGATCGGGCCGACGTTTTTCGATGCCATGGAGCTGATGCAGCTTCGCGAACCGGGCGTGCGCTTCCTGATGCCCGCGGCGAACCCGGCGCTGCGTGAATTGCTGCAGCCGCTCGTGGACGCGCATCCGCATCTGTCGCTCACCATCACCGATGGCCGCGCGCAAACCGCGATGACCGCCGCCGACGCCATCCTCGTCAAAAGCGGGACCGTGACGCTGGAAGCGGCGCTGCTCAAGAAGCCGATGGTCATCTCGTACAAGGTGCCGTGGCTCACGGGCCAGATCATGAAGCGGCAGGGCTATCTGCCCTATGTCGGCTTGCCCAACATTCTGGCGGGGCGCTTCGTCGTGCCGGAAATCCTGCAGCATTTCGCGACGCCCGAAGCGCTCGCCGAGGCGACGTTGAAACAGTTGAACGACGACGCGAACCGCCGTACCCTGACCGAAATTTTCACCGACATGCACATCGCGCTGCGCCAGAATACGTCGCAGCGAGCGGCCGAAGCGGTCGCGCGGGTGCTGGAAACACGAGGGGCGCGGTAATGGCGCGTCAGGCCAGTCAACAGAAGGTGCAAAACGGGCTCGATTTTAGCTCGCCGCTGGACATCATCTGCGGCGTCGATGAAGCCGGGCGCGGCCCGCTGGCGGGGCCGGTCGTGGCGGCGGCGGTGATCTTCGACCCTGCCAGGCCGCGCATCAACGGCCTCGACGATTCCAAGGCGCTGAGCGCGAAGAAGCGCGAAGAGTTGTACGAGAAGATCGTAGATCGCGCGCTGGCTTACTGCATTGCATCCGCAAGCGTCGAGGAAATCGACACCATCAACATCCTGCACGCGACCATGCTCGCGATGAAGCGCGCCGTCGAAGGGCTGGCCGTCGCGCCGACGCTCGTGAAGATCGACGGCAACCGCTGCCCGACGCTGTCGATCCGTAGTGAAGCTGTAATTGGCGGCGACGCGCTCATCAAACAAATCTCGGCCGCGTCGATACTCGCGAAAGTCACGCGTGACCGCATGCTGGTCGAACTGCACGAGACGTATCCCGTGTACGGTTTCGCCACGCATTCGGGCTACGGCACGCCACAGCATCTAAAGGCGCTGCGCGAGCATGGGCCGTGCGAGCATCATCGCCGGTCGTTTGCGCCGGTGCGGGAAGCGCACACCTTGTTCTTCGGCTCCGTGCTGCCGGACATCGCGCCCGAGGTGCTGCACGCGGCCGAGACGCTCGGCGGCGACTCGGACGCGCTCGCGTTCTGACCGCCGACCGCACCGAACCAACGTGAAATCCATCACTTCGCGGGACAACCCGCTCTACAAGCGCCTGAAGGCGCTCGCCGGATCGACCGCGCAGCAGCGGCGAAGCGGCCACGCACTGCTCGAAGGGCTGCATCTCGCAGCCGCTTATTTGGATACCGCCGGTCAGCCGGAAACCTGCGTCGTCACGGAAGGCGCGCTGACGCATGCCGAAGCGCGCGAGATCGTCGCGCGCATCGAGGAAAGGCGTGTGGTCGTCTTGCCCGATGCGCTCTTCGGCCAGCTATCGAGCGTCGTGCACGGAGTCGGCATGCTGCTGCTGGTGGAGAAGATCGGCGCGGCGCTGCCCAACCGCGTGAGCGAAACGTGCGTGGTTCTCGACGGCGTTCAGGACGCGGGCAATGTCGGCTCCATTCTGCGCAGCGCGGCGGCGGCAGGCGTCACGCGCGTGTTCTGCGCGCCGGGGACGGCGTATGCATGGTCGTCGAAGGTGCTGCGCTCGGGGATGGGCGCGCACTTTCTGCTCGATATCTTCGAGGACGTCGAACCGTCCGATCTCATCGCGCGCCTGAACGTGCCGGTGACCATCACCGATTCGCACGGCGCCGTGGCCATCTACGATTGCGATCTCTCGTCGCCGCTTGCGTGGGTCTTCGGAAACGAAGGCGCGGGCGTGTCGCAGGTCTGGCGCGATGCCGTGACGCATCGCGTGACCATCCCGCAACCGGGCGGCATGGAATCGCTCAATGTGGCGGCTGCGGCGGCAATCTGTCTGTTCGAGCAGTGCCGCCAGCAGCGCGCCTGATCGCCTGATCAGTAGTAGGAAGGCCGCTCCGGCTTGATTTCCTGCAGGATCGTCGTGGCGATTTCCTCGATGGACTTGTGGGTCGACGACAGCCACTTCACGCCCTCGCGCTTCATCATGCTTTCCGCTTCGTTGATTTCGTAGCGGCAATTCTCCAGCGCGGCGTACTTGCTGCCCGGCCGCCGCTCGTTGCGGATTTCGGCCAGGCGCTGCGGGTCGATGGACAGCCCGAACATCTTTTCCCGATGATCCAGCAGCGGCGTCGGCAGCTTGCCGCGCTCGAAGTCTTCCGGAATCAGCGGGTAGTTCGCCGCCTTCACGCCGTATTGCATCGCCAGATAGAGGCTCGTCGGCGTCTTGCCGCTGCGCGACACGCCGACCAGAATCACATCGGCTTCGGTGAGATTGCGATTCGACTGCCCGTCGTCGTGAGCGAGCGAGAAGTTGATCGCCTCGATCCGATTCTTGTATTCCTCGGTATCGGCGTTCTGGTGGACGCGGCCCATCGCGTGCGTCGACTTGATCTCCAGCTCGTGCTCGAGCGGCTCGATGAAGGTCTGGAACATGTCCAGCACGAGCGCATTGCAGCGCTTGACGATCTCATTGGACGCGCTGTCGACGAGCGTCGTGAAGACGATCGGCCGGCGGCCGTCGAGCGATACGGCCTCGTTGATCTTCTCGACGGTCGCATGCGCCTTGTCGATGGAATCGACGAACGGCACGCGCACGAGCCGGAATTTTTGGTCGAACTGGGCGAGGATCGAATGCGCGAAGGTTTCGGCAGTGATCCCGGTACCGTCGGAAACGATGAATACGGAGGGCGGCATCGGCGGGTGATCAGAAGGGAACGTGTTGCATTGAACGTGCTCAAACGGTAACGCCGGCGACGCGGCGCGGGTGCAAGCCGCTGTGTTACATTGAGCGGCCCGTGCATGTGCGCAGGCGAACCAAGAGGCGTGAAACACCTCGATTTTGCCGTGGAATTACTGTCCCTGCTAAGACAAATTCGATAATCGACACGGTAGAATAGCGGCAACCTGTTCGATAAGCAATTGCGGACAATTTGAGTCGGATTTTGGTCGAATCGCGGTCATTTCGTGGAATTTGCGGCAGAAAACCACGTTTTAGAGCACATTCGGACGGCCGCTTCTCTTTGCCCCGTGCGTGGTCCGCACGAGCGCATGTCTTTCGCGAAGGCTTATCAAACAGGTTGTACGAGATGCGGCGGTGCTTCCAATGAGCGCCGCCGCATGTGAGCCCACTCGTGCGATCGTGAATTCCATCCACCTTAGGGGCTTGTATGACTAACGCAGTCAATGTTGCGAACGATGTCGCAAAGGATCAGGCGTATGTAGTTCCATTCGAGCAGTTGCGAATGACCGACGTGGAAATCGTCGGTGGCAAGAATGCGTCGCTCGGCGAAATGATCAGCCAGCTTTCCGAAGCCGGTGTCAGCGTGCCGACGGGCTTTGCCACGACCGCGCTCGCATTCCGCGACTTCCTCCAGCACAACGACCTGACCGATCGCATCGCCAAACGTCTCGAGACGTTCGACGTCGACGACGTGAAGGCGCTTGCCGAAGCGGGCAAGGAAATCCGCCAGTGGATCGTCGACGCGCCGATGCAGCCGCGTCTCGAAGACGAAATCCGCCGTCAATTCGAAGTCCTGCAAAAGGGCTCGCCCGAAGAGCTTTCGTTCGCCGTGCGTTCGTCCGCGACCGCCGAGGACTTGCCCGACGCATCGTTCGCGGGCCAGCAGGAAAGCTATCTGAACGTGGTCGGCATCGAAGACGTGCTCGATCGCATGAAGCACGTTTTCGCGTCGCTCTATAACGACCGCGCCATCTCCTATCGCGTCCACAAGGGTTTCACTCACGCCGAAGTCGCGCTGTCGGCGGGCGTGCAGCGCATGGTCCGCTCGGACGTCGGCGCGGCTGGCGTCATGTTCACGATCGACACCGAGTCGGGCTTCAAGGACACCGTCTTCATCACGTCGAGCTACGGCCTCGGCGAGACCGTCGTGCAGGGCGCGGTGAATCCGGACGAATTCCACGTTTTCAAGACCACGCTCGCGCAGGGCAAATATCCGATCATCCGCCGGTCCATCGGCTCGAAGCTCGTCAAGATGGAATTCACGCAGCCGGGCGAGCCGGGCCGCGTGAAGACCGTCGACGTCGCGCACGAGCAGCGCAACCGCTTCTCCATTTCGGACGAAGACGTGATCGAGCTCGCGAAGTATGCGGTGATCATCGAGAAGCACTACCAGCGTCCGATGGACATCGAGTGGGGCAAGGACGGCCGCGACGGCAAGCTGTTCATTCTGCAGGCGCGCCCGGAAACGGTGAAGAGCCAGGCTGCGGGCAAGGCCGAGATGCGCTTCAAGCTCAAGGGCCAGTCGAACGTCATCGCCACGGGCCGCGCAATCGGCCAGAAGATCGGCGCGGGCCCCGTGCGCGTGATCCACGATCCGTCGGAGATGGAACGCGTGCAGCCGGGCGACGTGCTCGTCGCGGACATGACCGACCCGAACTGGGAACCGGTGATGAAGCGCGCAGCGGCCATCGTCACGAATCGCGGCGGCCGCACGTGTCACGCGGCGATCATCGCGCGTGAGCTGGGCGTGCCGGCGGTGGTCGGCTGCGGCGACGCCACCGACCTCCTGAAGGACGGCGCGCTCGTCACGGTGTCGTGCGCGGAAGGCGACGAAGGCAAGATCTACGACGGCCTGCTCGAAACCGAAGTGACCGAAGTCCAGCGCGGCGAACTGCCGAAGATTCCGGTCAAGATCATGATGAACGTCGGCAATCCGCAACTCGCGTTCGACTTCGCGCAGTTGCCGAATGCGGGCGTCGGCCTCGCGCGGCTTGAGTTCATCATCAACAACAACATCGGCGTACACCCGAAGGCGATTCTGGAGTACCCGAATATCGACGCCGACCTGAAGAAGGCAGTCGAAAGCGTGGCGCGCGGTCATGCGTCGCCGCGTGCGTTCTACGTCGACAAGCTGACGGAAGGCATCGCGACGATCGCGGCGGCGTTCTATCCGAAGCCCGTCATCGTGCGTCTGTCGGACTTCAAGTCGAACGAGTACAAGAAGCTGATCGGCGGTTCGCGCTACGAGCCGGACGAAGAGAATCCGATGCTCGGTTTCCGTGGCGCGTCGCGGTATATCGCGGAAGACTTCGCCGAGGCGTTCCACATGGAATGCATCGCGCTGAAGAAGGTCCGCGAAGAGATGGGCCTCGACAACGTCCAGATCATGGTTCCGTTCGTGCGGACGCTGAAGCAGGCGGATCGTGTGGTCGAACTGCTGAAGAAATTCGGTCTGGAGCGCGGCGTCAACGACCTCAAGCTCGTGATGATGTGCGAAGTGCCGTCCAACGCAATCCTCGCTGAAGAGTTCCTGCAACGCTTCGACGGCTTCTCAATCGGCTCGAACGATTTGACGCAGTTGACGCTGGGTCTCGACCGCGACTCCGGCATGGAACTGCTCGCCGCCGATTTCGACGAGCGCGACCCGGCAGTGCAGTTCATGCTGAAGCGCGCCATCGAGACGTGTCTGCGGCTGAACAAGTACGTCGGCATCTGCGGTCAGGGTCCGTCGGATCATCCGGATCTCGCCGAGTGGCTGGCGAAGCAGGGCATCGAATCGATGTCGCTGAACCCGGACACGATCATCGACACATGGCAGCAGTTGGCGAAGACCTTGTCAAAATGAGTCGTAACCGCGCCTTTCCGCTTGCTTACGGATAAGTGCGGCATGCTATAAAAAACACCCCGGACCTTTTCGTCCGGGGTGTTTTCGTTTGGAGACTGGCATGGCGTTGAATGGACTGATCTGGTGGATCGCGGCGGGCGTGTTGATCGTCACGGAGTTGTTCACCGGCACGTTCTATCTGCTGATGATCGCGCTGGGGCTGCTGGCGGGAGGCATCGCGTTCGCCGTGGGGCTTGAGTTGCACGTGCAGCTGGGCGTCGCGGCGCTCGTGGCGTTGGTGGCGGTCGTCCTGCTGCGGCGTTCGCGCTTCGGAAGCTGGAAGCGGCGCGACGCTTCACGCGATACAGCCGTCAACCTCGACATCGGCGCGACAGTGGAAGTCGCGCAATGGCATGACCGCCGCGCCCGGGCGATGTATCGCGGGGCGGAGTGGGACGTCGAACTGGCGCCGGGCGAGTCCGAAGGCGCTCGCTTGTACTGCATCACGGCGCTGGAGGGCAGCCGGCTCGTCGTCGCGGCCAAGCGATGAACACCGTTTTATCGACAAGAATTGAAGGAGCCACACCATGATTTTCGCTGCCATCCTGCTGGTGATCGCCATCGTGATCGTTGTAAACACGGTCAAGATCGTTCCACAGCAGCACGCCTGGGTGCTCGAGCGGCTGGGCCGCTATCACGCGACGCTCACGCCGGGTCTCAATATCGTGCTGCCGTTCGTCGATCGCATCGCGTACAAGCACATTCTCAAGGAGATTCCGCTCGACGTGCCGAGTCAGGTCTGCATCACGCGCGACAACACGCAGCTTCAGGTGGATGGCGTGCTGTACTTTCAGGTCACCGATCCGATGAAGGCGTCGTATGGATCGTCCAACTTCGTGATCGCCATCACGCAGCTTTCGCAAACGACGCTGCGCTCGGTCATCGGCAAGCTCGAACTGGACAAGACCTTCGAGGAACGCGAGTACATCAATCACAGCATCGTGAATGCGCTCGATGAAGCCGCGTCGAACTGGGGCGTGAAAGTGCTGCGCTACGAGATCTAGGACCTGACGCCGCCGAAGGAGATTCTCCACGCGATGCAGGCGCAGATTACCGCCGAGCGCGAGAAGCGCGCGCTGATCGCGGCATCGGAAGGACGCAAGCAGGAGCAGATCAATCTCGCGTCGGGTGCGCGCGAAGCCGCGATTCAGAAGTCCGAGGGCGAGCGTCAGGCGGCGATCAATCAGGCGCAGGGAGAAGCGTCGGCCATTCTTGCGGTCGCCGAAGCGAACGCGCAGGCCATCGAGAAGATCGGCGCGGCGATTCAGACGGCGGGCGGCATGGAGGCCGTGAACCTCAAGGTGGCGGAGCAATATGTCGGGGCGTTCGCGAACATCGCGAAGACGGGCAACACGTTGATCGTGCCCGGCAACATGTCGGACATGAGTTCGATGATTGCGTCGGCGCTGGCGATCGTGAAGGGCGAGGGCGGCGGCCTTATTCGAAATAACTGAAGGAGCCTAAAAGCAATCGGGGCGCTCGACAGCGCCCCGATCTGTATTACCGCGCTGCCGTTCGCATCAGACGGGCGCGTTCGCGTTCCCAGTCGCGCTTCTTTTCGGTTTCACGCTTGTCGTGCAGCTTCTTGCCCTTGGCCAGGCCGATCTCGCATTTGACGCGGCCTTCCTTGTAATGGAAGTTGAGCGGCACGAGCGTGTGACCGCGCTGCTCGACCTTGCCGATGAGCTTGTCGATCTGCTCGCGATGCAGCAGCAGCTTGCGGGTGCGCACCGGATCGAGATTCGCAAACTTCGAAGCTTCGGGCAGCGGGCTGATGTGCGTGCCGATCAGGAACAGTTCGCCGTTCTTGATGACGACATAGCCTTCCTTGATCTGCCCGCGGCCCGCGCGCAGCGCCTTGACTTCCCAGCCTTCGAGCACGAGACCGGCCTCGTAGCGTTCTTCGATGAAGTAATCGAAGAACGCTTTTCTGTTGTCAATGATGCTCATGAATGGAAAGTGCCCAACTCGTTTAAAATCACGATTTTAGCAGCGCGCCGCCTGACAGACGAAGCCGTCTTCGCGGGCCGCATTCGCCGCCACCCCAACAAGCCACCCGCTGCGCCCTTATGGCCGACGTCCAGAAAACCGTGTTGATCCGTCATTCGGCGGAAGAAATGTTCGACCTCGTCACCGATGTCGCCGACTACCCGAACTTCCTGCCGTGGTGCGGCGGCGTCGAGATTGGACGCCAGGACGAGAACGGCATGGAGGCAAAGATCGACATCAGCTTCAAGGGCATCAAGCAGCACTTCGCAACGCGCAATGTGCAGAAACGCCCGACGCACATTGATATGGAGTTCCTGAGCGGCCCTTTCAAGAAGTTCACGGGCTACTGGCGCTTCACGCCGTTGCGCGCGGACGCATGCAAGATCGAATTCGCGCTGCACTACGAGTTCTCGAACCTGATTCTCGAGAAGCTCATCGGGCCGGTGTTCAGCCATATCGCGAACACCTTCGTGGACTCCTTCGTCAAACGCGCGGACCAGCGCTACGGCAAGAAATGAACCTGCGTATCGATGTTTGCTACGGCTTGCCCGGCGGCGACAGCTTCTATGCGCACGTCGATATCGGCGACGGCGCGACGCTGCGCGAGGCGATCGAGGCGAGCGGCGTGCTGAAGCAACACCCGGAAATCGATCTGGGGACGCAGAAGGTCGGCGTGTTCGGCAAGCTGAAGCCGCTGGACGCCACGCTCGCGGATCTGGATCGCGTGGAGATTTATCGGCCGCTCAAGGTCGATCCGAAAACCGCGCGCCAGCGCCGCGTCGACAAGGCGCGCAAGTCGGGATCGATCGAAGGCCGCAAATGGCAGTCGAAGGATTCGCGCTGATCGACCGCCGCTTCAATGCGCCGGCGCTTCCTTGGGCGCGGCAGCCGGCTCGACGCTATGTTGCCGCACCGACCAGCTCACGCCCGCGACCAGCAGCACGATAGCCAGCAACTCCGGCACACGCGGCCACCGGCCGTCGTAGATAAAAGCGTAGAGCAGCGCGAACAGCGTTTCGAACACGATCATCTGGCCGGACAGCGTCAGCGGCAGGCGTTTCGCTGCCGCGTTCCACAGCATGTTGCCGAGCCACGAACCCCCCGTCGCGAGCGCGAAGCATACGATCCAGAACACATGCCAGCGCGTATCCGGCACGCTTGCCTGAACCGTGCCCGCGGGCAGCATCCACATGACCGCGCCGAGCATCGCCCCGAGCAGCCCCGTCACGATGCCCCACAGCACGGACCATTCGTTGCCGTCGAAGTGATGATTTGCCTGCAGATAGCGCGCGTTGACGACCGCATACCACGTCCACGAAGCCAGCGCGCCGACTGCGCACGCAAGCCCGGCGAGGCGCGTCAGCACGCTCGTGGCTGGCGCGTCGGTGTGATGGAGAAGCACGTCGCTGAAGACGTCGAGGTTGATGCACGCGATGCCCGTAACCACCAGCGCAAGCGGTGCGACGAGGCGCTTCAGTTCGATCGCGCCGTGATCGCGCCGTCCGGCGAGCGTGACCGTCACCGGCAAAATCCCGACGATCAGCGACGACGGCGCCACGCCCACGAGTTGCACCGCGGTCGCGAGCAGCATGTAGTAGAGCAGGTTGCCGACGAGCGCGAGCTTGACGAGGGCGATGAGATCGGCCCGCGTCAGCTTGGCGAGCAGCCGCCGCGCGAACGGCAGCGCAACGGCGA
The DNA here is from genome assembly GCF_000698555.1 of Caballeronia grimmiae. Classification (GTDB taxonomy): domain Bacteria; phylum Pseudomonadota; class Gammaproteobacteria; order Burkholderiales; family Burkholderiaceae; genus Caballeronia; species Caballeronia grimmiae. Next base: position 27,495 of record NZ_JFHE01000039.1, on the reverse strand, counting down.
GCGACACCGCGCCGTACATCAGGTAGCGCCCGACGCTCAGCGTCAGCGGTGAAAAGTCCGGCAACAGGCGCGGCGCGAGAAAAATGAAACCCCAGATGGCCCCTGCCAGCATTCCGTACATCACACCGCGCTGCATTGCCCGACTCCCTGCCTTGATCCGATCGACGGCGCAGGTTAGCACGCACCCCCGGCGCGGCGTCTTGTCGAAAGCTGCACCGCGACGCCCCGCATCGAGGCCCGATCTTTGCAGGGGAATCACGTAAGCTGCTGTCCAGACAGTGAAAACCCGGGGAACTATCGGTATAATCTGCTTTTGCGCCCATAGGATTTGCCATGCGTCTGATCCAGAAAGCACTCACGTTCGATGACGTGCTCCTCGTGCCCGCGTTCTCCAGCGTTCTCCCGCGCGACACCAGCCTGAAATCCCAGCTGACTCGCAACATTTCCCTGAATATGCCCCTCGTGTCCGCAGCCATGGACACGGTCACCGAAGGCCGGCTCGCCATCGCAATGGCGCAGATGGGCGGCATCGGCATCGTCCACAAGAATCTGACCGCGAAAGAACAGGCGCGCGAAGTCGCGAAGGTCAAGCGTTTCGAATCCGGCGTCGTCCGCGATCCGATTACCGTGCCGCCGCAAATGCGCGTGCGCGACGTGATCGCGCTGACGCAGCAGCATGGCATCTCCGGCTTCCCGGTGGTGGAGGGCGCGCAACTCATCGGCATCGTCACGAACCGCGACCTGCGTTTCGAAGAGCGGCTGGACGAGCCGGTGCGCAACATCATGACGCCGCGCGAGCGTCTCGTGACGGTCAAGGAAGGCACGTCGCTCGCCGAAGCCAAGGCGCTGATGCACAGCCATCGCCTCGAGCGCGTGCTCGTGGTCAACGACGCATTCGAGCTGCGCGGCCTGATGACGGTCAAGGACATCACCAAGCAGACCGAAAACCCGGACGCGTGCAAGGACGAAGACGGCAAGCTGCGCGTCGGCGCGGCCGTGGGCGTGGGTCCGGACAACGAAGAGCGCGTCGATCTGCTCGCGCAGGCGGGCGTCGATGTCATCGTGGTCGATACCGCGCACGGTCACAGCCAGGGCGTGCTCGAGCGCGTGCGCTGGGTGAAGCAGAACTATCCGCGCGTGCAGGTCATCGGCGGCAACATCGCGACGGCGGCGGCGGCCAAGGCGCTCGTCGAATACGGCGCGGATGCGGTGAAGGTCGGCATCGGGCCGGGCTCCATCTGCACGACGCGAATCGTCGCGGGCGTGGGCGTGCCGCAAATCACGGCCATCGCGAACGTGTCGGAAGCCCTGCGCGGCAGCGGCGTGCCGGTCATCGCGGATGGCGGCGTGCGCTTCTCGGGCGACGTCTCGAAGGCGCTCGCGGCAGGCGCGAACGTCGTGATGATGGGCAGCATGCTCGCAGGCACCGAAGAATCGCCGGGCGACGTGTTCCTGTTCCAGGGCCGCCAGTACAAGGCGTATCGCGGCATGGGCTCGGTCGGCGCGATGAAGGACGGCGCGGCGGACCGCTACTTCCAGGACAACTCGGCAAACATCGACAAGCTCGTGCCGGAAGGCATCGAAGGCCGCGTGGCCTACAAGGGCTCGGTGAACGCCATCCTGTTCCAGGTCGTCGGCGGCGTGCGCGCGAGCATGGGTTATTGCGGCTGCCGCACCATCGCGGAATTGCACGAGAAGGCAGAGTTCGTGCAGATCACGGCGGCCGGCATGCGTGAATCGCACGTGCATGACGTGCAGATCACGAAGGAAGCGCCGAATTATCACGTCGATTAATGCGCAGGCTCATTCGTCGGTGAGTGCGTCGATAACCCTGGTGGACCCATCATGAAACCGTTGCTGCGCGCCGTGCTGGTCGTCAATGCCCTGATTTTCGTGGTGTTCGGCGTGCTGTTCCTGCTGACGCCCTGGGCCGGTCTTTTCGATGCGCTGCAACTCGGCGCGATGCGCGTCGAACCCGCGTTCGCCGGGCAGTTGCTGGGCGTCGCGCTGATCGGGTTCGCGTGGCTGTCGCTGCACGCGGCGATCGACGGCGCGTTGACCGCGGCGGCCGCGAAGGCGTCGGGCCATGTGGAGTGGCTCTCGGGCGTCATCGCGCTGGTCTGGCTCCTCGGACTGCGTACGCCCCAGGTCGACGGCTTCGGCCAGGTGAGCGCGGCGCTCATCGGCATCGTGCTCGTCGTGTTGGGGCTCGGCAGTGTGCGGCTGGCGTCGGCGGTGCGGCGGCGCGAACGTGCGGCGGCGGTCGGCGCGGCATCGGCGGAACGCGCGGAGAAGAAGGCCGCGCAAACGCGTGATGCAACGCGTCCGCCTGTCGTCACCGTCCCGACGCCGCCGGATACCGCGGCTCGCCCGATGGCACGCGCTCCCGACGTCACCGCAATCGATCCGGTCACCGGCCGCACGGTCGATCCGGCGGGCCGTCCCGTGGATGCCGCCGCGCCAGCTTCGGCCACGCGCATGCGAACCGAGGCCGGCATGGTCGATCCGGTGACGGGCCGCACGCTCGATCCGCAGACGGGCCGCGAGATCGATCCGGTCACGGGAAAGCGCATTGATCCGGTCATCAGCGGGGAAATCGATCCGGCCACGGGCCGGCGCGTCGATCCGCTGACGGGGCGCGTCGTTCCCGATCCGGCGAGCGGAGCACCGCGCTGAACGCGCGCACGCACAGACTCACGGCGCGGACGGCCAGGCTGTCGAATCGACGCGCGCAAGCAGGAAACACAAGTACGGTCGGCCTTCGCGCCGGCCGTCGATTTATTGGCGACGAGCCGCGCGAACGCACGGCTCGTCGGCACACACCTCATTCGTTCACTTAGCCTTTGCCCGCAGCCATGCACGACAAAATCCTGATTCTCGATTTCGGCTCTCAAGTCACCCAGCTGATCGCCCGGCGCATCCGCGAGTCGCATGTCTATTCGGAGATTCATCCGTACGACGTCGACGAAACCTTCATCCGCGAGTTCGCGCCGAAGGGCATCATCCTGTCGGGCGGGCCGAACTCGGTCACCGAGGCGAAGTCGCCGCGTGCGCCGCAGATCGTCTTCGACCTCGGCGTGCCGGTGCTCGGCATCTGCTACGGCATGCAGACGATGGCCGACCAGCTCGGCGGCAAGGTCGAACTCGGCAAGGTGCGCGAATTCGGCTATGCGGAAGTGCAGGCGCTGAACCACACGGGCTTTCTGGAAGGCATCGAAGACTTCAAGAGCGCTGAAGGCGAGGCGATGCTCAAGGTCTGGATGAGCCACGGCGACAAGGTCGCGGACCTCCCGGCCGGCTTCAAGCTGATGGCGTCGACGCCCGCATGCCCGATTGCCGCGATGGCCGACGACGATCGCCGCTTCTACGGCGTGCAGTGGCATCCGGAAGTCACGCATACCGTGCAGGGCCGCGCGATGCTCGACCGCTTCGTGCTCGAACTGTGCGGTGCGCGGGCCGATTGGGAGATGGGCCATTACATCGACGAAGCCGTCGAGAAGATTCGCGCGCAAGTCGGCAATGAGCACGTGATTCTCGGTTTGTCGGGCGGCGTGGATTCGTCGGTGGCGGCGGCGCTGCTGCATCGCGCGATCGGCGATCAGCTGACGTGCGTGTTCGTGGATCACGGCCTGCTGCGTCAGAACGAAGCCGAGCAGGTGATGTCGACGTTTGCGGATCACCTGGGCGTGAAGGTCATTCACGTCGATGCCAGCGAAGCGTTCCTGCAGAAGCTCGCCGGCGTCACCGATCCGGAAGCGAAGCGCAAGATCATCGGCGCGGAGTTCGTCGAAGTGTTCCATGCGGAGTCCGAGAAGCTGACCGATGCGAAGTGGCTCGCGCAGGGCACGATCTATCCGGACGTCATCGAATCGGCGGGCAAGGGCAAGAAGGGCGCGCATACGATCAAGAGTCACCACAACGTCGGTGGCTTGCCCGAGACGCTCAATCTGAAGCTGCTCGAGCCGCTGCGTGAGCTTTTCAAGGACGAAGTGCGCGAACTGGGCGTGAAGCTCGGACTGCCGCCGGCGATGGTGTATCGCCATCCGTTCCCCGGCCCGGGTCTCGGCGTGCGCATTCTCGGCGAAGTGAAGCGCGAGTTCGCGGACCTGCTCCGTCGTGCGGATGCGATTTTCATCGAGACGCTGCGCACTACCATCGATCCGGAGACGGGCAAGTCGTGGTACGACCTGACGAGCCAGGCCTTCGCGGTGTTCCTGCCGGTGAAGAGCGTCGGCGTGATGGGCGACGGGCGGACTTATGAGTACGTCGTCGCGCTGCGCGCGGTGCAGACGCTGGACTTCATGACGGCGCATTGGGCGCATCTGCCGCACGAATTGCTCGGGAATGTGAGCAATCGGATCATCAATGAGGTGCGGGGCGTGAATCGCGTCGTTTATGACATTTCGGGGAAGCCGCCGGCGACGATCGAGTGGGAGTGAATTGGCGTCCTTCGAGGACTATCGTCAGCTATCGAGAAACTGACGTAACGCATTGATTTAAAATGACGCTGCGAGCTTGAATCGTACCCAATGGACTACGCGCAACTTCGCTCGCTGTTGACTCCGCTCATCATGGCGTTAAAGGACGTCGGCACGCATACCACGCTGCCGACGCTTTGCGAGGCATTGGGGTTGCCCGTGCCCGCCACTGACGGTTCCAAGCGTGACCGCATGACCTCCAGCTTCGAGGCGGCCGCCGACGCTGATCTGCCTACGGTTGCACGCAAGCTGTTGGTTCGCCATCCACCCGATGCCACGACGCGCAACCAGCTTCAGGACATTCTCTGGGGTGACAGCGGGTGTCCGCCGATCCCGAAGCGATATCGGCGCGAGGTTGCTCGAAGACTCAACAGCCAAGAGCTGTATGGGGATGCTCGGAGGTTCGATGACCTTCTGGAGCGGTTGTGGATCTTGGATGCCGATGACTGGCTTAGCTTGCTGGGCGGCAAGCCCAGCGGGTTGCGCGCGGACATTCAGCAGCACGTCCATCGGAATCCGGAGGACTGGCCTGCTGAAACGCTGTTCGACCAGTTGGGCGCCTATGATGCGTCCGATCGGCGCTTTGCGCTGTTTCTAGAGGGGCTGGCTTCGGCCGACGTGCGACCCGACGAGGCAGCGCAACGCCACTTCGTTGCTTGCGTCAACGAGTCGCTGCGCAATTGCGGTGTCGAGCTGCGCGAGACGGATTCGGAGGGGGGTTACCCGGTCTTCTCGATGGTCTCGTTGCACGCGGCCGTCAAAGGCCGACCGAAGAATCTCATCTTCGCCTCACCCGACAAGCCTGACCTACGTTTCCGCGACGCGCTGGACAACGACGTCGAGATTGTCACCAATGCCGATAAGGTGCTTGTCTATGACCGTCCCATCGGCAACGACGGACTGCGCTGGAACGATCTGCAGCAGTGGTGGGGTGATACAGAGCGGATTGCTGATGCCACGCAAGCCAAGCGCTCGCTGTACGCGCGTCTCAGGGCCAGCTTGCCCCGCAACTCCCCGCCGCAGTCCTTGCTATTCGATGCCTTCTTCGAGGGGTTCCGCGGTGCCGTGCCGAACCTGCCCGCACTGTTGCCGGAAGTATGGCTTCACTGGGACCCACGCACGGTCAAGGAGCGCGGGCCGGATGCGCTGCTGCGCTTTCGCATGGACTTCCTGTTGCTGCTCCCACAGGGCGTGCGGGTCGTCATCGAAGTGGACGGCAAGCACCACTATGCGGACGGCGCCGGGTGCGCCGACGTGCAACGCTATGCGCAGATGGTCAAAGGCGACCGCGAACTCAAGCTCGCGGGATATGAAGTCTTTCGCTTTGGGGCAGCGGAGCTGCAGGAACCTACAGCCAAGGCGGATGTGAAGGCCTTCTTCGACGCGCTATTCAAGCGCTACGGTGTTCCGACGAGCTGACAGCGCAACCTCGTGCTAACACCGGCATTTCTTGGAGAACAATGCAGAAGAGCCTGAAGTCATGCTGCTTATTCGGTATGATTGAGGATGGGTCGGCGCTCCGCAAATTGTTCCGAATCCCGCGCCAGAAAAGAGCATGTTTTCCTGACGGTAAGAGCGACGGTAAAGACCCATGTCGATCACTGCAATCCCTTCAACCGTGTGAACTTGCGAGCGGCATTGACGATCGAGTGGGAGTAAGGGCGTAGCCCAAAGATGAACGCGAGTCCGTGACATGAGCCTCTCCCATCTCACCGACTCGCTCTTCCTCGCCATCTACCCCGACGAAGCCGCCGCCTCGCGCATCCACGACGAGGCGGCGCGCATCCGTATCGAACACAAGCTGCGGACGCCGCCGATCCCCGCTCATCGCCTGCACATCACGCTGCATTACCTCGGCGCGTTCGCGGGCCTTCCTGCCGACGTCATCGGACAGGCGCGAGCCGCGGCGTCATCCATCGAGACCCCCGCCTTCGACCTCCAGCTCGACCGCCTCGAGACCTTCGCTTCACGCCGCCCGAAACGTCCGCTCGTCATCGCCGGCGACCCTACAGAAGCCTGCTCCGCCTTCGTCGATACGCTCGATAAAGCGCTGCAAACCGCCGGCATCTTCGTCAAATCGCATCCGCGATTCATCCCGCACGTGACCTTGCTCTACGACGAGCATCGCATCGCGCGGCGAAGCATCGAGCCTATCAAATGGACCGTGCGCGAGTTCGCGCTCGTACGCAGCCTGCTCGGGCGGTCGCAGCACATCGTCCTCGCGCGCTGGCCGCTCACGTCCTAGCCGACGCGAAACAATCGCCGGAAACTGTTTCGCGGATTTTTCGTCCGGGTTATGGTTAGCGTTGTCCGCATCGATCGCTGCGACAAAGACGTACAAAAAACGCCAGGATTCCGATTACATGACTCGAGCCCGTCTGCTGCACGTCACTCCGGAAACGCATCACGTTCACATCGATCTCGTCTACGCGACCGATCGCAATTTCACCGGCAAGCCTATCTACAAAGCGCAGCACTGCCTGCTGCTCGAACCCGCCGAAGCCACGCTGCGCCGCGCGGTCGGCATCGCGCGGAGCTTCGGCATGACGCTGAAAATCTTCGACGCCTATCGCCCGCCGCAAGCGCAAAAAGTGCTGTGGGACTTTCTGCCCGATCCCAACTTCATCGCCGAACTCGGCCGCGGCTCGAACCATAGCCGCGGCACGGCAGTCGATCTGACGCTCGTCGACGAACACGGCAACGATCTCGACATGGGCACCGGCTTCGATGCGATGGTGCCCGAGTCCGGCCACTTCCACGCCGGCTTGCCCATCTACGTGCAACGCAATCGCACGTTGTTGCTCGGCGTGATGCACGGCGCGGGCTTCACGCACATCGCCAGCGAGTGGTGGCACTACGAATTGCCGGGCTCGCGCGAACTTCCGCTCATCGACAACGAAGCAAGCGGCCCCTTGCGGCTGATGTAATCCCGACAGGAGACGAAATGAAAAACGGCGCGCGAAAAATTCTGGCGATGGCTACGCTCGCGGCGGCGCTGACGGCCACGCACACGCTTCCGACTCAGGCCGCCACGCCGAAAGACATGTTCGTGATGGCGACGCTGCTCGACGAATTCACCACGCTCGATCCCGGCGAAGTCTACGAACTCGTGCCCGAGGAATACGTCGCGAACACGTATGACCGGCTGGTGCGCGTCGATCTGAAGGACCCGTCGAAATTCAACGGCGATGTCGCGCAGTCGTGGACCGTCAGCCCCGATGGCCTCACGTTCACCTTCAAGCTGCGCTCGGGCCTCAAGTTCCACTCGCGCAATGCGCTCACCGCCGACGACGTCGCGTGGTCCATCCAGCGTACCGCGCTGCTCGACAAGGGCGCGGCGGCGGTGCTCGCGGGCATCGGCATCACGAAGGCCAACGCGCTGCAGAACGTGAAGAAAATCGACGACACGACCGTCTCGATCACCACCGACCAGCGCTACGCCCCGACCTTCGTGCTCAACGTGCTCGGCGCGTGGCCGGCGTCGGTGGTGGATCGAAAGCTGGTGGAGTCGCATCAGAAGGGCAACGACTACGGCAACGAATGGCTCAAGACCAACGAGGCCGGATCGGGCGCGTACAAGCTCGTCAAGTGGACCGCGAACGACAGCATCGTGCTGCAACGCTTCGAAGGCTATCGGCTGCCGCTCGCGATGAAACGCATCGTGCTGCGCCACGTGACCGAAGCCGCGAGCCAGCGGCTGATGATCCAGAACGGCGATATCGACGTGGCCCGCGACCTCAGCCCCGACGATCTCGACACGCTCTCGAAAAACGGCGTCATCAAGGCGACGGCCGTGCCGCAAGCGACGCTGATGTATCTCGGTCTGAACAACAAGAACCCGAACCTCGCGAAGCCCGAAGTCTGGGAAGCGATGAAGTGCCTGATCGACTATCAGGGCATTCAGAAGAACGTGATCCGCACGACCTACAAGGTCCACGAGACGTTCCTGCCAGAAGGCTTTCTCGGCGCGCTCAACGAAAATCCGTATCACCAGGACGTGGCGAAGGCGAAGGCGCTGCTCGCGAAAGCCGGTCTTGCCGATGGCTTCACCGTGAAGATGGACGTGCGCAACGACTATCCGTATAGCGAAATCGCGCAGGCGGTGCAGGCGAATCTCGCGCTCGGCAACATCAAGGTTCAGCTCGTGCCGAGCGACAACAAGCAGACGCTCGGCCGCTATCGCGCGCGGGCGCACGACATTTACATCGGCGAATGGTCGGCGGATTACATCGATCCACACAGCAATGCGCAGGGCTTCGCGTGGAATCCGGACAACTCGGATGCGTCGAGCTACAAGATGCTCGCATGGCGAAACGCTTGGAATATTCCGGATCTCACCAAGGGAACCAACGCGGCGCTCGCGGAAAGCTCGACGGCCAAGCGCGCCCAGCTGTATGAAAAGATGCAGCGCGAGATGCTCGCGAAGTCACCGTTCGTCATCATGTTCCAGAAAGTGTCGCAGGTGGCGGCGCGGCCGGGCGTGACCGGGCTCGAGGTCGGCCCGATCAACGACCTCGTGTCGTATCGCAATCTGAAGAAGCAGTGAGCGTGACCGGGTTCGCCGATCGCCTGAGAGCTGCGAGTGCGCAGCGCGGCGGCGTGCGCCTGGCGCTTGTCCTCGCACGCTGGATCGCGATGCTCGCCGTCACGTTCACGGGCTTGCTCGCCATCACGTTTTTTATCGGCCGCAAGATTCCGATCGATCCGGTGCTCGCGATCCTCGGCGATCGCGCGTCCGCGGCGGCGTATGCGGCGGCGCGCGTGCAACTCGGCCTCGACAAGCCGCTCATCGAGCAATTTCTGATCTACGTCCGCGACGTGCTGCATGGCAATCTCGGCGTATCGCTTTTGACGGCGAATCCCGTCATCGACGATATCCGCCGCGTGTTTCCCGCGACGCTCGAGCTCGCGACGCTGTCGACGTTCATCGGCGTGATGGCCGGCGTGCCGCTCGGCGTGATCGCGGCGGTGCGGCATAACCGTATCGTCGATCACGTGGCGCGGGTGATCGGCCTCGCGGGCAGTTCCGTGCCGGTGTTCTGGCTCGCGCTGATGGGGCTCTTGCTGTTCTACGCGCGGCTGCATTGGGTGTCGGGGCCGGGCCGTATCGATCCGCTCTACGACGGCATGGTCGATACCCACACCGGCAGTCTCCTGGTCGATGCGCTGATTGCCCGCGAGTGGGACGTGTTCGCCAACGCGTTCTCGCATATTGCGCTGCCGGCGGGCGTGCTCGCGTTCTATTCGATCGCTTATCTGTCGCGCATGACGCGCTCGTTCATGCTCGAACAACTGAGCCAGGAATACGTGACGACCGCGCGCGCGAAAGGCCTGCCGGAGCGCCGCGTGATCTGGCGTCATGCGTTCGGCAACATCGCGGTTCCGTTGCTGACCGTGATCGCGCTCGCTTATAGCTATCTGCTGGAGGGATCGGTGCTGACGGAGATCGTGTTCTCGTGGCCGGGCATCGGCTCGTATCTGACGGGCGCGCTGCTCAACGGCGACATGAACGCCGTGCTGGGCAGCACGCTTGTGATCGGCGCGACGTTCATCGCGCTGAACCTTTTGACCGATGCGCTCTACCGCGTATTCGATCCCCGCGATTCCCGCGCCCGCTGACATGGAGGACGTTGTCGCATGCACACGCCAGCCGGCCGCACGCCGATGAAGCCTTCGCCGATGCGATGGCGCGCATGGCTTCTGACCGATACCCCCGCGTCGCCGCGGCAGGCGGCGCTTGGCCGCGCGTATCGGCGGTGGCGGCGGTTTGCGTCGAATCCGCTCAGCATGCTCGGGCTTCTGATTCTGCTGCTGCTCGTCGCGGCGGCGGCGTTCGGGCCGCTGCTGGTCACGCAAGACCCGTTACGTCAGGTGCTGGCCGAACGTCTTACGCCGCCGAACGCCGCGCACTGGCTCGGCACGGATCAGCTTGGCCGCGACATCCTGTCGAGGCTCGTGCACGGCGCGCGGCTCACGCTGTGCATCGCGATGCTGGTCGTCGTGCTGGTGGTGCCCGTGGGCCTGCTGATCGGGACCGTCGCGGGCTACTGCGGCGGTTTCGTCGATACCGTGCTCATGCGCCTGACCGATGTCGCGCTCGCGTTCCCGAAGATCGTGCTCGCGCTTGCGTTCGCGGCGGCGCTGGGGCCGGGCGTGCTGAACGCGGTCATCGCGATCTCGATCACCGCTTGGCCGCCTTACGCGCGGCTCGCCCGCGCCGAATCGCTGCGGCTGGCGGGCGCGGACTTCATCCACGCCGCGCGGCTCGCGGGTGCATCGCATACGCGGATTCTGCTGCGGTATATCGTGCCGCTGTGTTCGTCGTCGGTGATCGTGCGCGCGACGCTCGACATGGCGGGCATCATCCTCGCCGTCGCGGGACTCGGCTTTCTCGGACTGGGCGCGCAGCCGCCGAGCCCCGAGTGGGGTTATATGGTGGCCTCGGGCCGCAACGTGCTGCTCGATGCCTGGTGGGTCGCGACGATCCCCGGTCTCGCGATTCTCGCGGTCAGCCTCGCGTTCAATCTGCTCGGCGACGGTCTGCGCGATGTGTTCGATCCGCGTCATGGAAACTGACATGGACACGCCGCTCGTTGAAATCGACGGACTTGAAGTGGCCTTCGCGGGTCACGACGGCGCGCTCACGCCGGCCGTGCGCGGTGTCTCGCTGACGCTGCGTCGCGGCGAGCGGCTCGGCATCGTCGGAGAATCGGGTTCGGGAAAGTCGCTCACCGGGCGCGCGCTGCTCGGCCTCCTGCCGCCCGAAGCGCGATGGTCAGCGAAGGCGTTGCGCTTCGACGGCCACGATCTGCTCGCGATGACGCCCAGGCAGCGCAGACGCCTGTGCGGCACGCAGATGAGCATGATCCTGCAAGACCCGAAGTACTCGCTCAATCCGGTGATGACCGTCGCGCAGCAGATGCGCGAGACCATCGCGCGGCAGGGCGAGCGGCTCGGCAGGCGGGCGATGCGCGCTCGCATCGTCGACTTGCTTGCGGCCGTGCATATCCGCGATCTGGAGCGCGTGGCCGACGCGTATCCGCACGAGCTTTCCGGCGGCATGGGGCAGCGCGTGATGATCGCGATGATGGTCAGCGCCGGGCCGCGCCTCCTGATCGCCGACGAGCCGACGAGCGCACTCGATGTGCTCGTGTCGATGCAAGTGCTCGCCGTGCTCGACGAGATGATCGAGCGCCATCACACGGGGCTCGTGTTCATCAGCCATGATCTGCCGCTCGTGATGTCCTTCTGCGATCGCGTCGCGGTGATGTACGGCGGCCGCGTCGTCGAAACGTGCGCCGCGCGGGATCTTGCGAATGCGCGTCATCCGTACACGCGCGGGCTGCTCGCGGCCAATCCGCCGCTCACGAATCCGCCCGCCGAATTGCCGACCTTGCGGCGTGATCCGGCGTGGCTCACGGACACCACGCGATGATCGACATCGACCGCGCGCAGATCCGTTTCAAGACCCGGACCGGTCACGTCGATGCGGTGCGCGACGTATCGCTGCAAGTTCAGGATGGCGAAGTATTCGCGCTCGTCGGTGAATCGGGCAGCGGAAAGTCGACGCTGCTGCGCGCGCTCGCCGGTCTCGTGCCGCTGGCGGGGGGCGCCATGCGCATCGACGGTGAAGACGCGCGGCGCCGTCCGGTGCGCGACGTGCAGATGGTGTTTCAGGACCCGTATGGTTCGCTGCATCCGCGCTTCACGGTCGACAGGACGCTGCGCGAGCCGCTCGCGATCAACGGCATCGGCGAGCAGGACGCGCGCATTATCGATGCGCTCGCCGAAGTCGGACTGGGGCCGGCGTATCGCTTCCGGTATCCGCATCAACTGTCGGGCGGGCAGCGGCAGCGCGTGTCGATTGCGCGCGCGCTGATCGTCGAGCCGCGCGTCTTGTTGCTGGACGAGCCGACCTCTGCGCTCGATGTGTCCGTGCAGGCTGAAATCCTCAACCTGCTGCGGCGCCTTCGCGACGATCGCAAGCTCACGATGATCGTGGTGAGCCATAACCTCGCGGTCGTCGGTTTCCTATGCCAGCGGGTCGCGGTGATGCGCAATGGGGAAGTCGTCGAGCAGGCCGGCATCGAAGCGGTGAGGGCGCGTGACGTGAAGCACGAGTACACGCGCCGGCTGCTGGAGGCAACCGAAGGCTATAGGCGCGGCTGAAGCAACTTGCAACCGCCGTTTTGCGCAAAATGTAGACGCGTCGAACGCCCGTGCGCGACGCCGATGGCAACAGGCGGCCACTGTTAGAATACGAAATGGATTGTCGAGATGTGCCGAACAACGCGCGAACGCGTCATTCCGGCTGCCGTCCGACTTCAGGCTAACCACGCAAATCGCGACAGACCGCACCCGTATCGGATGAAAGCCGGTCGAAATCCCCGATGAAATTGCTAGATGCTTTAGTCGAACAGCGGATCAACGAAGCTGCGGCTCGCGGCGAGTTCAATGACTTGCCCGGCGCAGGCGCTCCGCAACAGCTCGACGACGATCTCCTCGTGCCCGAGGAAGTGCGCGTCGCCAATCGAATTGTTAAGAACGCGGGTTTTGTCCCGCCCGCCGTCGAACAACTCCGCGCGCTGCGCGGTCTCCAGGATGAACTGGACAAGGTGACCGATCCCGCCGCCCGCTGCCGAATTCAGGTGAAGATGCTCGCGCTCGACATGGCGATCGAATCGCTGCGCGGCGGCGGCTGCGTGCCGCATGAATATCGCCGGCGCATCGCCGAGCGGCTTTCCGAGCGCGCCGCGGCACAGGGCGAGACGGAGTCGAAGGAATCTTGACGGTCATTCCCACGCCCGATACGGCCGATAGGGCCGATACGGCCGCCGATCCCGCGAGCGAGCGCGACCGCCGGTTCATGGCGCTGGCGCAACGCGCCGCCGACGAAGCGCGCCGCGCGGGCGAAGTGCCGGTCGGCGCGGTCATCGTGCTGGGCGAAGACGTCATTGCGACCGGATTCAATCATCCGATCGGCGGTCACGATCCCTCCGCGCACGCCGAAATGGCCGCGCTGCGCGAAGCGGCCCGGACGCTTCAGAATTACCGCTTGCCCGGCTGCGAATTGTACGTGACGCTCGAGCCTTGCCTGATGTGCGCCGGCGCGATCATGCATGCACGCATCGCGCGGGTGGTGTTCGGCGCGGCGGACCCGAAAACGGGCGCGTGCGGCAGTGTCGTCGACATGTTCGCGAACGAGCAGCTCAATCATCACACGAGCGTGACTGGCGGCGTGCTCGCCGACGAATGCGGTCATGCGCTCAAGAATTTCTTCGCCGAACGCCGCCGCCTCGCACGCGAGGAGCGTGCCGCGCGTCAGGCGCACGAGGCCCAGGCATCACTCACCAACACACCATAAAAACCGTGAAATCACGCACCATCGATCTCGTCGCGCCTTCTGGTTATCCGCAGGATCCGGCAGCCGTGGAGCGGGGCATCGGGCGATTGCGGGCGCAGGGGCATCGCGTGGAGAACGTCGAAGCGACGCGCCGGCGCTTCCAGCGCTTCGGCGGCACCGACAGCGAACGCGCTGCCGATCTGAACCGCCTCGCGGACCCGTCGCGGCGGCTGCCGGATATCGTCCTCGCCGTGCGCGGCGGATACGGCGCATCGCGCATCCTGCACGGCCTCGATTACGACGGTCTGCGACGGCTCGCCGATCAGCCCGTCGCGCTCGTCGGTCACAGCGATTTCACGGCGATCCAGTGCGCCCTGTACGCCCGGGCCGCCGTGAAAAGCTTTGGCGGCCCGATGTTCGCCGGCGATTTCGGCGCGGAGAACGTCAGCACGTTCACCATGCACAACTTCTGGCACGCGATCTCGCGTCCGAATTTCACCGTGACGAGCCACACGCCGCAGCGCCAGTCCGTCGACGTGACCGGCATGTTATGGGGCGGCAATCTCGCGATGCTCGCGGCGCTGGTTGGCACGCCGTACCTGCCGCCTGTCGATGGCGGCATTCTCTTCATCGAGGATGTGAACGAGCATCCGTTTCGCATCGAACGGATGATCTATCAGCTTCATCAGGCGGGCGTGCTCGGACGGCAACAGGCAGTCGTGATGGGTGAATTCTCAGGCGGCCGGCTTTCGGAGTACGACAACGGCTACACACTGGAGGCGATGATCGAGCAGGTGAGGGCGGTCACCGGCGTGCCGTTCGTGACCGGTTTGCAATTCGGACATGTCGAGAACCTGCTGACGCTACCCTTCGGTGCGACGGCGCATCTCGTGTCGACTGAGCGCGGCTTCAAGCTGACGATGAGCGACTATCCCCATCTGGTTTGACGGTTTGCACGAGGCGCTCTGCGTGAGCGCCTTTCTTTGATCGTCATCGTGCAACTAACGGTCTTTTTATTCAATCGCCACGGACAGCACGACCGTCGAGGCGGCAAAATTATTGTCGACAAAAAAGTGCCGGCAATGCTGACAAAGGTTTATGGAATCCAGCGGGAAGGCCGTCGATAAAGGCGTTGAAGCGAGATCGTGCTGCCCCAAACAACATCCCGCACTCAAAAATCAAATTGAATTGTTGACAATCTTTATGTCGATTCTAAGATGCTTAACATGCAAGCGAGCACATCATGTCCGACACTAAACCGAGTGCTGCATCGAATGCTTTAGCCGGTGGCAATGCCGAGTCGATCGCCGAGAGCATCCGCGCCGCGATCCTCGAGCATCGCCTCGCGCCCGGTGCGAAGCTGACGGAAGCGCAGTTGTGCGAAGTGTTCGATGTGAAGCGTGGTCCGGTCCGTCAGGCGCTCGCGCAACTGGCGAACGAACGGCTCGTCGACCTCGAACCGAATCGCGGCGCGTTCGTCGCAAGTCCGTCTTTGCAGGAAGTGCATGAAGTGTTCGAAATGCGCCGCATCATCGAACTGGCAGTCGTCGAACGGATCGGGAAGGGGCACGGCACGCGCCGGCTCAAATCGATCAGCGCGACGATCGGGCGCGAACGGCGCGCATTCGAGAACCACGACTTTTCCGCGTGGATTCGGCTGTCAGGCGACTTCCATACGGAACTCGCGGCGCTCACCGGCAACACGGTGCTATGCGATTGCCTCGCCGGACTGGTCGCGCGCTCGACGCTGATTTCGGCGCTGTACGAATCGCTCGGCAGGAGTTCGTGTTCCTTCGAGGACCACGAAGCGATTCTCGCCGCACTCGATGCCGGCGACGCCGCCAAAGCGGCCGCATTGATGGCGCAGCATCTGCGCGATGTCGAACTGAAGATGCTCGAGCGGCCCGCGCGCGGCGCCGTCGATCTGAAGGAAGTATTCGCACGTGCCGGCGAACGCGAGAAAGCGTTCGGCGCGTGACGCGTTGTAGCAAGACATAACTCACCGGAGGCCGCGCTCGCAAGCAGAGCGCGTGGAGAGACGCATGCGCGGCACACGCAGCATGCGCAGCACTGAACGAAACGCTCGCCTGAGCGTGCAATGAAAACGTCCATCGGCGGGCGAACGGGCACGAGTCCCGTTCGCTCTTGGCACGACGCCGTGAGACCTGAGCAAATCCGAAGAATGCCGCGCGTGGTCCGGGCGCTTGCCCGGACCGCAGAAGGTATCCGATAGACGCATGTCGTCCGAGCTTTTGCCGCTTTTCATTCCGCAAGCCGCCCATCCAAGGAGATGTCATGGCTCAGTTCAGTGCAACGCCCGGCAGTTCCGCGCTGCCGCCGTACGAGAACCAGTACGACGGACAATCCCCCGCGCATGAAACCGGCATGCCCGCCGGCTACAGCGATCGCCTCTATAACGAAGACCTCGCGCCCCTGAAGAACCAGACCTGGGGTGCATACAACATCTTCGCGTTCTGGATGTCGGACGTGCACAGCGTCGGCGGCTATGTGTTCGCGGGCAGTCTCTTCGCGCTGGGTCTCACGAGCTGGCAAGTGCTCGTGTCGCTTCTGATCGGCATCGGGCTCGTGAACGTGCTGTGCAATCTGATCGCGAAGCCGAGCCAGGTGGCGGGCGTGCCGTATCCGGTCGCGTGCCGCGCGACCTTCGGCGTGCTCGGCGCCAACATTCCCGCTGTGATTCGCGGATTGATCGCGGTCGCGTGGTATGGCATTCAGACGTATCTGGCGTCGAGTGCGCTCGTCATCGTCGTGCTGAAGTTCGTGCCTTCGCTCATGCCATATGCCGATGTGCATCGCTTCGGCTTCGTCGGGCTGTCGGCGCTCGGCTGGGCCGGCTTCATGCTGCTGTGGGTACTGCAGGCCGTGGTGTTCTGGCGCGGCATGGAGATGATCAAGAAGTTCATCGACTTCGCCGGTCCCGCCGTCTATGTCGTGATGTTCATTCTTGCTGGCTATATGGTGTGGCGCGCGGGCATCGGCAATATCGGCTTGAATCTCGGCGGCGTGAAGTATCACGGCATGGAAGTCGTGCCGGTGATGATCACCGCCATCTCGCTCGTCGTGTCCTATTTCTCCGGGCCGATGCTGAACTTCGGCGACTTCTCGCGCTATTGCAAGAGCTTTCGCAGCGTGAAGCGGGGCAACTTCTGGGGCCTGCCGGTCAACTTCCTGGCGTTCTCGCTCGTGACCGTCATCACGACCGCTGCAACCTTGCCGGTGTTCGGACAACTGATTACCGATCCGGTCGAAACCGTGGGCCGCATCGATCACCCGACGGCGGTGATTCTCGGCGCGCTGACGTTCACCATCGCGACCATCGGCATCAATATCGTGGCCAACTTCGTGTCGCCGGCTTTCGATTTCTCGAACGTCGCACCGCGTCTCATCAGCTGGCGCATGGGCGGCATGCTGGCCGCGACCGCGTCGATTTTCATCACGCCGTGGAATCTGTTCAACAATCCGGCCGTGATTCACTACACGCTCGACATTCTGGGCAGCTTCATCGGGCCGTTGTACGGCGTGCTGATCGTCGACTTCTATCTGTTCAAGCGCGGCAAGCTGGCGGTGGACGATCTCTATACGACCTCCGAAAGCGGCCGGTACTGGTACACGAAGGGCGTGAATCGCCGCGCGGTGATGGCGCTCCTGCCGGCCGCCGTCATCGCGATTCTTTGCGTGATGCTGCCGTCGCTGGAAGGCGCCGCGAACTTCTCGTGGTTCATCGGCGCGGGTCTGGGTGCGGTGTTTTACTGGGTGCTGGCGGACCGCAAGCGCGCAGCGTAAGACGAAGAGAGCAAGGAGACAGCAATGCGCATCAAACTCATCAACCCGAACACGACGCAGCGCATGACCGATTCGATGGCCCGCTGCGCCCGGGAAGTCGCCGCGCCCGGCACGGAAATCATCGCCGTCAGTCCGACAATGGGCCCGCCGTCCATCGAAGGCTATTACGACGAGGCGCTCGCCTCGCTCGGTCTGCTCGCAGAAGTGGAAGCGGGCGAGCGGCAGGGCGTCGATGCCTACGTGATCGCGTGCTTCGGCGACCCGGCGTTGTATGCGGCGCGCGAGCTGGCGCGCGGCCCGGTAATCGGCATCGCGGAAGCGGCGATGCACGCGGCGAGCGTCATCGCGCCCGGGTTCTCGGTCGTGACGACGCTGCGGCGCACCTGCGGCATGGCCTGGCATCTGGCCGAGCGCTATGGCATGTCGCGCTTCTGCAAGAACGTGCGTGCGACGAACGTCGCCGTGCTGGAGCTCGACGAGCCGGGATCGGCGGCGCGGGCGACCATCATCGACGAATGTCGGCGCGCGCTCGACGAAGACGGCTCGGACGCGATCGTGCTCGGCTGCGCGGGGATGGCCGAGTTCTGCCGCGAAGTCGAGGCTGCGATCGGCGCACCGGTCGTCGAAGGCGTGACGGCGGCGGTCAAGTGGGCGGAGGCGCTGGCCGCGCTCAAGCTGCATACGGCAAAGCGCGGCGATTACGCCCGTCCGCTCGCAAAACGCTACGACGGCGTGCTCGCCGATTTCAGTCCGCGCTGATTGCCACTATCTGCGCCGCTGTATGGGCGCGTGCGGGCCTTTTCGCTACACTGAATCGTCGACAATCCGTTCTTCAACGCCCAGCTTCCTGATCCAGCCATGTCTCTTGATCCGAACTATCCGCGCGATCTGATCGGCTACGGTCGCCACCCCGTGCAGGCGAACTGGCCGGGACGCGCGCGCGTCGCCGTGCAATTCGTGCTCAATTACGAAGAAGGCGGCGAAAACTGCGTGCTGCACGGCGATCCCGGCTCGGAGCAATTCTTGTCGGAGATCGTGGGCGCGGCGTCGTATCCGTCGCGTCACATGAGCATGGAATCGATCTACGAGTACGGATCGCGCGCCGGCGTCTGGCGCATTCTGCGCGAGTTCGAGAAGCGCGGTTTGCCGCTGACGGTGTTCGGCGTCGGCATGGCGATCGAGCGGCATCCGGAACTGGCGAAGGCGTTCGTCGAACTGGGGCATGAAATCGCGTGTCACGGGTATCGATGGATCCACTACCAGGACATGTCGCCCGAGCGCGAAGCGGAACACATGCGGCTCGGCATGGAAGCGATCGAGCGCGTCACCGGCGTGCGTCCGCTCGGCTGGTACACCGGGCGCGACAGCCCGAACACGCATCGGCTGGTGGCGGAGCATGGCGGCTTTCTATACGACTCCGACTACTACGGCGACGACCTCCCGTTCTGGATGGACGTCGAAGTGACGGGCGGCAAGACCACGCCGCAACTCATCGTTCCGTACACGCTCGATACCAACGACATGCGCTTCGCCACGCCGCAGGGCTTCAACACGGGCGATCACTTCTTCACGTATCTGCGCGATGCGTTCGACGTCCTCTACGAAGAAGGCGAGGACACGCCGAAGATGCTTTCCATCGGCATGCATTGCCGGCTGCTCGGGCGTCCGGGGCGCTTCCGCGGACTGCAGAAGTTTCTGGATCACATCGAGCAGCACGATCGCGTGTGGGTGACGCGGCGTGTCGATATCGCGCGGCACTGGCGCGAGCATCATCCGTATCAGGGGAACAGCGAAACCAACCACGGGACGGCGGCATGAAAGCGATGCAAACCACACTCGACCAGCTCAACGCCATGCCCGCCGATGCGTTCGTGACCGTGCTCGCGGGCATCTTCGAACACTCGCCGTGGGTCGCGGAGATCGCGGCGCAGCAGCGGCCGTTCGAGAGCATCGACGCGCTGCACGCGGCAATGTCGAAGGCGGTCGAAACGGCCGGCGACGAGAAGCAGCTTGCACTCATCAACGCGCACCCGGAACTGGCGGGCAAGGCGGCGGTGCGCGGCGAACTGACGGCCGAATCGACGCGCGAGCAAAGCGGCGCGGGCCTGAACCTCTGCACGCAGGAAGAGTTCGACAAGCTGCAGTCGCTGAACGCGGCGTATCGGCAGAAGTTCGGCTTCCCGTTCATCCTCGCTGTGCGCGGCTACGACCGTCACGGCATCATCGCGAACTTCGAAGAGCGGGTGAATCACGACCGCGCCGAAGAGCTTCGCACGAGCCTCGATCAGATTCACCGGATCGCCCGCTTCAGGTTGGACGACCTCATCGCGGCCTGATCCATTCACCCGTAAATTCCAAGGACGAAGACAATGGCAATTCCGACACTCGATCCCAACGCGCCCGACTTCACGCGCCGCTATGTGAACCTCGCGGACCCGCGTCTCGGCGCGCAGGCGCTTGAGGCGAGCGACGATTTCTTCGCGCCGAAAGAACGCATGCTGAACCCCGAGCCGGCCGTGTTCATCCCCGGCAAGTACGACGATCACGGCAAGTGGATGGACGGCTGGGAAACGCGCCGCAAGCGCACGACGGGCTACGACTGGTGCATCGTCAAGCTGGCGCGGCCGGGCGTCATCAAGGGCATCGATCTGGATACGAGCCACTTCACCGGCAACTTCCCGCCGGCCGCGTCGATCGAAGGCGCGCATGTCGCCGACGGCGCGCCGAACCAGTCGACGCAATGGAGCGAAGTCGTGCCGTCGACGACGCTGCAAGGCAATAGCCACCACTATCTCGACGTCAGCACCGAGCAGCCGTTCACACACTTGCGCGTGAATATCTATCCGGATGGCGGCATCGCGCGTCTGCGTGTGTACGGCCAGCCGCAACTCGACTGGCGCAACGCGGATCGCAACGAGCTGTTCGACCTCGCCGCGATGGAAAACGGCGCGTACATGGTGGGCGCGAACAACCAGCACTTCGGGCTCGCCTCGACGCTTCTGATGCCGGGCCGCGGCGTCAACATGGGCGATGGCTGGGAGACCCGCCGCCGTCGTGAACCGGGCAACGACTGGTGCATCGTCGCGCTGGCGCAGCCGGGCATCATCAAGAAAGTCGAAGTGGACACCGCGCACTTCAAGGGCAATTTCCCCGACCGGTGTTCGCTGCAGGCCGCGTACGTCACAGGCGGCACGGACAGCTCACTGGTTACGCAGGCGATGTTCTGGCCGGTCCTGCTCGGCGAACAGAAATTGCAGATGGACAAGCAGCATTTCTTCGAATCCGAACTCGCCGCGCTCGGCCCGGTGACGCACGTGCGCTTCAACATCTACCCGGACGGCGGCGTGTCGCGGCTGCGTCTTTTCGGAACGCTCGCATGAAGAAGCTCGCCATCGAACCGCTGACGCGCGCTGCGTTCGAGCCTTTCGGCGATGTCATCGAACTGGAAGGCGCGAAGCAGATTCCGATCAACCTCGGCACCACGGTTCGCTTTCACGACCTCTGCAACGTCGACGTGACCGACGAAGGCGGCCGCGCAATCGTCAATCTGTTTCGCGGGCAGCCGCGCACGTTGCCGTTCGAAGTGAAGATGCTGGAGCGTCATCCGCTCGGCAGCCAGGCGTTCGTGCCGCTCGACGACCGGCCGTATCTCGTCGTCGTCGCGCCTGCAGGCGATCTCGACGAATCGAAGATCCGCGCCTTCGTCACGCGCGGCTGGCAGGGCGTGAACTACGCGAAGGGCGTCTGGCATCATCCGTTGCTCGCGCTGGACAAGGTCAGCGATTTCATCGTTGTCGATCGCAGCGGGGAAGGACGCAATCTGAACGAGCAGGATTTGAGCGAATCGGTGTGGCTGACGGACGAGGCGCTGAGATAGCGTCATCGGCATTGAAGTTGACCTGAAAGACCGGCGCGCGAAACGCCGGTCTTTTTGTTTGCGATGTCCGAAACGGCTACCATAGACGACTCCTTCCCGACGAGCGATTCCTACATGCCCACGATGCCCGAACGCATGATCGACCTGCGCAGCGATACCGTCACCCGCCCGAGCCAGGCGATGCTCGCGGCCATGTCCGCCGCCCGGGTCGGCGACGACGTGTGGGGCGACGATCCGACCGTCATCGAGCTTCAGTCGACGCTCGCCGGGCGTACCGGCAAGGAAGCGGGCCTGTTCTTCCCCAGCGGCACGCAAAGCAATCTCGCCGCGCTGATGGCGCATTGCGCGCGCGGCGACGAGTACATCGTCGGCCAGGCGGCGCATACGTACAAGTACGAGGGCGGCGGCGCGGCGGTGCTCGGCAGCATCCAGCCTCAGCCGCTCGAAAACGCGCCCGATGGATCGCTCCCGCTCGAGAAGATCGCGGCGGCGATCAAGCCGATCGACAATCACTTCGCGCGCACCAAGCTGCTCGCGCTGGAGAACACCATCGGCGGAAAAGTGCTGCCGGCTTCGTATGTGGAAGCGGCGGCGAAGCTCGGCCGCGATCGCGGACTGTCGATGCATCTCGATGGCGCTCGCGTGTTCAATGCGGCGGTGGCCTCCGACCGTCCGGTGAGCGAACTGTGCGCGCCGTTCGATACGGTTTCCATCTGTTTCTCTAAGGGGCTCGGTGCGCCGGTCGGTTCGGTGCTCGTGGGTCCGGAGGCGCTGATCGACGTCGCGTCGCGCTGGCGCAAGGTGCTCGGCGGCGGAATGCGGCAGGCGGGCTTGCTCGCGGCGGCATGTCTTTATGCGCTGGATCATCACGTCGCGGGGCTCGCGCAGGATCACGACAACGCCGCGCGTCTTGCGGCGGGGCTCGCGCAAATCGACGGCATCGTCATTCAGTCGCAGGCGACGAACATGGTGTTCGCGCAGATTCCGCAAGCGCATTGCGAGCGGCTCGAAGCGTGGCTCAAAGAGCGCGGCATTCTCACGCAGATGTTGTATGCGTCGCGGTTCGTCACGCACCGGGATGTGTCGCGCGAGGATATCGATACGGTCATCGACGCGGTGAAGGGTTACTTCGCGGCCCGCTAAAGACAAATGGCCCGAGCGGGCCATTTGCTTTTCTGACGCGACGCCTACTGCACCGCGCCTCCGTTGAACCACGCGGCGATCTTCTGCCGCTCGGCATCGGTCATCTGCGTGACGTTGCCAAGCGGCATCGCCTTCAGCGTCACGGCCTGCTGATGCACGCGCTGCGCGTTCTGCCTGATCTCGGCGGGCGTATCCAGCACGACGCCGGCGGGCGCGCTGCCCATCATCGACGGATGCGCGGAGTGACACGTCGCGCAGCGTTGCTGGATGATCGGCTGAATGTCGGAGACCTTGATCGTCGGGGCGCCAGCGGCTTGCGCGACCGGCACGGTGGGCGCGGGCATCGTCCAGGCAAAGGCGCCGAGCACCAGCACGAGACCCGCCACGGGCATGTACCACAGCACTTGCCCGCGATGCCGCATCACGAAGAACTGGCGGATCAGCGCGCCCGCCAGCATGATGAGCACGAGGATCACCCAGTTGTACTTGTGCGTGTAGGTCATCGCGTAGTGGTTCGACAGCATCGCGAAGACGACCGGCAGCGTGAAGTACGTGTTGTGGACCGAGCGCTGCTTGCCGCGCTTGCCGTAGATCGCGTTCGGCGTTTCACCCTTCAGCATCGACGCGACCATCTTGCGCTGCCCCGGAATGATCACGAAGAACACGTTGGCCGACATGATCGTCGCGAGCATTGCGCCCGTGATCAGATACGCCGCACGGCCCGAAAACACGTGACATGCGACGAAAGCCGCGATCAGCACATAGATGCCGACGCAAATGCCCAGCAACTTGTCCTTCGTGCCCAGCAGACGGCACAGCGAGTCATACACGATCCAGCCCGCCAGCAGAAAGCCGATCGCGGACGCCACGGCGACCACCGGTCCCATGTCGAGCACGTTCTTGTCGATGAGATACGTGCCTGGCGACAGCAGATACAGCACGAGGAAGAGACCGAATCCCGACATCCACGTGGTGTATGACGGCCAGAACGACCAGTGCAGGTTTTCGGGCATGTCCTGCGGCGCGACCGAATACTTCTGCATGTGATAGAACCCGCCGCCGTGGACGTGCCAGAAGTCGCCGAACACGCCGCGCCGGCGCGCGTTCGGGTCCTGCGGCGGTTTAAGGCTGTTGTCGAGTGCGACGAAGTAAAACGACTCGCCGATCCACGCGATCGCCACGATCACGTGCAGACAGCGCAAGGCCAGATTGAGCCAGTCGGTGATAAAGCCTTCCATGAACTCCTCCACTACCGATTCGTTATATGCACGCGTGCTGTTCCATGCCGTGTGTTTCGCCGGTCATCAACTGCCGCGATAGGTGCTGTACGCCCACGGCGAGACGAGCAGCGGCACGTGGTAGTGCGCCGCCGCATCGGCGATACCGAAGCGCAGCACCACGCGATCGACGAAGCGCGGCTCGGGCACTGTCACGCCGAACGCCGCGAAATAATCGCCTGCATGGAAGACGAGTTCGTATTCGCCCGTTTCGAGTTCCGCGCCTTCGAGCAGCGGGGAATCGCAGCGGCCGTCGTCGTTGGTGAGGGTGGTCTTGATCGCGCGGCGGGTGTCGCCGGTGAGCGCGAACAGCTCGACTTTGATGTTCGCGCCGGGGCGGCCGTGCGCGGTGTCGAGGACGTGGGTGGTGAGCTTGCCCATTCGCATGTTCCTTGTGTTGTGCGATGTCCGGCTCGCGCATCGATCCAGATCCGCACCAGGAAAGCGTGCGGCGGCGGCGGATCGAGGCTCCACGTCAGTGGCTACATACCCGTCGGCGTTGTCAGATGCGCGCCGTGTACAGCATTGTAGAAATTTGAGATGCGCCGTGCGCCCGCGATAGGAAAGATAATGCCGGGCGCATGTTTTCGCATGACGGCACACGCGGCGCTCGTCAGGCGATGCTACCTTCGCCAAAAATCGCGCCCATATCGCAGGACTGAAGACGACTATGACACCTGCCTGATTGCGGCGATGTTTTTGGCTGCGGACAGTGCCAAAGCACGCAGCAATGCGCGTCCCGAAGACGGCGATCGACGCTGGGTAACCGGGATTTTTTGCGGGATATCTGGTCCTTTACTCATTGATCGAACCGTCGACGGAGAATCATCGATGCACACACTGCTGGTCAAGAACGCTCACATGCTCGTCACGATGGACGCGAATCGCCGCGAAATCGCCGATGGCGGGCTTTATATCGAAGACAACCGCATCGTCGCCGCCGGACCGACGAGCGAACTGCCTGACACGGCCGACGAGGTGCTCGACATGCGCGGCCATCTCGTCGTGCCGGGCCTCGTCAACACGCATCACCACATGTATCAAAGCCTCACGCGTGCGATTCCCGCCGCGCAAAACGCCGAGCTGTTCGGCTGGCTCACGAATCTCTACAAGGTCTGGGCGCATCTGACGCCCGAGATGATCCACGTATCGACGACGACCGCGATGGCCGAACTGCTGCTCTCGGGCTGCACGACATCCAGCGATCATCTTTACATCTATCCGAACGGCAGCCGGCTCGACGACAGCATCGCGGCCGCGCGCGACATCGGCATGCGCTTTCATGCGGCGCGCGGCAGCATGAGCGTCGGACAGAAGAATGGCGGGTTGCCGCCGGATTCGGTCGTCGAGAAAGAAGACGCGATTCTGAAGGACTCGCAACGCCTGATCGAGACGTATCACGACGAAGGCCGCTACGCGATGCTGCGCGTGGTCGTCGCGCCGTGCTCGCCGTTTTCGGTCAGCCGCGAACTGATGCGCGACAGCGCGGCGCTCGCGCGTGAATACGGCGTGTCGCTGCACACGCATCTGGCGGAAAACGTAAACGATGTCGCATACAGCCGCGAGAAGTTCGGCATGACGCCCGCCGAATACGCGGAAGACCTCGGCTGGGTCGGTCACGACGTATGGCACGCGCACTGCGTCCAGCTCGACAAGCCGGGCATCGAGCTTTTCGCGCGCACGGGGACGGGCGTCGCGCATTGTCCGTGCTCGAACATGCGGCTCGCGTCCGGCATTGCGCCGATCCGTGCGATGCGCGACGCCGGCGTGCCGGTCGGCCTCGGCGTGGACGGTTCCGCGTCGAACGATGGCGCGCAGATGGTCGGCGAAGTGCGTCAGGCGCTGCTGTTGCAGCGCGTCGGCTTCGGCCCCGGCGCGATGACGGCGCGCGAAGCCCTCGAAATCGCGACGCTGGGCGGCGCTAAAGTGCTCAACCGCGACGACATCGGCGCGCTGGCGCCCGGCATGGCGGCGGACTTCGTATCGTTCGATCTGTCACAGCCGGCGTTTGCGGGCGCGTTGCACGATCCGGTCGCGGCGCTCGTGTTCTGCGCGCCGTCGCAGGTCGCGACGAGCGTCATCGATGGAAAAGTGGTCGTGAAGGAAGGGCGGCTCGCGACGGTGGACTTGCGCGCGGTCGTCGAGCGGCATAACACGCTCGCGCGCGATCTCGCGGACCGCGCGCGATAACGCGCTGCACCGTCAGGGCTGATCGATCAGCGACCGCGTGGCTTCCGCGACGAGGCCGCGCAGCCAGCGGACTTCATCCGAATAATGGCAGCGCTCGTGCCACAACTGGTAGTACTGCATCGGAGGAAAGTCGAGCGGCGCGGGCACGACCGCGAGCGGCAGGAACTTCGCGTAGTGATCGGCGAAGAGGCGCGTGGTCGTAAACACGAGGTCCGACTTGATGAGCACGTAAGGCGCGAGATTGAAGTACGGCAGCGTGACGACGACATGGCGCTTGAGCCGCTCGCGCGCCAGATGCACGTCGATTGCTCCGCGTTGTCCGACGGAGTAGGGCGTCGGTGCGAGATGCGGCGCGTTGAGGTATTGATCGAGCGTGAGACCGCCGCGCTTGGCGAACGGATGCGTGTTGCTGACGAGACACACGATCTTGTCGACGAACAGATTCGACAGATGCAGTTGCTCGGGCGGCTCGGGCCAGTTGCCGACGACGATATCGAGCTTGCCGTCTTCCAGCGCGAGTTCGTAGTCGAAAGCCGGCCCGAGCGAATGGAACTCGAGCGTCGCGTTCGGCGCGGCCAGGCGGAAGCGTTCGACGACGGTCGGCACGAACAGCACGTTCAGATAGTCCGGGCAGCCGATGCGATAGCAGCGCACGGACGTCGACGGATCGAAGTTATGTTGCTGAACCTTGATGCGCTCGATTTCGCGCAAGGCGTTTTGAGTCGGTTCCAGGAGGCGCAGGCCGTATTCGGTCGGCACCATGCCGGACTTGCCGCGCACGAGAAGCGGGTCGCCGGTGATGTCGCGCAGCCTTCGCAGCGCGGCGCTGATGGCGGGTTGTGACTGGTTGAGCTTGACGGCCGCGCGGGTGACGCTGCGCTCCATCAGCAAGGTATGCAAGACGCGCAATAAGTACGTATCGATCGCCTCGCGTTGCTGACTCATGTTATCTCCACTATATGTTCTGGCTGATCGATGCAGGGGTGCACCATATGTTTTTTAATATGACAGAAACATGGCGTCAAGGTGTGACTAACCCGCGATGATGGGCTGGGCGGGGAGCCGCGTGTATTTTGAGTGATCGACTTCGTGTCTCGAATTCTGTAAATTCTGCCCGCGGCATGAAACTGCGCGACGTTCCCAGGGGTCGTTCGCTGTCGCGGTAATTTTTCCAGTCCGGCCTGCTCGGTGGCCGGGCGCACTCTCTGAACTCAATGGGCGACGCCATTTCGAAGTCGATGACGCCACCGCGCCTGGCGTTGTCCGGCATCAGCAAGCAGTATCCGTCCGTGCGGGCGAACGACGGCGTGAACCTCGTCGTCATGCCGGGCGAGATCCACGCCGTGCTCGGCGAGAACGGCGCGGGCAAATCCACGCTGATGA
>NZ_JFHE01000038.1 GCF_000698555.1 Caballeronia grimmiae | reverse complement strand
GCCGGACATCGTCCACGCGCACGACTGGCACGCGGGCCTCGCGCCGGCCTATCTGCGCGCATTCCAGCGCGACGGCGCACCGCATGTCGCGAGCGTGATGACCGTGCACAACCTCGCCTATCAGGGCGTGTTCCCCGCGTCGGAATTCGGCGTGCTCCAGTTGCCGGGCGACTTCTACGCCGTCGACGGCCTCGAATTCTACGGCCACGTTTCCTTTTTGAAGGCGGGGCTGTTCTACGCGGACCGCATCACCACGGTCAGCCCGACCTACGCCCGCGAAATTCAGACGCAAGCGCACGGCGCGGGACTGCACGGCCTTTTGCAGACGCGCACTCACGATATCAGCGGCATCCTGAACGGCGTCGACTATACGATCTGGAGTCCGTCGATCGACGAGGCCATTGCCGCGCGCTATACCGCCGCGAAGCCCGCCGCCAAGAGCAAGTGCAAGACGGCGCTGCAGGAACGCGTGGGCCTCGCGCGCGACGACGACGCCCTGCTGTTCGGCGTCGTCAGCCGGCTGACCGAACAGAAGGGGCTCGACCTGCTGCTGTCGGCGGTGCCGGACATCGTGCAGCGCGGCGGACAGCTCGTCGTGCTCGGCACCGGCGATCCGGCGCTCGAAACCGGCATGAAGAACGCAGCGGCGGCGCATCCCGGCGCGGTCGCGGTCGTGCTGGGTTTCGACGAAACGCTCTCGCATTCGATCATCGCGGGCAGCGACGTCGTCATGGTGCCCTCGCGCTTCGAGCCTTGCGGGCTCACGCAGCTCTATGCGCTCGCCTACGGATCGCTGCCGCTGGTGCATCGCGTGGGCGGGCTCGCGGACACGGTCGCCGACTGCTCGCTGGAAAATCTCGCGGACGGGCTCGCGACCGGCTTCGTATTCGAGCATTTCGACCGTGCGGGCATCGTCGCCGCGATCCGCCGGGCTTTCGCGCTCAAGGGACGCCGCACCGAGTGGAAAGCGGTCGTCAAGCGCGCGATGACGCAGAACTTCGGCTGGGAATCGGCGGCGCTGCGCTACGCGGAGGTGTATCAGGGACTGCTCGCGCCGTGATGCGGGCGCGTCCCTTGCTCGCCAGCCCATTATTCACACGACAGCAGGGACATCCATGCAAAAAGCTCTCGCAGGCCAGATCGCGCTCGTGACGGGCGCAAGTTCGGGTATCGGCGCGGGCGTCGCGAAGGCGCTCGCCGAAGCGGGCGCGCACGTCACCATCAACTATCACTCGCACGCGGAGCCTGCCGAAAAGCTCGCCGACGAGATCGCGTCGCTTGGCGGCGAAGCGCTGCCGGTCGCCGCCGATGTTTCCGACGAAGACGACGTCGACGCGATGTTCAAGGCCGTCGTCGATCGCTTCGGCACCGTCGATATCGTGGTCGCGAACTCGGGCTTGCAGCAGGACGCGGCCTTCGCCGACATGACGCTCGCCGATTGGCGCAAGGTCATCGATACGAATCTCACCGGTCAGTTCCTGACGGCGCAGCGCGCGGTGCGCGAGTTTCAGCGACGCGGACCGCGCCCGGTCTCGAAGGCGCTTGGCAAGATCATCTGCATGAGTTCCGTGCATGAAGTAATTCCGTGGGCGGGCCATGTGAACTACGCGGCGTCGAAAGGCGGCATTCAGATGCTGATGAAATCGCTCGCGCAGGAAGTCGCGCCGCAGCGCATTCGCGTGAACTCGATTGCGCCCGGCGCGATCCGCACGCCGATCAACCAGGACGCGTGGGCATCGAAGGAAGCGATGGACCGGCTGCTGACGCTCGTGCCATACGGACGCATCGGCGAAGTGGACGATATCGGGCGCGCGGCGGTGTGGCTGGCTTCCGACGAGAGCGATTACGTCGTCGGCACCACGCTTTTTGTCGATGGCGGGATGACGCTTTATCCCGGCTTCGCGGACAACGGCTGACATGCGGCCGAACGGGAACGGCGGTCTCATGCAAACAATCGAAGTCGATGTCGCCGTGATCGGCGCGGGCACGGCCGGCATGGCCGCATT
The DNA here is from genome assembly GCF_000698555.1 of Caballeronia grimmiae. Classification (GTDB taxonomy): domain Bacteria; phylum Pseudomonadota; class Gammaproteobacteria; order Burkholderiales; family Burkholderiaceae; genus Caballeronia; species Caballeronia grimmiae. The sequence goes on along the minus strand of NZ_JFHE01000038.1, from coordinate 53,847 downwards.
TCGCGCAGCGCGCGATGCGGGCGCGAAAGCCGTGTTGATCGAAGGCGGCGAACTCGGGACGACGTGCGCGCGGGTCGGCTGCATGCCGTCGAAACTCTTGCTCGCCGCTGCCAACGGCCTGCACGACGCACGCGCGCTCGAACCGCGCGGCATCGGCGGCGGCGATGCGCTTCAGGCCGATTCCGCTCGCGTAATGGATTACGTGCGGCGCGAGCGGGATCACTTCGTGAGCGGCGTCATCGAGGAAACGCGGGACTTTCCGGAAGGATCACTGTTGCGCGGTCAGGCGCGGTTCGAATCGCCGGGATGCCTGATGGTCGGCGCGAACACGCGCGTCGATGGGAAGCGTGTCGTCATTGCGACGGGCGCATCGCCCAGCATCCCCGACGAGCTGAGAGTGTTCGGCGACAAGCTCATCACGAGCGACGATCTCTTCGAACTGCGCTCGCTGCCGAAGCGCATTGCGGTGTTCGGCGCGGGGCCGCTCGCGCTCGAACTGGGGCAAGCCCTGTCGCGGCTGTCGGTCGACGTCTTCATGTTCGGCAAGGGCGGCAGTGTCGCGGCGCTGTCGGACACGCCGGTGCGCGATGCGCTCACCGCCGCGCTCCAGAGCGAGTTCTACTTCGACCCCGACGCGAAGATCGACGAGATGTCGCTCGAAGACGGTCAGCCGACGTTGCGCTTCACCTCGCCCGATGGCGCGAAGCGCACCGAACGCTTCGACCTCGTGCTGGCCGCGACGGGCCGTGCGCCGAATCTGAAGCCGCTCGCGCTGGATAAAGCGGGCATCGAACTGAACGACAAAGGCGTGCCGCTGTTCGACGAAACCACGATGCAATGCGGCGAGAGCGCCATCTTCATCGCGGGCGATTGCGACGGCACGCGTCCGTGGCTCCACGACGCCGCCGACGAAGGCAAGCTCGCCGGTGACAACGCCGCGCGTTTTCCCGACGTGCAGGCGGTCAAGCGCAAGGTGCCGTTCTCGATCGTGTTCTGCGAGCCGCAGGCGGTGGTCGTCGGCGCATCGTACGACAGTCTCGACACGCAGATGACCGTGACCGGCGAGGCATCGTTCGAAACGCAGGGCCGCAGCCGCGTGATGCGGCAGAATCGCGGCCTGCTGCACGTCTATGCGGATGCGAAGACCGGCACGCTGCGCGGCGCGCAAGGCTGCGGTCCGGCGATGGAGCACCTGGGCCATCTGCTCGCGTGGGCGATTCAACTGGAACTGACGCTCGATGACGCGCTCAAGCTGCCGTTCTATCACCCGGTGGTGGAGGAAGGCTTGCGCACGGCGCTGAAGGACGCCGACAAGAAGTGCTACGAGGAGCGCGCGGAAACGCCGCCCGGACTGCCAAGCGCGGCGGGTTGCTAAACCGCGCATTCAACGAAAAAGGCCGGCTGCAAAGCCGGCCTTTGTCATTGCGATGCAACCGCAGTCGATCAACTTCCGCCCAAGCCATATTGCAGTGCAAGGTCGAAGCCGAGCACGACCAGCGAGCAGAACAGACCGAGCGACAGATTCGCCAGCCGGTGGCCGACGTCCTTGTGCCGCGTCAGCACGGCGCCCGCCAGAAACGCGATTTCGACAATCACCTGCATGGCGAACACCGCGATCATCAACGCGAACTCATAGCCCATCGCGCTGAAGTTGGTGAAGTTGAAGCCATTCACCGCGACCCACGATCCCACTCGCCACGCTTCGTATGCCAATAAGAGCAACGGAAAGAAATAGCTGGCGACATAAGTCGGCACGGTGGCGTGCCGCAATTCCATGTTCAAGTGACGTGTGACTTGCATCGCGTACTCCTCATCTGATCGCCCGAAAGGCCGGGCTTTTCGCCTGCATCGGTGACACGCGTGAAGCCGTTTAGCGAGACGCTTAATTCAACGGCACACGCGCGTCGTGCTTTCAGAATAGGACATTTTTTGGGAAAGCGAATCATCGTATTCCCGATCAGTTCGACCACTAAGGCAGAGCGCGACGCGTTGTGCAGTGCAGCTTAATAAAACAGCTATTTATGAGCCTTTATTCTGCACGCACGTGCGTGCGAACTATTGCTTCCCGTATAGCTTGATAATGCCCGAAAAATCGAGTCCGCCCAGTCCTTGCTGGCTCATTGATTGATATAACTGCTGCGCCAAGGCCCCCATGAAAACCGGCTGTTTTGCGCCGCGCGCCGCATCGACGGCAAGACCGAGGTCCTTCAGCATCAGGTCCGCGCCGAAGCCGCCGCTATAGCCGCGCGATGCCGGCGCTGTTTCGACGACGCCCGGATACGGATTGCACGTGTCGGCGCTCCAGCATCGCCCCGTCGAGGTGTTGATAATGTTCGCCAGCTTCGCCGGATCGATGCCGAGCGTTTCGCCGAGCTGCATCGCTTCGGCAACGCCGATCATCGAGACCGCGAGCAGCAGGTTGTTGCATATCTTCGCGATCTGCCCGGTCCCGATTTCGCCGCAGCGCACCATGTTTTTGCCCATGCCGGAGAGCACCGGACGCAGCGTTTCGAACAGCGCCTCGTCCGCGCCGACCATAAAAGTCAGCGTGCCCGCCTGCGCGCCGACGACGCCGCCCGACACCGGCGCATCCGCGAACGGATTGCCGTGCGCAGCGGCCGCTTCGCCGATGAGCTTCGCCGTCGCGGGATCGATCGTGCTGCTGTCGATGAGCGGCACGCCCGCGCTCACGCCCGCGAGCACGCCGTCGTCGTTCAGATAGACCGCCTTCACGTGCTGCGCGGCGGGCAGCATCGTGATGACGGCTTCGGCGCCTTCCGCCGCCGCACGCGGCGACGCGGCGAGCGTTGCGCCCGCGGCTTTCGCAGCATCGAGCGCGGGCGCCGACAGATCGAAGGCGGTCACCGCATGACCCGCTTTCAGCAAATTCGCAGCCATCGGGCCGCCCATGTGACCGAGGCCAACAAAACCGATTTGCATTGCCATCCTCCTGTCTTTATCGCAGCGCGATTGTCGTGTTGACGCCATCGTTCACCGTGGCGTCGTCGAACCAGCGCGCCGTCACCGTCTTGGTCTGCGTGTAGAACTGCACGACCTGCTTGCCGTACGGGCCGAGATCGCCGAGCTTCGAGCCGCGTGAGCCGGTAAAGCTGAACGACGGCACCGGCACCGGAATCGGAATGTTGATGCCGACCTGGCCGATGTCGATCTCGCTCTGGAACTTGCGCGCCGCCGCGCCGCTTTGCGTGAAGAGGCCGACGCCGTTGCCCATCGGATTGCGATTGACGAGCGCGATGGCGTCGTCGAGCGTGGCCGCTTCGAGCACGCACAGCACCGGCCCGAAGATCTCCGTCTTGTAGATGCTCATGTCGGTCGTGACGCCGGAAAAGATCGTCGGGCCGATGAAGTTGCCGTTCTCATAGCCCGGCACCTTGACGCCGCGTCCGTCGAGCGCGAGTGTCGCGCCCTCTTCCACGCCCTTGTCGATGAGCCCGAGGATGCGCTCCTGCGCCGCCCGCGACACGACCGGTCCCAGGTCCGCGCCCGGCTCCGCGCCCGCGTTCACCTTGAGCCCGCGCGCCCGCTCGACGAGTTCCGGCAGCCATTGGTTCGACGCGCCCACCAGCACGACAGCCGACGTCGCCATGCAGCGCTGGCCCGCCGCGCCGAAGCCCGCGCCCGCCAGCGCGTTGAGCGTCTGCTCCTTGTTGGCGTCGGGGAGCACGACGGCGTGATTCTTCGCGCCCATCATCGACTGGACGCGCTTGCCGTGCTGGCTGGCGAGGTTATAGACGTGCGTGCCGACGGCCGTCGAGCCGACGAACGATATCGCCTTGATGTCGGGATGCGTGCACAGCGCATCGACGACATCCTTTCCGCCGTGCACGACATTGAGCACGCCCGGCGGAATGCCCGCTTCCATCGCGAGTTCCACGAGTTCCATTGTCGAAAGCGGGTCTTGCTCGGACGGCTTCAGGACGAACGTGTTGCCGCACACGATCGCCATCGGGAACATCCAGAGCGGGATCATCGCGGGGAAGTTGAAGGGCGTGATGCCCGCGCAGACGCCGATCGGCTGACGCAGCGTGTACGTATCGACGCCGCCCGCGACGTTCTCCGCGAATTCGCCCTGTTGCAGCGTGCTGATCGAGCATGCGTGCTCGACCACTTCGAGCCCGCGGAAGATGTCGCCCTCGGCGTCCGCGAGCGTCTTGCCCTGCTCGGCGGTCAGCGTCTGTGCGATCCGCTTCATGTTCTGCCGGATCAGGTCCTGAAGGCGCAGCATGATCCGCATCCGCGTGCCGAGCGGCGTCGTGCGCCACGTCTGAAACGCCTTTTGCGCGGCGGCGACGGCCGCGTTCACTTCGTCGGCGGTCGCGAACGGCACGCGGCCGACGACTTCCTGCGTCGCCGGATTGACGATATCGCGCCACTTGCTCGTTTTCGAATCGACGAACTCGCCGTCGATCAGCAGCTTGGCGGTGCGCACGGACGCGCGCTGCGCCGGTTGTTCAGCAACGGTGTTCACGGATGTCTCCTTGGTCGGATTATCGGAATGCTCGACCCCCTGAGTATAGTGAGGCAACCGTCCTTCACGGCACTAGAGCAACACCCGATCGATACGGCGACGCCCGCCTTTGGGCCGTTGCGCTCCACTTGCCGCACGCCGGGGCCAGGCTCCATCGCCCGTTCACCCTTTTTGACGTTGTTATCGCGGTCAAGTGTTTTAATGCCGCTTTCCGACGATGCATCGCACATCGTCACAAGACGTCAACAACCAGCTCCGTATTATTTTGATTCGCTATCCCGAACAAACGCCGATGCATCGCGCGATTCGTCACGAATCCTGCTTCGATCAACCTCGTCAACCGACTGCCGCCCGCTGATGTCGTTCGTCATCTGGTCCAGGCGGTCGATGTCCAGCCAGCGCGTTCGCTTCGTCGAAGCGCGCACCGCGCGCACCATCGCCGTCATCGCGCTGATTGCGCTTTTGGTCGCGGCGCTTGCGCTCGGCATCGTCATCGGCACGATGTTCGCCCGCACGCATCTCGGCGAAAAGCAGGCGCTCGCAGCGCGGCGTTCATTCGAGATCGAGCAGCTTGGCCGCATCGACGCCGATCTCAGCTCGCTTGCTCCGCGCGTCGCGGCGCTGTCGGCGCAAGTGGGCGAACTGCGCGACTTCGACAGCCGGCTGAAGGGGTCGCCGGGCAGCGGCGCGGCGTCAGGCGTGCACGACGTTCCGCCGCTGCCCGACAGCGAGGAATCCGCGACGGCGCTCGACGGCTCCGGCGGCCCCGAACTGCCGCCGCGCCTGTGCAATGCGGATCGCGCGAGCGTCGGCACGCCGGCGCAGAGGCTCAAGCGCGCCGAAAAGATGGTCGGATGTCTCGACGACACCCTTTCGCAACTGCAAAGGCAGACGCTCGCGCACTACACGGCGTACATGGCGTTTCCGGGCCGCGATCCCGCACCCGGCTCTCGCTACGGCTCGCCTTATGGCAACCGCGTCGATCCGTTCACGGGCCACGTGAGCTTTCATCCGGGCCTCGACATGGTCGCGCCGACTGGCACGGCCATTTATGCCAGCGCAGGCGGCCGTGTGGTTCTGGCGGGCGAGCGCAACGGCTACGGTAACGCGATCGATATCCGTCATGCGAACGGCGTCGTCACACGCTACGGCCATGCATCGCGCTTGCTGGTCAAGGAAGGCCAGTTCGTGATGCCCGGCGATGAAATCGCCGAAGTCGGATCGACGGGCCGCTCGACCGGGCCGCATCTGCACTTCGAAGTGATCGTCGGCGGCGCGCAACTCGATCCGAAGCCCTATCTCTCGCTTTTCAGGCCCAAGCCCCATGCGCAAAGCTGATTCCAAACGCGCGTCGCTGAAGCTCACGCAGCATAGCTATTCGCTGACGCCGAAGCGCAACGCCGCCTACGTGCCCGGCATCATCGCCGCGATCTGCGCGGCCGGCGCGCTCGTGGCGGCGGGCTTCGCGCTCAAGAATTCGCAGGACCAGTCGCGCAAGCTCGACGTGCTGTGCGCGCCGCCCGTCGCCGAACAGGAACTGCGCGAGCAACTGACGCACGCGCAATTCGCGCTCGAACAGGAAGCCGCCACCCGCACCGCGCTCGAGCAGCGGGTGGCGCAAGGCACCGAGCAGATCGAACGACTGCAGACGGACCTCGCCTTCCTCAGGAAGCAACGCTGATTCATCCGGACGACACAGCCACGCCGCGCGGCGTGGCTGTTTGAAGCAACCTTTATCGCATCGCAAGGACTCGCCATGTTTTCATCGAAGAAAGACCCCCACGGCGTCAAGCCGGCCAAGCTCTCCACGCTCATCGCACATAACGTGCATATTTCGGGCGACCTCGAATTCAGCGAAGGGCTGCGCATGGACGGTCAGGTGACCGGCAACGTCACCGGCCGCCCCGGCGACGAGTCGCTTCTCGTCATCAGCGATCAGGGCGCGATTCACGGCAACGTGAGCGCATACGATGTCATCATCAACGGCCGCGTCGTCGGCGACGTGATGGTCGCGCATTTCGTCGAGCTGCAACCGAACGCGCACGTCCACGGCAATATCTACTATCAAAAGCTGCGCATGGATGTCGGCGCGACGGTCGAGGGCAAGCTGACCAAGCTCGACTCGATGCAATCGGGCCCCGCCGCACTGCCCGCTTCCGAAGTCGTGCCCGCGCTCGACTACTCGCCGAACTGAACGAGGCTGTACGCATTCGGTATCCGCGCGGGACGCCAAGGCCCGTTATACAAGCCAATCCGCTAAGATTCGAACGATGACGAAGCCGCACGCTCGCGCCCGCCGGGCATGAGGCGCACGGCTCATTACATCGAGTTAACAAGGGCGCCCCATGCTGGTCAATTGCGCGGCTTATCAGAACGGCCGAAAACTGGCAGACGTCGATATCGACGACATCAACGCGTATCGTGACCTGCCCGACTCTTTCATCTGGGTCGCATTGAAGGAACCCGGGCCGGGCGAACTCGCGCATATGGCGCATCAGTTCGGCCTGCATGAACTGGCGGTCGAAGATGCGCAACACGGGCATCAGCGGCCGAAGATCGAGGAATACGGCGATTCGCTCTTTGCCGTGTTCCACACCGTCGAGTTCGATGAAGAAGGCGAACTGCTCGTCGGCGAGATCAATGTGTTCGTCGGACGGAACTACGTGATCTCGGTGCGCAATCGCACGACGCAAGGCTTTCAGGAAGTGCGCAAGCGCTGCGAGCGCGAGCCGCAATTGCTCAAGCACGGCCCGGCCTTCGTGATGTACGCGCTGCTGGATGCCGTCGTCGACCGCTATTTCCCGATTCTGGAGACGCTCGGCGCAGATCTCGACGAAGTGGAAGAGCGCATCTTCGAGCACAACGGTTCGGCGGCGTCGCGGGAGATCATCGAGGATCTTTATTCGCTCAAGCGCCGCATGACGCTCATGCAGCATCACACCGCGCCTTTGCTCGAAGCCGTCAGCAAGCTGTACGGCGGCCGGCCGCCCGGCGTATGCGCGGGCATGCAGGACTACTTCCGCGACGTGTACGACCACTTGCTGCGCATCGTGAAGACCATCGAAGGCCGCCGGGAAATGATCGTCACGGCGATTCAGGTGAATCTCGGTCTGATCGCGCTCGCCGAAAGCGAGGTGACGAAGCGCCTCGGCTCGTTCGCTGCGCTGTTCGCCGTCCCTACGATGATCGCCGGCATCTACGGCATGAACTTTCATCGCATACCGGAACTGGACTGGACGTACGGCTATCCGACGTGCATCGCGGTCATGCTGATCGTCGATGTCCTGCTTTATCTGCGCTTCAAGAGGGCAGGTTGGTTATAATGGCGCCTGCGATGTGAAGTCTGCATCGAATAACGATCATTCATAGGGCGTCGCGCGGGAACTTTTGCGCGGTGTCGTCTGTCTAATCGGACATGTTTGCTGAAAGCCCGGAGCCTTGCATTTCGGCTCGCAGGCCGCAACTAGTAGCAACGGCGGACACATCACTCCTGCAGTCACGCATCACACCGCACGTTGGCAGCCGTGCCGTCGCCTGACCCTCACGTCGGGCGATTCCCGCGCCAATGTCGCCGTCCCGGTCATGCCGGCCAGCGTTCCCCGTCTTCCGGCGAGCGCAGTCGTTCCGGCCTATGCCGTCAAGCTCAAGACGAGCCTGAATCGAGACGTGGCGCGCTCGCCGTTCGAGCGTGCCGGACTACGCTTTACATCGCTTCTGACGCATTGCAGCGACGATGCCTTCTGGCGCGGCCGTTCATGCCTCCATCCGCGAATCGGCGTTGTGTGCCTGAGAAAGAGCGCGCGATTGCGCCGACGCGGGCAACGGATGTGTGCATCAGGCAAGCGCATCACCTTACAAACTCATAACTGGAGCTCACATGGCGAAAGAAGAACTCATCGAACTCGATGGCATCGTTGACGAAGTCCTCCCCGACAGCCGCTATCGCGTGACGCTCGACAACGGCGTTGTCGTCGGCGCGTACGCATCGGGCCGCATGCGGAAGAACCACATTCGTATTCTGGCGGGCGATCGCGTCACGCTGGAACTGTCCGTGTACGACCTGACGAAAGGCCGCATCAACTTCCGTCACAAAGACGAACGTGCAAGCGGCGGCGCGGCACGCGCACCGATGCGCCGGCGCTAAAGCAACCGGCGTGTGTCAATAGCGTCCACCGCTGATCCGAAGGCTGCGTCAAAGCCCTTGATCCGCGGCGGGCGGCGCCCCTGTTTTACCCTCGCGCCGACAGCAGCGCGTTGATTCCCACCGCAAATCCATCGGCGTCGTTCGTCGCCGATACCAGGCTCGCGCGGCGCTGCACGCCTTCCGACGCCTGCCCCATCGCAATCGATACCCCCGCTATCTCGAACATCGCGATGTCGTTGCTCATGTCGCCGAGCACGGCCACGCGTTCGAGCGGCACGTTCTTGCGACGCGCCAGTTCGCGCACCGCTTCGCCCTTGTTGGCCAGCACGTGCGTGATGTCGAGGTAATAGCTCTGCGAGCGCGCCGCGTTCGCGCGTCCTTCGAGCCGCGTTTGCAATTGCTGCTCGACACGTTCGAGCAGCGGCGCATCGGCGGTCGAGCCGACGATCTTGTCGACCGCATCCAGATCCACGTCATCGAAACGCTGCACGAGCACGCCGTCGTAACCGACCGTGCGACGCTCGCGCGGCACGTATGCGCCCTCCGCATTCGTCAGATACCACACGTCGCCGACGAACACCCACGCATCGACGCCCGCCGCCGCGAGCGCTTCGAGCGAGGTTTGCACCGCGTCGCGCGGCAGCTTGTGGGCGGCGAGCACTTCGCGCGTGCGCGGATCGACGAGATTGCCGCCGTTGTACGACGCGTAAGGCATGTCGACGGCAAGCGTCTCGACGATATGCCGCATTCCCGCACCCGGCCGGCTGCTCGCCACGGTGAACGCGACGCCCGCTTCGTGCAGGCGGCGCACGGCGTCCTTCGCGGCGTCGCTGATCGACTTGTCGGTATGAAGCAGCGTGCCGTCGCAATCGGATACGACGAGTTCCACGTGCGCAAGCGCCTCGAAGGCGGCCGCGCCGTCGCCGTCGACGCTATGCAAACCGTATTGGCCTTTGGCGTTCATGAGAGCGCTCCTTCGCGCTGATTGAAGTGAGGCAGTTGACGGGTCTCGCGAACCGAACGCGGATGCCACAGCTTCGCGCCGCCTTCGATGCCCGCCGCGTTGGACACGACCGCGACGTTCGGCGGCAAGTCGAACTTCAGATGCGCGGCGTTTCCGCCGCCGATCCACAGCTTGTCGTAGTTCGCGAGCGTCGCCAGTATGCCGATGGTCTTCTCGACGCGCCGGTTCCAGCGCTTGTTGCCCGCCTTCTCGCGCGCCGCATTGCCGATGTATTCGTCGTAAGTCCGGCCCTTCGAGACCGGATGATGCGCAAGCTCCAGATGCGGCATCAGTTCGCCGTCGCGAAAGAGCGCGGTGCCCGCGCCCGTGCCAAGCGTCAGCACCATTTCGATGCCGCTGCCTTCGATCGCAGCGAGGCCCTGCATCTCCGCATCGTTGATCATCCGCGCGGGCACGCCGCCAAGACGCGCGGCGATCATGTCCGCGAGCGGCACCCGATACCAGTATTCGTTGCCGAGATTCGGCGCAGTGAGCACGACGTTGTCGCGCACGACGCCGGGAAAGCCGATCGAAAGATGCGTCGGCGGCTCCGCGATGATCGGCTCGATGAGCGTCATCAGCGTATCGACGACGGCATCGGGCGTGGCGGGCCTGGGCGTCGGCACCCGCACGCGCTCGCTTTTCATCTCGCCGTCTTCGGCGAGAACCGCCGCCTTCAACCCCGTGCCGCCGATGTCGATGGCGAGGATACGGTCAGCCTTCGGCGCGCCCTTGGCGGTGGAAACGCGCGTCCTGTGCTTCGTTTTGGATTCCGTGCTCACGCTGCTTGTCCTCGTTCGAAAGAGAATTACTTCTTGACGATGGCATCGGTCAGCGGACGCCACGCGCGGCCATCGGCGGCGAGCAGCTGGTCCGCCGCTTCCGGGCCCGCGCTGCCCGACGCATAGCCATGCACGGGCAATTCGGCATCCGGATGCAGCACGCGATCCACCGCCGCCCACGCCGTCTCGATGCTGTCGGCGCGCTGAAACAGCGTCGGGTCGCCGAGCATGCAGTCGTACAGCAGCGTCTCGTAGCCGACATTCGCGCTCGCGGCGAAGAAATCGCTGTAGTCGAACGCCGATCGGACCGCGCCGACCTGCATCAGCGGGCCGGGGATCTTCACGTTGAAATCGAAGCTCGTGCCGTGCGCCGGATCGATACGAAGCGTGTAAACATTAGGCGTTAGCGCATCGACCGGAGTATCGCGGAAAAGGCGAAACGGCACAGCTTTCAATTGCACCGATATCTCCGTGCGCCGCTCCGTCAGCCGCTTGCCGGTGCGCAGATAGAACGGCACGCCCGCCCATCGCCAGTTCTCGACATAAACGCGCGCCGCCGCGTAGGTCTCGGTGCGGCTGTCCTTCGCGACGCCCGGCTCATCCCGATACGCGCGGCCGGCGGGCCCGGCTTCGTACTGGCCGAGCACGACATCGTTCGCGGTCAGCGGCTTGATCGCATCGAATACGTCGGCTTTCTTGTCGCGCACGCTTTCGGCATCGAAGGAATTCGGCGGCTCCATCGCGACCATGCCGAGCAACTGGAACAGATGGTTCGGCAACATGTCGCGAAATGCGCCCGTCTGCTCGTAGAAGCTGCCGCGCCCTTCCACGCCGATGGTTTCCGCCGCCGTGATCTGCACGTGGTCGATGTACTCGCGCCGCCAGACAGGCTCGAACATCGCATTGGCGAAGCGCACCGCGAGAATGCTCTGCACGGTGTCCTTGCCGAGAAAATGATCGATGCGATACACCTGCGATTCGTCCGCATGCGCGAGGATGCAGCGGTTCAGTTCCTTCGCGGAGGCGAGGTCCGTGCCGAACGGCTTCTCGATCACGATCCGCCTGAACGCGCCGTCCTTCTGCTCCAGCAAGCCTGTGCGCCCGAGCCGCTCGGCAATCGGCGCGAAGAAGCGCGCGCTCACGGCGAGATAAAACACGACATTGCCGCTCTTTTGCTGCGCGAGCCGTTCCTTGAGGCGCGTGAAGGTTTCGTCTTCGGCGAACTCGCCCGAGAAGTATTCGAGCTTTTGCGCGATGCGGTTCCACGCGTCCTCATTCAACTCGGACGTGTGAAAGGTGCTCGCCTTGTCGGCGGCGAACTTGCGCAGCGCCTGCGTCAGTTCATCGCGCCATTGCGCGGTTTCCCGCTCACCATGATTGACGCCGATGATCTGCATGTCGTCGTCGAGCAAGCCCTGGGCGGACAGGTTGTAGAGCGCGGGCATCAGCAGCCGCTTCGTGAGATCGCCTGCGGCGCCGAAGATGACCAGCGTGCACGCGGGCGCGCGCTTCGCCGATGTGCTCGAATCGCTCGACTGCTTTGCGTCATTTGACATGACCTGAAATCCTTATCCGTTGGGCTGAAGCTGGAAAGACCCTCGCCGATGCGGCACAGTTCAATTCGACGCGGCGTCTTTCGGCGCATGCGCTTCTTTGTATGCTTTTTGTAATTTCTCGCCTTTCGTGTCGTAAAATGTCCGCGCTGACGACGACGCGTCGCGCCTTCACCGCTTACTCACATGAATGCAACCGACACATCCATCGATTTGTCCGCTTACTTCGCGCGCATCGGCTATCGCGACGCACAACGTCCCGCGCCGACGCTCCACACACTGCGCGCGTTGCATCTGCTTCATCCTCAGGCGATCCCTTTCGAGAATCTCGACGTGCTGCTCGGGCGTCCGGTGCGGCTCGATCTGGCGTCGTTGCAGCGTAAGCTCGTGACCGACCGGCGCGGCGGCTACTGCTACGAACACAATCTGCTTTTCCGCAGCGTACTCGAAGCGCTGGGTTTTCGCGTCAGAAGCTACGCGGCGCGCGTGCTGTGGGGCCGCACCGATGCCGCGATGCCGCCGCGTTCGCACATGCTGCTGGTCGTCGAACTGGACGAAGGCGCGTTCGTCACCGATGTCGGCTTCGGCGGCATGACGCTGTCCGCGCCGCTCGCGCTCGCAAGCGGGCTCGAACAGATCACGCCTCACGGCGCGTTTCGCCTGGAGAGCATCGAGCCCGACGCGCGGCTGCCGCATTACCGGCTGGATGCGCTGATCCAAGGCAAGTGGACGCCGGTTTATCGCTTCGACTTCGATCCGCAATACGACATCGACTACGAGATGTCGAACCACTTCGTCTCGACCTTTCCGCAGTCGATCTTCGTGCATAACCTGCTCGCCGCGCGCCTGGCGCCGGGCCGCCGCTACGGCCTGTTCAACCAGCGCTTCTCCTCGCACGACGATCACGAAGGCACCACGCATCGCGAGGCGTCCGGCGTGGCGGACCTGCGCCGCACGTTGAGCGGAGAAATCGGCATTCATCTGCCGGATGCGCCCGATTGCGCGAACCCCGTTTCTTCCGCCGACCTGGACGCCGCGCTCGCACGGCTCTTCACGCCTCCATCAACCGATCCGGCCTGATCACACGAGACCGCACACACCCGATGTTCAGAAAAAAAACGACCGGCGGCCGCGAGTTTCATACGCATCACCGCAGCACGATGCTCGGAAGCCGCTTGCCCGCCTGGCGCTCGCGGCTCGTCTTCGCTGGCGTGACGGCCGCGTTTCTCGCGCTCGCCGGACGTGCGATGTGGGTGCAAGTGGTCGATCGCGAGTTCTATATCGGCGAAGGACAGAAGCGCTATCAACGCACGCTCGCGCTCGCGGCGACACGCGGGCGCATCGTCGACCGGCATGGCGCGATGCTCGCCGTGAGCCTGTCCACGTACGAGGTCTGGGCGAATCCGAAACGATTCGACGGCGCGCGCACCGACGACATCGCCCGCCTCCTCGACATGCCGCCGCGCGAGCTGACGCGGCGTCTCGGCACCGATCGCAGCTTCGTGCTGCTCAAGCGGCAGGTGGAAGCGCAAGCCGCCGAGCACATCGCAGAGATGGGGCGCGCGGGTGTGACGCTCGTGCCGGACACCAAACGCTTCTATCCCGAAGGCGAATCGGCGGCGCATGTCGTCGGCTTCACGGATAACGAGGACAAAGGTCAGGAAGGCGTCGAACTGGCCGCCGATGCGCGTCTCGCCGGCGAAGCGGGCCAGCGCGAAGTCATTCGCGACCGGCTGGGGCGCGTCGTCTCGCAGATCGGCGAAACGGACCTGCCGCAGAACGGCGAGACGATTCAACTGACCATCGACCGGCGCATTCAGCAGCTTGCGCATTCGCAACTGAAGATGGCGATCGCGAAGCATCGGGCGCGTGCGGGCAGCGTCGTCGTGCTCGATGCGAAGAACGGCGAAGTGCTCGCGCTCGCCAACTATCCGAGTTTCGATCCGAACGACCGCAGCCGGCTCACCGGCGAGCAGTTGCGCAATCGCGCGCTGACGGACACGTTCGAACCCGGCTCGACCATCAAGCCGCTGGTCGCGGCGCTGTCCATCGACCTCGGCAAAGTGCGGCCGGATACGCGCATCGACACGAGCCCCGGCACCATGAAGATCGGCCCGAACGTGATTCACGATACGTCGAATCACGGCGTCATCACCGTGTCGGAAGCCGTACAGATGTCGAGCAATGTCGCGCTGACGAAGCTCGCGCTGCAACTGCCCGCGCAGACCATCTGGGACAAGTATCGCGAATACGGCATCGGGCGCGCGCCGGAACTCACGTTTCCCGGCGCGGCGACGGGGCGGCTGCGCTCGCCCGAGCGATGGAAGCCGATCGAACAGGCGACGATGGCGTACGGCTACGGCCTTTCGCTCTCGCTGCTGCAAATCGCGCAGCTCTACACGCCCTATGCCGGCGACGGGCGCTTCCACGCGGCGACGCTCATTCATGGCGAGAAACGGCGCGAGAGCGTGCCTGTCATGAAGCCCGCGACGGCGGCCGCCGTGCGCAACATGCTCGAAATGGCGATGGGCCCGAACGGCACCGGACGCGCCGCCGCAGTCGAAGGCTATCGCGTGGGCGGCAAGACCGGCACCGCGCGCAAGCAGGTCGGGCGGTCGTATGCGGCGAACAAGTACCGCGCGTCGTTCGTCGGCATCGCGCCGATGAGCGATCCGCGCGTGATCGTCGCGGTGATGATTGACGAGCCGTCCGGCGGCACGTATTACGGCGGAACGGTCGCGGGGCCGGTCTTCTCGGGTATCGTCGGCGCGACGCTGCCGCTGCTCGGCATCCCGCCGGACGCATGAGGCGCCGATAGAGCGCCGATGCAGCGGCAAGGAAGCGCGGGCGCGCAGGTTGCTGCGCTACTTGTCCGAACTGTAAAGGCGCTGTGCTCTAATCACGTGATCGCCTGAACCCACGATAACGGGAAGACCATGAAAAAACTCGCCGCGGCCCTCGCGCTGCCCATGCTCCTCGCCGCTTGCGGCCGCTTTTATAACGCCGATGCAGGCCAGCCGGAAGTCGATACCGCATCGACGGAAAACAAGGTCAACAGCATCGTTCAATGCATCGCCGGCGAAGCGAAGAAGCACGACGCCACATTCAAGCAGACCGCGATTCCGCAAGGCGCGATGCTCGAATTCGGCGATTCGAACGTCATCAAGGTCCGTTACGACAACGGCCAGACGGTTTATCGCTTCTATCCGGGCGAGCGCCACGCATCGAACCTGTGGCTCGAAGGCGCGGGCAAGAAATGCGCGCCGTGACGCGCGGAGCCTGAAGCCTCATGCGCTCGACCAAAGCCATCAACGCCGTCGAACGGCTCAAGACCCGCAGCGGCAATCCGCACTATGCGGCCGTCAGCATGCCGGGCGGCTACTTCTATCTCATCGAACGTTCGGCGGAAGGCTCGAACAAGCTCAGCGAGCCGCTGCCGATGGACGACTTCATCGCATTCGTCAACGCGCGCGAACCGGCCAGGCCGCGCAAGGTCAGCAAGCTCGACCAGGCGATGGAAGCGCAAATCGGACGCAGCGGGAAGCGCGCGGGCGGGCCGTCGTCGGACGAAGACGCGTAGTCCCTTGCATCGCGTGTGGCGCGTCGCAGCATCGAAAGCCGGGCGTCGCCCGTGTCGAGTGTGCGTTGACAGACGGAGCCATACGGGGCTCGTTGCGTACATTTCGTTCAACGGTCGTACCTTTGATCGACAAAGATTCAAAGAAGCACAACGGTCACGATCGTGAAGATAACGAGCAAGGGCCGCTCACGACGATTCAGCAGAAATCGCGCGGGCGAAACGGGGTGCCGGCTGGCGTAACGACGAAGAGCGTGCGCCGCGCGGCTGAGAGGAAGACCAGCGATGAAGAAGAAAAAAAGCGAGGCCACGGGCAGCCTGTTGCCCTCGGCTTTGGCGGATGTCGAACTTCAGCATATCGAACGCGCGGTCGCGCAGCTTCGCACGATGAACAATCAGTCGCCCGGCACGCTCAACGTCGAATACTGGCGTGAACGGCTCACGGCCGTCGTCAACGGCTATGCGCTCGTGCCGGCGCAGACGCAGCGCATCGAGGCGTTGCGCATCGCGCTCGACGCCATGCAAAGCACGCCACGCGACGGCGGAAGCCGCAAAAGGACGACCAACAGGCTTTGGGCGAAAGCGGCCTGACAACCGCTTTCGCCACTCGCGCCGCGGGCGCGATCCCCGGTCGTCTTGCGCGGGGCATACCGCGCGTGCTTGCAATACCCGGCGGGCGAATCGGCCTCAGGCATCGTTCGTGCTCGATATGAAACTCCTTAGAGCCACGCCTGGAGGCGCCATGTCAGTATCGTCACATCGAATCGCCGCCACTCTTTTCGCGTGCGCTGCCGCTGCATTCGGCACGACCAGCCACGCCCAGATCACGCAGCCTGCCGGTTCCGATCAGCAGGAAAACCGCACCTCGGATTCGACCACCCGGGCTAATCCATCGGGAACGGTGGTGCATGAATCGCAGCGTCCGCAATCGAAGGATGCCGCCGGCAAGGCGCGCGGCGCGACCGTCGGCAAGGAACACAAGACCGACGGCGCGGGCGGATTCAACAACGGCCTGTACGGCACGGGCGCGGGCAACAACAAGTAGCCCGCGTCGCATCGCAGCGCGCGGGCCGTCCTTGTGTTCAGTCCGCGTGCCGCGCCGTCCCGTTGATCTCCGGCGCGATGGCGCCGTGATTGACGATCGCCACCAGCGACACGCCGCCGATCACATTGCCGATGAACGTCGGCACGAGGAACACGAGGAAGTAGTCCGATACGCTGGCCGCGCCGGTCATCACCGCATACGCCGATTCGACCGATCCCGCGATCACGTGCGACAGCTTGCTCACGGCGACCGTGTAGGTCACGAGCAGGATCGTGAGAAGACGTGCGGAACGCGCGCTCGGCAGCAGCCACACCATCAGCGCGATCAGCCAGCCGGCGAACATCGCGCGCACGACGGTCACGCCGAATTCACCTGACAGCGGCACCTTCGATACCTTCATGAGCGATTCGATCACGTCCGGCGAGAACACGCCGGGGATCTGCAGCAGGCCCGCGAAAATCACCGTGCCGACGAGGTTGAAGAACAGCACGATGCCCCACAGCCGGAACGTCTTTCCGAGCGTCTTCAGGTCGCGCCGCGTCAGCACCGGCAGAACCGCCGTCAACGTGCTTTCGGTGAAAAGCTGCTGGCGTCCGAGGATCACGAAGACGAAGCCGATCGTATAGCCGAAGCTCGCGATCAGGCTGCGCCAGCTCGTATCGGGCAGTTCGCTTTCGAGGATCGACTGGACGAGAAACGAGAAGCCCATCGAGAGGCCGGCGGCGAGCGCGGACCACATGAGGGCCGCGAAGGTGCGCTCCATCGCGGCCTCGCCCTCTTCGCGCACAATCTCGTGAATCACGAGTGCGCGCGGCGTCGAGTGCTCGGCCGCCTGTTCGCGTTCGGCGTCGTCGAGGTGCGGTGAGTCTTGTCCCGCGGACGGGTCCTTGTCCAGCTCTGCCATGATTGTTCTCCGTGTAGGCCGCCCGATGCAGGATCGATGGGCGGCAGGCGCACGGTGACAGCAGGAACGATGCCCGTGTAAAGAAATTGTCAGTCAGCGCGCATTGACGGCGTCCTGCGCGTCGTAGCCGCGCCACTTGTAGATCAGCGCCGACACGAGCCAGCATGCGGCGAAGAGGCCGACGATCGCATAGCCGAGCGCGCCGAAGTGCTCCGAGAGCATTGCGGCGAAATCCCATAGCCCGCCCTTCAGTTGCATCCGGTCCGCCATCAGGCCGAGCGCTTCGACGCCGCCCACGAACACGGCGATCACCACCGACACGAGCGTCACCGTCAGGTTGTAGTAGAGCTTGCGGACCGGCTTCATGAAGGCCCAGCCGTACGCGCCTAGCATCAGCATGCTGTCGGCCGTATCGATCAGCGACATTCCCGCCGTGAAGAGCACCGGAAACACGAGGATCGACCAGACCGGCATGCCGCGTGCCGCCTCGCTTGCGGCGATGCCCATCAGCCCGATCTCAGTGGCCGTATCGAACCCGAGTCCGAACAGAAAGCCAAGCGGATACATATGCCAGCTCTTGCCGATCAAGCCGAACAGCGGACGCACGATGCGCGCGAGCGGACCGCCGGCGATGACCAGCATGTCGGCATCCGCTTCGGCGATGGCGCCGCCGCGGCGCACGCGCTGGAACGCGCGCCACACGCCGCGCAGCACGAACAGGTTCATCGCCGCGATCGCAAACAGAAAGAGCGCAGACACCGATGTGCCGATCAGTCCGCCGATCTCGCGAAACGACGAGAAGCGGTCCTGCACCGCGAGCGCGGTCGCCGCGATGAGCGCCGTCGCGAGCACGACGACGGTCGAATGCCCGAGCGAAAAGAAGATGCCGACGGCGAGGGGGCGCTTCCCCTGCTGCATCAGCTTGCGCGTGACGTTGTCGATGGCGGCGATGTGGTCCGCGTCGACGGCATGGCGAAGCCCCAGCGAATACGCGAGCATCGACGTACCGAGCAGCAGCGGATAGTGACGAAACGCGATGAGCGCCCAGACCCAGGCGAGGATATTGAACACGACGAGCCCCGCGAGCAGGCGCATCGAGCGGCGCGGCAGCCGGGGCGTGATGGAAGAACTCGGGGAAAGTGACGCGGTGCCGGTTTCTGGAGGTCGGGCCATATGCGCGCGGGGCTGGACGGAGCGTCAGAGAATACCCCGCTTCGGTCCCCGGCCAATATTCGCTATCGCCCAAGCGAAATCGCCCGGCCGCCGCGAAGCATGCGACGGCCGGGCGATGGACGAGTCGGCAACGAACCCGCTTACTTGCCCATGATCGTTTCGACGGACTCGCCGATGATCACGATTTCGGTGCGGCGATTGCGCGCACGGCCTTCGTCGGTGTCGTTGCTGGCGACGGGACGGTCATACGCATAGCCCTTGTAGTTGATGCGCGCCGGCGCCACGCCCTTGTCAGCGATCGCCCGCGCGACGGTCTCGGCGCGCTCCTGCGACAGCGTCTGGTTGTAGGCGTGATCGCCGATGTTGTCGGTATGACCTTCGACCAGCACCGGCTTCGTGCTGCGCTTGATCAGCACGGCCGAGCGGTCGATGGCGGCGGCGGAACCGGCGCGCAACGCAGCCTTGTCGAAGTCGAACAGCACCTTCTCCGGCAGACGGACGCCGACGCCCTGATCCGTCTTCGTCACTTCGATCCCCGCCGCCTGGTTCAGGGCTTCCTCGTTCGTGCGGTTCAGACTGGAACAACCCGTCAGCACGGAAATGGCCGCCACACAGGCGCTCATAGCCATCAGCTTTTTCAACTCTTTCTCCTTGCAGCTCATGAAATTGGCGTCGCGGAAAGCATCGCCGCGCGCCGTGACTGCATCACGTTGGCATGTCTAACCATCAAGCAATGTCGGCATGTTACGGATGCGCTTATTCAAGCGGGCAGAGGTATAGCACGGTCGTGCGATCGACTTGTCAACATTTGCAAAGCCCAAGGCGCAGGAGATGCCGCGCCTTTCCCTTCACCGCGAAAAACATAGGCCGATTCGTTCGTTGGGCGAATGAGGCTGCGCGGCTAACATGGCCCTTCCGCTGAACAGAGCCCGCCATGCCACGCTATATCGACGACGCACAACGCGATGCAATCCAGGATCGGCGCGCGTCGTGGCGCTGGCGCAGCGAATGGCCGACGTGGCTCGTGATCGCCGCGGTGCATGGCGGCTGGTTCGCCGTCGCGATCAACGCACAGAGGCTCGGCTTGCCGGTCGCGCTCGTCTTGCTGACGGTGCTGTCGTGCTGGTACATGTCGCTGCAGCATGAACTGCTGCACGGGCATCCGACGCGCTGGCCGTTCGTCAACATGCTGTTCGGCATCGCGCCGCTCGCGGTGTGGTTTCCGTACGCGGTGTATCGCGACTCGCATCTGCGCCATCACGACGACGCGCATCTCACCGTCCCCGGCCGCGACCCGGAGAGCTATTACGTCACGCCCGAACAATGGAACAACGCGGGCGCGCTGCTGCGGGCCGCGATCGCTGCGCGCAACACGTTTGCAGGCCGCATGCTGATCGGGCCGTGGTTTTCGATCGCGGCGTCGTGGCGCGAAGCGGCGCAGGCACTCGCGACGCGGCAATGGCGGATCGTCGCAAGCTGGATCGTCCACGTAACGGCGCTCATTGCGCTCGCATGGTGGCTCGATGCGCGATGCGGCATTCCGTGGCGCGCGTTTATTTTCGGCGTCGGCTATGCGTCGCTGGCGCTGGCTTCGGTGCGATCGTTTCGCGAGCATCGCGCGGTTCACGACGAACGCGAACGCACGGTCATCAACGAGGCCGCGTGGCCGTGGCGACTGCTTTTCCTCAACAACAACTATCACGCGGTGCATCACGACTTGCCCGGCGTGCCGTGGTATGGCCTCGGCGAAATCTATGCGCAACGGCGCCACGCGTACCGCGCGGGTAACGGGGGCTTCGTCGTACAGGGATATGGCGAATGGTTCGCGCGGCACGCGTTCACGAAGGCGGCGTCGCCGGTGCATCCGTTTGCGCAGGACACGGGCGCGCAGGCTGCGGCGCGGATTGCGCCGGGCCGTCGCGAACTGGGTACGATGCAGTCTCCTTCCGCCTGATTACCCGCCTTCATGCAGTGGATCGCCGCTCTGCCGATGTACAACATCGCGCCCGCCCTCGCCGACGACTGGCGCGCCCTGCTCGGCGCCGTGCTGGGGCGCATATCGCCGTGGCTCGACGCGCGTGGCGATACCGTGCGGATCGTCGATCCCGGCGCAGACCTCACCGCCTTCTGGCTGCGCGACGACGTGCTGCTCTCGCAAACCTGCGGCTATCCGCTGCTGCACGCGCTGAGTGGCCGCGTGCAGCTCGTCGCGACGCCCGCGTTCGATGCGCCCGGCTGCGAGCGCGGCGGCTATCGCAGCGTGCTGGTAGCGGGCGCACAGGCCGGCGCGTCGTCGCTCGAAGCGTGCCGGGGACTGCGCGCCGTCTACAACGATGAGGATTCCAACAGCGGCATGAACCTGTTTCGCCATGCGGTCGCCCCGCTGACATCGGGCGGGCGGTTCTTTTCGTCGGCCACGAAGAGCGGCGGGCATCTGGCGTCGCTGCGGGCGATCGCCGTCGAGCGGTCAGCCGATGTCGCCGCCATCGATTGCGTCACGCTCGCGTTCGTGCGGGCGCATCGGCCGGAACTGGCGGCGGGCATCCGCGAAATCGGCGTGACGGCGAGCGCGCCTGCGCTGCCGTTTATCGCGTCGAAGCGCGTGCCGAAAGGTCTCGTCGATGCACTCGCCGCCGCGCTGTCCGATGTCATCGCGCAGGACGAAGCCTTGGCTGGGCGGCTAAGGCTCCGCGGCGTCCTGCGCTTCACGGAAGCGGATTACGCGTGCATCGACCGATACGAACGCGAGGCGATCGAGCTGGGGTATCCGCGGCTCGCGTGAGTTCAGGCCGCGCATATCCTGGCGAGCGCCTGCCACTGCGCGTCGCCCATGGCGT
The DNA here is from genome assembly GCF_000698555.1 of Caballeronia grimmiae. Taxonomy (GTDB): domain Bacteria; phylum Pseudomonadota; class Gammaproteobacteria; order Burkholderiales; family Burkholderiaceae; genus Caballeronia; species Caballeronia grimmiae. The sequence continues at coordinate 32,340 of NZ_JFHE01000038.1, read as the reverse complement.
TCGCGCCCGTCGGTGAACCCGGAGTGTTGCGCGCGCTCGTCAGTGCGCGGTGCGTCAAAGCGGGACGCATTCCGTTCGGGATGCTGATTGTTGCGTTCGTGCGTCGTTGTTTCGGTAGACGGCCTTCTCGCGGATTGATGCTTGCGTTTCGTTCGGGGACAAACCGCGGCCGGACGTGTAGCACGGCGGCAGCTTCCATTTGCGAATAATCGCGATACATGCCGCGCATCCCCAAGCCGGTCCCGGCAGACTTTCCTGACTTTCGGCACAATCGAGTTTTCCCCCGCGTAGCCGCGTTCGCCGCGTTCGCCGCCGTGTTAATTGCGCGGGAGCGTCACGTCACCGAAAGCCAAGATTTCGCCATGATCCCCTTCTCGCTGCTCGACCTTTCCCCCATTCCGCTCGGCTCTACCGCCGCCGATGCGTTCGCCCATTCGCTCGATCTCGCGCAGCACGCTGAACGCTGGGGTTATCTGCGCTACTGGCTCGCGGAGCATCACAACATGACGGGCATCGCCAGTGCGGCGACGTCGGTCGTGATCGGCCATATCGCGGCGGGCACCAAGACGATCCGCGTCGGCTCCGGCGGCATCATGCTGCCGAACCATGCGCCGCTCGTGATCGCCGAGCAGTTCGGCACGCTCGCGTCGCTGTTTCCGGGCCGGATCGACCTCGGGCTCGGCCGCGCGCCGGGCACCGACCAGACCACCGCGCGGGCGCTCCGCCGCGATCTGCAAGGCAGCGCCGATTCGTTCCCGGACGATGTCGCCGAGTTGCAACGCTTCTTCGCCGATCCTGTCGAGGGTCAGCGAGTGCGTGCGGTGCCGGGCGCGGGCCTGCACGTGCCGATCTGGCTGCTCGGCTCGTCGCTGTTTTCGGCGCAGCTCGCCGCCGCGTTCGGACTGCCGTTCGCGTTCGCGTCCCATTTCGCGCCGGACTATCTGCTGACGGCGCTCGACGTATACCGCTCGCAGTTCCGTCCTTCGGCGACGCTTCAGAAGCCCTATGCGGCGGTCGGCGTCAACGTCTTCGCCGCCGATACCACGGAAGAAGCGCGTTTCCTGTTCACGTCCCTCGAGCAGCAGTTCGTCAATCTGCGGCGCGGCACGCCGGGGCAACTGCCGCCGCCCGTCGAGTCGATCGACTGGACGCCGGCCGAGCGCGCGGGCGTCGAGCGCTCGCTCGCGTGTTCCGTCGTCGGCAATCGCGCGGACGTCGAGGCGGGGCTGCGCTCGGTCATCGAGCAGACGCAGGCGGACGAACTGATCGTGACGGCGCAGATTTTCGACCACAAGGCGCGCCTGCGCTCGTTCGAAATCACCGCCGAAGCCCGGGACGCCATCGGCGCAGCCGCCTGAATCGGCGCGCCGGATAGCGGCCCATGCTGGACGCGCGCGCTTTTGACAGGCAATAATGAGACACCGGAGCCGCGCCGCCCGCCGCATCAAGCGGCCGCGCTTCGCGTCTGTCTTACCGCCACGCATCGTCGAATGGGCGCGCACGTTCTCCTGCGCGCGGCCCGGCGATGCGGCGGACAACAACAACGATGTCGCAAGTGGGAGGAAGAATGTCGATGCCGAGAAGCGCTGCCACCGGAGCCATGACGCTCCTGACCGAATACGATGAGGCGAGCGGCCAGGAAGTGCGCTCGCTGCGGCTCGAACCCGCCGCTGACGGCAAGGCCGTCCTGCTGATCGAAATCGACGAGCGCAAACCCGGAATTCATCGTGAAGTGCGTTATGAGATTACGCCGGCGGAACTGATTGCCGCGATTCGCGCGCACGGTGCGGAATTACCGGGAGAGCAGCATAGCCGTTAAAACTTTTTTAATAATTGCCGCGCGCAGCATACAATAGAGTCCAAAGCGGCGTTCAAAGCGAGGATGTAGCCATACGGCGATCGCGGCGGCGCGAGCCTCGTGTTCCACGGATCATGGCCAGTTCAGGCCTTGCGGCGTGACTTCCGCGCGCACGCTCGTCGCGCGTCCGTCACGGTGATCCCCGAACTGACGATATCCGCAATCGGCCCGATGCCGGCTATTCAGGCATCGACTGGCGGATTAAAAAAACAGCCTTGCGGTAAATACACTAATTGACGCGCAGCAGCCGCTGCGCCACGCTTGTATTAAATACATATTCAGGCCATCGAACCGCCCCGGTCCGCGCGGGCATCGGTTCGTCTTCTGCAAATCAAAAAGCTGAATCAGGGAAGCCGTGGACGAAAGAAAGCGAGATAGCATCATTGCGTATTTGCGCAGCCGTATGGCCGAATTCGGCATCACCGAAAGCGCATTGGCAGAAGCATTAGCCGAAGCGTCGGAGACGCCCCCGCCGCCCATGCTCACGAAAGCCAACGGAGCAAATGGCGCGCAGAAACCCAAACGGGCGATGCCGCAACTTCCGGTCATGCCGCAAAGCCGTGGCGACCAGCCGGTTTTCCGCAACGCCAGCGGCGATACATGGGACGGCGTCGGCGATATGCCCGAATGGCTCAAACGCGCGGTGCATGCCGGACAGGACATCGAGTTTTATCGCGTGTGAGGCGACGGCTTCATGGCCAACCGTTGCCATGAACATTGCATCGAACGATCGCGCTTGAACCGGGCGAAATCAACGCGCGCGACGTTACGCATGGCGCATCGAAGCGCCATCGCGTCATAGGCAATTCGCTGCCGTTTATCAAGTTCAAAAATTTTCGGCGATGCATCCCCATCGTGCCGGAAACGGTTTATTGCTCTTCTCTGTAGCCGGCGGGCCGAAGTCCGCCGCGCATCGACTCTGTTGAGTCGTCCGAACGTTCCCGGTCGGGAGGAGCCACGCATGAACGCACAGGCACGCCGCGAACTTATCCTCGACGCACTTCCGTTCCCGCCTGGGCGAACGCCGGACGGCGATCGCGCTTGCGGGTGCCGCGCCTGAATCACGATGTGCGGCCTTCGTTGACGCATCGAGGGACGAGCGCCATGCACTCCCGCTCCGCCTCCCTCCCGACCGTCGTGCGCCGCATGACGGCGGGCCGCATGCTGCTCGAAGGGGTATCGGTGGAACAGGTGGCGGATGAACTGCATCTGTCGGTGCAGACTGTGCGCCGCTACAAGGCGCTGGTGTCGGAAGGCGGTCTCGACGCGCTCGCCAAAATGGGCGTCGGCGGGCGGGCCTCGGTGCTGGATCAGGACGCGCTCGGCTGGATCGCGGCGGCGCTGCAAGGCTCCGCCCGCGATCACGGCTTCGCAAGCGATACGTGGACCAACTCGCGCCTGCGCGAAGTGATCGAGCGGCGCTACGGCGTGCGCTACTCGCGCGTCTATGTCTGGCAAATCGCGACGAATCTCGGGCTCGGGCATTTGCTGTCCAAGTCGCGGCGTTGAGGCGAAGCGGCATGTGAGCATGGCGCTCCCCCTCACGCGTGCGACGCCTCAGAAGTTGAAGCGGTCGATGTTGCTCGCATCGAAGGTCGTCGGCGGGCCGAGAATCACTTCGCCGCTCTTGCCGACGGTGCGCTTGCCTAGCTTGCCTGCGTCGAAGGAATCGCCTTCTTTGCCCGTGATGGTTCCGGACGCGAGATTCGCCGCTGCGAACGCGGCCAGATAGCCCAACTGGCCCGGGTCCCACAACTGAAACGCGGTGACGGTGCCGTTCTTCACGAACGCACGCATCTGATTAGGCGTGCCGAGCCCGGTGACGACGACCTTGCCCTTCGACGGCGAAGTCGAGATATACCGCGCCGCCGCCGCGATTCCCACTGACGTAGGCGCAACGATACCCTTCAGGTTCGGATACGCCTGCAATAAGCCCTGCGTTTCGACGAACGACTTCTGATCGTCGTCGTTGCCGTAGGCGATCTTCACCAGCTTGAGCTTCGAATACTCGGGCTTCTTCAACTCGTCCTGCATCCATTTGATCCAGGTGTTCTGATTCGTCGCGTTGGGCGTCGCGGAGAGAATCGCGAATTCGCCTTCGCCGCCGACGAGCTTCGACAGCAGTTGAATCTGCCCGCGCCCGATAGCCTCCGATTCCGCCTGGTTGACGAAAATCTGCCGTCCTTCGGGCGCGGTGTCGGAATCGAACGTGACGACCTTGATGCCCTGCGACATCGCTTTCTTCAGATACGGCACGACGGCGTTCGCATCGTTGGCCGCGATGACGATCGCGTTCTGACGCTGCGTGATCAGCGTGTTGATGTAGCTCACCTGCGACGACGCCCCCGCATCCGACGGCCCGACGACCTTGCCTTCGCCCTTGAACTCCTTGATCGCGGCCATGCCGCCATCGTCGGCGATGACTTCGTAGGGATTGTTGATCTGCTTCGGCAGAAACGCGATTTTGAGGCCGCTTTTCACTTCGGCGGCGCTCGCCGTCAGCGCGACGCTGGCCGCCATTAAAACCGCCGCGAGCAGCGGGGCGCGCATGAGTCGGTACGGTGTTTTCATGTCGGTAAGTCTCCTGTCATTGCGCAGGGCTGCGCTGGTTATCAACGGGCACGACACGCGTTCAGGGCAACTGCGCCATCAGGCGCTTCTCGCGCGCCGCCCGCCAGCGCGCAACGAGATTCGGTATCAGCACGGACGACAGCAACAGCGCGCCGGTCACGATGGTGAGCGTTTCGCTCGATACATCCGCGAGCGTCAGAGCATTGCGCAGCACGCCGATGATGACGAGCGACAACAGCACGCCGATCATCGAGCCGCGTCCGCCGAAGATGCTCACACCGCCGAACAGCACCGCCGCGATCACGGACAGTTCGAAGCCCTCGCCGTTGTCGCCGCGTGCGCTCGTGAAGCGCAGCGTATAGACGACGCCCGCGAGCGCGGCCATCGCGCCGGCCATCATGAAAAGCCTGAGCTTCGTCTTCGCGACGTCGATGCCGGAGAACTGCGCGGCGGTCGGATTCGCGCCGATCGCGTACAGGCTGCGGCCAAACGGCGTCGCCTGAAGGAGCACGGTGAAAACGATCGCGCCCGCGATGACGAGCACGAACGGCATCGGCAGGAAGGTACCGGCGATGGTCTCGATGCCGAACGCCGTGTACGACGCGGGAAAATCCGCGATCGCCTGATCGCCGAGCAGCACGTAGGCCAGCCCGCGAAACAGCGCGAGCGTGCCGATGGTCACCGCGAGCGACGGCAGGCCGAAGCGCACGATCACGAGCCCGTTGAGCAGCCCCGCCAGCGTGCCGAAGGCGAGCACCAGCGCGATGACGAGCGGCATCGGCAAGCCCATGTGCCACAGCACGCCCATCAGCGCGCTCGATGCGCCGAGCACCGACGCCACCGACAGATCGATTTCGGCGGCGACGATCACGAGTGTCATCGGCAACGCGATCAGCGCGATCTCGGTGAAATCCGCGAGCATGTTCGAGAGATTCGCGGACGAGAGGAACATCGGCGACAGCACGCGCCCCGCCGCGAGCGAGACGGCGAGCACGACGACGAGCATCGTTTCCCACTGCACGTGACGGCGCCGGGCCGTGGACAAGGCGGAGTCGGGCTTAGCCATGATCGCGTTTCCTCATCATGCGGCGCGCGACGGAGCGCGCGAGCAAGGTATCGAGCGTGATCGCCGCGACGATCAGCGCGCCCTGAATCGCCTGTTGCCAGAACGGCGACACGCGCAACACGACCAGCGCGATGTTGATGACGCCGAGCACGAGCGCGCCGAGCGTCGCGCCGGCAATAGTGCCCACGCCGCCCGTGATCGCGACGCTGCCAACGACCGCCGCCGCGACCACTTGCAGCTCGATGCCCTTCGCCGTGCTGGCGTCGACGGTGCCGAAACGCGCGAGCCACAGCACGCCGGCCAGCCCCGCGATCGCGCCGGACAGCAGGAAGCCGATCATCACGCGACGGTCCACGCGGATGCCCGCCAGCCGCGCCGCTTCGGGATTCGAGCCGATCGCATAGTGCTCGCGCCCGCCGCGATACTGCTTCAGATACACCGACAGCGCGATGAGCACGACGAGCGCGGTCAACACCAGGTTCGGCACGCCGATCAGCGTGCCGGTCGCGATGGCGGCGAACGTATCGGGCAGGCTGGTCGCGTTGATCTGTCCGCCGTGGACCCACGCGTAGTCCGCGCCCCGCACGATATACAGCGTCGAGAGCGTGGCGACGAGCGACGGCACGCGCCCGAAGGTAACGAGCGCGCCGTTCACCGCGCCGATTGCCAACCCGACGCAGACGCCCGCGAACATCGCGACGACCACCGGCATGTGCGGGAACATCACGAAGAGACTGCCGACCGCGTACGCGCTCACGCCGACGATCGACGCCACCGACAGGTCGATGTGCCGCATCAGCATCACGATCGTCATGCCCGCCGTCAGCAAGCCGATGATCGATACATTGAGCAGGACGTCGCGCAGATTCTGCAGATTCAGGAAATCGGGCTTGACGGCGGCCGTCGCGCCGACGAGCACGAGCAGCACGATGAAAAGCGTCAGCTCGCGGCTCTTCGCGATGGAAACGGCGAGGCTGTCGCGCTTCGTTTCGGCGGGCGGCATCGCGGGCATCGCTGGAGAATGTCGTGTCATCATGCTGCGCGCCCCAGGGCCGGCGACGGCGCGCCCAATGCCGCGCTCATCACCCGTTCCTCGTTGGCATCGGCGCGCGCGATGTCCGCGCTGATGCGGCCTTCGTGCATCACCAGCACGCGATCCGCCATGCCGAGCACTTCCGGCAACTCGCTCGAAATCATCAACACGGCCATGCCCTCCTTCACGAGTTCGGCCAGCGTGCGATACACCTCCGCCTTCGCGCCGACGTCGATGCCGCGCGTCGGCTCGTCGATGATCAGCACCTTCGGGTTCGTCGCCAGCCACTTGCCGAGCACGACCTTCTGCTGATTGCCGCCCGACAGCGTGCCGACGGGCGCATCGAGATCGCTCGCCTTGAGGCGCAGGCGCTTGCCCCAGTCGGCGGCGAGCGTCGATTCGCTGCGCGCCGAGATCAGGCCATGCCGCATCAATCGGCCGAGCACCGTCAGCGAGGCATTGCGGGCAATCGACAGTTCCATCGCGAGCCCTTGCGCGCGGCGGTCTTCCGGCACGAGCGCGAGGCCCGCGCGCACCGCCGCCGCCGGCTTGCCGAGCGCGAGCTTCTTGCCCGCGACGGCCACTTCGCCGCCATCGACCGGATCGATGCCGAAAATGGCGCGCGCCACTTCGCTGCGTCCCGCGCCGACGAGACCCGCCAGCGCGACGATCTCGCCCGCGCGGACATCGAAGGAAACGTTCTTGAACACGCCCTCGCGCGTGAGATTGCGCACCGCGAGCCGCACGTCGCCGGGCGCGACATCGGCTTTCGGATAGAACGTGTCGAGATCGCGGCCGACCATCCGGCTCACGATCGCGTCGATGCTCATGTCGGCGGTGAGCGCGTCGTGGACCTTCATGCCGTCGCGCATGATCGTCATGCGTTGCGTGAGCGCGAACACTTCGTCGAGCCGATGCGTGATGAAGAGAATCGCGACGTCGCGCTCTTTCAACGCGCGCACGATGGCGAAGAGACGCTCGACTTCCGGCAGCGACAACGCCGCAGTCGGCTCGTCCATGATGAGTACGTTCGCATCGAGCGACAGCGCCTTCGCGATTTCGACGACCTGCTGGTCCGCAATCGACAGCCCGCGCACGAGCCTTTGCGCGCGCAAGCTCACGCCGAGCGATGCGAGCAGCGCATCGACTTCGCGATGCATCTCGTCGTAGCGGATGCGCCCGAACCGGTCGCGCGGCTGACGGCCCATGTAGATGTTCTCCGCGATAGACAGGTCCGCGAACAGCGTCGGTTCCTGATAGATCACGGCGATGCCCGCATCACGCGCTTCGGCGGGATTGCCGAAGCGCCGCACGAAGCCATCCACGAGCAGTTCGCCCGCATCGGGCTGATACACGCCCGCGAGCAGCTTCACGAGCGTGGACTTGCCCGCGCCGTTTTCGCCGAGCAGCGCATGCACTTCGCCGGGAAAGAGTTGCAGGCTGCCATCGCCGAGCGCGCGCACGCGGCCGAATGCCTTGCTCGCGTGCCTCAGTTCGAGTCTGGGCGTCGTCATCGTGTCTCCTAGATGCGGTAGATGCGCTCGGCGTTGCGCACGAAAAGCGCGTCCTTCTCGCTCTCGCTTGCATCGGCGACGATGCGCGCGTACGCATTCCATATCGCCGTGTACGAGCCGAAGAGCCGGTCGACCGGAAAGTTCGATGCGAACATCGCGCGCTCGCAGCCGAAGGTATCGATGGTTTCGAGCACGTAAGGACGAAAGCTCTCGATGGTCCAGTCGTGATCGAACATGGCGAGGCCGCTTATCTTCACCGCGACGTTCGGGCATGCGGCCAGCGCGCGCATGCCTTCGCGCCACGCGCGATACCCCGTAGGCGATGCGCGATCCACGAACATCCCCGCGTGATTGACGATGAACTGCGTATCCGGATGCTCGCGTGCGAGCGCCGCCGCATCGTTCATCTGCGACGGATACAGTTGCAAGTCGAACGACAGCCCGTAGCGTTTCAGCAGCGCGACATGCCTGCGCCATTGCGGCTCGTGCATGTAGTGGCGTCCGACATAGTCGTAAAGCGGATCGTCGTGCACGTTGAGAATCTGGCGAATGCCTCGCGTGTTCGCAAATGCCGCGTGCGCTTCGAGCACTTGCGGCGCGTTGTCCGCCGACAAATCCGCGCCCGCCACGATGCCATCGGGCATGCCGCGCCCTTCTTCATCGGCGATACCTTGCAGCCAGCGCGTTTCCTCCACCGGATCGGCGGGATCGTGATTCGCATCGACATGCACGACTTTCAGCACCGCGACGCTGCCCGCGTCGCGCAGCAGGTCGCGAATCAGATAATCGTGCTTCAGTTCGCGCGCATCGCCGACGAACGATGTCTGCGGATTCGCCAGCCACGGATAGTGATGCGTGGAAAGATCCCACAGATGAATATGCGGATCGACGACCTGCATGATGATTCCTCGCAAGCGATGCGCTTCAGGGAAGATGAAACACCGGCACGAGCGGCGCCGTAACGGGGGCGTTGTCCGCGTGGGTGTCCATCAGTTCGGCCATGTAATCCCACCATTTGCGCATGATGGGCAACGCAGGCAGTGCATCGGTGGTGTGCGGGTCCGCGCGCTGGTAGATGGCGAACAGATGCCCGGTCGCTTCGTCGAGAAAGATGCGGTAATCGCGGATGCCCGCGGCGTGCAGGGCATCGGCCAGTTCGGGCCATATGTCGCGATGGCGCCGTGTGTATTCCTCGCGCATGCCCGGCTTGAGGGTCATGCGAAATGCCACTGTCTCCATGGCGGCCCGCCTTTTTATGTGTGTGCGCCTGTCGGTGAGACGAGGCGCGTTGTGCTGCGACTATAATGCGCCGACCGATAACACGACAATTCGAAAGCAGGATTGGCCGATCGCAAAAGCGTATCAGGCAGGGTCGCGGTGCCGTGTTGCGTTGCTTGCATCATCCGGACAGCCAAATGAATCAGAACGTCTCCCAGATATCGCTCGTCAACCGCCTGAAATTCAAGCACCTCGCGCTGCTCGTCGCGCTCGACGACACGCGCAATCTTCATCAGGCAGCCGATACCGTCAACGTCGCTCAGCCGAGCGCAAGCCGGATGCTTGCGGACATCGAAGAGGCGTTCGGCTTCCTGCTCTTCGAGCGCAACGCACGCGGCATGCATCCGACGCCGCTCGGCACGGCCGCGCTCGCTTACGCGCGACGCTCACTCGCGGACCTCATCCGCTTCGCCGACGATCTCGACAACAAGCGGCGCGGCGGCCACGGCCAGTTGACCGTCGGCGCGATCATGGGCGCCGCGCCCGACGTCCTCGCGATGGCCGTCACCGAACTCAAGTCCGAGCGGCCGCTTCTGAACGTGCGCATCCTAGGCGAGACGAGCGATCAGGTCGTGCAACTGCTGCATCGGCGCGAAGTGGATCTCGCGCTCGGCCGGCTCACGACGCCTCTGCAACACAACGACTTCGACTTCGAGCCGCTCGCACGCGAAGCGATGCGCCTCGTGGTCCGGGCGGCGCATCCGCTTGCGGCGAAGACATCGCTATCGCTCGACATGCTCGTCGGCTGGCCGTGGATTCTTCAGCCGATCACCAGTCCGGCGCGCGGCCTCTTCGAGGAAGAACTGGCACGCGCCGGGCTGACGACGCCCGCCGATATCGTCGAATGCGCGTCCATTTTCGCCACCTTGCAACTGCTGCAGAACAGCGACGCCGTCGCAATGCTCCCCGAGTCCGTCGTGCGCGATTACCTGCGCGCGGGCTTGCTCACGGAGCTTCCCATCGAGATCGGCAAAAGCCTGTCCGGTTTCGGCCTCTTGCGACGCAAATCCGAAACCTTGAGCGAGCCGGCCGAGTATTTCATCGCGCTCTTGCGCAAGTATTCGGCGGCGTCGCTTGCGCTCACTGCAAGTTGACGAACAAGCCGCCATCCACCAGTAGCGACGCGCCCGTCACATAGCGCGCCCGGTTCGACGCGAGAAAAACCACGCATTGTGCGACATCGTCCGGTGCGCCGAGACGGCCGAGCGGGATGCGCTTTTCCATATACGCGCGTTTCTCGGCATCGGACAGGTCTTCTGCGTTCAGGTCCGTCGCGATGGTGCCCGGCATCACCGAATTGCAGCGGATGCCGTACGGCCCGAGCGCGATCGCGCATGACTGCATCAGCGAATGCACGCCCGCCTTGGTCGGCGTGTAGTGCGTCTGCATGCCGCCGCCGACGAGCGCGCTGATCGAACTCGTCGCGACGATCGCGCCGCCCGTGCCCTGCGCTTTCATCTGGGTCGCGGCGGCCTGCGTCACATAGAACGCGCCGTTGAGATTCACGGCGACCGTCGTTTCATAGACCGATGGCGGCATATCGAGAAACGCATGAAACGGACAGATGCCCGCGTTGCTCGACAGCACGTCGACGCGTCCGAACGCCTCCACGGTGCGCCGCACCAGTTCGATGCCCGTCTCGCGTTCGGCGACGTTGCCTTCGACCGCAATCGCGCGCCGTCCGAGCGCCTCGATTTCGTCGATGATCGACTCCGCCGCCGATGCCTTGCCGTACGACTGATCGTTGTCGCGCCAGTAGTTGATCGCCACGTTCGCGCCTTCGCTCGCGCATGCCAGCGCGATCGCCCGGCCGATGCCGCGCGAGCCGCCCGTCACGATCACGACCTTGTTTTCCAGCAGCATGGTGCGCCTCGTCAGTGGGTGTAAGGCCGCGTGAGCGCGCATTCTGGGTTGAGACGCACGCCGAAGCCCGGCGTCTCGGGCACCTTCATGCGGCCATTGACCGGCACGGGTTCATCGAGCAGCAGAGGATTGAACATCGGCACGACCTGATCGGCTTTCGGGGCCATCATTAAGAACTCCGCGAACGGCGAGTTGTGGCGCGTCACCACGAAGTGATAGCTGTACACCGACGATCCGTGCGGCACGACGAGCACGTTATGCGCGTCGGCGAGCGCGGAAATCTTGATCAGTTCCGTGATGCCGCCGCACCAGCCGACGTCGGGCTGCACGAGGTCCGCGCATCCCATTTCGAAGAGCATGCGAAAACCCCAGCGCGTCGCTTCGTGCTCGCCCGTCGTCACCATCATGCCGCGCGGCACGGAGCGGCGCAGTTCGGCGTAGCCCCAGTAGTCGTCCGGCGGAAGCGTTTCTTCCAGCCATTTCAGGCCGTATTCGTGAGCCGCCGTGGCGAGACGCTTCGCGTAATTCAGGTCGAGCGACATCCAGCAATCGAACATCAGCCAGAAGTCGTCGCCGACTTTCGCGCGCATGTCGGCGAGTTTCGCGATGTTCGCCGCGAGCCCTTCCTCGCCTTCAGCCGGGCCGTGCTGCAACGGCATCTTGCCGCCGATAAAGCCCATCTGTTTCGCCAGATCCGGACGCGCGCCGGTCGCATAGAACTGCAGTTCGTCGCGCACCGGGCCGCCGAGCAACTGGAACACCGGTTCCTGGCGCACCTTCGCGAGCAGGTCCCACAACGCGAGATCGACGCCCGATATCGCGTTCAGCACGATGCCCTTGCGCCCGTAATACAGCGTCGCGTTGTACATCTGGTCCCACATCTTTTCGATGTCGGTCACGCGCTGTCCTTCGAGGAATCGCGCGAGATGCTTCTCGACGATGAACGCGCAGATTTCGCCCCCCGTCGTCACCGCGAAACCCACGGTCCCATCGCTCGCTTCGATCTCGACGACGAGCGAGCCGAGCACGTTCAGTCCGAACGATTGCCGGCTCTGGCGATACTCGGGGTAACGCGCCATCGGCGTGGCGACGTGATCGTCGATCCAGTGATCGGCGCCCTGGTCGTGGTAATCGGCGCCGCCGCCGCGGACGGTGAAGGCGCGGACGTGCTTGATGGTCGGCATGGACATCGTTTGTCTCCTCTGGATCAGGATGCGTTGGCGGTCTCGCCGCCCGGAATCGGATCGCGCTCCGGCACGCGCACCAGCGCGACGATGACGAGCGCGGCCAGCACGCTCGCCGCGCCGAGCACGGCGAGACCGGCGCTGGTCGAATGGAACGCGGCTTCGGCGGCGGTGCGGGCCATCGGCGCGAAGAATCCGCCGAGTCCGCCGAGCGAGTTGATGAGCGCGATGCCGGCGGCGGCGGCCGCGCCGGTGAGATAGCGCGTCGGGAACGTCCAGAACAGCGGCTGCGCGGCGATGAAGCCGCTCGCGGCGCAACACAGCGCGAGCAGCGAAACGATCGGCGCACCCGCGATACCGGAGACGGCGATCGCCACACCCGACATCAAAAGCAGCGCGACGGCGCAGGTCCGGTGCTTCGACGTGCGATCCACATAGCGCGGGACGATCCACGTGACGACGACCGCCGCGATCCACGGCAGCGCGGTCACGAGCCCCACGCGAAAGCCGACCTTCGTGCCGAGCAGCGCCGCCACCTGTTGCGGCAGATAGAACACGACGCCATACACCGACGCCTGAATCAGGAAGTACACGCAGCACAGCACGAGCACGCGGGCATCGACGAGCGCCGCCAGCACGCTTTTCGGTCCGTGCGACGACGCGCGGCGCGAGTCGTCCGCGAGACGCGCGACGAGCAGCGTGCGCTGTTCTTGCGTGAGCCATCGTGCGCGGGCGGGATCGTCGTCGAGATACCAGAACGCCCATGCGCCGACGATCGACGCAAGCAGCCCTTCCACGAGGAACAGCCACTGCCAGCCCTTGAGGCCGAGCATGCCGTGCAGATCGAGCAGCAGTCCGGAAAGCGGCGCACCGAAGATGAACGCGAGCGGCGCGCCGAAGTAGAACACGCCGAGCGCCCGCGCACGCGATGCCTGCGGAAACCAGCGCGTCAGGTAATAGACGATGCCGGGAAAAAACCCGGCTTCCGCGACACCGAGCAGAAAGCGCAGCGCATAGAAGGTGGTCGCGGAATGCGCGACGGCCATCGCCGCCGAAACGATGCCCCACGTCACCATGATGCGGCACATCCACACCTTCGCGCCGACGCGGTGGAGCAGCAAATTGCTCGGCACTTCGAAGATTGCGTAACCGACGAAGAACACGCCAGCGCCGAATGCGAACGCGGCGTTCGTGAGGCCGGTGTCCTGTTGCAGCGCCTTCTGAGCGAAGCCGATGTTCGCGCGGTCGAGGAAGGCGAGCACGTACATCAGCAGGAGGAATGGCAGCAGCCGGCGCATCACGCGAGACGTGACAGCGCCTTCCGCCGATGCGGAATGTTCCATGTCTCTCTCCGGTGAAACGGGCGGATCAGTAAGTCGCGCGTCCGCCCGACAGGTCGAACACGGCGCCCGTGCTGAACGCGCAGTCCTCGGACGAGAGCCAGAGAATCAGCGACGCCGCTTCTTCCGGCATCAGGAAGCGGTTCATCGGGATTTTGGAGAGCATGTAGTCGATGTGCTGCTGCGACATCGAATCGAAGATTTCGGTTTTGGCGGCGGCCGGCGTGACCGCGTTGACGAGGACGTTCTTGCCCGCGAGTTCCTTGCCGAGCGACTTGGTGAGGCCGATCAGCCCCGCTTTCGACGCGCTGTAGTGCGAGGCGTTCGGATTGCCTTCCTTGCCCGCGATCGACGCGATATTGACGATGCGGCCGTAGCCCGCCTTCAGCATGTGCGGCACGACCGCGCGGCAGGTCAGAAACGGGCCGATCAGATTGACGTCGATCACGCGCCGCCACACGTCGGGGGCGAGTTCCCATGTGGCGCCGTTGCCGCCGGTGATGCCCGCGTTGTTTACGAGCACATCGATCTTGCCGTGCGCGGCAAGCGTCTTCTGCACGGCGGCTTCGACGGAGGCTTCATCGGTCAGTTCGACGACGGCGTCGCTGACGATGCGCTCCTTGTTCTTCGACGCGAGTTCGGCGCTCGTGCGCTGAAGCCGCTCGGCGTCGACATCCCATAGCGCGACGTTTGCGCCCGACGCGAGCGCGCGCTCGGCAACGGCGAGGCCGATGCCCCGCGCACCGCCCGTGATGACGACAACGCGCCCTGCCAGATCGATACGGTTCATGCCCTGTCTCCTGTCGTTGTGCTTGCATCGGCTTTGCGCCGTGACAAGCACTATAGACCGGCGACCAATAACGTAACAATTCGAAAGGGCGATCGTTCGATAGCGAAAGCGGATCGGCCCGCGTCAGTGATGCCTGATCCGGACGCGGCGCGGCACTTGTGGAATGACGGCAGTCGGCGCTTTCGGCAAGCGGGCGTTGTGAAAAACCTTGTCGGCGAAGAGTGCGAACGCAAAAAGCGCAGCGACACCAATGGGGCACAGAAGCAGAACAGCGACGAACATGAATAGCTCCTAAAGCATTACTGCAGTGCAGTATAAGACGATAACTTCAGTCAATTAACCGCTAAAGCGACAATACTTCGTTCAACAATATGGAAGCTAATTTCAGAACTTGGCGAATACGCGCGCCCCTAAGCGCCTCAGGCACGCCCGTTGCTTAAAGCGACCACCGCTGAATGGCCAGCGACTTCTACCGACCAAAAAAGCATGTTCAAACCAAAAGCCTGTACCGCGACCTGTGTTCTCGACGGAATGCCCGTCACCCTGACCTACTTTCCGGATACCACGCTGCTTCGGATCACCGATGCCAGCACGGGCCGATGCGTGCGGGAAACGCGCTGGCCTGCCCCGTGGCGCACGCTGCTCGCGACCTTGCGCGAGTTCAGCGGACGCGATACCGAAAGCCAGCTAGCGACGCTGCTGGACGAAATGCCGCAAGAACCGGCGATGGCGTGACGCACGCCCGCCGCCCGCACAACCGAATCAACCCACGCGAGGAATGCCCTCGCTCAACGCTGCAGAAGAAGAGGAAATAAATGGCAACTGGCACTGTGAAATGGTTCAACGACACGAAGGGTTTCGGATTCATCACGCCGGATGACGGCACGCCCGACGTGTTCGCGCATTTCTCGGAGATTCGCGCGGACGGCTACAAGTCGCTGCAGGAAAACCAGAAGGTGTTGTTCGAAGTGCGCCAAGGCCCGAAGGGTCTGCAAGCCGCGAACATTCAGCCGCAATAAGCCGGCCGCAATCAGTGAAAAGCCGTGAGGGTGATCAACTCTCACGGCTTTTTTTCGACGATCACGCGCGGTGGAACGCGGGCGCTTGGGCGGGATGCAACGCCAGCCCGCGGCGAACATCGAATCGCTCCGGCCGATGCGCTCGTCGCCAGTAAGACGCTTGGACGCGAAACGTCACGAGAATCAGCGCCAGCGGCGCGGCCGATCCCGTCCGCGTCATCCGCAAGCGTCTCGACCGTCTTGCCGCCGCCACAGCACGCTTCCAACGCCGCGCGAACTCGCCGATGCGCCATCGACGGCGTGTGATCACACCGGAGTGCGCGCCAGCGTACGCGATGGGCTGTCGGCGGCGCGTACCATCGGTGTATCGACCGTTTCGCTTTTTCGGGCAGGATGCGCCGGCGTTTACAATCGACGTTTACCGCGTATCGGCCGCGTGCGCGCGATGCGCCCCGGCGCCGCCCCGCGCCACCTCCTACAGCACTCGCCTGGCAGCATGGTCACTGAAACGTCTTCTTCGGAATCGCTCGCTGTCGCCGAGCGCGTGCGCGAGCTCATGAGCCGTCACGGCATCGGCAAGCGGCAGCAAACGGCCGAGTTGTGCCGCATTCTGGACCTCAGCTTTTCGCAGGGGCACCGGAAACTGCGCGGCAACAGCCCGTGGACGATCGCGCAGATTCGCCGCGTCGCCGACGCCTTCGACGAACCCGCGCTCAAGCTCTTCGACGCCATCAACGCGCGTCCTGACGACACCGAAGGCGTGCCGCACGACGCCGTGCTGAAACTCGGCTCCGTCGAGATTCCGTGCACCGCGTGGATCGGCAATGCCCTCGAACCGGGCACGCGGCCCGATTTCATCACGCAGAAGGTCAACGGCCGCTGGGTCGTGACGCGTCACGAAGGCGTGCTGTTGCAGGAAGCCTGCGACGTGCACAAGATCGAAATCCTGCCGCGCCGGGCGGATACCGACAAGCCGATCATCGCCGTCGTCGATGACGATCACGCCTCCGCCGACAACCTCCACGACTATCTGGAGATGACCGGCTTCACGGCGATGGCCTTCTACGGTCTCGACGCGTTCCTCGACGCGCTGCAGTCGCAGGTATTCGATGCGGTGGTGATCGACTGGCTGTTCGGCGTCCACACGTCGGCGGACGCGATCAAGGCGGTGCGCGAGTCGGACAACCCCGATGCGCCGGTGTTCGTGCTCACCGGCGAACTGATGACGGGCAAGGCGAGCGAATCGGAGATCAGCCAGATCATCCGCGATTACAACGTCACCTGCTTCGAGAAACCCGCGCGGCTCGGCATTCTGGTCGCGGACTTGTCCAAGCGGCTATTGCGCGCCTGAGCGCAATCGCGCCGCGCATCAGGCGGCGCGCCGCCGCGCCGTCGCGGCCCGATGCACGGCGGCCTTCAGCACGTCGTATCGCACGGGCTTCAGCAGATAATCGAAGAACAGCACCGACGCGCTCGGATCGACCAGTTCCGGCACATACGCGCTCACCGCGATGATCGGCACGCTCCCGCCCGGCGCCGTGCGCGCGCGATACTCGTTCGCGAACGAATAGCCGTCCTTGCCGGGCATGTGGAGGTCGGCGAGGATCACGTCGGCGTCGTAGGCGCGCAGCCACGCGAGCGCGCTGTCCACATCCGGCGCCCCGACCGCCCAATAGCCCAGATGCGTCAGCATTTCGATCAGCGATTCGCGGATCGCCTCGTGATCGTCGATGACGAGCACGCGCGACTTGCGCGAGCCGGGCGCATCGGCATGCGTTTCGCCAAGTTCGGGCATGCGCTCGACAGACGCCGCCGGCAAGCTCACGCGAAACGCCGCGCCCTCGCCCACTTCGCTCGACACTTCGATGGTCCCGCCCAGCAGTTCGAC
This sequence comes from Caballeronia grimmiae, assembly GCF_000698555.1. Taxonomy (GTDB): domain Bacteria; phylum Pseudomonadota; class Gammaproteobacteria; order Burkholderiales; family Burkholderiaceae; genus Caballeronia; species Caballeronia grimmiae. Next base: position 14,936 of record NZ_JFHE01000038.1, on the reverse strand, counting down.
GAGCCCGCGCACGACCGCGAGGCCCATGCCCGCGCCATCGAAACGCCGTGTGCTGGACGAATCCAGTTGCGTAAACTCCTGAAAGATCAGCGGCAATTGCTCGCGCGAAATGCCCGGCCCGGTATCCGTCACGGTGATGTCGAGGCGCGTTTCCGAGCGCGCGAAATGCACGTCGATGGAACCGGAATCCGTGTATTTGATCGCGTTGGTCACGAGATTCGTCACGATCTGCCGCACCCGATGCGGGTCCGACTCGAGCGGCCCGCGCTTGCCGGTATAGTCGCCGCGCAAATGCAGGCCCTTCGACGTGGCGGCGGGCGCGTTGGCATCGACGATGGATTCGAGCAACTCCGCCGGATCGAACACGGCCATGCGCAGTTCGAGCTTGCCCGCGCCGAGGCGCGCGTAGTCGGTGAGATCGCGCATCTGCGCTTCGAGATGGCGCGCCCCGGTTTCCAGCCGCTGAATGATCTTGCGGTCCGCCTCGTTGCGCAGATTGAGCCCGAGCAGTTCGATCGACGACACGATGGCATGCAGAGGCGTGCGCAGTTCGTGACTGATCATGCCGAGGAACGTGTCCTTCGCGACGCCCGCCTCGCGCGCCGCCCGCGTGGCCTGATGTTCCGCGGCGAGCGCGGCGCGTTGCTGTTCGATCAGCCGCGTGCGCCGGTAGCCGTTGAGCAGCAGAAGCGACGTCGCCCCCGCCGACAGCAGCCCGAGCAGAATGCCGCTATAGATCAGATAACGGCGCTTGGCCTGAAAGTCGTAGTAGATGGCCTCGTGCTCGGCGGCATCCATGAGCCGCCGGCCGCTCGCCAGTTCCGAGACGGCGGGCGCGTTCTGCCGCAGCACGCCGATGATGCGCAGCGTGCGCTGTCGCTCGCCCTGGAGGGTCTGCACATCCAACTCGATTGACGCGAGCGCCGTGCGCAACTGCCGCAAAATCTCTCGCTGACGTGCGAGCAGCGCCTCGTGTCCCTCTGGCGTGCGGGTCGTTTTCGATGCGTCGTCGAGGCGTGCCAGCAGGCGCGCATAGCTTGCGCGCACGGCGTCGGCATCCTCGTCGATGCCATTGCGATACAGCAGCACCTGCGTCTCGAATCGCTCATAGGCGATCTGCAACTGCGCGGCATTCCAGTAAACGCCTTCGTAGGGCATCACGATGTGATGCGACTCGCGCGAGACGAGCCCCGAATACACCATATAGCCGACGATGCCGAACGGCGGCGCCACCGCCAGCGCGAGAATCACCGCATACCAGACGCGGCGCAGCCACGGACGCGCGGCCGGCGTGCGAAGCGAAGCGTCGGTGCGAGTGATGGCCATGTTCGGTCGTAGCGGGCGCGGCGGGCGACGCCGCTCAACCGAGCGCGTCGATTTCGTGCGCCGCGCGCTCCGACGCGACGACGATCAGCTTCATCGTTGCGCGCGTCGCGCCGACGAAGACCTTGCGCGCGGCCTGATCGTCGAGGACATCGAAATCGACTTCGGTGAGAATCACGCACGGCGCGGATTGGCCCTTGAAGCGATAGATCGATTCGAGCAGCACGTCGCCTTCGCGATACTCCGGATTGCCGAACAAATCATAGGTTCCGGTGAACGCGCGCAGCCGATGCGGCCCGAGATGATCGACCGCCGTCAGCGCCGAGCCCTCGCGCCCCCGGAACGACAGCACCGCGATGTCCTGCTTGCGAAAGCCGAGCGAGAGCGCGTGAGTGATCGCGCGCTTGGTCGCTTCGATCACTTCCTCGGGATGGCCGTCCTCGTAAGTGGACACGGTGACATCGGAACCATCGAACGGACTCCCCGACTCGAGCCGCACGTTCGGCCCGACGATCTTGCGGATGAAGCCGAGCACGTCGCGCGGACTGCGATAGTTCGTGCTTTCGCGCAGGATCGTCCAGCCGGGCAGCGCAACCGGCTCGCGCAAATAGAGGTTTTGCATCGGGTCTTCGAGCCACCACCATGCGCCATCCGGATTGAGCAGCCGTTCCAGCGCTTCGACCCACGCCGCATGAAAATCCTGGCCCTCGTCGACGATCAGCACATCCGTCTTCCAGTGCTCGGGCACCGGCACGGCGGCGAAGCGCTCTTCAAGCGTCGTGAAAACGTTGGGCTGGCTGAAATCGGGCGGACTGCCGGCATCGCGCGCCACCGCCGCGCTCAACTGATGATAATTCGCAATCTTCGCTTCTTTCGGCGCAATCGCGCGGATATGGTCCGCGAGCGGCCGGTTGAAGCAGACGTACAGCACGCTCTTGCCCGCCGCGAGCGCATCGCGCATCACGCGCACGGCGAGTTGCGTCTTGCCGGCGCCCGCTGTCGCGATCACGCGCAAGCGGAACGGCTCGAACTCGAGCCGGCGCGCCCACGTCGCGAGACCGCCCGACAGACGCGTGACGAGCGTGTTCGCCTCGCCGACGAGCGCGTTCGTGTCCGGCGTGAGCGAGAGTTCATCGGCGAGAAAGTGATGGATGCGCGCGGCTGCTTCGAAGCGCGGCTCGTCCGGCGGAAGAATCTCCAGCACCACGCGCGCAAGCTGCGCCTTGCGGCTTGCATCGACGATACGCCCCGGCGGCACGCCCGCGATCGCCGCATCCTTCACCGTGTAATCCGGGCAATACAGCAGCTCTTCGATGCGATACGTCCCCGCGCCGAACGCCGCCGTGAAGCGCCGATGCAGATTCTCCAGCGTGCGTGCAAGCTGGATGGCGACGTTGCGCTCCTTCTGCAGATACACCTTGACGAGTCCCGCACTCGTTTCGCGCAGAAAGCCCGCTTTCATCTCGATCATCAGCACGCGTCCGGACGGCGCGACGACGACGAAGTCCGCCTCGCCGAAGACGGAGAAGCCTTCGTTGATGCGTGTCCAGTGAACGCCGTGATAGACCGTATAGTCCTCAGGCAGCTTTTCGAGCAGCGAGAGCGTTTCCAGTTCGCGTGCGGCGGCGCCGGTCGCTTCGAGGTTCTTCCAGTCGTCGGGAACGATTCGGGCCATGCGTTACCTTTGGCGTGAGTTCAGGCGTCGCATACGCCCGCTGTGCGCCTCATTGTACGCAACGGTCAATCCGCGTAGTCGTATCGGCCGCCGCGTTCCAGCGCACGCCGATAAGCCGGCCGCGCATGAATGCGTTCCAGGAACGCGCGGACCTGCGGCAGTTGCTTCGCCCCCGCGCGCTGGCTGGCCGCTTCGAGCGGAAAGCTCATCTGCACGTCGGCGGCGCTGAAGGTATCGCCCGCGAACCACGGCGACTTCGAAAGCTCGCTGTCGATATAGCCGAAGTGCAACTTCAGTTGCGGATCGATGAAGCCCGACTGCAGCGTCTGTGCGATGCGCTTGGCGACCGGCCTGGCGAAGAACGGCATCTTCGCGCCCGCAATCCGCGAAGCAACGAGCTTGAGCAACAGCGGCGGCATCGCCGATCCTTCCGCGTAGTGCATCCAGTAGTTGTAGCGCACGCGTTCCGGCGACGCGCCGTGCGGCGGAGCAAAGCGCCCTTCGCCGTAGCGGTCGACGAGATATTCGAGGATCGCCCCCGATTCCGCGATGGTCAACGCGCCATCGGTAATGACGGGCGACTTGCCGAGCGGATGCACGGCGCGCAGTTCGGGCGGCGCGAGCATCGTGTGGGGATCGCGTTCGTAGCGCTTCAGCTCGTATTCGACGCCGAGTTCTTCGAGCATCCACAGCACGCGCTGCGACCGCGAATTATTGAGGTGATGCACAGTCAGCATGGTGTTGTTCGCGGTGAGCCGGCGGGTACGAGGATGGACGGTACGGATCTTGCAGAACCATTCGGCTCAACACGTTAGACCAAGCAAAAGGAGAACTCGATGACGCTCATCATTTATCTCGTGGGCTGGCTTATTTTCATCGGCGGGGTGTCGTGGGCGCTCGTCGCCATGCACGTGGCGCAGCACACGATCGCCATCGTCGCGGTCATCCTGCTCGGTATCGCCGTGATAACGGGCGCCACGCGAGCGCGCAACCGCGACCGTTCCTGAGTGCGACGCGCCGCGCGCTGCGCGGCGCGTTGCCGGCATCAGGCGACGACACGCACGTTGAGCGCGTCCTGAATCAGCGTCACGAGCTCGTCGGGATTCGCTGGCTTCGTCATGAAGTGCTGAAAGCCTTCGCCGATGCTTCGTAATCGATACTCATCGCCGTCATGCCCCGTCAGCGCGATGGCGACGGACGGCGGCAGATTCCCGCGTATCTCGTGGTCGCGCAAACGTTGGATGAGATAGAAACCGTCCATTCCCGGAAGGTCTAGATCGCAGATCACTGCATCGGGAAGCACGCGGATCGCGGTTTCCGCGCCGTCTTCGGCGTCGGCCACGGCGATGACATCGGCCCCTTCTTCTTCCAGCAACAACTGCAGTGATGCCCTGCTTTCGGGATCGTCTTCGATGAGTACGATCCGCGTATGCCCCAGTCTTGCAACTTCGTTCATGATTTTGTTTTCGACTGCCTAAAACGGAATTCTCGCGCACGGTCTCCACGGCTCGCCGCTTCGTTCAAATCTGTCTACCTTGCGCTCGTGCGCTTTCGTTGACAGAAAAACGCGGCAGGAATTCCGAACGCACCGTGTTTTCTACCGCGCGTGCGCCGGTGCGGAACGTCTCGCGGTGTCCGGGGAGCGCCGCCCTGACCAGGACAGTCGCCGGAACCCGGCAAGCACATTTAGCAATATCCGGACCGGCGAGCGGCGTCTGCGCTGGAGCTTCGCCCCATACGGCGCAAGGCATTGCGCCCGTCTGCCGCAAACCGGCCGGCGATACGCACGACCGTGTAATTTCGTCGTGCACGCGTCCAACTTTCTCGTCAGACATTCGCAAGGCTCGGAATATCCGCCCGCACCGGCGCCGATTGCAGCAACGCGCGATACTCCGTCGGCGTGATGCCGACCGTCGCCTTGAACTGGCGCGTGAACGCGCTGTGATCGGTGTATCCGCACAATGCGGCGACGTCCGTGACCTTCTCGTCTGTGAGGAGCAGCGCGGTGGCGGCATCGAGCCGGGTCTTGAGCAGGACTTGGCGCGGCGTCAGGTGAAAGACCTTGTGAAAGTAGCGCTCGAGCTGCGCAATCGACATGTTCGCCATCCGTGCGAGATCGCGCATGTTGAGCGGCTGCACGTAATTTTCCTGAATGTGCTGCACCACCGCCGCGAGCCGGCTATACGCGGGATGCGTCCCTTCCGCGGCTTGCAGGTCGCGCGAAATGCCGGCGAGTCCGACGATGCTGCCTTGCGCGTCGTAAAGCGGTTGCTTGCAGGTCATGCACCAGCCGGGCTCACGTCCGGGGTACAGATGCAGTTCGAGCTGATCGATCAACTGCACGCCCTGCGCGATGATGGTCTGATCCTGCGCCGTGTAGATGCGGCCGAAGCGGCGCGGAAACACGTCTTCCGCCGTCTTGCCGAGGAGCGCCGTCTTGTCGTCCTTGTGTCCACAGCGGCGCGCAAGCGTGCGGTTGACCATCGCGTAGCGCGCGTCGCGGTCCTTCACGAAGAAGACGATGTCGGGCATCGCATCGAAGACCGGCGCGAGCAAGGCGAAGTGCGAGAGCATGTCGCGCAGCGTCGAAGGCTGCGGCGACGGCAAGGCATCGTCGTTGGCCGCACGAGGCGAAGCGGGTCCGGCAATCAGCCCTTGCATGCTCATCGTGCGTTCGGGGGTCGTAAATTTCGGGACGATTATAGTGACGCGCGAACTGCGCCAATATTCGCGCTGTCCCCACTATTCTTTTCCGTCCGTCATTCTTCGTTCGGTTCCGCAAGCTCGCACGCCGCGATCAGCGTGTCGATGCGAATCGGCGTGAAGGGCTCACGCGCAATCGCCCGCGGCCAGCCGAAATAGAGCGCGGCCGCCTCGCCGCAGATACGCCCCTGACACGCGCCCATGCCGCAGCGCGTCTGAAGTTTCGCGTCGCGCCAGCTTCCGTGAGCAGCGACATCGCCGATGCGCACGTCCTCGCAGCGGCAGATCAGCGTGTCGGCGGGCGGCATCGCGCGCGCGTCGGCTCCGAGCGCAAACGCGCGATCGACGCGCGCCGCGAATGTGCGCCAGCGGTTTCGCTCGCGAGCCAGGCGGGCGTCGATCGGCACGCCGAGCGCCGCATGTCCCGCGCACGCGCCTTCCGTCCGCGACAGCTCCATGCCGCCGATGCCCGTGCATTCGCCCGCCGCGAAAACATCGGTGAGCGACGTGCGCTGGTTATCGTCGATGCGGATAGCGCCGCGTTCATCGACCGTACAGCCGAGCGCCAATGCGAGCGTCGCGTTCCGCACGAGTCCGTAGCCACACGCGACGCGATCGGCTTCGATCACCTCATCGCCGTTGCGCGTGCGGATCGTCACGGCTTCGACGCGCCCTTGCCCCTGCGCCTTCACGACGACGCTTCCCGCGCGATACCGCGAAACGCCCAGCGCGCGCCCGAGCGATAGCGCCTGCGCGAACTTGCCCGGCGTCGCGCCGAGCGACGCCACGAAACGCGCGACGCGCGCCATCGGCGCCTGTTCGATCACCGCGAGAACGTCCGCGCCGTGGCGGCGCGCGGTATCGGCGACGGCGAGCAGCAGCGGCCCGCTTCCCGCGACGACGATGCGCTCGCTCCGCACCGGCAAGCCGCCCTTGACGAGCGCCTGCAAGCCGCCCGCGCCGGTCACGCCGGGTAGGGTCCAGCCTTCGAACGGCAGCAGCCGCTCGCGTGCGCCGGTGGTCAGAATCAGCTTCGAATAGGTGACGACGGCGGGCGCGCCGTCGCGTTCAAGCAGGAGCCGCTTGTCGCCGGGCGCGGCGGCGACCTTCGTTGCGCTGATGCGTTCGAGGTTGGTGCGCTGGGCTGTCGTGGCGATCCACTCGCGCAGGAACGGCGACGGCGCGGCGGCCGGTCCTTGCCGCCAGATCTGGCCGCCGGGACGCGGATTGTCGTCGATCAGCGCCACGCGAACGCCCGCATCGGCGGACGCCACGCGCGCCGCCGCGAGGCCCGCCGGTCCCGCGCCGATGATCGCGATATCGAAATGCGTGGTCTTCATCGCGCCGTCTCGACGACGAGGCCATCGCGGCAAAGCGTCTGACAGGCGAGCACGTGCGCGCGGCCATCGACGGCGACGCGGCATTCGTGGCACACGCCCATGCCGCAGAACGCGGCGCGCGCCTCGCCGGTGACCGAGCGGCGCGCGGCGGCGCGGCCGTGCAACGCGAGCGCGGCCGCGACGGTCGTATATTCGGCGACGACGAGCGGCGTGCCGTCAATCGTGATGCGGATGCGGTCGGTCATTGGCTTGAGGCTTGGGGCCGAATATCGGGTTTCTCGGGGCACAGGGCAGAACGGGATCGCACGCGTCACTCGTCGGCGTGCGCCACTACGAACCGTCGCGGTGAGAACGGCGCAAGATCGGGCAAGCCGGGCATCGGCGGATCGTTCAGCATGCGGGCGACGAGCAGCTTCGCCGTTCCCAGCGATGTCGTCACGCCCAGCCCTTCGTGCCCCGTCGCGAGCCATAAGCGTTCGTTGTCGTGCCGCGCCGCGCCGATGATCGGCAGGCCATCCGGCGTCGCCGCCCGAAAGCCGGTCCACGTGCGGATCGCATTCATGTCGCCGATGCCCGGCAGATAGCGCGACGCGCGCTTCAGCATCGCGCCGAGCACGTTCATTTCGACGGCGGGATCGGTCGTACCGAACTGCCGCGACGAGCCGATCATCAACTGGCCCGTGGGACGCGGCTGCGCGTTGAACGCGACCGAGGTTCCGCTCGCGTGATGCGCGCTCTTGATATAGCCGAGTTCCGCTATTTGACGCCGAATGGTCCCCGGATAACGGTCCGTGATGAGCAAATGGCCCTTCTTCGCTTCGAGCGGCACGCCATCGACGAGCCGCGACGCCGCCAGGCCGTTCGCCACCACGACATGCGCCGCCGTGCGCCGCTCGCCGTCCACCAGCGTGACGCTTGCGTGCGTGCAGTTGGCATCGACCGCGCTGACCGCGCTTTGCGTCGATACGCGAATGCGGCTCGCGCCAGCCGAACACGTCAACAGAAACTGTGCGGCGGCGGGCGCGTAGACGACGGCGTCGTCTTCGACGACCAACCCGCCCTGCATCGCGTGACTCAGCGCGGGCTCTTCCTTGCGCAGCGCGGCGGCGTCGAGCAGATGCGCGCGGACGCTGGCGGCGGCGAACGCGGACTGCATTGCGCGGGCGGCGGCGCACTCTTCGTCGTCCACCGCCACCCACATCGAGCCGCATCGGGTGAAGGCATCTCGCGCACGCAAGTCCGGCGCGAGCGCGAGCCACAGATCGCGGGACAGGCGCGAAAGCGCGAATTCGGCGGGCGAATCGTTCATCAGGACGATATGCCCCATGCCCGCCGCCGTCGCCCCGCCGCCGATGACGCCCGCGTCGATCACATCGACCGACAAGCCGCGCGCCGCCAGTTCCGCCGCGCACGCCGCGCCGACGATTCCCGCACCGACGACGATCACATCTGCCGTCATGCGCCCGCGCTCGCTGACACGCCCCAGGCGAACGGATCGCGCTCGTCGATGACGAGCCGCCCTTCGCCCATGATGTGCGCGTAGCCGGTGATCGTCGGAATCAGTTCGCCGCCCGCCTGTGCGTAGCTGCCCTCGAACACGCTGCCGATGATGCTCTCCTGCCGCCACACCGCGCCCGGCGCGAGGAGGCCGTCCGCCGCGAGGCAGGCGAGCTTCGCGCTCGTGCCGGTGCCGCACGGCGAGCGGTCGTAGGCGCTGCCGGGGCAAAGCACGAAATTGCGGCTGTCGAGTCCGGCGCTCGGCGAGTCCGCGAACAGTTCGATGTGGTCGATATACGCGCCGTCCGCGCCCGTGACGCCTTGCGCGTGCAACGCGTCGCGGATCGCTTCGGTGAACGCTGTCAACTCGCCGATGTGCGCCGGCACGAGTTCCCGGCCATGCTCCGCGACGAGGAAGAACCAGTTGCCGCCCCACGCGACGTCGCCGGTCAGCGGGCCGTGGCCGGGCACGTCGACGGTCACCGCATGCCGGTGCCGATACGCCGGCACGTTGCGCACGCTGACGCTGCCGTTCGCGTTGAGCGTCGCATCGACGGGGCCGACGGGGGTGTCGATCCGATGCCGCCCCGGCGCGATCCTGCCCGCATGCGCCAGCGACGCGACGAGGCCGATCGTCCCGTGCCCGCACATGCCGAGATAACCGACGTTGTTGAAGAAAATGACGCCCGCCGCTGCGTCCGGATCGTCGGGCGCGCACAGCAACGCGCCGACCATGACGTCCGAGCCGCGCGGCTCCGTTACGATGGCGCGCCGCCAGTCGTCGAACTGTGTGCAGAATGTGTCGAGCCGTTGGGCCAGCGTGCCGCCGCCGAGGTCCGGGCCGCCCGCGACGACGAGGCGCGTCGGTTCGCCGCCGGTGTGGGAGTCGATGATGTCGATGGTTTTCATGCCGCCTATCGTAGGAATGCTCGCGCCGGGAGTCTTGGCGCGGCTAGGCGGTTTGAATGACGAAATCGGCATAATGCTTGGCGTTTGCGGCGGGGCGAAAATTCGCGTGGCCACAGATGCACAACACGCAAACCGCCCGGCTTTCACACGGCGAACCCTTCGAGAGCTGCCCTGGCGCGTAGCTGGCAACGCGTAATGCCCGCCGTCATCGCGCGATTCAACGCCGATTCCAGCATAGACCGCGCATTCGCGAGAGGATTATCGAAGCACAGGTCGATGCGGCGCCACCGTGCGCGGATCGCGCGGAAAGGCGTCGCGCGGGCGCTTGACCGGCGCTGCTGAACAGCACACTCGACGGTATCGCCAATTGAAAGCGCCGCGCCGCTCGGCGCTACTGGCTCAGTGGTGCCGCCGGAAGCGTCCATATCTGTCCAACCGGCGCGAGACACTCCACCGTTAGCGCAAGAGATGGCGGCGCTGATCCGCCGCAGCATCGAAGCCCGGCCAGCACGCCGCCGCTAAAAAATGAAAAATGCCGTCTTGCGACGGCATTCATCAAGGTGCTGCTGATTCGGTCTTCACGACTCACGCGGCGAATCGTGCCTGCTCCGGCTCCACGCGGTCTTCGCCGGAGTTCTCGCTGTCATCATAAAGATGCAGGAGACGGTAGCCGCTTTTGTAGACCGGCTGCAGGCGGAAGTGATTCACCGGCTCGATCTCGAGCGCAAGGCGCAGGCGGGAAACGTGGCTGTCGATCGTGCGCGTTGTTTCGCGGAACTCGCGGCCCCAGACCATCGCGAAGATGTGATCGCGCGACAGCACCCGGCCAATGTTCGAGAAGAATAGCTGCGCAAGACGGAACTGCGTGCCGCTCAGTTCGACCGGGCGGCCGCGCACGGTGACGGTCTGCTGCCGCGAGTCGAAGCGATACGGTCCGATCTCCAGGCACGCGCTCGACGTGGCCGGAAACGCGCGACGCAGCAACGCTTCGATTCGCGCGCCGAATTCGCCCGGCCGAATGGGATACACCACGTAATCGTCCGCGCCGGCCGTCAGCGCGCAGACCACGTTGTGCTCCGCGCCGTCGGGTGTGGCGAACATGACCGGAACGCGCTCGCCAAAGCTGGAGCGCACGGATTTCAGAAGATCCAGACCGCAGAGACCCGACGAATTCCAGTCCAGAATCAGCAGGTCGACCGTCGAGCGCGACAGCGCTTTCGACAGCAGAAGACCGTCGCCGAACGTCACGACCGTATGGCCGAGGCGTTTCACGACCTCGCTGATGAGATTTCGATAAGTTGTGTCGGTTTGCAATACGGCGACGCGCATAGTGTCAGGCCTGATGAGTCTAAGGGACATGGGCCGAATGCCGCGCGTGACTGCCGCTGCACTCCCCGGGCGTCTCGTTACAAAAGGAGACGGTCATTACAGGCAGGCATTCTGGTCAGCCACGCTTCCCTTTCCCATCGGATTGGTCCGAAAGTGTCAAGGCATGTCACCGGGATGCGTCTCGCCGACGCAACCGTGCGATCGTTTGTTTGAGGAATTTCGTGGAGCGGCGGCTTACATCCTGTAACATGCCGCCTTCGGCTCACAATGGCCGAAATCCAGCCTTCGCCGTTTTACCGAGACGCTGCGAGGGCATGCGCCGCGGCTCTCCGTCGCCATGCGCAGTGCGGATGGCGGGCGACGGCTTCATATCCGCGCCCGAGTCGTTCCCGTTTCGCGCTCACCCGGCGCGTCTGACATCCCGCAGGGCATCGCCTCGTTCCATGCGTCGCTCGCCGCACGCGTGGCTTTCCTCATTCCGGGTCCTCATTCGATGCAGGCAACACCTTTCGACGGCGCATCGCACGCCGCCGGCCGCTCGCTCACGCGCAGCGACTACAAGACGCTCACGCTCGCCGCGCTCGGCGGCGCGCTGGAGTTTTACGACTTCATCATTTTCGTGTTCTTCGCGCCGGTCATCGGCCAACTGTTCTTCCCGCCGTCGATTCCCGACTGGCTGCGGCAGTTGCAGACCTTCGGTATCTTCGCGGCGGGCTATCTCGCACGGCCGCTGGGCGGCATCATCATGGCGCACTTCGGCGACCTGCTCGGGCGCAAGCGCATGTTCACGCTGTCCGTGCTGCTGATGTCGGTGCCGACGCTCCTGGTGGGCCTCCTGCCCACGTATGCGTCGATCGGCATGATGGCGCCCGTGCTGTTGCTGCTGTTTCGCGTGATGCAGGGCGCGGCGGTCGGCGGCGAAGTGCCGGGCGCGTGGGTGTTCGTGTCGGAGCACGTGCCGGGCCGTCATATCGGCTATGCATGCGGCACGCTGACGGCCGGCCTCACGGCGGGCATCCTGCTCGGCTCGCTGGTCGCCACGGCCATCAACAAGGCCTTCCTCCCCGCCGATGTCGCCGGTTTCGCGTGGCGTTTGCCGTTCCTGCTCGGCGGCATGTTCGGATTGTGTTCCGTCTATTTGCGCCGCTGGCTGCATGAAACGCCGGTCTTCGCGGAGTTGCAAAAGCGCAAGTCGCTTGCGGCGGAAATTCCGCTGAAGGCCGTGCTGCGCGACCACGGACGCGCGGTGATCGTGTCGATGCTGCTGACGTGGATGCTGTCCGCCGCGATCGTCGTCGTGATCCTGATGACGCCGACGCTGCTGCAGAAGCAATTCGGCATCGCTCCGGCGACGGTGCTCGCCGCCAACTGCGCCGCGACGCTGTGCCTGACCATCGGCTGCGTGCTGGCGGGCGCGATCGCGGGACGCATCGGTGCGGGCAAGACGATTTTCATCGGTGGATGCGTGCTGGCCGTGTCGTACTACGCGCTCTTCAAGCAAGTGGCGGCGGATGCCTCCGTGCTCCTGCCGTGGTATGCGTTCACGGGCTTCACGGTCGGCGTGATCGGCGCGATTCCGTTCGTGATGGTCAAGGCCTTCCCGCCCGCCGTGCGCTTCTCGGGCATCTCGTTCTCGTACAACGTCGCGTATGCGGTGTTCGGCGGACTCACACCGATCGTCGTCTCGCTGATGATGAAGTCGAGCCCGATGGCGCCCGCGCTGTATGTCGGCGCGCTGTGCATCGTGGGCGCGCTGACGTCGCTCTTCATCAAGGACGCGCCGGCTGCACGCTGAGCCGCGCGGTTCGACGTTCAATGGCGCACTCGCGGTCGGGGTGCGCCGTTTTTGTCTGGGCCGCAGTACCGGGTACGTCCGTTGCAGCATTGGCCGGGAACGCGCGAACGCGCGCCTTCGCTACCCTCCCGGAGAACACGCCATCATGTCGACCATGCCTCGCTCACCGGACGAATCCATCGAGCCGGACCCGGACAAGTTGCTCGATCCCGACGCAGCGCCCAATCCCGAAGACCCCGACATGCCGGACGGTCCCGATTCGGCGACGCCGCTCGTGCCCGCCGATCCCCATAACGGCGAACCGCGCATGTAGAGCGATGCCCGCGCGGCCGCCGGCGCGCGCGGGCATCATCGAACGAAGACGGGCCTTAGAGGCTCGTCGTCTGCACTTCGCCCGTCTCCAGCGCACGCTCGATGAGCGCGTCCTGCTGCGCCTTGCGCACCGCGTCCGCGACGAACGTATCGGGCGCTTCCACTTCCGCCTTGATCGCGCCGATGATGCCGTCGGCCTCCACGATCACGAGCGATTCCGCCGAATCCGCCCGGCTGATGATGACCCGTTGCGGCCCGCCGCCTTCCGCGATACTGGCGCAAAACTGCATGCGCTCGCCGCCGATCACTTGTTCGAATGTCTGAATCATGGCTGCCTTTTTCCGCGTTGATTGAACGAAAACTGCATCGTGCACGACGTCGCACGCTTCAGCTTCATTATTGATCCGCACGACGCCGCCAGGTTCCACTTTGTAAGCGTCAGCGCCGTGCGTCGGCCAGTTCGCGCAGCTTGACGGCTGTCGCCTCGTCGGCCGGAAAGAAGGCTTCGATCGCCAGTTCCGACAGCGTGATGTCGACGGGCGTACCGAAGACAGTCGTCGTGCTGAAGAACGAAAGCACGCCGTGTGCCGTGCGCAACCTGAGCGGCACGACGACGGCGTCTGGTTCGCCGTGCGGCTCGTCTGCCGCGTGCGGCGGCGCGGGATAAGCGTCCAGTTCGGCGAGGAGCGCGGCGAGCGCCGTATCGCCCGATACGTCGAGCTGACGCCTCACGCGTGCGAGCACATGTGCGCGCCACGCGTGCCAGTTGCCGATGACGCCCGCCAGCCCGCGTGGATGCAGCGACAGCCGCAGCACGTTCGCCGGCGGCGCGAGCAGCGACGCATCCGCCGACGCGACCAGCGGCTCGAGCGCCGCGTTGGCGGCGATCATCGTCCAGTGACGGTCGATGGCGAGCGCCGGATACGGCTCGTGTCCCTTCAGCACGAGATCGACTGCGCGGCGTGCGGCGTCGAGTTGCGGATCGGCCAGCGTCCGCTCGCGATAGATCGGCGCATAACCCGCCGCCACGAAGAGCGTGTTGCGCTCGCGCAGCGGCACGTCGAGTTGCTCGGCGAGGCGCATCAGCATGTCGCGGCTCGGCATCGAGCGTCCCGATTCGACGAAGCTCAAATGCCGTGTCGATATGTCGGCGATGCCCGCGAGATCGAGCTGGCTCATGCGCCTGCGCTGCCGCCATTCGCGCAGCAACGCGCCAACCGTCGCAGGCGCGGCGCGCAACGTGTGGGCTGTCAGTATCGAGTTCATGCGCCGATGGTAGATGAAGCGCGGACGTGCTTCCATTACCTGCCAGGTAAATCGCCGGGTAACATTTACCGCCGCCAACGTGCTTTCGAAATCTTTCCGCGAGCCACCCTTAATGTCCCGGTGTACTGCGCCGTTAAAAAGCCCAGCACCATGCAGACAATGCTTTGCGAGCCGTGCGTGTTTCGTCGAACGAGCGCGCACGGCTCGCCAAGCCCGGACATTTGCGGAGAAATCATGTTTGTCGTTATCGGATGGGTACTCGTCATCGGCTCGGTGATCGGGAGCTTTATCGGCGTCGGGGGCCACCTCGCTGCGCTCTTTCAGCCGTTCGAGCTGCTGTGTATTTTCGGCGCGGCGATTGGCGCGTTCGTCGTATCGAACCCGACCGCGACGCTCAAGAAAACGCTTCAGGCGCTGCCTAAAGTGTTCAAGGGCGGCGGCTATACCAAAGAGAAGTACCTTTCGCTGATCGCGCTGCTCTATGAGCTGCTGCAAAAGGCGCGCAAGGAAGGAATGATGGCGCTCGAAGCCGATGTCGACGCGCCCGAAGCCAGCCCGCTGTTTCAAAAGTACGAACACGTGATGGCTGATCATCACCTGCTCGACTTCATCGTCGATTACCTGCGCATGATGTCGGCGGGCAATGTGAACGCGCTCGAACTGCAGGACCTGATGGACGAAGAACTCGAAACGCATCACGCGGAAAGCGCCATCGCCGCCAATGCGATCCAGAAGATGGCCGATGGCCTGCCGGCATTCGGCATCGTCGCCGCGGTGATGGGCGTCG
>NZ_JFHE01000037.1 GCF_000698555.1 Caballeronia grimmiae | reverse complement strand
CCCACCCCGCAAAGGTGGGGTTTTTGCGTTTGCGGGCGCAATTTACGCGATATCACAACTCCCCTTCATCGCCCGCGCTCCTAGACTCCGTTCCTACTAGCCCCTTCGCAGTTACCATTCGCCTCGAAATACTGTATAAATATACAGTATAGCTAGAGGCCGTCACGTGTCACGCATGAGCGGCCCCGTCCAATTTCGAACGGGAACTCATGGGTGCCGCACTTTCATTGCTCGATTTCGAACTGACTGCCCGCCTGCAGCAGCAGCTTTGGCAAGGCGAGCAGTTCAGCACGTCGCATCCAAACGTTATCTCGAGCGGTTATCGCTTGCTCGATCGCGTTTTGCCTGGCGCAGGCTGGCTGCCTGGCACCGTTACCGAGGTGCTGATCGAAGAGAGCGGCGTCGGTGAAATCAGACTGCTTGCACGCTCGCTTCGAGAGCTGACGACCACTCAGAGCCGATCCGTCGTATTCGTCGCGCCGCCGTGGATGCCCAACTTCGCTGCCTTCCGGGCAATGCACATCGCAACGGACAAGCTGGTCTGGGTTAGAGCGGCCGATGAACAGGTGCTTTGGGCCGCGGAGCAGTCGCTGAAGCAGGAGGGCATCGGCGCGGTGTTGGTCTGGCTGCCCAAGGCGCGTCCTGAAGCCTTGCGCCGGCTGCAGGTGGCGGCCCAGGAGTCTCAATCGCTGGCGTTCTTGTTTCGCCCGCTCAATGCCGCGAAGCAATCTTCCGCCGCGCCACTGCGCATGGTTTGCAAGCCGATATTGCCGCCTGCCGCGCAGACGATGAACCGCCGCGAATGGATCCAGGCCGTCATGCTGGAAATCGACATCATCAAGCGGCGCGGTCCGCTGCTGGGAAAGCCATTGCAGCTGCGCCTGCCGTTGCAGTTGCCTGCGTTGCCCGAGCATCTGCGACGCGCGAGCCAGCAAAGGAAAGCACGAGAGGTCAATCATGTTGTGGATAGCGGTGACATTGCCGCTATTATCGCTCGAAGCAGTCAGGCCGCCATCGATGCCATCCGCATCGGCGAGTTCGATTTCGCCTGGAGCGAGGCCGACGGGCAATGACCACGCGGCAGACGCCATCGACGAGCCTTGCTTTGCGCTTGCCGATCACGCGCGCATTCTGCTGCCCGATCTCATCGCGTTTCGGCTTGGCGTGCGGCCCGGCAGCACACGCTCGCACGCGTTCGCGCTGGCGCCGCGCCTGACGCTGCTTGCGGTCGATATCAGCGAGGAGCAGCGCGCGCTCGAAGCCGTCGCGCTGGCCTTGCTCGTATTTACGCCGAAGGTCGTGCTTGCGCACGCCAATACGGTGCTGCTGGAAGTCAGTGGGAGCACGCGGCTGTTTGGCGGACTGCGCGCGCTGCTATTAAAGGTGGCGTCCACGGTGAAGGGCTGCGGATTCACCTCGCGTCTAGGGTGCGCGCCAACCGCGTGGGGCGCGTGGCTGCTCGCGCACGCGCGTACGCGTCGGGTGACGCGTCGCGTGCGGATCGTGAAAGAGACGACGCTCCTGCGCGTTCTCGATGCCTTGCCCGTATCGCTCGTTCCGTCGGCGGAATCGCATGGCAACGTGTTCGAACAGATCGGCTGCTCGACGCTTGCCGATCTGCGCCGCCTGCCGCGCAAAGGCGTGGCGCGCCGGTTCGGACAAGGCATTCTGCAGTGGCTCGCACAGGCGTACGGGCAGGCCCCCGATCCTCGCGAGGTGTTTTGCGCGCCGGCATCGTTCGAAGCGCGGCTCGAATTGCAGGCGCGCGTCGATAGTGCCGAGGCCTTGCTGTTCGCGGCGCGCCGGCTCGTGCTGCAACTGGCCGGTTGGCTGAGCGCGCATCACGCCGCAGTCAGCGGGTTTGCGCTGCTGCTCGAACACGAACTGGCTGCGCGCAACGCGCCGAAGACTTCGACGCTCCAGATTGCCTGGGCCGTGCCGACGCGCGATGCCGACCACATCCTGTGGCTGCTGCGCGAAAAGCTGAATCAGACGACGCTCATCGCGCCGGTCATCGAGATGAAACTGCTTGCCGACAAGGTCAGCGAGCACACGCCGCCGTCCGACACGCTGTTTCCGATGCCGGCTTCCGATAACGAATCGATGGCGAAACTGCTCGAACGCCTGAGTGCGCGCCTGGGCGCCGAAAACGTCGTGCAACTGGTCGAGCGGGAGGATCATCGGCCGGAGGCGGCGATGACGGTCGAGCCCTATCAGGTCGCGCGCGATGCCAGGCCGAAGCGCGGCAAAAAGCCGAAGGAGGCGCCTGCCGAAGCGGCTCCCGACGAAGAGCAGGAAATGGAAGCGGCGGACATGGAACCGGGCGAGCAGCTCGAGCTGCCCGACCTGGCCGTGCCTTCGCAGCCGCGACCGTCGTGGATTCTGGAGACGCCGCAGCCGCTGAAACTGCGCAACGAGCGGCCGTTCTACCGTCGTCCGCTGAAGTTGATCAGCCGCACGGAGCGCATCGAGGCGGGATGGTGGGACGGCAACGGTGTTCAGCGCGATTATTACGTCGCTTCGGACGATCGCGGCCGCATGTTCTGGCTCTATCGCGAGCGATTGAGCGGCGCTTGGTTCCTGCACGGATTTTTCGGATGACGCGCTCATGGACGATCTGAACGACATCATCGGTCTGAGCGGCGAAGGCAGCGGTTCGTCGGGCGCGGTGTCCGCGTCGGCGCTTTTGCCCGGTTACGCCGAATTGCATTGCCTGAGCAACTTTTCGTTCCTGCGCGGCGCGTCGCATCCGCAAGAGCTGGCGCTCGCCGCGCACGAGCACGGTTATACCGCGCTCGCCATCACCGACGAATGTTCGCTCGCGGGCGTCGTCCGCGCGCATGGCGCGATCAAGGACATCGAGGCGAAGGCGAAAGCGGCCATCGAGGCCGCGCGGCTTGCCGGCCAGCCGCTACCCGACAAGCCGACGTTGAAGCTCATCATCGGCACCGAACTGCATCTGACGGATGCCGACGGGCAGCCGTTCTGCACGCTCATCGCGCTCGCGACGAACCGCGAAGGCTACGGCAATCTGTCGGAACTGATTTCGCTGGCGCGTTCGCGTTCGCCGAAAGGCCGCTATCGGCTGGGCCCGGAAGACTTCACCGATCCCGCCGCGTCGTCCGATGCCACGGATGTTACCGATTTGCGCGGCGATATCGCGCACCTGAAGCATCTGCCCGGCTGCCTGCTGATTCTCGTGCCGCAACGCTCGGCAACGCTCGCCGACACGCTCGACCGCGCCCATTGGCTCGCCGGTTTCGCAGCGGGGCGGGCGTGGCTTGCCCTGGAGTTGTGGCAAGACGGCAGCGACGACGAGCGCCTCGCCTCATGCCGCGTGATTTCGGAAGCGAGCGGTCTGCCGCTCGTCGCGGCAAGCGGCGCGCTGATGCACGCGCGATCGCGCAAGCCGTTGCAGGACACGCTGACCGCCATTCGCCTCGGCCGTCCGCTCGGCGAGTGCGGTTATGCGCTCGAAGCGAACGCGGAGCGGCATCTGCGCACGCGCTTGCGTATCGGCGCGCTGTATCCGAAGGCGGCGATCGCAGAAACGCTCAAAGTGGCCGCCCGCTGCACATTCCGGCTCGACGAGCTCGAGTACGAATATCCCGAGGAACTGGTGCCGCGCGGCGAGACGCCCGCCAGTTATCTCCGCAAGAAGGTCATCGAGGGCGCGAAGCAGCGCTGGCCGGACGGTTTCGACGCCGACACCATCGGCCAGATCGACAGAGAACTGGAACTCGTCGCCGAACTGAAATACGAGAAGTATTTTCTGACGGTCTACGACATCGTCGCGTTCGCGCGCAGCAAGGGCATCCTCTGCCAGGGACGCGGCTCGGCGGCGAATTCCATCATCTGCTTCTGTCTCTTCATCACCGAACTCGATCCGGTCCGGATGGGCCTCCTGGTCGAGCGCTTCATCTCGCGGGCGCGCAACGAGCCGCCCGATATCGACGTCGATTTCGAGCATCAGCGACGCGAGGAAGTCATCCAGTACATCTATCAGAAGTACGGGCGGCATCGCGCGTCGCTGGCGGCGTCGGTCACGACGTATCACACGAGAAGCGCGCTGAAGGACGTCGGCAAGGCGCTCGGGCTCGATGCATCGCTGATCGAGCGCATCGGCAAGTCGCAGCAGTGGTGGGACGGGCCGTCGGCGGTCGCCGGTTATCTCAAGGAGGCGGGTTTTAGTGAGGACTCGCACATCACGCGGCATCTCATCCGCCTGACGCGCGAACTGCGCGGATTTCCGCGTCACTTGTCGCAGCACGTCGGCGGCTTCGTGATTGCGCGCGAAAGGCTGTCGCGGCTCGTGCCGATCGAAAACGCCGCGATGAAAGACCGCTGCGTGATCCAGTGGGACAAGGACGACATCGACCAGCTCAAGCTCCTGAAAGTGGATGTGCTCGCGCTGGGCATGCTGTCGGCGATCCGGCGCGCGCTCGAATTCGTTGCGCTGCGGCGCGGCGTCCCGAATTTCGGCATTACGCACATTCGCCGCGAAGACAGGGCGGTGTACGAAATGTGTTGCCGCGCGGACACCATCGGCGTGTTTCAGATTGAATCGCGGGCGCAGCAGAGCATGCTGCCGCGCTTGCGGCCCCAGACATACTACGACCTCGTGATCGAAGTGGCGATCGTGCGGCCCGGCCCGATTCAGGGCGGCATGGTGCATCCGTATTTGCGACGCAAGCAGGGCCTGGAGGATGCGGACTATCCCAAGGAAGAACTGCGGCCCGTGCTCGGCCGCACGCTCGGCGTGCCGATTTTTCAGGAGCAGGTGATGAAGCTCGCGATGGTCGCGGCGGGCTATGCGGCGGAAGAGGCCGATCAACTGCGCCGCGCGATGGCCGCCTGGCGACGCGGCAGTCATCTCGAGGAATATCAGGCCGATCTGATGAAAAAGATGCTCGCGCGCGGTTACGAGCACGACTTTGCGGCGCGCGTCTGCAAGCAGATCGAGGGGTTCGGCGAATACGGTTTCCCGGAAAGTCATTCGGCGAGTTTCGCGCTGCTCGTTTATTTCAGCGCGTGGATCAAGCGTTACGAGCCCGCGGCGTTTCTTGCCGGCTTGCTGAACAGCCAGCCGCTCGGCTTTTATTCGCCGTCGCAGCTCGTGCAGGACGCGCGGCGTCACGGCGTCGAAGTTTTCGCGCCGGACGTTTCGCTGAGCGACTGGGAATCCGTGCTGGAAAGGGCGCCCGGCAACGGCGAGCGCGTCGTATTCGATCCCGGCAGAGAGCGGCGGCGGCAGCAATTCTATGGCACACCGCTGCCGGATCAGGTGTTCCGCAAAACCATGCGGCGCGGTGCGCGCAAGCTGAAAGCGCGCATCATGCTGGCCGCGCAGCGATACGGCGCCAATGGGCCGGGCGTGCGCATCGGTCTGCAACTGATCAAGGGTTTGCCGCAGGCGGCGGCCGAGCGGATCATGATCGCGCGCGCCGAAGCGCCTTTCGCCGATGTGGACGATCTCACGCGGCGCGCGGCCCTGTCCCGCCGCGAACTCGAGGCGCTGGCCGCCGGCAATGCGCTTGCGAACATCGCGGGACATCGGCGTCAGGCGTGGTGGGCCGTCACTGCGCAGCAGCGTGCGCCGGAACTGCTGCGCGATGCGCCGATGACCGAAGCGCCGCTCGCGTTGCCGCAGGCATCGGAAGGCCGCGAAATCGTCGATGATTACGCGAGTCTCGGGCTCACGCTCAATCGCCATCCGCTGGCGTTGCTGCGCGCGAAGCTCTCGCGCCTGCGCTTCAAAACCGCCGCCGATCTGGCGGATCTGAAAAGCGGGCGCATCGTGCGCGCATGCGGCATCGTGACGGTGCGTCAGCGGCCGGGCACGGCAAACGGCACGATCTTCGTTTCGATCGAAGACGAAACGGGCGCGATCAACGTGATCGTCTGGCCGGGGCTCGTTGAAAAACAGCGCAAGGTATTGCTTGGGTCATCGCTGCTCGGTGTGCACGGCGTCTGGCAGAACGAAGGCGACGTGCGGCATCTGGTTGCGCAACGGCTCGAAGACCATACTTCGCTGCTCGGCCGCCTCGCCGCCGCGAGCCGCGATTTCCACTGACGTTAATGCGGCGGGAGCGCCGGATAGCGGGCCAGCACGTGTGCGATGGCCGTATCGAACGGCGTGCGCCGGCCAATGCCGAGCGCCTCCAGCCGCGCCGAATCGAGATGGCAATCGCGCGGTCGAGGTGTCGCATCGGCCGGCGTGCGCTGCGCAACGAGTTTCGCGTCGACCTTCAGCGCCCGCGCGATGCGTTCCGCGATATCGAACTTCGTCATCGGCTCGTCGCCGGACCATTGCGTGATGCCGGAAATCGTCGCGCCCCGCGCGTGATGCTCGATCATCCCGCGAATCACGACCGCGACATCGGGCGTGTACGTCGGATAGCGCGTCGCCCAGGCGTCCATCGTAGCGGGCGCGTTGGCCGTATCAGCCGATGCGACGATCGCCGGCGTGAGGCTCGTCACTGCGGATTCGCTCCAGTCGACGACCGGCCCGTAAAGCAGCGGCAAGCGCAGCACGCAGGCGTGCGGATCGCAGCCGAGCAGCGCGTTTTCGCCGTCCAGCTTGCTTTGGCCGTAGGCGTTGAGCGGAGCGGGCGCGTCATCGGGCGAATACGGCGGGGACGTGCCGTCGAAAACGTAATCGGTTGAAATCGACAGCACCCACGCGCCCAGCGCGCGCGCTTCGGTGGCAATCGCGCCGAGCGCGTCGACGTTCAATGCGCGGGCGAGCGCGGGATCGTTCTCGCACACGTCCGGCCGGCGCTCCGCCGCCGCGACGACGATCACCTGCGGCTTCTCGCGGCGCAGGAAGGCGCGCACGGCGTCGTGATCGCGGATATCCAGCGGCACGCTGTCGGCAACGGCACGGCGATGCGCCGTACACACGACGCGCCAGTCCTTCGCCTGCCGCGCCAGTTCGACGGCAACCGCGCGCCCCAATAGTCCCGACGCGCCGATCAGCGCGACAGTGAAGCGCTCCGCGCCCGTCATGCCGACGCGACGCCGACGACCGTGTACCCCGCATCGTCGATGGCGTCCTTCAGTGCCTGTTCGGACTGCGTGGAGTCGACCGCGACTTTGCCGTTTTCGAGATCGACGCGCACTTGCGCTTGCGGATCGATTTCCTGAATCGAGCGCGTGACCGCGGCAACACAGTGCTGGCAACTCATACCCTGAACCTGAAATTCCGTCATGTCGGTTTCCTCTTTAAATGACTCTGCATATCACCATCGTATACGTTGCCATGATGGGAAGGTGTAGAGTCGAATCAATAAATGATCAGGGAGTTGACCATGAACATCGGCGAGGCTGCGCGCGCGTCAGGCGTGACGGCCAAGATGATTCGTTACTACGAGAGTGTTGGGCTGCTCAATCCGGTTGGACGCACGTCGGCGGGGTATCGCGTGTACGGGCCGCAGGAGGTCCATGCGCTGCGCTTCGTGCGACAAGCGAGGAGGCTCGGCTTTCTCGTGGAAGACATCCGGAAACTGCTGGCGCTTTGGCAAGACCGGTCCCGCGCGAGTGCGGAAGTGAAGGCGATTGCCCTGGAGCACGTCGCGGAGCTTGACCGGCGCATCGCGGAGTTGACCGATATGCGCGACACGCTCGCACATCTGGCGAAAAACTGTCATGGCGACGGGCGGCCCGATTGCCCGATCTTGGACAAATTGGCGCAGTAGACGCACCGATATGGTGCATTGAATTGGCTTTTCGTTTGGAGTCAAGCGGTTACGGCGTTGTTACCGCGCACCATTCCGAAACAGAATGCACTTGATGCATGCATTTCACTACCGCATCACAGAGGGTGTCGCTATAATTCGGGTTATCCCTAATGCGGGTTATCCCTGACCCGAACGCCAGGGACCAACAGAATCCTTGGAGAAACATCATGTTTGCAATCCTGCTCGAAAAACTCAGCATCTGGTTTGAAGCCGCCGAACAACGCCGCCGCGAAGAGTACCTCGCGCAATCGTCGGACGTGGTTCAGCTGGAAAAGCGCATCCGCTCGCTCGAAAACAACGGCTACAACTTCTAAGGCGAAACCGCCCGGCGCGAAAAGCGCCAGAAGTCGAACGAGAAGCCCCGCATCGCGGGGCTTTTGTCTTTTCAGGCGTGCTACGCAGCCAGAGCGAATCTCACTTCTTCGCCGGATGCGCGGCCAGCCATTGATTCATGAACGCGATTTCCTTGTCCTGCGCCGCGATGATGTCCTTCGCCAGCTTGCGCAGCTTCGCGTCTTTCCCGTACTTCAGTTCGATCTTCGCCATGGCCACGGCGCCCCGGTGATGCGGGATCATGTGCGCGACGAAATCGCGGTCCGCGTCGCCCGTGTATTCGATATCGGACATCGCCGACATCATCGACTGGTCGGCTGCCTGAAAAGCCGCCGTGGAAGGAAGGTCGGTGTCGCTAGCTGCGGATTGTTCCGCATGCATGCCCGGCATGTCGCCGTGTGCCGGAACTGCAGTCTGTGCGATGGCGGTTGCGCTGCAGAAGGCGGTAAAGACGGCAAGTAGCGCGCTTGTGGGTTTCATCGATACTCCTTCGGATCTCGTGCGGATTGGAGCGCCTAGCGTAAAGCCTGCCAGCGGGGTAAGGTAAAGCGTTTCGTCTATTCAATCGAGCAAGCGATGCCAGGCTCCATTCGCCAAACAATGACGTTGCGTATCTGTGCTCTCGCAGCCGTATGCCTTCCTTTCACCCAGGCGGCTTTCGCCAAGCCCGGCGGTGAACCGCTGGTGCTCGACACGCAGACCGGCATTCACAGCGGCGTGAGCGGCACCGTCCTGCAAAGCGCGCCGCTCGGTGCGCCGGGCATGGTGCCGATGGCGACGCTGCCCGGGCTGCCGCAACAGGAGCAGCAGCCCATCGTCGTTTCGCCGTACGTCCAATATGGCGGCGAGAGCGCCGCGCCGCCGGCGAACGGCCAAGGCTATTACCGGCGACAACGCGGGACGTATCCCTGAACTCGCGTGCGCTCAGTCCGCGCGGTGCTCCAGATTGAACGATGCGTTCGCGTCCTGCCCGAGCGCATCGACGAGATAGGGCAGCGCGGCCTTTAGCTCGCTCGCCAGCTTGTACGGCGGGTTCAGGATGAACATGCCGCTGCCGAAGAGGCCGAAGCCATCTGCCGGCGCGGCCTTGACGGTCAGTGTGGCGTGCAGCCATCCACTCGGCTGAATCGCCTTCAATTGTTCCGCGAACCGCTGCGATTCCATCCGCGCGACTTGCGGATACCACACCGCGTAGGTCCCCGTCGCGAACCGCTTCAGCGATTCCTCCAGGCACGACAGGGTGCGCGCGTAATCGCGCTTGTCCTCGTAAGAAGGATCGATCAGAACCAGCGCCCGGCGCGGCGGCGGCGGGAGAAGCGCCTTGATGCCGTCGAAGCCGTCGCCTTCGTAAATCATGGCGCGGCGGCCGGCGTCGCGGAAGTTGTGACGCAGCACGTCGATTTCCGTGCTATGCAACTCGAAGAGCCGCATGCGGTCCTGCTCGCGCATCGCGCGCCAGGCCAGATAGGGCGAGCCGGGGTAGAAGCGCAAGCCGCCCTCCGGATTCAGCGCCCGCACTTCGTCGACGAAATCCGCGAGCAGCGGCGGCAAGTCGGTGCGGTCCCACAGCCGCGCGATGCCGGTTTCGTACTCGGCGTTCTTCGCTGCAAAGCCTTCGGTGAGCGCATACACGCCCGCACCCGCATGGGTGTCGATGTACCAGTACGACTTGTCCTTCGTCCCGAGATAGCGAAGCATCTGAACGACGATCGCGTGCTTCAGCACGTCGGCGTGATTGCCGGCATGAAAGGCGTGGCGGTAACTGAGCATGGCGAATGGCGCGTAAGAGAAGCTAAACGGTCGATTGTAGCGGAGCACACGCTCGCGGCTTACGGGTTCATACGCTGGTGCGGTGCATCACGACGTTCATGCACAATAGCCGGTCCGGGCCGCGCGCAACAGTCGGCCGAACGGCATAGGCGGTGTCGCATCATCTGCGCGATTGTTCCTATGCCGAACGGCCAGCTTGATGGCCCTCTGCATCGCATGTTGTCATTCAGTCATCCGATAGGGAGATTCGCATGTCACAGAACGGTAAGCTCGACGGCAAGACGGCAGTAGTGACGGGTGCGGCGAGCGGCATCGGCCGCGCAATCGCTTTCACGTTGGCCGATGCAGGCGCGGCGGTAGCCATCGCCGATCTGAATCAGGCCGGCGCGGACGCCGTGGCCGCCGAAATTCGTGCGAAAGGCGGCAAGGCGATCGGCATTGCAATGGACGTGACCGACGAGGAAGCCGTCGACAGCGGCATCGAGCGCGTCGCGGCGGAACTAGGTTCCGTGGACATTCTCGTGTCGAACGCGGGGATTCAGATCGTCAATCCGATCGAGAGCTACGCCTATGCCGACTGGAAAAAGATGATGGCGATCCACGTCGACGGCGCGTTCCTCACTACGCGCGCCGCGCTCAGGCATATGTACAAGGACGATCGCGGCGGTGTGGTCATTTATATGGGTTCGGTGCATTCGCACGAAGCGTCGCCGTTGAAATCGGCTTACGTGACGGCGAAGCACGGTTTGCTGGGCCTCGCCCGCGTGCTCGCGAAGGAGGGCGCGAAGCACAATGTCCGTTCACATGTCGTCTGCCCGGGTTTCGTGCGCACGCCGCTCGTCGACAAGCAGATTCCGGAGCAGGCGAAGGAACTGGGCATCAGCGAGGAAGAAGTGATTCGGCGCGTGATGCTCGGCGGCACGGTGGACGGCGTGTTCACCACGGTCGACGACGTCGCGCAGACGGTGCTCTTCCTGTCGGCATTCGAAACAGCGGCGCTGACGGGGCAGTCGTTCGTCGTCAGCCACGGCTGGCACATGCAATAAGGAGCGCCGCTTCATGGCCGACATGGAACCGCTCGCGGAGCACGAAGCCGCGCCCGAAGCCACCGCCGGTGCCGCGTCCGGCAAGCGCATTGCGTTGCCGCCCTACGAGACCGTCGCGCTGATGCTCCAGGGCGGCGGCGCGCTCGGCGCCTATCAGGCGGGCGTCTATCAAGGGCTGCACGAGGCGGATATCCATCCGAACTGGATCGCCGGTATTTCGATCGGCGCGCTGAATACGGCGATCATCGCGGGCAATGCGCCGGAGAAGCGCGCGACGCGTCTGCTGGAATTCTGGGAAACCATCTGCCAGCCGGCCTTCGGTTTCCCGTTGCCCGCCTTCGCCGAGCGCGCCTTCTTCGAATCTCCCGACGAGATCCGTAAGGCGTTTACGGCGCTGCAGGCGGTCGGGGCGCTCGTCGAAGGGCAAAAGGGCTTCTTCGTCCCGCGTTTTCCGCCGCCGTCGCCGCTCGCCGCCGGTTCGCCGCAAACCGCGAGCTACTACGACACGACGCCGCTCAAGGCCACGCTCGAACGCCTCTGCGACTTCGATCGCATCAATTCACGCGAGACGCGCGTGTCGGTCGGCGCGGTCAATGTCGGCACGGGCAACTTCGCCTATTTCGACAACACGCAGATGAAACTGCGCGCCGAGCATTTCATGGCGTCGGGCGCGCTGCCGCCCGGTTTCGCGGCTGTCGAAATCGACGGCGAGTTCTACTGGGACGGCGGCCTCATGTCGAACACGCCGCTCTACGAGATCGCGCAGGCAACCCCTCGCCGCGACACGCTCGGTTTTCAGGTCGACTTGTGGAGCGCGCGCGGACCGGTCCCGGACAGCATCGTCGATGTAATGGGCCGCGTGAAGGACGTCCAGTATTCGAGCCGAACCCGCCTCGTCACGGATCAGATGCAGCGCGCGCAGCGATACCGCAACGTGCTGCAGCACGTGCTCGATCTCGTGCCGGAGGACGTCCGCAAGAACGACGAGTGGTGCCGCCTCGCCGCCGAGCTTTCGTGCTCGAAGCGGTACAACGTCATTCACCTGATTTACCGGCAGAAGGAATACGAGGGCCATTACAAGGACTATCAATTCGGCCTGTCGACCATGCGCGAGCACTGGGAGAGCGGACTCACCGATATCCGCCGCACGCTCGCGCATCGTGACTGGCTGGAGATGCCGAACGGCGAAGCGCGTTTCGTCACTCACGATATTCACCGCGACGAACGCTGATCCGCCGAACGGCCGTCCCGGCGCGCTTTGTCACTACTTTGTATAATCCGACCGCGCCGCTCCCATCGTTCTTTACGCTCTCGTCCCGATGAATTCGATCGCTGTCTGCTTCGTTTGTCTCGGCAACATCTGCCGGTCGCCCAGTGCGGAAGCGGTCATGCGCGATCTGGTCGGGCGTGCGAGGCTCGCGGACCGGATCGTCATCGATTCGGCGGGCACCGGAGACTGGCACATCGGTCAGCCGCCGGACGAGCGCGCCCAGCGTATAGCGAAGAAGCGGGGCTACGACTTGTCGAGCCTGCGCGGGCGTCAGGTCGGGGCGGAAGATTTCGCGCGCTTCGACCTTTTCATCGTCATGGACGACGCGAACGTTGCGGCGCTCGCATCGGTCTGTCCGCCGGAGCACCGGGACAAGATCCGCCTGCTGATGGAATTCGCCACACTGGATGACAGCCGCGTCGTCGTCGATCCCTACTTTGGCGGCGACGAGGGCTTCGAGCGCGTGCTGGATCAGTGCGAAGACGCGTGCGCCGGCTTGCTCAAGGCCCTGCGCGCCCAGTTGATGGCCTGAGCGGCGGCGGGCCGCACGGCCCAGAAACAGCGCGCGAAAAAATCCCCTTAAACCGCTACATATTTCGCCCCGGATACTTGACTAAAACTGTGGGATATTTATACTTGACGAAAATCATCGAGTATTAGCGTTAGCCCCCAATTATGAGACTCACCACGAAAGGCCGTTTCGCCGTCACGGCGATGATCGACCTGGCGTTGCGCCAGGAGCAGGGCCCGGTGACGCTGGCAGGCATCAGTCAGCGCCAGCGCATCTCGCTTTCCTACCTCGAACAACTGTTCGGCAAGCTGCGGCGCCATGAGATTGTCGAATCGGTGCGCGGTCCGGGTGGCGGGTACAACCTCGCGCGCCGCGCGGAAAACGTCACGGTGGCCGACATCATCATCGCGGTCGACGAGCCGATCGACGCAACCCAGTGCGGCGGCAAGGGCACCTGCGAAGGCACGAAGCAGCACGACGGCCATTGCATGACGCACGAACTGTGGGCGACGCTCAATCAGAAGATGGTCGAGTACCTCGATTCCGTCTCGCTGAAGGATCTGGTCGACCAGCAGCGCGCCCGCGAAGGTTCTGAGGCCGTGCTGCGCGACCGGCGCGCCGAGCCGGCTGGCGTCGAGGCCGCGCGTGTCGTCCCCAAGGGACCGAATTCCATTTTCAATCTGGCCGGATGATCTGCGCCGCCGCGCGAAGCCGGCAATGGCAGCGCGGCAGGCAGCGGCCTGGCAGACGATTTGACCGTTTAATCCGGAGCGACTGATGAATAACGATATTCCCCACCTGCCCATTTACATGGACTACAGCGCGACGACGCCGATCGATCCGCGCGTGGTGGACAAGATGATTCCGTATCTTCGCGAGCAGTTCGGCAATCCGGCCTCGCGCAGCCATCAATATGGCTGGGATGCGGAGCGTGCAGTCGAGGAAGCGCGTGAGAACGTCGCCGCGCTCGTCAACGCCGACCCGCGCGAAATCATCTGGACCTCGGGTGCAACGGAATCGGACAACCTCGCCATCAAGGGCGCGGCGCACTTCTACAAGAGCAAGGGCAAGCACATCATCACGGTGAAGACCGAGCACAAGGCCGTGCTCGACACTTGCCGCGAACTGGAGCGCGAAGGCTACGAAGTCACGTATCTGGATGTGAAGGACGACGGTCTCATCGACCTGGAAAAGCTGAAGGCGGCGATCCGCCCGGACACGATTCTCGTCTCGGTGATGAGCGTGAACAACGAGATCGGCGTGATTCAGGATATCGAGGCGATCGGCGAGATCACGCGTGCCAAAGGCATCATTTTCCACGTCGATGCCGCGCAAGCGACGGGCAAGATCGAAATCGACCTGCAAAAGCTGAAGGTCGATCTGATGTCGTTCTCCGCGCACAAGACGTATGGCCCGAAGGGCATCGGCGCGTTGTACGTGCGCCGCAAGCCGCGCGTGCGCATCGAAGCGCAGATGCACGGCGGCGGTCACGAGCGCGGCATGCGTTCGGGCACGCTCGCAACGCATCAGATCGTCGGCATGGGCGAGGCGTTCCGTATCGCGCGCGAGGAAATGGCGACCGAGAACGAGCGCATTCGCATGTTGCGCGACCGCTTGCTCAAGGGCCTACAGGATATCGAAGAGGTGTACGTCAACGGCGACATGGAGCGCCGCGTGCCGCACAACCTCAATATCAGCTTCAACTTCGTGGAAGGCGAATCGCTGATCATGGCGGTGAAGGATGTCGCGGTGTCGTCGGGATCGGCGTGCACGTCGGCTTCGCTCGAGCCGTCGTATGTGCTGCGTGCGCTTGGCCGCAACGACGAACTCGCGCACAGCTCGATTCGCTTCACGGTCGGCCGCTTCACGACCGAGCAGGATGTCGATTACGTCATCAACCTGCTCAAGAGCAAGATTGCGAAACTGCGCGATCTGTCGCCGCTCTGGGAAATGCACAAGGACGGCATCGACATTTCGACCATTCAGTGGGCGGCGCACTGAGCGACGCGCGTCATCGAATAAAGGAGAGTTTGAATCATGGCTTATAGCGACAAGGTTCTGGACCACTACGAAAACCCGCGCAACGTCGGCTCGTTCTCGAAGGACGACGACACCGTCGGCACCGGCATGGTCGGCGCGCCCGCTTGCGGCGACGTGATGAAGCTGCAGATCCGCGTCGGCGCGGACGGCGTGATCGAAGACGCGAAGTTCAAGACGTACGGCTGCGGCTCGGCCATCGCGTCGAGCTCGCTCGTCACCGAATGGGTGAAGGGCAAGACGCTGGACGAGGCGCTGTCGATCAAGAACACGCACATCGCCGAAGAACTGGCGCTGCCGCCGGTGAAGATCCACTGCTCGATTCTCGCGGAAGACGCGATCAAGGCAGCGGTCGCCGATTACAAGGAGCGTCACGGCGCAGCGGCTCCGCAAGCGCAGGAAGCGCAAGCGAAGCAGCAGGCAGCGTAAGGACGAGCGCGCGAGCATCAGCGCGCGCATACGGTTTTCGAAGCAAGGCATGGCCGCAGCGGCGCCGCATCATCGGCGGCAACGCTGCGACAAGGCGGGATTTGAGCGCGAGAGACGCGAAGACTATGGCAATCACGTTGACGGAGAAGGCGGCACAACACGTGCAGAAGTATCTGACGCGACGCGGCAAGGGCCTCGGCCTGCGCCTGGGCGTGCGCACGACGGGCTGCTCGGGTCTGGCTTACAAGCTCGAGTATGTCGATGAATTCGCACCGGAAGACATGGTGTTCGAATCGGCCGGCGTGAAGGTCGTGATCGACCCGAAGAGCCTCGCGTACCTCGACGGCACCGAACTCGACTTCGCCCGCGAAGGGCTGAACGAAGGCTTTCGCTTCAATAATCCGAACGCGAAGGACGAATGCGGCTGCGGCGAATCGTTCCGCGTATGACGCGAGTGACGCCGGCGGTTTCGGCATAAGAGGCGGCGCTGGCCGCCTTTTTCATTCGCGTTTCTTGAACACATACCAACGTCATGGCCACGCTCACCGACAGTCACTTCGATCTCTTCGACCTGCCGCAGACGTTCGCCGTCGATCGCCAGAAGCTCGACGACGCCTATCGCACCGTGCAGGCGCAGGTTCATCCTGACCGCTTCGCCGCCGCCGGCGACGCCCAGCGACGCCTCGCGATGCAATGGGCGACGCGCGCGAACGAGGCGTATCAGACGCTGCGCGATCCGCTCAAGCGCGCGCGCTACATGCTGTCGCTGCGCGGCGTCGATGTCGGCGCGGAAAACAATACGGCGATGGAGCCGGCTTTCCTGATGCAGCAGATGGAATGGCGCGAGAATATCGAGGATGCCGCCGCCGCGAAGAACGTCGGCGCGCTCGAGGCATTGCTCGACGAACTGCGCGACGAAGAGCGCGTGCGCTTCACGAAGCTCGAAGCGCTGATCGACAGCAAGGCGGACCAGGCGGCGAGCGAAGCGGTGCGTCAGTTGATGTTCATCGAGCGCGTGGCGCATGAGATCGGCGAGCAGATCGAGCGGCTCGAACACTGACCAGCACGCGCCGGATACAACCCCACAAGACCAACGATGGCTTTACTGCAAATCTCAGAACCCGGCATGGCGCCTGCGCCGCACCAGCGGCGCGTCGCGGTCGGCATCGATCTCGGGACCACGAATTCCCTCGTGGCCGCCGTGCGCAACAGCGTGCCCGAAGCGCTGCCCGATGAGGACGGCCACGTGCTGCTGCCGTCCGTCGTGCGCTATCTGGACAAGGGCGGCCGGCGCATCGGCCGGATCGCGAAGGAAGAAGCCGCCACCGATCCACGCAACACGATCGTCTCCGTCAAGCGCTTCATGGGCCGCGGCAAGACCGAAGTGGAGGGCGCGGAGAACGCGCCGTACGACTTCATCGACGCGCCCGGCATGGTGCAGATCCGCACCGTCGATGGCGTGAAAAGCCCGGTCGAAGTATCGGCGGAAATTCTTGCGACGCTGCGTTATCGCGCGGAAGACACGCTCGGCGAGGATCTCGTCGGCGCGGTTATCACCGTGCCCGCGTATTTCGACGAAGCGCAGCGCCAAGCGACCAAGGATGCGGCGAAGCTCGCGGGCCTGAACGTGCTGCGCCTGCTGAACGAACCGACCGCGGCCGCGATCGCGTACGGCCTCGACAATGGCTCGGAAGGTCTCTACGCGGTGTATGACCTCGGCGGCGGCACCTTCGATCTGTCGATTCTCAAGCTGACGAAGGGCGTCTTCGAAGTGCTCGCGGCGGGCGGCGATTCCGCGCTCGGCGGCGACGACTTCGATCACGCGCTGTACCGGCATGTGCTCGCCCAGGCGGGCGTTCAGCCGGAAGCGCCGGAGGACGTGCGCCTGCTGCTCGATCACGTGCGCACCGCGAAGGAAGCGCTCTCGTCGGCGAACGAAGCGCGCGTGCAGGCGACGCTGTCGACCGGCGCGCACATCGACGTGGCCGTGACCGAAGCGCAGTTCGCCGCGCTGACCGAATCGCTCGTCGCCCGCACGCTCGGGCCGACGAAGAAGGCGCTGCGCGACGCGAAAGTCACGCCCGCCGACATCAAGGGCGTCGTGCTGGTCGGCGGCGCGACGCGCATGCCGGTCATCCGCCGCGCGGTCGAGGCGTTCTTCGGCCAGCCGCCGCTCGTCAATCTCGATCCCGATCAGGTCGTCGCGCTCGGCGCCGCGGTGCAAGCGGATTTGCTCGCGGGCAACCGGCGCGGCGAAGGCGACGACTGGCTGTTGCTCGACGTAATCCCGCTGTCGCTCGGCGTCGAAACGATGGGCGGCCTCACCGAAAAGATCATCCCGCGCAATTCGACGATCCCGACCGCCCGCGCCCAGGATTTCACGACCTTCAAGGACGGCCAGACGGCGATGGCGATTCACGTCGTGCAGGGCGAGCGCGAGCTTGTCTCCGACTGCCGGTCGCTTGCGCGCTTCGAACTGCGCGGCATTCCGCCGATGGCCGCGGGCGCCGCGCGTATCCGCGTCACGTATCAGGTCGATGCGGACGGCCTGCTGTCCGTGTTCGCTCGCGAGCAGTTGTCGGGCGTGGAGGCGTCGGTGGTGGTGAAGCCGTCCTACGGTCTCGCCGATGACGACGTCGCCCGCATGCTCGATGAGAGCTTCAAGACCGCCGAGACCGACATGCGCGCCCGCGCGCTGCGCGAGGCGCAGGTCGAAGCGGAGCGCCTCGTCGAAGCGACGCACGCGGCCATCGCCGCTGACGCCGAACTGCTCGACGACGCCGAGCGCGCGCAAATCGACACGCTAGCGGCCGAACTGGCGAGGCTTTCGAAGGGCGATTCGACGCAGCAAATCGAAGACGCGACGAAGACGCTATCCGCCGCCACCGACGAGTTCGCCGCGCGCCGCATGAACAAGAGCATTCGCCGCGCGCTCGCCGGCCGCAAGCTCGACGACGTCTGATCCACTCAAGTATCCACGGAAAACCATGCCTCAAATCGTTGTGCTGCCTCATGTCGAACTCTGCCCGGACGGCGCGGTGATCGACGCCGATGCCGGCAAGAGCATCTGTGACAACCTGCTGGAACACGGCATTGAAATTGAGCACGCGTGCGAGAAGTCGTGCGCGTGCACGACCTGCCACGTCATCGTCCGGGAGGGTTTCAACGCGCTGGAACCGTCGGAGGAGACCGAAGACGATCTCCTCGACAAGGCCTGGGGCCTGGAACCGACTTCGCGGTTATCATGTCAGGCGATGATGCCGGCCGAGGACGACCTGGTGGTCGAGATTCCCCGGTACTCCATCAATCATGCCAAGGAAAATCACTGACAGGAGGCTCGCCCATGAAGTGGACGGATACCCAGGAGATCGCGATGGCGCTCACCGACGCGCATCAGGATGTCGATCCCCAATACGTGCGTTTCACGGATCTGCATCGCTGGGTGACGGAGCTCGACGGTTTCGACGACGATCCGCAAAAATCCAACGAAAAAATCCTCGAAGCGATTCAGGCGGCGTGGATCGAAGACGCGGATTACTGAATTCCCCACTGCATCGGCATCAAAGAACGGCGGCGCTCGCGAGAGGCCGCCGTTTTTCATTTGACGCGCGCCATAGATAGCCCGCACGGCAGCCCGCACGGCTTGCCACCCGCGAATCTTGACAGAACTTGACGCCGCCAGCGTTGTTCACGCTTCCCCTGCCACTTAAAATCGCGCCCGCTGTGTGCCGGCAAGCAACGCCGGCCGCATTCCATCACGCCCAGACGCCGCAGTAATTCGCGCGTCGATGTTTGGCATAACGAACAAAATCTTACATGCCTCGCTTCGAGGCGGCGTGTGGCCGTCCGTCCAGCGGATGGTTTCCGGGCGTTCATTTTAGGAGAAGTACATGGGAAAACTCGGCCTGTCGCGTCGTGGTTTTCTGAAGGCGGGCGCGCTCGCGGGCGTGTCGGTTTTCATTGCGCCCCTGGGCAGCCGCGCGTTCGCGGCCCTGTTCGAAGAAAAGATCCTGACACCCGTGCAGTGGGATGCGGCGAGTGGCAACGCGAAGTTCCGCATCGACGGCGTCGCGAAAGTAACGGGCGCGAAAGTGTTCGCTCGCGACATCCGCGCGAAGGACATGCCGCACTGGCCGCAGGAGCAGTCGCACGCGCTCGTTCTGCGCACGACGCTCGCGGATCGTACTTACGCGGGCATCGATCTCTCGTCGCTCGACGGCGGGCTCGCGCCTGATCGCGTCGTTACGGCCGACGATCTGGCGCGCGACAAGCTCGCGTTTCCCGCTTTCTACGGCGACGACATGTTGTTGCCTGCCGGCAAGACCCCCGCGTATCTGGGGCAGGCGGTCGCGATTCTGATCTATCACGATTTCGCGCGCTTCCGTCTCGCGAAGGACAAGCTGCAGTTCCGCGAAGGCGTCGTCCGTTACGGCGAGCGCACGGCGTTCGTCGAGCGCGATCCGTGGGCGACGTTCCGCTTCGTGCGCGTCGGCGGCAAGACGCCGTATGACGACGACACCTTCTCCAGCATGAAGGACTCGCCGCTCTTCCCGCACATGATGAAGAAGCGCGAGCCGGTTTGGACCGATGCCCACGAGCACGGCAAGCTCGACGAGCAGGGCGTGTTTCACGCGCAGGCCATCGCCGAGGAGCTGGATCATCCGCCGGCGGAATGGCTCGTGGTGGATCGCGCGTACAAGACGCAATCTGTCGATACGGCCGCGCTCGAGCCGGACAACGCGAACTGCTGGTACGACGCCGCGACGCAATCGCTGCACATGGTCATCCCGACGCAGGGACCGCATGAAGTGGCGCAAAGCGCGCTGGAGATGGCAGGCAAGTCGCGCTTTCCGGTGAAGAACCTGTTCCTGCATCCGTGCTACACGGTCGGCTACGGCTCGAAGGATCACTACAACGTGCCGTTCTATGGTCTCGTCGCGGCCATGTACGGTGATGGCCGCCCGGTGCGCCTCGCGTTCAACTGCTTCGAGCAGTTCCAGAGTTCGCTCAAGCGCCACGCATTCGACATGCGCTATCGCATGGCGGTCGACAAGAAGACCGGCCAGATTCAGTCATTCAAGGGCGACTTCAGCGCGAACGGCGGCGGGCGCTGCAACTTCTCGCCGTCGGTGGCGATGGTCGGCGCAACCGCTGCGCAATCCATCTACTACATCCCGAAGAGCGATCTCATCGCGGTCGCGAACGCATCGCGCGCGGTCGACGCCGGCTCGGCGCGCGGCTACGGCACGCTGCAGAGCATGGCGGCCACCGAAATGATGATCGACGATATCGCCGCCCAGCTCGACATCGATCCGATCGACCTGCGCCTCAGGAACGTGATGCGCAGCGGCATGAAAAACACGCAGGGCGCGATTCCAGCCGGCGCCGTGCGCGCCGAGGACGTATTGCGCAAGGCGAAGACGCATCCGCTGTGGACGGAGCGTGCGAAGCGCAAAGTGGAATACGAGGCCGCGCATCCGGGCATGCGCTATGGCGTCGGCTTTGCCTGCACGCAGAAGGACTTCGGCACCGGCGCGGAAAGCGCGTTTGCGAAGGTCGAGTTCACGGCGGACGGGCGCATCGCGCTGTCGCACTCGGGCGCGGAAATCGGCACCGGATCGTCGACGGCGCAGGCGCTCGTCGTCGCGAAATGGCTGGGCAAGCCGGCCTCCGAGGTCCACATGGCGGTCACGGACTGGATCGATTTGCCGGTCGTGACGAGCGGCGATCCGTACATCATGTCTCAGGCGGAGCAGGAGCGCCTGAGCGCGAATCCACGCTGGTCGCCGGCTTACATGTCGCCGGCGAGCGCGACGAACTCGGCGTACTACTTCTCGCACGCCACGCGCGAGGCGGCGCGCGTCGTGTTCCGTCACGGCCTGTGGCCCGCTGCGATGGCGATCTGGTCGCAAGGCATCGGCGGCGGGCAGGCGACATCGTTCATCGTGCGTATCGAGGATGCGCGGTGGGTCGACGGCAAGCTCTCCGCCGACGGCCTCGAACCAATTGCCTTCGAGGTGCTCGCGAAGAAAGCGCACGACCTTGGCCTTGTGACGGGCGCGGTCGTGCACACGTTCAACCGCTGGCAATGGAGCGAGGCGCAATTCGATATCGCGGGCACGCCCGATCGGCTTCCGCTCGATGGCCTGTCGGTGCGCTTCGGCGGCGAAGGCGCGCAAGAGACGGGCAAGGCTGCGGCCAAGGGCTACACGGTGCTCGATCGCAAGAAGCTGATGATCCCGCCCGTGCAGCGCAATAACGCGATGGTCACGTACTACAGCGCAATCGGCACGCTCGTCGAACTGGCGGTGAACGAGGCGAGCGGCAAGGTCGAACTGCTGTCGCATCACTCGATCATGGAATGCGGCAACCAGATCTCGCCGCAACTCGTCTCGGGTCAATTGCAAGGCGGCCTCGCGATGGGCATCGGCCACGCGCTGCACGAATATCTGCCGCTCTACGAAGACGGCCCCGGCAACGGCACCTGGAACTTCAACCGCTATCACTTGCCGCTCGCAAGCGACGTGGCCGTGTGGAAACAGACCGGCGAAGTGCTGCCGCCGCTCAGTGAGACCGACCCGCCGAAGGGCATCGCCGAGGTGGTGATGATCCCGGTGGTCGGAGCCATCGTCAACGCGATCGCGCATGCGATCGGCCATCGTTTCACCGCTTTGCCGGTGACGCCGAAGAACATTCAGGAGGTGCTCGCATGACGGCCATCCAATCCGCCGCGGGCGTCGAAACACGCTCGCTCTCGATGACCATCAACGGCAACAAGGTCGGGCCGATGCAAGTCCCCTCCGGTCTGCCGATGATCGATTTCCTGCACGAGTACGCGAGCCTCACGGGCTCGCGGCTTGGCTGCGGGCAGGGCGTCTGCCACGCGTGCGTCGTCATCGTGGATCGCGCCGACGGCACGAGCGAGGAAGTGCGCACGTGCATCAATGGCGCGCATTTCTTCGATGGCAAAACCGTGCGGACCATCGAAGGCCACGCGAAGCGCAACGAGCAGGGCGAAGTCGTCGAACTGGCGCCGGTGCAGCAGAAGTTCCTCGAGCACTTCAGCTTTCAGTGCGGCTATTGCACGCCCGGCTTTGTCAACGCGGCGACCGTGCTGCTGGAGCGGCTCAAGCGCGAGCCGATAGCAAAGGATCAGATCGAAGCGACCATCATGGACGCGCTCAACGATCACATCTGCCGCTGCACCGGCTGCGTCCGTTACTACGAGGCGGTGAAGGACCTCGTGCTGTCCACGCCGGGACTCGTGAAGGACGCCGCATGATCGGATCGACCGTAACCGTCATTCGCCGCTTCTCCCGCGCAATGCGCGCGTTGCCGCTCGTTCTCGCGGCAGCCGGCGCGTTCGCGTTGTCCGCCTGCGGCAGCCATGAGAGCGCTGCGCCGAAGACCAGTTCGCCGGAACTGGTCGCGCGTGGCCGCTACCTCACGCAAGCCGCCGATTGCGCCGCGTGCCACACCTCGACGGGCGGCGCGCCGTTCGCGGGCGGCGTGAAACTGGAATCGCAGTTCGGCACGTTCCATGGCACGAACATCACGCCGGATTCGAAATACGGCATCGGCCAATGGAGCGCGGACGACTTCTACGCCGCACTTCACGACGGCAAGACGCCGAAGGGCAAGCTGTATCCGGCGATGCCGTACACGTCGTACCGGCAGATGACGCGCGAGGACAGCGATGCGATCTACGCCTATCTGATGTCGCAGAAGCCGGCGGCCGTGCCGAACATCGGCGCCGATCTCAAGTTCCCGTACAACGTGCGCTTCGCCGTGCGTTTCTGGGACTCGCTGTTCCTGAAGGATCAGTTGCCGGACGCCTCGACGGGCCGTTCCGCCGACTGGACGCGCGGCCGCTATCTGGCCAACGCGCTCGGTCACTGCACGGAATGTCACACGCCGCGCGGCGCGTTCGGTCAGCTTCAGGGCGCGCAGACGCTGCAGGGCGGAACGCTCCGACGCGTCGGTGCGCCGGACATCACGCCCGCCGCACTGGCGGCGCGCGGCTGGACCGGTCCGGACCTGCAGGCGTTCTTCTCCACCGGTTTCGCGAAGCAAGGCTCGGCGTTCAGCGAGATGCATCCGGTCGTTTATCTGAGCACGCAGCACTTGAATCCGGACGATCTGCGCGCACTGACGGTGTATCTGCTGGGCGATGCGCCGCCCGCACCCGCGCCGATGACAGTTCAGAGCGGCGATGCCGCGCAACTGGCAGCGGGCCGCAATCTGTACCTGGATTCCTGCGCCGGCTGTCACGGACGCGAGGGCGAGGGCAAGCCGCATGTCGCAGTGGCGATGAAGCAGAACTCGACGCTGCGTCAGAGCGATCCGCACAACCTGATCGTCTCGATGCTCGACGGTATCGAAGCGCGGGCGTTTCCGGGCATCGAAAGCATGCAGCACATGCCCGGTTTCGCCGGCACGTATAGCGACGAGCAGATAGCGCGGTTGACGAACTATCTGCGCGTGACGTGGGGCGGGCAGCGCAGCGACGTCACTGCCGACGAGGTGAAGTCCTTGCGCTAAAAGAGAGAAGGCCACGCAAATGCGTGGCCTTCGTCTTTTGGGATCGTCCAACTGGCTTCAGCGTGTCGTTCAAACGCGCACGCCGCGCTCCGCAAGCTGCCGCTGCAGCGCCGGCCACATCTTCGAGACTGCTTCTTCGCCTGCCAGAATCGCCGCGTTGCGCTGACTGAAGTCGCTGCTGCTCATCGCGTTGAGGTTCGGGCGAATGACCGCGTCCGCGTATTTGTCGAGTTCATAGGCCTTGATCGACTGGCCCATGATCGTGAAGGTCTGCATCAGCACGTCGAACGAACTCTGCGTGAGCGCGGTTTCCGGACGCGCGGAGATGTCGACGGCGATCACGAAATCCGCGCCCATCTTGTGCGCGAACGCAGCCGGCACCGGGCTGACTAGGCCGCCATCGACGTATTCGTGGCCGCCGATTTTCACCGGCTCGAAAATGGACGGCACGCTGCACGACGCGCGCACCGCGATGCCCGTATTGCCGCGCTGAAAGAGAATCGGCTGGCCGCTCCTGAGATCCGTGGCGACGATGCCGAGCGGCTTCGCCATCTTCTCGATCGGCCGATTGTCGAGCGTTTTGTTGAGGTAGTTCTGCAGCGCGACGCCTTGCAGGATGCCGCGCGTGCGAAAGGGCATCGCCCAGTCGCTGATCGACGCTTCGTCCATCGTCAGCGCGAGCTTGTTGATCGCAATGCCGTTCATCCCCGAAGCGTACAAGGCCGCGATCACGGAGCCCGCGCTCGTGCCGGCCACCAGATCGACCGGCACGTTGCGGGCCTCGAGCGCCTTGATCACGCCGATGTGAGCGAAGCCGCGCGCCGCGCCGCCGCCGAGCGCGAGACCGATGCGGGCCGGGCGCTGCGAAGCTGCGTTAGGCGCGGGCGTGGCCGCGACGGGCGCGCCGCCGCCGGAACTGCCGCCCGTCGTGGTGCAGGCGGCGAGAACGGACGATGCCGCCGCGAGCGAAAACGCGCGGCGCGAAAGACGAGGTGACGATGACTTCAAGGCGAACTCCAGCGGTGCGACGGGTGCGACAGGTGTGAAAGGGCCGGCTTTCGAGGACGGTTTCGCGTGCAAGGGAAAACGGCGCGCACATCATAAAACAAAGCCGGGCGGGGCGGCGCGAAGCGGTCGACGAGTATAATTTCGTCTCATTTTCTAGGTGGCGCGCGCCTCGTGCTCACGGCGCTTTTCGTTCCGTCAGAGCGCTTCGAGCACCCGATTGCGGGACGCGCGAAGGCATCGCGGTTTGCGAGCACCGGCCATCGAGTATTTCGAGAACAACGCAATGACCCAAGTCCGTACACGCTTCGCCCCGAGCCCGACCGGCTTCATCCATCTCGGCAATATCCGCTCCGCGCTTTATCCGTGGGCGTTCGCGCGCAAGATGAAGGGCACCTTCGTGCTGCGCATCGAGGACACGGACGTGGAGCGCTCAACGGAAGCATCCGTCGATGCCATTCTCGAAGGCATGGCGTGGCTCGGCCTCGACTTCGACGAAGGCCCGTTCTATCAGATGCAGCGCATGGATCGCTATCGCGAGGTCGTCGCGCAGATGCTCGAAAGCGGGCTTGCGTACCACTGCTACATGTCGACGGAAGAGCTCGACGCGTTGCGCGAGCGCCAGCGCGCCGCAGGCGAGAAGCCGCGGTACGACGGCACGTGGCGCCCGGAGCCAGGCAAGGTGCTGCCGCCGGTGCCCGAAGGCGTGCAGCCGGTCGTGCGCTTTCGCAATCCGCTGACGGGCGTCGTCGCGTGGGACGATGCAGTGAAGGGGCGCATCGAAATTTCGAACGAAGAACTCGACGATCTCGTGATCGCGCGCCCGGACGGCACGCCGACGTACAACTTCTGCGTGGTCGTCGACGATCTCGACATGAAGATTACCCACGTCATTCGCGGTGACGATCACGTGAACAACACGCCGCGCCAGATCAACATTCTGCGCGCGCTGGGCGGCGAGCCGCCGGTATACGCGCATCTGCCGACCGTGCTGAACGAGCAGGGCGAGAAGATGAGCAAGCGCCACGGCGCGATGAGCGTCGTCGGTTATCGCGATGCGGGCTATCTGCCGGAAGCGGTCGTGAACTATCTGGCGCGGCTCGGCTGGTCGCACGGCGATGCGGAAATCTTCTCGCGTGAGCAGTTCGTCGAGTGGTTCGATCTGGACCATCTCGGCAAGTCGCCGGCGCAGTACGACCACGACAAGCTCAACTGGCTGAACGCGCATTACATCAAGGAAGCGGACAACGCGCGGCTCGCGGAGCTGGCAAGGCCGTTCCTCGCGGAAGCCGGAATCGACGCCGCGGCCATCGACGGCGGCGCGCCGCTGGATCAGGTTGTCTCGCTGCTTAAGGATCGCGCATCGACGGTCAAGGAGATCGCCGAGAACGCCGCGATGTTCTATCGCGAGCCGGCCATCGATCCCGACGCCTACGCGCAGCACGTGAGCGACGCGGTGCGCCCGGCGATCGCCGATCTGCGCACGGCGCTCGAAAAGGCCGAATGGAGCAAGGAGGCGATTTCGGCCGCGTTCAAATCGACGCTGAGCGCGCACAAGCTCAAGATGCCGCAGCTCGCGATGCCGGTCCGTCTGCTCGTCGCGGGCACGACGCATACGCCGTCCATCGATGTCGTCTTGATGCTGTTCGGCCGCGAAACCGTGCTGCGCCGGCTCGGCAAGGCGGCCGCCTGAAGAAGGGGCGCGCAATGGGCGAAAGCGCCCATTGCGCGCAAAAGCGGCAGACAGGCAAAAAAAGTTCGATTGTTCGGCCAGAAGGTATTTACAAGTTCGAAAACGGCCGCTAGAATCTCGTTTCTGTTCTGCAAGGGGGTATAGCTCAGCTGGGAGAGCGCTTGCATGGCATGCAAGAGGTCAGCGGTTCGATCCCGCTTACCTCCACCAAAGAACAGATGAAGTGAATTTGCGAAGTAGTTGCCGAAACAGGAAGCCGCAAAAAATACTTCACAAGATACTCGAAGTTGTTTAGAATTTCGGTCTTCGTTGATTCGAAGCAGCAAAAGAATCAGCGAAGCAAGCTGTAAAGACAGAATCACAAGTTTCTGTCCCCTTCGTCTAGAGGCCTAGGACATCACCCTTTCACGGTGAGTACAGGGGTTCGAATCCCCTAGGGGACGCCAGAACATCGGCGGCTGCTAGTTGAAAGCGCTGCCAGTTTCATGAGCCAGGCAGGCACGTGAGACGATGAAAGAGTTGGAGCGGTAGTTCAGTTGGTTAGAATACCGGCCTGTCACGCCGGGGGTCGCGGGTTCGAGTCCCGTCCGCTCCGCCAATGCCTTGCGAGCAGGAGTAGTCCGGCTGATTAGCCGGTTTTTTTTCGCCGCAGGGTTGCAATAAGTTTGTTGTCCCCTTCGTCTAGAGGCCTAGGACATCACCCTTTCACGGTGAGTACAGGGGTTCGAATCCCCTAGGGGACGCCAGAACATCGGCGGCTGCTAGTCAAGCGCTGCACGTTTCGCGAGATTCATCACTCTCGCGGGCACGATGAAAGAGTTGGAGCGGTAGTTCAGTTGGTTAGAATACCGGCCTGTCACGCCGGGGGTCGCGGGTTCGAGTCCCGTCCGCTCCGCCAATGCCTTGCGAGCAGGAGTAGTCCGGCTGATTAGCCGGTTTTTTTTCGCCGCAGGGTTGCAATAAGTTTGTTGTCCCCTTCGTCTAGAGGCCTAGGACATCACCCTTTCACGGTGAGTACAGGGGTTCGAATCCCCTAGGGGACGCCAGAACATCGGCGGCTGCTAGTCAAGCGCTGCACGTTTCGCGAGATTCATCACTCTCGCGGGCGCGATGAAAGAGTTGGAGCGGTAGTTCAGTTGGTTAGAATACCGGCCTGTCACGCCGGGGGTCGCGGGTTCGAGTCCCGTCCGCTCCGCCAGCTCATGATGAGAAAATCCAGCCTTCGGGCTGGATTTTTTTTGCCCGTTCTCCCCGCATTTGCTGCCTGATTTCCTGATTAAGCGGAAACCACGCTGTGATCCTCGCATTTTGATTGCCAGCACGCTCGCGCTGTCATAGTGTGGAGGCACTGTCCCGTGCCTGCATGCGTGCGATGCTCGACCCGACCGAAGACCTTTCCCTCTATCAACTCCGCCAGGCGACGATGGCCGATTTCGCCTTCGCCGAAGCGCTCACGCACGACAACATGGTCGGCTACTACCGGCGGCACAACCTCGTCTGGCGCGGCGATCTGTTCCTGTCGAGCTGGCGAGAGTCGGAGAACTTCATCCTGCAAGCGGACGGCGTGCCGATCGGCATGATGCGCGTCACCGAGGAACATCATTCCCTTCATATTCGCGATGTGCAGATCGCGCAGGGCTATCGCGGGCGGGGCGCTGGCACCTTCCTGCTCAACACCGCCCATCGGTGGGCCCGGGCGCGCGGTCTGGCTGAATGCCAACTGCGTGTGTTCGTCGATAACCCCGCCGCGCGGCTCTATGTGCGCATGGGCTATCGACCGGCCGGGCCGCGGCTGGCGCAACTCGGCGCGATACGGCACATGGTGCGGCGCATCTAGGGCTTTCGACTTAGCCAATTAGAGGCTGTCGCCGTTGCCCCCGTCGCTGGAATCGCGTGCGAAGAAGGCGCGGGGGCTTTCGCCGAACGCGCGGCGGAACATCGCTGAGAACGCACTCTGACTCTGATAACCCAACTCGCGCGCAACCTGCGCGAGCGGCCGCCCCTGGCTCAAGAGCGGAATGGCACGCGCGAGTACCGCCTGCTGACGCCACTGCGAAAAGCTCACACCCAGTTCCCGCCTGAAAAGCCGCGCGATGGTCCGCGTGCTCGCGCCCGCTTCCGATGACCAGCGTTCCAGGTCCGCATGCGACGGGTCCGCGAGCACCGCGTTGCAGAGCGCGCGCAGGCGCTTCTCCGTGGGCATCGGCACGGAAAGCGGCAAGGGCTGAGAGCGGATGATTTCATCGAGCGCGAGGGTGCCGAGCAGCCGCTCGCGCTCGCGGGTGATCGGCTTGTCGTCGAGGGCTGCGATGACTTCCCGCAATAGCGGCGATACTTCAACGACACGGCACGCATCGAGGCCGGGCGGCACGACGCTGGCATCCACGTACAGCGTGCGCAGATACGCGTCCTCGACGATCACGACTTCGTGGGTCACGTTGGGCGGAACCCAGATCGCGCGCGAGGGCGGCACCATCCAGGTGGAATCGGCGGTTGCGACGCGGAGCACGCCGCGCGATGTGTACGCCACCTGCGCCCACGCATGCGTATGCAGCGCGATCCGCACGCCGGACGGCACCGGGCGCGAGCGCACGCGCATGGGATGGTCGAGCGTCGGCGAATGCTCGACGGGAATGTCGAGATGTTCGACTTCCTCGTTGATCGGCCGTGAATCGGCGAAGGACGCCATGTTCGTATCGGTCTGTGCTCGTGGTGCATGACGGCACTGGACACTGGCCGCGACCCGTCGATGTTAATCGAGCAGCGAGCGCAGCGGGTTTTTGAGCGGCGATAATGGTGGCTCACCTGATTATCGACGTGGGAGCGGTTTCTCCGATGCAATACGTTTTCGTGTACGGC
Source organism: Caballeronia grimmiae (assembly GCF_000698555.1). GTDB lineage: Bacteria > Pseudomonadota > Gammaproteobacteria > Burkholderiales > Burkholderiaceae > Caballeronia > Caballeronia grimmiae. The sequence continues at coordinate 26,886 of NZ_JFHE01000037.1, read as the reverse complement.
ACGCTGCGGGCGGGCGAAGTCAACGATATCAACGCGGCTGCACAGCGTCATGCGATTGCGGCGCCGACCAGAATCGGCGCTGCGCACGTGGCCGGCCGTCTATACGATTTCGGCTCGTATCCGGGACTGGTGCTGGACGACGCAGGCGCGCCCATTCATGGGGAGGTGTATCGGATCGAAGACGCGCTCGTGCCTGTGCTGGATGAGATCGAACACGTGTATCCGGGCGTGGAAGGGCTTTTTCGCGCACATCGATTGCACGTCGAAGTCGAGCTGGACGGCGCGGCGACGCCCATCGACTGTCTGATCTACCCGGTGACGGCGGCAGCGGCGCAAGGACTGCCGCGCATAGAAGGTGGCGACTGGATCGCGCACCGGACTGCTGGCGGCTAAGCGCAAAACGAAAGTAAAAAGCAATCTACGCCGTCACGCGACGCGCGTGCATCGCAGTGACGGCGCGACGACCCGCGCTGCGGGCCGGAAGCCGAAGCGTGTTACTCGGCGGATTGCTTCTTCGACTTGCCGTGCGACTTCTTGTGATGGCCCGACTTGCCCGACGCCGACTGGTCCATCTGCATGTCTTGCATGCTCGACTGACGCGATTGCAGCGCTTGCGCGCGCGATTCGACGTCCGCGATCGTTGCGGGATCCGTGCTCATCCGCACGCCTTGTTCGCTTTGCGCATATGCCGACGCGACTGCGCTAATGGACAACAGAACAGCCAGGGACACTTTCTTCATTTTTAGCTCCTAATAGCAGTTGAACCCGGGAATCGCCTGCCGATCCGGTTGGACAGACGCATCGAGACGAGCAAAAAGCGCTCCTGCCGATGACGGCGCGCTCGTGCGTCAATGACGACGGCGATGACGCGGGCCAGCCGGCGGGCGACGACTCCGCCTGGTCGATCGTAAGCCCAAAACAAGTACGCAAGATGTCGGACAGGCGATTTCGTCCAGCCATCGAGGTCGGAGCAAAATCATACCGGCGCATTTCAGTACTTTCTAGTCCTGATTATTTTGATATGGCACCCCTAATATAGATGCAGCCAGCGATAGACATGGAACCGGGCCAGCCCGACGAGTTCATGCAGCGCCAACTCGCTGTTTTCGAAGCTCTTGAAGCGCGGAATGAGCGTGAGCCGTGAGCGTCGGACGTCGGAGACATAGGGTTGCGGTTCATAGCCGAACGCCTCGAAAGCCCGGACAGAACGCCGCATGTGGTAAGCCGACGTGATGACGATCAAAGCGCCATCGTGCGCGTTCCCTAAGATATCGGCTACGTTCTGTGCGTTCTCGTAGGTGTTCAGGCTTTTGTTCTCGCGCGTGAGGTCGGCGGACGGCACTCCGCGCGCCAGGACGTAAGGCGCATAGTTGTCGGCTTCCGCTTGACCGTGATCCTGCGGGTCGCCGCCGCTCACGATGACGCGGCAGGACGCGCCTTTCGCGCGGCACTCGCGATAAACCTGCGCCGCGGCATCGATGCGCGGCATCGCGGCCCGCTTGGGAACGAGTCCGGCGTCGCTGCGGGAAGTGCCGCCGCCCATCAGGACAATCGTCGTTTTAGGAGCGAAGGCAGGCGGTATCGTCTTTTCATAGCCGTACTGTGCGAGGGCGAACAGCGGCCTCGCGAACCAGCCTGTACCGAAGCCCCAGGCGAGCAACAGGCCAACGATGGCGATCTGCTTGCGCCTTCGCGGCCAAAGCGCTAACAATGCGAAAAAAAGCAGCAATAAAGTAAATAGAACCAATTTGATTGGGGTAACGTATTGGTTTAAGGACAATTCGCTCCGTCATCGTGTTTTCGAGAGCGCATCGGCGGGGATGTAGAAGGCGCGTGATCAGCGCGCGTCAACGGGGGTTTTAAGAGAAAGCAGCACCTAACGCAAGCGGTGGCCAAACATTCAGGCTGCGAACGGCGGTTTCGCTCGTCAGCGCGAAATTCGGCGCGCCGCGTTTAGTCGACGTCGCGGGCTGTCTTGCGACCGTCACGAGCGTCGTCATGGCTGCACAGGAAGAAAGAACGAGATGACCACGTATTCCAACGAAGCCGTACTCGAAGCACTTCGCCGAGCCCAGTATCGTCAAGTTCCGTGGGCGAAACGCCCCAACGTTTTCGACCGTCTCCGCGCCCTCGGGCTGCTCGAACTCGCGCGGCAACGAACCGTCGCGCCGGCGCCCGGGTTCCACGCGCCAGTCGATATCGCCGTCGTCACCGAGCGTGGAAAGCAAGAATTTTCGCGGCTGTCGAGAGATGAGCGTTCAACCGACTGGGATTTGCGCCGTGCCGAGCCATACACGTTCGGCGGGCACGAAGCGATGCTCGAAGCGAGAATCTAGTCAGCGCCCCTGGACGGCGCGGACCGATCGGTGAACGGGCCGAGGGGCAGCGTCGTCGCTGGTATGGGCGGTGAAGGTCAAAAAAAGCCCGTATCCTGGGGATACGGGCAGACCGGATATCACTGTTGCCATGCTGTGCTCATGGCATAAGGTGTGACTGATGCCGGCGCGCGTGGTTCCGCGATAACGAACCGCCGCAATCAGTGTTGCGGTGAGCGTTCCTCGCGATCGTTGTCCGGCCGAGCGCGGGCATTGCTCGCGATATCCCCGCGCAGGTCGCCGCGCGGCGCGGGCGGTGTCGCAGTGCGGGCGCGCGCTGCATTCTGTTGCGAAGCCGCCGACGTGCGGGCGCCCAAACGCAATTCCGATGATGCGAGCGGCGGCTGGGCCTGGCCGGCTGCCGCTACGCCGGCGAGCGCAAGCAGCGCGCCCCGGACGAGCAGAGTCGATGCCTTCATGGAAAGTCCTTCGAGTCCTCGTGGACGTGTTTACCCACTCCACAAGCTATGCCTCGTCGGATCGTGCCGCTGTAAGCAATGGTAAAGAGATGTATCGCGTAAAGCGGCTAGCGCTCTTGCGAGAGAAAAGAGTTACGACGCGCGCAGAGGAAGAGAGACAGCCGTAGCCGGCGCGCACCCGGCTACGACCGAAGCAACTGACTCAGGCCATCTTCGCGGGCGCGCGCCAGGATTCCGGATTGGTCCAGAAAGCGCCGCGCAAGCGGTCACGGCTGGGCGGTGCGGGCGGCTTCACTGCGCTCGAACCGATGCGTCCGCGCAGCGAAACCTCGCGGCCGTTGCTCGACAGCCGTTTCACAATTTCCGCGAGCGTGCCATCGGCTTGCCATTCGTCGAAGCGACGACGGCAGGTAGGCGGCGAAGGATAACGGCCAGGAAGCTTCGACCAGCCTTCGCCGGTCGACAATACCCACAGCACGGCGTTCACCACCGAGCGCGCTTCGACGCGCGGACGGCCGCGCCGTTCGCTACGCGCCGGCTCGGAACAGAACAACGCCTCGACCAGCGCCCACTCGTTATCTCTCAAATCGTCGAACAGCACCATATCTCACCTCAGCGAAGCTAACCCCGGTGCGCTGCCCCGCGCCGCGCACTCTGGTCGGAATCCGATGAACGAATACCAAGGAAAGGCCGAAGCGGCCGCGGCAGTGCTGCGAGATGTCCGCGTATGGCTCCGACCTTTGTGCGCAATGAAATGCGAGAACCGTGCCATGCGTATCGCGAAATCCCGGGAACCCGCATGGCACTAGGCTGACGCGATGCCAGCATGGCCCGTATCAGACCCGAAACGGATTGATTAAGAAATCGGGACAATCACCAATCCTGTGCAGCAGGCCCATCCGCCGTGCGTTCGATGCGGATTGCTGCACCGCAGCGAAACCGGGGCCGATAAGCGAGCGGCGACGCAGCACCCCTATAATCCGGCATGAAAACCGGCTATTGATGACTCTCTGTAATGAACGCGCCTCTGAACGTGACGTTGCGGCAATTGCGCGTCTTTATCGAAGTATCCCGGCTGCGCAGCTTCAGCCGCGCGGGCGATGAAATCGGCCTCACGCAATCGGCGGTCAGCCGCTGCGTGCGAGAGCTCGAAGGCGAGATCGGCCTGAAACTGATCGACCGGACGACGCGCGAGGTGCAATTGACGGACGTCGGCGTCGATCTCGTCGGCACGGTATCGCGGCTGCTCGCCGATCTCGACGAAGCGTTGCGCGAGGTGCGCGATCTCGGCCAGCAACGTCGCGGACGCGTGATCGTCGCCGCAAGTCCGACGGTCGCGTGCCGGCTGATGCCGCGCGTGATCGCCTCGTGTCTGCGGCAGCATCCGCTCATCACCCTGAGTCTGCGCGATGACGTGCAGTCCGACGTGGTCCGCAAGGTCAAGTCTGGCGAAGTGGACTTCGGCGTCGTGATCGGGCCGTTCGCTGCCGACGAGCTCGAGTGCCAACCGGTGATGACCGATTCCTTCTGTCTCGTCGCGCGACGCGATCATCCGCTCGCGCAGGAGCGCGCCGCGCCCTGGGCGGCGCTCGCGGGCCAACGGCTGGTGATGCTCGACTATGCGTCCGGCAGCCGGCCGATCATCGATGCCGTCATGCAGGAACATGGCGTCGACGCGCACGTCGTTCAGGAACTGGGTCATTCGGCGACCGTGTTCGGTCTCGTGGAGGCGGGCGTCGGCGTCAGTGTGTTGCCTTGGCTCGCGCTGCCGCTGCCGGCCGAGTCATCGCTTGTCGCGTTGCCGCTCGAGCCGCGCGCCGAGCGCACCGTCGAGCTGGTGCGCCGGCGCGACCGTTCATTGTCGCCTGCGGCCGAATCGGTCTGGGCGTTGATCGCGGGGCTGCCTGCGCGCGCGGAAGAACTGGAATAAGGCCCGAATATGGCCGCAACGAGCGGCAGGCCATCTCGAAATCGACGCGGCCGCGTTAGACTTCGTTTTTTTCGATGGAGCGGGCGATGAGTGAATCGGAAGGCGCGGTGATCGTTGAATTGAGCGGCTTGACGGGCGCGCAGGCGGACATGCGCGGCGCACCCAACGCGCGCGATGCCGTGCGGGCGCTGCGGCCTTCGCAGATTCGCGAAGTGGCGAACGCGGGGTTCGGCGTGCCCGACGTGCTGCCATTCTGGTTCGGCGAGTCGGACCGCGTCACGCCGCCTTTTATCCGCGATGCCGCGAGCCGCGCGCTCGCCGATGGCGCAACGTTCTACACGCACAATCTCGGCATCGCGCCGCTGCGCGAGGCGCTGGGGCGCTATGTCAGCGCACTGCACGGCGCGACGCCCGCGGAAAACATCGCGGTGACGAGCGCCGGAGTCAATGCGCTGATGCTGGCGGCGCAGCTCGTCGTCGGCGCGGGCGATCGCGTGGTGGCGGTGACGCCGCTCTGGCCGAACCTCGTCGAAATCCCGAAGATCCTGGGCGCGACGGTCGACACGGTCTCGCTGAGTTACGGCCCGCGCGGCTGGACTTTGGACGTCGAGCAACTGCTCGCTGCGCTGACGCCCTCCACGCGCATGCTGATGATCAACTCGCCGAACAACCCGACCGGCTGGACGATGACGCGCGACGAGCAACGCATCGTGCTCGAGCATTGCCGGCGGCACGGCATCTGGATCGTCGCGGACGAAGTCTATGAGCGGCTCTACTACGGCGCAGGCGCAACGGTCGCGCCGTCGTTCCTGGACCTCGCGGCGCGCGACGAACGCGTGATCGCGGTCAATTCGTTCTCGAAGGCGTGGCTCATGACCGGCTGGCGTCTCGGCTGGATCGTGGCGCCGACGGCCTTGATGGACGATCTCGGCAAACTGGTCGAATACAACACGTCATGCGCGCCGTCGTTCGTGCAGCAGGCAGGCATCGTCGCGGTGGAGCAGGGCGAAGCCTTCACGCAATCGCTCGTCGCCGATCTGCGGGCAAGCCGCGATCACCTCGTCAAGGCGCTGCAAAGCATCGACGGTGTCGATGTCCGCGCGCCCGACGGCGCGATGTACGTGTTCTTCTCGCTGCCCGGCGCGTCGGACAGTCTGGCGCTGTGCAAGGCGCTGGTGCGCGAGGCGGGGCTCGGACTTGCGCCGGGCAGCGCATTCGGCGCGGAAGGCGAAGGTTTCGTGCGCTGGTGCTATGCCTGCGACCCCGCGCGACTCGACGAAGGCGTCGAACGCTTGCGGCGTTTTCTCGCGCTACGCGCCTGACGAGTGAGCGCCGGGGCAGGGAATCAATCACCTTTACGCCCCGGTTCTTTTTGCGTAATATGGCGCTCAGTCATGCGCTTTCGCCTAGGAAAGCGCCACCTCGTCCGGCTGGGATGGCCCGGCGATTCGCTCACCGATCGCCCATTGATGCCTCCCCCCGGTGCGTGCTCCCAATCAATATGACCGATCAATCGGGCGAGCGCGTCTGAAACTCCGCGTCCAGCTTTATCGCGTGCACCGCTGCGGTGCCGTTTGAATCCGCTCAGGCTCGATTTGAAATTGGATCATTGACCATACAGGGTTGACCCAAGCTGCATGAATACCCAAGAGGCGAAAATCGTCCTCGAGACCGCTTTGATCTGCGCGCAGGAGCCACTGCGGCTGAGTGAGTTGCGCAAGCTCTTCGCCGAAGACATATCGGCGGATACCGTGCGTACGCTGCTCGAAGAGCTCCAGGCCGCATGGTCGGACCGCGGCGTCGAACTCGTGGCGCTCGCGTCGGGATGGCGCTTTCAAAGCAAGGCCGCCATGCGGACTTATCTCGATCGGCTGCATCCGGAAAAGCCGCCGAAGTATTCGCGCGCCGTCATGGAAACGCTGGCTATCATTGCTTATCGGCAACCGGTGACGCGCGGCGATATCGAGGAGATTCGCGGCGTCACGGTCAATACGCAAGTGGTCAAGCAATTGGAAGATCGCGGATGGATCGAGGTGATCGGCCATCGAGACGTTCCCGGCCGGCCCGCGCTCTACGCGACGACCAAGCAGTTTCTCGACGATCTCGGCCTCACCGCGCTCGACGAACTGCCCGCGCTGGACAATCCGTCGTCGCAACTGGAAGCATCGTTGCTCGCGCAGCATTCGATCAATTTCCCGGATGGCGCGGCGGCGCAGGCGTCGCTGAACGACGCCGCGAGCGAAAGCGGCGAGCAGGACGCGCAGGTAGCGGATATCGATCAAACCGCCGCAGAGGCAGCGGAAAGTAACGAAAAAGCCGGAACGGATCATGCGAACGTGGAGGGCGAGACCGCCGCTTCGTCGCTGACCGAATTTCGCGTGCAGCCGCTGAAGCCGGAGCACGAAGCCGCCGACGCCGGCAGCGCGGATGCGGCTCGCGAGGCGCACGGCGACGAACAGGCCGCACGCCCGTCGTCCGGCGTCGACCTGACCGACGACGATTCCGAAGAGGAACCGAAGGCGCGCCGCGCCTGATGCAATTGCATGGCCCCTGATTCACCCGGTCTTCGATAAAAGATTACGTCGAAGACGGAGGCCGGTCCGATCAGTGGATATTTTTGGCGCGTCCGCCCGGGCGCGCACTTCGACATTTGAGGTTGTTTTGACACACTCCCACGACAGCGATTCGCCCGAATCCGCGCGGCCCATGCACGCCGCGGACGCCCATGACTCGGCCGATGCCGGCGAACGCACGCGCAGCGACGAGAGCGCCGACGGCGACGATCGTCCGCGCCGCGGCCTGCGTCGCGGGCCGCGCAGTCTGATCGCGCGACGCCGCGCTGTCGCCAAGACCAAGGGCGCCGAAGGCGCGCCCGCCGCGCCGGGCGCGGTGACGGAAGCGCCGCCCGATGGCGTCGTCGTCGCGCAGGTACGCATGCCGCGCAAGGACGCGAGCGCGAAGACGCCGCGTAACGCCGGCGGCGAGCCGCAAACCGAAAAGCAGGGCGAGAAGCCCGCGCGCAAGCAAGGCGGGCGCAAGAACGCGCGCCCCAACCCGGGCGAGGCGGGAATCGAGGCATCGGGCGAAACGGCAGCCGCCGGACCGCGCGAAGGCGGTCGTCGCAAGGCGCCCCAGCAGACCCGCGACAAGCAGGACAAGCGCGGCAAGCGCAACGATGCGGGCCCGGCGACGGTCGAGAAGGCCGCCGCGGCTGCCGTCGACGACGTGTTCGCTTACGTGACGTCGCCCGCATTCGACGCGGACAACGGTTCTGGCGGCGTGCGTGCGCCGATGCTGCGCCGCGGCCGCAATGCCACCCAGCAAAAGCGCGTGCTCGAGCCGGACGACGACACACCGAAGCTCCACAAGGTTCTCGCCGATGCGGGCATGGGCTCGCGTCGCGACATGGAAGAACTGATCATCGCGGGGCGGGTGTCGGTGAATGGCGAGCCGGCGCACATCGGCCAGCGGATCATGCCGACGGACCAGGTGCGCGTCAACGGCAAGCCGCTCAAGCGCAAGCTCGCGAGCAAGCCGCCGCGCATCTTGCTGTATCACAAGCCGACGGGTGAGATCGTCAGCCACGCGGACCCGGAAGGGCGTCCCTCGGTGTTCGACAAGCTCCCGTCGATGAAAACGGCCAAGTGGCTCGCGGTCGGCCGCCTCGACTTCAATACCGAAGGCTTGCTGCTGCTCACCACCTCGGGCGACCTCGCGAACCGCTTCATGCATCCGCGATACAGCGTCGAGCGCGAGTACGCGGTGCGCGTCGTCGGCCAGTTGTCGGAGGCGATGAAGCAGAAGCTGCTGAAGGGCGTCGAACTCGACGACGGCCCCGCGAACTTCCTGCGCATTCAGGACGGCGGCGGAGAAGGCACGAATCACTGGTATCACGTCGCGCTGGCGGAAGGCCGCAATCGCGAAGTGCGCCGGATGTTCGAAGCGGCCGGCCTGATGGTCAGCCGCCTGATCCGCACGCGTCACGGTCCGATCGCGCTGCCGCGCGGCCTAAAACGCGGCAAGTGGGAAGAGCTCGAAGACAATCAGGTGCGCAGTCTCATGGAGTCGGTGGGTCTGAAGGCCCCGGTCGCCGAGAAGGGTGGACGCAGTTCGACGCCGCGTGTGCAGCCCGATCCGATGCAAACCTCGATGGGCTTCATCACGCGTGAGCCGGTGCTGAGTTCGCACTTGCGCATGGCGCAAACGCCGGTTCGCGGCGGGCGGCGCGGCGCGGCGGGCGGCATGCCGGGCGGGTTCGGCATGGGCAGCGGTTTCGGCGGGAACAGCGTCAATGCGGGCGGTTCCGGCCGGCGCGGTGGCCAGGAAGCGAACGGCAATCGCGCCGGCGGCGAGCCCAACGGCAACCGCGCGAACAGCGGCGGTCGTGGTCCGGGTCAGCGCGGCGCTCGTCCGCAAGGCGGCCCGCAAGGTGCGAATGGCCCGGCCAAGCGCGCAAGCGGCAATGGCCCGCGCGGCGGCAATCGTCAGGGCGGCGGACAGCAGCCCGCTGCGACGCAGGGCAAGGCCGGCGCGGGTCGTGGCGGTCCGCGCAATCGCTCGCGCGGACGATGAAAACCCGTTCGTCGCCTGACCGGGCGACGAACCGGAGCGGTCGATAGCGGCGCTATCGGCCGAATTCGAAAGCGCGCAGCCTGCGCCATCGACACAAAGCAAAAATGCATGCGATCCGGCGCGAAACAGTGCCGAACGCGGGCGTTACGTTTGCGTTTATCCCGAAAAATGGCTAAAATCACGAAGTCGCTGGGCACATAGTTTTCGCGCTGCCCGGGTGCGACCTCGGTTGAAAAAGATGGGCGTTGCGCCCATTTTTTTTTGGCTTTTTGGTTCGGCATCTCGGGAGCAGGGGTGCGCGCCCGGTCAAGGCGCTCGCCCGCAGGTGTTTCGCGGCGCGATGCGCGAACACCTTGGAGTTACTGTGCAACTGACGGAATTGATTGAAACCACGGTCTCGAGCCTGGGCTACGAGCTTGTCGATCTCGAGCGTTCGGGAGGCGGCATGCTGCGCATCTATATCGACCAGCCGGCCGGTATCGCCATCGAAGACTGCGAAAAAGTCACACGTCAGCTCCAGTACGTGCTCGAGGTCGAGAACATCGACTATGACCGCCTCGAAGTGTCGTCGCCGGGGCTCGATCGCCCGCTCAAGAAGCTGGCCGATTTCGAGCGCTTCGCGGGAAGCGAAATCGTCATCACATTGAAAAAGCCGCTGGACGGCCGCAAGTCGTTCCGGGGCATTCTGCACGCCCCGCAAGGCGAAAAGATCGAATTGGAATTTGAAGGGAAGGACGGCGCCGCAATGCTCGATTTCACGGTCGCGGACCTCGATAAAGCACGTCTCGTCCCCAAAGTTGACTTTAGGAGCCGCAAACAATGAGTCGCGAAGTTTTGATGCTGGCGGATGCGCTGGCGCGCGAAAAGAACGTCAACAAGGACGTGGTGTACGCAGCCCTGGAGGCTGCGCTTGCTTCGGCAACGAAAAAGCTGTTCGAGGAAGATGTCGATATCCGTGTCGCGATAGACCGCGAAAGCGGCGAACACGAAACGTTCCGCCGCTGGCGCGTAGTGCCGGACGAGGCCGGCCTGCAAGAGCCGGATCAGGAAATCCTCCTGTTCGAAGCGAAGGAGCAGAAGGCCGACGCGGAAGTGGACGATTTCATCGAGGAACCGATCCCGTCAATCGAATTCGGCCGTATCGGTGCACAGGCCGCGAAGCAGGTCATCCTGCAGAAGGTGCGCGACGCCGAGCGCGAGCAGATTCTGAACGACTTCCTCGAGCGCGGCGAAAAGATCATGACCGGCTCGGTCAAGCGTCTGGACAAGGGCAATTTCATCGTCGAATCGGGTCGTGTGGAAGCGCTGCTGCGCCGCGACCAGCTCATTCCGAAGGAAAACCTGCGCGTGGGCGACCGCGTGCGCGCCTACATCGCGAAGGTCGATCGCACCGCGCGCGGTCCGCAGATCGAACTCTCGCGCACGGCGCCCGAGTTCCTGATGAAGCTGTTCGAACTCGAAGTCCCTGAAATCGAACAAGGGCTGCTGGAAATCAAGGCGGCCGCGCGCGATCCCGGCGTGCGTGCGAAAATCGGGGTGATCGCCTACGACAAGCGCATCGACCCGATCGGCACTTGCGTGGGCATCCGCGGTTCGCGCGTGCAGGCTGTGAGGAACGAGCTCGGTGGCGAGAACGTCGACATCGTGCTATGGTCGGAAGACCCCGCGCAGTTCGTGATCGGCGCCCTCGCGCCGGCAGCCGTCCAGTCGATCGTCGTCGATGAAGAAAAGCATTCGATGGACGTCGTCGTTGACGAAAGCGAACTCGCGGTCGCCATCGGCCGCAGCGGCCAGAACGTTCGACTCGCCAGCGAGCTCACCGGCTGGCAGATCAACATCATGACGCCGGACGAGTCGGCGTTGAAGCAGAACGAAGAGCGTGGCAAGTTGCGCGACCTGTTCATGGCGCGTCTCGATGTCGACGAGGAAGTTGCCGACATCCTGATCGACGAAGGCTTCACGAGCCTCGAAGAAATCGCCTATGTGCCGCTCAACGAGATGCTCGAAATCGAAGCTTTCGACGAAGACACCGTGCACGAGTTGCGCAACCGCTCGCGTGATGCGCTGCTGACGATGGCCATCGCCAACGAAGAGAAGGTGGAAGGCGTCGCGCTCGATTTGAAGAGTCTGGAAGGCATGGACAACGAGCTTCTCGCGAAGCTCGCGGAGCACCAGGTTCAAACCCGCGATGACCTCGCGGAGTTGGCAGTAGATGAACTGGTCGAAATGACCGGTATGGAAGAGGATGCCGCTAAGGCGTTGATCATGAAAGCACGTGAACACTGGTTCCAGTGAGAAATGACCATGGCGCACTGATATATCGCGGCCGGTTTGGCCGCATGACCCCGATCTAACCGCAAGGATTGGTCCTTGCATCAAGAGGAATGAATGGCGAGTAACAACGTAGCCCAATTTGCCGCGGAACTCAAAATGCCTGCGGGCGTCCTGCTCGAGCAGTTGCAGGCGGCTGGCGTCCAGAAAGCGAGCGCGAACGACGACCTGTCCGAGACGGACAAGGCGCGTCTGCTCGATCATTTGCGCAAGTCGCACGGTTCCGCCGACGCCGACAAGCGCAAGATCACTTTGACCCGCCGGCATACGTCGGAAATCAAGCAATCCGACGCAACGGGTAAAGCTCGCACCATTCAGGTCGAGGTGCGCAAAAAACGTGTTTTCGTGAAGCGCGACGAAACCGGCGTCGAGCAGCCTGTCGAAACGCCCAATCACGTCGAAGAGCCGGAAGTCGACGAGGCCGAACTGCAGCGCCGCGAAGAAGAAGCGCGCCGCGCAGCCGAGCAGCTCGAGCGCGAAGAGCGCGAGCTGAAGGAGCGTCAGGCCCAGCTCGAGCGTGAAGAAGCCGAGCGCCGCGCCCGCGAGGAAGCGGCCGAAGCCGAGCGTCGCAAGCAGGAAGCCGAGGCGGAACGCCGGGCGACGGCGGCGGCTCAGGCAGCGGAAATCTCCCGTGCGGCTCAGGCTGCACGTCAGGAGGCGCGTACGCCGGTCACCGCCGAGGCGAAGGCCGAGCCGAAGCAGGACAAACAAGACAAGCAAGACGACAGCGCTCAGCGCGCAGCCGCTGCCGCCGCCGAAAAGGCAGCGGAAGAGAAGGCCGCCAGCGAGCGCGCCGCCCAGCGTGAAGCCGCGAAGAAGGCGGAAGAAGACGCCAAGGCGGCCGCTGAGAAGACTCGCATGGAGCAAGAAGCCATCGCGAAGCGCCGTGCGGCGGCTGAAGCCGAAGCACGCGCCATCCGCGAAATGATGAACACCCCGCGCAAGGCGCAGGTCAAGGCGCCGGAACCGGCCCCGGCTGCGAAGCCGGCGGAAGCGGCCAAGGCTGCCGAAGCGAAGGGTACGCTGCACAAGCCCGCGAAGCCGGAAGGCGCGCAGGCAGCGCGTCCCGCCGTGAAGAAGCCGGCTGCCGGCGCACCTGCGCCCGCAGCGGCGGCTCCTTCGGGCGACAAGAAGAAGGCCGGCGGCAAGGGCGGCTGGCAGGACGACGCATCGAAGCGCCGTGGCATCAAGACGCGCGGCGACACGAGCGGCGGCGTCGATCGCGGCTGGCGCGGCGGTCCGAAGGGCCGTGGCAAGCATCAGGATCAGACCACGTTCCAGGCGCCGACCGAACCGATCATCCGTGAAGTGCACGTGCCGGAAACCGTTTCGGTGGCCGACCTTGCGCACAAGATGTCGGTGAAGGCTTCGGAAGTCATCAAGGTGATGATGAAGCTCGGCCAGATGGTCACCATCAACCAGGTGCTGGACCAGGAAACCGCGATGATCGTCGTCGAGGAACTGGGCCATCGCGCGGTTGCGGCCAAGCTGGACGATCCGGAAGCGCTGCTGACCGAAGGCGAAACGACCGAGGAAACGGCAGAGCGTCTGCCGCGTCCGCCGGTGGTGACCGTGATGGGTCACGTCGACCACGGCAAGACGTCGCTGCTCGACTACATCCGTCGCGCGAAAGTGGCGGCGGGCGAAGCGGGCGGCATCACGCAGCATATCGGCGCATATCACGTCGATACGCCGCGCGGCGTCATCACCTTCCTCGACACGCCGGGTCACGAAGCCTTTACGGCAATGCGTGCGCGCGGTGCGAAGGCGACCGACATCGTCATTCTGGTGGTCGCAGCCGACGACGGCGTGATGCCGCAGACGAAGGAAGCAATCGCTCACGCGAAGGCGGGCGGCGTGCCGATCGTCGTCGCGATCAACAAGATCGACAAGCCGGACGCCAACCCCGACCGCGTGAAGCAGGAACTTGTCGCGGAAGGCGTGGTGCCGGAAGAGTACGGCGGCGATTCGCCGTTCCTCGAAGTGTCGGCGAAAACCGGCCAGGGCATCGACGACCTGCTGGAAAACGTCTCGCTGCAAGCCGAAGTGATGGAACTGACCGCGCCGGTCGAAGCTGCCGCCAAGGGTCTCGTCATCGAAGCCAAGCTGGACAAGGGCAAGGGTCCGGTCGCAACCATCCTGGTGCAGTCGGGCACGCTGAATCGCGGCGACGTGGTTCTGGCAGGCAGCGCTTACGGCCGCGTCCGTGCAATGCTGGACGAAACCGGCAAGCCGACGAAGACCGCAGGTCCGTCGATCCCGGTGGAAATCCAGGGTCTGTCGGAAGTGCCGGCGGCGGGCGAAGAAGTCATCGTGTTGCCGGACGAGCGCAAGGCGCGCGAAATCGCGCTGTTCCGTCAGGGCAAGTTCCGCGACGTGAAACTGGCGAAGCAGCAAGCCGCCAAGCTCGAGAACATGCTCGAGCAGATGGGCGAAGGCGAAGTGCAGAACCTGCCGCTCATCGTCAAGGCGGACGTGCAGGGCTCGCAGGAAGCGCTCGTGCAGTCGCTGCAAAAGCTGTCGACCGGCGAAGTGCGCGTTCAGATCGTGCACAGCGCGGTCGGCGCGATCAGCGAGTCGGACGTCAACCTGGCAACGGCGTCGAAGGCGGTCATCATCGGCTTCAACACGCGTGCGGATGCGCAAGCCCGCAAGCTGGCCGAATCGAACGGCATCGACATCCGCTACTACAACATCATCTATGACGCAGTGGATGAGGTGAAGGCGGCGATGTCCGGCATGCTCGCGCCGGAGAAGCGCGAGACGGTGACGGGCATGGTCGAAGTGCGCCAGGTGATCCGCGTGCCGAAGGTTGGCCTGATCGCGGGCTGTATGGTGACGGACGGTTTCGTCAAGCGTTCCTCGTCGGTGCGCGTGATCCGCAACAACGTCGTCATCCATACGGGCGAGCTCGAATCGCTCAAGCGCTTCAAGGACGACGTCAAGGAAGTGCGTCAGGGCTTCGAGTGCGGTATCTCGATCAAGAACTTCAACGACATCGTCGAAGGCGATCAGCTGGAAGTCTTCGAAGTGACGGAAGTGGCTCGCACGCTGTAACGCATCAATACGCTGAGCCTCGAGGCGGAGCGGGCCAAACGGCTGGCTCCGCCTTTTTCTTTGGCGCGGCGGCAAGACAGAAAACGGAACAAGATCATGGCTAAAAGACGGACATCCGCGAACCGCAACGTGCAGATTGCGGATCAGATTCAGCGAGATTTGTCGGAGTTGATGCGCGAGGTGAAGGACCCGCGCGTCGGGATGGTGACGATTCAAAGCGTCGAACTCACGCCGGACTACGCGCACGCGAAGGTCTATTTCACGACGCTCACGGGCGATCCGATGCAAACGCAGGAAGCGTTGAACCACGCGGCCGGCCATCTGCATAACCAGTTGTTCAAGCGGCTGCACATCCATACGGTGCCGACGCTGCATTTCCACTATGACCAGACGATCGAAAAGGCCGTCGAGATGTCGCGCCTGATCGACGAAGCGAACGCGACGCGCGCCAAGGACGACGAGGAAGGCGCCTGAGCGATGACCGCTTCGAAGAATCATGCCGCCCGGCCGAAGCTCGTGCGCCGCGCGCTCGATGGCGTGCTGCTGCTGGACAAGCCGCTCGGGCTGTCCAGCAATGACGCGCTGATCAAGGCGAAGCGCATTTTTCTGGCGAAAAAGGCGGGTCACACCGGCACGCTCGATCCGCTCGCGACCGGCCTCTTGCCGCTTTGCTTCGGCGAAGCGACCAAGTTCTCGCAAGACCTGCTCGACGCCGACAAGACCTACGAAGCGACGATGCGTCTCGGCATCCGCACGGCGACGGGCGATGCCGAAGGCGAAGCGGTGGAAACGCGCGACGTCGCGTGCGATGAAGCGGCCGTCGAAGCGGCGATGACGCGGTTCATCGGCGATATCGTGCAGATTCCGCCGATGTACTCGGCGCTAAAGCGCGATGGCAAGCCGCTCTACGAATACGCCCGCGCCGGGCAGACGGTCGAGCGCGAAGGCCGTCAGGTGACGATTCACGCGCTGAAGATGATCGCGTGCGCGTTGCCGCTCGTGACCTTTCGCGTGACGTGCAGCAAGGGCACCTATGTGCGGACGCTGGCGGAGGATATCGGCGAGGCGCTGGGTTGCGGGGCGCATCTGACGGCGCTGCGTCGCACCGGCGTGGGCGTGCTGACGCTCGAGCATGCGCTGACGCTGGACGAACTGGCGGAACTGGACGAAGCGGATCGCGACGCGCGGCTGCAGCCGGTGGACGCGCTGTTGTCGACGTTTCCCGCCGTGCGGCTCGACGACGAAGCGTGCCGCCGGTTCCTGCACGGGCAGCGGCTCAAGCTGGCCGAAGTGTCGCCGGAGCACATCGAGGCGGGCCGCGTGCGCGTCTACGCGCAGGCAGGCGGCCGTTTGCTCGGTGTGGCAAAAGCAGGCGAAGGCGTGCTCGCGCCGGAGCGCCTCGTCGTCACGGCAAGCTAAGCACAAAAGAAAAAGCCCGGAATCGCAAGGATTCCGGGCTTTTTCACGTGCGCGGTGCAGAAAGACTCAATGCGCCGCCGATGCCGCCGCCGCCGAATCCCCGCCGCCTGCGCGTTCGGGCCGCGTGATCCAGATCAGCGCGATCAGCGCGACAAAAATCCCCGCTGAAATATAGAACATGTCGTTCACGCCAAGCTGCGCGGCCTGCTGCGTCGCCATGCTGTTGAAGAGACCGTAAGTCTGTTCCTGCGACATGCCGAGCGCGCCCATCTGCTGCATCGAATTTACGAACGTCGGGTTGTAGGCGTTGGCCTGTTCGATGAGCTGCGCATGGTGCACGATCGACCGATGCTCCCATGCCGTCGAGAAAATCGACGTGCCGATACCGCCGCACATGATCCGCACGAAGTTCGACAGTCCGGACGCCGCCGGTATGCGATGCCCCGGCAGCCCCGACAGCGTGATCGACACGAGCGGAATGAAGAAGCCCGCCATGCCGATGCCCTGAATCAGCGTCGGCAGCGTTAGCGACCACGTATCGACGCCGGTCGTATAGCGCGAGCGCATCCAGAAGCACAGCGCAAACACGAGGAACGCGGCCGTCGCGATGCGGCGCGGATCCGTGCGCGGCAAGAACTTGCCGGTGATCGGCGAGAGCAGGATCGCGAACACGCCGACGGGCGCCATCACGAGACCCGCGTTCGTCGCCGTGTAACCGATATCCGTCTGAAGCCACAACGGCAGCAGCACGAGATTGCCGAAGTACAGCCCGTAACCGATCGACAGCGCGATTGTCCCGCCTGTGAAGTTGCGCAATTCGAATAGCGACAAGTCGACGACCGGATGCTCCGCCGTCAGCTCCCACACGATGAAGAACGCGAATGAGATGACGGCGATCAGCGCGAGCACGACGATGGTCGTCGAGTTGAACCAGTCGAGGTCCTTGCCCTTGTCGAGCATGACTTGCAGCGAGCCGACCCACACGACGAGCAGCGCGAGCCCGACCGTGTCGATCGGCGCCTTGCGGATCGCGGAATCGCGGTCGCGGAAGATCACGAACGTCGCGAGCGCCGCCGCAATGCCGACCGGGATGTTCACGTAGAAGATCCACGGCCACGAAATGTTGTCCGAGATCCATCCGCCGAGCACCGGGCCGGCGACGGGCGCAATCAGCGTGGTCATCGACCACATGGAGAGCGCCATCGGCGCTTTCTCGCGCGGATAGCTCGCGAGCAGCAGCGTTTGCGACAGCGGGATCATCGGGCCGGCGACCGCGCCCTGCAGCACGCGAGCGGCGAGCAGAAACGGCAGCGTCGGCGCGAGTCCGCACAGCCACGACGCGAGCACGAACAGGATGATCGAGCCGAGAAACAGCCGCACCTGGCCGATACGCTGCGTGAGCCAGCCGGTCAGCGGCACCGAGATCGCGTTGGCGACCGCGAACGACGTGATGACCCACGTGCCCTGATCCGACGATACGCCGAGGTCGCCGGAGATCGACGGAATCGAGACGTTCGCAATCGACGTGTCGAGCACGTTCATGAACACCGCGAGCGACACGGCGATCGTCCCGACGACCAGCTTTCCGCCCGAGAGCGGCGGATGAACGACGTTAGCTTGAGACATGTGTGGAGTCCGCGATGCTGCCGCTTACATCAGCTTGGCGGCCGACGCGGACTTCGTCGCGTTGCCGCGCGAAGCCGACGGCGGCGTGCCCTGCGTGCCCTGCGTGCCGGCGCCCGTACCGGCGTTCTGCTGGATGATGCGCGCGATTTCCGCGTCCGCCTGCTCGCCGTACTTGTCGAACACGTTCGTCTGATACACCGTGTTTTGCGCCGCGCCGAGCTGGCCGCCTTGCTCGTCCTTGATCGTGACATCCACGTTCATCGACAGGCCGATGCGCAACGGATGCTGTTCAAGTTCCTTCGGATCGAGCTGGATACGAACCGGCAGACGCTGCACCACCTTGATCCAGTTGCCCGTCGCGTTTTGCGCCGGCAGCAGCGAGAACGCCGAACCCGTGCCGGCCGAGAAGCCGATCACCTTGCCGTGGAACACCACGCCCGATCCATACAGGTCAGCCGTCAGTTCGACCGGCTGGCCGATACGCATGTGCTTCAGCTGCACTTCCTTGAAGTTGGCGTCGACCCACACGGCGTTGAGCGGCACGATCGCCATCAGCGGATTGCCCGGCGCCACGCGCTGGCCGACCTGCACCGAGCGCTTCGCGACATAGCCCGTGACCGGGGCGGGCAGCGTGTTGCGCGCATAGTTGATGTACGAATCGCGCACCTTCGCCGCGGCGGCGAGCACGTTCGGATGGTTGGCGATGGTCGTGTTGGCCGTCAGCGAGCGGTTCGACGCGAGTTCCTGCTGTGCTGCGTCGAGCGCGGCTTGCGCGCTGCGGACCGCATCGCGTGCGTGCGAGATTTCTTCCTGCGACACCGCGCCCGTCTGTGCGACGGTCAGGCGGCGGCGAAGGTCGTCCTGCGCCCGCGACAGGTCCGACTTGCGCAGCGCGATCTGCGCTTCGTACTGGTTGTTGTTCACGAAGAACGTACGGACCTGGCGCACCGTCTGCGCGAGATTCGCTTCGGACTGATCGAGCGCGACCTTGGAATCGGCCGGATCGAGCGCGACGAGCGGATCGCCGGCTTTTACGGTCTGCGTATCGTCGGCATTGACGGAGATGACCGTGCCGACCACTTGCGGCGTGATCTGCACGACGTTGCCGTTGACGTAGGCGTCGTCGGTGTCTTCGTGGAAGCGCGCAACGAGGAAGTAGTACAGGCCGTACGCGACAGCCGCGATGACGATGACAAGCACGATCAGCGCCATCAGCCGGCGGCGCTTGCCGTTGTTTTGCTTCGGCGCCGGCGCGGAGGCGGGTGCGCTGGCGGCGTTTTGTTTAGGGTCGCTCATGAAGGGCTCCGAAAATTCCGTATTGGTCTTAATGCGTGTTCTTGTGCGCGGCTCAGTGCGATGCCGCTTGCTGGTTCACGGCCTGGCGCTGTCCGCTGCCGTCGATGGCAAGGTCGGTGCTCGTCGCGTCGAAACCGCCGCCGAGCGCCTGAATCAGCGCGATCTGAAGATCGCTGCGCTTCAGGCGCAGGTTCGTGACGGTCTGCTCGTTGGCGAGGCGGTTCTGGTCCGCCGTCAGCACCTGCAGTTGCGGCGACAGACCCGCCTTGTAGCGGATCACCGAGAGCTGGTAGGCGCTCGTGGCGGCGGCGAGCGCGCGCTGCGCGTCGGCCATTTGCCTGTCGAGCGCGCGGATTGCGGCGATGTTGGTCGCCACGTCGTTCAGCGCGTTGATGAGCGTCTGGTTGTAATTGGCGACATCGCTTTCGAAGTCGGCGTAGCGGCCCTTCAACTGCGCGCGCAGTGCGCCGGCGTCGAAAATCGGCAGGTGGATTGCCGGGCCAGCCTGAATCTGCCGGCTGCTCGCCGTCAGGAAGCGGCCCCAGCCGAAGGCGTCGAAACCGAAACCTGCCGCGAGGTTGATGTCCGGGAAGAACTCGGCCTTCGCTTCCTTGATGTTGTGCGTCGCCGCTTCGATCTGCCAGCGCGACGCGACGATATCCGGCCGGCGTGCGATCAAATCGGCGGGCACGTTGTCCGGCAGCGCGACGTTGATGTCCGGATTGATCAACGGATTGGCAATCTGCAGCCCGCGATCGGGGCCTTTGCCCAGCAGCGCCGCCAGCTGATAGCGCACCGACTGGATCTGCCCGTCGAGTTCGCTGAGATTGGTCTGGCTGGTCGCGACGTTGCCTTCGGCGGTGCGCTGCTCGACATTCGTGTCGAGACCTGCGGTGACGCGCCCGCTCGTGATGCGCCCCACGTTCTCGCGATTGGAGATCTCACGCTGCGTCACATCCCGCAGCGCATAGAGCAGCGCAAGCTGGTTGTAGGTGCGCGCCACGGATGCCGCCAGCGTCACACGCGCCTGCTGCATGTCGGCTTCGGCCGCCTTCTGCTGCGAGACCGCCATGTTCAGGCGCGAGCGGTTCTTGCCCCACAGATCGAGGTCCCACGACGCGCTCGCGAGCACGTTGTTCTCGCTGTACCACGTTCCGCCGTAGGGCGGCGGGAAGAGGGCGTTGGCCGAATAGAGCTCGCGCGTCCACGAATATTTGGCCTCGACGTGCGGATAAAGCGACGAACGCGAACTCTCGATATAAGCCGACGCCTTCGCAATGCGCGCCTGCGCCTGCGCGATGCTCGGATTGCCCGCGAGCGCCTCGTCGATCAGTTGCGGCAATTGCGGATCGCCGAACTGTTTCGCCCAGTCGAGGCTCGGCCACTGGCCGCCTTGCGCCGGCACGCTCTGGGTGGACTCCAGCGTTTCCGGTGCGGTGATCTGCTTGTCGCTCGAAATGCCCGCGTAGTTCGCGCAGCCCGCGACCGCGAGCGCAGCCACGGCGGCGGCCACGGCGCTCTGCGCGCGGCGCAATTGGCTCGCGGGCCAAAGTGCGGACAAGGAAAGGTGTTTCATCGCTCGTCTCTTGAGAGAGGTATGGATTATGGACGTTGCAACTATTTCAGATGCGCTGGCAGACCGATCGTCTCGCGCGTCATCGCGAAGGCGCGCCGGGCTTTTCGACGGTGCCGGCGAGGCACGCGGCGGCGGGATCGCAGGTGTTCGCGAGAATCCGCCGCAGCATGCTTTTCAGGAACCCGACTTCTTCGGGCGTGAAGCCGGCGAGCAGCGTATCCAGCACGCGCGTGAAGATTGCCGGGACCTGCTCGGCCATCGCGCGGCCGTCGGGCGTGAGCGCAAGGCGCACCACACGGCGGTCTTCGTTGCTGCGCACGCGCGACAGCAGCCCGCGCTTCTCCAGCCGGTCGATGAGACGCGTGACCGCGCTCGCGTCGATGCCGTATTCGCGGGCAATGTCGGCCGCCGTCAGGCACTTGCCGACCGCCAGCATGAACACGATGCTCGCCTGCGTGCTCGTGATGCCGAGTTCGGCCGTCGTGTGCTGCGTCACCATGTTCCAGAGCGTCGAGCGCACGCGACTGATCAGATAGCCGACGCTCTCGCTCAGCACATAGCTGTCGATCGACGTGGGTTTTGGGGCGTCGCTCATGAAAGGAATATGCAAGTGCAATAGTGGACTAGGCAGGATTATAGGCGCGGCGTTGCGCCGCCTGCAAGGGACTTTTCTGGATCCGCTTACAATGAACGGCGCGTTACGCCTGCGGCCTTATGCGACGGGCTTCGGCGCGTCTCGTCGCCTTCGGCGGCCCGGCGCGGCGCCGGCGAAGGCCTTCCTAAAGGTTCGGGTAGCGTCCTATTGTCGAAAAGAGGACGTTTGTGCGTGCTATACTTTACGGTTCTCACCGCGCCGGGCCGGAAGAGTAGTTCAAATCCCTGAAGTCTTCCGAGCGATCCACGCCAGGCGTCATGCACGATGTGACGCTCAATCGACGGTCTGCCGAGCCAGCCAGGAGTTTCCAGCTCCCGGGGTTCGCTTCGACGGCGCACAACCAAGATATCCCTTATGACTCGCGCCCTCCGCAATATCGCCATCATTGCTCACGTCGACCACGGCAAGACCACGCTCGTCGACCAGTTGCTCCGTCAATCGGGCACGTTCCGTGAAAACCAGCAGGTCGCCGAGCGCGTCATGGACTCGAACGACATCGAAAAGGAACGTGGCATCACGATCCTCGCGAAGAACTGCGCGGTCGAGTATGAAGGCACGCACATCAACATCGTCGACACCCCCGGGCACGCCGACTTCGGCGGCGAAGTGGAGCGCGTGTTGTCGATGGTCGATTCCGTGTTGCTGCTCGTCGACGCCGTCGAAGGCCCGATGCCGCAAACGCGCTTCGTCACGAAGAAGGCGCTCGCGCTCGGCCTCAAGCCGATCGTCGTCGTCAACAAGGTGGATCGTCCGGGCGCGCGCATCGACTGGGTGATCAACCAGACCTTCGATCTGTTCGACAAGCTCGGCGCCACCGAAGAGCAACTCGATTTCCCGATCGTCTATGCATCGGGCCTGAACGGCTTTGCCGGACTGAATCCGGACGTGCGCGAAGGCACGATGCGTCCGCTGTTCGAAGCCATTCTCGAGCACGTGCCGGTTCGCCCGGCCGATCCTGACGGTCCGCTGCAACTGCAAATCACCTCGCTGGACTACAACTCGTACGTCGGCCGTATCGGCGTGGGCCGTGTCGCGCGTGGCCGCATCCGCCCCGGCATGCAGGTCGCGGTGCGTTCGGGTCCGGACGGCGCAATCCTGAATCGCAAGATCAATCAGGTGCTGTCGTTCCACGGCCTCGAGCGCGTGCAAGTGGAAGAAGCGCAAGCGGGCGATATCGTGCTGATCAACGGCATCGAGGAAATCGGCATCGGCGTGACCATCTGCGCGCCGGAGAATCCTGAAGCCCTGCCGATGATCACCGTCGACGAACCCACACTCACGATGAACTTCCTCGTGAATTCGTCGCCGCTCGCGGGCAAGGAAGGCAAGTTCGTGACGAGCCGCCAGATCCGCGATCGTCTCACGAAGGAACTGAATCACAACGTCGCGCTGCGCGTGAAAGATACCGGCGACGAAACCACGTTCGAAGTGTCGGGCCGTGGCGAATTGCACCTGACCATTCTTGTCGAGAACATGCGCCGTGAAGGGTATGAACTCGCGGTGTCGCGTCCGCGCGTGGTGCTGCAGGAAATCGACGGCGTGAAGTGCGAGCCGTATGAAAACCTGACGGTCGATATCGAAGACCAGCATCAGGGCGGCGTGATGGAAGAACTCGGCCGCCGCAAGGGCGAAATGCTCGACATGACGTCCGACGGCCGTGGCCGCACGCGTCTCGAGTACAAGATTTCGGCGCGCGGTCTGATCGGTTTCCAGAGCGAGTTCCTGACGCTCACGCGCGGCACGGGCCTGATGAGCCATACCTTCGATTCGTATGCGCCGGTCAAGGAAGGCTCGGTGGGCGAGCGCCGCAACGGCGTGCTGATCTCGCAGGACGATGGCGCCGCTGTCGCTTATGCGCTGTGGAAGCTGCAGGATCGCGGCCGCATGTTCGTGTCGCCCGGCGATGCGCTGTATGAAGGCATGATCATCGGCATTCACAGCCGCGACAACGACCTCGTCGTGAACCCGATCAAGGGCAAGCAGTTGACCAACGTGCGCGCATCGGGCACCGACGAAGCCGTGCGCCTCGTGCCGCCGATCCAGCTTTCGCTGGAATACGCGGTCGAGTTCATCGATGACGACGAACTCGTCGAAGTGACGCCGCAGTCGATCCGTCTGCGCAAGCGTCACCTGAAGGAACACGAGCGCCGTCGCGCGAGCCGCGAGTCGGCTGCTGACTAAGCCTTACAGCAGTGACAAGCAAAAGCCGCCCTCGGGCGGCTTTTGTGTTTAGTGGCCGTGAGAGCCGCTAAAGATTGTCCGGCGGCAACCGTTAAATATCGGGAGCATGCGCCCTTGCAACGCGGATCAGCGCCCGCAAATGCCCGTTGCAGAAGGGCGAAGACGAGAGCGACGGTGCGACCACCGGTCATATGACGAATGGTTATGTGCTATGCTACTCGGATTAGCTGTCGCATTTTAGGTCCTTCCAAGCAGACTTGATTCGCGCAATCCGCTAAACGGTCAGGCCGTGTCGCGGAAGGTTTTGTAACCCGCACTTCCTCGAGAAACTCGAAGAAAGGTGAGCGTAAAATGATGAAGCAATTCCAGTCGAACTCTTATCTGTTCGGCGGTAATGCTCCGTACGTCGAAGAGTTGTACGAGGCATATCTCGATAATCCCGCGTCAGTGCCCGAGACCTGGCGAGCCTATTTCGATGCGTTGCAAAACGTGCCCGCATCGGACGGCACCAATCACAACGACGTGGCCCACGGCCCCATCGTCGAATCTTTCGCACAACGCGCGAAGTCGAACGCCTTCCTCCCGCGTGAAGGCGCAACGGAAGACCTCGCCACCGCGCGCAAGCAAGTCTACGTTCAGTCCCTGATCGGCGCGTATCGCTTTCTCGGCTCACAATGGGCCAATCTCGATCCGCTCAAGCGCCGCGAGCGTCCGCATATCCCCGAACTCGAGCCTGCGTTCTACGACTTCACCGAAGCCGACATGGACCAGACGTTCAGCGCCACGAACCTGTATTTCGGTTTCGAGCGCGCGACGCTGCGCGAGATCGTCAAGGCATTGCGCGACACGTATTGCGGCACGATAGGCGCCGAGTACATGTACATCAGCGATCCGGAACAGAAGCGCTGGTGGAAGGAACGCCTCGAGTCGATCCGCTCGACGCCCAATTTCTCGAACGAAAAGAAGAAGCACATTCTGAATCGCCTGACGGCCGCCGAAGGCCTCGAGCGTTTCCTGCACACCAAGTACGTCGGCCAGAAGCGCTTCTCGCTGGAAGGCGGCGAGAGCTTCATCGCGTCGATGGACGAAGTCGTCCGTCACGCGGGCAAGAACGGCGTGCAGGAAATCGTCATCGGCATGGCGCACCGCGGGCGTTTGAACGTGCTGGTCAACACGCTCGGCAAGATGCCGGCTGACCTCTTCGCCGAATTCGAAGGCAAGCACGTCGATGATCTGCCGGCCGGCGACGTGAAGTACCACAAGGGCTTCTCGTCGGACGTGTCGACCGAAGGCGGCCCGGTTCACCTGTCGCTCGCGTTCAACCCGTCGCACCTCGAAATCGTGAACCCGGTGGTCGAAGGTTCGGCGAAGGCGCGTATGGATCGCCGCGGCGACGAAGAAGGCCTGCAAGTGCTGCCGGTGCAGATTCACGGCGACGCGGCCTTCGCAGGCCAGGGCGTCGTGATGGAAACGCTGAACCTCGCGCAGACGCGCGGCTACGGCACGCACGGCACGCTGCATATCGTCATCAACAACCAGATCGGCTTTACGACGTCGGACCCGCGCGATTCGCGCTCGACGCTGTACTGCTCGGACGTCGTCAAGATGATCGAGGCGCCGGTGCTGCACGTGAACGGCGACGATCCCGAAGCCGTCGTGCTCGCCACGCAGCTCGCGATCGACTTCCGCACGAAGTTCCACAAGGACGTGGTGGTGGACATCGTCTGCTTCCGCAAGCTGGGTCACAACGAGCAGGACACGCCGGCGGTCACGCAGCCGCTGATGTACAAGACCATCGCGAAGCATCCGGGCACGCGCGCGCTGTACGCCGAGAAGCTGGTGCAGCAAGGCGTGATCACCGCTGAAGATGCCGATAACTTCGTGAAGGCATACCGTCAGGCGATGGACGAAGGCCATCACACGATCGATCCGGTGCTCTCGAACTACAAGAGCAAGTACGCGGTCGACTGGGTGCCGTTCCTGAACCGCAAGTGGACCGACGCCGCCGATACGGCCGTCCCGCTCGCGGAACTCAAGCGCCTCGCCGAGCGTGTCACGACGATCCCCGAAAACTTCAAGCTGCATCCGCTCGTCGAGCGCGTGATCAACGATCGCCGCGCAATGGGCCGTGGCGAATCGAAGCTCGACTGGGGCATGGGCGAGCATCTCGCGTTCGCGTCGCTGGTCGCATCGGGTTATGCGGTGCGTCTGACGGGTCAGGATTCGGGCCGCGGCACGTTCACGCACCGTCACGCCGTTCTGCACGATCAGAACCGCGAACGCTGGAACGACGGCACGTATATCCCGCTGCAGAACATCGCGGAAGGTCAGGCCAAGTTCACCGTCATCGACTCCGTGTTGTCGGAAGAAGCGGTGCTCGGCTTCGAGTACGGCTATTCGACCGCCGAGCCGAACACGTTCGTCGCGTGGGAAGCGCAGTTCGGCGACTTCGTGAACGGCGCGCAGGTCGTGATCGACCAGTTCATCTCGTCGGGCGAAGTGAAGTGGGGCCGCGTCTCGGGTCTCACGATGATGCTGCCGCACGGCTACGAGGGCCAGGGTCCGGAGCACTCGTCGGCGCGTATCGAGCGCTTCCTGCAACTGTGCGCGGATCACAACATGCAAGTGGTCCAGCCGACGACGCCCGCGCAGATTTTCCATCTGCTGCGCCGCCAGATGATCCGCCTGTTCCGCAAGCCGCTGATCATCGCGACGCCGAAGTCGCTGCTGCGTCACAAGGAAGCCGTGTCGGATCTGTCGGAACTGGCGAAGGGTTCGTTCCAGCCGGTCATCGGCGAAGTGGACGAAGCCATCGACGCGAAGAAGGTGAAGCGCGTGGTCTGCTGCTCGGGCCGCGTGTATTACGACCTCGTCGCGCATCGCCGCGAAGCGAAGGCGAACGACGTCGCCATCGTGCGTATTGAGCAGCTGTATCCGTTCGCGCACAAGCAGTTCGACTCGGAACTCAAGAAGTTCGAGAACGCGACCGAAGTGGTCTGGGTGCAGGACGAGCCGCAGAATCAGGGCGCATGGTTCTACGTCGAGCACCATCTGCGTGAAGGCATGAAGGAAGGGATGAAGCTCGCGTACAGCGGCCGCCCGGCTTCGGCCTCGCCGGCAGTCGGCTACTACGCGAAGCACTACGAGCAGCAGAAAGCGCTGGTCGAAGGCGCGTTCGGCCGCCTGAAGGGCGCGCAGACCATCGCGAAGTAATCTGCCTGACCGGGACCGGCGCGCGAAACGTGCGCCGGTCCCGATGCTCGTACACACAGACACGCATTAGGACAATACAGAAATGGCTATCGTAGAAGTCAAGGTTCCCCAGCTCTCCGAGTCGGTCTCGGAAGCCACCATGCTGCAGTGGAAGAAGAAGCCGGGCGAGGCTGTCGCCCAGGATGAAATCCTGATCGAAATCGAGACCGACAAGGTCGTGCTCGAAGTGCCCGCGC
>NZ_JFHE01000036.1 GCF_000698555.1 Caballeronia grimmiae | reverse complement strand
TGTTCGGCGCGAGCAACTTCCCGCTGGCGTTCTCGGTTGCCGGCGGCGATACGGCATCCGCGCTGGCCGCGGGTTGCCCGGTCATCGTGAAGGCGCACTCGGCGCATCCGGGCACGGCGGAACTGGTCGGCCGCGCGGTGCAGAAGGCCGTGAAGGATTGCGGCCTGCCGGAAGGCACGTTCTCGCTGCTGTTCGACAGCGGCCGCGATATCGGCCAGGGCCTGGTCAAGGACAACCGCATCAAGGCGGCCGGCTTCACCGGTTCGCGCGGCGGCGGCACGGCGCTGATGAAGCTCGCCGCGGCCCGCACCGAACCGATCCCGGTCTACGCGGAAATGAGCAGCATCAACCCGGTCGTGCTGTTCCCGAACGCTCTGAAGAACCGTGGCGAAGCCATCGGCAAGGCGTTCGTTCAGTCGCTCGTGCTGGGCGCGGGGCAGTTCTGCACGAATCCCGGCCTCGTGCTGGCCGTCGACGGTCCCGACCTCGACGCGTTCATCGCCGCGGCGTCGGCGGCGCTGAAGGAAACCAGCGCGCAGACGATGCTCACGCCGGGCATCCACAAGACCTACGAAAGCTCGATCGACAAGGCCGCTTCCCACGCCGACGTGACGATCGCCGCACGCGGCCTCGAAGCCAAGAGCGGCCATCAGGGCCAGTCGGCGCTGTTCGTGACGACGGCGGATGCGTTCCGCAAGAATCACGAACTGCAGGAAGAGATTTTCGGCGCGTCGTCGCTGGTCGTGCGTTGCCCGGATCTGGCGTCGATGCGCGAGCTGATCGAATCGCTGGAAGGCCAGTTGACGTCCGCGCTGCATATCGATGAAGCCGATTACGCCGATGCGCGCAGCTTCCTGCCGGCGCTGGAACGCCGCACCGGCCGCATTCTGGTGAACGGCTTCGGCACCGGCGTGGAAGTCGGTCACGCGATGGTCCACGGCGGCCCGTACCCGTCGACGGCCGATGGCCGTTCGACGTCGGTCGGCAGCCTGGCGATCGACCGCTTCCTGCGCCCGGTGAGCTATCAGGACCTGCCGGAAGCGCTGCTGCCCGACGCGCTGAAGATCGACAATCCGCTGGGGCTGAATCGCCGTATCGACGGCAAGCTGCAACTCGCGAACTGATCGAAGCACGGTCTCACAGGACGCCCCTTCGGGGGCGTTTTTTGTTTTCGGTTCGCGGGCGGTTATTTCGTCACCCTAACGAAATTCGCGCCGGCGCGCCGCCGGACGCGCAAGCCAAAGGCGGTCCACGCGGTAAGCGCTTCTGCATCAGTGGGTTATCGAGCGGCCGGTCGGCCTTGTCGGTTATCGGCTAAAGAATGGCGTCTCAAAACCGCCGCCCCGCGCAAAATGTCGCAAACAGTGAGACTGAAGCGTGGCGCTGCGCCCATCGCCCGCCGCTTACGAAGCGTAGCGACGGGCCGCGCCCGCAGCGATCCGGCGTTTTCGCACCGGGACAAGGGCCACGCGCCGCGATCCGGATTGGGCGCGCCATGCGCCGGCGCTCGCATCGAGACGCCCGAATCTAGGTGCGAAATGCAATTGACGTCCGCAAACGGTTGAACCATATTCAGATGTCGCTTCCCGTTAGCGAGTTTTCGCACGGGTAAACAATACGAAGGATTGCTGCGGCGTCTCCCCGCGTGTCACGCGCGGGGCCGCGCCGAGGCCACGTTATCGCATATGTCCTTCGAGGGCTTTTAGCATGACCACGCGTTTGACGTTTCCCGCATCCATGTTTTCCGTCGTCTGCCAGCGCTGCGGCAGCACGATGCGCAAAAGCGCCGACAGTTGCCCCAACTGCGGCGCCGACCGCAGCGCGGCTTTCGGCCACAAACGGGGGCCGGCGGAAGCACGGCCGCGCGCGAATATGTTCGAGCAGCAGGCGTCGACGCCGCTGGCATCGGCGGCGGCTTCCGGTCCGATCGAAACCGGCGACGACGACGCACCGTATTCCGCCTGGGCCGGGCGCTGGGACCCGAAGCGCGCGAGCGAGCGCATCGCCCAGCGGGCGGCCGACCACAGGGCGAAACGCGCCGAGGAATCCGCGCGCAACGCCTACGCGGACCCGAGCAACGACCCCGACGGGCTGCCCGGCTCCGGCAACTGGGACCGCAGGAAGACGGTCATCGCGGGCGCGTGCGCGCTGGCGGTGGCGGCAGCCGCCATCGCCCTGGTGCGGCAAGCATCGGACGAGCAGCCCGCGCCTACGACCGAATTGAGCGCGTCCGGCACCATCGATCCGAAATTCGGCGCATTCGGCCGCGGCGCAACCGATGCGCCCGCCGAGTCCGCCCTTCCCGCCACGCCGAAGCCGCAAGTTCAGACGGCGCAGGACAGCGCGCGCGTCATCGCTCCCGACGATCCGCTGTACGCCGCGCGCATGGCGCTGGACCGGCGCGACCTCACGGCGGCGCGCGCCCGTCTGAAGGCACTTCCCGCGCAGCAGCAGGCGCGTCCCGAGTTCGATGCGCTCAAGGAAGAACTGGCCAACCGCGAACTGCAACGCGACGCCGCGCTGCAACTGGCTCGCGCGTGCGAGCGGACGTCCGCGTGGGCGTGCGTGCAGCAGAATGCGGCGGAGGCGCTGGCGCTCGACGGCAGCAACACCGAATCGCAGGCGATGCTCGAACGCGTCATCACCCATGCGGGCTGGCTGGCCGGATCGCCGCAGGGCGGCAAGGCACGCGCAGCCAACACCGCTGATAACACGGCGAACCCCGCTGCCGCGACGGGCGCGGTGGCGGTCGCGCCGGCTCCGGCACCTGCTCCCGCTCCGGCGCCTGCTCCGGCAAACGTTGCATCGGCGGCGGTGGCTGCTGCTCCGGCAACGCCGGCTGCGGCAATCCCGGCACCGTCCGCCGCCGTCGCGGCAGCGAAACCGGCCCCGGAACGGCACACGACGCAACGCGCAACGAGCGCAACCGCCGCCGCGGCAGCCGCGCGCCAGGCCGCCCTCGACGAAGCCCGCGCCGAGACCGGGTATTTGTCGCGAGCGGAAAAGATCGCGCGTGCGCAAGCGGCGACCAATGCGGTCGTGGCCGCGACCATCGTTCCGCCGACGCCCGCGTTCGCCTCCGCGCCCGCTGCGACGGCTGCCGCGCCGTCGAAACCGGCGGCGACATCGACCGTGACCGCCGTCGAAAGCGCCAGGCCCGCACCCGCGCAAGCCGCGCCGGGCAACGGCCTGTATGTCGCGCCGAGCGCGCAGAACGGCATGTACGTGGCGCCGAGCGCGCCCACCGACATGTACGTCGCGCCCGCCGCGCCGAACGGCATGTATGTCGCGCCGACGCCGCGCCCGGCTCCGGCTCCCTCGCCTGCGCCTGCCCCTGCGCCGGCACAGCACTCGACGCCCGCCGGCGCGCAGTCATCCGCGCCGCCCGTTGCCACGCAAGCATCGACGCTGGCTACGACGCAAGCAGCGGTGCAAGCCCTCGCGCAACCCGCCGTATCGCACGCGCCGCTGTCCGCGACGACAAGCGCCGCGCCTGCCGTCAGGCCCGTCGCGACCGTGCAGACCGCCGTCGCCGCCACGCTCGCTCCGGCGACGCCCGCCGCCGTTACCAGCGTGCGGGCGGCGGGCACGCCGGCCGCATCGACCGTGACGGCGCGCTTTGACGCCGACAAGAGCGACGACGTCGAACGCGCGATCAAGCAATACGGCTGGAGCAGCACCGACGCCGCGCCCAAACCCGCGCGCTAGACCGCCCGCGCAATCAGCGCATGACCGCCTTTCGCGCGATGCAGCCGCATCGCGCGTGTTTCGAAGAACCCGTCCAACTCGACTCAAGGGTCAACCATGGTCTCGACCAGTTTCATGCGCAATGCCGCGCGGGGTGCGCTCGCTCTCTATGCCGTCATCGGGCTCGCCGGCGCGGCGAGCCTGAGTCACGCCGAACCCGTGCCGTACAAGATCACGACGGGCCAGGAACGCGGCACGTATATCCAGATCGGCCAGGATCTGTCGAAGTACGTCGCGGAGCCGGCGGGCATCGATCTGGAAGTGCTGCCGTCGAAGGGATCGGCGGAAAACGTGCAGCGCATGCGTTACGAGCCGGGCGTCAAGTTCGCCCTGGTGCAGTCGGACGTGTATCAGGCGTATCTCGACATGGCCGCTTCGGGCAACGCGGACGCCGGCAGGATCATTCAGCCGCTGCGCCTCATCATGCCGCTCTACGACGAAGAGATTTACTTCGTCGTGCGCTCGGATTCGCCGCTCAAGACCATCAACGAGATCAAGGGCAAGAACATCAGCGTCGGGCCGATCGGCAGCGGGACGGCGCAATCGGCGGAAACGCTTTACCGGCTGATGTTCGGCGAGCCGGTCCCCGAAGCGAACGAGCAGCACTACAACAACGAGGACGCGCTCGCGAAGCTGATCGTGCGCAAGATCGACGTCGCGGTGATCGTGGCGGGCCAGCCTGCCAAGCTGTTTCAGGACATGAATCCGGAGTTGCTGCAGCAGATCAAGCTGCTGCGCCTCGATCCCGCCGCGCCCGAGACGGCGAAAGCGAAGCAGACGTACTTCCCCGCGACCATCCGCACGACGAGCTATCCGAACTGGATTCAGGAAGACACGCCGACGCTCACCGTGAAGGCGTTTCTCGTCACCTACGACTACGGCTTGCGCGGCACGGTCGGCGCGCTGTCGAAGTTCGCCGATTCGCTCTGCACGAACTTCGACACGCTGCAGGCGAGCGGTCATCCGAAGTGGAAACAGGTCCGTCTCGAACTCCCGCCGCTCACGCGCGGCTGGAAGTACTATCCGCCGATGGAAAAGCACTTGCGCCAGTGCATCGCGCGGCGCACGGCGGCGGGCAAATCGCCAGGATCGGCGCAGACGGTGTCCACGCGCGGCACGGACGCCGCCACGGGCAAGAAGAAATCGACGTGCACCGGTCAGGAAAAGCTGCTGCTGCTGTGCGACGACCAGTGACGCGCGGTCATCCGCGAAGCGACGGCATGAGCGCGGCAAGACGCGCCATGCCGCGCTCGATCGTCTCCACGCTCGTCCCGCCGTATCCGAACAGCATGCCCTGCTCGCGCGCCTGACCCGCATAGAACGGGCGGATGCCGTACAGCCCGACCGACGCCTCCCGCGCCGCCGCGACGACACGCTCCTCCTGCCACTCATCCCGAAGCCGCGCGACGAGGTGAATGCCCGCCATCGCGGGTAACGGTTCGAACAGGGGCGCGAGATCGCCCGTCAAGTGGTCGAGCAAGGCCGTGCGCCGCTGCGCATACGCCTTGTGCATGCGGCGCAGATGCTTCGCGTATTCGCCGTCGAGCATGAAAGCGCCGAGCGCGGTTTGCGTCAGCATGCAGCTATGGCAATCGGCGATCTGCTTCGCGTTCCAGAGCGGCTCGCGAAGCGTCGCCGGCGGCACGGCATAGCCGATCCGCAAATCCGGGAACAGCGTCTTCGAAAACGTGCCGACATAGGCGACGAGTCCCGCGCGATCCAGACTCTTCAGCGATTCCACCGGCCGTCCTTCGAAGCGGAACTCGCCGTCGTAATCGTCCTCGACTATCACCGCGCCGCGCTTGCTCGCCCATTCGAGCAATTCGACGCGCCGGTCGAGGCTCATCGGCATGCCGAGCGGAAACTGATGCGACGGCGTCACGTAGACGAGCCGCGCATTGCGCGGCAGCCTGCCGACGACGATACCCTCGCGATCCACCGGCACATGCGCGATCCGTGCGCCCAGCGCCGCGAACAGCGCCCGCGCGGGCGGATAGCCCGGTTCTTCGACCGCGACGACATCGCCCGGCTGAATGACGACGCGCGCCAGCAGGTCGAGCGCCTGCTGCGCGCCCTGCGTCACGATGACGTCCTGCCAGTTGCACGCCACCGCGCGGCTGAAGCCGAGATACCGCGCGATGCCGAGCCGCAGTTCCTGCTCGCCCGCCGGATCGCGATACGACGCCACGCCGCCGCCCGCCCGCGCCTGCGTGCGCAGCGCCTGATTCAGGCAGCGGCGCCAGGCATCGAAGGGAAACAGCGTCTTGTCGGTCACGCCGCCCTTGAAGTCGCAATCGAGCGTGACGCCCGCGGGCGGCATCGGCATGGCCATGCGCTCGGGCATCGCGCGCCAGATGCCGGCGGCCCGGGCGCGCGCCGACGCCGGATCAGGGCGTGCGCCGGGCAGCCGCGCAAGACCATCGGCGACGAACGTGCCGTCGCCAGCGCGCGTGCGCAGGAAGCCTTCCGCGATGAGGCGATCGAAGACTTCGAGCGTCGTTTTCCGGGAAACGCCGAGCTGCGCGGCGAGATCGCGCGTGGACGGCAGGCGCGCGTTCGCGGCGAGCCGTCCTTCGATGATGCCGGCGCGCAACTGACCGTAAATCTGGCCGGTCAGGTCGCGCCGGCCGTGCAGGGTGATGTGGATGTCCAACGGGGTAGCGAGGTCGTTAGCGAAGCGGCGGCCACTCGGCACGCAGCGTTTTCCTGCTTTGGCCGCGCAATGCGCCGAAGAAGTATCGACGGACAGCCACGGCGACCGGCTGCACCTGAGCGTTTGGATCGCGAGTCACTCGTCGTCTCCGAAAATTTCACTGCAAAGCGCCTCGCCATCGGCCGTCAGCCAGGCCGAACCCGCGCCCTCTTCGCCCGTTCGCACTTCGACCAGCCGCGCATCGGCGAGCGCGGTCAGTTGACGGCGTAGCGCGCTCATCGGCAAGGCGGACTGCTTCGCCAGCCTCGCCAGCGACCACGCGCGCCCCGGCGACTCCTGCTTCGCGCGCCACAGTTGCGCGAGAACGGCGACGAGCGCCGGATCAATTTCATCGTTCATGTTCTTGCTCCGTTCGCGCGGGCGTCCAGTTCCCCGACGAGTTGCCCGAGCCGTTGCAGCGCCGCCTCGCGCTGCGGCGTCCACGGATAGCTGTAGTTGAGCCGGATGTAATGGCTGAAGGCGTTGCGCGTCGAAAACATATAGCCCGGCCCGACCGTGATGCCTTCCGCGAGCGCCGCGCGATACAGCAGCATCGAATCGACGCGCTCCGGCAGTTCCACCCACAGCACGTAACCGCCCTGCGGCGCGGACGTGCGCGTGCCCGCCGGAAAGAACCGCTCGACCATCGCGACCATGATGCGCGCCTGCTGCCGATACAGCTTGCGCACGCGCCGCAGATGCCGGTCGAAGCCATCCTGACGCAGATAGTCCGCGACGGCCACTTGCGGCACGGAAGGCGTCGTCAGCGTGTTGAGAAACTTCAGCTTTTCGACCTGCGCGCGAAAACGTCCCGGCATCGCCCAGCCGATGCGATACGACGCCGTCAGGCTCTTCGAGAACGACGCGCAGTGCAGCACGATGCCCTTCGTATCGTAGTTCTTGAGCGTCGAAGGCCGCGCATCGCCGAAATGCAGCTCTTGATAGACGTCGTTCTCGATCACCGGAATGTCGTGCATCGACAGCAATTCCACGAGCCGGCGCTTGCGCGCGTCCGGCATCTGGAAGCCGAGCGGGTTCTGGAAGTTCGGCATCACCATGCACGCCGCGATTTTTCCCTCGTCGATGACCCGCGCGAGCGCGTCGATGTCGATGCCATCGGCGGGATGCGTCGGCACTTCGATCGCGCGCATGCCGAGGCGCTCGATTGCGTGAAGCATCGCGTAGAACGTCGGCGATTCGACGGCGACCGTATCGCCCGGCTTCGCGACGGCCTGCAGGCTCAGGTTGATCGCTTCCGTCGCGCCGACCGTGATGACGATCTCGCCGGGATCGACGGGAACGCCGGTCTCCGCATAGCGCCGTGCAATCTGGCGGATCAGCTCCGGATTGCCCGGCGGCAGATCGTCGATCAGGTTCCAGCTTGCATGCCGCCGCGCAATCGCGTTCGCGTACTGGTTGATACGCCGCCACGGGAACGGCTCGGTATCGGGATACGGCGAGCCGAACGGCACGGCGTCGTGCGCGCGGATGCTGCGCAGCGTCGACAGCACGAGGCGGCTCACGTCGACTTCCGACGCGACCGCGATCGCACCGGGCTCGGCGGCTCCGTTGCGGCCTGTCACACGTGCGCCCGGCTTCGCGCGCACGAAATAGCCGGACTGCGGCCGCGTCTCGAGAATGCCGCGGCTTTCCAGCAGCGCGTATGCATGCAGCACGGTCTTGATGCTCACGCCGTGCTGCTGGCTCGCCTGTCTCACCGACGCGATGCGCTCTCCCGGCGTGAACACGCCGCGCCGCACGGCGGCTTCGATTTCATCGGCGAGTCGTTCGTAGAGGTTCACTGAGCGCGTTTTTCGGCGGGATCAAGCGCAAGTCTAGGCCAAATCGCCGCAACTGTGCTCCTCTCATTTCTGATTTTCTGTGCGCCGC
Organism: Caballeronia grimmiae; assembly: GCF_000698555.1. GTDB lineage: Bacteria > Pseudomonadota > Gammaproteobacteria > Burkholderiales > Burkholderiaceae > Caballeronia > Caballeronia grimmiae. The sequence continues at coordinate 48,445 of NZ_JFHE01000036.1, read as the reverse complement.
CTTCGATTCGGGACACAGTACGCTGTGACCCATCGTCTCATTAAGCCGTCGCCCGTCGCCATGAAGAAGCCCGAACCGCGCATCGAACCGTACCATCACCCCGCCGCTGGCTGGGGCGCTCTCAAGCAGGTCGCCATCAACCTCGTGAAGGAAAAGGTGTCGGGCGGCAACTATCGCACGCTGTTCAAGCAGAATCAGCCCGATGGTTTCGATTGCCCCGGTTGCGCGTGGCCTGATCGCCAGCATGCATCGACGTTCGAGTTCTGCGAAAACGGGGTGAAAGCGGTTGCCGCCGAAGCAACGGCCAAGCGCGTCACGCCGGCTTTCTTCGAGGAACACACGGTGTCGTCGCTGATGGCGCAGTCGGACTACGAGCTGGAGCAACACGGCCGACTGACTGATCCGCTCGTCTACGATGCGAAACGCGACCGCTATGTGCCGATCGAGTGGGATGCGGCGTTCGAACTGATCGCATCGCACCTGAAGAAGCTGGACGACCCGGATCGCGCCGCGTTCTACACGTCGGGCCGCGCCAGCAACGAAGCCGCGTTCCTGTATCAGTTGTTCGTGCGCATGTACGGGACGAACAACTTTCCCGACTGCTCCAACATGTGCCACGAAGCAACCAGTCGCGGCCTGCCGCATACGGTCGGCATCGGCAAGGGCACGGTCACGCTCGACGACTTCGAGCACGCCGACACGCTTTTGCTCTTCGGCCAGAATCCGGCGACGAACCATCCGCGCATGCTCGGCGAGTTGCGCGAATGCGCGAAGCGCGGAGCGACGATCGTATCGATCAACCCGCTCAAGGAGCGCGGCCTCGAGCGCTTCGCCAGCCCGCAGCACACGCTCGACATGCTGAAGCCCAAAGGCGTGAAAATCAGCTCCGTGTTCATCCGCCCGAAAGTCGGCGGCGATTTCGCGCTGATCAAGGGCGTCGCCAAGCGCGTGATCGAACTCGACGACGCGGCGTGCATCGCGGGCGGCGAGCGGGTGATCGACGTCGAATTCATCGCGCAACATACCGTTGGCTTCGACGCCTTCGCCGCCGATCTGCGCGCGGAAAGCTGGGACATGATCGTCGCCGAATCGGGCGTGCCGATGGACGAGATTCTCCGCCTCGCCGATATCTACGCCAGCGGCCGCGCGGTGATCGCGACGTGGGGCATGGGTCTCACGCAGCACAAGAACTCGGTGCCGACGGTCCAGTTGCTCTCGAACCTGATGATGATGCGCGGGAACATCGGCCGGCGCGGCGCGGGCCTGTGCCCGGTGCGCGGGCATTCGAACGTGCAGGGCGATCGCACGGTCGGTATCGAGGAAAAGCCGACGCAGGCGTTTCTCGACCGCCTCGGCGCAGCCTACGATTTCAAGCCGCCGCGCGAGCACGGTTACGACGTCGTCGAAACCATTCACGCGATGCTCGACGGCCGCGTGAAGGTGTTCATCGGTCTGGGCGGAAATTTCTCGATCGCAACGCCCGACACGCCGCGCACCTGGCAAGCGATGCGCGCTTGCGACCTCACCGTGCACATCACGACGAAGCTCAACCGCAGCCATCTCGTGCATGGCCGCGACGCGCTCATTCTGCCGACGCTCGGCCGCACCGAAATCGACATGCAGAACGGCGTGGCGCAAGGCGTGAGCGTCGAGGATTCGATGAGCATGGTGCACATCTCGTACGGCATGAACAAGCCGGCGTCACCGAACCTGCTGAGCGAAGTGGCGATCGTCGCGCGCATGGCGCACGCGACGCTCGGCAGCGCCAAGGTCGACTGGCTCGCGCATGCAGACGACTACGCGATGATTCGCGACGGCATCGAGAAAGTGATCGACGGATTCGAGAATTACAACGAGCGCCTGAAGCAGCCGGGCGGCTTTCATCTCGGCGTGGCGTCGCGCGACCGCGTATGGAAGACGCCGAGCGGCAAGGCGCAGTTCATCGTGCATGAAATTGCCGTGGATACGCCGATTCACCGCGCCCGCGCGCTGCACGGCGAGCGCCTCCTGACGCTGATGACGACGCGCTCGCACGATCAGTACAACACGACGATCTACGGCCTCGACGACCGTTACCGTGGCGTCTATGGCCAGCGCCGCGTGCTGTTCGCCAATCGTGAGGATATCGACATGCTCGGCTTCGAGCCGGGCGAACTCGTCGATATCACGAGCGTGTGGGATGACGGCGTGGAGCGCCGCGTAGAGGGCTTTACGCTGGTCGAGTATGACATTCCGCGTGGCTGTCTTGGCGCGTACTATCCCGAGACGAATCCGCTCGTGCCGCTCGCGTCCGTGGCGGATGGCGCCGGTACGCCGACATCGAAGTCCATTCCCGTGTTGTTGCGCTCTGCCAGTCGAGCCTTTGCCGCCTGAGGCTGCACTTGAGCGTGGCTTTGCAGACCGCCTGTTGACGCGCCCGTGACCGCGCGCTGAGGCGGCGTTCGAGCGCGGCGGCGCCGCAGAAGAATCGGTCGACGACCGCGCCGAGCGCCGCCAGAATGCCCACGCACGCAATCCACCCGAACGCGAGGTTGTCGAGCGTGCAACTCACGTAGACGCCGCCCGCCATCGCCCCGAGGAACACCAGCATGACGAGCCCGAACGGGGGCGATTCCTCGTGCTCGGTGCGGCGGCGCAAACAGGCGAAGCCGTTCCCGCGCGATGCGTTGTACTGTCCCAAGCCCTGCATGCCTGCGATTCCGTTCATTTTCTTCTCCAAACTGCTGCAAGTTTGTGTTCGCACAACTTACGCAGAAGGAGACAGCAGAGGAATCGGATTTGTCCGAACCGTAGACTACAGGTTTGGCTCTTGACTTCTGGGTGAAGCGCCGCTTCTACGCGGCTCATTTCGCGCCCGCGAACTCCTGCACATCGGCGTCGGCAACGCCGGCGAGCGGCACGACGCCCGACGGTCCCATCGCGCGCGGTTGCAGCAACAGCGCGACCAGCCCGGTCCATCCTGTCTGGTGCGACGCCCCCACGCCACGGCCGTCATCGCCGTGGAAATACTCGTGGAACAGCACGAGATCGCGGGAGCGGGGATCGGCCTGCAGCAACGGATATGCGCCCATCACGGGCCGCTCGCCGTTCTTGTCGAGCAGAAACAGCGTGGTCACGCGACGCGCGAGTTCATCGGCGATTTCAGCAAGCGAGAACGTCTTTCCCGAGCCGGTCGGATACTCCACGCGAAAATCGTCGCCGTAATAGCGGTGAAATTCGAGAATCGATTCGATCAGCAGATAGTTCACCGGCATCCACACCGGCCCGCGCCAGTTCGAGTTGCCGCCGAACACGCGCGACGTCGATTCGCCCGGCTGATACTGCACGCTGAAACTCTCGCTGTTGTGATAGAAGACGAACGGCTCGTCGAGATGGACACGCGAAAGCGCGCGCACGCCGTGATCGGAGAGGAACTCGGTTTCGTCGAGCATGCGCTTCAGAAGCGCTTTCATGCGATGCCCGCGCAACAGCGACAGCAGCACGCTATTGCCCTGCCCGGCGACGTTCCATCGCGACACGAGCCGCGACAAATCCGGCCGATGCTCCAGAAACCAGTGCAGCCGGTCGCGCAAGCCCGGCAACGCGCGATGCACGCTCGGCTCCAGCACGTGAACCGCGAAAAGCGGAATCAGGCCGACGATCGAGCGCACGCGCATGGGCACGCTCGAGCCATCGGGCAGGCGCAGCTTGTCGTAGAAGAATTCGTCCTCGCTGTCCCAGAGGCCGGTATCGCAGCCGTCCTCGCAACTCACCGCTTCCGCGATATACAGGAAGTGCTCGAAGAACTTCACCGCGATATCGACGAACACCTTGTTCGCATACGCCAGTTCCAGCGCGATGCGCATCAGGTCGAGCGCATACGCGGCCATCCACGCGGTGCCGTCGGCCTGGTCGATATGACCGCCCGTCGGCAGCGGCGACGAGCGATCGAAGATGCCGACGTTATCCAGCCCGAGAAAGCCGCCCTGAAAGATATTGCGGTCGTCGGCGTCCTTGCGGTTGACCCACCACGAGAAGTTGAGCAGCAGCTTGTGGAACACCAGCTCCAGAAAATCGCGGTCGCCGACGCCCGTGATCGCGCGATCGATCTCATACACGCGCCACGTCGCCCACGCATGGACGGGCGGATTGGCGTCGCCGAACGCCCATTCGTAGGCGGGCAACTGGCCGTTGGGATGCTGATAGCGGTCCTTCACCAGCAGCAGCAATTGCCGCTTGGCGAACTCGGGGTCGATCAGCGCAAACGCCGCCGCATGGAACGCGAGGTCCCACGACGCGTACCACGGATACTCCCACTTGTCCGGCATCGACACGATGTCCGCGTTGCACAGATGCCGCCAGTCGTAATTGCGCCCGAAGCGCCGCTGCTTCGGCGGTTTCGGCTGCAGCGGATCGCCGTCGAGCCAGCGGGTTACATCGAACTGATAGTACTGCTTCGACCACAGCATGCCCGCGAGCGCCTGCCGCTGCACGAGCCGCTGGTCGGCATCGGCGATCTCGTGCTGAAGCGCGCCGTAGAACTCGTCCGCTTCCGCGATGCGCCGCGCGAATAAAGCATCGGCGTCGAGCGGAACGCCATCCGGTGCGGATTCGGGACGCCAGCGGAGGTACACCGTCGCCTTGCCATGCGCCGCAAGCTGAAAATGGAAGCGGGCCGCCGCGCGCGTGCCGGTGTCGCGGCGGATCGCGTCTTCATCGCCATGCAAGACGTAGTCGTTGAAGCCGTCCTTGAACGGCCCCGCGCCGTCCAAATGGAACAGGCGCTTCACGTTGGTCTCGTTCTCGCAGAACATCCATTCGACGCCTTGCACATCCGGCGACCATGCGGTGACCACCATCGGTTCATGGCCCAGATGCCGCGCCGCCACATACGTCGCGCCCTGCACCGATTCGAGCGTGAGCGATGGCTTCGTCGGCGTCGGCTTCCACGACCACGTGTTGCGCGCCCAGATTTGCGGCAATGCGTCGATGACCGCGGCCTCGTTCGCGCGATTCTCGATGCTCACGCGCATCACGATATCGTCCTCGGTGTGCTTCGCGTATTCCACCTGCACGTCGAAGTAGCGTTCGTCGTCGAAGGCGCCGGTATCGAGTACTTCGTACTCGGGCATGTCCGCGCCGCGACGCGCGTTTTCATCGACGAGATCGGCGTACGGAAACGGCGCGTGCGGATACTTGTACAGCATGCGCATGTAGGAATGCGTCGGCGTGCCGTCGATGTAGAAATAAAGCTCCTTCACGTCCTCGCCGTGATTGCCCTCCTGATTCGTGAGGCCGAAGAGCCGTTCCTTCAGGATCGGATCGCGCCCATTCCAGAGCGCGAGCGAGACGCACCAGTTGAGCTTGTCGTCGCCGAAGCCGGCGATGCCGTCCTCGCCCCAGCGATACGCGCGGCTGCGCGCATGATCGTGCGGGAAGTACTCCCATGCGGTGCCGAATTCGCTGTAGTCCTCGCGCACCGTGCCCCACTGGCGCTCGCTCAGGTACGGCCCCCAGCGTTGCCAGCGCGGGCAGTCGCCGCCATGCAGCCGCGAGCCTTCGACGGTATGAATCTGGTTGACGGTGCGCGGCTTCGGCATGAGAGTTCCTCGGTGCGGCTATGGGTGATTGTCAAAGACGCCCAATTTAACGCGATTCGACGAGCGCCCGCACAAACGATGCATCATGCGCCATCGATCAGCTTCTCGACGCGCATCAGCTCCGCGAGCGACCACGCCTGAAACGGCGCGCCGCCGGGCATATGCGGCGCTTCGCCGTCCGCGACTTCGCTGATATGGCCGATGCCGTAATGTTCGAGATGCGCGTGAAGCGGCGCGAGAAAGCGCTCGCGCACGCCCGCTGCGCCGTGCACGCGCAGCCACGCTTCGACGAACGGGCCCATGAGCCACGGCCACGCGGTGCCCTGGTGATAAGCGCCATCGCGATCCAGCAAGCCGCCCGCATAACGCGAGCGATACGCCGGGTCCGATGGCGCGAGCGTGCGCAGCCCGAGCGGCGTCAGCAAGTGCGCTTCGACCTGCGCGATAACCGCACGCGCGGTCTCGTCATCGACGACGACATTCGGCAAACCGCCGACCGCGAAAATCTGATTCGGACGGATCGAGCGATCGAGTTTGCCCGGCTCGTGATCGGCATCGACGACATCGTAAAGCGCGTGCGTCTGCGGGTCCACGAAGCGCGCCTGGAACGCCTGCTGCGCGCGATCGCGCATCGGCTGCCAGCGCGCGTTCCACGCCGACGCGATCGACAGCGCGTTGATCCACAGCGCCTGCACTTCGACCGGCTTGCCGATGCGCGGCGTCACGACCCAGTCGCCCGCCTTCGCGTCCATCCACGTGAGTTGCACGCCGGGAACGCCTGCACGCAGGAGACCGTCGTCGTCCGCGGCGATGTTGAAGCGCGTGCCGCGCGTATAGCCTTCCAGAATTGCATCGACGGTGCGTTGCAGGCGCGTCGTGGTCGCGGCGGGCGCATGGCCGGTCGCGAGATAGTCGTGGACCGCGACCACGAACCACAGCGACGCATCGACGGAGTTGTATTCGGGCAGGCCGCCGCTATCGGGGAAGCGGTTAGGCAGCATGCCCTCCGAGAGCGTATCGGTCCATTCGAGCAGAATCGATTCGGCATCCTGATGACGTCCCGAAGCGAGCAGCAGGCCGCGCATCGAGATGAACGTGTCGCGGCCCCAGTCGGTGAACCACGGAAAGCCCGCGATGATCGTGCGCCCGTGCTTGCGCGCAACGACATAGGCGTCGGCCGAGCGCGCGAGCCGCGAGCCAAATGCGGCGCGGCGCTCGCGCTCACGCGCGTCGAGTTGCGCTGCAAGCGCGAGCGCATCGCGTTCGCGCGGCGGATCGTCGGCGGCATCGGCGTGCAAAATCAGCACCGCTTCGCCGCCCGCGAGATCGAAGTGAAGGACGCCGGGCGTCGCAAGGTCTTCGATATCGTCGAGCCCGCGCTCCCGTTCGCGCACATACAGGAAGTTGCGATACCAGTCCGGCTCGTGTTCGTATGCGCCATTGCTCGTCGCGCCGATGGCAGGCAGGTCGCCATAGGGCCGCCAGTGCACGCGCTCGCCATCGACGCTCGCATCGAAATTGAACGACGCGTTCTCGCGATGCAGCGCGTGGTAATCGCGCCCGGACAACAACGGGCGCACGTGCAGCGCCGCTCGGGTCGCCGGGCCTTCGAGACGCCAGCGCAGCACGGTCTCGCCGCTCTCCTTCGCGACGAACACTTCCGCTATGGCCATCACGTTCTCGCCGATGCGATAACGCCACGTCGGCCACGGCGATGTATCGAAGGAATCGAGATACGCCGATGCGTCCGGATACAGCACGTCCGGCGCGTAACGCTGCATGGTCAGCGGAACGCGTGCGCCGTCGACATCGAGCCACGCCTCCACGCCGTTGACGAGCACGACGCGGCCGGCGGGCGGCTGCGTCGCCGTAAGCAGGAGCGCGTGATAGCGACGCGTGCGCGCGGTGCCCACGGTCCCCGATGCAAAGCCGCCATGCGCGTCCGCTTCGAGCCATTCGTCTTCGAAGCGCGCCGGGTCGAGCGCCGTCATGCCGACACCTCCTTGCGATAGTCCGCGAGCGCGCGGCGCGCCTTGCGGCGAATGGCCTGCTGCATGCGCGGCGTCCAGCCGAAGCACCAGCCGGCGGGACCGAGCGCCTGACGGCTCCAGCGCCAGAGATCGAAGGCGTCCGTCTGTTCGAAGATGAGTCCGTCGCGAATCGTGAAGCGCGTGCGTATCTCGTTGACGACAGGCCGGCCCGTCGCCGAGTACGTGTAGCGGACGACGGCGGTCGCGTTCGCGGTTTGCCCGAGCGCCTCGATGCCGTCGACGCTCAATGCGAAGTCGCGCGCGCGATGCAGCAGCATGCGCCACATGTCGCCCGCTTCACGGCCGAACAGCACGCCGAAGGCAGGGTCTTCGAAACGGACGTCGGGTGCGTAGCAGGCGGCCATCGCGTCGGCGTCGACGTTCCCGAAAGCGCGGTAGAAACGCTCGATGAGTTCGATGTTCGTATTCGGCATGGCGGATCGATTGTGCGTGTGGGCGGCGGCGGCGCGCACGAAATCGCATTCTCGCGCGACTGCGGCTTGTCTGCATGACCGCGGGTTCCCTGATGCGAATTGCGAAATGCGGAAGTAGATAAAAACCGCGCGCCCCATTTAAAAGTCGAGGGTCTTTAATCTACGAATAGGATATTTCTTATTTTATCTGAGATTGCTCTTAATCAAAAAATGACAATTCAACCGGCGATCAACGGCGCATAATTTTTTCTAACCGATATCGTAAAGATAGCGGTTTAAATATAATCCGGTGGCCGCGCCGCTGGGTGAATGAATCCGGCAGCGCCGCCATACCGCGTCGACCTGGCACCGACGCCAATCAAGAACCGCAGCAGCACAGAAGTAGAGCGCGATGAGAATCAAGCCCACAATGAGTACGCCATCGCAGGCGTCCGCGGATTATTTCCTGACTGACACCCGAACCGGCGTCATTATTCGCGTCATTCAATCGGTATCGCCCGATAATGTTATTTACGTACTTAAAACCGAGAGTGAATCGCTATATTATGCGCAACTCGATTATCGGGAATACCCCGATCGTAATTCGGTTCTGCTGATGGCATTCGAATCCGGGCTTTCCGTCACGATGACCGGAGACGCGAGCCACAATATCACCGACATTTCGGCCGCACTGCCCGGCGCTCCGCGACTTCCTTCCATTGACGCCACCTGGCGCCTGCTAGAGGACGTCAGGACGGGAGGCATCGCTCAGATCGAAGATGCCGATACGCTCGCGAGCATGGCGTACATCGTGCGCAGCACGGACGGCTCGCACCATTGCGCGCAGATTCGCCCGCGTGCGCACGGCTATCGCAACGCGTTGCTGATCGCGGCATTCAGGGCGAGCCTTCCCGTCACCGTGGCCGGCGACGCCGACTACTACCTCACGGCGCTATCGGTCGGATCGAAGGCGTTCGGGCCGCACCTGAGCGCCGCGCCCGCCTTCATCGCGAGCACGCCGCGCTCCGGCGTCATCGACGAAATCACGGACAAGGAAGTGTCCGACACGCTGATCGTCATCGTCAAAACGCCGGACGGCACGCGCTATCACGCACAGATCGACCGGCAGGAGCACGCGAACCGAAACAACCTGCTGTTGCTCGGGCTCAAGACGGGCTTGCCGGTCACGGTCAACGGGGACAAGGAGCACTACGTCACCGGCATCGCGGTCGGCGCGCTGAGTGCGCCCGCCGCGCCGTCGCTCGTGCTCTTCGGGGCCAAGCTGACGGAGACACGCAGCGGCATGCTCGTGCGCATCATCGATTCCGATTCGCTCGACAATATCCGCTACGTGCTGCGTACCGCCGATGGCGCTCACTACTGCGCGCAGATGAACACCGTGGATCACCCGAGCCGGCATCAGATGCTGATGTCCGCGCTGGCGAAGAGCCTGCCGGTGAGCATCTGCGCCGACGACGCTTCGACGATCACCGGCGTCGCGATCGGCCTGCCGCGTGCGGGCAGCCCGACCTTCCATTGCGGCGCCACGCGTTTCGCAACGAGCGAGACGGGGAACATCATCAGAGTGATCGACTCGGACCTGCTCGGTGCGGGCGCCGTCTATGTGCTCCAGACGCCTGACGGCAACGAGTGGTGCGTGCCGCCGCTCGCGCACACCGAACCGGCGCGCGGCGAGCTGCTGACCGTCGCGCTGACGTCGGGACTGACCGTCACGGTCCACGGCAGCAGCGCCGAGAACATGCCGTATGGCGCGGGAAGCGTGATGGTCGAGCGGCCGTGACCGCACGCTGATCCGACGCTGACCGCACGCTGATCAGGTGCTTAGAAGCGTCACCGCGTGAATGAGCAAGCCGACCGCGCCGCCCACCAGCGTGCCGTTCACGCGGATGAACTGCAGATCGCGGCCGATGTTCAGCTCGACGTCGCGCACGAGCGTCGCGTCGTCCCATTGCTTGACGGTCGCGGCGATGTGCTTCGCGATGCCTTCGCGCAACTCGGGCGCGAGCGCCTTCAATGCATCGCGCATATGCTCGTTGATCGACTCGCGCAGCGCGGGGTCGCCGCCCAGCGATTGGGCGAAGCCGGACGCCACCTGAACCACTTTCACATGCAGCGCGGAATCGGCGCGCTGCAGATCCGCGCCGAGCCATGCGGTGAATTCGTCCCACAGGCCATCGACATAGCCGCGCAACTCGGGCTTGTCGAGCCACTCGCGCTTGTGCAGGTCGATGCGCTCCTTGAACGCCGGGTCCGACTTCAGGCGTTCGACGAAGCGTTCCACGGCGGCGTCGAAGGCCTTGCGGCGCTCGTGCTCCGGGTCGCTCGTCACGTCGTGCAGCCATTGATTCGCGCCGCGCACGAGGCCCGCCGCGAACTTGTTGCCGAGGTCGGCGGCGTCCAGCCCGACGAAACCGAGCATGCCGACGAGCTTCGGATACTCCTCCCCCGCGACCGCGACGATGCGCGCCGCCAGCATCTCCTGCACCTCGGGCTTGTCGAGCCACGCGGCCATCTGCTTGAGACCCTCGTCCAGCAGCAACTGATGACGGCGGTCGGCGGTCAGCGTGGACAGCAGATTGCCCGCCGCAGCGGACAGATCGAAGGCCTCGGCCCGGCGGCGGATGGCTTCGTGAAGCGTCGCCTTGACGCGCTCGTCGTCGACGAACGACAGCAACTGGCCGACCGCCGTGACGGCTTTTCTGCCGAGCAGGTCGGCGTTCTTAGGCTCCGCGAGCCACGCGGACAGACGGCTCGCCGGATCGAACGCGTTGACGCGCTCGACGAGCGCATCGGTGCCGAGGAAGCGGTCGCGCACGAACGCGGCGAGGTTGTCGGCCACGCGCGCCTTGTTGGCGGGCAGGATGGCCGTGTGCGGAACCGGCACGCCGAGCGGATGCCGAAACAGCGCGACGACGGCGAACCAGTCCGCGAGCGCGCCGACCATCGCGGCTTCCGCAAACGCCGATACCCACGCCCACGCGCCCGCATCGTGCTGGCTCTTGGCGAGCGCGAACAACGCGCCCGCCGCGACCAGCAAGCCGGCGGCGAACCACTTCATTCGTTTCAGGGCTACGGCTTTATCCTGCGTGTCCATCGAGTCGTCATCGCGAGTGGTGGGAAGGGCGCCAGCATATCAATGCCGCCGCTGCAACGCCAACAGCGCGGATCGACGCGACGAACGCGGCGCCGTCCTTCACGCCGCGTCTTCCGCGCGCTGCGTGCGCCCGAGCACCGGCCGCAGCGCCGTGCCCGTGTGACTGCGCGGATGGCTCGCGAGCGTCTCCGGGTCCGCCGCCGCGACGATGGTCCCGCCGTTCACGCCGCCCTCCGGCCCGAGGTCGAGCACCCAGTCGGCTTCGGCGATCACATCGAGATCGTGCTCGATGACGATCACGCTATGCCCGCCGTCCACCAGCCGGTGCAGCACGCGAATCAGCTTCGCGACGTCCGCCATGTGCAGGCCGACCGTCGGTTCGTCGAGCACGTACAGCGTGTGCGGCGGCTTCTGGCCGCGCCGCGTGATGTCGTCGCGCACCTTCGACAACTCGGTGACGAGCTTGATGCGCTGCGCCTCGCCGCCTGACAGCGTCGGCGACGGCTGGCCGAGCGTCAGATAACCGAGGCCCACGTCCTTCATCAGTTGCAGCGGATGCCCGATGCTCGGCATCGACGAGAAGAACTCGACGGCTTCGTCGATCTCCATCGTCAGCACTTCGCCGATGTTCTTGCCGCGCCACGTCACCGCGAGCGTTTCGGGATTGAAGCGCTGGCCGTGACAGACGTCGCACGGCACCTTGACGTCCGGCAGGAAGTTCATCGCAATCGTCCGCACGCCCTGGCCTTCGCAGGCGGGGCAACGGCCATCGCCGGTATTGAACGAGAAACGCGACGGCTTGTAGCCGCGCGCGCGGGCTTCGAGCGTGTCGGCGAACAGCTTGCGGATGGTGTCCCACATGCCGATGTACGTCGCCGGGCACGAACGCGGCGTCTTGCCGATCGGCGTCTGATCGACTTCCAGCACGCGGTCGATCGCCTCGAAACCGGTGACGCCCGAACAGCCATGCCATGTGTGGACGACATCGAACTTCGGACGCGGCGCTTCCCGCGCGAGCACGCTCGAGCGCGACTTCGCGGCGGGCTTGCCCTGCGCCGCCTGCGCCGTTTTGCGCGCGCGGCGCTCGGCCGGCGACGACAGCGCCGAACGGCCGACGGCATCGAGCAGATTGGTCATCAGCACGTCGCGGGCGAGCGTCGACTTGCCCGATCCCGACACGCCCGTGATCGCGACGAGCCGGTTGAGCGGCACGCTCGCCGTCACGTTGCGCAGGTTGTGCAGCGTCGCATTCTCGACCGTGAGCCACTGTTCCGGCACGGCGGCACGCTTGCCCGACCCGGCGCGCACGTCCCGGCGCGGCTGCAGCGGATGCACGATCGGGTTCGCCAGCATCTGCCCGGTCAGCGACGCCTTGTGCGCCGCGAGGTCCGTCACGCTGCCCTGCGCGACGACCGTGCCGCCGCGCTTGCCCGCGCCCGGCCCGATGTCGATGATGTGGTCCGCGCGGCGGATCGTGTCCTCGTCATGCTCGACGACGACGAGCGTGTTGCCCTTGTCGTTGAGCTTTTTCAGTGCGGACAGCAGGATCAGGTTGTCGCGCGGATGCAGACCGATGGTCGGTTCATCGAGCACGTAGCACACGCCCTGCAGATTGCTGCCCAACTGCGCGGCCAGCCGGATGCGCTGTGCTTCGCCGCCCGAGAGCGTAGGCGCCGCGCGATCGAGACTCAGATAGCCGAGCCCGACTTCTTCCAGAAACTGCAGGCGCCCTTCGATTTCGCTGACGACGTCGCGCGAGATGTCCGCGTCGCGACCCGTCAGCTTGAGGCCCGCAATCCATTCGCGCGTGTCCGTGACCGTCCAGCGCCCCACTTCGGTGATCGGATAATTGCCGAACGTCACGGCCCGCGCGACATCGTTCAGGCGCGTGCCTTCGCATTCGGCGCACGGCTGATCGACGATATCGTCCGGCTCCTGATCCACCGAACCGATGCTCTGCTCGCGGCCCCGATCGTCCTGCGCGAAGACGGTATCGTCGAAGGCGGCGCGCTGCTCGCGCGTGAGCTTGACGCCGGTGCCGACGCACGTGTTACACCAGCCGTGCTTGCTGTTGTACGAGAACATGCGCGGGTCGAGTTCGGGATAGCTCGTGCCGCACGTGGGACAGGCGCGCTTCGTCGAGAACACGATCGTTTCTTCGCTGCCGCGCCGCTTGCCGTTCGACAACGCGCCGTGCAGTTCGTGGAGCGGCGCGCACAGGTGCATCACGCCCTTGCCGACTTCGAGCGCGTCTTCGAGCATGCGCCGCAGTTCCGCCTCGTTGTCCGCCGATACGACGAGGTCCGCCACCGGCAGTTCGATCGTATGTTCGCGGAAGCGATCCAGCTTCGGCCACGGATCGACCGGATGAAACTCGCCGTCCACCCGCAAATGCGTATTGCCGCGCGCCTTCGCCCACTTCGCGAGATCGGTATAGACACCCTTGCGATTCACGACGAGCGGCGCGAGCAGCCCGACATGCTGCCCCTTGAAATCGCGAAGAATCTGCGCCGCGATGGACTCCGCGCTTTGCGCCTGCACCGGCGTGCCATCGTTGACGCAGTGCTGGATGCCGAGCTTCACATACAGCAGACGCAGGAAGTGCCAGACTTCCGATGTCGTCGCCACCGTGCTTTTGCGCCCGCCGCGCGACAGGCGCTGCTCGATCGCGACGGTCGGCGGAATGCCGTAGACCGCATCGACTTCGGGCCGACCCGCCGGCTGCACGATGGAACGTGCATACGCGTTCAGCGATTCCAGATAACGGCGCTGGCCTTCGTGAAAGAGGATGTCGAACGCGAGCGTCGACTTGCCCGAGCCGGACACGCCCGTCACCACGTTGAACTTGTTGTGCGGAATATCCACATCGAGCGATTTGAGGTTGTGCTCGCGCGCATTGACGATCCGCACGACGCCCTCGCCCTGCAGCGCGCGCCGTGCGCTCGCCACTTCCGCCGCGAGCTGCAGCGGCACGCCCGCGCGCTTTTCCGCCGCGCCCGGCTGCATCGCTTCTTCGTAATCGAGCAACGCGCGGCCCGTGTGCGACGCTTCGCAGCCGGCCACCTCGTCGGGCGTGCCGACGCACACCACTTGCCCGCCGCCGTCGCCGCCTTCGGGACCGAGATCGATGATCCAGTCCGCGGCGCGAATTACGTCGAGATTGTGCTCGATGACGATCAGCGAATGACCGCGTTCCAGCAGACGGCGCAACGCTTGCATGAGCTTGGCGATGTCGTCGAAGTGAAGGCCCGTCGTCGGCTCGTCGAACATGAAAAGCCGGTCCTTCTGATTCGGCGATGCGGTCTCCGCCAGAAAACCCGCGAGCTTCAGACGCTGCGCTTCGCCGCCCGACAGCGTCGGCACCGGCTGACCGAGCTTCACATATTCGAGGCCCACGTCGACGATAGGCTGTAACACGCGCAATACTTCGCTATCCGAAGCAAATAGCGACACCGCTTCGCTGACGGTCAGCTCCAGCACGTCCGCGATGCTCAGTTCACGGCCGCCGCGCTCGATCTTCACATCGAGAATTTCGGCGCGATAACGCCGGCCGTCGCAATCGGGGCAGCGGAGATAGACATCGCTCAGGAACTGCATTTCGACGTGCTCGAAGCCCGAGCCGCCGCACGTCGGGCAACGGCCATCGCCCGAATTGAAGCTGAACATGCTCGCGCCATAACCGCGCTGCGCGGCAAGCGGTGCCTTCGCGAAAAGCTTGCGGATTTCATCGAACGCGCCGACGTAGCTCGCCGGGTTCGAGCGCGCCGTGCGGCCGATCGGCGATTGATCGACGAACACCACGTCGTCCAGTTGCTCCGCGCCCTTCAGCGCACGGAACGCGCCGGGCGCTTCCGTCGCCTTGCCGAAGTGGCGCATCAGCGCGGGCGCGAGCACGTCCTGAATCAGCGTCGACTTGCCCGAACCCGATACGCCCGTCACGCAGACGAGACGCTGCAACGGAATCTCGACCGACACGTCCTGCAGGTTGTGATCGCTCGCGCCTTCGAGCACGAGGCGCGGCGTGTTCGCATCGACCACGCGGCGCGTCCAGTTCGCCGCGTGCGCGACCTGCTTGCGGCCGCCGAGATACGCGCCGGTGAGCGTGTCGCTGGCTTGAATGTCGGCGGGCGTGCCGTCGTAGACGATCTCCCCGCCGCGCTCGCCCGGCCCCGGCCCCATGTCGATGAGACGATCGGCGGCGAGCATCACCGAAGGATCGTGCTCGACGACGACGAGCGTATTGCCCGCATCGCGCAGACGATGCATCGCCTCGACGATGCGGTTCAGGTCGCGCGGATGCAGCCCGATGCTCGGCTCATCGAGCACGAACAGCGTATTCACGAGCGACGTGCCGAGCGCGGTCGTGAGGTTGATGCGCTGCACTTCGCCGCCCGACAGCGTGCGGCTCTGGCGATCGAGCGTCAGATAGCCGAGGCCCACGTCGCACAGATACTTGAGGCGCGTCCGCACTTCGGCGTGCAGCAGCTTCAGCGCTTCGTCGAGCAAGGTCGAAGGCAGCGTCAGGGAGTCGAAGAAACGGCGGATGCGCTCGATCGGCATCAGCATCAGATCGTGCACGGTCAGGCCCGGCAATGCTTCGAGCTGATCGCGCGTCCAGTCGACGCCGTTGGGCAGGAAACGATCGGCGGGCGCGAGGACGGCATCGGCCTGTTCCTTCGTGCCGAGACGCCACAGCAGCGATTCGGTCTTGAGACGCGCACCGGCGCACGCGGGGCACGTCGTATAGCTGCGGTACTTCGACAGCAGCACGCGAATGTGCATCTTGTACGCCTTCGACTCCAGATAGTCGAAGAAGCGCTGCACGCCGTACCACTGGCTTTGCCACTTGCCGGTCCAGTCGGGCGAACCTTTGATGACCCAGTCGCGTTCTTTCTGCGTCAATTCGTTCCACGGCACGCCGAGGCGGATGCCCGCCTTCGCGCCGTATTTCACCAGGTCGTCCTGATTCTCTTTCCACGCGGGTGTTTGCAGCGTCTTGACCGCGCCTTCGCGCAGCGTCTTCTTGTCGTCCGGAATGACGAGGCCGTAATCGACGCCGATCACGCGCCCGAAACCGCGGCACGTTTCACACGCGCCATACGCCGAGTTGAACGAGAACAGCGCCGGTTGGGGATCGGCATAACGCAGGTCGCTTTCGGGGCTATGCAGGCCGGTCGAAAAGCGCCAGATGTGCGGCTCGCCCTCTTCGTTCAACACGTAGACATTCACGCGTCCGGTGCCGCGCAACAACGCGCCCTCGATGGCCTCCAGCGCACGCGAGCGCTCCGTGTTCTGCAGACGGAACCGGTCCGCGACGACATCGAGCACCTGCCGCGCGCCCGCGTCCGTCTCTACGTGGCGTTTCGCCTGCACGCGCGTATAGCCGCTCGCGGAGAGCCATTGCGCGATTTCGTCGTCGCTCGTGGCGTCGGGCAATTCGACGGGAAACGTGATCGCGAGACGCGGATCGCCGGCGCGCGTGCGTTCGAGCAGCTCGGCATAGATCGTCTCGGGCGTGTCGTGCCGTACGAGATGCGCGGTCTTTTTGTCGAACAGTTCGGCGGCGCGTGCGTAGAAGAGCTTCAGGTGATCGTTGAGCTCGGTCATCGTGCCGACGGTCGAGCGCGAGCTGCGCACCGGATTCGTCTGGTCGATGGCGATGGCGGGCGGCACGCCGTCCACACGATCCACCTGCGGGCGGTCCATGCGGTCGAGAAACTGGCGCGCGTACGCGCTGAACGTTTCGACGTAGCGGCGCTGGCCTTCGGCGTAGAGCGTATCGAAGACGAGGCTCGATTTTCCCGACCCGGACGGACCCGTCACAACGGTCATCTGGCCGGTGTGCAGGTCGAGGTCGAGATTCTTGAGGTTATGTTGACGGGCGCCGCGAATGCGGATTGCGTTGTTCGATGCCAATTTTTCAACCGGTTCAAGGTGATGGACGGCTCTCGCGCGTCGGTCGACAGCCGTGGGCGGCGCGCACAAGTGTTCGGCAGCGCGCGCCTGCCGCAGCGAACAGTACTGTACACCTATACAGTATGTGTCGCCAGACGCGCCAGAAGTGTGCGCTTGTGCCTTTGCAAGTAGCTCGCCCGGTCGGCGTCAGCGGAGGTGCGCCATGAGGGCGTCCGCCACCGCATCGGGCGCTTCGCGCGGCGGGAAATGCCCCGCGCCGTCAATCACCACGCGCCGGTAACCGGCCGTGAAGCACGCGTCCTTGCCCTCGGACATCGACGGATCGTCGCAGGTATCCGCGCCGCCCTGGATCATCAGCGCGGGCACGCCGATCCGCTCGATCCCGCGCAGGCGTTCATGCAGCGGCTCGAGCGCCGCATCCGATGGCTGATCGCTGCGCCAGCGCCGCCGATAGGCGTTGAGCGTGACCGCCACCCAGTCGGGGTTGTCGAACGCGCGGGCGGTCGCGGCGAACTCGGCTTCGTCGAACCAGCCGGGCGGCGACCACGTGTCCCACTGGATACGCGCGAAGCCCTCGGGATCGGCGGCGACGGCGGCCGGCCCGTCATCGAGCGACATGAACCACTGATACCAGAAGCGCCGCGCCTGCCCGAAGTCCGGCGGCAGCGTGAACTCGCCGCGCGGCTGGAACGCGAGCGCAATCGCGGCCATGCGCCGCACGCGCTCGGGAAACAGCGCGGCGACCGTGTACGCGGCGCGCGCCCCCCAGTCGTGGCCGACGATATCGAATCGCCCGATGCCGAGCGCGTCCGCCAGTTCGACGGCGTCGTTGGCAAGCGCCACGCCGGAGCCATCGCGCACGGCGGCATCGCGCAGAAACCGCGTGCCGCCCGCGCCGCGCAACTCCGGCACGACGGTGCGAAAGCCCTCGGCGTTCAATCGCGCCGCGACCGCCGTCCACG
This sequence comes from Caballeronia grimmiae, assembly GCF_000698555.1. Lineage (GTDB taxonomy): Bacteria > Pseudomonadota > Gammaproteobacteria > Burkholderiales > Burkholderiaceae > Caballeronia > Caballeronia grimmiae. The sequence continues at coordinate 30,430 of NZ_JFHE01000036.1, read as the reverse complement.
CCCGCGCCGCGTCGGGCCAGCCATGCAGCAGGATGACAGCGGGCCCATCGGCGGGGCCGGTGTCGGCATAGGCGATGTTCAGCGTCGGCGTTTCGGCGCGGCGGTCGAATTCGAGCATGGCGGCTCCGTTCAGGCACACGAGACCGTTCATTTTAGGTCGATGGCCGTTCAGACGTGCGCCGCCCTGCGCCCTATGGACGGCTGACATCGTATAAGTTGCTTAGGGGTAAGTCCCGAGCCGAAGCATGTCGGCCGAGCCTTGACGCTTGCGGGAACCGCCCGGTATCGTCCTTGCAGGTAAACGGTTTCCTGACTCATCGCCGAAACGCGGTGCATAGTCGTACGACGTCAGCTAAATCCCGACGATATATCCGGCCAAACCGGAATGGAGACACGCATGAAGGACCGCAATCCCACTCTCACCTCGCCCCGACGCCGCAGCATCCTGAAATTCGCCGGCTTATCGGCGAGCGCGCCGCTGATCGGCGGACTCGGCAGCCTGGGCGTCCTCGCCGGCTGCGGCGGCCACGACGATTCCGGGACCCCGGCCACCGCCGCCGATCCCATCTGGGGCTCGTCCGGTTCCGCGACGCAGATCGTCAACGCGTTGAAGAAGGTGTCGACGTCGATGGTGCCGGGCCGCCAGTTCCTCGTCACCGACTACGGCGCGAAGCCGTGCGCGGTCGTCGCGGCGGCGAACCCGTACACCGATCCGTCCAAGTCGCCGCTCAGCACCGGCGCGGACCAGACGCACGCGCCCGGCTCCTTCGATTCGCGGCCCGCCTTTCTCGCGGCCATCGCGGCGTGCAGCGCGGCGGGCGGCGGGCGTGTCGTCGTGCCGACGGGCAACTGGTATTGCGCGGGGCCGATCGTGCTGCTGTCGAACGTCGACTTCCATCTGAGCGCGAACTGCGAAATCTTCTTCAGTCAGAACCCGGCGGACTTCGCGAAAGACGGCCCGATCGACTGCGGCGCGAACGGCAAGCTGTTTTATAGCCGCTGGCAGGCAAACGATTGCCTCAACTACGGCCCGCCGGTCTACGCGCGCAATCAGACCAATATCGCGATCACCGGCGAAGGCGATACCTCCGTGCTGAACGGCCAGGCGATGACGCCGTTCGCGGGCAGCGGCAACACCGCGACGTGCTGGTGGACGTGGAAAGGCAACAGCGGCGCATACGGCTTCGCGGGATCGTCGACGCCCTCGCAGGCATTCGCCAATCCGAATAACGTCGACCTGAAAACGGCCGCGCCCGGCATCGCCGATTCGCTCTACGCCAAACTCACCGACCCGGCGACACCGTGGCAGCAGGACCAGAACTACCTGCCCGCGCTGTCGGAAGCCGGCGTCGCGATCGAGAAGCGCATCTTCGGCATCGGGCATTATCTGCGGCCATGCATGGTGGAATTCATCGGCTGCACCGACGTGCTGATGGAGGGCTATCGCACGATCAACACGCCGTTCTGGCAGCACCACCCGACCGACTGCACCAACGTCGTGATCCGCAGCGTCACGGTCGACAGCATCGGTCCGAACAACGACGGCTTCGACCCGGACGCCTGCGACATGGTGCTCTGCGAGAACGTCACGTTCAACACGGGCGACGATTGCATCGCGATCAAGTCGGGCAAGGATCTCGATACGCAATACGGCGCCGCGCAGAATCACGTGATTCAGAACTGCACGATGAACAGCGGCCACGGGGGCATCACGCTCGGTAGCGAGATGGGCGGCGGCGTGCAGAAGATTTACGCGCGCAACCTGCAAATGCTGAATCAGTTCTGGGCGACGAATTCGCTCAACATCGCGATCCGCGTGAAGACGAACATGAATCGCGGCGGCTTTGTGAAGGACTTCTATGTCGACAACGTGACACTGCCGAACGGCGTGAGCCTCACGCCTTCCGGCTACGGCAGCAGTCTGCTCGCGGGCAGTCCGATCAATTCGACCGTTCCGCTCGGCGTCGTGACGGCGACGGCGGCGAACCCGTCGGCGGCGCAAGGCGGAATCATCACGTTCGATTGCGATTATCAGCCGTCGAAAGATGCGATCCGCACACGGCCGGCGCTGGTGCAGAACGTCAATATCTCGAACGTGAAGGCGAGCAACGTGACGCTCGGCGGCAAGACGGGATCGTGCTTTCAGGCGATCGTCGCGCAAGGGCCGGTCGCGTTCGACTACAACGGCGCGCCGCCCACGCCCGCGATTCCGGCGATCACCGGCGTGACCATCACCAATTGCGACTTCGGCACACCCGTTGCAGCAGGCCCGGCGACGGCGGCATCGCCGGGACCGATCTACGCGTACAACGTGCACGACATCAAGCTCGTCAACACGGTGATCGCGGGGCAGACGCTGAACCAGACGGTGAGCGATCCGCGCTAAGCGAACAGCGGGACTCGCGCGAGTCCCGCTTTTCTAACGCTTCGTCAACGCTTCATCACCGCGACGCGTGCCGCGAACTCGACGCGGACTTCTTGCCCGCCGCGTGCGCGCGACGCGTCGCCCAGCCCTTCTTTGCGGACGCCGAACGATCGGCGGCCGAACGCCGGCTCGCGCTGGCATGCGCCTGCTTCGACAGCGACTTGTGCGACGCCGCCTTCGTGCTTTCGCGCTTCAGCACGCGCGTGGACGTCTCCGAGCGCTTCGCCTTCGATTCGGTGCTCGGGCTCTTCGTCTTTCGATGCGCGGCCTTCGTATCCTGCGCGGCCTTCTTGCGCGTGCCTTCCGACGCCTCGCCCTCCTTCGGCGCCTTCAGCTTGACGCCCGAGCGCCGCGCTTCGGACAAGCCGATGGCGATCGCCTGCTTTGCCGACTTCGCGCCATGCTTGCCCTCGCGGACATGATCGATCTGCTCCTTCACGAACGCGCCCGCCTGCGTGCTCGAGGACTTCCCTTCGCGCTTCGCTTTCTTTGCGCGCTCGACGGTTTTTTTCTCCGGCATGTCGGTGCTCCTTTCGAAGTGAGTCGTATCGCCCTTTGAGCAACGGGCGTGCCTTGTCTGCCAGGTAGAGAAGCACCGCGCCGAACGCAATCGCAAGACGCGCAAACGATTGCGCGCTTCGGTTTCGCGCGTTCCTTGTAACGCGCTGAAATCAAGTCTTCTTCGATGCGTAGCGGTAGCCATTAACCCCGCTCAAGACGACCGCGTTTCTGCCGATAAAGCTCCTATCCACCCCACCGCCAAACGTTCTCGATATAGGCGCGGTTCTGCCTGCTGTTCGATGAATTGCCTCTCGGCGGTGGTGGATAAGCTTCAACCGGTAAGCAATCCCCTGCAGCGCTTGAAGTCGTTCTCTCCTCCCTTTGAAAAGGAAGCAACCATGCAAAAGTTCTTGAAGGCGTTCGTGCGCGACGAACGCGGCGTCAGCGCGATGGAATACGCCATCCTGGCTGGCATCGTCGTGATCGCGCTGGTCGCGGCCGGCAGTAGTTTCACGACCGCGATCAGCGGCCTGTGGAGCGGCATCACCACTGCAATCACCAACGCGAAACCGTCTTAATCGCCGGCGATGCACCCGGAGATCCGCGCAGCGCATCGCCGGATCTCCACCTTGCCGTTCTCCGTATTGCCCATCACCCAGCGATCCATCGTGCCGACTCTTTCCGTTGTCATTCGTCTTGTCGCCGTCTGCGGGCTCCTGTGGCTCGCGGTCATCGACGTGCGCGCACGACGTCTGCCCACGAAAATAGTCCTCGCGATCGGCGCGCTCTTTTTCGTCGATGCGCTCATCGCCGGCATGCCGCTCGACGACCTCATCGCGCATCTGGTGCTCGCGGTCATCGTCTTCTTCGTCTGTGCGCTGCTGTTCGCGGCGCGGCTCCTCGGCGGCGGCGATGCCAAACTCGCCTCCGTCATCTTTCTGTGGGTCGGCTTCGGCCTGTCGCTCGCCACGCTCACGCTCGTTTCCGTGATCGGCACGCTCGTCTCGCTCGTCAGCCTCGCCACGCGCAACATGAATCCGTCGCAGCGCTTCGTCCCGCTGCGCGCGCTGGCGATGTTCTCCGCCCGGCGCGGTGTGCCGTACGGCGTCGCGCTCGCGTTCGGCGGCGGCGCGGTGATCGTGCTGCCCGCCGTGCTGCGCCTTCTTTCGACGCAATAGGACGGCATCCTCATGTCCAACATCATCAAATTCGCGGTGCTGCTCGTCGGCGCGCTTCTGATCGCGCTGATCGTGCGCGTGGTGATCGCCAGCGCATCGCATTCGGGCAAGTCCGCCGCCACGACGGAGAAAGTCCTCGTGAGCGCGGCACGCCTTCCGCAAGGGCTGCTGCTTCGCGACGAGGATCTTTCGTGGAAGCCGGTCGACAAGGCGCAGGTGCCGCCGAACGCGATCGTTTCCGGCGATGCGAAAGCGCCCGAACTCAAGGGCGCGCTGCTGCGCCATCCGGTCGAGAGCGGCGCGGTGCTCGTCACCGACGACGTGATCCTCCCGGGCGCGCCCGGCTTTCTCGCCGCGACGCTCAAGCCGGAAATGCGCGCGGTGTCCGTCGCCGTCGATGACGTCTCCGGCAACGCGGGCCTGATCCAGCCGGGCGATTACGTGGACCTGCTGCTGACGCAACAGATGGAGCGCCGCACCGATTCGCCCGATCTCGCGGTATCGAGCGAGACGGTGGTCGAACATGTGCGCGTGCTGGCGGTCGGCTCGGAGATCAAGCGCCCGAAGAACGACAGCGACGGCCAGGACGCCGCCATCGCCCGCGCCCGCACCGTCACGCTCGAAGTCACGCCGCACATGGGCGAGGTCGTCGCGGTCGCCGCGCGGCTCGGCAGCCTGTCGCTCGCGCTGCGCAGCTTCGCCACCGTCACGCGCGATCCGGCCGCGACGGCGGCATCGACGGCGGACGAGCGCAAGCCAATCTGGGCCGGCGACATTTCCCGCGCGGTCCGCGATCTGCCGCGCAACCGCCAGGCGCCGGCCGGGACGGCGAACGCCGCGCCGCACGCGCCGGCCGTCGCACGCACCGTCACCATTTATCGCGGCTCCGAGAAGTCGGACACGTCGGGCGGCGCGCAAGCGGGCGTCACCGGTATCGCCGGCGTTTCGCCGCCGCTGCCGGCCCTTCCCACCGAACGTTGACGCCGCGTCACCGTCCTTTCGCGCGCCATCGCCAGGATTCAGGTTCATGAAAACGCAGTTCAGTTCGATCTGTACCGATGCAAGGCTGCTCGCCGCCGCCCTGCCGATGTGCGCGGCCATCGCCGCGGGCGCCGCGCAGGCAGCGGAGTCCGTGCGGCCGCCGCCCTACACCGCACCGTCGATCGTGCGCGGGGCGACGCCGCCGGCCTACGCGGGCCAGCAAGGCCCGCTCACGCTCGATGCCGGCAAAGGCACGCTGCTGCAGTTCGGTGAACCGGCGGTATCGGTGTTCATCGCCGATCCGGCCATCGCCGATGTACAGGTGCCGTCGCCCAAGTCGCTTTTCGTGCTCGGCAAGAAGACCGGCACGACGACGCTTTACGTGCTCGGCGCAAACAACAAGCCGATCGTGCAACGCACGGTCGTCGTCACGCGCGACATGCTGACGCTGCGCGCCTCGCTCGCCGCCCGCTTCCCGAATACGAACCTGCAGGTCAGCACCGGACAAGGCTCCCTGCTGCTGACGGGCCAGGCCGCCACGCCCGCCGATGCGGACGCCATCGTGCAGGCGGTCACGCCGTATCTGGCGGACAAGGAAGTGCTGATCAACCGCATGACCATCGACCGGCCGTTGCAGGTGCAACTGCGCGTACGCATCACCGAGGTCGATCGCAACGTCACGCAGCAACTCGGCATCAACTGGCAGGCGATGGGCAACACGGTCGGCAACTTCTATAGCGGCATCTTCAGCGGCCGCCCGATCTATAACCTGAGCAATCCCATCACCGGCTCGAACGGCAGCGTGTCGTATCCGGTCAACTTGCCGACCAACAATGCGTTCTCGATCTTCGGCGGCTTCAGGACCAACAACGTCGACATTCGAGCGCTCGTCGATGCGCTGAATCAGGAAGGTTTGCTCACGGTGCTCGCCGAGCCGAATCTCGTCGCGCTGTCCGGTCAGACGGCAAGCTTCCTCGCGGGCGGCGAATTCCCGATTCCCGTGTCGCAGACGAACGGCGCGATCACGGTCGAGTTCAAGCAGTTCGGCGTCAAGCTCGATTTCACGCCGACCGTGCTGAACGACCGCCGCATCAGCCTTAAGGTGCGTCCGGAAGTCAGTCAGATCGACACGAGCGCGAGCGTCACCACCGGCGGCGTGACGGTGCCGGGGCTGTCGGTGCGTCGCGCGGATACGACCGTCGAGCTTGGCAGCGGACAGAGCTTTGCGATCGGCGGCCTCTTGCAGAGCAATACCAGCGACATCGTTTCGCAAGTGCCCGGTCTCGGCTCCATTCCCGTGCTTGGCAAGCTGTTCTCGTCGACGAACTATCTGAACAACAAGACCGAACTCGTGATCATGGTCACGCCGTATCTCGTCGAGCCGACGAATCCGTCGAATCTGCGCTCGCCGCTGGAATCGCTGATTTCGCCGTCGAGCGACGTCGAATACGGCTTCCGGCGCAAGAACGGCGGGGCCGTGGAAAGCGGTCAGCCGCGTCTCGTCGGCGCGGCCGGATATGTGTACTGAGGCCGCCATGAAACCCACACGACTGCTCTCCCTCCTTCTCGTCTGCGCGTTCGCGGTAAGCGCGAGCGGCTGCTTCAAGCCGCCACGCAACATGCCGGAAGCGTCAGTGATCGGCTTCGACGGCACGGCCGCCGTGCCGCCCGACTGCGCGAGCCTGTCGCGTCCGTCGCTGCTGACCGACGCCGGCATTCGCCGGCCGAGCATGCAGTGGGGATGCGCGACCTACACCAATCTCGCGGCGCAAGTCGCGCGTGGCGAGGACCTCGTCGCGCCGCGCACCCTCGGCCCCGCCGATGCGGCCGTCGCGGCGAGCGCGGTGCGCCGGTATGAAACCGGCCGGGTGATCGAACTCGACAAGTCGACTTCACGCACCAGCAAGTGACGAACGACAAGGCAGACACCCATGAGCACTGAGTTTTCCTTCACGAAGAGCAAGTCCGGCGCGCGCAACGCGGACTTCATCGCGTTCGTCGCGGATCGCAAGACCGAGCAGATCGTCAAAAGCTTCGTGCTCGAACAGGCGATGCCGCATGCGCATGTCGCAGTCGGCAATGTCGACGACGCGATCGCCTATCTCGCGAAGATCGACCGCTCGCCGCTGTTCCTGCTCGTGGACTTGCAGCAATCGGTGATGCCGCTGTCCGATCTCGGCCGTCTCGCCGAAGTGTGCGAGCCGTCGGTGCAGGTCGTCGCACTCGGCGAGCGCAACGATGTCGGCCTGTTCCGCAGCCTGCTGAAGATCGGCGTGCGCGACTATCTCGTCAAGCCGGTAACGGTCGAATTGCTGAAGCGCACGATCAGCGTGTCGGAAGGCAAGGTCAGTCCGGTGATGCTCGCGCGGGCGGGCAAAACGATCGCCTTCGTCGGCTCACGCGGCGGCGTCGGCGTAACGACGTTCGCGCTCAACGTCGCGCGCCATCTTTCCGAGGACACCCATCGGCGGGTCGCGTATGTCGATCTGAATCTCTATGGCAGTGCCGCCAATTCGATGCTCGGCCTGCAGACCAACAACGGTCTCGTCGATGTCTTGCAGAACGTGCACCGGCTCGATCCGCAATACGTCGAGCGCACGCTCGTCCCGAAGGGCACGCGCCTGTTCATGCTGTCGGCGGAACTGGAGCTTGCCGCGGCACGGCCCTTTTCCGCAGGCGCGCTGCAGCGCGTGCTCGAACTGCTGTGCGACAGCTTCCACTATGTGATTCTCGACGTGAGCAACCCGAACGATCCGCTTGCACAGGAAGCGTTCGATCATGCGGCGCGCGTCTATCTCGTCGCGGACCGCTCGGTACACTCGACGCGTTCGACCATTCGACTGTTGCGGCACATCGAGGATCGCGACAGCAACCCGCCGACCTCGCTCCTGCTGAACAACCCCAATGCCGCGACGAGCGGCAAGGTGCAGACGGGCGACTTCATGGCGGCAGTCGGACGCACCGTGCTGTATGAAATCCCGTTCGAGGCGAAGGCGCTCGCCACCGCCGAAAATCTGGGCGAAGCGCCGAAGGACAAAACAGCAAACGGCTTCAATCAGATGATCACGCGCATCGGTGGCGACCTGACCGGGCAGCAGGTCAGCGCCGAACGTTCCTTCTTCCAGAAGCTCAAGCGCGGGAGAGGATGATGTTCGGGCAGAAGCAGGCCTCGCGCTCAACGCCGGAAGCGGACGAAGAAGCCGTCGCGCCGGTGGTTCATGCCGTGCCCGTCGCCCCGCCCGCGCGGCCCGCCGCGCCCGAAGGCAACGACGTGCTGGTGCGCTCGGACCTCTTCAGAGTCATTCGCAACGGCGTGTTCGCCGCGATGAATCCGTCTGCGGCGGTGGGCAAGACGCGCGAGCAGATGAAGCCGGGCGTCGAGACGCTCGTGCTCGACGTGGCCGAACGCGAGCGCCTGAACATCACCATCGCGGAGCAGCAGCAGATCGTCGGCGAACTGCTGAACGACATGTTCGGGCTCGGGCCGATCGAACCGCTGCTCGCGGACGACACCATCACCGACGTGCTCGTCAACGGTCCCGATCAGGTCTACGTCGAACGTCACGGACGGCTGGAACTCACGAACTGCAAGTTTCGCGACAACAATCACGTGGTGAACGTGGCGCAGCGGATCGCGGCGGGCGTGGGGCGTCGCGTCGACGAAAGCAGCCCGATGGTCGATGCGCGTCTCGCCGATGGCAGCCGCGTGAACGTCGTACTGCCGCCGCTCGCGATTCACGGCGCATCCATCTCCATTCGCAAGTTCTCGAAGCGCAACATCACGCTGCATCGCATGGCGCAGCAAGGCAACATGTCCAGCGCGATGGCGACCGTGCTCAAGCTCGCGAGCACGTCGCGGCTCAACATCATCGTGTCGGGCGGCACCGGTTCAGGCAAGACGACGCTGCTGAACGCGCTGTCGCACTTCATCGGACATGGCGAACGCACGGTGACGATCGAAGACGCGGCGGAACTGCAACTCGTGCAGCCGCATGTCGTGAGCCTCGAAACACGCCCGGAGAACGCGGAAGGACTCGGCGCGGTGACGCAGCGCGACCTCGTGCGCAACGCGCTGCGGATGCGCCCGGACCGCATCATCCTCGGTGAAACGCGCGGCGCGGAAGCCTTCGACGTGCTTCAGGCGATGAACACCGGTCACGACGGCTCGATGACCACCATCCACGCGAACACGCCGCGCGACGGCATCACGCGTCTGGAAAGCATGGTGATGATGGCGAACGGCAACCTGCCGCTGCTGTCCATCCGCCGCCAGATCGCAAGCGCGGTGCATATGATCGTGCAGATCGAACGCATGCGCGACGGCATGCGGCGCGTGACGCGCATCACCGAACTCGTCGGCATGGAAGGCGACGTGATCATCACGCAGGACCTGTTCACCTTCCGCTACGACGCGAGCGCCTATAGCGAGGAAGTCAAGGGCGTCTACGAATGTGCGGCGGTGCGGCCTTCGTTTGCCACGCGCGCCGCTTACTACGGTCTCGAAGATGCGCTGCTGGAGGCGATGCGGCCATGACCTCCGTCGACCTGATTACGTTCTGCGCGTTTGCCGGCGTGCTGCTGCTCGGCATCATGGCGCTCGTGCTGCAGGACATGCGCAATCAACGGCCCGACGCACGCATCCGCGCGCGCATCCGCTCAGCGTTTCCGCAGAACGGCATGCGCCTGAACGATGCACGTCACGATCATTCGGACCTCTATACATTGAGCCGCAACGACAACGCGTTCAGCCTCTGGTTTGCGCCGCGAATCGCTCGGCTCGAGACGGTGGCCGGCGCGAACGGGTTGCGCGTGGTGCTGGGCGCGGCCATCGTCGCGGAGATCATCGCGCTCGCCATGGCGCGCTTTCTGCCCTTGCCTTCCATGCTGACGCCCGTGTTGCTGATCGGGCTGCCCGTGTTCGCGTCGACGCAGGCTTACCGCTTTCTCATCGAACGCTTCAAGCGGCGCTTCCTCGATGGCTTCCCCGATCTGATCGACCTGATCGTGCGCGCAGTGCGGGCGGGCGTGCCGGTGACGCATGTGATCGGCACGGCAGCCAGCGAATGTCCCGAGCCGCTCAGCAGCGAGTTCAAGCAGATGGGCGATGCGCTCCAGGTCGGCCTGGATCTCGAAGAAGTGCTCAATGTCGCGGTCGCGCGCATCGGCATCGCCGATTTTTCGTTCTTCTGCGTATGTCTGCTGCTTCAGCGCGAAACCGGCGGACAGCTTGGCGAGACGCTCGAAAACCTCGCGGGCATCGTGCGCAAGCGCCGTGAGATTCGCCAGAAGACGCGTGCGCTGACCGGCGAGGCGCGCATCACGACGAAGATTCTCGCGTCCGTTCCGTTCGTCATTCTGGGCAGCATGTTCCTGCTCAATCGCGCTTATCTGATGGTGCTGTTCGACACGTCGACGGGTCAGAAAGTGCTCACCTGTGCGGCGATTTCGCTCGTGATGGGATTGAGCGTCGTTCACAAGATGTCGAAACTGGATACATCGCGATGAGCCAGGCCAACGTCGAAACACTCATCAACCTGCTGATGCTGCTGGCGCTCGTGATCGCGATTGCGATCTGGTGGGCGACGAAGCACGGCGGCCAGCGCGGACGCATCGCGGATCGCGTGCGTCAGGCCGGGCTCACGCATCGCAATGAAGGCGCGAGCGACGAAGACGATCAGAACGACAGTGCCGTCGCGCGCGCGACGCATCGGCTCGCGCGGCTCGGCGACCGTCTGCCGCTCTTCGACGCGAAGTATCGCGAGAAGCTCAGGAAAGAGATGGTGCGCAGCGGCTATCGCAGTCAGGCAGCCGTGTCCGTGCTGCTCGCGGTGAAGTTCGTCGTCGGCCTCATCTGCGCCGCGTTCACCGTGATGCTCGGCTCGCATATCCCCGTGGTGGGCGGCTATCCCGCCGTGCGCGGCATCATGATGCTGCTCGTGTTCGTCGTCGGCATGATCCTGCCGGAATACGTGCTCGCGTTCTTTGCCTCGCGCCGCCGCAAGGCGATGGCGTCGAGCCTGCCCGATGCGCTCGACCTGCTCGTCATCTGCACCAACGCGGGCAATAGCCTCGGCGTGTCGATCCGCCGCGTCGCGGATGAAATGAAGACCATCTGCCCGCCGCTTTCAAGCGAGTTCGCGCTGACGGCGGACGAACTCAAACTGTCGGGCGACAGCCAGCGCGCGCTGCACTCGCTGGCCGATCGTATCGACCTGCCGTCGATTCGCGCGCTCATTTCGACGCTCACGCAATCGATGCGTTACGGCACGCCGATCACGCAGGCCCTGCGCACGCTTTCGCATACGGAGCGGCTTGCACACATCGTGTCGCTCGAAGAAAAGGCCGCGAAGCTCGCGCCCAAGATGGCCGTGCCGATGATGGTCTTCATCCTTCCCGCGGTGATGCTCATTGCCGCAGGCCCGGCCGTCATTCAACTCATGAGCGTTTTCGCAAAGAAATGAACACTCGAAAAAGCAGCGCGAGCCGCGCACTGAATCTTGCGTCGAGAGCCGGCGCGGCATCGCTCGTCATTGCACTCGCCGCATGCACGACGACCACGCGCCAGGTCACCGATACGCATCCGGTCATGCGCAACTCCGCGCCCAGCACGATGAGCGAGTTGCGCATCGCGGACACGGCGCTCGAATCCGGCAATCTCGAACTGGCGACTTCGCTCTACGAAAAAGCGGTGCAGGCCGATCCTCGCTCCGCAGCGGGTCTCACCGGGCTCGGCAACACGCTGTATGCGGTCGGCGACTTCACGCGGGCGGGCGTGTACTACGACCGCGCGAGCAAGATCGATGCAAACGCGCCCGCGCCGCTCATCGGCATGGCGCGCGTGGCGTTGCGCCAGCGCCGCTTCGATGACGCGATCGCGACGTATCGACGCCTCGTCGCGCTCTCGCCGGACGATACGCTCGCGCTCGCCGGACTCGGCGCGGCCATCGACATGACGGGCGATCACGCGGCGGCACAGGCCTTTCTGCGCGATGCGTTGAGCAAGCATGCCGGCGACCCGATGCTGTCGGTGAACCTCGGCATGTCGTTGATCCTCGGCGGCGATCCGCGCGAAGGCGCGAACGTGCTGCTCGATGTAACGCGATTCCCCGCCGCGCCGCCGCAAGCGCGCCAGGACCTCGCGCTCGCCTACGGTCTGCTCGGAAACAGGGAAGCCGCCGCCGAAATCCTGTCGCGCGATTTGCCGAAGGCATCGGTGGAAGACAACCTGCGCTACTACGACATTCAGCGCGAACGGCTCGCGCAAGCCGGCGGCATCAAGTGAAAGCGACGCGCCTTCTTCGCGACGACAGCGGCATCGCGGCGATCGAATTCGCTTTCGTGCTGATGGTCGCGGTCGTGCTCATCGTCGGCACCATCGAACTGGCGCTGGAAATGATCGTCGATGCGACCGTGCAAGTGGCGGCGCAGGAAGCGTCACGCGTGGGCCTCACGACGACGGCGCCCGCCAGCGGCACGCGACAGGATCAGGCGTCCGCGATCGTGAACCGGATTCTCAACGGATGGACGAAGCTCGGTGCGAAGGTGGCCATTACCGAAGCCAACTACGTCACGTTTGGCAACCTCGCGAATGCGAGTTACACGCCGTCGAGCGACATGGGCGCATACGGCGATGTCGTGGTCTACAACATCAAGCTCACGATGCAGGGCGTCACCGGGATTCCGAAGATGTTCGGCGTCAAGGAGCTGACGTTCCAGCGCAACTACATCGTGCAGAACGAGAAATGAACATGGCCCGGCTATTCGATAAATTGGCGCGGAGAATCAGGGCGCTGCTGCATTCGGATCGCGGCAGCGTGTCGGTCGAGTTCGTCGTCATCGTGCCGCTGATGCTGCTGGTTCTGCTCGGCTTCACCGAGCTGTACATGTACATGCGAGCGGTCAGTGCGGTGGATCGCACGGCCTTTACCGTCGCGAACTCGCTCGGGCAAATGTCGAGCGTGATCATCGACGACGCCGACACCGCCGATGCGAACAGCACCGCATCGGTATGGCGCGCGGCTGCGCTGATCGCCGCGCCCTACAAGCTCAACGGAAACGGCATGGTCTACATCACGTCCGTGTGCGACTCGCTGCCGTGCATCACGGACAACTCGTACTCGCTGAAAGCCGGGACCGCGACGATTTACTGGACCGCATCGCCGTCGGGCTGGACGAAGAACGCGGGCATGACGTCACAGGTCACGAAGACGAATCTGCTGCCGGCGACGTGGCCGTTCCGCACCGGCGATTCCGCGATCATCGTGGAAGTGTTCCTGTCGTATAACCCGTTCACGATGACATCGAACTTCATGTCCGGGCTGCCGGGCAAGCAGACCATTTATCGCCGCGTCTACGTGCGAACGCGTACCGGCCTTCCGCTCTACAAGCAATGACCATGGACTCGCGCGCCCGACTCTCAGCCAGGCTCACGTTCAAGCCGATGCCCGCCGCGAGGCGCTTCGTGCGCCGCGTGCGCGACGGCGAACGCGGCGCCGTCGCGATTCTGTTCGCCATGTGCGCGAGCGCGACGATCGGCTCGATGTGCATGGCGCTCGATGCGATCGACTACGCGATGACGCAGGGCCGCATGCAGATGGCGCTCGACGTCGCGACGCTGTCGGCCGGCGCGGACCTCTCGCACTTCAACGGCACGCCGACCGGCGCGAACCTCGCGACCTGGCAGGCCGACGCCCGCGCCTACTACAACGCGAACATGCCAACGAACGCGCTGGGCTTCACGATGCCCGACGCCAGTTTCGTCGCGACCGTGACGGGCACACCCGCCGCCGGTCAGAAAATCTCGTTGTCTGCATCGGGTTCGATGCCGCTCTTCGCGCCGAAGGTCCTGAGCATGCATGTGAGCGGTCCGGGGTCGGGGTCGGGCTCCGGTTCGACGCCGTCGTCGCCGCAGGCCTCCATCGTCTCCGCGACGAACACGGCGTTGCGCCTGCCCGAAAGCACGCTGGAACTCGTGATGGTGCTGGACAACACCGGCTCGATGAGTTCGGCCGCGAACGGCGTCAGCGGCGAAACGAAGATGACCGGCCTGAAAAGAGCGGCGAACACGCTGATCGGCAGCGTGCTGCCATCGGCATCGAAGAAGAGCTATATCGGGCTCGTGCCGTTCGCGAGCACGGTGAACGTGAGCGGCGCGTTATCGTCGAGCGGGAGCTGGCTCAGTTCGTCATGGCCCGTCTATAACGCAACCTCTTCGATCAAGACGGCAAGCTGGAGCGGTTGCCCTGTCGAGCCGCGCACGGGAGGCTACCTGTCCCCCGAAGCGTATTCGCCGGGCGATACGCGCAAGTTCGGCCGTTACTACTACAACGTGCCGACGAGCGGACTGAGCGTCTACACGTATAGCAGCAGAAGCAATTACAGCTCGTGCAGCCTTTCGAAAAACTACTCTCCCACGGTCGCGAGCAACGTTCCGGTCACGCTGGGTTCGGGCGGAGCCAATCTGTGTGACTATCCGAGCTCGGGACAAGGAACCGGCATCGGGTATCGCTACGATCAGTACACGTCCTCGGGGCAAACGCTCACGCAAAATTCCGGCTGTCTTGCCACACCGGTCACCTTCCTCACGCAAGACGAGACCGCGCTCACCAGTGCCGTCAACGCGATGACGCCTTCCGGTTCGACCGTCATTCCGATCGGTCTGCTATGGGGCTGGCGCATGCTCGAACCCGCGTGGTCGCAGAACGTGGCGGGCAAGGGAAACGGATGGGTATCGACGGATACGAGCTTGCCCAAGCCCACCGATGGCACCGTGTCGAATCTCCAGCGCGTGATGATCGTGCTGACCGATGGACTGAATCAGATCGGCGCAGCCGGTTCCATTCCCAATACGCTGTACTTCAACGGCTTGTCCGGCGTGGGATCGAACAGTCTCGCCGCGAACACGGTGAAACGCGCGGACGGCTCCTCGATGAGCAATGCACGCACCGATTCCGCGGAGCTGCATGGCGGCGATCCGAGAGACCCTTCGAGCGGCAACAACGCGGGCTGGCCCGACGACGCGAACACGTTTCAGTTGGCGATCTGCTCGGCGATAAAGGCGAAGGGCATCACGGTCTATGCGATCACGTTCGGCGCGTCCGCCTCGAGTTCGACCGCGCAGGTCACGATGCAAAGTTGCGCGAGTCCCGGCAACTACTACCATGCACCCGACAACGCCACGCTGAACAGCATCTTTCAGCAGATCGCGGGCAGGCTCGGTGTGCTGCGGCTGACGCAATGACGCAATGACGCCGATGAACATTCGCCCGTAGAATGCCGGGTGTGAAAGCGAACCCTGATCCCATCGATTTTTCCGCCGCCTCGGATGTGGTCGCGCGCCGTCTCATCGGCGCGATCGTGACCGTGGATGGCGTCGGCGGCCGTATCGTCGAAACCGAAGCTTACGACCGCGAAGACCCGGCATCGCACAGCTTCTCAGGCCCCACGCCCCGCAACATGGTCATGTTCGGGCCGCCCGCGCATGCGTATGTGTATCGCTCGTATGGCATTCACTGGTGCCTGAACTTCGTGTGCCGCGAAGCCGGTCACGGCGCGGGAGTACTGATTCGCGCGATCGAACCGTTGACGGGCATCGACACGATGCGCGAGCGGCGCGGACTCGAACCGCTCAAGCTGTTGTGCTCCGGACCGGGGCGCGTCGCGCAGGCGCTCGGCATCACGCACAAGAACAACGGCATGTCGCTGCTGGAAGCGCCCTTTCATATCGAGCCGCCCGAAGAAGCTTTCGACATCGTATCGGGGCCGCGCATCGGCATCAGCAAGGCGATGGATGTGCCGTGGCGTTTCGGGCTTGCCGGATCGAAATACTTCAGCAAGCCCTTTCCCAAAGACTGATCAATCTGCCGGGCGCAGCTTCTTCACTTCTTCATCCGATGGTTGCACGCTCGCGCCATCGACATAGCGGAAATTCGTCATCACGCCCTTGCCGTCCTTCAGCGCGGTGACGCCGACGTAGGCGCCCATCGTCGATTGATTGTCCTGCTTGCGATAGACGATAGGACCGAAAGGCGTATCGACGGGCAAGCCCTTGAATGCGGCTGCGAGCTTGTCGGCATCGGCGCTGCCCGCTTTCTTGAGGCCATTGGCAAGCGACATCATCGCCGTATAGCCGACGACTGAGCCCAGGCGCGGATAGTCATGGTATTTCGCCTGATATGCCGCGACGAACTGCTTGTTCGCGGGGGTATCGATGGAATACCACGGATAGCCCGTCACGATCCAGCCCGTTGGCGCTTCCGCGCCGAGCGGGTCCAGATAGTCCGGCTCGCCGGTCAGCAAGGACACCACCGCGCGATCCTTGAACAGCCCGCGCGTGTTCCCCTCGCGAACGAACTTGCCGAGGTCCGCGCTGAAGAGCACGTTGAAGATGGCGTCGGGTTTCGCATCGGCCAGGGCTTGCGTGACCGCACCTGCATCCACGTTGCCAAGCGGCGTGGCCTGCTCCGCGACGAATTCGACATCGGGCTGCGCGGCTTTCAGCAGGCGCTTGAAGGTCGCCACCGCGGACTGGCCGTATTCATAGTTCGGATAGACAAGCGCCCAGCGCTTCTTTTTGAGCTTGGCCGCTTCCGGCACGAGCATCGCCACCTGCATGTAAGTGGAAGGCCGCAAGCGATAGGTGTACTTGTTGCCGTTCTGCCAGACGATCTTGTCCGTCAGCGGTTCGGCGGCGAGAAAGAATATGCGCCGCTGCTTGGCGTAGTCAGCGAGCGCGAGTCCCGTGTTGGACAGATAGCCGCCGAACAAAAGCTTCACCTGTTCGCGGGCGACGAGTTCCTGCGCCACGCGCACGGTATCGCCGGGGTTGCCGTTGTCGTCGCGAGAGACGACTTCGAGCTTGTTGCCGTTGACGCCGCCTGCGGCATTGATCTGTTCAAGCGCGAGATTCCAGCCATTTCTATAGGGCATCAGAAAAGCGGGCTGCGCCTTATAGCTATTGATTTCGCCAATCCTGATGGTGTCCGCGTGGGCTTCGAAAACGCTTAGCGCCGCCATGGCGGTCAAAGTGAGCTTGAGCAATCGTCCTGCACGAATCGTCATCAATCTTTCTCCTTTAGCGATATTGCTTTGGCGCGAGCATCGACGCTCAAACGCCCAGGTACGCACGACGCGCGGCATCGTCGCGCACGAATTCCTTCATCGGGCCTTCATGGCGAATCTGGCCTTTTTCGAGCACATAAACGCGGTCGCTGACGAGCGCCGCAAAGTGCAGATTCTGCTCCGACAAAACAATGGCTATGCCTTCACGTTTCAATTCGAGGATCATATCGGCCATTTGCTCGACGATGACCGGCGCCACGCCCTCTGATGGCTCATCAAGCAGCACCACGCGCGGATTGCCCATCAGCGTGCGCGAGATCGTCAGCATTTGCTGCTCGCCGCCGCTCATGCGGCTCGCGCGGCGGCCCCGCATTTCGTTCAGGTTAGGAAACACGCGAAAGAGTTTCTCGGGCGTCCACGAGGGCGCGCCTTCGCGTGGCGGCTGACGGCCGGTGTCGAGATTCTCCATCACGGTCAGATCGCCGAATATGCGGCGGTCTTCCGGCACATAGCCCAGTCCCATGCGCGCGATGCGATACGGCGGCAAGCCGACGATGCTCTCGCCCATGAACGATATCGCGCCCGTCGTACGCGGCAACAGGCCCATGATGGCCTTCATGGTCGTCGACTTGCCCGCGCCATTGCGGCCCAGCAAGGCGACCACTTCGCCGGGCCGCACGTCGAAGGCGACATCGAAAAGAATCTGCGCACGGCCATAGAATGCGTTGAGGGCGCCGACCCGGAGCAGCGTCATCGTGCGGCTCCGTCGTTGAGCGCGGCATGCGGACTGAACGATGCGCCCGTGCCCAGATACACCTCGCGCACGCGCGAGTCGTTGCGAATGGCATCGGCATCGCCTTGCGCGATCAGCTTGCCGCGTGCCAGCACGATCAGCGTATCCGCATATTCGAACACCACGTCCATGCTGTGCTCGGTGAAAAGCACGCCGATGTTGCGCTCTTTCGCAAGGCGCGCGGTCAGCGCCATCAGCGCGTTGCGTTCTTCGGGCGCCATGCCGGCGGTCGGCTCGTCCATCAGCAACAACTTCGGGCGATTCGCCAAAGCAACGGCCAGTTCGACGCGCTTGACATCGCCATAAGCCAGCACGGCGCAACTGCGTTGCGCATGTCCCGCCATGCCGACGAGATCGAGCAACGCCATGGCTTCGTCTTCGCGCCACGAAGCAATGCGTGAAAACAGGCTGAAAACGCGCCGTTCGTGCGACAGCAAGGCCATCTGCACGTTTTCGAGCACGGTCATCGAATTGAACGTGGCCGCGATCTGAAACGTGCGGCCTACGCCGAGCCGCCATATGTCGCGCGGACGCTTGCCCGTTATCCGTTGACCATCCAGTTCGATCGAGCCTGCGCCTGGCTTGAGTTGCCCGTTGATCATGTTGAAGCACGTCGATTTGCCCGCGCCATTCGGACCGATGAGCGCAAGCAGCTCCCCCGCCTTCAACGAGAACGACACGTCATCGACGGCCTGCACGCCATCGAACGATTTCGACAGATGTTCGATGCGCAAGAGCGTCATTGCGCCTCCGGGAATCGATCGCGCAGAAAGCCTGCAATGCCCTGCGGAAACGCGATGACCAGCACGAGAATGGCCGCGCCGAGCAGCGCCTGCCAGTAGTCGGTTTGCCGCGCGACAGTGTCCTGCAACCACGTGAACACCGCAGCGCCGACGATAGGCCCGGTCAGCGTCTGTATGCCGCCTAGCAGGACCATCACGAGGCCGTCGACGGAGCGCGCGACGCTAATCACGTCCGGTGAAATGTTGCCCTTCGAGAACGCGTACAGTGACCCTGCAAGTCCGCACACGAGCGATGCAACGACGAAGGCGACCCATTGCACGCGCGCCACGTCGATGCCGACTGCTTCCGCGCGCAAAGGCGAATCGCGGCCCGCGCGCATTGCAAGACCGAGCGGTGCAAACAGCATGCGGCGCAGAAACCAGACGCCCGCTATCGCGGCTAACAACGTCAAGTAATAGAAGGCGACCGGCGACGAAAGCCACGGTGATGGCCACAACCCGAGCAGGCCGTTGCTGCCGCCCGTCACGGCGTCCCACTGATACACGACCGACCATACGATCTGCGCGAACGCGAGCGTCAGCATCGCGAGATAGACGCCCGACAAGCGCACGCAGAACCAGCCGAAGACGATAGCGCCCAGGCCCGCGATGATCGGCGATAAAACGAGCGCCGCTTCCATCGGCAGGGAAAATGCCTTCAGGAACAACGCCGCGCCGTATGCGCCAAGGCCGAAATAAGCGGCATGTCCGAACGAATGCATGCCGCCCGGTCCCATGATGAAGTGCAGGCTTGCTGCGAACAGCACGGCGATCATGATCTCGACCAGCAGCACCGGCATGTACGGAAAAGCGTTTGCAGCAAGCGGCGCGAGCACGAGCATCAACACGACGACGCCCGCCGCGAACTTCATGCGCCGCGTCGCGGGAACGAGCGGCCTGTCGGCGGGCGCGGCGGAACGCGCGATGGCTTGCGGACGACCGAAGAGCCCCCAGGGCCGCAACACGAGCACGACGGCCATCACGACGAATTCGGCGACCAGTGTGAATCGCGACAACGAGAAGTCCACGCCCATGACCGACACGTGTCCAATGCCGATGCACAGCGCCTTGATCTCC
The DNA here is from genome assembly GCF_000698555.1 of Caballeronia grimmiae. Classification (GTDB taxonomy): domain Bacteria; phylum Pseudomonadota; class Gammaproteobacteria; order Burkholderiales; family Burkholderiaceae; genus Caballeronia; species Caballeronia grimmiae. The sequence continues at coordinate 10,633 of NZ_JFHE01000036.1, read as the reverse complement.
GCGATCAGCAGAGCCGCGACGAACGCGCCGGGAATCGAGCCCATGCCGCCCACGACGACGACGACGAAGGCATCGCCGATCGTCGCGATGTCGAGGGCCAGATCCGCCGACATGCGCGGCGCCTGCAATGCGCCGCCCAGCCCCGCGAGACATGCGCCGACGAAGAACACGCCGGTGAAGAGCCACGCCTGATTCACACCCAGCGCGCCGAGCATCTCGCGGTCAGCACTCGCCGCACGCACGAGCGTGCCCCAGCGCGTGCGCGTCAGCGCATACCAGAGCGCGGCGAGCACGAGCGGTCCGATCACGATGAGCATGAGGTTATAAGCCGGCAACGCATGGCCGAGCACTTGCACCGCGCCCGCGAGATGCGGCGCGCGCGGGCCGAACAGGTCTTCCGGGCCCCACAGATAAAGCGCGGCGTCGCGAAAGATCAATACGAGCGCAAAGGTAGCGAGCAAATGGAACAGCTCCGGCGCGCGATAGATGCGTCTTAGCACGCCGATTTCGATCACCGCGCCCAATGCGCCGATGACGACCGCTGAGGCCACGACCGATGCCCAGAAACCCGCCACGCTCGCACCGAAACGGCTCGTCAGGCTATACGCGACGTACACGCCGAGCATATACAGCGAGCCATGCGCGAAGTTGACGATGCGCGTCACGCCGAAGATCAGCGAGAGTCCCGATGCGACCAGAAAGGGCGCGCAGGCATCGGCGAGACCGTTGACGAGTTGGACGAGCAGATTGGCGAGCATCGGGCGCGTTGAAGACGAGAAGGCGAAAGAACGACGAGGCGACATTATCAATGAAATTGGACTGAGCCTTTCTGCATGACAAAAACCTCTGCGCTGGAAAACACGGCTTGACGGCGTCGATGGCTCGTATATTCTCGCTAGAGGGACTCAGTGGCCATGCGCCGCCATCCCTCGAGTAGTTCAATTTCGCCAAACGAGCATTATCGTGAGCGTCCAAAGCCCTCTGGTTAGCAGAAGCGCGAGCCGCTTCTTCACCGATCGCTGCGGCATCTATCCCGATTGCCGCTTCATGCCGGTCGTCACCATCCTGTCTCGCCGTTCCGTGCGGCGACGCAACGCCATTGCAGCGCGCGCGTTCATCGCCGTGGATTGCGTCGGCGCGGCTTCGCTGCTGCCGTAGCGCCTCTTCTTCCGTTTCTTCCGCTTCTTCCCTCGACAGCCGCTCGAGCGCGAGCATTCGCGCGGGCCTCGCTCGTCTGCACGCTTTGCGGCCGGCATCTCCCGCCTAGCCCGGAGATGCGCGCGCCCTATGAAAACGCATCGGAAAGAGAGAACGCAGATGGAACGCATAGACGAATTCCTACGCAAGCATCGCATCACTGAAATCGAAGCCATCATTCCCGACATGGCAGGCACCGCACGCGGCAAGATCATTCCGCGCAGCAAGTTCGAATCGGGCGAATCCATGCGCCTGCCGCAGGCCGTCATGATCCAGACGGTGACCGGCGATTATCCCGACGACGCGAGCTTCACGGGCCTGACCGATCCCGACATGATCTGCGTGCCGGATGCATCGACGATCCGCCTGATTCCGTGGGCCACTGACCCGACCGCGCAAGTCATTCACGACTGCGTGCATTTCGACGGCACGCCGGTCGGCATTTCACCGCGCCGCGTGTTGCGTCATGTGCTTCAGAAATACGAGGCGAAAGGCTGGCGGCCCGTGGTGGCGCCTGAACTGGAATTCTTTCTCGTCGACGTCAATCGCGATCCCGACCTTCCGTTGCAGCCGCCCGTCGGCCGCACGGGCCGCGCGGAAACGGGCCGGCAAGCGTATTCCATCGACGCGGTCAACGAGTTCGATCCGCTCTTCGAAGACATTTATGAGTATTGCGAGGTACAGGAACTGGAAGTCGACACGCTGATTCACGAAGTCGGCGCGGCGCAAATGGAGATCAACTTTCTGCATGGCGATGCGCTCAATCTCGCGGACCGCGTGTTTCTGTTCAAGCGCACCGTGCGCGAAGCCGCGTTGCGCCACAAGATGTACGCGACGTTCATGGCCAAGCCGATGGAGAACGAACCGGGCTCGGCCATGCATGTGCATCAAAGCATCGTCGATGAGGCGACCGGGCGCAATCTCTTCACCGGGCGCGATGGCGAAGCGACGGGCCTGTTTCATAGCTATATCGCGGGCCTGCAGAAATACACGCCTGCACTGATGCCTGTGTTCGCGCCGTATATCAATTCATATCGAAGATTCTCGCGCTTCATGGCCGCGCCGATCAACGTCCAGTGGGGCTATGACAATCGCACGGTCGGCTTTCGCGTGCCGCATGCGTCGCCCGAAGCAAGGCGCATAGAGAATCGCATTCCGGGCGTGGACTGCAATCCTTATCTCGCGATTGCGGCAACGCTTGCCGCTGGCTATCTCGGCATGACGCAGCATCTGGAACCGACTGCGCCGCTCGCCAGCGACGGCTATCGAATGCCCTTTCAGTTGCCGCGCAATCTGGACGAAGGCTTGACGCTGATGGGCGCATGCGAGCCGCTCGCGGACATGTTCGGCGAGAAATTCGTGCGCGCCTATCTGGCGTTGAAGGAAACCGAATATGAAGCGTTCTTCCGTGTCATTAGTTCATGGGAACGCAAGCATCTATTGCTGCACGTCTGATAGCGGAGGCAAACATGAATGATCGTATCCACTCGACGGCGCGTTATCGTGCGCTCGATGCCGCGCATCATCTGCATCCCTTTTCAGATATGGCGGAACTCAATCGCGCGGGAAGCCGCGTGATCGTGAAAGCGGAAGGCGTCTATCTCTGGGACTCGGATGGCGAGCGCATCATCGATGGCATGGCGGGGCTGTGGTGCGTCAACGTCGGCTATGGACGGCGCGAACTCGTCGATGCAGCATGTACACAGATGCAGGCATTGCCCTACTACAACACGTTCTTCAGAACGACGCATCCGCCGGTGATCGAGCTATCCGGCATGCTCGCGCAACTGGCTCCCGCAGGCTTCAATCGCTTTCTGTACTCCAACAGCGGCTCTGAAGCGAACGATACGGCGCTGCGCGCGGTGCATCGCTATTGGGCTTTGCAAGGCAAGCCGAACAAGCGTTATGTGATCGCGCGACACAACGGCTATCACGGATCGACGATCGCGGGCGCTACGCTCGGCGGCATGACTTACATGCACGAGCAGATGCCGTCGATGATGGAGCATGTCGCGCATATCGATCAGCCTTACTGGTTCGGCGAAGGCGGCGAAATGGACGCCGAAGCATTCGGCCTCGCGCGGGCACGTCGGCTCGAAGCGAAGATCATCGAACTCGGCGCGGAGAACGTCGCTGCGTTTATCGGTGAGCCGTTTCAGGGCGCGGGCGGCGTGATCTTTCCGCCATCGACTTACTGGCCGGAGATCGAACGCATCTGCCGCAAGCACGACGTTCTGCTGATCGCCGATGAAGTGATCGGCGCATTCGGGCGCACGGGTGAATGGTTCGCGCATCGCCACTTCGGATTTGCGCCGGATGTCATCACGATGGCGAAGGGTCTGACGAGCGGCTATGTCCCGATGGGCGCGGTCGGGCTGTCGGACCGCATCGCGGATGCGATCGTTGATGGCGGCGAGTTCAATCACGGCTTCACTTATTCCGGACATCCGGTCGCGGCGGCCGTCGCGGTCGCGAACCTGACGCTATTGCGCGATGAAGGCATCGTCGCACGCGTCAAAGACGATGCGGGACCGTATTTCCAGCAGCGACTGCGCGATGCGCTGAGCGATCATCCGCTCGTCGGCGAGATACACGGTGCGGGTCTCGTTGCAGGCATTCAACTCGCTGAAGATCCGGTCAATCGCAAGCGGTTCGCCAATGGCAGCGAGATCGGAACCCTGTGCCGCAATTTCAGCTTCGACGGCAATCTCGTGATGCGCGCAAGCGGTGACCGCATGTTGCTATCGCCGCCGCTCGTGGTGACGCACGATGAAATCGATGAGATCGTCGCCAGGGCCAACGCGGCGATCGATGCGACGGCCAAGGCGCTTCACATCTTGTAGTCAGCTTTGTGCCTTGGTGGCAAAGTGATCCGCCGCCATCAGTCTGAACGCGGTGACGGCGGGATTGTCCTGATCCGCGCGCCAGGCCATGCTCATTTCCGCCTGCACGCTGTGGTTAGCGATCAGGCGGAACTCGACGTTGTCGTAATGGAAGCGTTGCGCCGATGCCGGCAGAATGCCCACACCCAGCCCGGCGCGTACGAGCGACAGAATGGTCGGCGTCTGATCGATATATTGGGTGAAATGCGGATTCACTTCTTCCGCAGCAAGCATGCCCATGATGCGTTCATAGAAGTATTTTCCGTGCGTAGGCGAGTGCATGATGAACGGTTGCTGATCGAGCTGCCGGAGCGCGATCTCTTCATGGCCGCATAACGCGTGACCCGCTGGCAGTGCGACGATCAAAGGCTCTCTGTCGACAAGCTGAAACTCGAGCTTCTGACGTGACGGCAAGGGCCTGAGAAATCCAAGGTCGATTGCATTAGCGGCAAAGGCCTCGATCTGCGCGACGGAAATGAGTTCGAGCAACACGACATCGATATCCGGCAATTCGCGCCGTGCGGCAACGAGCACTTCCGGAATGAGTTCATACCCCGCCGCGCCGGTGAAGCCGATTCGCACGCGCCCCGTCTTGCCCTTGCTCGCGCGACGCACGGCGCTTTCCGCCTGCTCGGAGAGATTGAGCAACCGCGATGCATCGGCGAGGAAAACGTGGCCTTCGGTCGTCAGCTTGACGGTGCGTCCGATGCGCTCGAACAGCTTGACGCCCAGGTTCTCTTCAAGCAGATGTATCTGCCTGCTGAGCGGCGGCTGCGTCATGTTGAGCAACGCGGCGGCACGTCGGAAGTTCAGCTCCGTCGCGGCGGCGACGAAGCAACGTACTTGTCCAAGGTCGAGCATCGTGATCGGCGCAAACGGCGCGGGTGACGGCGTAGCCGATCATTATAGGTGCGCTTCCAGAGGTATCGCGCTGCATTGCCGCGTCAATCAGGTCGTGAGGCTGCCTTCAGGACGCTGACCTGCAAGCGCCTTGGCGATACTCGCCAGCACCATCTCGCCCATCGCCGTGCGCGATTCCACGGTCGCGCTCGCGCGATGCGCCTGCAACACCACGCGATCCATGCCGAACAGTTCGGACGGCACATTCGGTTCATCGACGAACACATCGAGGCCCGCGCCTGCGATCACGCCGCCCTTCAGCGCATCGACGAGATCGTGTTCCGCCACCAGCTTGCCGCGCGCAACGTTGATGAGATAACCGTCCTTGCCGAGTGCATCGAGCACGGCTGCATTGACGATGCCCTGCGCTTTATCCGCTGCGGCGGCCAGCACGAGAATGTCGCTTTCGCGAGCAAGCGATAGAAGATCGGGCACGAAGCGATGCTCGACATCGTCCATGCGGCGAATATCCGTATAAGCGATCGGACAGCCGAACGCCGATGCGCGCTGCGCGATGGCGCGGCCGACCTTACCCAGCCCGACGATGCCCACGCGCTTGCCGCTAAAACGGCGCGACAGCGGAATCGCAGCGGGACTCGGATTGGACGGCCACTTGCCGGCCTTGACGAACTCATTGCCGGGGCAGATCTCGCGCAGCACGGTGATGATCAAACCGATAGCCAGATCCGCCACGTCTTCCGTCAACGCGCCGAAGGTGGCCGTCACCGGAATGCCGCGTGAGCGGGCGAATTCGAGATCGACGGCATCCGTGCCCACGCCATTGACCGCGATCACTTCGAGCGCCGGCAGCTTCGCGATGAGTTCATTGGAGATGCCCGTATGCCCGCCCGTGATGACGCCTCTGATCGATGCACCATGCTCGCGGATATACGCCTCTTTGTCGTCCTGTTCGAAGAGGCGATGCATCGTGTACCGTGCGTTCAAGGTGTCGTTGATCGCGGGCACGAGGATGGGATTCAGTTGCAGGATGTTCGGCTTCAAGAGAGTGTCTCCGTGTGAATCGCGTTCGTCGCGGGCGATGGATTGCGACGGATCATGTCGTCTTTTCCAGTGCGGGTCCAATCCCAAATCGCTATCAATTGATCCACAATTCGACGCGTCGCACGGAGCGCCGCAACCGATTCAATACGGGAATCAGGTAATAGCAATAAAAGATTGGACGGCTGATCACGTCCGCCGCGAGAATCGGTTCATCGGCAGAAAGAACACTAAAAATTGCCTTGAATCTGATCGGAGACATCAGCGTGAAATCGAGCCTTACATTCGCACTTCCCTTGCACTTCCCCGCCTTCGAACGTTTTAGCGGCCCCGCCCGCTGAAGCTGTCCCTTCGCAAGAACACGCGTTCAACCCATGCGCGATGTTCTCCTCGCGTCGAATGAACCGGAGGAAGTCACATGAATAATGCTGAAGGCGTTGTCTCGTCCGTGCAGGCCGAGCCCATTGCGGGCAAGCGCACGGGTCACCGATGGATCGTGATGGGCCTGATCTTCTGTATCTGGGCCATCGCTTGCGCAGACCGCGCGAATTTCGGCATCGCACTGCCGTATCTCAAGAAGGAATACCACATCACGAATACCGAGGCCGGCCTGATCGTCAGCCTCTTCTCGTTCGCGTATGGCTTCGTGCAGATTCCAGTCGGCCTGCTTTACAAGCGTCTCAGCGAGAAGACCACGGGTTTTCTTTTCTCCGTGTTCCTGATTCTGACGTCCGTGTTCACTGGCCTCATGGGCACCACGTCGTCGGTGTTTCTGCTTCAGGCGTATCGCGTCGGCCTTGGTTTGTCGGAAGGACCGCTCGGCATCGGCTGCACGAACATCATCAACCGCTGGTTTCCGGCCAAAGAGAAAGGCACGGCAACGGGCCTCTGGATCGCGGCGTCGAAGCTCGGGCCGCTGATCGTGCCGCCGGTGTGCATCATCGTGATCCAGCTTTGGGGATGGCGTGAAATCTTCTATGTGTTCGCGGTACCGGGTATCGTCCTCGCGTTCGTGTGGATGGTGCTGGTCACGAATTCGCCCGGCGAAAACAGGTTCTGTTCGCCCGAGGAGCGCCGCTATATTCTCGATGAAGCGCCCGCCGGCATCAGCGAAGCCAAGGCTGCGAGCCGCGGCCATCTCGAACCGATGCCCTGGCTCGACGCCATCAATCGCACCAAGCGCGTTGCCCCGCTCGACACGATTCGCCAGGTGTTCCGCTCATGGAATATCTTCGGCGTAGCCTTGGGCTATGGCTGCATGATCGGCATCAGCAACATCTTCATCTCGTGGATTCCCACGTATCTCGTCACCGTGAAGGGCTTCGCTTCCGTCAAGATGGGCTTTCTCGCGTCGGCGCCTTTCATCGGCGCGGTAGCGGGCAACATGCTCGGCGGCGTGATCTCGGACCGTCTGCTCGGCGGCCGCCGCAAGCCGATGATGATGCTCGGCGCGTTCGGCACCATGATCATGATGTTCGCGCTGATCGACGCGCCCGACAGCGTCGCTTATCTGGGCGCGGCGTTGATCATGTCCGGCCTCATGCTCGGCATCGGCTTCGCGGGCTATTCCGCGTATCCGATGGGCCTTGCCACGAAAGCGACGTATCCGACGGCATTCGGCATCGTCAATTCGCTGGGGCAGATCGGCGGCGCGTGTGCCCCGCTCGCCGTCGGGCTGCTGCTCGATCGCTATAGCTGGACGAGCGTGTTCCTCTATATGTTCGGCACGTCCCTGCTCTGTCTCTTGCTGCTCCTGAGCATTGTCGAACCGGTGGCAAGCGTCGATGCGAAGAACAAGGGCTAAACGCTTATAAGCCTTGCTCGACCATCGAAAGCAGACGCGCAGCAAGCGGCTCGACCTCTTCAGGACCGAGCCCTTGCAGCGGACCTTCGATCAATAGCAGCGCGAAACCATGCACCGCGCTCCACGCCAGATACTCCGCCTGCCTGCGGCGACGGGCTTCGAGCGCGCCCGCCTCCACCATCTCATCGAGCGCGCGGCTCAATAGCTGGAAAGGATCGAGACCGCTCGGTCCCGCGCCATAGGGCGCGTCGTGCTCGGTCCACTCCGCTTGCGGCGCGGCAAACGCGGTGCGGAACAATCCCGTCTCCTCCTGCGCGAAACGCAGATAACCCGCACCGATCGCGCGCAGCCCCGAGCGCGCGGCATCGGCGCGGCGACGCTTCTTCGGGCGCGCGGCGAGTTCGTCTTCCATCGCCGCAGCCACCGCTGACAACGCCGCCGACCGCACCGCCGACAGCAACGCCTGCCTGCTTTCGAAATGCCGGTACGCCGCGTTAGGCACGACGCCCGCCCGGCGTGTCGCTTCACGCAGCACGATGGCATCCGGCCCGCCCTCACGCGCAAGCTCGATCCCGGCGTCGATCAACGCACGGCGCAGATCGCCATGTCTGTAAGTGCTTCGCGCTTTGGTCGCGTTCGGTCTTGTCATTTTGCTTGCGTGGGCGATGCGTTATGTGGACAGCGTCCATTATCTCTGCTACTTTTTGTGGACGGTGTACACAAGCGAAGAATTATTTTGCGTACGCCTTTGCCGTTGTTCTGTCACGACAGGCGTGCATCGTAGGAATACCGTCACGTGTGGAGGCAGCATGTCCGTTCCGAACGACCGTATGAATGACGAAGCGCGCATACGCGAGATTGCCGAGGCGTGGCGGCAAGCGGTGCTCGCAAAAGACACGTCTGCGCTGGTCGCGCATTATGCGGCGGATGCCGTCGTGTTCGATGTCGTACCGCCCGCGTCGATGCAGGGCGTCGAGCACTATTGCGAGAACTGGCAGCGCTGGTTCGACAGCATCAATGGCCCGTTCACGTTCGAGTTCAGGGAAATGCATATCGCGGCAAGCGGCGACATTGCGTTTCTGCACTCGCTCAATCGCGTGGCGGCGGGCGGGCGCGACGACATCGTTCGCGCCACCGTATGTTTTAGAAAAATAGACGGCGACTGGCGCGTGGTGCACGAGCACGCCTCGGTGCCGCTGATGATGGACATGGACCCCGACGAAAAGCCCTGACAGTCACTTTCAAGGAGCAGACATGCAAGTTCAACCGTATCTGTTTTTCGAAGGCCGTTGCGAAGAAGCGGTCACGTTCTATCGCGAACAGCTCGGCGCGCAAGTGCTCATGATGATGCGCTTCAGGGACAATCCCGATGCGTCGAAAGAAGGCGGGAGCGAAGCGGCCAGCGGCTGCAGCCTGCCCGCAGGCTCGGAAGACAAGGTCATGCACACGGCGTTCACCATCGGCGATTCAATGTTGATGGCCTCCGACGGCATGTGCAGCGGCAAGCCCAGTTTCCAGGGCGTATCGCTCTCGCTGACGGCCAACGACGAGCAACACGCCGAGAAGTTCTTCAACGCGCTCGGCAACGGCGGCCAGGTGCAGATGCCGATGACGCAGACGTTCTTCGCGAAGCGCTTCGGCATGGTGCAGGACAAGTTCGGCGTGTCGTGGATGGTGCTCGGCGGCGTAGAGAGCCACCCGGCCTGATCGCATGCTGTCATGCGGGCACGGGCCGCCATCGAAAGCTCTAAAGACCGGACAAGCGTATAGGCCTTCCAAAACGTGGAACAATATAAGGCGCTATCCGCAAAACCGAACAGAAGGAGTTTTCAATGAGCAGCCCGCGCAAAAATCATCTAACCGGCTCGGACATGCCCGCTGACTCAGCCGATCGTCCGTCGCGCGAGGAAGCCGAAGCCGCCGTGCGCGTGCTGTTGCGCTGGGCCGGCGACGATCCCCGCCGCGAAGGCCTGCTGGACACGCCGGCGCGCGTCGTGCGTTCCTATGAAGAGTTCTTCGCCGGCTATGCCGAGAATCCGCACGACATCCTCGCCCGCACCTTCTCCGAAGTGCAGGGTTACGACGAAATGATCGTGCTGAAGGACATTCGCTTCGAGAGCTATTGCGAGCATCACATGGTGCCGATCATCGGCCGCGCGCATGTCGCCTATCTGCCGAACAAGCGCGTGGTCGGCATCTCGAAGCTCGCGCGCCTCGTCGATGCGTTCGCCAAGCGCCTGCAAATCCAGGAGAAGATGACCGCGCAGATCGCGGATACGCTGGATGAAGTCCTGCAGCCGCTCGGCGTGGGCGTCATTCTCGAAGCGGCGCATCAGTGCATGTCGACACGCGGCGTGCACAAGGCGGGCGTGGCGATGGTGACATCGCGCATGCTGGGATCGTTCCGCGACGATCCTTCCACGCGGCGCGAGTTTCTTGCGATCGTCGGGCAATCGAGCGCGTTCAGCGTGACGAATACCTGAAGCGCATAGTCGCAGCACGCAAAAGAAAGGGCCTTAGCGGCCCTTTTTTGTTCTATGCGCCGTGGCCGTTGTCGCCGCCGACGCCATTGCGCGGCGCATCCGCTCCCGCCCCTTCGCGTACCTTGCCCTGCGAAACGTTGCTGCCCGGCGGGACGCTATGCGTGAGCCATACGTTGCCGCCGATCACCGAGCCCTTGCCGATGGTGACGCGGCCAAGGATCGTCGCGCCGGCATAGATCACGACATCGTCCTCGACGATCGGATGCCGCGCGTTGCCCTTCACGAGCACGCCGTCATTGCCCGATGGAAAGCTCTTCGCGCCGAGCGTCACGGCCTGATACACACGCACCCGCTCGCCGATGACCGCC
>NZ_JFHE01000035.1 GCF_000698555.1 Caballeronia grimmiae | reverse complement strand
CGTGCAGGCTGATCGTGTTGTAGTACAGCGCGACCGGCCCCTGCACTTGCGCGCGCTGCGCGTACCAGCCGGCGAGTACGCCGTAGTCCTCGCGGATCGGCGAATCGTCGAAGGAGCGCATCTGGACCGGCGCGGCGCCGTTCGGCAGGAACGGCACGTTCGGCGCGCCGGTGTTGCGCGCAACCGTCTGCGCGAAATCCCCGAAATGGCCATCGTGATTGAGCAGCACTTGCGGCGAGTAGCCCGCGAGGGCGAGCGCGCTCATAAGGTAGCACTCGGCATCGGCGGGTTCGTACAGCTTCTGGTGCGGCTCCTGCCCGCACGCCGCACGCAACACGCGCACGGCCGCCGGGCCGCTATAGCTCGCCGCCGTGCTGAAGTTGGTGAACACATAGTCGAAGTGACTGAGCATTGGATGCTCGCGCGCCTTCGATACGTCGAGATCGTTCCACGACAGCGAGCACACATGCAGCACGATGATGTCGAACTGCGCGCCGGTATCGCTCGTGAGATGCGGGAAGCTCACGCGGCGCTTCGATTCTTCGGTGCGAAAAGCGGCAAGTTCGGTGTCGTGGCCCGCCGCGCCGGGCTGCCCCGTTGCGTTGCCCGCGCGCATCTTCTCGGAAAGCGCCTGCGGCGACGTTCCGGCGGGCGAGGCCGCATTCCCCGGCAACTGGATCGCACGGCCCAGTTCATAGACCGGCGCGGTGATCAGCGCCGCGATCACGAGCGTCGACACGCGCACCCATCGATTCACCACGACATACACGACGACCGCCCCCACGCCTGCAACCAGAAGCGTTGGCGGCACGAAGCGCTGCGCCAGTTCGAGCCAGTAACCGGCGCTGAAGTGCAGCATCGCGCCAAGCTCGCTCACGAGCCGCGAGAACGGCGGCAGCTTCGACTCGCTGTACATCAGCGGCAGCGCGATTGCGAGCGCAACGACAAAGCGTGCGATGCGCGCCAGCCGCGCGCGCCAGAACGACGTGGCGCCGAGCGTCAGCGCAAACGCGAGATTGGCTAGCCAGACCGGCGTCAGATGGCCGCTCGCCCACAGATACAGCTTTAGGATGAAGTAGAGATTCCAGAACGCCATCGCTTCGTGCTCCGGTTCATGTCATGCGCGTGCTCATCGGCGTGCTCGTCGTCGTGCTTACGGGCGTGCTCATGATCGTGCTCTTGCAGCCGCGAACCACGCTCGCGTCGCGCGCACCGCATCGTGTCCGAGCCGTCCATAGCCGCGCACGCCGACGCCGACGACATCGCGCAATCCGCGCAGCGGCCTGTCGGCAAGCTCCGTGTCGTGCCATTTGATCCACGCATCCGCGCGGCCCATCGTCAGTTGCACGAGCCGCCGCTCAGCTTCGAGATCGAGCTGTTCGAGCTTGACGCCGAGTTGCGTGCCCGCTTGCCAGACCGCGCGCACCGGAAAGCTGAACTCCTGCTCGGGACGCCTCACGCACACGGACATCGGCTCGTCCCTGGCGAAACGCTGTCCCTCGGGCAGCGAGAGGCCGAAGCCGCCCATCGAACAGTCGCGCGTGGTGCAGGCGATCGAGCGGCCATCGGCGAGCACGAGCGTCGCGGGCAGGCGCATCGCGATGCGCTGATTCGCCCGCGTCTGCTTCGCCTCGCGCGCCACGCACAGCGCGCCGCCGAGCAGCACGAGGTTGTAGGTGGTCCAGAGCATGTTCATCAGCACCGTCGGCACCTCGTAGGGATCGCCCGCGACGAGCGACCAGCAGCCGACCGCGAGCGCCAGCGCGTTCAACGCGACGAGCAGGATGTACGGGCGCGACACGGACCAGTCGAAATAGCCCTGATCGATGCGCCCGCCCTTGTCGGTGACGTTGAACTTGCCGTGCTTCGGACTGAGCACGGCGATGGTCGTCGGCAGCGCGACGTACCACGCCAGCACCGACTCGTAGACTTCGGCCCAGAACGAATGCCGGAAGCCGCCCTGAAGCCGCGAGTTCGCGACGTTCGCCAGCGCGATATACGGCAGCACGTACGCGACGATCGCGGGCGCGGGTGCGTGGATGAAATGCATGTGGAAGAAGAGATAGGCCATCGGCATCGTCAGAAAGACGAGGCGCGGGATGCCATAGAAGAAATGCAGCATCGCATTGCCGTAGCACAGCCGCTGAAAGATGCTCAGGCCGCGCCCGAAAAACGGATTGTCGATGCGAAAAATCTGCGCCATGCCGCGCGCCCATCGCACGCGCTGCCGGATATGGCTCGCGAGGCTCTCGGTCGCGAGGCCCGCCGCCTGCACGGTCGGCAGATACGCCGTCGTGTAGCCCCGGCGATGCAGCTTGAGCGCCGTATGCGCGTCCTCGGTCACGGTTTCGACCGCCACGCCGCCGACCTCCTCGAGCGCGCTGCGCTTGATGATCGCGCACGAGCCGCAGAAGAACGACGCGTTCCACAGATCGTTGCCCGCCTGCACGAGCCCGTAGAACAGATAACCCTCGTTCGGCACGCGATGAAACGTCGCGAGATTGCGCTCAAACGGATCGGGCGAGAAGAAGTGATGCGGCGTCTGCACCATCGCGCATTTCGGCTCGCGCAGGAAGGTGCCCATCGTCGTTTGCAGGAACGAGCGCGCGGGCACGTGATCGCAGTCGAAAATGGCGATGTACTCGCCGTGCGTGCGCTCCAGCGCGCGATTGATGTTGCCCGCCTTCGCGTGATGGTTGTCGTCGCGGACCAGATATTCGATGCCCGCCGCGTGCGCGAACGCGCGGAACTCGGGACGGCGGCCATCGTCGAGCAGATAGATGCGCAGCTTGTCCGCCGGCCAGTCGATGCCTTGCGCGGCGAACACCGTCGGCCGCACGACCGAAAGCGGTTCGTTATACGTAGGAATATAGACATCGACGGTCGGCCATGCCGCGGGGTCCGGCGGCATCGGCACGATCGCGCGCTGGAGCGGCCAGGCGGTCTGGATGAAGCCGAACAACTGGATCATCCACGTGTACGCTTCCGCGCCGAAGAGCGCATAGCCGACGAGCGTATCGCCGGGCGAGCGAAAATCGAGCGTCGCGGTGGCGCGCCAGTAGGCATAGCGCGCGGTCATCAGCAGCGCGAGCGACGACAGCAGCAAGAGCGGCAGCCGGCCCGGCATGCGCCGAATGAGCAGCGACGCCGCGAGCGACACCGCGCCGAACTGCAACTGCGCGGTGGTCGAGAGCGGCGCGGTGCTGGCCAGCACGAAAAGCGCGCCACCCGTCAGCACGACCACGACCATCGCGAGCCGCCCGCGGCCCGCGACACGGCTTGCGCCTTCCAGTGCGGCCGATAGCGGCGCCCACGGCAGCCGCGCGAGGGCGGCATCGAAGCGGCGCTGCTGACGATGCGCGAAGGCGGTCGCCATGCTCCACACGAGCGACGCTCCCGCGATGCCCGCCCGCACCGACGTCCTCACGCCGCCCGCGCGCGCCGGTTTCACGAACGCGCGCCACAACCACACCGGCAGCGGCGCACGCGCTGGAATCTGCCACTCGCTCGCGAGCCGCGCGACGAACGCGGCGATCACGAGCTGCGGCACATCGCGGCGGCCGGGGCGCGGCGCATGAAACAGCAGCCGCACGAGCCAGTCGGCTGGCGTGCGCGTGCCGTCGAGACCGAGGCGCGGCGCAAGCCAGTTCGCGAATCTCGAACGTAGCGATGGACGGGCGGCGTGGATGGGCTGCATGGCGCATCAACCCGTTTCGGCGTGCGCGGACAGCCAGCCGTCGAGCCAGCGGGCGAGGCCGTGCAGGTCGTGGGAAATCTGCGCATGGGGCGCGGCGTCGAAGACCCACGCGCCGCGTGCGAACGCATCGGGCAACGCCGCATCGCGATGCAGCCGCTGCGGCAGGATCACCCCGTCGCCGACGCGCGCCCGCAGCAAGGCCAGCGCATCGCGATGCATCTCGTGCGTCGGATGCAACTGGTTCACGACGATGAAAAACGCCGCGCCGCCCCGCCGCATCGGTCCGATCGACGCCGCCAGCGACACGCATCCCGCCGGCTCCGGCGTCGTCACGCACAGCACGAGATCGGCGGCGCGTATCGCCTGTTCGGCCTGCTGCGACGGATAACGCGCGGCGTCAATCAGCACGGCGGCATCCGGCCGCTGGTCGATGTCGCCGAGCGCGCCCGCGAGCCAGCCGGGAAACGCGGCGAACGCGGCTTCGCTCGCACCGATCTGCTCCGCGTCGAGCGCGCCGTAGGGCACGAACATCACGCCGTCGTCGTTGCGGAACGACTCCGCGTGCCAGTCGGCGCTGCTGTCGAGCAACGCGTGGACGAGTCCGCGCGGCGCAAGCGTTTCGAGGCCCAGATACGCCCCGAGGATGTTTTGCGCGTCCAGCTCGATCGCGAAAACCTGACGCGCCCGCCGCGCGAGCAGCACCGCAAGCGCGCTGCATATCGTCGTGCGCCCCGCCCCGCCCGCCGTCGAGACCACTGCGATCACGGTCATCGCGGGTTCCCGTCTGGCTGGCTGCTTGCGCCGCCCTCGGCGCGCACGAGCCGCGTCTCGCTGACGACGCGCTCGAGCCGCGGTTCAGGCAGCGCGTCCCGGCGCGCCCGCCGTCGATGGCCGAGGAGACAGAGCGGTATCGCAATGGCGACGCCCGCGCCGACGCAGGCGAGCAGCATCCCCATCATGCGTCCACCTCTCGCCGGATCGGCAGCGCGCAGCGCTTTGCATGCCGTGATCGGCCCGGCTCGTGCTCCGGCGCCGCCACGCCAGCGACAGGCGCCCAATCCAGCACACGCGACGACGCACCGCCGCTCAATGGCGCACGCGGCATCGATGCCGGCGCGATCGGCAGCACGTCGCTGTAGTCGGGCGCGTGGGCATGGCGGGCGCGTTCGCGCATCGCCTCGATCTGCCGCGCAATGGCGCTGCCCGCGTACAGCTTGCGTTCGGCGAAGAAGCTGGCGGCAGACGCGCCGAGCATCTGCGCGAGACGTTCCTGCGCGTCGGGCGGCTCGCACGCGAAGAGAAACAGGTAGACCCGCGTGGCGTCGACGGTTGCAAGCCGCCCCGGTTGCCGCGACAGCGTGGCGCACAGCGCATCGAGATGCGACACATCGGGGCCGAGCGTCAACTCGACGAGCACATGCGGCAGCGCGAGCAGCGCACTGCGTTGCAGCACCGCCGCGACGCGATCGCAGAAGCGCGCGAGCGGCGCATAACCGCCGACCGGGTCCGGCTGCGCGGCGGCGAGCGCGGCGGCGGGATCGTCGACGGTCGCGCCGGTGTGAACATGCCCCTGCAGCGAGCGCAGCGTGCAGAGCAATCGCGAAATGGACAGGTCACGGTTGGCGAGCACCGCGTCCGCGCCTACGCGCAGCAGCAGCAATTCGTGATTCAGCGCGATGGCGTCGCTGCGTTCCGCGACGGCGATCTTGAGGGCGCCGCCGCATTGCTTGCGCAGCGCGTGGATCATCGAGCACAACTCTCCCAGCGACGACTGCGCGTCGAGCGTGAAGAACACCGAGGCGGCCCGCGCCTCGGCGCACGCCGAAAACACCGACGCGTTGTCTGCGTGCAGTTCCCAGTCGCCCGGAAACCATGCTTCGGTATTCGCGAGCGCACGCGGCATGACCACGCGATGCTCATCGTCGGTGAAGGGCTTCGAAGGAATGCGTCCATGCGACGGCGACTCCGGCTGCGCGACGAGCGCATCCGCCGCACCGAGCCGCAGCGCGCACGTCTCGTTGGCGACGAGCGTCTGCCCGGTGCGCCAGAAGTCGACGTGCCAGCGCAATTCGCCTGCCATCTCGCCCATCCGCGCGACGCCCGCGAAACGCACGTGAAGCGTCTCGGAACTAGCGTAGGCGCGCGCCGGCGGCTCGGCGCGAAACACGAGGATCATCGAGACGCGGCGCTTCGCGCACCAGCGCGCGAGGAACTCGCCCTCACGGCTGAGCGCGGCCGGATCGTCCCAACTGAACCAGCGCTCCGCGCCCTCGATGATCGACAGCGAATGCGAGCGCAAGCCGCGCTTGCACAGCGCGCGCAAGGCTGCGCGAAGCGGCGTGTCGATATCGTCGGGAGGCATCGCCAGCACGGTCAGATGGCGCGGCCAGCCCGGCGCGCGTTCGTCGGCGGACAAGCCGCGCGCGCGCAGTTGCGCTGCGATCTCCCCGCTCGCAAGCGCGCGCACGACCGTCACGTGCTCGGCCCCGGCCTTGCGCGCCGTGTTCCAGATGAGCGCATCGCAGGCGCGGGCGCCGGGCGTCGTGTAGATGCCGTGCACCCCGCCGCGTGCGAGCGTCGACCACCTGTCCGGCAAGCCGTCGATGCCCAGACGTTCCATGTGCCCCGCGTGCGGCAGGCGTTGCACCGAGGCGCGTAAGCCGGCGAGCCATCCCGTTGGCCTCGTGGTCGTCCGGCTATAACTGGCGCAGGTCGCGTCGTTCATGATTTATTTCCCTCGTTCTATGAGTTTTCGTTAGTAGCTCGAATAAAGACGGACGGGCCGCGTCTGCATGCCCGTGTCGCGTTTGCGGGCATCGAAGTCGTATCGCACGTAGACCATGCCCGCGCTCGGCATGTAATCGTGCGAATGTTCGATCGAGAGCCGCACGCCCGCGACGAGCTTCGGATTGAAGCGATACTCCAGCACGCCTCGAAACGCATACGAAAAGCCGCCGCCCGAGCCGCCCTTGAACACGTTGTTGCCGCCGCCCTGGACATTCGCCGACGCGGGCAGGCCAATCGGGAAATACGGCGAATCGCGTTCGTAAGTCCACGACATGCCGACGACCGCCTCCACGTCCCACGTGAACGCGTTGCGCCGTCCCGTCCATTCGACCGGCACGCCGAGCGCGAGATAGCGCTGCGGGCTGTAATAGCCGCCTTGTCCGTAGGTATAGAAGCGCAGGTTGTTCGTGTAGTGCCACGCATTACCGACGAGACCCGTCGATACGCGCATGTCCGGGCGCTCGTAGACCGGCACTTCGAAGCCGGCGCGCGCCGTCACTTCCTGATTGGTCTTGACGTTGTGCCCGGTCAGCACGCCGCCGCCGATGCTCGCGAACACGTTGATCTTGCCGATATCGATGGAGCCGCGCACGTCGATGCCATCGCGCCGCACGCCGCCCCACACGACGCCCGTCACCGGATCGCGCGCCCCGGCGTACGACAGCTCGCTGCTCGTTTCCGGCCGCCGCGACGCGCTGACGGTGACGCTCGCCTTGTCGGTCTCGAAGCGATACCGGAGGCCCGCGACGACGTACTGCACCGGGAAGCCGAGCGGCGTCGTGCCGAGATCGAAGCGCCACGCGTCCGACTGGTAGCCCGCCCCGATCGCGACGCCGAACGCGCGCTGATGCACCGAGGCGACGAGCGGCGTGCCGGCGGCACGCGCGGCGAAGGTGCCGAACGTGTTGCGGGTATAACTGTCGATGTCGGGATTCTGAAGCGTGCCCGCGTCGAGGTGCACGGTGTCGACGTGCGCGAACAGATGGCCCGCGTAGCCGATCGGCACCTGTCCGTACACCGGCACCTGCTGCGCGTGGTAATTGGAAATGCCCGCATCGCCCGATTTGTAGGCGAACAACAGGCCCGCTTCCACGTCCGGCTCGCGCCGCGCTTCGAGCTGATCGAGCGCGCGCTGCGCGGGCGACGTGCCGCGATCGGCGGCAAGCCCGGTCGCCGTTTCCTGCGCGATCGCCGTCTTGTAGAGCGATGCCGCTTCGTCGAAGTGATACGCGCGCTGCGCGAGCCGCCCGGCCTGCACCGTCACGTCGGGCCGCTGCGGATATTCCTGCCGCAAGCCCGCCGTGACCGCCCGCGCCTCGTCCGTCTCCTTGAGCGATGCCAGCCGGCGCACCGCGCCGAGCCGCGTGTCGACGTCATCGGGCGGCACTTGCGACAGCACGCGGCGCGTCACCGTCAGCGCCTCCGCGCGCTCGCCGCTGTCTTCGAGCACGCGGGCGAGCGCGAGTTGCGCTTCGGCATCGTCGGGGGCTTTCGCGAGCACCGGTTCGAGCTGCTCCCGTGCCACCGCGAAATTGCCCTGCCTGCGCTCGACATCCGCGAGTTCCAGCGTGTAGCGCCGGTCCGCCCGGCCCGCCGGACTCACCGACGCGAGCACCTTGCGCGCGCGTTCGAAGTCGTCGTTCTCCAGGGCTTCGTCGGTCTGTCGCAGCGCGAGCCGCAGCGCCTGATCTTCCAGACGCGCGAGCTGGCGTTTATTCAGTCCGCCGCGCTCGCGCAACGCATAGAGCCACGCCTGCAACTCGCGGTCGCGGTGCGAACTGCTCAGGAGATCGCCGTAGCGCAGGCGGATGTCGGCATCGGCGGCGTTCGGGTGTGCGTCGATCCAGTCGCGCAGCAGCACGACGCCCCGGTCCGGCTCGCCCTGATCGATATACGCCGCGCCGACCGACGCGAGCAGATACGGGTCGTCGCCCGCCTTGTCGCGTGCTTCCTTCAGCGCGGCGGCGGCGCGTTCGCGTTCTCCGTGCGATGCCGCCTCGCGCGACGTTTCCAGCGCCTCGTGCACGTCGAGCTTGCGGACCAGTTCGCGCATGCCGTCGGTGCGCTCGCTCTCGGGCAGCGGCGCGACCAGCGCCTTCGCGCTGCGGACGTCGTCGAGCGAGTTGTCGTAGAGCGCGGCGGCGTAGCGCATCGAGGGCGCCTGACTCGCAGCGAGCCCGTCTTCCATCACGCGGCGGCCCAGGTCCGGCGAACCGAGATCGCGATACAGCCGCGCCAGCGCGAAGCGCGTCCAGGCGGCGTCGGGATTGAGCCTGAGCGCGGCTTCGTAGTGATCGGCGGCGGGACCGTCACGGCCATCGGCGTGGAATCGCTCGGCCTGCTTGACGAGCAGCTCCGCGCGCATCTGCGCGATCTCCTGTTTCTCCTTCGGCGACGTGACGCGGCGCTGCAGCGAATCGAACAGGCTATCCAGCTCGGCGGTGCGGCCGGTCCGCTCGTACACGACGCGCAGCGGCGCGACCGCGTCCAGATTCGGCTTGCGCGCGGCCAGCAGACCGCGCAGGATCGGCTCCGCGTCGGTCCATCGCTGCTGGGCGACGAGCGCGTTCGCGAGCAGGAGGCGCGCGTCGTCGTTCTTCGGCTGGATGCGCAGCGCCGCGCGGGCGGCGCGTTCGGCATCGGCGGGACGGCCGTTCGCCAGCGCCTCGCGGCTTTTGGCGAGCGCGCCCCAGAGTTCGGTCGTGCGCGCGAGGCCGACCCATTTGCTGCGATTGTCCGGCGCATGTTCCGCCGCGCGCATGAAGAGCGCGTGCGCGGCGTCCTGATCGCCGGTGCGAAGGCGCAGCAGTCCGAGTCCGCCGACGGCGTCGGGATCGTCCGGACGGGCCGCCGCCGCGCGCACGAGCAACGGCTCCGCGCGCGCCAGATCGCCCTGGGCAAGCGCCGCGAGGCCATGCTGGCGCGCGATATACGCGGGATCGCGTTCGGCGCGCAGTTGGGCGCCGACAGCCGTTTCGAGCCCGGCAAGCCGCTCGCGCATCTGATCGTCGTCGGGGACCATCTCGACATACGCGCGCAACGACGGCAAAAAGACTGGCTCATCCGATCCCGCCTTCAGCACGCGCCGCCAGACATCGAGCGATACTTCGCGGCTCACGTCGTCGCGCCCGACGAGCCCATGCGCGATGCGTTCGGCTTCCGGGCGCGTCGCGCGTTCGTTGAGCAGGACGGACAGCACGAGCGCGGCGTCGACGTCGTTCGGATTCGCGGCCAGCGCGCGGCGCAGCGCGGCAACCGCCTGCGGACGGCCGGCATCGGTCGAGCCGAGAATTTTGTTGTACTCCGCGCCGAGCGGCCCGCACGGCGCGCCGTTCGGAAAGAACGCCTTCAGCCGGCGCAGGGCTTCGTCCGCGCGGCCGCTGCGCGCCAGCAGGCGGATGCCCGCCATCTCCTGACGGCCCGTGGTCGCCACCCGATATTCTTCTTCGATGCAGCGCGTCTCCACGGCATCAGGAGAACGTTTGCGCAAGCCGTCGAGAATGGCCTTCGCCGGGTCCGGCTGGCCGAGCCGCAACAGAATGCGGATCTGTTCGGCGAGCAGCATCGGATCGTCCGGGGCGATCAGCAGCGCCTTCTGGAGCTGCGACAGCGCGAGATCGTCGCGATGCTTCGCCGCCCACATCCGCGACATGTCGTAGAAGCGGCCGGCATCCTCGGGCAATGCGTCCGGCGGCGATGCGCCCGACGCTCGCCCCGCGCCCGGAGCGAGGAGCAACGCCGCGACAGCGCCTCCGCAGGCGCCCTGTTTCACCGTGGCGTGCATGTGGCGCTCCATGCGGGACGCAGCGTGCCGTCGGCGGCAAAGCGATAGCGCCCCTCGTACCAGCCGATGCCGAACAGCGTCAGCACGCTCGTGTAGTAGCCCGGTGCGCTCTCCGCGTTCAGCCGGGCGACGCGGGCGGCCTGTCCCGCCGCCAGCGCACGCTGCCCGAGTGACACGAGGAACGGCACCGCCGACGCCGAGAAGCCCGCGTTGCCGTCGTTGGCTGCTGCCGCGCCGGTCGCGGCATCGACCTTTTCGGGCGGCGTGCCGCGCGCCGCGATGAAGTCGGCGAACGGCACGAAATGGCGGCGCAGCGCGTCAGCGCGCGGGTCGTCCGCATCGAGCATTCCGGCCCACAGATAGACGCGAATTGCGTTGTAGGAGCCGGTGGTGTCGTCGGTGGCGGTTGCGTCACGGTCGAACGCATGGCCCGCGCGATACGTCGCCCAGTCGGGCGCGAGGCCGCGCGGCGCGGAATCCCGCAGCATCACGGCGCTGCCATCGACGAGTTGCTGCCAGCGGCGCTCGGCCGGAAAACGCGTCGCAAGTGCGCGCAGCACTTGCAACGGCGCGTAACTCGGATTCACGATCCACGTGTTGTCGGTCGGATGAAATCCCGTCGTGCCCGGCAACAGGAACCGCCCCACGCCCGCGACGGGAAACGTCTCGTCTTCGAGCACCCGCGCCGCGAGCCGCGCGCCACGCAGCGAATAGGCGCGCTCGCCCCACAGCGCGCCGGCTTCGAGCAGCGCGTAGGCGATCCACAAATCCGCGTCCGAAGCGGGGTTCGAATCGAGCACGGTCCACGAGCCGTCGTTCGCGCGTCCCCACAGCCACGCCGGGAGATGGCCGGTCAGGTCGCCATCCGCGAGATTGTTCTCGGTCCAGTGCATGATCCTGTCGAAGGCGGCGCGGTCGCCGGCGACCAGCGCCAAGAAGAGCGCGTACGACTGCCCTTCCGACACGGTGCGCCGGTCGGCTTCGCTGGCGTCGATCACGCGGCCATCGTCCGACAGGAAATCGCGCTTGAACTGCTCCCACGCGGGCCACGGGCCGCAGCCCTCGGCCGCTTCGGCGCGCGCGGCGGGCGCGAGGACGAGCGCAAGAAAGAGCCCGGCCACGCCGATCAACAGCCAGAAACTAAGAGGGGACGCGGGGCGGCGGTTCATCGCTCAGAACTCCTGTCGACGCTGCGCGAGACGCTGCAGGAAGTTGAACGCGCCCACCGCGAGCAGCAGGCCCGCCAGCACGCCGAGGATGCCGAGCAGCACCGGATGCCGCGACGCGAAGCCCAGCACCCGGTCGCGCCAGGGCACATGCCCCACCGCATAGCGTTCGCCGATGCGCGCGCTCTCGACGCTGTCGCGCTGGATCACGGCGACATCGTCGCGGATGAGGCCGACGAGTTGCGGGTCGTCGAACGCATCGAGCAGTTCGCGGGCGCGGGTCGCGTCGCTCGCCACCAGCGCGACGACCGAGCGCCCCTTCGCCGCAGGCGACTGGAAGCCATACACCGCCGACAGCGCCGCGTCGACGTTGAGGCGCAGCGCGCCGGCTCCCGCTTGCTGCGCCTTCGAGAAGCCGACGCGCTTCACATCGGCGGCGCGGGTATCGACGGCGAGCGGGACCGACTCGCTCCATGCGCTGACGAGCGGCGCGGCCGGCGATCCGCCGATCATCAGCACGTCCTTGTCTGCAAAGCGCGCGGTTTCCGACGGACGCGCGACCTGCACGCGTAACGCGGGATAGCCGGTCGATTTGCCGATACGGCCCAAGATCGTGAGCATGGTTTCGAGTTCGTGAGGCGCGGGATGGACGGGCACGACGACGACCGTCTGCGACAGGTCGGCCATGCGCGAGAACGGGAAGCCGCTGTTGGCGAAGTACGCGAGATTCGGCATCGATGCGTAGTGCACGAAGCGGCTGAAGTCGATGGTCGATTCGGGATCGATGGACGCGCGCGCCGGATTGCCGGTCGCGCCAGCGCACAGCGTGCTCTTCTCGGAATCGAGATTGAAGCGGAAATCGAGCTGGTTATCGCCGACGAGCTGATAGGCCGGCACTTCCAGTTCAGCCGTCGAGCCACGCGCACCGGACGATTTCACACCGGCTGTGTCGCCGTTCGGCGTCAGGCGATACGACTTGATTAACTGCTTGTTCATCTCGATCGACAACGCGGAGTTGTTCTGCACGCTCGGCGCGGTGTAGCGGTAGCGCACGTCGAGCGGCGCACCGACTTCGTTCCACGACGTGAGGTCAACCGGCACGCGCAATTCCAGGCTGATGGTTTCGAGCGCGCCGCCTAGCGATTGCAATTGTTCAGGACGCTTGACTATTTCAGCGAAACGAACGGGCCGGTCGACGGGCGTCCAGCGCGGAGCGTCATAGGGCTTGCGCTCGGGTTCGGGATCGCGGCGGCCAATGTTCGCAACCGGCCCCGACAGGCCCGGCGTGCGCAGCACCAGTGCATAGGCGGCGCTGTCGACATCCTGTGCATTCGCCCCTGTGACGATCAGCAGCTTGTGGCCGGGCGCGGCGGGGTTGTCGGTGATGACGAGCGCCGGTCCGCTGACGCCGACGGGACGAACGTTCGGCGGCAGGTCGTCGAGGCGGCCGACGAGCACGGCGTGATCGTCCTTCGGCAAGTCGGGCGTGACTGGGAAGCGGGCCTTGCGGTAATCCGCGAGCGATCCGAACCACGATGCGATCACCGATGCGGTGCGCAGAGTGGCATCGCTTGCATTCGACGGCAGCACGAACGTGAGCCGCAACGGGTTGACGTCGTGTTCGTCGAAGAACGGCGCGGGCAAGAGCGCGAGTTCGTTGGGCAACGTGATCGGAACTTCGTCGAGCACGATCTCGCTGTTTGAACTGATATCGGCCCACAAACCAGTGTTGCCCGGGTCTTCACAGTGCTCCATCGAATAGTGCGCGATCAGCTTCAGCTGCAACGCGCTGTAATCGGTCATCAGACGCGGATCGATCTCGATGTCCTGCGTCACCGTCCGCCCCGCGCTTTCAGGCGCGAACCGCAGCGTCGCGACGACCTGGTCGTTCATCGACACCTTCAGATGCGACATCGGGAACAGCAATGCTGGCGAATACGAATAAACAAGCCGCAGACGTGCAGCCTTGACGATGCGATCGCGCCTCACGCCCACGTTCACCGTGCGTACGTCTTCCAGTCCGCGAAGACTTAGCGTGCGGTATGCGCCCAGCGCAGAGAAAGGAATGTGAACTTTGCCGTCGCTCGCGTCCCCGGTCCCCGCGAGCGATGCTTGCGTAGCGTTCGGTGCTGCGAAAGCGGAAGGTGTCAGGACGGCCGCAAGCCACGCGATCATCGTGACAACCAACGAGAAGCCGAACCTTTCCGTTATCCAGACTAACGGCCGAACTGCCGGTTTAGAGCGCACGTTCGGACGCGCGCCCGCCCCGCCCCCGCGCCCCTTCCGTTTTATTTCAATCGTTAGCATGACTAATTCCGAACTCGTTTTTGCGGGCCTGTCTTCAAAGCTCTCAGTCTTTCTTACCGCTTAGCCCGTGCAATCTCGAGTTCGTTGGCGTGGGCGTCCCGGAAACAACTCTATAAACACAGGATAAGCGGCAATGTGCGGTTCCGCACACAGGCTTACGAATTGTCATTTCCTTTCGCACGTTTGTCAAAAAGAAGTGGAAAAGGTGTAAGGCGTCTTGCCTAAATCGGCAATAACGATGTGTCGTCCTAAGTGGACTGATTCGACTCCATTTACGCCGGCATTAAATGCTTGGGGCAGCTAATACCCCGCCGGATGAATCGCTCGGAGCAATCGTTGATGATAGGAAAACGACGGAAAGTAGCGCCGCGTTTAGTTTCTGTTTGCTCTGCGAAATTTTGGTGAAGTCTTTAAGCGAGCCCCAAGAACGCTCGCTTCTGTTCAGTTGTCACCGCCGCCATTTTCGCGCCATTAATCGTTGTCCTTGACATGCACCGCCCTTACCCATTCCCCTGTATCACCCGCATTAATCAACGTAAGCCGTTAAACGGTAAATCAATCGCATTTAGCGGACCGGATGACCGATTTTACGAACGCCGGGATTGCGGGCAAGGGCTCGTTACTAATGCTTGCATCGTTCCGCTCGGGTTCGGGCTACGATCTACATTCAGGTATTAACGCGTTGGCTAATTCCGTACGCACGACCGTCCTCTTAATGCAAGGTCAGACGAATAACGCCATGTCTGTGCGATACCGCGCACGGCGCAAGCGGATGCATTTTCAGGTAGTCAAACCGTTGCCTAATTTACAAACGTAAGTATCATTTGTTCGATCACTGACACAACGACACACCGCGTCCTATCCGGGAGAAAGAATGTCGCTTTCCAAAAGGTTGGTCGACGGCGCCAAGGACTGGCTGCCCGATAGCGTATTTTTGCGCATCGCCCATTTGCACAAGGTCGGCCGTTTTCCTAATATCAAAGCGCCGAAAACCTTCAACGAGAAGATTCTTTACCGCTGCCTGTATCCGGACCCGAGGTTCGTCGATCTGACGGACAAGCTGACCGTGCGCGATTATGTTCGCAGCAAGATCGGCGATGAGCACTTGCCGAAGCTCTACGCCGCGCCGGACAAGTTCACGCGCGATGTCTTCGACGCCCTCCCCGATCGCTTCGTGATGAAGGCGAATCACGGAAGCGGCTTCGTCAAGCTGGTCCGCAACAAGTCGGAGACGACCTTCGAAGAACTGCATGCGCTGGCGCAGCAGTGGCTGGCAACGGACTTTTATCGCGTGGCGCGCGAACGCCACTACCGCACCATCAGCCCGCGGATTTTCTTCGAGGAGCTGCTGCTCGAGCAGACCGGCATCGTGCCCGCGGACATCAAGATGCATTGCTTCTTCCGCGCAGGCGAGAGCAAGCCGACGGTCTTTACCGCGCTCATTTCGGACCGCTTCGGCGAACATCCGCGCGGCGATATGTACGACGGCGACTGGAACCGGCTCGACATCGCCATTGGCCATTACGCGCGCAGCGATGTGCCGCTGCCGCGTCCGGACAACTTCGACAAGCTGCTTTCGATCGCGACCGCGCTTGCCGAAGGCTTCGAATATGTGCGAGTCGATCTCTATGCACCCGGCGACAAGATCTACTTCGGCGAATTGACGTTCACGCCGGGGGCTGGCGTGTTTCCGATGCGTCCCGATGCCGTCGACTATGAATGGGGCCGGTTGATGAGCTGACGTGCGGCGGGCAGCGCATGACGCGTCGCGGTACATGCGGCGCCGCTTGCGCGATGCGATCGAGTTCATCGCGCACCGCCGTCATGTCGCACATGTCCTGGCCGTTCGTGCTGCGCACGAGCATCGCTTCCAGTCGTCGCCGGACAGCGCCATAGCGAGCGCCGGCTCTTCGATGAAGATCGGCGCGCTCGCTAAAGCGCAAGAAGGTCTGCAGCGAAGCGAGAACGGCCGCGCCCATGCTCGTCATCCCGACGATGATTCTCAACTCGGGCGACACGGCGGTCGACACCAGCGATAGAAACGACGACGTACCCGTTAGCGCGGTCATTCCGATCACTGCAAGCCCGAGGTGTCTTCCATATGCCGATAGCCGGTCCGCCATTGCATAGTGGCGGATTTGCGCATCGCGCGCGCGTCTTATCCATTGAAGCAGTAATGATCGGGTATCGTCCGGCGGATGATATCTGAGGCTGTCTTTAGCCTGTTCCGTGCTCGTCGCAAAGTCAGTCATGTTTGAAGCACTTTATGGTTAATGACTGACACCTTGCATGAGGACAGAGACATTTATCGTCTCTTATGTGCTTCGCTTGGGATGGCCTAGCGCTTGCTCTATCGGCCAGTAGTTCCATTTCATGGAGGGCCTATGTCAACACATGCAGGCGGGTCGCAGGAAGATCGCATCGCGGCGCGCGAAGGCGAGAAACTACCGTCGCAAGAGCAGGCAGGCGGCGATATGGCGGTCGAAGGCACGGAGGCGGGCAAGAATTCGAGCAGCGGCGAACTGTCCGAGGCGGGCAAGGACGTCTGGCGTCAGGGAAGCACCATCGACGAGGAAGGGCCGCTTCCGCCGGATCAAAAGCCAGACTGAGTCGGATATGGGCACAGGCCTTGCACCAGCGTTGCACTCGACAACGCTGGAGTAGCCATGCATATCGTTTGCCACATGATGTCGTCGGTCGATGGCCGCAGCCTGACCGATGGCTGGCATCTCAGCTTCGCCTCCCCCTGCTATGAAGAAACCGCTGCCACGTTCAAGGCCGACGCGTGGGCGTGCGGCCGCGTGACGATGCAGGAAATCTCACACGGCAAGGACCGGGACTATCCGCGCGGCCTGGCTAAAGAGCCGATTCCACGCACCGACCACTTCGCCACGCGCGACGCCAGTCAATACGCCATTTCCATCGATCCCAAGGGACGTGTCGCATGGAAAAGCAGCACCGCACTCGATTCTCATATCGTCGAAGTGCTTGCCGAAACGGTGGAGGACGACTATCTCGCCTATTTGCAATCCATTGGCGCGTCGTATGTGTTCGGCGGGAAAGAAGATATCGATCTCAAACGCGTCGTCGACACGCTGGAGCGCGAACTGCGAGTCGATAAGCTGATCGTCGAAGGAGGCGGCCACGTGTCGGGCGCTTTCGTGAATGCGGGCTTGGCCGACGAAGTCAGCGTACTGCTGATTCCACTCGTCGACGGACGGGAAGCGCATCCGTCGTCGTTTGAAGTCGCAATGAACAAGTGGCAAAAGCCGGCATATCTGAAACTGGAGTCAGTGCAGACGCTCGACAATGATGTCGTCTGGCTGCGCTATACACGCAAGGCCTGATGGCCTCACGAAGCGGCGGATAATCCGCCGCTTCCAGAACGACCTAGCTCTTGCGCACGGCATCCGGCAAGTCACGGCCGTGGTACTTCTTGTAGATCGTATTGAGATTGCCGTTCTGCATGTTCGTGTGAACCCAGTTGTTCACCCACTCCTTCAGACGCGGCTGGTCCTTGTTCATCGCAATGCCAAGATCGAAATTCTTCTGCTCGAATTTCATCTCGATGTGGCGTTGCGGCGCGCGGCGCTGCATTTCCTGCAGGTTCGACGGCGTGCTCGAGAACACGTCGATCTGGCCTGTCACCATCGACGTGATGAGCGTCGCGTCGTCTTCATAGCGCTGAATCTGCGCGCCCTTGGCGAGCTGCGTCGTCAGCGTGTCGTTGACGGTTGCACGCGTGAGGCCGACCGTCTTGCCATCGAGATCCGCATAGTCCTTCACCTTCGCGCTATTGATGCCGCCCACGATGATCGTGATGACCGCGTACGGCGTCGAGAAATCGACTACCTTTGCACGCTCCGGCGTGATGGAAAGATCAGCGATGACGAGGTCCGCGCGCTTCGCCTGTAAGGTCGGCACGCGCGCCGCGTTGGTGATCTGCACGAGTTCCAGCTTCACGCCGAGGTCTTTGGCAAGCGCCGCAGCGGTATCGACATCAGAGCCGGCCGGCTTGAGGTTCTCGTCGGCATAGCTGAAAAGCGGCGTGCCCATGGCGATGGCGACGCGAACCACGCCCGCTTTCTTGATGTCGTCGAGTTGATCGGCCATCGCGCTATGCATCGCGCCCGCGAACATGAAGGTTGCCAAAGCAGCGCGTGCAATGAATTTACTGGCTTTCAAGTGGTGTCTCCGTCGTTATGAATGTGCAAGAAGTTGAAGCCGATTAAAGACCGTTATCGAGGAACGCTCGCAGTTCGGGCGTGCGCGGGGCGTCCAGCATCCCGCCATCGCCCACCTCCCAGACCTTGCCGTGATGCATGTAGATGATGCGATCCGCCACGCGCTTGGCGAAGGCCATTTCATGCGTGACGAGCAGCATCGTCATGCCGTCCGCGGCGAGGTCCTCCATCACGCGCAGCACTTCGCCCGTGAGTTGCGGGTCCAGTGCGGAGGTCACTTCGTCGAACAGCATGACCTTCGGCGACATGGCAAGCGAACGCGCAATCGCCACGCGCTGCTGCTGTCCGCCCGATAACTGTTCGGGATACGCATCGGCCTTTGGCCCGAGTCCCACTTGCTCCAGCACGTTCAACGCAATGCGCCGCGCTTCGTCGCGCGGCATTTTTTTGACGTGCCGCAGCGCGAGCATGATGTTCTCTTCGACCGTCAGGTGCAGGAACAGGTTATAGCTTTGAAATACGATGCCGACTTCGCGCCTCAAGTGATGCAAATCGACCTTGGGATCATCGACGCGAATGCCGCACACTTCGATTTGCCCCTGATCCACGGTCTCGAGCCGGTCGATGCAGCGCAAGGCCGTGCTCTTGCCGGAGCCGCTCGCGCCGATCACAGCAATCATCTCGCCCTTGTTGACCTCGAAGGAAACGCCCTTGAGCACGTGATTGGAGCCGAAGCTCTTGTGAATATCGTCGACCTTAACGATTGCTGACATTGAGCTTGTTCTCCATCGATTGGCTCCAGCGCGAGAGCGGATAGCACAGCAGGAAATAGAACACGCCGACCAATCCGAAGATGAGGAATGGCTGGAAGATCGAGTTGTTGATGATCTGGCCCGCACGCGTCAATTCAATGAAGCCGATCACCGAAGCAAGCGACGTCATCTTGATGAGCTGCACGAGAAAGCCGACCGTCGGCGGCAAGGCGAGGCGCATGGCCTGCGGAATGATCACGAGCCGCAGGCTTTGCCAGCGCGAAAGCGACAGGCACTCGGCGGCTTCCCATTGCGGCTTCGGCATCGCTTCGATACAGCCGCGCCAGATATCGCCGAGATAAGCGCTCGAATAGACCATCAACGCCATGCCTGCCGCGACGAGGGCGGGCACTTGATAGCCATAGACCGACAGCCCGAAGTACACGATGAACAACAGAATCAGCAACGGGATGCCCTGAATCGCTTCGATGAACACGAGCGCCGCCCGCGCGAGCCACCGGCGCGGCGAGATGCGCGCGAGCATCACGGCGAAGCCGCCTATTCCTCCGAGCACGAACGCAAGCGCGGACAGCACCAGCGTCCAGCCGATGGATTGCACCAGATAGACGAGATGAGAGTATGTGAATCCGCCGCTCATGCCGCGCCCCCGGGAATGACCGTGTCGATGCGCTGCTGATCCGGCGGCGTCTTGCCCGCACGTTTGGCCGCAAGGCGGATCGCGCGGCGGCGCTTGAACACATGCTCGCCGATGGCCCACGCAATGAGTTTGATGAGCAAGGACAGCGCCAGATAGAGCGCAGCCACCACGATGTAAGTTTCCAGTGAGCGGAACGTATCGGACTGCACTGTGTTGGCGACGGCCGTGAGCTCTTCAGCCGATATCTGCGAGGCAATCGCGGAGGCTTGCATCATCAGCAAGAACTGGCTGGTGAGTGCCGGATACACCTTTTCGATCGACGGCTGCAGCATCACATGCCAGCCGATACGCCACTTCGGCAGCCCAAGACATTCGGCGGCTTCGATCTGTCCGCGAGGCACCGATTCGAGACCGGCACGAATGATCTCGGCTGCGTAAGCGCCGATGTTGATGGTCATCGCAAGCGCGGCAGCCGCAAAGGTCGGCATGCGTAAGCCGATGCTCGCCAGCCCGAAGTACAGCAGGAAGATCTGCACGAGAAACGGCGTGTTGCGCACGGCCTCGACATAAACGATGCAGAGGCGCGACACGACGGGTACTTTCGCGCGTTTGGCGAAGGCCACGGCCATGCCGAGTATCAGGCCGAAGAACACGGCCACGCACGTCATCTTGAGCGTGAGCCAGGCACCCAGAAGGAACGTCGGCCAGTACGGCAGCAATGGAGAGAAGTCGAGAGAAAACATGGCAGCGATGTCCTTTGACAGGGCGCAGACTTCGGTTCGGCCAGCTATGCCAAACGAGCGTAGTTGACGTATGACGACTGACTACGCGCGATGGCATTCAGCATGTTGCATGCGGCATGCATTAAACCGGCGGCAGCGGATCGAACGGCCCGATCGTCGTGAATGCGCCGCCTTGAAGGACGGCGACCGGGTCGTCGGCGGCGGGCGGCGGCGTCGCTTCCACCTTCGCGCGGAACTGCTCGGACGAGTCTCGCGGGGTGAATCCCAGATGCGCGGCGTCGCGGTTGTCCCACCAGGTGTACGCGTTCGCGGACGTCCCGAACACGATCGTGTGCCCCACGTCCGGCGTGAAAAGCGCGCGCCGCAGGAGGTCGTGGAAGTCGTCGTAGCTCATCCACGTCGCCATCATGCGGCGGTCCTTCGGCTCCGGAAACACCGAGCCGATGCGAATGCTCACGGTCTCGATGCCGTAGCGGTCGAAGTACAGCTGGGCCATGTCTTCGCCGAAAGACTTCGACAGTCCGTAGTAGCCATCGGGCCGCTTGCGCGCGCTGGCATCGATCCGTTCATCCTGCCGATAAAACCCGGTGACGTGGTTCGAGCTTGCGAACACAATGCGCTTCACGCCATGACGGCGCGCCGCTTCGTAAAGATGGAAAACGCCCTTGATGTTCGCTTCCAGAATTTCCTCGAAGGGCCGCTCCACCGATACGCCCCCGAGATGAACGATCGCATCGCAACCGGCGACGAGTGCGTCCACTGCCTGGCGGTCTGCGAGATCGCAGGGCACGACTTCCTCGTGCGGCGCGGCGTCGTTCGAGATCGCGCCCGGTAAATCCGAGATTCGAATGCCTTGTGCGAACTCGGCCACGCGATGCCGGATTGCCTTGCCGATGCCACCCGCTGCGCCCGTCAGCAGCAAGCGTGTAAAGCCGTCGCCTTGCCCTGGCGCGTCTGTTTGGTATGCCATGCGAATTTTGTCTCCTGCATTCACGACTAGGGATTACCCTGCGCGCGTTTCTTGTACGTTGTCATATCACAACATGGCGCATATCATCACTTACCGGACGATTTGTCAACGCTTGTCAAAACCACACAGGAGCGCCGTGACGCCACCGCCCGATTCGTTTGTCTTCGCCAATGCAGCGATATCACACGCGCCCGGTGCGCGGCGCAGTCTGACGACACAACTCGTCGATGCGCTGCGCGCGCAGATCGAATCGCACGCGCTATCGGCGGGTAGCAGGATCGCGACGGAAGCCGAGATGGTGCAACGCTACGGCGTGAGCCGGACTGTCGTGCGCGAAGCCTTGTCGCGGTTGCAGGCAGCGGGGCTCGTGGAGACGCGGCATGGCATCGGCACGTTCGTGTGTGAAGCGGCGGCATCACCGCTTTTGCAACTCGATCCCGCCGATGTTGCCGGCTCGATGGATGCGCTCGCGATCCTAGAATTGCGCATCAGTCTGGAGACCGAATCCGCGGGCCTTGCGGCCATGCGCAGCGATGCCGCGAGGCTCACGAAGATGCGCGCCGCGCTCGACGATTTCGCGGGCAGCGTGGACAGCGCGGCGGACACGGTCTCACCGGACTTTCGCTTCCATCTCGAGATCGCGCACGCGACGGGCAATCGCTATTTCGTCGAAATCATGGAGCATCTCGGCTTGCGCATGTTCCCGCGCACGCGGCTGACGGCCACGGCGATTCCGCACGACGAGTACGCCGATTATCTGCTGCGCGTGAATCGCGAGCACGAGCAGATCGCGGACGCGATCGAGCGCAACGACGCCGATTCGGCCCGCACCGCGATGCGTCTGCATCTCATCAACAGCAGGGAGCGACTGCGGCGCGCGCAGAGCTGACGCGTTACTTAGCGCCAGGTGCTCACAGTGCGAGCACGTTCACCGCCACATCGACGTGATGCGAACCGCCGCCCAATATCATGCCGCGCAACAACGAGACGTCGCTGTAATCGCGGCCCGTCGCTAATGTCACGTGATCGAGATCGGCAAGGACATCGTTAGTGGGATCGAGGTCGATCCATCCGCTTTGCGGGCAATGCAGTGAAATCCACGCATGAGAGGCATCGGCGCCGATCAGACGTGGATGGCCCGGCGGCGGATCGTTGCGCAAATAGCCGCTGACATAGCGCGCAGGCAGGCCCAAAGCACGCAGACATCCGATCATCACTTGTGCGAAGTCCTGACATACGCCGTGTTTGAGTTCGAATGCACGTGTGGCCGGCGTGTCGAATGCCGTCGACAAGGGACGGTATTCGAAGTCGGCATGAATGCGATGCATGAGGTCGATCGCGCCCGCAATCAGCGGCGTGCCCTTCGTGAAGCTCGCTCGTGCGTAATCGCGCAGTGCTTCATTCATCACGATGTTGGGCGACGCATAGCAGTACTCGCTCTCCGCCACGAAAGCCGCGCCCGCGCAAAAGCGCAGCCTGTGCGCGACTTCTTCCCAGGCTGGCGTCGCATTCGGATCGAGCTTGTTCCAGCGCGGACTCAGACGCACCGTGGTTTCGCTCGTCATCGAAAGGCGTTCGTGCGGCGCATCGAGCGAGAAGTAAAGCACGTCGTTGCCGAATGCATCGACACGGCTGTGCACATACGACGGCGGCGGTTCGATGCGCTCCGTATGTGCGATCACCTGCTGCCACGGACAATGCAACGGACGAATGGTCGCCAGATGCTGCGCGATTTCGACAGGCGTCGAATAGCGATAGGTCGTGCGATGGGTGACTGCAAGCGTCGTGGATTTATCGCTGGCGTCGAGCGTCCCGTTCATGATGAAACCTGCGCAGCAAGCGGGTTGGCATGACTGAAATAACGCGCGCTGATCTCGCTCGACGCGGCGCTCACCGATGCGATCATCGAGTTGCATAAGCGAACGAGATTGACATGGCGGCCGTCGTCGTCCGTTTCGCAAAGCGCTTCGAGTGGAGGCAACGCATTCAGTTCGTTAAGGATTCCAGAGAAACTTCCGTGCCGACTCCCTCCCGCCGCAGCGGCTATTTCATCGAGCTTCGCACACAGGCGTGCATAGACGCCATAGAGTCCGCGCGGATTGGTCCGATCCACCACGATCAGATCGATGAGCGCAGGCACTTCTATTCGCCCCGGATAAAGCGAGCGATACGTCAACGTACTGTCGAAGAGCTGCAATAGCAGATCGAAGCCCGCGGGCAAACCGAGCGTGCTGTGCTCGGCGGCGACGCGTAAGAAGGTCGCCATCGTCGATACGCGTTCGATCATCCGCCCGATGAAGATGAGCCGCCATGCCTGATCGCGCGTCATGCGATCGCCTTGCGCGCCGCTGATCGCAAGGAGCTGCGTCGCAAGATGTTCGAGCGCGCCGGCGAGCATCACCCGGTCATAATCGGCGCCCGCTTCCGGCGATGCCAGGCCGAGACGCGCAAGCGCATCGCGAAAGTCGTTGCGCGATGCGAGGATGGTGCGCCAGTGATCGGTCGAAAGCCTGTCGCGTATCTCGCCGCATGCGCGCGTCTGATCCGCGAGATTGCCGCCGATGCTCGTCGCCGTCGCATGCTCCGCCAGCCCCGCAACGAGCAGACGCTCGAACGCATGCGGCGAACTACGTGCGAGCGTGTCGATCGACGGGATGAGGCCGCATTGCGTCGCAAGTTCGACGAGCGTACTGAACATCGCATCGGCGTCGCTCGTATCGAGTGAACCGAGCAACAGGCGGCACAGGCGCACGTTGTTTTCTGCGCGTTCGCCATAGCGGCCTGCCCAGAAAAGATTCTCGGCGGCACGGCTCGATACGATGCGATGCTTGCGCAGATCACCGGGCTGCATCGAAGGGCGCAGCGGCGCAGCCGGTACGGCATGGCTCGACAGCACCCATGTATCGACGCTGCTGCCGCCGAACTGCATGGATACCGTCGCACGTTGATCGGCTGCAAGGCGCGTGAAGCCTCCGGGCATGACGCGCCATGTCCCGTCGATATCGGCGATCGCGTAGGCGCGCATTACGCACGGACGCGCGCCGAGCGCGCCATCGTGGAAGCGCGGCGCGCACGAGAACGGCAAGTTCTCCTGCACCGTAAACCCATCGGGCGCATGCTCGATACGCTCGCGCCATTGCGCGAGCTGCTGCACGCCCGCTTCGATACCGGGCACATGATCCGCCTGCACACCCGGCCACGTCGGCACGAGCAACGCGGCATCGAGCTGTTCGAACGCTTCACGGCGGGCCGCCTCTTCGCCGCACCACCATGTGGGAACCGTCGGCAGTTCGAGGGCTTCATCCAGCAACGCATCGGCGATGCCGGGCAAGAACGCATTGAACGCCGGCGATTCGGCGAAGCCCGCGCCCGGCACGTTCGATATCGCCACGTTGCCCGCACGCATCACCTGCAAAAGACCGGGCACGCCGATGCTCGAGTCCGCGCGCAGTTCGACCGGGTCGCAGAACGCATCGTCGAGACGGCGCAGCACGGCATGCACACGCGAAAGGCCCACAAGCGTCTTGAGGTAGAGCTTGTCCTGACGTACCGTCAGGTCCTTGCCTTCGACGAGCGTCACGCCGAGATAGCGCGCGAGAAACACATGCTCGAAATAGGTCTCGCTGAAAGGGCCCGGACTCAGCAACGCAATGTGCGGCGCATCGTTGCGATCGGCTTCGTCGTCGCGCATCGTCGCGCGTGCCGCTTGCGCGAGCGTAGCCACGAGTTGCGAATACATCGATGCGAGGCGGCTTACGCGCATCGCACGGAAAGGCTCGGTGAAGAGGCTGGCGACGATCAGCCGGTTCTCCAGTGCATAGCCCAGTCCGGAAGGCGCTTCCGTGCGATGCGCGATGACCGTCCATGCACCCGATGGCGATCGCGCGAGATCGACCGCGACGATCTGCAGGAAGCGCCCGTTCGGCGGCACGAAGCCCTTCACCGAACGCAGATAGCCGGGATGCCCGAACACGAGCGCACCCGGTAGAAGCCCGCGTTCAAGGAGCGTTTGAGGACCATAGACATCCGCGACGATGGCCTCCAACAGACGCGCCCGCTGCGCCACGCCGCGTTCGATAGCGGCCCATTCGTCCTCGTCGATCACGAGCGGCAGCAGATCGAGCGACCATGCTCGGGGCTCGCCGTTATCGGCATAGACGTTGTACGTGATGTCGTTGTCGCGGACCTGTTGCGCGACTGCGGCGACGTTATCGTCGAGACGCGCGATGCCCTGTTCGCCCAGCAGATCGAAGAAGTGACGCCACGGCTCGCGCAGCTGTCCCGATGCATCGCGCAGTTCGTCCCAGCGGCCTTCGCGAGCGGGCAACGCTCGCAATAGCGTGAGCGGGTCGATGCGCGAGGCCGTCGCATCGAATGGCAGTGTCGATTGAAACGCCAAGGTCGTCTCTTCCGTGTGGTATGCGTGCGCTGTTCGCTATGTTCAAAGACGGCGCATGTCGAGTGTGAACGGAAACTCGATACTGCGTTCCAGCGGCTCCGTCTCCACGCGCCCCGGCGTATGGCCGCTCGCGAAGAAGCGTGCTCGCCGGCGGCTTTCCGCTTCATAGGCGTTGACGGGGAACGTCGCATAGTTTCGCCCGCCCGGATGCGCCACATGATACTGGCAGCCGCCGATCGAGCGGCCTGTCCATGTATCGACGATATCGAACGTGAGCGGCGCATGGGCGTCGATTGTCGGATGCAGCGATTGCGCCTGACTCCACGCACGAAAGCGCACGCCCGCGACGTATTCGCTCACACGCCCCGTCGATTGCAGCGGCAGCCGCTCGCCGTTGACGGTCACCACATGGCGGTTATCGTTCATGCCGATGACACGCACTTCGAGCCGCTCCACGGACGAGTCGACGTAACGCACCGTGCCCCCGATCGCCCCCGTCTCGCCCAGCACATGCCAGGGCTCGAGCGCATTGCGGATGCTGAGCGAGAGGCCGTTCGTATCGTATTCACCCACGAGCGGAAAACGGAATTCAAAATGCGGATTGAACCAGTTGCGCTCCAATGCGAAGCCCGCGTCGCGCAGGTCGGTCAGCACGTCGTCGAAGTCCATCTGCACGAAAGTGCTGAGCATGAAGCGGTCATGCAATTCCGTGCCCCAGCGCGTGAGGCGCGCGGTGTACGGCGTCTGCCAGAACCGGGCGACGAGCGCACGCAACAGCAACTGCTGCACGAGACTCATGCGCGCATGCGGCGGCATCTCGAAGCCGCGCAGTTCCAGCAGCCCGAGCCGGCCGGTCGAACCGTCTGGTGAATACAATTTGTCGATGCAAAATTCCGCGCGATGCGTGTTGCCCGTCACGTCGATCAGGATGTTGCGCAGAATGCGATCGATGAGCCACGGCGGCACGGCCGCGCTGTCGCGCCCGCCGAGCAGGTCGATCTGTCGCTGAAGTTCCGCGAATGCAATCTCGAGCTCGTAGACCTGATCGTTGCGCGCCTCGTCGACGCGCGGCGCCTGACTCGTCGGGCCGATGAATAGACCGGAGAACAGCATCGACAGCGACGGATGGTTGTGCCAGTACGCGATGAGGCTCGCGAGCAGATCGGGGCGTCGCAGGAACGGACTATCGGGCGGCGTGGCGCCGCCGAGCACGAAGTGATTGCCGCCGCCCGTTCCGGTGTGCCGGCCATCGAGCATGAATTTCTCGGGACTCAGATACGACTCGTGCGCTGCGTTGTAGAGAAACTCGGTGTGATCGACCAGTTCCTTCCAGTTCGACGCCGGATGAATGTTCACTTCGATCACGCCAGGATCGGGCGTGACTTGCAGCACTTTGAGCCGCGCATCGCGCGGCGGCGGATAGCCTTCGATGATGACGGGAACCTCAAGCTCTGCAGCGGTCGCTTCGACGGCGGCGAGCAAGTCCAGATAATCGTCGATACCCGTCAGCGGCGGCATGAAGACATGAATCAGCTTGCTGCCCTGGCCGCCCTTCTCCAACGCCTGCGCTTCGGCCTTCGGGCCAGCAGCGCGTGCGGGATCGCGTGCTTCGACGCACACTGCTGTGCGTGCGACCCATGCGGCCGATTCGCCATGCGCAGGCATGCGCTCGGTGTTCGCCGTTGTCGAATCCGCTTGCATGCGGTTTTTTGAATGCCGCATGCCGGATGCCGCATTCAAATCCGCATATTGCACGCGAAGCTCGGCGGCCCGTCGCAGCGGGACTGATGGCGCGAACGGATCGTGCTCGTGTTGCCAAGGGTAGTCGCCTTCCGACACCCACGGCAGCGAATCGAGGGGCAAGCGGTAACCCATCGGGGAATCGCCCGGAACAAGGTACATGCGTTCGTCGCGCAGAAACCACGGACCGCTCGTCCATCGCGCGGGCTGCGCGGCATCGGCTTCGACGCGCGCAATCGGCAACGCATAGCCGATCACCGATGGCAAACCCGCATCGAAGACGCGGCGCAGGCGCACGCGTTCCAGTTCATCGTCGAGGCGGGAGTCGAAAGGATCGACGTTGACGGGCAGCCGGCGTTCGCGCCACAGGTAGTACCACGTGTCTTCGTAGCCGGGCTGAATGAATTCTGAATTCAATGACAGCTTGCCGGCCAGATGCTCGATGAAACGGGCGGCGTCGTCGGACGTATAGTTCGCCGGATGCCTTTCGTCGGCAAAAAGCGCGGGGTTGGTCCAGCATGGCTCGCCATCCGCGCGCCAGTAAAGCGACAACGCCCAGCGCGGCAACTGCTCACCCGGATACCACTTGCCCTGACCGATGTGCAGAAAGCCGCCATCGCCATACTGCGCGCGCAGCTTGTTCATCAGCGATACCGCGTACGCGCGCTTGGTCGGCCCGAGCGCGTCGGTGTTCCATTCGGGTGCATCGCGATCGCGTACCGAGACGTAGGTCGGCTCGCCGCCCATCGTCAGGCGTACGTCCGAGGCGTCGAGTTGCGCATCGACCTGCGCGCCCATGTGCAGCACCGCGTCCCATTCCTCCTCGCTATAA
Source organism: Caballeronia grimmiae (assembly GCF_000698555.1). GTDB lineage: Bacteria > Pseudomonadota > Gammaproteobacteria > Burkholderiales > Burkholderiaceae > Caballeronia > Caballeronia grimmiae. The sequence goes on along the minus strand of NZ_JFHE01000035.1, from coordinate 29,254 downwards.
GGTTTCGTGACGCGCGGTGTTTCGAGCACGCGTTCGATCGACATCGCGTGACTGAACTCGACTTCGCACTTTTCGACGGCGCCGGACACCGGCGCTGCGCTGTCCGGTTCCGGCGTACAGGCAACGGGGATATGCCCCTCGCCCGCCAGCAATCCAGAAGTCGGATCGAAGCCGATCCAGCCTGCGCCGGGCAGGAAGACTTCGCACCAGGCGTGCAAGTCGGTGAAATCGACTTCCGTGCCGCTCGGACCATCGAGCGACTTCGTGTCGGGCGCGAGTTGCAGCAGATAGCCCGATACAAAACGCGCCGCCAGCCCCAGATGCCGCAGCGTTTCCACGAGCAGCCATCCCGAATCGCGGCATGATCCTGCTGCGCGCGCAAGCGTCTCCTCCGGCGTCTGCACGCCCGGCTCCATGCGAATCAGATAGCGAATGTCCTGCGACAGGCGTTGATTCAGTTCGACGAGAAAGTCCACCGTAGGATGTGCCGACGAGCGGTCGATGCTCTCGATGAAGGCCGCAAAGCGCGGCGTCAACTCACGCTTGATCATGTAAGGCGCGAGGTCGTGCCTTAGATCCGGCGCGTAGCTAAAGGGAAACGTTTCCGCAGACGGTTCGAGGAAGAAATCGAATGGATTGTAGACGGCCATCTCCGCGACGAGATCGACCGTCACCTTGAATTCCCGTGTTTTCTCGGGGAAAACGAGCCGCGCCTGATAGTTCGCGAACGCGTCCTGTTGCCAGTTGATGAAGTGCTCTTCTGGCTCGACGCGCAACGAATACGAAAGCACTGGCGTACGGCAATGCGGTGCGGGCCGCAAGCGCACTACTTGCGGCGAGAGGCCGACCAGGCGGTCATAGTGGTAATGCGTGACATGGTTCAACGCGACGCGAATAGACACACGCAACTCCTCGATCAGTTCTCTTTCTGTTAGCGGGCTCGGGCATCGCCGGGCGAGCGGCACGCTCCTTGCAACCATCGCGCTGGCCCACCGCGCAATATTCGGCCCGATCCCTCCTTCCGGTCCCCAACATGAAGACCTTCCATTGCAATCGATGCAATCAACTCGTGTTCTTCGAAAACACGCACTGCGAAAAATGCGGCGCACGGCTCGGGTTCGTGCCCGAGTTGAGTCAGATCAGCGCCTTCGAGGAGAATGAAGACGGCCGCTGGAAAAGCCTGCATCCGCTCGCTCAAGATTCGTTCTATAAGCCCTGTCACAACTATTCCGTGGAGAATGTCTGCAACTGGGTCATTCCTGCGGACTCCGACGATACGTTGTGCTGTTCCTGTCAGTTGACGAGCACCATCCCCAATCTCACGCAGCCCAACAACCGTCTTTACTGGTATCGGCTCGAGAACGCGAAGCGTCGTCTGCTTTACACGCTCGACGAGCTCGGCCTCGATGTAAAGTCTCGTCAGGAAGATCCGGAGCACGGGCTCGAATTCCAGTTCCTCGAAGCCGATGCGGAAGGCAAAGGCGTGATGACGGGCCATGACAATGGCCTCATTACGCTGAACATCGCCGAGGCCGACGACGCCCATCGCGAGAAGGTCCGCTCTTCGCTTCACGAACCGTATCGCACGCTGCTCGGCCATTTCCGCCATGAAACAGGGCACTATTTCTTCGATCGCCTGATCGCGGATACGCCCCGCGTCAAGGCATTCCGCACCGCTTTCGGCGACGAACAGCAAGACTATTCGGCGGCGCTCGACCGCCATTACAAGGAAGGTCCGCCGCCCAACTGGGCCGACAACTACATCAGCGCCTACGCAACGATGCACCCCTGGGAAGACTGGGCGGAGACGTGGGCGCATTATCTGCATATCGTCGATACGCTCGATACGGCCGTGTCCTGCGGTCTCGTGCTGGTGCCGGACAGTCCGAATGAACCGACGCTCACCGATCAAACGCCTATCGAAGAAACTACGTTCGATAACCTCATGACTCGCTGGTTTCCGCTCACGTATGTACTGAACAGCCTGAACCGCAGTCTCGGCATGCCGGACGGTTATCCGTTCGCGCTTGCGCCGCCCGTGATCGACAAATTGCGTTTCGTGCATCGTGTCGTGGCGGCGGCGGCCAGGCGATAAGAGCACGTTCAACTCGACGAGCTTTGCGATTGTGACTGCGACTGTGTCGGCGTCGGCGAAGACGCCGGCGCTTGCGGTGTCTCCGTCGTTTCCGGTGCAATAGGCAGCAGGAACTCGCGGCTGATCTGACTTGCGAGATCATTCACTCGCGCAAGAAAGTGAACGAGATAGGCGTGCAGATCGCCTTGCAGGATCGCGCCGATGTCGCCGTTCTTTAATTCCGCACTCAATTGCGCGGCTAAATGTGCGGCGTCCGATTCGCGGCCTTTCGTGACTCGCGCGATCAGTTCTTCGACTTCGGCGATGCTCGCGGCCATCGAACGCGGCCAGTCACGATAAAGAATCAGCAAGCCGGCGACGCGCTCCGGTGTGATGACATCGCGATATACCCTGCGATAAACCTCGAAGCCGGATACCGAACCGAGCACCGCTGTCCAATGGTGATAGTCGAAGGGCTGCGCGGATGTGTCGGCTCGCTGCTCCATCATCTCGAACTTGACATCGAGGATGCGCGCCGTGTTGTCCGCACGTTCGATGAACGTGCCCAGCCGCATGAAATAAAACGCATCGTCCTTGACGAGCGTGCCGAGCTGAACGCCGCGCGACAAGTGCGAGCGGAACTTCACCCATTCGAAGAACGTATACGGCTCGCGATCGAGGATGCCATCGGCAAGCATGCGCTGACCATCGAGCCACGTCGTATTGAGCGTTTCCCACAGTTCGCTGTTCGTCGAGCTGCGGACCGCGCGTGCATTTTCCCGCGCGGCGCGCAGGCAACTGAGAATCGACGACGGATTCATCATGTCGCGCGCCATGAAGTCAATGACCTCCCGGCTCTTCATCCCGTGATGCGCCGCCGAGTAGGTGCCGCTCAACTCGGAGATCGACAGCATTGCGCGCCAGCCGAGTTCCGCGTATTCGTCCGATTGCGGCAAGAGCGAGAGTTGATAGTTTGCGTCGAGCATGCGCGCGGTGTTCTCGGCGCGCTCGGTATAACGCGCCATCCAGAAGAGATGATCCGCGGTGCGGCTTAGCATGGGTTTTCTCGCTTTGTGTCTTGGTGGTCCATCCGCCCTTCAGCGCCTTAGTGTTCTTAGCGTTCCAACACCCACGTGTCCTTGGTGCCCCCGCCTTGCGACGAATTGACGACGAGCGAGCCTTCTCGCAACGCAACGCGCGTCAGGCCGCCAGGAACCATCCGCACTTCGGTCCCGGACAAGACGAAGGGTCGCAAGTCGATATGGCGCGGCGCGATGCCCGTTTCGACATAAGTAGGGCAAGTGGAAAGCGCGAGCGTCGGCTGCGCGATGTACTTCTCCGGATTGGCTTCGAGCACGGCGCGGAATTCTTCGATCTGCGCCGTTGTCGATGCCGGTCCGACAAGCATTCCGTAACCGCCCGCGCCGTGCGTCTCCTTGACGACCAGTTCGGGCAGATGCGCGAGCACGTACTTCAGATCATCGGGCTTGCGGCACATCCATGTGGGTACGTTGTTCAGTATCGGCTCTTCACCGAGATAGAAGCGCACCATGTCCGGGACATACGGATAGATGGATTTGTCATCCGCGATGCCCGTGCCTACCGCATTGCAAAGCGACACCTTGCCCGCGCGATACGCGGAAATCAGTCCCGCGACGCCTAAAGCGGAGTCCGAGCGAAACACGAGCGGATCGAGAAAGTCATCGTCGATGCGGCGATAGATAACGTCTACACGCTGCGGCCCTTGCGTCGTGCGCATATAGACGTAACCGCCATCGACGAACAGGTCTTGTCCCTCGACCAGTTCCACGCCCATCTGCTGCGCCAGAAACGCATGCTCGAAATACGCGGAGTTGTACATGCCCGGTGTCATCACGACGACATTGGGGTTGTCCGCTCCGGCAGGCGCCGCGGCGCGCAAGGTATCGAGCAACAAGTCGGGATAGTGCGCGACCGGCGCCACGCGATTGCGCGCAAAGAGATCGGGAAAGAGCCGCATCATCATCTTGCGGTTTTCCAGCATGTACGACACGCCGGACGGCACGCGCAGGTTATCTTCGAGCACGTAGAACTCGCCCTGTCCCGCACGCACGATATCGATGCCGGCGATATGCGCGTAGATATCTCGCGCCACGTCGACACCGCGCATCTGCGGCCGATACTGCGCGTTACCGACGATCTGCGCTTCGGGAATGATGCCCGCGCGGACGATGTCCTGATCGTGATAGATGTCGTGAATAAAACGATTCAGCGCGTTGACGCGCTGCCTGAGACCGCGTTCGAGCGCCCTCCATTCGTCTGCGGGAAAAATGCGCGGAATGACGTCGAACGGAATGGTTCGCTCGGGGATGATGCCGGGAAGATCACTCGTGCCATAAACGGCGAATGTGATGCCGACGCGGCGAAAATTCAGATCCGCTTCCGCTCGCTTTAGGTCGATTTGCTGCTCGCTTTGCGCGCTCAGCCAGTCAAGGAACTCGCGGTAATGCGTGCGCGGATCGCCGACACCCCGAAACGCCGATGGAGGCACGCCGCGCACCTCCAGAGTATTGCGCTCGAACATCTCGTTGAAGAATGCTTGCGTCATGGGCGGACTTCCCTATCAGTGCGGGCCGGGATCGTGATCCCTCTCTTATTTACTCAATCTGGTTGCACTCGCAATGATCGAAGAGCCTAACGACGCGGCAAGCCTGATGCAATCATGCACCATGCCGACATGCGGTTTTCCTTAGGCGACCTCTAAGCGCGATGCCGTATTGCGTCGGCTTCAATTGCGCGGGCGGCCCAGTGCCGATTTATCAAGAGCAACATCGATGCCATGTCGGCCTTTTGGCCCGTCGTATGCTCCACTGCACCGAAACAGCGCGGCATTTGAAGCATCTGCACACCAGTCAGCGCACGTCCATGCCGCACGTTGGTGCGCGTTCCAATGTTAAGCGTCGCCACGCCGGTATGATAGGGATCTAAACGCACGATCCCTGGACACGATGAATACACCTTCCGAAGCCGCACCTCGCCCCGCCTTGCGTGAATTGACGCCGCTGGAGGCGCGCGTGCTCGGCGTCCTCGTCGAAAAGCAGCAGACCGTCCCGGACACCTATCCGCTATCGCTGAATTCTCTTATCGCCGGCTGCAATCAGAAGACCGCGCGTTCACCGGTGATGAATGTCACCGAGGACGAAGTGCTGACGACCATCGACGGCCTCAAGCGCCTTTCGCTCGTGATCGAGGGCAGCAGCAGCCGCGTGCCGCGTTTCGAGCACAACATCAACCGCGTGCTTGGCGTGCCGAGTCAATCCGTTGCGTTACTCGCGACGCTCTTTCTGCGCGGCCCGCAAACGGCCGCCGAATTGCGGGCTAACAGCGCGCGGCTGCATGGCTTCGCGGATATATCGTCTGTCGAAAGCTTTCTCGATGAACTTGCCACGAACGATCCGCCGCGCGTCGTCAAACTGCCGCGCACGCCCGGAGAACGGGAAAGCCGCTGGATGCACCTTCTGTGTGGCGCAGTGAGTGTGAGCGACATGCCTATACGTCAGGCCGATGCCGGTGAAAGCTATGCGCCATCCGAATTCGAGGCGCTCAAGGCTGAACAGAAGCGCCTCGTGCATGAAGTCGCGGAATTACGCGCCATGGTGGAACGCATGGCGAATGAACTGGGCGTGACGTTCGAGAAGCCATCGTCGGAAGCGTGACAGGCCTTCTTAAGCCCTTATTCGACGCAGCTCAACGCGCTACCAAAAGACTAACGCGATGAACGATATCGTTGCACTCGAAGCGGTCGCACTATCGAAAGCCATTCAGACGCGCGATGTGTCGTGCGTCGAAGTGATGCAGGCTTATCTCGCTCAAATCGAGCGCTTCAATCCGCAAGTCAATGCGATCGTCGCGATGCAGGATCGCGATACGCTCATCGGCCAGGCAAGACAACGCGACGAACAGCTCGCGCGCGGAGAGAGTTCTGGACCTTTGCACGGATTTCCCCAAGCGCCCAAGGACATCTTGCCCGTTGCCGGTATGGTGACGACTAAAGGCTCCCCTATCTATGCGGGCGAGATCAGTCAGACAGACGCCATTGTTTACGAGCGCATGCGTCGCGCCGGATCGATCTTTATCGGGCGCACGAATTCACCGGAATTCGGTCTAGGCGGGCACACCTATAACCCCGTCTATGGCACGACGCGCAATGCGTTCGATCCCTCGCGCTCCGCAGGCGGAAGCAGCGGAGGCGCTGCAGTCGCCGTCGCCCTGCGCATGCTGCCCTTCGCCGATGGATCGGACATGATGGGCTCGCTTCGCACGCCCGCCGCGTTCAACAACGTGTTCGGCTTCCGCACGTCGCCGGGATGCGTGCCGTATGCGCCAGCCGACGATGTCTTCTTCCAGCAGTTCAGCGTCGTCGGTCCGATCGCGCGCACGGTCGAAGACCTCGGGCTGTTGCTCTCGACGCAGGCGGGCTTCGACGCACGCGCACCACTCTCACGCCGAAGCGACGCCCCCGCCGCATTCGCGCATTCGCTAGAACGCGATATGCGCGGCGTTCGCATTGGATGGCTCGGCGATCTCGACGGCCACTTGCCCATGGAAGCGGGCCTGGCCGATACATGCGCGTCCGCGTTGAAGCATTTCGAGGCCGCGGGTTGCATCGTCGAACCGGTTCAGGTGCCTTTCGATTTCGAACGCTTGTGGCAAGCGTGGCTCGATCTGCGCAGCTTTACGTTCGCGGGTACGAATGCGCCGCTTTACCGCGACGCCGCGAAGCGGGCGCAGCTGAAGCCCGAGGCGGTATGGGAGATTGAACGCGGCTTGCGCTTGTCGGGCGAAGACGTGTCGCGCGCCGCACGCGACAGGTCCGCGTGGTATCAGACGTTGAACGCGCTCTTTACGCGCTTCGATTTTCTCGTGATGCCTGCAACGCAAGTCTTTCCGTTCGATGCAACACTCCACTGGCCCGCCAGCATAGGTGGCCGTGAAATGGATACGTATCATCGCTGGATGGAAGCGGTCGTTGCGGCGACGATGGCTTCCTTGCCCGCGTTATGCGCCCCGGCCGGCTTTGGGCCGAACGGCTTGCCGGCCGGATTGCAGATCATCGGTCCTGCTCAGATGGATCTGGCCGTCATGCAGGTGGGACTGGCTTATGATCGTGCAAGCGGCTATTCGCGCGTGCAGAGTACGTTACTCGATTGAATTCGCAATAGAAAAGCGCGAACGGCCATGCGTCACTCCGGCTCTGTGTGCGTATTCTGATCCCACGGTGCAAGCGCAAAGGCAAGAATCATCGCCCCGCTATTGAGCGGCACACAGCTGCCTACGCGTCTTGGCCGATACACAGGTTGCCCGCGCCGGATTTTCTCGCCACTCAGCACGCATACGCCCCGCTTGCGTGCAGTGCAGAGCGCCCAGACTTGCTCGGAGTAATTGAACGACGTCGGGTCGTGCCACGATAGTGCAAGTGTCGACTCGCTCAAACGCTCCACGAGCCGGATATTGACCGAACGCGCGCAATGAGCGTCATTGCGGCTGCCATGCATATCGTGCGAGCGAACGCCACGGCTCGCTCTGTCGTCCAGCATGGCGAGGGTGCAACTCCACGGGTCCATCAGCGACGCATGCCTCATGGTTTCTCCCTGCGGATCGGCTTCGGTGACGGTTCTTAGAGTAGTACACCTGAGCAAGTCTCGTTTCGTTTTCTTGCCCGCGTTTTGTCGAGGCCGGATTCGCGACGACAATTCAAAGCAGTTTTTACGAACGATCGTTTAGTTACCGGGCACACGCATACGTTGCACATATGCCCGCTGGCGCACGTTGCGCGCTGCAAGAAGGATGCGCAAAAACGCTGAATTCTGACAAAATAAAATAAAGCGAACCGGACACTCCTGTCGAATCATGACTAGCAAGCTATCGATCAATGCCACCATATCGGCGGACCGCGCTTCGGTCAGCTTCGTCGCCTTCACGCGCGAACGGGAAATCCAATGCAACATCACCCGCAAGGCACTGGAGCAGTGTTTCTGGGCGCCCGCCGGGGCCAGCGACGAGCGCCTGTTGAAGGCATTGAGCGACGGTTACGAGCGCATCAGCGCCCGCGTGCACCGTAAATTTCTGGCCCATCCGTCGAACTCGATCCACCTCGACGTCATGGATTTTTCTTCCTGAGCGCCTTCGAATCGGAAAAAACGGCGCGCCTCAACGCGCCGCTTCCGTCGACTTCCGCATCTTCGCCACGTCTTCGACCTTTACCGCCGGCATGTTGTTGTTCCATGCGCCGCGAATGAACGTCACGACGTCGGCTATCTGCTGATCATTCAGTACCGGCGCATAGCGCGGCATCGGATAGGGCGCGGGTACGCCCTGAATCACGAGATCCTCGGTGCCGTTCAGCGTCACGTTGATCAGGGACGACGTATCTTTCTCCAGCACGTTGGGGTTGCCGGCGAGCGGCGCGAGCATGGGCGCAAACCCGCGACCGTCGGTCCCGTGACAGTGCATGCAGAACGCCGCATACACGCGCGCGCCGGACTCAGCCGGAGCGGGCCGTGTCAACGACACCTTGCTTGCCTTGGGATCATATGAATAAGGCGGGTTGCCATTGCCGCCAGCAGCCGGCAGCGACTTCAGATAGCGCGCCATTGCGGCAACATCGCTGTCGCTGAGCGCTTGCGTGCTGTTGTTGATGACGCTCGTCATCGAACCGAACGCCGTGGCATGCGCATTCGCGCCCGTTTTGAGGAACGTCGCAACCTCCTGCTCCGACCATCGCCCGAGTCCGGTGTTGTGATCGCCGGTGAGGTTTGAGCCGAACCAGTTATCCAGCAAGCCTCCGGTCAGATAGGCGCCGCCGCTTTCATCGAGTGCCTTTTCCTGGAACGCAATGCCACGCGGCGTATGACACGCGCCGCAGTGTCCCAAGCCTTGCGTCAGATATGCGCCGCGATTCCACGCGACATCCTGGTTGGCCTTGTCCTTATAGACGCCCTTGTCGAGAAAGAATGCGTTCCAGATCTTGAGCGGCCAGCGCATATTGAGCGGCCATTTCATGCCGGGCTCACGATTCGCTTGCCTGACAGGCGATACCCCATGCATGAAATAAGCATAAAGCGCCTGCATGTCCGCGTCGTTTATCTTGGCATAGGACGGGTAAGGCATCGCGGGATAGAGATTGTGGCCATCCTTTGCAACGCCTTCACGAACAGCGCGCGAGAAGTCGTCCTGACTATAACGGCCGATTCCCGTATCCGGGTCCGGTGTGATGTTCGTGGTGTAGATCGCGCCGAGCGGTGTCGCCATCGGCAAGCCGCCTGCCATTGGCTTGCCGCGCGGCGCGGTATGGCAGGCGATGCAATCGCCGGCTTTGGCCAGATAAGCGCCGCGCGAGACGAGCGCATCGCTGGCGGCATCGGCACGCGCAATCAGCGGAACCATTGCAAGCGCAACGCCCGCTGCGGCGAGCGTCACCTTGAGAGGCGTGAACATGTTCGTCATGACTGGCCTCCTCAGGCGCTGCGCAATTGATAACCGACGGGCAATTGCCTTAGCCGCTTGCCGGTTGCTGCGTGAATGGCGTTCGTGATGGCAGGCGCCAGCGCGGCTGTACCGGGTTCGCCGATACCACCCGGCGCTTCACTGCTCTTGACGATATGCACTTCGATAGGCGGCGTTTCATCGATGCGCAGCATGCGGTAGTCGGTGAAGTTGCTTTGTTCGACGCGGCCATGCTTGATGGTGATCTCACCGTAAAGCGCCCCGGTGATGCCGAAGATGATGCCGCCCTGCACCTGCGCTTCCACTGTATTCGGATTCACCACCATGCCGCAGTCCACCGCGCATACGACGCGATTCACTCTCACGCCGCCTTCCTTGTCGACCGTAACGTCCGCGACCATCGCGAAGTAACTGCCGAACGCATGCATCACCGATACGCCGCGCCCCTGCCCTTGCGGCATGGATTGCTTGCCCCAGCCTGCCGCTTGCGTCGCGACATCCAGTACGTTTCGTGCGCGCGGCGTTTTGCCTAGCAAGTCGCGCCGGTATTGAACCGGATCGATCTTCGCCTGTGCCGCGAGTTCGTCGATGAAACTTTCGACGACGAACGTCCCTCGCGTAGGCCCGACACCGCGCCAGAACGCAGTCGGCACATGGCGCGGTTCCTGACGCACGTAATCGACTACCTGATTGGGCAAGTCATAGGGAAGGTCGGCTGCAACTTCGATCGCATCGGGATCGAGTCCGTCCTTCACCGCAGGCGGCGCGAATCGTGCAAGCACGGACGAACCCACGATGCGATGCGTCCACGCGATCGGCTTTCCGTTTGCATCGAGCGCCGCAGAGAGTTTGTCGTAGTAGCACGGACGATACATGTCGTGCTGTATGTCTTCCTCGCGCGAATAAGTCACCTTCACGGGCACGCCAAGCTGTTTGCCGATCTTGAGCGCTTGCGTTGCCATATCGTATTCGAGCCGTCTGCCGAAGCCGCCGCCCAACAGATGGTTATGCACGACGACCTTCTCGGGCGGCAATCCGGTCGCCTGAACGCCTGCGCCCTGAACGCGCGTCGGCACTTGCGTGCCAATCCAGATATCGCATCCATCGGGCCGCACGTGCACCGTGCAATTGACGGGCTCCATCGTTGCGTGCGCGAGCAGCGGCTGTTGATATACAGCATCGACCCGTGTCTTGGCATTGGCGAAGCCTTTGCCTACATCGCCGTCCTTGCGCGCGACCGCGCCTGATTTCTCCGATGCCTTCGCCATCTCATCGAAAAGCATTTGAGTCGATACGTTCGCGCCCGCGCCTTCGTTCCATTGAATCGCAAGCGCCGCGGCCCCGCGTTTGGCGGCCCATGTGTGGTCGCCTACTACGGCGACGCCGTTATCGAATTTGATGACCTGACGCACGCCCGGAATTTTTTTGGCGTGGGTGTCGTCGACAGAGGCCAGCGTGCCGCCGAAAACCGGGCAGTTCACGATGACCGCATAGACCATTCCGGGCAAGCGGACATCGAGGCCGAAGACCGCTGTGCCATTGGATTTTTCGGGCGAATCCAGGCGCTTGACCGGCGTGCCGATGATGCGAAAGTCTTTCGGGTCTTTCAGCTTGATATCCTGAGGCACCGGCACATTCGCTGCCGCTTGCGCAAGCTCGCCATAGCTTGCGCTGCGGCCGTCCGCTGCATGAACGACCTTGCCGTTCTCTGCACGACACGTCGACGCATCGCATTGCCACTGCTGCGCGGCTGCGGAAACCAGCATCATGCGAGCGGCGGCGCCCGCCTTGCGCATCGGCTCCCATGCATAGCGAACGGATGTGGAACCGCCCGTCAATTGCCCGCCCAACAGCGGGTCCATGAACAATTTCTCATTGGGCGGCGCATGATCGATCGTCACGCTATCCAGTGGGACTTCGAGCTCTTCTGCAATCAGCATCGGCAATGCGGTGTAAACACCCTGCCCCATTTCCACTTTCGGCATGATCAGCACGACCTTGCCGGTCTTGTCGATCTGCACGAAAGCATTCGGCGCGAAGACACCGTCTTGCGGCGTCTCTACTCCGTCGCCGCCAATGACGGACTTGCCTTTTCCCTGATCCTGACTCGCTGCCGGCACGCTAAAGCCAATGAGAAATCCGCCGCTCGCGGTAACGCTCGCTGTCAGTCCGAACTTAAGGAACGACCGGCGCGAAAAGCCTTTAGAAGCGTGATGGCGTCCCGCTTCGAGTAATCCTCGCGACATCTCACGCCTCCTTGGCTGCTTGCTTGATCGCCGCACGAATGCGGTTATAGGTTCCGCAGCGGCAGATGTTGCCGGCCATTGCAGCGTCGATATCCGCGTCGGTGGGATGAGGAACGGTCGCGATCAGGGCTGCCGCCGACATGACCTGCCCCGACTGGCAATAGCCGCACTGCACGACGTCGAGTTGATTCCATGCCATTTGCACTTTCTTGCCCGCAGGCGTTTCGCCGACGGCTTCGATCGTCGTGACCTTGCGATCGCCGATGGCTGCAATCGGCAGCACACAAGAGCGCATGGCGACGCCATCGAGATGCACGGTGCAAGCGCCGCATTGCGCAATGCCGCAGCCGAACTTGGTGCCAGTCAGGCCGACGATATCGCGAAGCACCCAAAGCAGCGGCATATCGGGCGGCGCATCGACGGTATGAGACTGGCCATTGATGGAAAGCGTGGTCATGAGCGGCTCCGGGCTTGTGCGTTGACTAAAGCGGTGGCGCAATTGGTCGGCCGCGTGGACAGCGGCCAACGGCCTGACGGTGACATGCGTCGCGGGCTTGAGTCGTTATCAGTTCGACCGCCGCTTCACGCGATGGCACCGGCGGCTGTGCATTGCAAGGCTTCGGGATTGTAGCGCCGCTCAAAAAATCAAGCTGACATGACGACGGCCTTGCAGACCAGAGACGGTTCAATGCAAAGCCTGAATCGCGATGAATTCACTCGTCGTTTATATAGTCGGCTGATGCGAAAGACAGTTAGTTGCACGAGAAAGAGACAGACGTCGATTACACTCTTCGCTCTTCCACTCGTCCCCATTCGAACGATGAGCCAACTTCTCTCCCTGCGGCCATTCGTGCCTGCGAAAGATTTCGACGTGTCGAAGCGCTTTTATCAGGCACTCGGTTTTCGCATCACGCATGAGGACGGCGAGATCGCGATGCTCAAAGCCGAGAGCTTCAGCTTTATCTTGCAGAACTACTACGTGAAGGAGTTCGCTGAAAACTGCATGCTGCAGTTGCTGGTGAGAGACGTGGACGCATGGTGGCAGCAGATGAACCCGGAAGCGCTCGCTGGCCGCTTTCAAGTGAACGCAGCACGTCCGCCTGCCATGCAAAGCTGGGGCATGAAGGTCGGATTCGTATTCGATCCATCGGGCGTGCTATGGCATGTCGGCGAAGTGCCGTTCTAAGCACCCACGCATTCGCATTCAGTCGGCCCCGCTGCCCGTCGCCATTTCGAACAGATGTGCTCTGAGCAGAGCCGTTATGTCCGGAGTGCGATTGCTGAACTCGACACCGACGAGCACCGCACCGTCGACATGCCGGAGACTGCGTGCAATGCAGTTCAACACGACTGCATGCAGCTTGCCGTCGGCGCGCAGCCGCAGCGAGAGCTTGAAGTGCTCGCCGACGTTCACGATGACATCGGTTGCGCTCAATGCCACGCCGCCAAGACTCACGTTGACGACGGTGACGTCGAAGCCCGCCGCTATGCAGTCGTTTCGAATGAGCCTGCCCGCCAGTTCCGTCGACACCCGCACATGCTTTCGCACGATATGCGTACGCACGATGTCCGGCTGCGCGAGATAGACGAGTCTTACTGGCAACTCGCTTCGCCCGATGACCGTACTGCGGAACATATAAACCTTTCTTCCGCGCAGCGCCTTGCACTCGACTTCCACACCCGGTTCGAATAGCTCGTGTCCGGTCGTGGCGGTTAATAGAAGAGCCTGTCCGGCAATCGAGCCGACGTAATCGGTTTGCAAGGGCGCGTGCGTGTGTCCGACAATCGACAACTGCATCGCGTCGATCACCTTCGGCAAGGTACCTGCAATGCTCGTCACCGGGCTGGCGCTTTCTCGTGCTGAAGCGTCGTGCTTCGCGGTCGAGATGAGCAGATTGGCCGGCGCAGGTATGGGCGCTTCGATACGATCCGCTGGCGCAGCGTCGTCGCGGAATCCGCCTGCCGTGAGGATCCTGTCACGCTGGCTTTCCGATCGCACGCAATAGCCTCGCGTGAGAAGCAATTTGCCGGTTGCGGAGTACACCGCGAAAGGCAGGGGCGTTCCGATCTTCAGTTCGTGCGGGGCAACTTTGACAAGGTTCATGGCGCAACTGACCTGTTCTGTTTTCTGTTGCGCTACCGTAACTCACCCGCCGCACTATTTAAGTGCGTGACCGCGCATTCATCCGACGAAACTTGAACAACGCTGCGCTGACAAAAAAGCCGTCGCTTACAACGCCGATTCGCTGTTCGTCACGACGAGCACCGTGCACCCTTCCCGCGAATGAGCCCAGTGCGATGTGCCCTTCGCAAACGTCACGACCTGGCCTGCGGTCACATCTGTGCCGTCCTGGTCCGTGTACACGCCGTCCTTGATGAACAGCAGTTCCGTCGACGTATGCGTGTGGAACAGAGACTTTGCGCCTGCTTCCAGCCGCATCCAGTAACTTGTCCAGGCGCCGCTTTCATCGTCGACTAACGGGATGATCCAGAAGCCGGGGTGTCGCCTGCCTTCGATGAGCATGGGTTCCCACGCATCCTCCTCGATGGTGTGAAGCCGGCGGCCAATATTCGCTTCATCCAGGGCGATGTCTTTGTCGGTCATATGCGTCGGTTGTATCGAAACAAAGAAGGCGTTTCACGAGACCACACGTTCTTCGGCGTCTTCGCGCCAGCTCGCCATCATGTCCTTGACCTCGCTGACGAGCCACGTCCGGAACAGCTTGTATTCGGGCCGCTCGACTGCGTTTTTATGCGTGATGAGATAGTGATATCGATCGCGGAACACGAGGCTTTCTTCGACCGGGCGCACCAGCACGCCCTGTTGCACTTGCCGATGCACGAGGTGATGCCATCCGAGCAAGGTACCCTCGCCTTCCTCGGCTTGCGATACGAGCAGGCGATAGTCATTGCTCTCGAGATGATCCGTCTCGACCAGCCGCTCACCGGATTCACCCTGTTGAAACCAGTTGCGCCATACGCGCCAGTCCACGTGTTCGCACACTTGCGTGCGGCCCAAAGGCGACAGGTTCAAGGTGGGATGCACGAGCAAGTCCAGCGCAGACACCCTTCTCCCGCGATACTCTTCCTCGAAGAACCGTTTGCTGCAGACCGGGTACACGACATCATGAAACAGGCGTTCGACTTCGTATTCGGCTTCGCGCGGCGGGTTCTTCGTGATGATGATGTCAGGGTCGATAAGCCTGTCGAACTCCATGAAGTGATCGGTGACAATCACATGCAGCTTCACATCAGGGAACTGTCTTCTGAAGGCTTGCATGCGCGGCGCAAGCCAAAGCGCGGAGAACGTGTGCGACACGCAGATCGTCAGCGCGGCGCGGCCTGCTCGCCGAACCGTCTCCACGGTCTCCGCGATATTCATGATCGACAGATATGACGCGTTGTAAAGCAGACGCCCCGCCTCGGTCAGTGCGATATGTTTTCCGGAGCGATCGAACAGCGCGACTTCGAGAGAGTCTTCGAGTTCTTTTATTTGTCTGCTGATCGCCGCCTGAGTCACGCACAATACGTCGGCAGCTTGCGTGAAGTTCTCGTAACGCGCGGCAGTCACGAAGCATTTAAGGGCTCGCAGCGAAGGCATCTGCGCGAGCAACCGGTCAGTGAAGATCTGCTTCTTCTGCATGGTCTGGAACCTCTTGTCGCGCGGCGAGCATTCAACGCTCCGGGAGTCTGCCGATAGGCTCGGCAGCCTCTATATCTTACCGCGCAGCTTTTTTTATGGGGAGCCGGATCCGTGGCGCGCGCTCCGAAGCGCCCGTGTCACTTCCCATTCATGAGTCTCTTCTCGACGGCGTCCATCGCGCTGCCGACCTGATCGAAGAAGCCTTCGGATTGCAGCTTCTGTTGCATCAGTTCATTGATGCCGCCCTTGGTCGTGCACTGCTTCGCCAGTTCGCTGAACGAGTCGTTGCCGACCTGAGCCAGCTTTGCCAATCCGGAGTAATAGCCCGCAAGGAATGCGCGCGCACCCTCATAAGGAACGCCTCTTTCCGCGAGCCACTTCGCCTGTGCTTCCACGAAACCGTAGTAAGTCGACATCGTCGCAGTCGCCACCGAGAACAAGTCGAACTGCGCTTCCTCCGTCACTTCGACGGTCGTGCCGATCGCATCGAATATCGCCTTCGCTTGCGCGTTCCGAGGATAGACGACGGTGCTGCCACTTCCGTGCGCCGTCGCCGGCAAGGGAATGGCGCGGACGATCGCTGGATCGCCGCGAAGCGATCGCTTCAGGCGTTCGACCGTCAGGCCCGCCACGAAGCTGACGACGATCTGATCGGCCCGAAACGTCAGCGCTTGCAACACCGCTTCAGCGTTGTTCGGGACGACGGCAATGCACACGACATCGCTCGCATCGACCACCTGCTGATTCGATTCACGCACACGCACGCGATCATCGAGCTGCGCGAGTTGCGCGGCCACTTCGGCGTTACGAGGCGAAAGCGATATTTCATGCTTCGCGCCGCCTTCGCAAAGACCCGTGACAACTGCACGCGTGATGCCGCCTGACCCAATGAATCCAATTCGCATATTCTTCCCGTCCTCTTGGCTTAGTCTTCCAGCTTGATCCACGTGGTCTTCAGTTCGCAGTATTGGTCGTGTGCATACACCGACTTGTCTCGTCCGCCGAACCCGGATTGCTTGAAGCCGCCAAACGGCGTCGACAAGTCGCCCTCACCGAAGCAGTTGACCGTAACCGTCCCTGCTCGAATCCGCGATGCGATCTTGTGCGCATGATTGACGTTGTCGGTCCACAGCGACGCGGCCAGGCCGTAGCACGTATCGTTGGCGATACGCACGGCGTCTTCCACGTCGTCGTATTCGATGATGCAGAGCACCGGCCCGAACACTTCCTCGCGAGCGATGCTCATGTCCGGCGTGACCTTGTCGAAGATCGTCGGCTCGACGAACCAGCCGCCCGATCCGGTTTGCACCGCCTTGCCGCCGCACACCAGATTCGCGCCTTCTTTCCTGGCCTTTTCGATGTGCGAGAGCACCTTGTCATAATGACCGGATTCGATGAGCGCCCCGAGCCTGACATCGGGATCGAGCGGATCGCCGGTCCTCCAGCCGTCCAGCACCGCAAGCACCTTTTCGAGCAATTCCGCCTTCTTGCTCGACGCCACGATGATCCGCGAGCCCGCGCTGCAGTTCTCTCCCATGTTCCAGAACGCGGCGGCGACTGCGTTCTCCGCGACGGGATCGAGATTCGCGACGTCGGGCAGAATCACCTGCGGATTCTTGCCGCCGCATTCCAGCACGACGCGCTTCAGATTCGAATCGGCCGAATAGCGAAGGAATCGCTTGCCGGTTTCCGTCGAACCGGTGAAGGCGACGAGATCGACATCGGGATGGAGGCCCAGCGCCTGACCCGCGCCCTCGCCAAAGCCCGTGACGACATTGAACACGCCCGCAGGCAAGCCCGCTTCAGCCGCGAGATCCGCGATTCTCAGCGTGGAGAGCGACGTCTGCTCCGCAGGCTTGATGATCAAGCTATTGCCGACCGACAGCGCCGGACCGATCTTCCATGCGAGCATCAGCGCGGGGAAATTCCACGGCAGCACGCCCGCCACGACGCCGATCGGTTCGCGCGTAATCATGCTCACGACGCCCGCGCCGGACGGCGACAAAGCGTCATAGCGCTTATCGGTTACTTCGGCATGCCAACGGATGCACGCTGCCGATTCGGGAATGTCGAGTCCCATGCACTCGCTGACGGGCTTACCCGCTTCGAGCGCCTCGAGCAGCGCGAGCTCTTCGGCGTTCTCGTCGATGAGTTGCGCGAGGCGCAGCAAGACCGCCTTGCGATGTGACGGCGCGGCCTTCGACCAGACGCCGCTTTCAAAGGCCTCGCGGGCCGCAATCACCGCGCGATCGACATCGGCCTGCTCGCACCGGGCGATCTTCGCCAGCACTTTGCCCGTGGCAGGATTGAGTGTTTCGAACGTTGCCTCGGATGCAGCCGCGCATCGTTGGCCATTGATGAACGCGCGGCCATCGAGTGATGCGTTCGCGGCCATCTGCTTCCATTCTTCGTATGTGCTCATGTTTGACCTCGCGAAATCAAAGTTCGGCGCCTGCCGAGAGTTCCTTGAACCAAATGGCTGTCGACACAGCGATGTCAGAGATCGGCCGGCCGGGAAGCGGACGCGGTTTCGGTTGCTTCAACACCTGCTGCACGAGTTCGTTCGATTTGCCGAGCGCGTACTCGGCGATCAGCTTTCCCGCCGACGAACCGCGACTGAGCCCAAGCCCATTGCAGCCGATCGACTGGAAAATGCCGTCGTCGCGCTTGCCGAACAGCGATCCGCTATTCGCCGACAGACACAGCGCGCCGCCCCACGTGTACTCGAATTCGACGTCCTTCAACATCGGGAAACGCCGGTCGAAAGACCGCTGGTGCATCGCCCTGGCTTTGCTTATATCGGCGTCCGAAATACTTACGTCCGGCCGGAACGCGAAATGATTGCGGACACAGATGCGATCGGTAATCAATCTGCGCACCGTCGATCCGACGGGATCGGCCGGGATGAGCGCCCACGACGACAGACCGCCGAGCCTCGCCACTTCATCGCGATTCATCACGCGGGTCATCGATGCGAACGTGTACACGGGCAGCAAGCCGTTGGCGTCCTTCCCGAATCTGGCAGCATAAGAGTTCGTGCATAGAATCACCTCCTTAGCGACGATCTCCCCTTCGGCGAACGTAAGCCTTTTCACACCAGCGCCGGATTCGATGCCCTTGACCGCGCTCGATTCGAATACCTTGACGTTGTCTGGCAGTGCAGCCGCCAGTCCGCGCATCAACGCGGCGGGCTGTACCGTGCTGCATCCCGGTGTGAGGATGGCGGCTTTATAGAAATCGCTGCCCGTCACCGCGCGAATCGCCGCTTCGTCGAGCCATCCGAACTTTTCACCGATGATCTCCAGCCCCTTGGCGAAGTGCTCGAGCGCCCCCTTGCCGCGCTTGTTGACGGCGGCGTGATACTTGCCGTCGTCGCGCCAGTCGCAATCGATTCCATGTTCGATGACGGCGGACCGCACATAGTCGATTCCATGACGCTGCAAGCGGATGTCGGCTTTATCGGCTTCGACGCTGCGCGAATAGCTTTCACTGCTGATATCGTGCGGCAGGTCGACGAAGAAGCCCGAGTTGCGTCCGGCCGTGCCGCGTCCGATGCGATCCGCCTCCACGAGTGCGATCGACGAATCAGGACTGAGCTCCGCAAGACGCCGGGCCGCGCACAGTCCCGTGATGCCTCCGCCGATGACGACCCAATCGAATCGAAGGGTTGAAGCGACTTTCACCGCATTGGCCGGCGGCGGAAGACTTTCCCACCAGCCATTCACACCATCGGGAGTCGGTACGCGCCCGAAGTCCAGTTTGGAGCTCATACGATCTTCTATCTACTGTGCGTTGCGCAGCAAGGGTTGGACGACGGAAGCAAATGCCTTTCGTTCTTGGTCCGTCAGCGTGCCGAGCGGCGCACGCGCGTTGCCGACGGCCACGCCAGCGAGCTCGCAGCCGTATCGCACGTATTGAATGAATTTGCCGCTGCGTTCGAGCAGTTCGAGCACCGGCAGCAGTGCGCTCATCAGTTGACGGCCCTTCACGAAATCGCCTTGCGTGCAGGCTTCGAGCAGCTCGACGTGCGACTCGGGAATGAAGTTCGCCGCCGCGCCGACCCAGCTTTTCGCGCCCCACGCGAAGAACTCGAGCGCCTGATCGTCCATGCCGCAACTCAGCACGAGCCGGTCTTTGAAGTGAGTCGCCAGATGATGCAGATGGCCGATATCGCCGGTGCTTTCTTTCATCGCCTGAAAATTCGGGCGTTCCAGCAACTTCTCCAATACCGCGTCGCTGATTTCGGTGCCCGTTCGCGCGGGAAAGTTATAGAGCATGATCGGCAGATCGACGGCGTCATCGACCTTGAGAAAGTGCGTCAGAAGCTCTTCCTGCGTCGGCTGCGCGTAGTAAGGCGTGGCCATCAGGAGCGCGGACATGCCCGCCTGCTTCGCCGCAAGACCGAGGTGAATCACGTCCTTCGTCGTCGTTGCATTGATGCCGGCGGATAGCACCGTCTTGCCGCCGACCGCATCGACGACCGTGTGATACGTCTTCACGCGTTCGTCGAGCGTCAGCGCGTAATACTCACCCGTCGTGCCTCCGACGCCCAGGCCGCTTAACCGGCCCACTAGTCCTTTTGCGTGCCTGGCGAGCAGTGCGTGATCGATTTCGCCGTCCGCAGTGAATGGCGTTACCAGCGGTGCGTGAACTCCTTCGAAGCTGACCATCGTGTTCTCTCTCGATTCGGTTATGAAGTTGCGGTTAAGGTCCGTACGTACGCCGTTTTCAGACGAGCGCGTCGGCAGGCGAGTAGATGGGGAACTGGCTGCACAGATCGCGCACGCGGCTGCGCACTGAACGCTCGACGGCGTCGCTGCCCTGCGGATCGTTCTCGAGGGCGTCCAGCACTTCGAGAATCATCTCGCCGACCAGCTCGAATTCCCTCGCGCCGAAGCCGCGCGTCGTGCCCGCTGGCGTGCCGAGACGAATGCCCGATGTCACCGTCGGGTTTTCCGTGTCGAAGGGAATGCCGTTCTTGTTGCAGGTAATGCCGGCGCGCTCCAGTGCCTTTTCCGCTTGCGTGCCGGTGAGTCCTTTGGTGCGAAGATCGACGAGCAGCAGATGGTTGTCGGTGCCGCCCGTGACGAGACGCACGCCGCCTGCGCTGAGTACATCGCCGAGCGCGCCCGCGTTTTTCAACACCTGATCGATATACGTCCTGAATTCAGGCCGCAACGCTTCGCCGAAAGCCACCGCCTTGGCCGCGATGACGTGCATCAACGGTCCGCCTTGCAAGCCGGGGAATACCGCTGAGTTGATTTTCTTCGCGATATCGCCGTTGTTCGTCAGCACGAAGCCGCCGCGCGGGCCTCGCAACGTCTTGTGCGTTGTCGACGTGACCACGTCCGCAAAGCGGATCGGGTTCTCGTGACGCCCCGCCGCGACGATGCCCGCGATATGCGCCATATCGACCATCAGCAACGCGCCGACGCTATCCGCGATCTCGCGGAATCTGGCGAAATCGTGCGCCCTCGGATAAGCGGAATAACCGGCGATGATCATCTTCGGACGATGCGCTTCAGCCAGCCGCCGCACCTGCTCGAAGTCGATGCGATACGTATCGGGACTCACGCCGTATTGCACTGCGTTGAACCACTTGCCCGACAATGCAGGCCGCGCGCCGTGCGTGAGATGACCGCCCGCGTCGAGCGCCATGCCCATCACGGTGTCGCCAGGTTTAAGGAGCGCAAGCATCACTGCGCCGTTGGCCTGCGCGCCGGAGTGCGGCTGCACGTTCGCAAATTCCGCGTCGTAAAGGGCCTTGACGCGATCAATCGCCAGCGATTCGATCCGGTCGACGTGATCGCACCCGCCGTAATAGCGGCGCGACGGATATCCTTCGGCATACTTATTGGTTAGAACCGTTCCCTGAGCCTGCATGACCGCCGCCGAGACGATATTCTCCGAAGCGATCATCTCGATCTGCGTCTGCTGGCGGCGCAATTCCAGCGTAATTTCCGACGCAATCACCGGATCGCGGTCCTGAAGCGTCTCCGCGAAAAAACGTGCTGTTTGATTCATGTATCCGACTCCGACAACTTGCTGATAAAACGTAGTCGACATTCGATTGGCGCTGTCTTCCGGTCACGCCTCAGCGAAAGAAAGCGCCGGCGACGCTCACTGCTCGAGCCACGCTTTGACTTTCTCCGGATGCGCTTCGACGAACTTCTTCGCGGCGCCGGGCCAATCGTTGGTCGTGTTGCCTTCGTACTCGATCGACTCCACATCCGCCAGCGTCAGCTTGAAGTGGTGAAAGAAGACATCGGCGCGCGGGAACTTCGTCGCGAACTGCTTGGATGCAAAGCCGTGCACTTGTTCTTCGCCACCGAGTGCGCCTTTCGGGTCCTTCAGGTAGCGCATCTTCCACTTCTGCCACAGCCAGTGCGGGCTCCACACCGTCGTCACGACCCAGTTCTTTGACTGATATGCACGCGAGATGGAGGCGAGCATGCCGGCCTCACTCGACGACTGCAGCTTGTAGCCGGACAGGTCGTACTCCTTCATCGCCTTTTCCGATGCCTGCATCAGACCGCCGCCCGGCTCGATGCCCTGAATGGTCCCGTTCAGCTTGCTTTTGACCTCGGGCTTGTTGAGATCGGCGATCGATCCGAGTTCGCTCTCGGGGACATAGTCCGGCACCGCCCAGCCGTTCTTGCCGCCGGTATAGATGATGCCGGTGTCCGCCATGTCGTTCTTGTAACGCGAGTAATAGGCCCCGTGCGTCACCGGCAGCCATCCGCCGACCATGATGTCGAGGTCGCCGCGCGCAACGCCCTGATACTGGATGCCGATGTCGGCCTGCACGAACTTGACCGGCTGTTGCAGCTTCGTTTCGAGCACGTACTTCGCCACATTCGCGACCGCGAGCACGTCCGCCCAGTTCGTCACGGCGATCTTGATGGGCTCGGCAGCACCCGCCGATATCGCCGTCACGCCGAACGTCACGGCCAATGCCGTCTTTGCTAAAAAGCCTTTGAGGAAGCCGCCCGCCATTTTGCACTCCTTTATAGTTCGTACAGTCGTTAGATCGCGTGGTTAATCGTGAGTATTACCGTTCTTTCATCGGCTGCGCGAGGTGATTCGTCACGCTCGCGAAGCCGGACGTTCAGGTCTGCGCGGCACTGCTCGCGCCTTGCTTCAGGGACTTCGCCGACTTGCGCGGCTTCTTCTTCGACTTGACGCCGAAGCTTTCGGTGAGACGGTCCAGCACGATGGCCAGCAACACGACACCCAGGCCGCCTTCGAAGCCGATCCCGATATCGAGGCGCTGAATGCCGCTCAGAACGTACTCGCCAAGACCGCCCGCTCCAATCATCGATGCAACGACGACCATCGACAGCGCCATCATGATCGTCTGATTCACGCCCGCCATGATCGACGGCAATGCGTTCGGAAGCTGAATCTTCCACAGCAACTGCGCATCCGTGCTGCCAAACGCGCGGCCCGCTTCGAGCAGTTCCTCGCGCACCTGCTTGATGCCGAGCGTCGTCAGGCGCACCACGGGCGGCATCGCGAACACGATCGTTGCAATCACCGCAGGCACGCGGCCAAGGCCGAACAGAATGACCGCAGGAATCAGATACACGAAGGCCGGCATCGTCTGCATGAAGTCGAGCAGCGAACGCAGCACCACTTCGACTCGCCGGTTGCGCGCGCCCCAGATTCCCATGGGCACGCCGATAACGAGGCTAAAGAACGTGGCGGCTATGACGAGCGCCAGTGTCGATACCGTCTGCGCCCACAGCCCCATGTAATTGATCACGTACAGCGCCACGCCGACGAAGGCCGCGAACGCGACACCGCGGCGCCAGAGCGCGAGCGCCATCAGACTCACGAGCATGGCGATGAACGGCACCGCGGCCAGTCCATCTTCGAACAGCTTCACAAATGCGCCGAGGACGGACGAAAAGGCGTCGAATCCGCCGCGAAAATGCTCAAACAGAAAGTTGACGAGGTCTTCCGCGAACTTACCGAAAATCGATGATGACGAGTTCATGCTGCTCTCCGCTCCAACACTTGCCTGAGGATGGTACGGCACGACACGACGCCGGCGAGTTTGCCGTCACCGTCCACGACGGGAACGTCGTACTCGCGGCTGAGCGCGACGGAAGCCAGTTCGTGCAGGTCGGCTTCCGCTTGCACCGCATGCAGTTCCGGATGCAGCGCATCGCGCACGGTGCGATTGCCGGCCTTGTGCAGCCGGTCGAGCGTCACGCAACCCACGAAGCGGCCGGCCTCGTCGCAGACGTATCCGCAATCGACGTTCGAATCGATCATGTCCGTGAGATAGCGCTCCGCCGACGCGCCCACGTCGCACGCGAAGACGCCCTTCTGCGGCTTCTCCATCAGGCTCGATGCCGTCAGGAAGCGCGAGACGTCCACGTTGCGGAAGAAGTCCCGCACGTAATCGTCGGCGGGAGTCTGAATGAGTTCGGCGGGCGTGCCGACCTGAATGAGCCGGCCGTCTTTCATGATGCCGATACGGCCGCCGATCTTGATTGCCTCTTCGATATCGTGCGAAATGAAAACGATCGTGCGTTGCTCTTCCTTCTGCAAACGCAGCAACTCGTTTTGCATCTCGAAGCGGATCAGCGGGTCGAGCGCCGAGAACGCCTCGTCCATCAGCAGTACGGAAGGATTGACGGCGAGTGCGCGCGCAAGACCCACGCGCTGCTGCATGCCGCCCGACAGCTCGCTTGGCAGCAGCTTCTCGTACGAACCGAGTCCGACGCGCTGGAGCGCTGCACGAGCGGTCTCATAGCGTTCGGCCTTCTTCTGACCCGACACTTCGAGCCCGTAAGCGATGTTGTCGAGCACCGAGCGATTCGGCAGCAACGCGAACGACTGAAACACCATCGACATCTTCTGGCGCCGCACTTCCCGCAATTCGACGGTGGACATCGGGGCGATGTCGCGGCCTTCGAGAATGACGCTTCCGGATGTCGGCTCGATCAGGCGGTTCAACAGGCGAACCAGCGTCGACTTGCCCGATCCGGACAGCCCCATGATGACGAAAATCTCTCCGGCGCGGACGCTGAGACTGACATCGTCTACTGCAACCATGTTGCCGGTGAGTTCGAAGATTTCGTTGCGTCCGCGGCCTTGCCGCATCATGTCGAGCGCGCGCTCGGGCTTCTGTCCGAAGATCTTCGAGAGGTTCCTGACTTGCAGAATCTCCGCGCCGGCCGCAATGCCGGCTTCCCTGCTGGAAGCGGCGGCCGTGCCCTCAGGAACACTTACGTGTGCCAGGTTCTCCGGCGCAAGGGTCAAGTTGGGTGTCATCTTCTGTTCCGACTGATAGTCAACGAATCCGGCAGCACACTGTCCGGCGCGGCCCGCATCGAGCGCATCGTGTGGCCTTGCTGTCCGGCTTTATGCCCTGTCACCAAACGGCTTTACGCGTCTAATGTGGCGCATGCGAATCACACAGTGTTCTTATCGCCTGCAAATCAAAGCATCTGATTCGTCAGTGCCTGTCATCGGTTCAATTTATGCACGGGTCAAAGCGTATCAAGTCAAATTGGAACGCCCACTAACATTTCCTTGGCCATATGCCCTACTTTTGGTAATGCTGCTTTTGAGGGAATTCACGCGTGCAGACGCACCACGTCAGAGCTATATCGCCCGGAGCGTTATGGAGTGAGGCCTGGAGGCGTGTGGGAACCGCCCGGCTGCATCGATCGCCATGGCCGATGCCTTGCGCCTGAAACGGCGGACCTAGGGAATGTCCTTAAACGAACGACTAAGGGATCGCCCTTAGTCGGCTTACGGTAATGAACCGTCTTGCTTGAGGCATGGCGACGATTCGCGCCTACGTCGCAGTGGATGAGATAAACCGGGTCGCAAAAAGAAGAACGGCCTCGGCGTGCATTCACGCCGAGGCCGTCGCAGAGAAAGCGGTCTTCTCGTCTTATCCGGGCAAGCGCTTCGATGCTTCCACGCGATGCGCGTCGAAAGAAGGCGCGTTGTCATCCGCCGGCAGGGACGATGCCTGCGCCGCCGATACAACCGCTTCGACCGACGGACCGATCGCATCGGTGAAGGTCTTCGGATGAACGCCGATGGCGAGCACGAGCACGGCCATCGCGCCGAGCACGACGAACTCGCGCTTGCCGAGGTCCTTCAGCATCGCGACGCGCTCGTTCCTGACCGCGCCGAACATCACGCGCTTGTACATCCACAACGTATAGGCCGCGCTCAGAATCAGCGACAGCGCGGCAATCGCGCCGACCCAGAAGTTGAACCGGATCGCGCCCATCAGCACCAGAAATTCGCCGACGAAACCAGACGTGCCCGGCAAACCGACATTGGCCATCGAGAAGAGCATCGCGTAGGTGGCGAACTTCGGCATCGTATTGACGACGCCGCCATACGCATCGATCGAACCGCTACGGGTGCGGTCGAACAGCACGCCGGTACACAGCAGCATCGCACCGGACACCACGCCGTACGACAGCATTTGCACGACCGCGCCTTCGGTGCCCATCGGGTCGAACGTGAAGAGGCCGAGCGTGACGAGGCCCATGTGCGCGACCGCCGAATACGCGAGCAGCTTGCGCATGTCGGTCTGCGCGAGCGCGACGAGACTGCCATAGAGGACGGCGACGAGCGCCAGCGCGATCATCGCCGGAGCGAAGAAATGCGATGCATCGGGCACGATCGGCAACACGTAACGCAGCATGCCGTAGCCGCCGATCTTCAACATGCCGAGGAGCACCGCCGCGCCGGTCGGACCTTCCGCGTTCACGTCGGGCAGCCATGTATGGACGGGCCACATCGGCACCTTCACCGAGAACGCCGCCATGAAGCACACGAACACCACCAGTTGCGGCGCGAAGCCGATCTTCAGGTGCCGCCACGCGTCGATATCGAACGTATGCGACTGGCTCCACAGATAGATGAGCGCCGCAAGCATGGCGAGCGAGCCGAACAGCGAGATGAAGAAAAAGCGCATCGCCGCGTACACGCGACGCTCCGAGCCCCATGTTCCGATCAGCAGATACAGCGGAATCAGCGTTGCCTCGAAGAAGACGAAGAACAGCATGCCGTCGAGCGCGAGAAACACGCCCTGCATGCAGCCCGACAGTATGAGAAACGCGCCGTAATACTGCGCGACCTGTTTCGTGACGCTGCGCCATGACGCGACGAACACGATCAGCGTCGTCACCGCGGTCAGCACCGAGAACCACAGCGAGATGCCGTCGACGCCCAGGTGGTACGAAATACCGAACTGCGGAAGCCAGTCGATCCTTTCGGCGAACTGAATCGCACTCGAGGAAGCATCGAAGCGTGAGAGCAGCGGTATCACCGGCAGCAGCCCGAGCACCGCGCCGAACAGCGCGGCAGCGCGCGACAGCGTGGCGGACGGGCTGAACGTGAACACGAAGATGCCCGACACCACTGGAATCCAGATGAGAAAACTGAGTACGGACGGCAGATGCATAGTTTGAACGGTTTGAAGCGCAAAACGCCTCCCGCACGCCGCGTGGACGCGCAGGGACTGCGAAGTTGACGATGAGCTGACAGGCGGAACGGTGGCGCTGTTGATCCGAAGCCCTGAACGCAACCGAATTGAAAGCTACGTTTTATCTAGGGTTAACGAGAATAACCCAAAGAAAAAGTTTTCGGGGAATTGGCGGGGATCAAAGTCATTGCGCGTGGCGGCATTGACAAGCCGGGCCAGGTCGATTGACGCCTGACCGACGGTCCGTCTTGCTCGGTGCTTGCCCTGATTTGCGCCGGGCGGTGTGGCCCTTAGCCTAGTGGCAAGGAGACAAAGAATGAGAAAGGTATTCAACGCTGTCGTCTTTGCCGTCGTCGCTTACCTCGTGGCCGATCGCGCCATGCTGCACGCGCAGGCGCGCGACCTCGACGCCTCGTCGTGCGTGCGAGGCGCCGAGCAGGTCCGGGTGGATGCGCTCGACAAGGGCTTCAGCCACGCCGCCGCCAGCAGCCAGGGCAGCGCCTTCCGGTCGCAATGCCTGGTGACGGGCGGATCGCGCCCAGCCGCATGGCAAGCGATGCGCTGACGCGCGCCGCTAGAACTTCTCCTCGTCGGGCATCGGCCCGCGCGTCGGTCCCGGCGGCGGCGCGAGCCTGACGACGCGCCCGGAGCGCGCCGATTCGTAGATCGCCTCGATGATCCGCTGATCCTGCAGCCCTTCCTCGCCGGGCGTATGCGGCGTGCGATTGCGCACCACGCACAGCGCCATGTGATCCAGCTCGCGCGCGAACTGATCGACCGGATCGATCGTGATTTCTGTCGCCGCGTTTTTCTCTTCGATCAGCATCCCCTTGCGCAGCCGCAGCCCGTTATACGCGAACGCCGGATTCATCTCGGCCCACGCCTTCGCGCCCTGCACGCGGAAAAATCGCGCTTCGTGGGTCGCGTAGCTCGACGCGCACGTCGCGGTCGCGCCGCTCGGAAAGCGCAGGATGAAATGCACGCTTTGCTCGACCTCGCGGAAACGCGGATCGGAAGCCGGCTGCACGACGGTGCCGATGACTTCCGTCGGCTCCTCGTCCAGCAGGAATCGCGCGGCGTTGATGCAATAGATGCCGACGTCCGGCAGCGGCCCGCCTCCGGCCAGCGCGCGCTTGAGCCGCCACTGGCCGGGATCGCCCGCGTTCTGGGAATTGCCGGCGATGAACTCCGTCACCGGCCCCAGTTGCTTCTCCTTGATCCACTTCGCGACGAGGCGGTCCATCGGCTCGTACTGGCTGCGATACGCGATCATCAGCAGCCGGTTCGCGTTGCGGCATGCGTCGATCATGCGCTGGCAGTCGGCGACGCTCGTCGCCATCGGCTTTTCGCATAGCACGTGCTTGCCGATCTTCGCCGCGCGCTCCGTGTATTCGCGATGCATGCTGTTCGGCAGGACGATATAGACGACTTGCACATCGCGATTGTCGGCGAGGCGTTCGAAGCTGTCGTAGCCGTAGACGGCGGTGTCGGGCAGCCCGTATTGACGCGCGATCTTGCGAGCCTTGTCGGCGTCGCCGCTGACGAGCGCGGACAACTTCGCATATTTCGACGATGCGAGCGCCGGGAGAATCTGATTCAGCGACAAGCGCCCGAGCCCGACCACCGCGAAGCCGACGCGCTCATCCGGACGAGCGCGTGGATCGGGCGTCTCTTCCTGCTGCTCGGTCTGGGTATCCGCGATGGGCGGCAGCTTCACGGCGTTGGCATCGCCGGGCGTGCCTTGCGCTGCGTTCGCAACGCGCGCCGTGCCAGCGCCGCCTGCAAGCAGCGCGGCCGCGACGCCGGTTCCGGTGCGCTGAAGAAAGCGCCTGCGGGGAGTGTGTGAGTCGAGCGGGGCGTGCTCGTCGTCGAGAGGCGGAGTCGTCGGCATGGGAGGGATCGCTGATGGTTGGAAGGGCGCTCGATGCGAACACGTGTTCGAGCAAGCGCCGTTCCGTTACATCGCCCTGTCGAGGACACCGGGTTGGGCAAAACAACGACAAGTGCGCGGCTAACGCACGAGCGTCGACGCGAGCGGCGCATGCGCGTTCCGCACCGCTTCGACGAAGAGATTCGCGGGCATCGGCCGGCCCAGCAGATAGCCTTGCAGGATGTCGCAGCCGACTTCGGTCAGGTGCTTGCGCTGCTGACGCGTCTCCACGCCCTCGGCGACGATTCGCAGATTGAGCGTCCGCCCGAGCGCCACGACCGCCGATACGATCGCCGCGTCCTCGGTGCCGTGAGACAGTTGCCCCACGAAACCGCGATCGATCTTCAGTTCCGTCGCGGGCAGCCGCTTGAGATACAGCAGGCTCGAATAGCCGGTGCCGAAATCGTCG
>NZ_JFHE01000034.1 GCF_000698555.1 Caballeronia grimmiae | reverse complement strand
GCGCGTGATGCCGCCGCCGTTCTTCCACGGCACGTCGTTGAGCGAAGCAGCGCGGATGATCTTCACGTCAGAAGTGTCCGGTGAACTGATAACGGTCGCCCGGATGCCAGAGATTTGCAACCGACGCGACCGCGTCGCGCGACCACGTGCGCCGATGCAGCAGCAGACACGGCTCGTGCTCGGTCATTGCAAGCGCGTGACGAATCCCGGCCGACGGCACCGACGCCTCGATCCGGTACTCCACCCGCTGCAACGGCGCGGCCACCATCAGATATTGATTCGGCGTGATCGTCGTGAAATCCTGCCGCGCGTACTCGGGCGCGAGCGCCGGGTTCACGTGGCGCTCCTCGAGCTGCACCGGCTCGTCGTTCTCGAAGTGCAGCACGCGCGAATGAAACACCGGGCTGCCGAGCGCAAGCTGCATCTCGGCGGCGAGCGTTTCATCGACGATGGATGCGCCCAGATGCAGCACTTCCGCGCGATACGCATGGCCGCGGGCGACGATTTCATCGGAGATGCTGCGAATCTCGACCAGCGTCGACGCGTACTTGGGCTGCGCGACGAACGTGCCCGCACCCTGCACGCGCGTCAGCACTTGCTCGGCCGTCAGCTCGCGCAGCGCGCGGTTCACCGTCATGCGCGCGACCTTGAATTCGCGCGCAAGCTCGTTTTCGGAGGGCACCTGATCGCCCTCCTTCCATTCGCCGACGTGAATGCGCGCGAGGATGTAATCCTTAATCTCGCGATACGCGGGCGTGCTCATGCGCTCGCTTCCGCCGCTTCCGATGCGAACGAGAACGGGCTGTGCCTGGCGATCTCGCCGTCCTGCACGAGC
This sequence comes from Caballeronia grimmiae, assembly GCF_000698555.1. Lineage (GTDB taxonomy): Bacteria > Pseudomonadota > Gammaproteobacteria > Burkholderiales > Burkholderiaceae > Caballeronia > Caballeronia grimmiae. The sequence goes on along the minus strand of NZ_JFHE01000034.1, from coordinate 58,943 downwards.
GTCGCGATAGCCGCGATATCGGGTGCGAAGTAGTGGTCGAGATCGTAGTGGGCAACGTGGGCGCGCAGCGTCTTCATCACGTTGTCGAGCCGTTCGCTCGTCTTGTGCGGCGCGCGCAGATCGACGCCTTGCGCCGCCGCGAGCAGTTCGATCGCCAGAATGTTGGCGGTATTGCTCGCAATATCGCCGAGCTTGCGCGCGGCGAACGTGGCCATGGAAACGTGGTCTTCCTGGTTCGCGGAGGTCGGCAACGAATCGACGGAAGCGGGATGCGCGAGCGTCTTGTTCTCCGACGCCAGCGCCGCCGCCGTCACGTGCGCGATCATGAAGCCGGAATTCACCCCGCCATCGCGCACGAGGAACGGCGGCAGGCCGGACAGCGTCGCGTCGATCAGAAGCGCGATGCGGCGCTCGGCCAGCGCGCCGATTTCCGCTGCGGCGAGCGCGAGATTGTCGGCGGCGAACGCAACGGGTTCCGCATGGAAGTTGCCACCCGACAGCACTTCGCCGGTATCGGGGAAAATCAGCGGATTATCAGAAACGGCGTTCGCTTCGATCAGCAGCACATCGGCCGCGTGGCGCATCTGGTCGAGACACGCGCCCATCACTTGCGGCTGGCAGCGCAGGCTGTACGGGTCCTGCACCTTCTCGCAATCCGCATGCGACAGATTGATGCCCGAGCCTTCCAGCAACGTGCGATACGCGGCTGCCGCGTCCATCTGCCCGCGATGCCCGCGCAACTCGTGGATACGCGCATCGAACGGCACGACCGAACCCGCCGCCGCATCCACCGACAGAGAGCCCGCCACCAGCCCGGTACGGAACAGGTCTTCGATTGCGAACAGGTTGTACAGCGCGAGCGCCGCCGACGCCTGCGTGCCGTTGAGCAGCGCCAGCCCTTCCTTTGCCTGCAGCGTGAGCGGCTTGAGTCCGGCGACCGCGAGGCCGTCGATGGCGCTCGCGCGTTCGCCGCGCACCATTACATCGCCGATGCCGAGCAGCACCGTCGACATATGCGCGAGCGGCGCGAGATCGCCCGATGCGCCGACCGAGCCCTTGATGGGGATAACCGGCAGCACGTCGGCGTTGAATAGCGTGATCAGCGCCTCGATCACTTCGCGGCGAATACCCGAATGACCGCGCCCGAGACTCGACAGCTTGAGCGCCATCAATAGGCGCACGACCGGGCGCGACATCGGCTCGCCGACGCCGACCGCATGCGACAGCACCAGATTGCGCTGCAGCAGTTCGAGCTGATCAGCAGGAATATGCGTGTTGGCGAGCCGCCCGAAGCCCGTGTTGATGCCGTAAGCGGGATCGCCCTTGGCGGCGATCGCGGCAACGGCGCGCGCGCTCGCGTCGATGGCGTCGAAGCTCGCCGGATCGAGGCGCAGCGAGTCGGAGCCGCGTGCGATGCGGCGCAGTTGCGGCAGCGTGAGTTTCCCGGGCGTCAGCGTAATCATGTTTCGTCCTGTCTATACAAGTTAGACGCCAGTCTAAACGCGCATAAACGACGAAACAAGGGGGACCCCGGGATTCCACTGAGACGAAATCCGGAAGATGCCGCCTCTTGTCTATACAGATGTCGCGAGCCTTACAGCACTTTTTCCATGACGAGCTGCACGAACCGCTGGCCCCGCATGACGGCTGCGCGGGCGAGCAGCATCGTGAAGCCGCAATACTCGAAGAACGGCCGGCCCGTCGCGCTGGAATAGGTGTGCAGGACGCGAATGCCGGCTTCGTCGGCTTCGGCTTCGATGCGCGCGAGCAGCGCCGTCGCCACGCCTTTGCGCTGATGATCGGGGTGCACGAACATCATGTCGATCAGCCCGTTCTCCTCGAGATCGGCGAAACCGGCGAGCTGGCCGTCCGTGAACGCCACCCAGGTCGGGCGGCTCGCACGGGCCAGCGCCCATTCGTCGGGGTCGGCTTGCGCCCACGCTTCGATCTGTTTTTCGTTGTAATCGGCCGATGCCGTCTCGCGCACCGCGCGCAGAAACAGATCGATGATGCCGTCGAGATCGCTCGGCCGGTACGGTCTGATTTCGATAAGCGGGAACACGGACATGTCTTTCACCTTCTTTCTTGCGGTCAATGAGTAAAGCCGCTGCAGGCGCAGCGAAGTGGAGCGTCAGTTGACGCGGGACGAAATTGTAGGGAACAGGCGCGCGGCAAACGCGAAAAGGTGTGGCGGCATCAGCTCGCCGCAGCGACGGTCGCGATCCCGAGCGCGGTCATCAGAAGCGACGCGCCGACGTGCGTCGCGATCTCGATGAACGCCCAGCCGAGCCGTCCCTGCTGAAGATGCGCGACCACTTCCGCGGAAAACGTCGAGAACGTGGACAACCCGCCCATTAATCCGGTGATGACGAAGAGCCGCCATTCGACCGAAATGTCTGGAAAGCGCGCGAAAAACGCCACCGCCACGCCGATGATGTACCCCGCGATGACATTGGCCGTGAAGGTGCCGAGCGGCAGGTTCGGGAAGATGGCGTTCAGGCGCAGACCAAGCGCCCATCGGAGCAGCGAACCAAGGCCGCCACCGAGTCCCACGGCGAAAATCGACAGGTACATGAATAAACTTAGTGATCTGAATGAAAGTTCGCGAGCCGTTCGACGAGCGCAGCGCGGCTTGGCTCGACGATCCATCCCCGCTCGTGCCGCAGATGCGCCGCCCACGTGCCGTCGCGCCGCGCTTCCCAGCAGCCCGCCTCGTGGCCGTCGATGAAGAGCGAGCCGCGCATGACGAGCGCAGGATCGGCGGGATCGAGCGCCATGTCATCGTTGTGTTCGAGCTTTATGTCGTGCATGAACGTCGCCTGCGAAAGCCAGCTATCGGCATTCTAACGATACTTCAGCCTCGCACCGTAACATGAACGACATTGCCGAAAGGCAATCGAGCGCGCCAGCCGGGTCCGTTCAGGGTTGCGCTTCGAGTGCATCCGTCAGCGATATCCGCCGATGACCATCACGGCCAGTCACGCTTTCCGCGCTGAAAAGCGCATCGAGCACGGCCTGTTCGATGCTGTCGGCAGTCGACTGAAACAGTGGATCGATGAAGGCATCGCTCAGCAGCGGCGGCATCGCGATTAAAGCGGCGTCATGCGGGACCGCGTACGCCGTCGAGAACGCCAGCGCGATGTCGCCGCTGCCGTGACCATAAACGGAGCCGGTGCGCGCGAGTCCCGCTGCGGCGCGCATCGCGAGGCGGCGCAGCTGACGCGAATCGAGCGGCGCGTCCGTGGCGACGAGCATGATGATCGAGCCTTGTTCGGGGCCGGCGTTCGATTGCATCGCCGCGTGCAGCCCACGCCCTGCCGCATCGCCCGCGATAGTGAGTTGCGGCAGGCGGCCGCAGTTCGCGAGCACGAGCGCGCCTGTCGTGTACGCGCGCCCTTCGATGCGTGCAATGCGCGAGGCCGTGCCGATGCCGCCTTTCAGTTCGAAGCACGACATGCCGCGTCCCGCCCCGACCGCGCCACGCGCGAAGTCCTTCGAACAGGCGGCGAGCGCGTCGCGGTAATGCGCCTCTTCGACGGCGAACGTCTGCATGTCGTTCAGATAGCCATCGTTGCATTCGAGCACGAGCGGATTCACGCTGGGCCAGTCGCGCCCGATCTTCCCGTTTGATTCGCAGGCCGAACGAATCTGCGCTTGCGCTATCGTGCTGACAGAAAATGTATTGGTCAACGCAATCGGCGTTTCGAGCACGCCGAGTTCTTCGATCTGGACTAGCCCGATGCTCTTGCCGAAGCCGTTGATCACGCACGCCGCAGCGGGAACCTTGCTGCGATACAGGTCGCCGTCATGCGGACGCACGACGGTCACGCCGGTCTGCACGTCGCCGGCATCGAGCGTGCAATGTCCGACGCTCACGCCGGCGACATCCGCGATCGTGCCGCGTGCGCCCGCTTCCAGCAAGCCGATATGCGGTGCGTTCTTCATGGCCGGTCCAGCTTCGGATCGAGCGCATCGCGCAGGCCGTCGCCAAGCAGGTTGAACGCGAGCACCGTGAAGAAGATCGCGAGGCTCGGGAAGATTGCGACGTGCGGAGCCATCGTCATGTCGGCGCGCGCTTCGTTGAGCATCGCGCCCCACTCGGGCGTCGGCGGCTGCGCGCCCAGGCCGAGAAACGAAAGACTGGCCGCCGTGATGATGGACGTGCCGATGCGCATCGTGAAGTACACGACCACCGACGATATCGTGCCCGGCAGGATATGCCGCACGATGATCGTCCAGTCCGATGCGCCGATGCTGCGCGCCGCCTCGATATACGTGAGATGTTTCAGCGCGAGCGTGTTGCCGCGCACGAGCCGCGCGAACGCGGGAATGCTGAAAATGGCGACGGCGAACACGACGTTCACCATGCCGTTGCCGAGAATCGCCACGACGCCGATTGCGAGCAGGATGCCGGGAAACGCGAACAGCACGTCGGAAATGCGCATCACGATGCGGTCCCACCAGCCTTCGTAATAACCGGCGAGCAGGCCGAACAGCGTGCCGATCACCGCGCCGATCACGACGCTCACCAGGCCCGCCGTCAGCGAGATGCGGCTGCCGACGAGAATGCGGCTCAGGATATCGCGGCCCAGCGAATCGACGCCGAACCAGTGCGCGGCCGATGGCCCCGCGTTGAGCGCATCGTAATCGAAGTAGTTTTCTGGATCATACGGTGCGATATAAGGCGCGATGATCGCAATGAGAACGAGCAGCAGCACGAACACCGCCGCGACCAGCGCGACGTGCTGCTGCCTGAACTTGCGCCAGAACTCGCTCCACGGCGTGCGTATTTCCTGCTGGCCGCTGCTGGCGACTCTGGCGGTGACACTCATGCGTTCCTCACTTGAACCGGATGGTCGGATTGATGACGGCATAGAGCACGTCCACGACCAGATTGATGACGATGAACTCCAGCGAGAACAGCAGCACTTCCGCCTGAATCACCGGGTAATCGCGCATCTCGACGGCATCCACGAGCAGGCGTCCGAGGCCCGGCCAGTTGAACACCTTCTCGACGACGATCGAGCCGCCCAGCAGGAAACCGAACTGCAGGCCCATCATCGTGACGACAGGAATCATCGCGTTGCGCAGGCAATGCTTCACGATGACCATCGGCTCATGCACGCCGTTCGCTCGCGCGGTTCGCACGAAGTCCTCGCCCAGCACTTCGACGAACGATGCCCGCGTAAAGCGCGCCATGACGGCGGCCACCGCCGCGCCGAGCGTGAGCGACGGCAGCACATAGCTTTGCCAGCTGCCGTCACCGACGATCGGCAGCCAGCCGAGCTTCACCGAGAAGATCTCGATAAGCAGCATCCCCAGCGCGAACGCCGGAAACGATATCCCCGAGACCGCGAGCGTCATGCCGATGCGATCGGGCCACTTGTTGCGCCATACCGCCGACACGATGCCGATCGCCATGCCGAACACCACCGCCCACACCATGCTGGCGAGCGTGAGCCATAGCGTCGGCATGAAGCGCTCGGCGATCTCGGTGCTGACGGGCCGCTTGCTGCGCGTCGACATGCCGAAGTCGAAGTGCACGACCTTGCTGAAGAAGCTCACGAGCTGCTGCGGCAGCGGCTTGTCGAGACCGAGATCGGCACGCACGAGCGCGACCGTTGCCTCGTCCGCTTCGGCTCCGGCTGCGAGACGCGCCGGATCGCCGGGCAACAGATGCACGAACAGAAACACCAGCACCGCGACGATGAAGAGCGTCGGCAGCAGGCCGAGCAGACGCTTCGCAAGGAAGTTGAGCATCGTTACTTGATGGCGATCTCATCGAAATTGAACGAGCCATCCGGCATCACGTACGCGCCGGAAAGCCGCTTGCTGCGCGCATAGACCACTTTCTCGGTGACAAGAAAGATCCACGGCGCATCGGCCCAGATACGCTTCTGGGCGTCGGCGTAGAGCGCGGCTTTCTCATTGCGGTCGGTGGTCGCGAGCGCCTTCTGCAAGTCGGCATCGACATTCTCGTTCTTGTAGTACGCCGTATTCGACAGCTTCGGCGGCATGGACGAACTCGCGAGCAATGGCGATATTGCCCAGTCCGCTTCGCCCGTCGACGAGGACCAGCCGATGTAGTACATCCGCACGGGCGCGGTGGCCGGATCGGGCGCGCTGTCCACACGCTGCACGCGCTGCCCGGCTTCGAGCGCCTCGACCGACGCCTTCACGCCCACTTGCCCGAGTTGCTGCTGCACGAACTGAATGATCTTCTGCGCGGTCGTGTGGTTGTAGCCGGACCAGAGCGTCGTTTCGAAGCCGTTCGGATAGCCCGCTTCCTTCAACAACTGGCGGGCCTTCGCCGGATCGTATTTCCACGGGCCGAGCTTCGTCGCATAGTCGACGCCCTGCGGCACGACGCCCTCGGAAGGCATCGCATAACCCGCGAACGCGACCTTCACGAGCGCTTCCTTGTTGATCGCATAGTTGAGGGCTTCGCGCACCTTCGGGTTATCAAAGGGCTTCTGGCCCATGTTCATGCTGATGTAACGCTGAATGATCGACGGCGCGGCAATCAGATCGACCTTCGGGCTGGACTTGAGCGTGGCCGCCTGCTCGAACGGCACCTGGAACGCGAAGTCCGCCTCGCCCGTTTGCATGAGCGCCGCACGCGTGTTGTTATCCACGACAGGCTTCCAGTCGATCATGTCGATCTTCGGATAACCCTTCTTCCAGTAGCCCGCGAACTTCTTCACCTTCAGGTCGTCGGTCTGCTTCCATTCGACGAATTCGAACGGTCCCGTGCCGACCGGATGAAACGCGATCTCCTTGCCGTATTTCTGAAGCGCGGCCGGCGAAATCATCACCGCCGAGGGATGCGCAAGCACGTTGATGAACGCGGAGAACGGAATCTTCAGCGTGACTCTGACCGTGTACGGATCGAGCACTTCGGTCTTCTCGATCTTGTTGAAGAGGTTATAGCGCTTGAGCTTGTTCGCCGGATCGATCACGCGGTCGAACGACGCCTTCACGGCATCGCCGTTGAAGTCGGTGCCATCGTGGAACTTCACGCCCTGCCGCAGATGGATCGTATAGACCTTTGCATCGGGACTCGCTTCGTAGCTCGTGGCGAGCACGTTCTGGATCCTCATGTCCTTGTCGAAGCCGAAGAGCCCTTGATAGAACGACTTCGACACGGCCTGCGAGAGCGTGTCGTTGGCGTCGTAGGGATCGAGCGTCGTGAAGGTCGAAGCGACGGCCATGACCGCAGTGCTTTGCGCATACGCGGTCATGGAACCGCACGCGATCATCGAGGCGACTGCGCTCGCGGTGAAAACGCGGCGCAGCGTGAGGGAACGAGAGGACGGCATCGTGAACTCCTTTGCTTGACGTTATGGTGCGCTACGATGTGCTTCCGGAAACCTAATACGCGCCGCCGACGTGATGCTCGGCGACATAGTGATCCGGCCCGACCGCGACGAGTTTCGCGACCGTCGGCTCGTCGCCGAGCTTGCGTATCGGACTGGGGATTTCATCGGCGGCGAGCATGCGCTGCGCATGACGGCGCGCGGGATCGGCAACGGGCACCGCGCTCATCAGCTTTCTCGTGTACGGATGACGCGGCGCCTCGAACACGGCGGCACGCGGCCCGATCTCCACGATCTGCCCGAGATACATCACCGCGACGCGATGGCTCACGCGCTCCACCACCGCCATGTCATGCGAGATGAACAGATACGCGATGCCCAGTTCGCGCTGTAAATCGAGCATCAGATTCACGATTTGCGCGCGCACGGAGACATCGAGTGCGGAGACGGACTCATCCGCGATGACGACCTTCGGATTCAGTGCCAGCGCACGGGCGATCGCAATGCGCTGACGCTGTCCGCCCGAGAATTCATGCGGATAACGTTGCGCGGCTTCCGGCGGCAAGCCGACTTTTTCGAGCAGCCAGTCGACTCGCGCCTGCGCTTCTTTCCCGCTCGCTACGCCATGCACGAGCAGCGGCTCCATTACCGAAAAGCCGACGGTCAGACGCGGATTGAGCGACGCGAACGGGTCCTGAAAGATGAACTGGATATTGCGGCGCAAAGCCTGGAGTTCGTGGCCTTGCAATGCGCTAATGTCGCGTCCGTCGAACTCGATCGAACCGCTCTGGCTTTCGACGAGCCTCAGGAGCGAACGCCCCGTCGTCGATTTTCCACAGCCCGATTCGCCGACGAGCGCAAGCGTTTCGCCCTGCCGCAGATCGAAGCTGACACGCTCGACCGCGTGCACCGCTGCAGTCGTGCGGCCGAAAAGCCCGGTCTTCACGGGAAAGCGCGTGACCAGATCGCGCACGCGCAAGATCGGCGGACTGGTTTCATCGACGGCGGGCTGCACCTGATGCTCCACTGCCGCCGATGGCCGCAGCGCGCTGGCATCGTCGGGAGCGGCGTCCGCCGGCTCGACCTCGACAATCGGAAACTTCGCCGGACGATGCGTGCCATGCATCGCGCCGAGCGTCGGCACGGCGGCAAGCAGTGCCTTCGTGTACGAACGCTTCGGCTTCCGAAATATTTCCTCCGAAACCGCTTCCTCCACCTTCTCCCCGCGATACATCACCAGCACGCGATCCGCGACTTCCGCGACGACGCCCATATCGTGCGTGATGAAGATCACGGCCATGTTCATCTCGTCCTGCAGGCCACGCACGAGTTGCAGAATCTGCGCCTGTATCGTCACGTCGAGCGCGGTCGTCGGTTCGTCGGCGATGAGGAGCGCGGGCTTGCACGAAAGCGCCATCGCTATCATCACGCGCTGGCGCATCCCGCCCGAAAGCTGATGCGGATAGCGTGCGAACACGTTGCGCGCTTCGGGAATCCGCACGAGATCGAGCAGGCGCAAGACTTCCTGGCGCGCTTCGGAGCGGCTCTTGCCCTGATGCAATGAGATCGCTTCCGCAATCTGATCGCCGACGGTGAAGACCGGATTGAGCGATGTCATCGGCTCCTGGAAGATCATCGCGATGTCCGCGCCGCGCACGGTGCGCATCGTCGCTGACGAAGCGCGCGCCAGATCGAGCACGTTGCCGTTGCGCCGGCGAAACGCGATGCTGCCCGCCGCGATCGCACCGCCGCCGTGCTCCACGAGCCGCATCAGCGCAAGCGACGTCACCGACTTGCCCGAGCCCGATTCGCCGACGATCGCAAGCGTTTCGCCGCGATCTACCGTGAATGAGACGCCGCGCACGGCTTCGATGATCCGCGAGCGCGAGCGGAACGTGACCGACAGATCGCGCACGTCGATTACGCGAGAATCAGGCAAGGTAAGCGTCGTCGTCATGGGCGGTAAATCGCCGTGACCGGCGTTGCGTTCACATGGGCATAACCGCGATACATCCCCTCGGTATTAAACGGCAGCGTGACGTTGCCCTTTGCATCGACGGCGATGAGCCCGCCGCGTCCGTCGATGCGCGGCAGCTTGTTCATCACGACATCGCGTGCGGCTTCCTCCAGCGTCACGCCGCGATACGCCATCTGCGCGGACACGTCATACGCCGCGAGCATGCGGATGAACATCTCGCCGGTTCCGGTCGTCGAGACGGCGCAGGTCGCATCGTTCGCATAGCAGCCCGCACCGATCAACGGCGCGTCGCCGACGCGGCCAGCCTGCTTGTTCGTGACGCCGCCCGTCGATGTCGCGGCGGCGAGATGGCCGTTCGCATCGAGCGCCACCGCGCCGACCGTGCCGAACTTCTTCGTAGGATCGAGCGGATCGTCTTCGTCCGTGGCCTGCGAGGCTGCATCGTGATCGAGCAACGTACGCGATGTGCCGCGCGCCTTCAGCCACTGCTGATAGCGGGCATCGGTATGGAAATACAACGGCTCGACGAACTCGAGCCCTTGCTCGAGCGCGAACGCTTCCGCACCGGCGGCGGTGAACATCACGTGCTCGCTCACCTCGAGCACGCGGCGGGCGGCGAGGACCGGGTTCTTCAGGTGCCTCACACAACTGATCGCTCCGGCTTCGAGCGTCGCGCCGTCCATGATCGACGCGTCGAGTTCATGCGTGCCCGCTGCCGTGAACACGGCGCCGTGGCCCGCATTGAAGAGCGGACAGTCTTCGAGCAGGCGCACGGCTTCGGTGACGGCGTCGAGCGCGCGGCCGCCGCCGGCGAGAATGCGTTCGCCCGCGTGCAGCACGCCGGCGAGCGCAGCGTGATAGCGCGCTTCGGCTTCGGCGTTCATGGCCGAGCGAAGGATCGTGCCCGCGCCGCCGTGTATCGCGATGACTGGAATGGCGCTCATGGTTCGCGCGGCTCCGTTCGAGTTATTTGTTCGATGGATGCAGCCGCGAGCCACGGCAGCACGAATTCCGCGAGTCCCGACGCCGCTTCCACGGATCGTTTCGCGCGATGCGCGACCGCGTCGCACAGCGCTTCGATGACCGCCAGTACGGCCGTGTCGCAATTCGCGGCGAGCCGGCGTTCGGCGCGGATGGCGAGCACGAGATCCGCGACGCGGGCGAGCGGCGACGCGCCGCTATCGGTCAGTGCGACGACGCGCACGCCATGTTCGCGGGCCTGCCGCGCGAGCGTGATGGTGTCGTCGACATAGCGGGGAAATGCGATTGCGACGAGCACGTCTTCGCGCGACGCCGTGAACAACCGGCGCGCCGCGTGCGATGGCCCGCCGGCGAGCGCCAGCGACTGCACATTCGCGCAATACGGCGTGAGGCCGTGCTCCAGCAGCCCGGCGAGAAACGCGCTCGCGCCGTAGCCGAGCACGAACACGCGATTCGCGCCGAGCACGGCGTCGACGAGCGCATCGGCTTTCGCCGCATCGACCGATGCTTGCGCCAGCCGCACATTCGACGCCGCCTGCGCGAGCGACGCCTCGAACACTTCGGCCCCGCTCGCCGGTGTCTCGAGCGACGAGCGCAAACGTTCGACGGGTGCGATCGTCGCTTCGAAGCCGCGCACGAGCGCATCGCGAAACGCCGGATAGCCCGAGAAACCGAGCGCCCGCGCGAAGCGGTTTGCCGTCGCGATGGACGCACCGACGGCATCGGCGAATTCGTCGATGCGCATGGTCGCCGAGCGAAACAGGTTCGCCAGCACGAACGCGCCCATGCGCTGATGGACCGGCGTGAGCGCCGGCATCGCGGCAGCGATGCGCGTCGCGATCGGCTCGTCGGCGCTGATCGGCGGTAAAACCGGAAAACGGCGGGACATGAGGCGGCGGCACGCTCGTCGGGTAGTCGCGATGAAAGCATGTTTACCTAAAATGGCCGCCGAAAAAAATTCATTTTCATCGAACTCGGGTTTTCGATGACGTCGCGCGATGCGTCAAACGCCCATGCACGTTCATGCACAATACGGGACGTATCGCTTATGAGCCGACATCGACGCATGAACTTCGACTTCCTTCCGGACAGCCTGTCGCAGCACCTTCCGACGCAACCCTGGGCGCAGCTCATCGTGGGATTGTTCGCGCTCTTCGTCATCGCGGAGTTCGTGCAATGGGTCATCGCGCGTGTGCTGCTGCGCATCGCGCATCGGCTGCTGGTGCTCGCGGGACACGCGGCGTGGGATCGCGCGTTCATCCGGCATCGCGCGTATCAGCGGCTGTGGTACGCGGCGCCGTTCGCGGTCGTCGCGCTGGGCATCGGCGAAGTGCCGCATATCGGGCGATGGGCAGCGCCGATCGAACGCGTCGCGCACGGCTGCGCGTGGGTCTGCGTGTTCCTCGCGGCGGGCAGCGCGCTTTCCGCGTGGCAGGACGTCTATGCCGCGAGCAAGGAGGCGCAGACGCGCTCGATCAAAGGCTATATCCAGATCGGCAAGCTCGCGCTGGCACTGGTGTGCGGCGTGCTCGTGCTGTCGATTCTGATCGACCGCTCGCCGCTCTGGATGCTCTCCGGCCTCGGCGCGCTTTCCGCCGTTCTGCTGCTCGTGTTCAAGGACACGCTGCTGTCGCTCGTCGCAAGCACGCAGCTCACGTCGAACGACATGCTGCGCATCGGCGACTGGATCGAGATGCCGCAAGCCCTCGCGGACGGCGCGGTAAAGGACATCGCGCTGCATACGGTCAAGGTGCAGAACTGGGACAACACGATCACCACCGTGCCGACCTACAAGCTCTTTTCGGAGAGCTATCGCAACTATCGGCACATGTTCGAATCGGGCGGAAGGCGCATCAAACGAACGATGCGCATCGACGCGCAATGCGTGCGCTTTCTCACCGATGAGGAAACCGAGCGCATGCTGCGCTTTCGCCTGCTGCACGATTATCTGCAACAGAAGCAGACCGAAGTCGAGCAGGCGAACCGCAATCTCGGAGAACTGGCCGAGGAGCCTGCGAATCGCCGGCGGCTGACGAACATCGGCACGTTTCGCGCGTATGGGGTTGCGTATCTGCAGCATCATCCGGAGATACGGCAGGACATGGCGATCATGGTCCGCATGATGGAGCCGGAGTCGGCAGGCATTCCGATCGAGGTCTACTGCTTCACCGCAACGACCGCGTGGGCGCAATACGAGCGCATTCAGGGCGATGTCTTCGACCATCTGCTGTCGATTCTTCCCGAGATGGGGCTGCGGCTGTATCAGGCGCCGTCGGGAAGGGACTTCTCCGGCGTGGCGGGACGGCTGCGCGGCGAGATGCCGACTCTTTGACTTTCGCCCCCGGAAGAATCAGGCAAGAATTGTCGATTTTTGTGTATTCACGCGCGCTGTCACGGTCCTTACGATGATGTCATCGCCGGTGCGTCCTAGCGCATCGCCATTCATCGGGAACAAGGAAACTCACTGTGATCGATCGCGTTCATGCCATGCGTGTCTTTACGCGTGTCGTCGATACGAACAGCTTCACGCGCGCCGCCGAGTCGCTCGGCATGCCGCGCGCGAGCGTTTCGACGACCGTGCAACAACTCGAAGCGCTGGTCGGCGTGCAACTGCTCGCACGCACGACCCGGCGCCTGAACCTCACCGTCGACGGCGCCGCCTACTACGAGCGCTGCGCCCGGATTCTCGCTGATATCGACGAACTCGACTCCGGCTTCGCAGCGGGCGAAGAGCGGCTGCGCGGACGCCTGCGCGTCGAGATGCCGGATACGGTCGCGACGTCGATCGTCGTGCCCGCGCTGCCCGAGTTCCATGCGCGCTATCCGCAGATCGAGCTGTCGATCGGCATCGGAATGCGTAACGTAGACCTCGTCGGCGAAGGCGTCGACTGCAGCGTGCAGTTGGGCGAGTTGCCGGATTCCGGGCTGGTCGCGCGCCGCCTCGGATTGCTGGAACAGGTGACGTGCGCGAGCCCCGCCTATCTGGAAAAGCACGGCACGCCCGCGAGTCTCGACGAGCTCGCGCAGCACGTCGCGGTGAATTGCATGCCGGAAAAGAGCGGCCGCCCCGCCGATTTCGAATTCGACGTGAACGGCAAGCCGCACTTGATGAGCATGCGCGGCTTCGTGCAGGTCGCCGACGAGCACGCGTATCTGGCGTGCGGCCTGCAAGGGCTCGGGCTGATCCAGCCGCTGCGGATCGCAGCGCAGCCTTATCTGCGCTCAGGGCAACTGCGGGAAGTGCTGCCGCAATGGAAGTCGCCGCCGCTGAAGGTATCGGTCGCGTTTCTGAAGAGCCGCCAGGCGACGCCGCGCGTATCGGCTTTCGTGGATTGGCTCGCGGCGCTTTTCGAGCGGTCGCAGCAAGTGGACGATACGCTCACGAGCCTGTATCGCGCGGCGCGGCGGCGTTCCGACGAACCCGCCGAGGCCTGATCGAACCTAGCGCACGGGCGTGGCCGCGTCTTCGCCGACCACCGTGTTCCACTTGCGCACGTCCCAGCGTTCGACGAGCTTGTTGGTGACGTAGGGATCGCTTTGCGCGAACGCCTCGGCGGCCGCCGGCGATTCGCCCTCGAAGAGCAGCATCGCGCGGTCAGCGGGGCTGTCGAGCGCACCGGCCAGCACGATATCGCCGCGCTCGACCGCCTGCCACGCCAGTTTCAGATGTTCATCGCGGAATTGCGCCCGGCGCTCCAGATAGTCGGGCGCCAGTTCATAAATCAATAAATAGTGCATTTCTTCGTCTCCTGGGTGATTCACCGTTTCATCGGCCGATTGGCTATCCGAAGTTCTTTTGCCGCCTTTCTCCGCAAGTCTAAGAGTTCTTCAGAACCGTCCGATCGTCAATCGTGACGAGATCGCACATCATGCGCGGGTACTCCAAATCGGACCCATCCATGTACCGCGATCAACCTCCCTGCAATACGTGCACGAAGCACGATTGCCGCACGTGCGCCTGGACTTCGCCGCTCGACGCATCGTATCGAAGGTTCGTTCCGCCGGGCCCGGTGTTGTCCGTGCGCCCTGCGCGACCGGGCGGCGGCGCGGAAAGCCCGGCAGACCAGTCGTGGCTTGCCGCGGCCGCCCGGCGCCTCGCCCGGCTCTTCTCCAGCTCTTCATCACGCCCGCTTTGAGCGCGCACCGAACGTGCACTCAGCACGCGCTGTCAAGCGCGGAGCCCCGTCATGCGCGACCGAGTGGCGCGCGCACGGCACTTGTGTAAAGAAATATGCACGCGTTTTTTCAGGATACCTGCACGGATAGAATGCACGCGTCATTACGCCCGCGTTCGGCGTCATAGTAAAAGGATAGCAGTCGATGAGTATCAATCTGGTTCAGGCGGTCAATACCGCGATCTCAAGCGAGATCGCCGAACAGCTTTCGCACAAGTTCGGGATTCCTGCGCAGATCGTGCAGCAAGTCGCCGCACGCACCGCTCCGGGTCTGGTCGCGTCGATCATGGACCGCTCGGCGGTCGGCGACGGTGCACGTGCCGTGCACGCCGCGATCATGTCGCCGGAGGCGAATGCTTTCGTCGTCGATCAGTTGCGCAATGCAATCACCACGACGACCGGCCTCAAGCACCTCGAAGCATCCGGCCATTCGCTCGCGTCGCGCGCATGCGGCCAGCGCATCGACGCACTGACCGATGCCGTGTCGGCGGAAACCGGCGTGCCCGTTCAGGCCACCTCGGCGCTCGCCGGCATGCTCTCCGCGGTGTTGTTCGGCATTCTCAAGCATCACTTCCTGCTGTCGCAGGCGAGCGTCTCGAACCTGCCGGGCTTGCTGCACGACCAGATCGGCGAGATGCGCGCGTCGCTGTCGCATGGCGTCGCCGGCGCGCTCGGTCTCGGCAACGTCGACGGTTTCGTGAGCAGCATCGGAGCGCGGCTCGATGCCGCCGGCGCGACGCTCGAAGTGCCCGAGGAAGCGGCGGCGATGCCTGCTGCCCAGACCGGCGCTGCCGGCGGCTATGCGCCCCTGAGCGCACCGAAGCCGCTTCCTGCAGTGCCGCCGCCCCCGGTCGCTCCGGCGCCCGCGCCGATGACGGCCTCCGCGCCCTTGCGCGCCCGTGCGCAAGCGCGTCCGCAGAAGAGTTCGAAGAAATGGGTCTGGCTGCTGTTTGCGGTGCTTGCCGGGATTCTTGCGCTCGTCTACTACCGCGGCTTCACGCAGAAGCAAAGCGTCGACCTGAATGAAAGCGCCGGCACGCCTGTCGCGACGGTGACCCAGCCCGCACCGGAAGCGTCCGCTCAAGTCGCGGCCTTCGATGACCGCGCATCGGCGCCGACTGCGGCCTCGACCTCGGCTCCGGCTTCGACTGCAGCATCCACGGCCGCTCCGGTTGCAGCTTCGGGCGCGTCGGCATCGACGGCAGACTGGAAGGACGCTCAACTGGCGTTCAGCGTCAGCAACGCGGGCGTTCCTTCGGTGCAGGCAACGGTCGGCACGGAAGCGGAGAAACAGCAATTGATCGACACGCTCAATCGCCGTTTCCCCAACGGCTATAGCGCGAACATCTCCGTGGTTCCCACGACGCGCCCGGCGACGTGGCTTTCGCGTTTGAAGGCGCTCGCGCCGCTGATGGCAGTGCCGGGCGCCGAGGCGAAGCTGATCGGCTCGAAGGTCGAACTGAGCGGCGCCGCCGCCGACTCCAAGCTCGGCTGGACGGATCGCCTGAACAAGACGCTGGGCGGCATGTTCCAGGTCAGTTCGTTCGATGTCGACAGCGCCGTCGCCACGGCGACGCAGTCGTTTCGCGGCGCGATGAAGTCCCTTCTCGCCACCGACGAAGCCTGCTCCGGCGACAAGCTCGCCAAGGTGCTCGATTTGCAGGTCGTCAACTTTGCGCGATCCAGCGCCGCCCTGCCCGAGGGTGCGGTCGCGACCCTCGGCGAGACTGCGCAACTGCTGAAGAGTTGCGCAGCGAAAGGCTCGATGGTGAAGCTCGAAGTGGCGGGTTATTCGGATGGCGTCGGCAGTGCGCCGGCCAAGATGGAAATGTCGAAGGAAAGCGCCGCAGCCGTTCGGGCGTTTCTCGTGAAGAACGGCGTGCCGCCTCAGTCGCTTACGGCAATGGGCTATGGCGACGCCAATCCTGTCGCCGACAACGAAACGGCGAGCGGACGCTTCGCGAATCGTCGAATCGAGTTCGTCGTCAAGTAAAGAGACCAATTCGTTCGTCAGACAGAAATGCCGTCGCGCTCACGCGCGCCGGCATTTTTTTTCATCGCGGCCGGAGAAAATTCAGTTCGGCTTCTCGAAGCCGTTTTCGGCCCATCGTTCGGCGCTGGCCTTCGTGAGCTTGAACGCCGGCGACACGCGCACGTGCGCCAGTTGCGCGCCCAACGAATCGAATGCCTTGAGATTCGCGTACGGATCGTCTTCGTCGGGGACGATCTCGAGCGCCACGGTGATGTCCTCGCCGCCGACGTCGATGGTCACGTTCTTGTGCAGCATCGCGTGCCGCTGCTGCTCGTGGCGTCGCAGTACTTCCGACGCCGTCTTTACCAGCGTACGAAATGCCGCGGAATCAAGCGGCTTCGGATTCTTCTTGTCGCGGCCCATCGTCCACGGACCGACGAGTGCGGGTTCTGCTTCGCCTGCCTGGATCATCTCGACAGCCCAGCCGTCGTCGTCTTCGTTCTTGATTACGCGAGCGGTCCAGCCGTCGTCGCGCCACAGGCGGTCTTCGTGGATGGCGTCGTCGGTGGAGGGAAATTCTGAGTCGGTCATAGCGTTGCAGTGCCGTTTTGCGGTGTGAAGCAATGCAACGCATTCTACCTTGCTGACCACCTTGGCATTCGGCGTGCTAGGAGTCTTGGCCGAATGGCCTATCCCGCGCAGGGGCGGGCGGGTGTCATATCTAAACCCGGCTGCCCGTGCTACTTTGAAGCTACCGGGGACAGCCCGGCAGTACTTCGCCAATAAGCAGCAAACTTAGTCAAGGAGCAACTGCATGCTTGCCTTCATCGGTACTTTGATCGTCGGACTCGTCGTCGGTCTCATCGCGCGCGCTATCAAGCCGGGCGACGACAGCATGGGCTGGATCATGACCATCGTGCTCGGCATTGCTGGCTCGCTGATCGCGGGTTACGTCGGCCGGGCGCTCGGCTGGTATCAGCCGGGTCAGCCGGCAGGATGGATCGCTTCCGTGATCGGCGCGATCATCCTGCTCGTCATTTATGGAATGATCCGCTCACGCCGCACGTAACATCGCGCTGGACGGCGAGGCGTCGTGTCATCGCTCCGATGACGGCAACGCGACGTCCTCGCCGTTTCGCACGATCCGGTTGGGCAGCACACCGCCCAGCCAGTAGGCGAGTTCCGCCGGGCGATTGATTCGCCATGCGACGAAATCCGCCGCCTTCCCCGCCTCCAGTGTTCCGTGCGTCTCGCGCAAGCCAAGCGCGCTCGCCGCGTGAACCGTAACGCCCGCCAGCGCTTCTTCCGGCGTCAGGCGAAACAACGTGCAGCCCATATTGAGCATCATGCGCAGCGACAGCGCCGGCGAAGTGCCCGGATTCAGATCGCTTGCGAGCGCCATCGCGACACCGTGGCGGCGCAGCATCTCGACAGGCGGCATCTGCGTTTCGCGCAGCATGTAAAACGCGCCGGGTAGAAGCACGGCGACGGTGCCGGCCTGCGCCATCGCCATTGCGTCGTCTTCGGTCATGTACTCCAGATGATCCGCCGACAGCGCGCGATACCGCGCCGCCAGCGCCGACCCATGCAACGACGACAACTGCTCGGCGTGCAGCTTGACCGGCACGCCAAGTTTCTGTGCGGCGAGAAATAACCGCTCGACCTGTTGCGGCGAGAACGCGATGTGCTCGCAGAAGGCATCGACGGCGTCGACGAGATGTTCATCGACCAGCGCGGGCAACATGTGGTCGCACACGTGGGCGATGTAATCGTCCGCGCGGCCCGCGAATTCGGGCGGCAGCGCGTGCGCCGCGAGACACGTCGTGCGCACGGTGAGCGCAAGCGTACCGGCAAGACGGCGCGCCACGCGCAGCATCTTGCGCTCGTTCGCGAGATCGAGACCGTAGCCCGACTTCACTTCCAGCGCGGTCACGCCGTCGCGCATCAGGCCGATTGCCCGCGCCTTCGCCGTTTCGAACAACGCGTCCTCGCTGGCCTCGCGCGTGGCCCGCACCGTACTCGCGATACCGCCGCCGCGCGCCGCAATCTCCGCGTAGCTCGCGCCTTGCAGACGCGCCTCGAACTCGCCGCTGCGATCGCCGCCGAAGACGAGATGCGTGTGGCAATCGATCAGGCCGGGCGTCACCCAGGCGCCGCCGAGGTCGATGCTCTCGCCGTCGAACCCGGCCGGCGCAGCGGCGCGCGGGCCGATCCAGTCGATGCGCGCGCCGTCCGTCACGATCGCCGCATCCTCGATGATCGAATACGCGCCGCCCTTCATCGTCGCGGCGTGGCAATGGCGCCAGAGTTTCTTCATCGCGCGATCATCGGCAGGTCGAGGCCTTGTTGCCGCGCGCAGTCGATCGCGACGTCGTAGCCCGCATCGGCATGACGCATGACGCCGGTGGCGGGATCGTTATGCAGCACGCGTGCGATGCGCTCGTCGGCTTCGCGGCTGCCATCGCATACGATCACCACGCCCGCGTGCTGCGAGAAGCCCATGCCGACGCCGCCGCCGTGATGGATCGACACCCACGTCGCGCCGCTCGCCGTGTTCAGGAGCGCGTTCAGCAGCGGCCAGTCCGACACCGCGTCCGAGCCGTCCTTCATCGCCTCCGTCTCGCGATTCGGACTCGCAACCGAACCCGAATCCAGATGATCACGGCCGATCACGACAGGCGCCGACAATTCTCCGTTGCGCACCATCTCGTTGAACGCGAGGCCCAGCTTCGCGCGCTGTCCGAGTCCGACCCAGCAGATGCGCGCGGGCAATCCCTGGAAGCGAATGCGTTCGCGCGCCATGTCCAGCCAGTGATGCAGATGCGCGTCGTCGGCGATCAACTCTTTCACCTTGGCGTCGGTCTTGTAGATATCCTCCGGATCGCCCGACAGCGCCGCCCAGCGGAACGGCCCGACGCCCCGGCAAAAGAGCGGCCGGATATAGGCGGGCACGAAGCCGGGGAAGTCGAACGCGTTGTCGACGCCCTCTTCCTTCGCCATTTGGCGGATATTGTTGCCGTAGTCGAAAGTCGGCACGCCCTGCTCACGGAAAGCAAGCATCGCGCGAACGTGCTCGGCCATCGACTGCTTCGCCGCCTTGACGGTGCCCGCAGGATCGCTTTGCGCGCGATCACGATATTGCGCCCACGTCCAGCCTTTCGGCAGATAGCCGTTGAGCGGATCGTGCGCGCTCGTCTGGTCCGTCACCATGTCCGGACGCACGCCGCGCTTCACCAGCTCGGGCAGCACATCGGCTGCATTCGCACAGAGCGCCACCGACACCGCGCGCCCTTCCGACGTGTGGCGCCGGATGCGCGCGAGGGCGTCGTCGAGATCGCTGGCTTGTTCATCGACATAACGGGTTTTGAGGCGGAAGTCGATACGGCTCTGCTGGCATTCGATGTTGAGCGAACACGCGCCTGCGAGCGTCGCGGCAAGCGGCTGCGCGCCGCCCATGCCGCCGAGACCGGCCGTCAGCACCCAGCGCCCCTTCAGGTCGCCGCCGTAATGCTGCCGTCCCGCTTCCACGAACGTCTCGTACGTGCCCTGCACGATGCCCTGACTGCCGATGTAGATCCAGCTTCCCGCGGTCATCTGGCCGTACATGGCGAGGCCCTTCGCGTCGAGCTCGTTGAAGTGCTCCCAACTCGCCCAATGCGGCACCAGATTCGAATTGGCGATCAGCACGCGCGGCGCGTTCTCATGCGTCCGGAATACGCCGACCGGCTTGCCCGACTGGATCAGCAGCGTCTCGTCGGCTTCGAGGCGTTGCAACGTCTCGACGATCTTGTCGTAGCACGCCCAGTCGCGCGCCGCCCGGCCGATGCCGCCATAAACCACGAGTTCGTTCGGATTCTCGGCGACGTCGGGATCGAGGTTGTTCATCAGCATGCGCAGCGGGGCTTCGGTGAGCCAGCTTTTTGCGTTCAGACGGGTGCCGCGCGGCGCGCGGATCTCGGTATCGCGGAAACGGGAAGACGACGTCATGGGTGCTCCTGCGCATTGGTTCTGGGAATGCGCCCATGTTCTTGTATATACAACTTGCGTTGTATTGGGGAAATCCCGCTCTCTCCAGCGCGATACTTGAAGCTTCGTCAGCACCGCTTGTCTAGACATGACTTATGACAATGTGTTTTTTGTCCGCAATTTTGGCCGGTGTATGTTTCCTGCAGACCTTTACCGATGTTGACGAGACATGAGCACACTCGAAGCCCTTCACGCGATCGTCACCGACGACGATGCCCCGCAAATCATCCGCGATCACGTCGTCGATGCGCTGCAGTTCGCGCTGCGCAACCATCCCGATTACTTCACGCGCAAGGAGATTCAGTGGCTCGCGCAATGGGACGACACGCGCATTCCCATTGCGGCTGGAAAGATACTGAACGGAATGAACGCCGCCTGAGCCGCGTTGCAATGTGACAAGACTGACTGCGCGCTCAGCGGGCAGTCACGGCGCGAGCGCGCCGTTCGAAGTCCACGGCGATGGCCTGCCCCGGTTCCGACAGGCATTGGACGAAGCCGACCACATCCGGATCGCTGATAAAGCTCGACGCCGAGTGCGCCGCGAGAATCGCCGAGCTGTCCTGCGGGCGCGCGATCAGGAAGCCCTGCACGTAGTCGACACCGATTTCCTGCAGCGCGCGCAGCGTGTCGAGGTCCTCGACCCATTCCGCCACGCTCTGTATGCCGAGATTGCGGGCAAGCGCGACGATCGCCTCGACGATTGCGACATCCGCCGGATGCGCGCACATCGAGCGCACGAATTCGCCATCGATCTTCAGCGCATCGGCGGAAAGCGACTTCAGATACTTGAACGACGTATAGCCCGCGCCGAAGTCGTCGAGCGCGATCTTGCCGCCCATCTCATGCACGCGGGCGATGAAACGCTGCGTGTTCTCGAGATCGTGCAGCGCGACGCTTTCGGTGATTTCCAGGCAAAGATACGGCACGACGGACCGATGCCGCGCGAACAGCGCGAAGATGTCCTCCATGAACTGCTCGTCGTTGAGTGAGCCGCCCGACAGGTTCACGCAGATGAACCGCGTGTTGCGCAACTGATGGCGATGCGTTTCGATCCATTCGAGCAGCGTCGATATCACCCAGCGGTCGATCGCCGCGATGTTGCCCGATTCCTCCGCCGCGACGATCACCTTGCCCGCCGGCAGCGTCGTGCCGTCCGGCGCGCGCATGCGCAGCAGCACTTCGAAGTTGAGCGATTCGTTCGGCGCCTTGAGCGACATGATCGGCTGCATCACGAGGAAGAGGCCCGTCGGCAGCCGGTTGCCGCCGAGCGTCTCGACGAGCTTCAGTTCTTCGGCGCGCTCCTCGAATGCCGCCGCGCCCTTGCGATACGTGACGAGGCGCGTATGCGCGACCTTCTTCGCCTCGCGGCAAGCGCGATCGGCGTGGGAAAGCGCGTCGGCGACGCGCACGCCCTGCGAGCACTCGACCAGCCCGATCGACGCCTTCACCTGGAACGCGCGATTGCCGACCTGATACGGCGCATCGCTGAGAATGGACAGCAGTTCGCGCGCTTGCGCGATGGCGTCCTCGATCGGCGTGTCGCTCATCACGCAGACGAACTCGTCCCCGCCAATACGCCCGACCGGATAGCTGCGCGCGAAATGCGCCCGCATGCGCGCCGCGACTTGCCGCAGCACTTCGTCGCCGGCGCGGTGGCCAAACAGGTCGTTGACGAGCTTGAAACGGTCGAGGTCCACGTAAGCGAGCGCGTATGGCAACGGTTCCCCGCTTTGCGCAGCGATCGCCTTTTCGACGCCTCGACGATTCAGCGAGCCGGTCAGCTGATCATGCTCGGCAAGAAAGCGCAGCCGCTCGACCGCTTTCGAGCGCTCGGTCGTGTCCTGCAGCGAGCCTTCGATCCATCCGTTCCAGCGGATCGCCTTCAGCAGATAACGCCGCTCGCCGGTGCCGCGCTCGACCGATCCGCCCATTTCCAGTTCGCCGTCGCTGCCCTTCGCGGCCAGCGCCTGCAACGCGCCCCACGCGCCCGCCTCGAAGTAGTCGTGCCAGTGGCGCAATCGGTAGTCGGACTTTTGCAGATCCAGCATTGCGCGCAAGGCCGGATTGGCGCGCACGAAGTGACCGTTTTCGTCGAGCGTGAAGAGGCCGATCGGCGTGACTTCGTAGGTGTTGCGCAACTCCATTTGCGCCTGACGCCGGAAGTCGCGCTCGGCGCGCATCTGCTCGGCAATGGCGAACGCGGCCATCATGCTCGACGACAGTGCGGCCATCACTGTATTGACGCCGCCCAGCAACACCTTGAGCCCGAGCACCGCGCCCAGCAGCTCGGAAAACGTGGCGAATAACACCACGGCCAGCGAGCCGACATACCAGAGCACCGTGCGCGAGCGCGCCATCCACACCAGCCGTGCCAGAAAGAACAGCAGCACGCCGATGGCCAGCGCGCCGCTGACCCAGAGCGTCGGAATGAACCACGCATAAGGCAGCGCGAACGCCGCTACGAGCAGTACGACGCCCACGTACTGAATGACGCGCAGCAGCCACCGGTAGCCGACGATCCGCAACTCGCGCCGGAACAGTTGCGCAAAGAGCGCGACGGTCAGAATGTAATACGCGGCGAAGGTGATCTGCCGCATTGCCGGCACGAACTCCGCCGGCAGCACGCGGCCGAGCCATTGCGTGTCCCAGCCCATCGCGTTCGCGCATAGGCGCAGATTGCCGACGAGCCACGCGGCGAAGATCACATAGGTCCACTCGCGGTTGATCATCGCCGTGACGAAGACGAAAACCGCGAGCGTCAGCAAGCCGCCGGCGATCAGGCCGGAGCTTTCCTGGAAGTCGAGCGCCGATCGGCGCAATGCCTGCCCGTCCCACGCCAGCACGCTGACCTGCGCCGGACCGGAGTACGTGCCGCGGCACAGCAAGGTGAGCGGCGCGGAGAGGTGGCCGGCCTGGACGAAGAAACCGGCCTTCACCGGATGCATCGCGCCGCTCGCGCCGTCGCGGTCGGCGATGCCGATCGGCTTCAGCGTCGCTGCATCCCAGCACGCAACCGTTTGCGCGTGACGCGACGGTAATTCGATCGCGGTCGACAGATCGCCACCCATGCGAGGCGCGGTGAAAGCGAACCAGACGGGCTTTTCGGTGAGACGGGTGCTGTAGCTCGAAACGGCGGGCGCGTCGCGCAATGCCTGAAGCGCGTCGGCGGGACGCAGCAGGCCGCTGCGATCGACGATCACGCGCAACGGCAGCGGGACGGCGCCGCGCGAGTCGTATTGGCGCGGCAGGAAATAGAGCGTGGCGAGCGTGCCCAGCGCGATCAGCACCGGCACGGCGTACACGGCAACCGCGTACAGGGCGTCGTCGATCCACGAGCCGGACTGCCTGAATCTCGATAAGGAAGCTGGAATCACCGACGCCATACCTGGACAACCCCCGTTCACGCCGCGCATCACGTTGCACCAGCGCAGGACGGCAGCGATGAGCGAGGTGCCCCGTCATCGCTGCTTTCGGCTTATTTGCCTTTGCTATTCGCTTTGGTGCTGCATGCCTGACACGGTTGCGTCATGGACGACCGCAACCGTCGGTGCCTTAGGGCATCCTACCGGTTCCCGCCCAAAAGATAAATCTGGAGATTGCGCTGGGGCGTCCGAAAGGTGCGCCGCCGCACACTTTTCGGCTAAGTTGTTGAGAAATGGCAGTCGACTAGTACGACCGTGCACCGTCACAACGGGCGATTTCAGTCTTCTTCGTCGAGCCAGGGAATGTCGACGTCGGTGATGAACGCGACCATCGCGAGCGGCCGGCCTTCCTGCCGCCCGAGGTTGCCGTCCGCGCGCTGCCATTCGCAACGAAAGACCGTGCCGGGCGTGTCGGCGAGCAGCGTGACCGTGCGGATCTCGTCCGGGTCGTTGTCTTCCACCGGCCCGTCGAGCGAGATCAGCAGTTGCTGCGGCCATACGCCGTCTGCCGGATCGTAGATCTTGTCGCCGTCATGGATCACGACGTGCGCTTCGACGCCGATCGTCGACGATGCCTCGACGATCATCTTGCCGAGCGCTCGTAGCACCGCGGTGGCGCGGCCCGAATTGGCCTGACGGATCGCGAGGTCGCCGCGCGTCAGCGCCTGCTCGAGTTTGGGATTGGTTTTCTGTTGCGCCATCGATGTCTCTCTTGAAGTTCAACGCAGATTCGACGAGCCACGCGCGGCTCAGGGTGCAGCGCGATCGTATCACCGCAACCTAATAATAGGATGCACGATGCGCACCGCCTAACCCGCTCAAGTTCGCCAGCTACAGGCCGATAACGGGATCATCGCCCTCTCATGCTCGCGTCACTGCCGTGCTGCCGTTCATCGATCCGTGTGCTGTCCCTTGCTGTCTTCGGCCCGCGCCCGCCCGCCGTGTGCAGCGCCAGCGGATGCGCACGTGCTGATGCCGGGCGACGGAATTGTCGACGGGATCGCGCTCTCGACGCATCTCCAGCCGATTTACAGTCTTCCCCACCAACGCACAATCGGCTATGAGGCGCTCTTGCGCGGCCGGCCGATCGGCATGCGCGACGGCCCGCTGATCGGCCCGTTCGATCTGTTCGCGCGCGCGATCGTCGCCGGCACGCTCAGCGAACTCGACCGCATGAGCCATCTGACGCACCTGCGCAACGCGGCGACGCGCCTGCCTGCCGCGCACTGGCTGTTCGTCAATATGAACCCGGCCACGTTCACCCACGCCGGCTACGCAAGGGAACTGGCGGCGCTCACCCGCGACGCCGGCCTTGCGCCCGAGCAGCTCGTGATCGAAGTGCTGGAGTCGGGCGGCACGGACGTGGAGCGCATCGCGAGCGCGACGCGATCGTTCCGCGCGCAGGGCTTTCTCGTCGCCGTCGACGATTTCGGCGCGGGACATTCCAACATCGACCGCTTGCTGACGCTGCGGCCGGACATCGTCAAGCTCGACCGCAGTCTGGTGCGTGCGCAGAGCGCCCAGAAGCACGCCCATCTGCGCGATGCGCTGATGCCGAAGCTCGTCGAACTCTTGCATCAGTCGGGCATGTTCGTGGTCGCGGAAGGCATCGAGACCAGCGACGACCTGCTGCTCGCGGCGCGCGCCAACGTCGATTTCGTGCAGGGCTTTCTGTTCGGCAAACCGTGCGAGGGTCTCGCCCCGCATGGCACGGCCACGCCGCTCTTCGAAGACGCATTCGACCTGCTCGCGCAGGCGCGCCGCAACGAACGCCTCGCTGCGGATTTGCTGCTGATGCCGTATCGCGCGAATCTTTCACAGGCCGCGAGACGGATTGCGGGCGGCGCAAGCATGGAGGCGGCGTGCGTGGAAATACTCGCGCTGCCGGCCACCGTAAGCTGCTTTTTCCTCGATGAAGCCGGCCGCCAGTTCAATCCGACGCTGCGGGGCGCGGGCGAGCGGCGGCGCAGCGAACGCTTTGCGCCGATTGCGGATGCATCGACTGGCCGCTGGGACAATCGCGGCTATTTCGTCGATGCCTGCGCGCGGCCCCAACAGATCATCACGAGCGCGCCGTATCTGTCGGTCACCGGCACGTCGCTATGCGTGACGCTCACCATCGCGACGCAGCGCGGCGGTCACACGATCGTCGTCGGCGCCGATCTCGACTGGCGGCGTCTTTCGGACGCCGCGCCGACGCTGCTGCCCTGAGCGCGCTGCTGCCCTAAGCGCGCTGACGCGTCACGCCTTCGCGATCAGGCCGTACAGCGCCTGCGCGCCGGCCCGCAGCGCCGCCAGATTGCCCGGCTCGAAGGTCCAGTGCCCCGCCCCGCTGACGACGGCCAGTTCCGCGCCCGGCCAGTGCGCGGCTAGCTCCACGGCCTGATCCGCCGTGCAGACCATGTCGAAGCGGCCATGCACGAGGCGGCACGGCAGATGCGCGATGCGCGCGACGCCCGGCAACAGCGGCGCGGGCGGCAACTCGTTCGCCATGTAGTGCCGCTCGAGCAGCGCCATCGAGACAGCGGCGGCGTTCGCCTCGGCGCTCGGGCGCTTGTCCTGGTCGGCGGGTTCCGTCGCCGGCTTGTTGACGACGGAAAGCGTCGTCTCGTACAGCGTCCACGCGCGCGCCAGCTTCGCGCCGGCTTCGTCGAAACGCGCGAGCGGCGCTTCGGTCATCGTCAGGATGTCCTGCCCGCTGGCGGGGCGCTTGCCGCACGCCGCCTCGATTGCATCGAGAAACGCGCGATGCGCCTCCGGAAACACGCGGCGCACGTCCCACAGGAACCAGTCGATATCCTCCCGGCGCGCGAGAAACACGCCGCGAAGCAGAAAGCCGGTGCATCGCTCCGGATGCGCGACGCCGTACGCGAGCCCGAGCGTCGTGCCCCACGAGCCGCCGAAGATCGCCCATCGTTCGATGTCGAGCGCGACGCGCAGCTTTTCCATGTCGCCGACGAGCGCGTCGATGCCGTTGTGTTCGAGCCTGCCGAAAGGCTTCGATTTGCCGCACCCGCGCTGATCGAAGAAAACGACCCGCCACGCTTCGGGCTCGAGCGCTTCGGCCCACTTCACGTTCATCGCGCCGCCGGGTCCGCCGTGCACGACCAGCATCGCGGGCGCGTCGCGGGGGCCTTGCGCGCGCCAGTAGATCGAGTGTCCATCGCCTACGTCGAGCATGCCTTCGTCGAATGTCACCGGCTGTTGATCCATCGCGCGTGTTCTCCTTGAATGTCGCTCGCCGCCATTGTTGCATCGCCCGGTGGCCGGCGCATGAAAGCTCCCGAAAGAGCGATACGCTATGCTTGCGGCTTGCCCGCCACTCATCCTTGACTCTCATTCCGCCAAGCCCGATGCGCCGCACACTCGTCAAGTGGCTGTTCGCCACCTACCTGCTCGGCAGCGGCACCGTCTGGTCGATCCTGATCCTGCCGCTCTTTCCGTTCGTCGGCCGCAATGGCCGCTACTGGCTCGCGAAGCTCTGGTGCCGCGCGATGGTCGCGATGATGCGCGTCATCGCCGGCGTGACGACCTCGGTCGAAGGGCTGGAGCATCTGCCTGACGGTCCGTTCATCATTCTGAGCCGCCACGAATCGACGTGGGAGACGCTCGCGTTCATGGCGCTGTTTCCGCGCCGCATCAGCTTCGTGTTCAAGCGCGAATTGATGAACATCCCGTTCTTCGGCTGGGTGCTGCGCGGGCTCGACATGGTGCATCTGGATCGCGGCTCGATCCGCCAGGCGCATCAGGCGGTCACCCGCGAATGCGCGGCGCGGCTCAAGAAGGGCGATGCCGTCGTCATCTTTCCCGAAGGCACGCGCGTCGCCCACGATGCGCCGCTCAAGCTCGCATCGGGCGGCGTGCGGCTCGCCTGCGCGACGAAAGTGCCGGTGGTGCCGGTCGTCCATGATGCGGGGAAGGTATGGCCCGCGAAGGGCTGGCCGGACCACGGCGGGCATATCCGCGTGATCGTCACGCCGCCGCTGCCGCTCGAATGCGATGTCCCGCAGGAATTGAACCGGCTTGCGCAGGCGCAGATGGACGACGCGCTCGCCGAATTGCGCTGACGCTACGCGTCAGTACAACGGCCGCTTCTTGGCCGCGCACAGCCGGTTGACCGCCGCGACCAGCGTTTCGAAGTCCACCGGCTTGCGCAGATAGCCGTCGTAGCTGACGAACGCGGGCGGATTCGGATGCCCCGAAATCATCAGAAAAGGAATGTGCGCGAGCGCCGCGTCGTTCTTCATCGTCTGGCAAAGCAGCGCGCCGCCTAGCCCCGGCATCACCCAGTCCGACACGACGATATCCACCCGCTGCTCGCCCAATATCGACAACGCTCCGTTGCCGTCCGCCGCGCTCAGGACGGTGCAATCCTCGCCTTGCATGCAGAGGGACCAGGCTTCGATGGTGGCGGGGTCGTCGTCGACGAGCAGTACGGTCTTCATCATGCAGGCGGGGCGGGCGCGGTTGGGAGCGGGCAGATACGGCGGCAACGTGCGGTGTGACCGCCAACGGCTCCTTTCGTTGCCGATCGCGTCCTTTCGCTGTCTTTCGTCATAGTATTGTGTTCGCGCCAAACGTGCGCGGTAAATGCTGCTTGAGCAAGCCGCGGGCCGTCCATGGGCGTCGGTCAATTGGGCGTGCGGGGCGCTTACTTGGTCGCCGCACGGGAGCGGCCCGCTTCGCGGATGGCATCGACGAGCGATTCCTCGACGGGCGTGCGCGCCGCGTCATTGCGCCGGATCAGGCCGATGGGCTCGTCGGTGCCGGCGAAGGGCATCGGCAGCGCGGTCAGCAGCCCGAGCGCGATATCGTGCTCGACCGCGCCGGCGGGCACGAACCAGACGGCGTCGTTATGAAGCGCAAGCGAGCGCCCGAGCGATACCGACAACGTTTCGACCAGCGCCGACAGCGCATGCGCGCCGAACGCGGTCAGCACGCTTTCGGCGGACTGTCGGATCAGCGTGCCGAACGGCGGCACGACGATCGCGAAGCGCGCGAGCAGCGCCGGCGTGAGCGGCGTCTCGAACGCGAGCGGATGGTCGCGGCGCACGACGACCGCAAGCGGCTCGCGATAAATCTGCTCGAAAGAAAGGCCGTGCATCGCTTCCGGTTCGGACAGCCGCCCGACGACCAGATCGACGTCGCCCGCCTTGAGCTTTTCCAGCAACGATGCGTTCGAATCGGTCGCGACGCTCAGCGAAATCGCGGGCCACTGCTGCCGGAACGCAGCGAACGCGGGCGGCAGCAGCGCATTGGCGACGGTCGGCAGCACGCCGATGGACACTGCGCCCGGCATGTCGCCGCGCTCCCGCAGCAACATGTCGACGCCTTCGCGCAGCGACGCCACGCACGCGCTCGCATGCGGCGCGAAGAGCCGCCCTTCGCGCGTCGGAACCGCGCCGCGCCGTCCACGCTCGAACAGGCGCACGCCTAGAATGGATTCGAGCTCCCCGATTGTCTTCGATACCGCCGGCTGCGTGATCGACAGGCTATCCGCCGCGCGTTGCACGCTGCCGAGCTGCGTGACGGCGAGAAAGCACTGCAGATGACGGAACTTGACGCGCGTATTCGTGAAGTCGGTATCCATGACGAGCCGTTATGTATTGACGCACAAAACATCATTTTCCATAACTCGATGCGTTCGATAAAGTAGCCGCCAGAAATATCCTATTCACGTCACAACATCAGGAGACAGTGACATGACGTCCCCCATCCTCACGCCGCGCGACTGGGCCTCGCACCCGCCGTATCTGTCGCCGGGCTACCGGTCGTCGGTTTCGCGCAGCCCGTCGCTGCCGCTGATCCCGCTGAAGGAAAACCTGCGCAATCGCCGCGTGCCCGTCTACGGCGCGGACGACCTCGGCGCGCTCGACAACGACCTTACGCGCAATGCCGCGAAGAACGGCGAGCCGCTCGGCGAGCGCATCATCGTGACGGGCCGCGTGCTCGACGAGGGCGGACGTCCGGTGCGCAATACGCTCGTGGAAGTCTGGCAGGCGAACGCCGCCGGGCGCTACGTCCACAAGGCCGATCAGCACGACGCGCCGCTCGATCCGAACTTCCTCGGCGCGGGCCGCTGCCTGACGGACAACGAAGGCCGCTATCGCTTCATGACGGTCAAGCCGGGCGCGTATCCGTGGGGCAATCATCCGAACGCGTGGCGTCCGAACCATATCCACTTCTCGCTGTTTGGCGAATACTTCGGCTCGCGTCTCGTGACGCAAATGTACTTCCCCGGCGATCCGCTGCTCGAACTCGATCCGATCTATCAGGGCATTCCCGAGCACGCGCGCCAGCGGCTCGTGTCGCGTTTCTCCATCGATACGACGCAGGAAAACTACGCGCTCGGCTACGAATTCGACATCGTGCTGCGCGGCCCGGACCAGACCCCGACGGAGTGAAGACATGACGACCCTCAAGCAAACGCCCTCGCAGACCGTCGGCCCGTACTTCGCCTACGGCCTCGTGCCGGAGCAGTACAACTTCGATCTGAAGAGCCTGTTCACGGCATCCGCGGCGGATCGCGAAGTGCCGGGCGAGCACATCTCCATCGTCGGCAATGTGTACGACGCGGAAGGCAAGCCGGTCGGCGACGCGCTGATCGAAGTCATGCAGGCCGACGCCAGCGGCCGCTACGTGCAGAGTCCCGAAGAAGCACGCGAGACGGCATTTCGTGGCTTTGCGCGCGTGGGTACCGGCACCGATCCGAAGCTGCGTTTCGTCGTCGATACGGTGAAGCCCGGCAAGACCGATGACGATTGCGCGCCGCATCTGGACATCATCGTGCTGATGCGCGGCATGCTGCTGCACGCCTACACGCGCCTTTATTTCGACGACGAAACCGAAGCCAACGCGAAGGACACCGTGCTGCAAAGCGTGCCCGCCGAACGCCGTGACACGCTGATCGCAAAGCGCGAGGCGCATACCGGCGCGACGGTGTATCGCTTCGACATTCATCTGCGCGGGCCGAACGAGACCGTGTTCTTCGATCTCTGAGCCTGATCGCTTAATCGCGATGAACGTAGGCGTCCGGCACTGCGCTATAGTGTCGGACGCCTTTCGTTTTTATCGCAATCCCGTTATGACCGACGCCGTCAATCCCAGCCCGCTCTATGTCAAGCTCCTTGCCGAAACCGCGCAGATCGGCTGGTCCGAACTCGAGCGTTTTTTCGCGAAGGGCGTGCTGATCTGGGTAAAGGGCGATCTCGATCTGGTGAGCGTAGCCGAAGCCGTCGCCAGCGACGACACGAAGCAGGTCACGCAATGGCTGTCCGCCGGCCTCATCGAACGCGTGCAGGCCGATACCGCCGCCGATCTCGCGGCGCGCGACCCGGAGTTGTGGGCGGTCGTGGTATCGCCGTGGGTGTGCGTGCAGGAACGCGGCAACGCGTCGAGCGCGAACTAGAGCGCGGTCAAGTCCGAATCAGGCGCGCACCCAGTCGGTCCACAACACGACGAGTATCGTCATCAGCGCCGGGCCGATGAAAAGCCCGATCAGCCCGAACGTCTCCGCGCCGCCCAGAATCCCGAACAGCACGAGCAGAAACGGCAGGCGCGTCGTGCCGCCGATAAGCGCCGGCCGCACGAAGTGCTCGGCCACGAACGCCACGACCAATCCGAAGATCGCGACGCACACGGCCGCCGCCATCGAGCCGTTCGCGAGCAGCCATAGCGCGGAGCCGAGAAAGACGATCGGCGCGCAGAACGGCAGCATCGCCGCGACGGCCGTCAGCATGCCGAGCAGCGTCGCGTGCGGCACGCCGGTCACCGCATAGGCGATGCCGAGCAGCGCGCCCTCCCCCAGTCCCACGACCACGAGCCCTACGACGGTGCTGCGCACGGCATCGGCCATGCGCTGCAGCAGCGCCGCGCCATCCGCGCCGAACGCGCGGCTCGATCCCGCAAGCATCTGCCGGCCCAGCCTCGCGCCCGCCTGAAAGATGAAGAAAAGCGTCATCAGCATGAAGCCGAACGTGACGAAGCCGTGCACGACGCGCCCGCCGAAGTGCCGCGTCATCGCGACGAACGTGCCTCCATGCAGGCCCTTCACGGCGGGCGACGATTCGAGCGGCGTCGCGAGATTGTCGTGCCACCAGCGCGCGGCCTGTTGCGAACCCATCGGCAGATGATCGATGAACGCGGGCACCGGGATGCCGGTTCTCAGCACGTCGTGAAACCAGCGCATGGTGTCGTGCGCTTCATCGAGCGTCTGGGCCGCGACGACGCCAAACGGCACGACGAATAGCAAGCCAATTGCAAGCGTGAGCAGGACGGCGAGCAGCGTATGCCGCTGCCTGAAGACAGGCCGGCGCTCGAGCCAGCCGAACGCGGGCCACAGCGCGATGGCGATCACCACGGCCCACACGACAGCCGGGATGAACGTGCGCGCCGTATAAAGCGCGATGAGCACGAGGACCGTATAAAGCGCTGCCGATGCCGCGCGCTGAAGCTTGCGGGAGCGATCGGTCGCGTCGGTTGCGGCGTCGTTGCGCGATGGAATCGCCATGAAAGGAAGCCTCTGAGGGAATCGACTGAAAGCGAAGCGTTAGA
This sequence comes from Caballeronia grimmiae, assembly GCF_000698555.1. Lineage (GTDB taxonomy): Bacteria > Pseudomonadota > Gammaproteobacteria > Burkholderiales > Burkholderiaceae > Caballeronia > Caballeronia grimmiae. The sequence continues at coordinate 26,520 of NZ_JFHE01000034.1, read as the reverse complement.
GCCGCCTGCATTGTAAGCGCACGATTCATTCCACTTCGCACTCGCCATCGTTGCACTGTTCTTTACAACGGGACGGTTGGTCGTCCCTATAATCGCGAGTCGGGCATCAACGCAAGGAATCCTCGAATGTTGGGCAAAGGCATGGTGGCAATTGGAGCATGCACGTCGATCGTACTGCTGGCAGGCTGTTCGACGAAACTCAACCGGTCGGACGAAGAGACGCTGAACGCGCAATACGGCATCACGATGCAGACGGTCAAAGGCGGCGTGGAGATGCGCCTGCCCGAGGTCGCGCTATTTGATAGCGACGACGCGAGCATCCGCAAAGGCAGCCTGCCCGCGCTGGACCGCGCCGCGACAGTATTGAAACGCAGCATGCGGCCAGTGCTGATCGAAGGCCATACGGACAACGACGGCCCGCTCGCCTATAACCAGGCCTTGTCGGAGGCGCGCGCCGAAGCGGTCGCGCGCGCGTTGATTGCGCGCGGCGTGCCGGCCGAGCGCCTGACGACGAAGGGCATGGCCTATCTGCGGCCCATCGCCAGCAACGACACGCCGCAAGGACGCGCGGCGAATCGGCGCGTCGAGATTCTCGTTCGCGCCGAAAGTGCGGACACGCTGCTCGGTCCCGCGCCGAAGAAGAAGCGCTAGCTGCCTTCCGTTTCGAGCACGAGCAATTGCGATCCGTCGGTGACCTGATCGCCGACGTCGAAGAGAATTTCGCCGATCCTGCCCGTGGCCGGCGCGACGATCGTATGCTCCATCTTCATCGCTTCCATCACGATCAGCGGCGCGCCCTTTTCCACCGATGCGCCCGGCTGCACCAGCACCGCGATGACCTTGCCGGGCATCGGCGCGGTCAGGCGCCCTTCGTGTTCGGCGTCGCCCGCATGAGCCATCAGGTTCTGCCATTCGAACGCGAATGCGGCGCCTTCTAGAAACACGTGAAAGACATCGCCGTCGGTGAAGACGTGGCCTTTGACAAGCGCATCGTCGAGTTGAACGCTGAAGGCCGTTTCCCCGCGATGCGACCAGTCGAAGCGCGCGCTTTGCCCGTCCAGTTGCAGACGCTTCTCCCCGTTCTTCGAGAAGACGGCCTTCAATGGCTTATCGGCGTCGAGCGCACGCCAGTGCAAATCCTGGCTGTAACCGCCCGACATGCGCCAGTGCGAAAGCGCATCCCACGGCGAACGGCCATGCGCCTCGCCGCCCTCGCGCGTGAGCAAGGCCGCGCAGGCAAGCGCCAGCGCCCTCTCGCGCGATACCGATGAAGGCGCGAAAAGCGCATCGTGATGACGCTCGATCAGGCCCGTGTCGAGATCGGCTTGCGAGAACGGCTCGCTTTTAACGATGCGCTGCAGGAACTCCACGTTCGTATGCAGTCCGACGATCTCGCATTGCGCGAGCGCACGCGCCATGCGAGCGAGCGCATCGCGGCGATCGCGTCCGTGCACGATCAGCTTTGCGATCATCGGATCGTAGAACGGCGTGATCGCATCGCCTTCGCGCACGCCGCTATCGATGCGCACGTCACCCTCGATCGTGAATTCGACTGCATGCGGCAATGCCAGATGCTTGAGCGTGCCCGTCGATGGCAAAAAGCCGCGCGACGGGTTCTCGGCGTACACACGTGCTTCGATCGCGTGGCCGTCCACACGCAATTCATGCTGCTGCAGAGGCAAAGGCTCGCCCGCCGCGACGCGCAATTGCCATTCGACCAGATCCAGCCCGGTCACCATTTCCGTCACAGGATGCTCGACCTGCAGGCGCGTGTTCATCTCCATGAAGTAGAACTGGCCGTCCTGCGTCATGATGAACTCGACCGTACCCGCGCCGACGTAATCCACCGCGCGCGCGGCCGCAACGGCGGCTTCGCCCATCGCGCGGCGCGTCTCATCGCTAAGACCCGGTGCAGGCGCTTCTTCAAGCACCTTCTGATGGCGGCGCTGCACGGAGCAATCGCGATCGAACAGATAGACCGCGTTACCGTGCTTGTCCGCGAACACCTGCACTTCGACATGCCTCGGCCTCAGCAAATACTTTTCGATCAACACGCGATCATTGCCGAAGCTCGACGCCGCCTCGCGCTTGCATGACGCCAGCGCCTGTGCGAAGTCCTCGCTCTTTTCCACGACGCGCATGCCCTTTCCGCCGCCGCCCGCGCTCGCCTTCAGAAGCACCGGATAGCCGATGGCGTCCGCTTCGCGCTGAAGCAGGTCGGGAGACTGATCGTCGCCGTGATAGCCGGGCACGAGCGGCACCGATGCCGATTGCATCAGCGCCTTCGCCGCCGCCTTGGAACCCATTGCGCGGATCGCTTCGACGGGCGGCCCGATAAACACGATCCCCGCCTCTTCACATGCGTTGGCGAATGCTTCGTTCTCCGATAGAAATCCATAACCGGGGTGAACGGCTTGCGCGCCGGTCTTCTTCGCCGCCTCGACGATGCGTTCTATACGCAGATAACTTTCCGATGCCGCCGATCCGCCGACATGCACCGCCTCGTCGCAGACATCGACATGCTTCGACTTCGCATCCGCGTCCGAATACACGGCGACGCTTCCGACGTTCAGGCGTTTGGCGGTCGCCGCCACGCGGCATGCGATTTCGCCGCGGTTCGCTATGAGTATTTTGTTGAACATGGACTTACATCCTGAAGACGCCGAAGCGTGTTTCCTCGATAGGCGCGTTCATCGTCGCTGCCAGCCCGAGGCCCAAGACATCGCGTGTCTGCGCGGGATCGATCACGCCGTCGTCCCACAGGCGCGCGCTTGCATAGTAGGGATGCCCCTGTACCTCGTATTGATCCCGAATCGGCGCCTTGAACGCTTCCTCGTCTTCCTTCGACCACGTGCCGCCTTTCTTCTCGATGCCATCGCGCCGCACCGTGGCGAGCACGGACGCGGCCTGTTCGCCGCCCATCACCGAGATGCGCGCGTTGGGCCACATCCACAGAAAGCGCGGTGAATACGCGCGGCCGCACATGCCGTAATTGCCCGCGCCGAACGACCCGCCGATGATGACCGTGAACTTCGGCACCTTCGCCGTCGCCACCGCGGTGACCATCTTCGCGCCATTGCGCGCGATGCCTTCGTTCTCGTATTTGCGGCCGACCATGAAGCCCGTGATGTTCTGCAGAAACACGAGCGGGATCTTGCGTTGCGCGCAGAGTTCGATGAAGTGCGCGCCCTTCAACGCCGACTCGCTGAACAAGATGCCGTTGTTCGCGACGATGCCGACCGGATGCCCCCAGATATGCGCGAAGCCGCAAACGAGCGTGGTGCCGTAGCGGGCTTTGAATTCATCGAAGGCGGAGTCGTCGACGATACGCGCGATCACTTCGCGCACATCAAAGGGCTTTCGCGTATCGACGGGAATCACGCCGTACACGCTCTGCGGGTCGTAGCGCGGCGGCAGCGGCTCTTTCAATGCAAGCGGCGCCTGCTTCACGCGATTCAGATTGCCGACGATGCTGCGCGCGATGCCGAGCGCGTGCGCGTCGTTCTGCGCGAGATGATCGACGACGCCCGACAGGCGCGTATGCACATCGCCGCCGCCGAGGTCTTCGGCGCTGACTTCTTCGCCCGTCGCGGCTTTCACCAACGGCGGGCCGCCCAAGAAAATCGTGCCTTGATTCTTCACGATGATCGATTCATCGCTCATGGCCGGCACATACGCGCCGCCCGCCGTGCACGATCCCATCACCACCGCGATCTGCGCGATGCCCTGCGCCGACATGTTCGCCTGGTTATAGAAGATGCGGCCGAAGTGATCGCGGTCGGGGAAGACATCGTCCTGATTCGGCAGGTTCGCGCCGCCGGAATCGACGAGATAGACGCATGGCAAGCGGTTCTGCTCGGCGATTTCCTGCGCGCGCAGATGCTTCTTCACCGTGACCGGATAGTACGTGCCGCCCTTGACGGTGGCGTCGTTGCAGACGATCACGCACTCCTGCCCCGCAATGCGCCCGATTCCGGTGATGATGCCCGCGCCCGGTGCTTCGTCGTTATACATGCCGTATGCAGCAAGTTGCGACAGCTCGAGGAACGGCGTGCCCGGATCGAGCAATTGCGCGATGCGATCGCGCGGCAAGAGCTTGTTGCGCGACAGATGCTTGTCGCGCGCCGCTAGCCCGCCGCCTTCCGCGATCTTCGCGACCTTCTCCTTTAGATCCGCGACGAGCGCATCGAGCGCCGCCGCGTTCGTGCGGAAATCTTCGCTGCGCGGATTCAGTTTCGATTCGATGATCGCCATGTCGCGCCTCAAGCCGTCTCGGCGAACAATTCACGGCCAATCAACATGCGGCGAATTTCGCTCGTGCCCGCGCCGATTTCATAGAGTTTGGCATCGCGCCACAGACGGCCAACCGGATATTCGTTGATGTAACCGTTGCCGCCGAGAATTTGAATCGCTTCGCCGGCCATCCACGTGGCCTTTTCGGCGGTATAGAGAATGACGCCCGCGCAGTCCTTGCGCACGCGACGCACGTGGTCGCTGCCGATCGTATCGAGCTGGCGGCCCACCGCATAGAGATACGCGCGGCATGCTTGCAGCGTCGAGTACATGTCGGCGACCTTGCCCTGAATGAGCTGGAACTCGCCGATCGACTGCCCGAACTGCTTGCGATCATGGATATAAGGCACGACAGCATCCATGCACGCGAGCATGATGCCGGTCGGTCCGCCCGCGAGCACGGCGCGTTCGTAGTCGAGACCGCTCATCAGCACTTTCGCGCCGCCGTTCAATGCGCCGAGGATGTTTTCCTTCGGCACTTCGACGTTCTCGAACACGAGCTCGCCCGTATGCGAGCCGCGCATGCCGAGCTTGTCGAGCTTCTGCGCGACGGAGAAGCCCTTCATGCCCTTCTCGACGATAAACGCGGTAATGCCCTTCGCGCCCGCTTCGATATTGGTCTTCGCATAGACGACGAGCGTGTCGCAGTCGGGGCCGTTGGTGATCCACATTTTCGTGCCGTTGAGCACGTAGTGATCGCCCTTCTCTTCGGCGCGAAGCTTCATGCTGACGACATCCGATCCCGCATTCGGCTCGCTCATCGCGAGTGCGCCGACGTGATCGCCGGATACCAGTTTCGGCAGATACTTGCGCTTCTGCGCTTCGGTCCCGTTGCGATGAATCTGGTTGACGCACAGATTCGAATGCGCGCCATACGACAGCCCGACCGACGCCGATGCCCGCGAGATTTCTTCCATCGCGATCATATGTGCGGTGTAACCCATGTTCGCGCCGCCGTATTCTTCGGAGACGGTCATGCCGAGCACGCCGAGGTCGCCGAATTTCTTCCAGAGGTCCATTGGGAACTGATCGGTGCGATCGATTTCGCCGGCGCGCGGCGCGATTTCCTTCGAGGCGAAGTTGGCGAGCGAATCGCGCAACATGTCGATGTCTTCGCCCAACGCGAAGTCGAGGCCGGGTACGGTGCTCATGGGGTGTCTCCTCCAGATGCGAATGTTTTCGGCGCGCCAATAAATGAGTATGGCTCACACTGGCCGCTCAGCCGAGAATTGGGCCAATTTCACGCTCAAATTGGCTAGCCGTCAATAGGTTTTTGAGCTACGCTCACATTTATTCCGCTTTTGCTTCCGAGCGACGTCCATGTCCACTCATTCGACCGCCACTGGCCGCCGCGCGCCCGCCGGTGTGAAATCTCAGCAGCGTGTGCGCGACATCCTGCAAGCCGGGCGCGACGTTTTCGCCGAGAAAGGCTACGACGCGGCGACGACCGCTGAAATCGCGCAGCGCGCGGGCATTTCGGAAGCGACGGTGTTTAGCTATTTCAGCGGCAAGCGCGAACTGTGCGCGCGCGTGATTGCGGACTGGTACGACGAAATCATCGATGCGTTCGAAAGCGGTTTGCCGCGCGAAGGCTCAGTGCGGCAGCAGTTCGCGTTCATCGTGAGGACGCATTTGCGGCTGATGCTCGTGAACGGCACGGGACTGTGCTCGCTGGTGCTGTCGGAGGGGCGCACGAAGCAGCACGATCTGTCGGACACGCTGACGGAATTGCAGCGCCGTTACACCGCGCCGCTGATGGAGGTGCTTGCGCGCGGACAATCGCTGGGCCACGTGCGCGGCGACGTGCCACTGCGGCTGTTGCGCTCGCTGGTGTTCGGGCCGATGGAACACGTGCTGTGGGATGCGACGCTTGCGAAGCGCCGGCTGAGTCAGGCTCAGATCGATACGACCGCGGATGAACTCATCGACGTGCTATGGGCCGCGTTGCAGCCTGCTGATGCGGAACTGGCCGCGCTGGTGCAGTTTCGGCAGGATGTGGAGGATGCGTCGCGGCGGTTCGAGGGGCGGGGAAAGCCCCCCACTACCTGACAAACCGCCTCAACACCCGCGCGATCCTCGGCACGTTCGTCGGCCGCAGCAACCGCGCGTCATACCCGCCCATGCGCCGATCGTTCTCGCCGAGACACAAATCGATCAGCGCCCCGACCGACACATCCCCCGCCACCGAATCCCCGATGTTCGCCGGAAAATTCGCATCCTGCGCCGCGCCGCTCTTGTCGAACCCGCGCGCAAGCGATATCCGGTCGCGAATCAGCGTAAGCCACACGCCCGCGGTCTTCAGCATGAACCCCGGCTTGCGATACCACGGCAAGCTGCGCCGATACCACGCCACCCAGTTCGCGAAGAACAGAATGTGCCGCGCTTCTTCCTGAATCACCGGCTCGAACGTTTCAACGAGGGCTTCCGGGAAGTATCCCGACCGGCGCGCCGCCTCGAACAAGCCGAACGCGAAGAAACTGTCGATGCACTCGCTGTATCCCGTCAGCATCCACGCACGCAGGGCATCGTCGGGAGCGGGATACGGCGGCTCGGGCGCGAGCGCGATGCCATACGCTTCCACCAGCTTCGACAGCACGATCTTGTGCCGCGCCTCCTCGCCGCCGTTCATCTGCAAAGCCTCGCGCAGAAGCGGATCGGCGACGCTCGCCGCATACGTCGCGACGCGAATCGACGCACGCCCTTCCGTCTGCACGGCGATGTCCCAGATCGGCAGCGACGTCACACGCCTGAGCGCAGCGGGCTCCAGTTTTGGCCAGTCGATGACGGCGGGCTTATAAGGATTGTGCGTCGTCAGCAGCATTTCGCAGAACATGCGCTTGTGCTGCTCGGACCCGACCGGGATCGCGCCTTCCGGCCGATAGGTCCAGTTGCGCATCGCATGATCTGCTTCGACTGGAGTGAGCGTGTCGGACATGTTCGAATAGTAGGCGGCTATTGGGAACGACCTGCGAATTCTGGCACACAGGACGCTCCAACGCAGCAAACGCACGCCTGCCGTCAATGCGAAATCTTCTCCAGCGCGATGTCGCGCGTACGCGGTCCCATCAGGCCGATCGCCGCCATCACGATCATCATCGCGCCCGCGATCAGCACGAACACGCCGGTCGTGCCGAAGCCCTTCAACACGCCCGCGATGATGAACGACGTGAAGATCGCCGAGAACCGGCTCCACGAATAGACGAAGCCGACGGCGCGCGCGCGGATGCTCGTTGGGAACAACTCGGCCTGGTACGCGTGAAAACTGTAGGACATGATGTTCGCCGACAGCGTGAGGCCCACGCCCATCGCGATCAGAAAGGCCGCATCCGACGACTGGCTGAACAGCAGCCCGCACACGATATTCGCCGCGGCCATCGTGACGATCGCCGTCTTGCGCTCGATCCTGTCGGCAATCGCAAGACCGATGATCGGCCCGATCGGCGCGGCAATCGCGATGATGCTCGAATACATCAGGCTCGAGGTCACCGTGACGCCCTGCTTGACCAGCAGCGTCGGCACCCAGTTTGCAAAGCCGTAAAAGCCGACGGTCTGGAACACGTTGAAGATGATCATCATCGTGGCGCGCTTGCCGTAGGGCGGCCGCCACATGCCCGCGAAGGAGCCGTCGTCGCGCGCACGGGACACCGGCTCGGGCGCGGCAGGCAACGGCAAGGGCTTGCCGTACTCACGCTGCACTTTGGCTTCGAGCGCGGACATCACGCGGTCGGCTTCATGGAGCCGGCCCTTTTGCGCGAGCCAGCGCGGACTCTCCGGCAGATTGCGGCGAATCCACCAGACGAAGAGCGCCCCGTGCGCGCCGATCACCACGACCCAGCGCCAGCCGTCGATGCCGAAAGGCGCACGCGGCACGAGCAGATACGCGAGGAACGCGACCACCGGCACCGCCATGAAGCCGATCGCCTGCTCGCACGCGAACGCGCGCCCGCGAATGTGCTTCGGCGCGAGTTCGGAGATGTACGTGCCGATCGTCACCAGTTCCACGCCGATGCCGATGCCCGCCACGAAGCGCCAGAAGTTGAGGCCCGTGGCGGTGTCCTGGAACGCCATCACGAGATTCGCGGCGGTGTACCAGAGCAGCGACCACGTGAAGATCGCGCGCCGGCCGAATCGGTCGGCGAGGAACCCGCATGCGACGGTGCCGATGAACAGCCCCGCAAACAGCGATGCGATAAAGCTCGCCACGCCCGTCATGCCGAAGAAGCCGGGCGTCGCGGGCGTCAGGATGCCGCTTCTCACGAGGCCCGGCGCGACGTAACCTGAATACAGCAGGTCGTATAGCTCGAAAAAGAAGCCGAGACTCAGCATGCCGATGAGCTTCCATATGCTGCGCGTCGCGGGCAGGCGGTCGAGTCGCGCTGAAATCAGCCCGGCGGAAAGCGCGGGCGTGGCGGCATCGGCGGTTGCGCGGCGTGCGGCGGCCGCGGTCGTTTGGGTCATCGGTGTCGTCTCCTGTCGGCGAGCGCGAGCTGTCGCGCATCGTTCTGGTCCGTGCAAAGTGAATGTCGCATGGCGCTGCTTTCCGCAGCATCCGGCGTCTCGCCCAAGTGTTGGCCTCTAGCGCGCGAAACGCAGGGGCGCATTCTAACCGTCTGGTTAATTGCTGATGCGCAACGATAACGAACGACCCCGTGCTCCATATCAGCGAAAGCGTGCGTCCCGGACCCGTCACCCGCTGAAGATCGGCGCAAAATTAGGAACGAAACACTTGTGTTTAAGCGAAGAAATGTTCTAAAGCACCGCTATCGGTGCTTTCACTAGGTCCCGTACTATTTTGGCTTGGTAACCTTCTGCCGATTCTGCGCGGACACGATCCGCCGAATGCCCGCCGTCCGGCGCTCCCGAGCGATCAAGACCGATCCGCACCGGCGCCGGCCGCACCCGGAATGAGACCTTTCGGGCTGAACCGACCATCCTTTGGAGTTAACAAGTGAAGAAACTGCTTGCCGCCTTGTCGATGTCCCTTCTCGCCGCCACGTCGTTCACCGCCGTCACGGCGCACGCCAAGGACTATTCGACGATCCGCTTCGGCGTCGACGCAAGCTATCCCCCGTTTGAATCGAAGGGTTCGGATGGCAAGCTGGTCGGTTTCGACATCGATCTCGGCAATGAAATCTGTGCGCGCCTGAAGGCGAAGTGCGTATGGGTCGAGAACGACTTCGACGGCATGATCCCCGCGCTGAAGGCGAAGAAGTTCGACGGCGTCCTCTCGTCGATGTCGATGACCCCGCAACGCGCCGAGCAGATTGCCTTCTCGAGCAAGCTCTTCAACACCCCGACGCGCCTCGTCGCGAAGAAAGGCAGCAACATCCTGCCGACGGCTGAAAGCCTGAAGGGCAAGAACGTGGGCGTCGAACAGGGCACCATCCAGGAAACCTACGCGAAGACCTACTGGGCGCCGAAGGGCGTGACCGTCACGCCGTATCAGAACCAGGACCAGGTCTATGCCGACCTGACCTCGGGCCGTCTGGATGCCGCATTGCAAGACGCGGTGCAGGCCGAGCTCGGCTTCCTGAAGACGCCGCGCGGCGCGGGCTATGACTTCGCGGGCAAGGATCTCGTCGATGCGAAGATTCTCGGCAACGGCGCGGGCATCGGTCTGCGCAAGGAAGACACCGACCTGAAGGCGAAGATCGACAAGGCCATCGCCGACATCATCAAGGACGGCACCTACAAGAAGATCGAGAAGAAGTACTTCGACTTCGACGTGTACGGCGGCTGATCGCTTCTTACACAGCTTGTCGACGGGCTCCGCGCTTCACTGCGCGGAGCCCGTTTCGTTTTGTGAGCCGGCGCGCGCGGCACGAGCGCGCGCCTCCCGCGCTGCCGATTTCGGCTAAGATCGAACGTCTGAAGCAGCGCCGGCGGACAGAGACACCTCGGCGCGGGATTCGTCCGGTTCAGCAACCCACAGAGGCAAGACCTCGCGCACTCGCGTGCGCGCGAACACTATGCAGACTAGAACTCATCAACTGATCTCGCCGACGCTCGGCACCTCCCGCAGCATCACGAGTTTTCATTACGGCCCGGGCGGCGGACAAAAAATCTATATCCAGTCGTCGCTGCATGCGGATGAACTGCCGGGCATGCTGGTCGCGTGGAAGCTGCGCCGCCAGCTTGCCGCACTCGAAGCCGCCGGCAAGCTGCGCGGCGAAGTGGTGATCGTGCCGGTGCCGAATCCGATCGGCCTGAGCCAGTTTTTGCACGGCAATCTGCTCGGCCGCTTCGAGAGCAATAGCGGCCACAACTTCAACCGCAATTTCCACGATCTCGCCGCGCTGATCGCCCCGCGCATCGAAGCGCGCCTGTCGAACGACGCCGACGCGAACCGCCTCGCCGTGCGCGCCGCGATGAAGGAAGCGCTCGACGAGCAAACGCCGCGCACCGAGCTGGAATCGCAACGCCTCGCGCTGCAGAAGCTCTCGTATGACGCCGATGTCGTGCTCGATCTGCACTGCGACCTCGACGCCGCGCTGCATCTGTACACCAACCCGGACATCTGGGACGAAGTGGAGCCGCTCGCGCGCTATCTCGATGCGAAGGCGTCGCTGCTTGCGCTGAACTCGGTCGGCAATCCGTTCGACGAGATTCACAGCTTCTGCTGGTCGGACCTGCGTGCGCGTTACGGCGAACGCTTCCCGATCCCGAACGGCGGCATTTCGGTGACGGTCGAACTGCGCAGCCAGCACGACGTATCGCATGAACTCGGCGACAAGGACGCGCAGGCTATCGTCAACTACATGATCCACCGCGGCGTGATCGATGCGCCCGCCGTCGAGCCGCCGCCGCTCGCGTACCCGGCGACGCCGCTTGCAGGCGCCGAGCCGATCGTCGCGCCGGTGTCAGGCGTGCTCGTGTTCCGCGCGCAAGTGGGCGCATACGTCGATGCGGGCGAAGCCATCGCCGATGTCATCGATCCGATCACCGACACCGTCACCACGCTCAAGTGCACGACGTCCGGCGTGATGTATGCCCGGCAGATCATGCGCTTCGCGTCGGCGGGGCTGGAAGTCGCGCGCATCGCGGGGGCGAAGGCTTATCGCACGGGCTCGCTGCTGTCCGCGTAAAGCGGCGTCAGAAACCCACGAGACCGCACTGCGCGGCGGCGACACGCCAGCCGCCGGCGGTTTCGCCCCACGTTCGCGTGTAGCGCAGGCTGCCCGCGAACGGCGCACCGGCGAAGGTGCCGGACAGCGCCACGCGCGTCACCGTCACCGCGAACGCGCCATACACGCGAATGCTCTGCTCCTCCACATCGAGCCTGTCGATGCGCTGCATGCCATAGCGATGGCCGTTCAGGTCATCGGCCTTGGTCCACACCTTGCCGGTCGCATCGACGAAGCTGAGGTCATCGGCCAATAGCGCATCGAGCGCCTTCACGTCCGACGACAACATCGCCTGCCTGAGCTGCTCTTCCAGTTCGCGGATACCTTTTTCGTCCATGATCTCGCTCGCGGTGATCGAACCGCCAGCATACCCGCGCGCGCGTGCACACAGTCGAGTGCGCTTCGCCAGCCCCGTTGCACGCGCGATACAGCCGACGCCGCCGACGGCGCTGTCACATGTCTTTCTTCAACGGCCGCTACATTTGCGCCCGTCGCCGCCACGCGCCATTCAGAGCGCGACGCGCCGCCGACGCGCGCTGTTTCGTCACTGCCGCCGCTCTCGTAGCTGCCGCAGCATTGCGCAGCGCGACTACCCACCGCGAACCAACTCACGGAGCTTGTTTTGAAGAAGAATCTTTTGGCAGCCGCCGCGCTCGCCGCATTCGCCTGCATCGCGACGTCCGCGCATGCTCAAAGCAGCGTGACGCTGTACGGCATCATCGACGCCGGTATCAGCTACGCCAACAACAGCGCGACGCGCACCGGCAGCGATCATCTGTTCAAGTACGACGACGGCGTGGCCCAGGCCAGCTGCTGGGGCCTGCGCGGCGCGGAAGATCTGGGCGGCGGCCTGAAGGCGATCTTCGTGCTGGAGAACGGCTTCAACAGCGGCACCGGCGCGCTCGGTCAGGGCGGCGCGGAATTCGGCCGTCAGGCGTATGTCGGCATTTCGAAGAACGATGTAGGCTCCGTCACGTTCGGCCGTCAATACTCGTTCTCGACCGATTATCTCGGCTCGGCCTATTCGATCGGCGGCCAGACCGTCGCGGGCAACTACGCGTATCACATCAACGACGTCGATCAGCTCACGTCGAGCCGCATCAACAACGCGGTCAAGTTCAGCAGCGCGAGCTTCTACGGCGTGACCTTCGGCGCAATGTACGGCTTCTCGAATCAGGCGGGCGCATTCGCCGGCGCGCCGAACACGACGGTCGGCACCACGACGGTCGCGGGTTCGTCGCGTGCATACAGCTTCGGGCTGAACTACAAGGCGGGCCCGTTCGGCATCGGCGCGGCCTATACGGACATCCGCTTCCCCGGAGCGTCGACGCCCGCGTTCAGCACGACGATCGCGAACATCGCGACGGGCGGCGCGAAGGACCTGCGCACGTTCGGCGTCGGCGCGAACTATGCGTTCGGCGCAGCGACGGTGTTCGGCCTGTGGACCAACACGCGCTTCGAACCGGTCGCGGGCAACAGCTCAAAGTTCAACGCGTACGAAATTGGCGGCAAGTATGCGGTCACGCCGGCGTTCACGGCGGGCCTCGGCTACACGTACATGAACCTGTCGGATGCGTTCCAGGGCCACTGGCATCAGATCGATGCAAGCGCGGATTACGCGCTCAGCAAGCGCACCGATGTCTATGCGCTCGCGATCTACCAGAAGGCGTCGGGCGCGAATCGCGGCGTCGAGAACCAGGCGCAGATCGGCTCCGCTTCGAGTTACTTCGGCACGTCGGGCGCGGGTGAAAACAACCAGCTCGCGTTCCGCATCGGCGTGCGCCACAAGTTCTGATCGCGCGTTGAACAACGCATGAAAAACGGGCCGCGCATGCGGCCCGCTCTCGTTCAAACGCGCTTCACTTGCCCTTCTTGCCGCTGGTTTCCGCCTTGTACTGCTCGAGGCGCTCGTTCATCAACTTGCGAATCGCGCGGCCGATCTGCATGTAATCGCTCTCGTTGAGATTGGCGAGCGACACGCGCCCCGACGGATGCTGCGTGCCGAAGCCCCGCCCCGGCAGCAGCACGACACGCGCTTCCTTCGCGAGCCTGAACAGCAGTTCGGATGGCTGAGTATTCTTCAACATCCACTCGACATACTCGCGGCCATGCATGCGCTCGCCGATGTATTCGGCATCGAGAATGGTGTAGTAATCGACGAGATTCTTGTCGTCGTCTTCGAGCGGAATGCCAAGCTCACGATATAGCGCCTGCTTGCGGTTGCGGATGAGACGCTTCAACGCGTTCTTGTACGCGTCGGGCGTGTCCATCAGCGCGAAAAGCGAGAACAGCACCATCTGCACTTGCTGCGGCGTCGACAGGCCCGCCGTGTGATTCAGCGCGACGGTGCGGCTGTCCGCCACAAGACGGTCGATGAACTTGAGCTTGTCAGGCTCCGTCGTGATCGATTCATAGCGTTCATGGAGAATTGCTTTCTGCTCGTCGGGCAGCGCGGCGAGTTGCTCGTCGAAGATGTTCTCCTGATGCGTCGCAATGGTGCCGAGCCGCCAGCCCGTTGCGCCGAAATACTTCGAATACGAATACACGAGAATGGTGTTCTTCGGGCAAAGCGTGAAAAGCGAGACGAAGTCATCGGCGAAGGTGCCGTACACGTCGTCGGTCAGGAGAATGAGATCGGGCCTTTCCTTGACGATCTCCGCAATATACGCGAGGCTTTCGTCGTCCATTTTCACGGACGGAGGATTGCTCGGGTTCACGAGAAAGAACGCCTTGATCTTCGGATCGCGCAGCTTGTCCAGTTCCTCTTTCGAGTATTGCCAGCCCTGCTCGACCACTGCGTTGATATTCACCACCTCCAGCTTGTAATCGTTCAGACGCGGAATCTCGATGTACGGCGTGAAGATCGGCACGCCGAGCGCGATGGTATCGCCCGGCTTGATGAGGAAGTTCTCGCGCATCGTGTTGAAGATATACGTCATCGCCGCCGTGCCGCCTTCGACCGCGAAGATGTCGAAATCGCCGACGAACGGATGCTTGCCGATCATCTCCCGCCGCAGGTACTGTCCGACGATTACTTCGGATAACTTAAGCATCCGGTCGGGCACCGGATAATTTGATGCCAGGATGCCTTCGCACATCTCGTAGAGAAATTCGCCGGCGTTCAGGCCGAGCTGATCGCGCACATACGAAACGGCGCCGAAAAGGAAGTCGATGCCCGGCGTGCCCTTGTTCTCACGCGCGAAAATTTCGAAGCGCTCTTCCAGACCTTCGTGCTTCGGAAAACCGCCGATGCCTTCGGGCATATAGGCGAACGAGCGCTCCGACTCGCGCATCGCGAAGAGACCGAGTTGCCAGAAACCATGACGCGGGATCGTCGCGAGAAAATTCGGATTGCCGCGCCCCGCATTGAGCATGGAGACATTCGCCGGGCGTTCCACGACGCCGCCGCCTGCCGCCTTGATGAGTTCGTCCTTGAGTTCAAACGGGCTGAGCGAGGCCATCGCGGCGCGATTGTCGGAACCGGACTTAGAGGACTTTGACATCCAACACCCCCACAATTGAGCAATCAAACGGGAAGAAAACACGAGAAGCGGAAGCCCTCCGCCCTCAGGTCAGAAGCATCACGATGACCATCCCCCAGATCGTCAGCAGCGTATTGCCGACTGCATAGGTGACGGTGTAGCCGAGGCCCGGCACCTGGCTCTTCGCGGCATCGCAGATCATTCCGAGCGCGGCGGTCGTCGTGCGCGCGCCCGCGCAAATGCCGAGCAGGATCGCGGGATGGAACTTGAACACGTACTTGGCGATGTACATGCCGATGATGAGCGGCACCGACGACGCGAAAATGCCCCATAAAAACAGGCTCACGCCGAGCTTTTGCAGCCCCGCGACGAAGCCCGGCCCCGCCGAGATGCCGACCACCGCGATGAACACATTCAGCCCGACCGAGTTCATGAACCAGATCGTCGGCGACGGGATGCGGCCGAAAGTCGGATGGATCGCGCGCAGCCAGCCGAACACGATGCCCGCGATCAACGCGCCGCCCGCCGTCGACAGCGTGATCGGAATCGCGCCGAAGCGGATGACGACGGCGCCGATCAGCGCGCCCAGCGTGATGGCGAGGCCGACGAACGCCATGTCGGCCGCATCGCTCGGCCGGTCGATGACGCCGACCGCGTTCGCCACCGCGGTCGTGTCCTGCGTGCGGCCGACGATCGTCACCGTGTCGCCGCGATACAGCTTCGTGCTCGGCAGCACGGGAATGGGCGTTTCAGTCGCGCCGCGCTTGATCTTGCGGATGAACACGCCACGCGCGCCCGGCGTCTGCGCAAGTTCGGCGAGCGTCCTGCCTTCGATGCGCTTGTTGGTCAGATAGATATCAACGCCTTCGACCGGCACGGCCAGCAGTTCCGCATCGTCCACTTCGGTGGCCGCGCCGCCCAGCAGATCGACGAGTTGCTCGCGCCGCCCGACGACCGCGACGACATCGCCCGGCTGCAACACGTCGTCGAGCTTCGCTTCCTGGATCGCGCCATTGCGGCGGATGCGCTCGATGAAGAGTCGCGCGCCGCCGGGTAGCATCGCTTCCGCTTGTCCGACCGTCAGGCCGACGGCCCGCCCGTGATCCGCCACGCGATACGCACGCAACGAGAACTGATGCCAGCCCGAACCCGCGCCGTCCAGTTCCGCCGTTCCGCCGCCGAGTTGCTTCTCGTAGTCCTTGCAAGCCGCGACGAGATCGATGTTCAAGAGCTTCGGTCCGAGCATCGCGAGGATCACCGCCGAGCCGATCGTTCCGTAGATGTACGTGACGGCATAGGCAGTGGGCATCGCGTCGAGCAGCGCCTTGGTTTCGTCGGGCGGCAGGCCGAGCCGGTTGATCGCGTCGGTGGCGAGCCCCATCGAGGCTGAAATGGTCTGCGATCCGGCGAACAGTCCCGCCGCCGAGCCGATGTCATAGCCGGCCATTTTTGCGGCGGCATACGGCGCGGCAAGACAAAGCACGCATTGAATGACCGAGAACAGCGCCTGCGGCAAGCCATCTTTTGCAATGCCGCGCACGAATTGCGGACCGACGCCGTAGCCCACGGCGAACAGGAACATCAGGAAGAAGACCGCCTTGACGTTCGGTGAGATGGTGATGCCCAGTTGCCCGATCGCGATGGCCGCGAGCAGCGTAGCCGTTACAGCGCCCAGACTGAATCCCTTGAAGGTCTTGCCGCCGACCCAGTACCCGATGCCCAGTGACAGAAAGATGGCGATTTCCGGGTAAGCGCGCAGCGTTTGCGTAAGCCACGACATATGCACTCCTTTACGCGAGAATCCTCGCGACCGTTACGTGCCTCGTGAGCACGAAAGAAACGAAGGAAACGAGCGGGCTGACAGACGCGATGCCATCGGTGCCGGCCGGCTTGGCGTGTCAAGGAATTGTCGAAGATGCGTTGGATCGTTCATGAAACGAACCCGGCATGCAAGGTTGAGCGTATTGGCGCCGATGCCTTCGCATATTCTTATGCGACGCATTCAGCAGACTGGAAGTCATCAATACACTACTTTCAGGGCGCGGTAGAGTCGAAATTCGATAATTTCAATATGCGTTTATATAGGCGGAATCGTTGCGAGATGCGGTCTTGTTTTACTTCGGATGCCGAATTATTTACGCCCAAAACAAAACAGCGGCCGAAGCCGCTGTTTTTACTTACTCCGCCGTTTCGAGCAGCGGGTAATCCGTATAACCTTCCGGTCCGGGCGCATAGAACGTGGACGTGTCCGGATCATTCCATTGGGCATCCAGTTCGAGGCGGCGCACGAGATCCGCATTGGCGATGAACGGCTTGCCCCATGCCACCGCGTCGGCGTCGCCGCGTGCGATGATCGCTTCGGCGCTCTGCTTCGTGAACTTCTCGTTGGCGATATAAACGCCGCCAAATGCCTTCTTCAACTGCGGTCCGAGGCTATCCGGACCTTCCGCCTCGCGCGCCGCGATGAACGCGATCTTGCGCTTGCCCAGCTCGCGTGCAACATAACCGAAGGTCGCGGCGCGATCGCTGTCGCCCATCGTGTGGGAATCGGCGCGCGGTGCGAGGTGCATGCCGACGCGCTCGGCGCCCCACACTTCGATACACGCATCGGTCACTTCGAGCATCAGGCGTGCGCGGTTTTCGATCGGGCCGCCGTACGTATCGGTGCGCTTGTTGGTGCTGTCCTGCAGGAACTGGTCGAGCAGATAGCCGTTCGCGCCGTGCACTTCCACGCCATCGAAGCCCGCGCGCTTTGCATTTTCCGCGCCCTTGCGATACGCCGCCACGATGCCCGGAATTTCATCCAGTTCGAGTGCGCGCGGCGTGGCATAAGGACGCTGCGGACGCACGAGACTCACGTGACCCTCAGCCGCGATCGCGCTCGGTGCAACAGGCAACTCGCCATTGAGGAAGACCGGATCGGAAATGCGGCCCACGTGCCACAGTTGCAGCACGATCAGACCGCCTGCGTCGTGGACTGCCTTCGTCACGAGCTTCCAGCCTTCGACTTGTTCGTCGGACCAGATGCCGGGGGTATCGGCATAACCGAGACCTTGCGGCGTGACCGACGTAGCCTCGGTGATGATGAGACCCGCCGATGCGCGGTCTGCGTAGTACTGCGCCATGAGCGCGTTCGGCACGCGTTCGACGCCTGCGCGCTGGCGCGTGAGCGGCGCCATGACGATGCGGTTCTTGAGCGACAGCGCGCCCACTTTCAGCGGATCGAAAAGAGTCGGCATAACGGAAGGCGTCCTAATTAAGTTGTAAGGATGCTGTCACCGCGAAGGCGCTTCAGCTGCTCAGAGATTCTCCATGGAATCGCGGAACGCCTGAATGACCGCCTCGTCGCGCTTGAAGAACACCCATTGCCCTACGCGCCTGGTGGTGACGAGCCCTGCTTTGTGAAGAGTCGCGAGATGCGCCGAAACGGTGGACTGCGACATGCCGCAGCGCCCATCGATCTGACCCGCGCAGACGCCGTGCGACATCGGCATTTCCTGATTAGGGAAATGCCGTTCCGGCTCCTTCAGCCATTCGAGAATCTCGCGGCGAAGGGGGTTGGCGAGGGCCTTGTGAATTGCGTCGATGTCCATTTCGTTGCTCGTGCGTCTGACGGCCGGCACGCGAAGCCGCGCGTACCGAATCGTCTTGATGCGAAGTATATATCGTGATTTTCCGATATGCAAGGAACGGACGATTCGCTCGAAGACGGCCGTCTGGTAATCTCCGCGTTTTCCCTGCCGTCATTCGGAACGATCAGCTTATGGATACACCCTTCAACGAACGCGGCGTCACCCTGTCGCGCGCCGGCCTGTCGGCTTCGGGCCAGATGATTCCGCTGCGCGAGCTGCGCGCCGCGCGGGTCGTGAAGATCGAGCGCAAGAAGCCGCTGCCGGTCGGCCTCGCGGTCATCGGCGTCGTGGCGCTCGGCGCGGGTATCGCGACCGGCGCGGGCGCGGCGCTCGTGCTCGGCGTGATGATCGCTGTGGTCGGTTATTTGTCGTGGATCACGCAGGACGTCATCTATCAGCTGATGGTGTCGACATCCGACGGAGAACGCGAGGTGCTCATCACGAAGGATCAGGAATTCGCGGACCGCGTGGCCGCGCTCGTCGGCGAAGCGGTCGCGAAACACGCGCAAACGGCCGCCGCGCGCCCGCAGGCGTGATGCAGGGCGCGCGGCGAGCGGGTGTCAGCGCAGGTTCAGCGGCTCGACATGCCAGATCTCGCGCGCATACTCCGCAATCGTGCGGTCGGACGAGAATATGCCCATGCCCGCGACGTTCTCGATCGCGCTCTTCGTCCACGCTTCCTTGTCGCGGAACTTGAGGTCGACTTCGCTTTGCGTCTTGTCGAAGCTGGCGAAGTCGGCGAGCACCATGTAGTGATCGCCCCAATCCACGAGCGTGTGGAAGATGTCGTAGAAGCGGTGCGGCTCTTCCGGCGAGAAGTGCCCGAGCCGGATCTGGTCCAGCGCAAGCTTGAGTTCCGCGTTCTCCTCGTAGATCTGCCGCGGCCGATACCCCGCCGCGCGCAGCGATTCGATCTCGTCCGTCGTGTTGCCGAAGATGAAGATGTTCTCGCGCCCGACGGCATCGCATATCTCGATGTTCGCGCCATCCAGCGTGCCGATGGTCAACGCCCCGTTCAGCGCGAGCTTCATGTTGCCGGTGCCGGACGCTTCGGTGCCGGCCATCGAAATCTGCTGTGACAGGTCGGCCGCCGGAATGATGAGCTCCGCGACGCTCACGCCATAGTTCGGAATGAAGCCGACCTTCAGCCGGTCGCCGACGAGCGGGTCCGCGTTGATGCGCTTGGCGACATCGTTGATGAGCTTGATGATGTTCTTCGCCATCTTGTACGCCGACGCCGCCTTGCCCGCGAACATCACCACGCGGGGCGTCCAGTCCTGCTCCGGATTCTCGCGGATGCGGTTGTAGCGCACGATCACATACAGGATGTTGAGCAACTGCCGCTTGTATTCGTGGATGCGCTTCACCTGAAGATCGAAGAGCGCTTCCGGATTGATGATCGCGTTGGCATCGCGTTTCGCGCGTTCGACGAGACGCAGCTTGTTCGCGAACTTCGCTTCGTGAAATGCCTTGCGGAACTCGGGATCATCGCGCCATTCGCGCAGCCGGCCGAGTTCGAAAAGATCGGTGCGCCAGCGCGTGCCGAGCCGCTTGTCGATCAGCGAGGACAACGACGGACTCGCCTGCGCAAGCCAGCGTCGCGGCGTGATGCCGTTCGTCACGTTGGTGAAGCGCTCGGGATACATGCGCGCGAAGTCGGAGAAGATGTTCTGCACCATCAGTTGCGAATGCAGCTTGGAGACGCCGTTCACCTTCTGGCTCGCGACGATCGCAAGATGCGCCATCCGCACGCGGCGCTGGCCGAATTCATCGACGAGGGAGATGCGGCGAATCAGCTCGACGTCGCGTCCGAACTTCTCCGTGACCTGCTTGAGGAATTGCGCGTTGATCTCGAAGATGATCTCGAGATGACGCGGCAACAGACGCGCGAGCATTTCGACGTCCCACGTTTCGAGCGCCTCGGGCATCAGCGTGTGATTCGTGTACGAGAACATCTGCTGCACGAGCTTCCACGCCTTGTCCCAGGGCACATGATGCGTATCGACGAGCAGGCGCATCAGTTCGGGAATCGCGAGCACGGGGTGCGTATCGTTCAGATGCACCGAGACCTTTTCCGCGAGCCGCCCGAAATGCGTATGCGTGCGCTGATAGCGGCGGATCAGGTCCTGCATCGTCGCGGAGACGAAGAAATATTCCTGACGCAGCCGCAGTTCTCGGCCGGCCTGGGTCGAATCGTCCGGATAGAGCAGACGCGACACATGCTCCGACGTGTTCTTCGCTTCCACTGCGCGACGATAATCGCCCTGATTGAACGCGGAGAGATCGAATTCGTCGGTGGCGCGCGCGGACCACAGGCGCAGCGTGTTCGTCGCGGTCGTCGCGTAGCCGGGGATGACCGTGTCGTAGGCCATCGCGTTCACGTGCTCGGTATCGATCCAGTCGGTGCGATCGCCATGCTGCACGGTACGTCCGCCGAAATGCACGGTGTAGACCACTTCGGGCCGCGGAAACTCCCACGGATTGCCCGCGCGCAGCCAGTAATCGGGCATTTCGACCTGATTACCCTCGACGATCGTTTGCCGGAACATGCCATATTCGTAACGGATGCCATAGCCGAAGCCGGGCACGCCGACCGTCGCCATCGAATCCAGGAAACAGGCCGCGAGCCGCCCGAGGCCGCCATTGCCGAGCGCGGCGTCGGGTTCCAGTTCCTCAAGCGTGGCCAGATCGACGCCGAGCGAGGCGAGCGCATCGCGCACTTCGTCGTGTATGCCGAGCGCAAGGAGCGCATTCGTGAAGGTCCTGCCGATGAGAAACTCCATCGACAGGTAATAGACGCGCTTGACGTCCTGTTCGTACTGCTGGCGCGTGGTGCGCATCCAGCGCGCGACCAGACGGTCACGCACCGCGAGCTCCGCAGCATGCAGCCAGTCGCGCGGCTGCGCGGTCGCCGCATCTTTGCCGACGCCGTACATCAGGCGGTTCGAGATGGAGCGCCGCAGCGCATCGACGGTGCTGTTGAGCTGGTCGAATTCCAGGTCGACGGATGTCATCGATACCTCCAGTGTTTGCATCTTAGGTTACGCCACTTTTATTTTTTTTGGTACGACGAGACGCGCGATGGTTCCCCGCCGCGCAACAAAATGCGCATCGGTAATTATTATTTCGTCGTCCGAATAGAATTTTTCTAGATGCTGCGCCAATGACAGCCGCGTGAAGTTCGAAGCCTAGAATGCGGGGCAATGCACTCTTTCCGCTCGGTGCGCAATATGCGAGCCAGCGTCCGTTAGACTCGCAGGTTCGCAATCATGCACCGGAACGAGGCTCACGATGTACAAGAAAGGCGTGGTGATCGAAATCCAATTTCCGCCCGAGCGTCTCAACGACGCCGCTGGCGATCCGTACTGGATCGATCTCACACTCGACGAAGCCCGCCGCCTTCATGCGCAACTGGCAAGGCGCTTCGCCAGCGAAAGCGACGCCCGCGCGAATCAGCCGCTCGACACCTTCTCGATCGAATAGCACGCTGTGCACGGTTGAACAAGACGAAGGACCCTCTAGCGCGGATACTGCGCGGTTTCCGTTCGCCGCTTTCCACCAGTGCCGCTCATGTTCTCGTTGCTCACCGCGCCTGTGTTCGTGTTCCTCTGGACGACCGGCTTCATCGTCGCCCGGGCGATCACGCCTTACGTCGATCCCAATCTCTACCTGCTCGCACGCTTTACCGGGACGGCGATCCTGTTCGTCGTGCTGGCGCTCATCGCGCGAGTGCGCTGGCCGACGGGCCGCGACGCCCTTCGCCAGATGGTCGCGGGTGCGCTGCTGCAAGGCGTGTACCTCGGCGCGAGCTACTGGGCCGTCGCGCGTGGCCTCGGCGCGGGCGTGATGGCGCTGCTCGGCGCGTTGCAGCCGCTTCTGACCGCCGCTTTCGCCGCGCGTCTTTTCGGCGAAAAACTCTCGGCGCGCGCTTGGAGCGGCCTCGCGCTCGGTCTGCTCGGCGTCGCACTGGTGCTCGCGCCGAAGCTCGCAGGAAGCGCCCCATCCGCCGCGCATACGGCCGATACCGCCCCGCAATGGCTCGTGATCACGGTCGCGGTCTTCGCCGTTTTTGCGATCACGGCCGGCACGCTCTATCAGAAGACTTCGCTGGCGAACGCGGACATCCGCAGCGCGAGCGCGTTGCAAAACGCGGGCGCGGCGATCGTCGCGGCGGTGCTGGCCGTATCGCTGGGCGAGCACCGCTTCATTGGCTCCATGACGACGTGGCTCTCGCTCGCGTGGGGCATCGTCATGCTCTCCGGCGTCGCGACGACGCTGCTCGTGTGGATGGTCCGGCGCGGCGACGCATCGCGGGCGACCGCCCTGCTGTTCCTCGCGCCGCCGCTCGCGGCCATCGAAAGCTATGTCGCGTTCGGTGAAACGCTCGGCGCGATCCAGATCGCGGGCTTCGGCGTCGCGCTGGCGGGCGTGCTGCTCGCGAGATCGAAGTGATCAATCGACGTTGTTCGCTGCCGCCGGCACCTGCTGGCGCGCGGCTTTTCCCGGCCCGGGCGACCACGCCGGCCGCGTCTTTCGCGCCGTATCGATGACGACCAGATAATGGCCGGCCCACGACGTCGTCTGACGATTGGGCTTCAGCACCCACATGGATTGCCCTTCGGCGGCGCGCGCTTCGTACTGCGCATCCAGAATGCCGTGATGATCGAAGAACGCGTTGAGCGTCGACGGAATGCGCACGCAACCCTTCGAATGACGCATGCCGAGCACCGGCTCGAGCTTCTCGGGATCGGTGGCGTGCATCTGAAAGCGCATCGGCGAGACGCCGCCCTTGCCCCAGCCGCGTTCGCCCTCGGTCCAGCCGAAGTCGTAGATGCGCATGTCGCGCGCCCCGTAGCCGCGAATCTTGAACTCGTTGAGCGTGCCTTCCGCGCGAAAGTCCATGTTGCCGGGCACGTGCTGGAACACGCCGAGCGGCGTCAGGAAATGATCGTATGAGCCGGGGCGTCCCGTCGATACCGGCGATGCGCCGATCATCGACCACGCATCGCCCGGCTTCGCACGGAAGTATATGAACAGCGCCTGCACGTTCTCCGCGCGATCGACGAGCACGACGAACTCGTTCGCGAGATCGCCGTGACCGTTTTCGTCGAGCGCATGCTGGAGCGCGCGGCCATAAGCCTGCTGATCGGCGGCCGGGATGGTGAGCCGGCGATCGACTTCCTGCGCGAAGGTTTGTCGCATCGCGTAGGCGCCTTTGGGCGCGAGGCCCGATCGCTGCGCGGCGTTCGGTTCCGGCGCTTCGGGCGGAAGCGGCACTTCCGGCGCGGCGGTTTCGGATGCGGCGGTTTCGGATGCCGCGCTCGCTGCCGACGCCGCTTCGGCTGCTGAAGCGGCAGATGCAGCTTCCGACACCGACGCCGCCGACGCCGGCGACGCCGCCGGAGCCGCCGGAGCCGCCTGCGGCGGTATCGGCACGGGCATCGCGGGAAGCGCCCGCGCCGGCGCGCTTGCTGCGTGCGGCGCACTGGCGCCGTGGGGCAGCGGAGGCGCGGGCGGCATCGCGACGCGCCCTTGGGCGACCGTCTCTGACGCCGACGCCGCCTGCTGCGCCTTTGCCTGCGCCGTCATCAGACACAAGACCGCGAGCGCCGTAACCCCGGTTTTTCGTGCGCCGAATGGCGTCTTGTTGTTTCCTGCGTGCTGCATTGATTGATCCGCTTGACCTTCAGACGACGGACGAATGCGATGATCGTCCGCTTCGAACGATGAACATTAAATGCGTCCACCGGAAGCTGATTCAAGCAAGCTTCGTTCCGCCGCAGTGCGGGCGGCTCAGAGTCCGTTGCACGACATGCTGGAGAGATTCGGATACGCGTTCGGCCAATCCCCGGCCATCGCGGATTGCGCGGCTTTGAGCGTAATGTCGCCCGTGCAGACGCAGCGCTTGAGATACACCGCGAGCCGTTCCTTGCGACGCTGCCCGGCGCGGCCTTCCCATCGCCGCAGATCGAGATTGGCCGCCGCGTTCGGCGAGCCGCCGAGAATCACCGGCATGCGGTGATCGAGCGCATATTCCGAACCGAACGATGCATCGATGCCACGCTGTTTAAGCAGCCGGTCCTTCTGGCGCATCTGCATCTCGAAGGACGGCAGCACGCGATCGACATAGCCCGGCACGCAGATCGTATCGACAATGGTGGATTGCGTGACGCGCGCATCGAGCCAGTCGGCCCGCTGCGCGCGAGCCGTGCCGCCGCCGAACACCGCGACGAGCGCAATGACCGCCGACGATGCCGCTCGACCAACGCGGCGGCGGCGATCAACGCCGCGCTGAATGACGGATGGGTCGCTTCGATTCATGCCTCGATGAAATTGGTCAAGCGGATGCGCGGCCATCGCACGGCCGCGAGTTATTGCGACGAACGGTGGTTCAATTAGAACACACGATCGCGGGGGCGCGAGCCGCGCGATTCAGACCGACAAGCGTGCGACTGCGGCATCCAGCGCCGCTTCGAGTGCGCGGGCCTCGCGGGCGAAGGCTGCGAATGCCACGTCGATATTCGCGTCGTCTTCGCCGTTGCGGTCCTCGTCGATGGCGCGTTCGCAGTTGCGCTGAAGCACGACGCAGGCCTGCATGAAGGGCGTCGCGCCGATGACCGCCGCCGCGCCTTTCATCCGATGCGCGATGTCGCGCAACAATGCGTAGTCGCAGGCGTCCATCGCGGCGCGGGCGTCGTCGATGTCCTGGGCGTTGGCGGACCGCAAGGTATCGATGAGCGTAGCGGCCTGGTCACCGAAAGCGCCCAGCGTGGCCTCATCGAAGACGGGGGCGCGGTGCGGGGGTGTCGACGGTGGTGCCGGCATGTCTTGCGATTCTTGCGTGTTCCGCACGCCAAGCCCGGCCCCCGCGCCCACGACCGACAACACCGCATCCTTCAGCTCATCGAGCGCGATCGGCTTGACGAGGCACATCGTCATCCCCGCCGCCACGGCCCGCGACGCCGCCTCCGGCAGCGCGTTCGCCGTCAGCCCGATGATCGGCATTCCTCCCGCGCCCGGTGCTCGTTGCGCTTCTTCCGTGCGGATCGCCTGCGCGAGTTCTTCGCCGCTCATGCCCGGCATCGAGCAATCGGTGACGATCACGTCGAACGCACCGGGATCGCTGCGCCAGCGTGCCAGCGCGCTGCGCCCGTCCGCTTCGCAATGCGTCGCGCCGCCCAGGAGCCTGATTTGTCCATCCAGCACGATGCGGTTCGCCGGATGATCGTCGACGATCAGCACGCGTACGCCTGCCAGCGCCCGGTGCACGTCGGCCACCGCCTCGCGCGGCGCGATCGCTTCGGCGTGCTCCGCTTGCGCCGCCGGAAACGCGACGCGCACCGTGAACCGCGTGCCCTTCCCCGGCTCGCTCGACAGCTCAATGTTGCCGCCCATCATCTCGACCAGCCGCTTGCAAATGGTCAGCCCGAGCCCCGTGCCGCCGAAGTGCCGCGCGCCGCCGTCGTGGGCCTGCACGAACGGCGTAAAGAGCGAAGCCTGCCGTTCCGGCGGAATGCCGATGCCCGTATCCGCCACCGCGAGCGTCAACGTGCGCATGCCGTCGCGCGACGGAGCGACGGCGTAGGTGAGCGTCACCGCGCCGCGATCCGTGAACTTGATCGCGTTCGACAGCAGATTGCCGACGACCTGCCGCAAGCGCTGTCCATCGGCCAATATCCACGCGGGACCGGCGTCGCCGTCACGCTGCACGACGAGCGCGATGCCCTTCGCGCGCGCAGCCGGCTCGTAGATCGACGCGACGCTCGCGATCCACGCCTCGATGTCCATCGGCGCAGGCACGAGCACGAGGCGCTCCGCTTCGATCTTCGCGACATCGAGCAGATCGTCGATCATGCCGAGCAGATCGCACGCGGCGTGATGCGCGGTCTGGAGCGAGCGCTTGGTCGTGGCGGCTTCGCCCGGCGCGCGCAGTTCGAGTTCGAGCAGGCCCAGCACGGCATTCATCGGCGTGCGGATTTCATGGCTCAT
>NZ_JFHE01000033.1 GCF_000698555.1 Caballeronia grimmiae | reverse complement strand
CCGCGATAGTGCAGGTCGTTGCCGGTCTTGCCGACCGTGCACAGCGCGGTATTGCCCGCCGTCACGCCGGACAGCGCGACGGATTTCTTCGGTTTGAAACCACCCGCTGCTGCGGGCGCGTCGGTCGTTGCGGTATCGCTCATTGCTTCAAGTCTCCTGTGAACGCTCTTGCAGCAGCGTCGTCTCTTTTGCTTGAAAAGCGCGCCGGGGTATTCGGCCCGTACGCGGCGTATCGAAACCTTTGCATTTATGCCGCGCGTCCCGTCGATGCCGCTGCAAACAGCGGGGCGCATTCGTCGGGAATCGCGTGGCCGGTGGCCTGCGCGCGGCGCAGCACGGACCAGTAATAGCGATAGCTCGCGCGATCGTGCAGCGTGTCGCCGTGGCGCGTCGGGCCCCACTGCGCGCGTTGCGCGGCCAGCAAAATTTCGGCGGCGAGCGTGATCTCGTCGGCGCGCGGCGAGAAGGCATCGACGATGGGCCGGATCTGCGACGGATGGATGCTCCACATCCGCGTATAGCCGAACTCATTGCGGGCGCGGGCGGCATCGTTCGCGACGACGCTCATGTCCCGCACTTCCGTCGACACGTTATGCGAGGGCGCCTTGCCATGCGCGTGACATGCGGCCGCGATTTCCAGCTTCGCGCGACGCACGAGCGGATGCTCGAACTGGCCGGGCGAGCGCATGGCGGTATCGGGAATGGCGCCGTTGTGCGCCGACACGAAGTCCATCAGGCCGAAACTCAGCGATTCGACACCGGGCAGCGCGGCCAGCTCGAAGACTTCCGCGAGCGCGCCGTGCGTTTCGATCAGCAGGTGACACGGAATGGATTGCGCGATGCCGAACTCACTGCGCGATGCCTCGATGAACGCGATCATCTCGGCGGCGTCGAACACGCTGCGGATTTTCGGCAGCATCACGAAGGCGGGCGCTTTCTTCGCCTGGCGAAGGATGATGCGGACGTCGTCCCGCCACGCGCGATGATGGAAGTCATGGATGCGAACGCCGACGCGCCCGAAGCGGTCATCCTCGCCGCCGACGAACGACGCCACCATCTCCGCATGTTCGGCTTCGTGGCCGACTTGCGCGCCATCCTCGCAATCGAGCGTGATGTCGAACACCGGCCCGAGTTCGGCCTGCAGCGCGAGCGACTTCCGGATCAGCTTTTCGCTGCCGGCATAGTGGTCGCAGGGCGGCAGGACGGCGGGCTGCGGCTCGCCGTCGAACAGCACTTCTGCGGGTGTGAGAGCGGGCATTGTCGGCGTCGGCTCCGATTGAAAAGAGAGTTCGATGCTGCTCGTGCTTCTGATTCGGACGCGCTCGAAGGCTTGCTTGCTTTCGTTCAAGCGCGATCGAATCAGCCGCGAACGCCGCGAAGCGTTCGCGCTGGCGGGAACGGCGAAGGCTCCCGATGATGCCGTGTTGCTTACTTACCCAGCAGATGCGCCACGCCGTCGCGCTCTTCGAGCAGTTCGTTCAGCGTGCCGTCCATCTTCTCGCGCGAGAACGCGTCGATTTCCAGGCCTTCGACGCGCTTGTACTCGCCGTTCTCACACGTGACCGGCACGCCGTAGACGATGTCTTCCGGAATGCCATACGAGCCGTCCGACGGAATGCCCATCGTCACCCACTTGCCGTTGGTGCCGAGCACCCAGTCACGCACGTGATCGATGGCCGCATTAGCCGCCGATGCCGCCGACGACAGGCCGCGCGCTTCGATGATCGCCGCGCCGCGCTTGGCGACGGTCGGGATGAACGTGTTGCGGTTCCATTCGTCGTCGTTGATCAGCTTCGTGAGGCTCTCGCCTTCGGCGGTCGCGAAGCGGAAGTCGGGGTACATGGTCGGCGAGTGATTGCCCCACACGACGAGCTTTTCGATCGACGCGACCGGCTTGCCCGACTTGGCCGCCAGTTGCGACAGCGCGCGGTTGTGGTCGAGGCGCAGCATGGCGGTGAAGTTTTTCTTCGGCAGGTCCGGCGCCGACTTCATCGCGATATAGGCGTTCGTGTTCGCCGGATTGCCGACGACCAGCACCTTCACGTCGCGGCTCGCGACTTCGTTCAGCGCGCGGCCCTGAACCGTGAAGATTTCGGCGTTCGCCGACAGCAGGTCCTTGCGTTCCATGCCCTTCGAACGCGGACGCGCACCGACCAGCAACGCGATGTCGGCGTCCTTGAACGCGACCTTGGGATCGTCCGTGACGACCACGCCCGCGAGCAGCGGGAATGCGCAGTCTTCCAGTTCCATCACGACGCCCTTCACGGCGGCTTGCGCTTGCGGCAGATCGAGCAACTGAAGGATCACGGGCTGGTCTTTGCCGAGCAGATCGCCATTGGCGATACGGAACAGCAGCGAGTAGCCGATTTGACCTGCGGCGCCGGTTACGGCAACGCGCTTTGCGGACTTAGCCATTGAAACTCTCCTGACGGTGCGTGGAACGCTAGGGAAAAACGCTATTTTATGCGCGTTACGCGAAGCGTTGATGAAGACATGCCGGCGATGCCGCAGCGCTCTCCGATAGCGGCGCAACGCATGGCTCCGCATGAAAGCGTGACGGCATGGCTGTCATGCCATGAATCCTTCTTCGAGCGAGAGACTGCGCGGTGTGACGTGAGGAAACGGCGATTCGCTAGAGTCTGACGGACAAGCGCCCATTCGAGACGGCGCTGGACGTTGCGAGGCGGTAGGCAGGCAGCGGCGCGCGAATCGATTGGCCGATCGGCGTGAGGCGAAAGCGAAAGGGCGTGCCTGGCGGTTGGCGGCGCTGCCCGCGATGTGCCGAACGCACCGTTCACCGGCGAAATGCGCCGATTGAACCGGTCCAAACGAACTTTCCACGGACTGCGCGGCGACCCGCAAACCCTTGCTCGCCAAGGAGTGTAGGATTGGTCGGAGGCAAAGTCAACAGTATCTTATGTCTTATATAAGACATAGGATCATGCGTGAAAATGTGGACGCGCGGCAGCCCTTTGTGTTGAAATGCGCGGCATGAATTCCAACGCGGCAAATCCGGCGAGCACCACCTCACCCAACGGCAACGCACAGTCGGCCGAGGGCGCGCCGTCGCCGACGTTCAGCCCGCTGTATCAGCAGATCAAGGCGCTGATTACGCAGGGCCTCGAATCGGGCGAGTGGAAGCCGGGCGAGATCATCCCCAGCGAAGTGGAACTGGCCGCGCGCTATAAGGTGAGCCAGGGCACCGTCCGCAAGGCCATCGACGAACTCGCCGCCGACAATCTCCTCGTGCGCCGTCAAGGCAAGGGCACGTTCGTTGCGACGCATAGCGAAGATCGCGTGCAGTTCCGCTTCCTGCGCCTTTTGCCCGATGACGGCGACGTTCATCCCCACGTAAGCCGCCTGCTCGAATGCCGGCGCCTGCGTGCGCCCGCCGAAATCGCGCGTCAGCTCGATCTCAAGCCCGCCGATCCCGTGGTGCTCATCAAGCGCCTGCTGCAGTTCGACGGCGAAACGACCGTGTTCGACGAAATCTGGCTGCCGGGCGCGGTTTTCCGCGGACTGACGGCCGAGCGGCTCGCCGATTACAAGGGCCCGCTGTACGCGATGTTCGAAACGGAGTTCGGCACGCGCATGATCCGGGCGTCGGAGAAGATTCGCGCGGTGGCGGCGGACGAGCCGGTCGCGCAATTGCTGCAAGTGCAGCCGGGTTTTCCGCTTCTTTCGGTCGAACGGATCTCGTACACGTACGGCGATCGCCCGGTGGAAGTGCGGCGCGGCTGGTATGTCACGACCGGCTACTACTATCAGAACGACTTGAGTTGACCGAATGAACAGACGCGGCGGGCATCGGCCGGGCGGTCCGCGAAGCATCGACAAAGCATTCACGTTCGCCATTTTCACGCGTGCAGCAATAGTCTCTTGGGCGGGTTTTCCCTGCAGCGTGAAATAAAAAGGCGCTAAAATCGCGGGTTAGTGTAATAACAAGTTGGGGTCTAGCATGGCTGAAGCCGTAAAAAAACCAAGGCCCGAGTACCGGAACATCGGGCTTGGACAGATTGCGAAATATCGCTTGCCGCTAGCAGGGAAGGTCTCCATCCTGCACCGTATCAGCGGCTTGCTGCTCTTCGTTGCACTGCCGTTCCTTCTCTATCTGCTCGATCAGAGTCTGACGTCGGAAATTAGTTTCGACGCATTCAAAGGCTTCCTCGCTCACCCCATCGTCAAAATCATCACGCTCGTGCTGTCCTGGGCGTATCTGCATCACTTCTGCGCAGGCATCCGCTTTCTCGTGCTCGACACGCACGTCGCCGTGAACAAGGAAGGCGGCCGTCAGACGGCGCTTGCCGTGCTCGTCGTGTCGCTGCTGCTGACGCTCGTCGTCGCCCTGAAACTTTTCGGAGCCTTCTAAACATGGGTACCCAGAACCGAGTCGGCTCCAAGCGCCTCGTCGTCGGAGCGCATTACGGCCTGGGCGACTGGCTCGCCCAGCGCGTGACCGCAATCGTCGTTGCCGTGTACACCCTCGTCCTGCTCGTGCTGTTCTTCGGCGCGCACAGCTTCTCTTATGAAGGCTGGGCGTCGATCTTCGCGATGCAGTGGATGAAGCTCGCCACTTTCGTAGCCTTGCTTTCGCTCTTCTATCACGCGTACGTCGGCGTGCGCGACATCTGGATGGATTACGTGAAGCCGGTTGGCCTGCGCCTGTTCCTGACGGTGCTGACCGTGCTCTGGCTCATCGGATGCGCCGGCTACGCTGCACAGATTCTCTGGAGAGTTTAAAGAATATGGCTGCAATCAAGACTTCCCTGCCGCGTCGCCGTTTCGACGTGGTCATCGTTGGCGCGGGCGGATCGGGCATGCGCGCATCGCTGCAACTCGCGCGTGCGGGCCTGTCGGTCGCGGTGCTGTCGAAGGTGTTCCCGACGCGCTCGCACACCGTCGCGGCGCAAGGCGGCATCGGCGCATCGCTCGGCAACATGAGCGAAGACAACTGGCACTATCACTTCTACGACACGATCAAGGGTTCCGACTGGCTCGGCGACCAGGACGCGATCGAGTTCATGTGCCGTGAAGCGCCGAACGCAGTTTACGAGCTCGAACACATGGGCATGCCGTTCGACCGCAATGCGGACGGCACCATTTATCAGCGCCCGTTCGGCGGCCACACGGCGAACTACGGCGAGAAGCCGGTGCAGCGCGCCTGCGCGGCAGCCGACCGTACCGGCCACGCGCTGCTGCACACGCTGTATCAGCAGAACGTCGCAGCCAAGACGCATTTCTTCGTCGAATGGATGGCGCTGGACCTGATCCGCGACGCCGACGGCGACGTGCTCGGCGTGACCGCGCTCGAGATGGAAACGGGCGAAGTCTATATCCTCGAAGGCAAGACCACGCTGTTCGCCACGGGCGGCGCGGGGCGCATCTTCGCGGCATCGACGAATGCGTTCATCAACACGGGCGACGGCCTCGGCATGGCGGCGCGTTCGGGCATCGCTTTGCAGGACATGGAGTTCTGGCAGTTCCACCCGACCGGCGTGGCCGGCGCGGGCGTGCTGATCACCGAAGGCGTGCGCGGCGAAGGCGGCATTCTGCGTAACTCGAACGGCGACCGCTTCATGGAGCGCTATGCCCCGACGCTGAAGGATCTGGCGCCGCGCGACTTCGTTTCGCGTTCGATGGACCAGGAAATCAAGGAAGGGCGCGGCGTGGGTCCGAACAAGGATCACGTGCTGCTCGACCTGTCGCACATCGGCGCCGAGACGATCATGAAGCGTCTGCCGTCGATTCGCGAGATCGCGCTGAAGTTCGCGAACGTGGACTGCATCAAGGAGCCGATCCCGGTCGTTCCGACCATCCATTATCAGATGGGCGGGATTCCGACGAACATGCACGGTCAGGTCGTCGGCACGGCGAACGGCTACAACGAGCCGGTGAACGGCTTCTACGCGGTGGGCGAATGCTCGTGCGTTTCGGTGCACGGCGCGAACCGCCTCGGCACGAATTCGCTGCTGGACCTGGTGGTGTTCGGCCGCGCGGCCGGCAATCACATCATCAAGTACGCGAAGGAAGCGCGCGAGCACAAGCCGCTGCCGGCCGACGCCGCCGACTTCGCGCTCGAGCGCCTTGCCGTGCTGGAGAAGTCGACTTCGGGCGAATACACGCAGAACATCGCGAACGACATCCGCTCGACGATGCAGGCGCATGCCGGCGTGTTCCGCACGTCCAAGCTGCTGTCGGAAGGCGTGGACAAGGTCGCGGAACTGGCCGAGCGCGTGAAGCACGTGCATCTGAAGGACATATCGAAGGTGTTCAACACCGCGAAGGTCGAAGCGCTGGAACTGGCGAACCTGATCGAAGTCGCCCGCGCGACGATGGTCTCGGCCGAAGCACGCAAGGAAAGCCGTGGCGCGCACGCGCACAGCGACTACGAGCATCGCGACGACGACAAATGGATGCGCCATACGCTGTGGTTCAGCGAAGGCAATCGCCTCGACTACAAGCCGGTTCAGATGAAGCCGCTGACGGTCGAATCGGTGCCGCCGAAGGCGCGCACCTTCTAAGGGCAAGGGAATCGAAATGGCAAAACGAATTTTTGAAGTCTACCGCTACGATCCGGACAAGGACGCGGCCCCGCGCATGCAACGTTACGAGCTCGAAATCGACTCGCACGAACGCATGCTGCTGGACGCATTGGTGAAGCTGAAGGCGCTGGACGAAACCTTGTCGTTCCGCCGTTCGTGCCGCGAAGGCGTGTGCGGTTCGGACGCGATGAACATCAACGGCAAGAACGGCCTCGCGTGCCTGACGAACCTGAACGACCTGCCGGAGCGCATCGTGCTGCGTCCGCTGCCGGGCCTTCCGGTCGTGCGCGACCTGATCTGCGACTTCACGCAGTTCTTCAACCAGTATCACTCGATCAAGCCGTACCTGATCAACGACACGCCGCCGCCCGAGAAGGAGCGTCTGCAATCGCCGGTCGAGCGCGACGAGCTGGACGGCCTGTACGAGTGCATTCTGTGCGCTAGCTGCTCGACGTCTTGCCCGAGCTTCTGGTGGAATCCGGACAAGTTCGTCGGACCGGCGGGCTTGCTGCAAGCCTATCGCTTCATCGCGGACAGCCGCGATCAGGCGACGGGCGAACGCCTCGACAATCTGGAAGATCCGTATCGTCTGTTCCGTTGCCACACGATCATGAACTGCGTCGACGTGTGCCCGAAGGGGCTCAATCCGACGAAGGCGATCGGCAAGATCAAGGAATTGATGGTGCGCCGGGCTGTCTGAAATGGACAATGCGATGGTCGACAAGCAAGACAGCGCTCACCAGTCCGACCCTCTTCGCCGTGCGCGCCTCCGGTGGCGTGCACGGCGCGGCCTGCTGGAAAACGATCTGATCTTCGAACGTTTTTTCAGCCGATATGAGCATGACCTCAGTGACGCCGACGTGGCCGCTTTGACCCGCCTGCTGGAGCTGAGCGACAACGAACTGATGGACCTGCTGCTCGCGCGGACCGAACCGGAAGGCGAGCTTGCCACGCCGGACGTGATTCGCGTGATTCAGATCCTGCGTTCCGTGTGATTTCGGCAGAGATCCGCGGAGTTTTGCACAATGCGCCGTGAGTCCGCGCGCCAAGCAGTTGAGAGCGGACAGCGGTCGATCGTGCAGTCCTGCCGCGCAGCTTCCGTCGTGCAAATTATCGAAAACCTGTATCCATACTTCGATTGAGGATGTGCTATGACCCCGTCAGATGTTAAAGCCACGCTATCGTTCAGCGACAACTCGCCGAGCGTTGAAATGCCGATCTACAAGGGCACGATGGGCCCCGACGTGATCGACATCCGCAAGCTGTACGGTCAGACCGGCAAGTTCACCTATGACCCGGGCTTCATGTCGACGGCGGCGTGCAATTCGGCGATCACCTACATCGACGGCGACAAGGGCGAGCTGCTGTATCGCGGCTACCCGATCGAGCAGTTGGCCGTAAACGCCGACTTCCTCGAAACGTGCTACTTGCTGCTGAAGGGCGAACTGCCCACGGCTGCGCAGAAAGAGGAATTCGTGGACACGGTCACGCGTCACACGATGGTGCACGAGCAGATGCACTTCTTCTTCCGCGGCTTCCGTCGCGACGCGCACCCGATGGCCGTCCTGGTGGCGGCGGTCGGCGCGCTGTCCGCGTTCTATCACGACTCGCTGAACATCAACGATCCGCGTCACCGCGAAGTCTCGGCGATCCGCATGATTGCGAAGCTGCCGACGCTCGTCGCGATGGCGTACAAGTTCAGCATCGGCCAGCCGTTCGTGTATCCGCGCAACGAGCTGTCGTACAGCGCGAACTTCATGCACATGATGTTTGCGAACCCGTGCGAAGAGTACAAGGTCAACGACGTGCTCGTGCGCGCGCTCGACCGCATCCTGATTCTGCACGCGGATCACGAGCAGAACGCGTCGACGTCGACGGTGCGTCTGGCCGGTTCGTCGGGTGCGAATCCGTTCGCGTGTATCGCTGCGGGTATCGCGTGTCTGTGGGGCCCGGCGCACGGCGGCGCGAACGAAGCCGCGCTGAACATGCTGGAAGAGATCGGCTCGGTCGACAACATTCCTGAGTTCATCAAGCAGGTGAAGGACAAGAACTCGGGCGTGAAGCTGATGGGCTTCGGTCACCGCGTGTACAAGAACTACGACCCGCGTGCGAAGCTGATGCGCGAAACCTGCCACGAAGTGCTGAACGAACTGGGCCTGCACGACGACCCGCTCTTCAAGCTCGCGATGGAACTGGAAAAGATCGCGCTCGAAGACGAATACTTCGTGTCGCGCAAGCTGTACCCGAACGTCGACTTCTACTCGGGCATCGTGCAGCGCGCGCTGGGCATCCCGACGTCGATGTTCACGTGCATCTTCGCGATGGCGCGTACGGTGGGCTGGATTGCGCAGTGGAACGAGATGATCGCTGATCCCGAGCAAAAGATCGGCCGTCCGCGCCAGTTGTTCATCGGCCACACGCCGCGTGAAGTGAAGCCGCTCGACAAGCGGTAAGTCGGTTGGTTGAAGCTGTAGTTTAGAAAGCCCCGGCGGGTGACTGCCGGGGCTTTTTGCTTTTTGGGCTCAGACCGCGAAGACTTCCTGCAGCGTGTGAAGCGTGTTCGCCAGCGTCTCGTCGGCGATAACGCCTTCCTTCTTCACGAGGCACAGTTTGTCGACGGTTCGGATCTGATCGAGCAAAATCAGCCCTTCCTTTTGCTTGAATGAAACGGGGATGCGAAACGGCGCTGGCCTGCCATTCGAGCTCATCGGCGCGATGATCGCCGTGCGCAAGTGATCATGCAGTTCGGGCGGCGACACAATCGCAAGGGCGCGTCTTCAGCACTTCGCTCTTTTTCGTCGGGTCCAGCGCGACCAGCCAAATCTCGCCGCGCTTCACCATTCGAGCGCTCCGTCGTTCGCGTTACCGAGCTCGCCGAGCACGAGCGCGTCTTCGCCGCTTGCAGCGACCGCCTTGCTCGCTTCCGCCCACGCCGCCCGCACGATCGCGCGTGGCTTGCGCAGCACGATTGCATCGCCTTCGACATCCATTTCTATTTCGTTCTCCAGCCCCAATTGCGTGAGGAACGGCTTGGGTATCAGCACGCCTTGAGAATTGCCGATTCTTCGGATGGTCGTTTTCATGAAGTTCATCGCGGTCACGTACCTGCGAACAATGTTTTTACCGACGTTTGCGGTCGTCAATCTCGATTCGAGATGAACATACGTCTCTTCGCGCGGCGGCGACACTCCGCCGAAAGTAATCGGCGACGCGAGCGGAAATGCCAGTCAAGCAGGTAGTCCCGATCCAGGTATCACCACCACTACGATAACTCACTGAATTTGCACGCTTTTTTCGTTTAGCCTAGTACCACGCGCCGTAATGGAAGTGGCATAATCGTCCAACAGGCCGCACCCCATAACACCCCGCAGTCACCTACGAAAGCGCTCACCATGTCCCAGACTCTCTACGACAAGTTGTGGAACACGCACGTTATCCACACGGAAGAGGACGGCACCTCGATCCTCTATATCGATCGTCATCTGCTGCACGAGGTCACGAGCCCGCAAGCGTTCGAAGGTCTGAAGCTGGCCGAGCGCCCGGTGTGGCGCATCAGCGCGAATCTCGCCGTGTCCGACCACAACGTGCCGACGACCGACCGCTCGCACGGCATCGCCGATCCCGTTTCGAAGCTGCAAGTCGACACGCTCGACGCCAATTGCGATGCATTCGGCATCACGCAGTTCAAGATGAACGATTTGCGTCAGGGCATCGTGCACATCATCGGGCCGGAGCAGGGCGCGACGCTGCCCGGCATGACGATCGTCTGCGGCGATTCGCACACGTCGACGCACGGCGCGTTCGGCGCGCTCGCGCATGGCATCGGCACGTCGGAAGTCGAGCACGTCCTCGCCACGCAGACGCTGCTGCAAAAGAAGAGCAAGAACATGCTCGTCAAGGTCGAGGGTCAGTTGCCGCGCGGCTGCACGGCAAAAGACATCGTGCTCGCGGTCATCGGCAAGATCGGCACGGCGGGCGGCACGGGCTACGCAATCGAATTCGGCGGCTCGACCATCCGGTCGCTGACGATGGAAGGCCGCATGACCGTCTGCAACATGGCGATCGAAGCGGGCGCGCGCGCGGGCATGGTGGCCGTCGACGATACGACCATCAACTACCTGAAGGACCGTCCGTATTCGCCGCAGGGCGTCGAATGGGATCAGGCGGTCGAATACTGGCGCCAGTTCAAATCGGACGATGGCGCGCAGTTCGATCGCGTCGTCGAGATCAACGCGGCCGAAATCGTGCCGCAAGTGACGTGGGGCACATCGCCGGAAATGGTGACGTCCATCGACGGCCGCGTGCCCGATCCTGAGCGTGAAAAGGACCCCGTCAAGCGCGACGCGATGGAGCGCGCGCTCACTTACATGGCGCTGCAGCCGAATACGCCGATCGAATCCATCAGGCCCGACAAGATCTTCATCGGTTCCTGCACGAACGCGCGCATCGAAGACCTGCGCGCGGCGGCGTATGTCGTCAAGTCGCTGGGCAAGCGCGTCGCGCCGAATGTGCGGCTCGCGATGGTCGTGCCGGGTTCGGGCCTCGTGAAGGCCCAGGCCGAGCGCGAAGGGCTCGACAAGATTTTCACGAACGCCGGTTTCGAATGGCGCGAGCCGGGTTGCTCGATGTGTCTCGCGATGAACGCCGACCGCCTCGATGCGGGCGAACGCTGCGCGTCGACGTCGAACCGCAATTTCGAAGGGCGCCAGGGCGCGGGCGGCCGCACGCATCTCGTCAGCCCGGCGATGGCTGCCGCCGCCGCGATCGAAGGCCATTTCGTCGACGTGCGCAAGCTCGCGTGATCAATCGGGATACTGAGAAAGACCATGGAAAAATTCATCGTTCATAGCGGGCTCGTAGCGCCGCTGGATCGCGAGAACGTCGACACGGACGCGATCATCCCCAAGCAGTTCCTGAAGTCGATCAAGCGCACGGGCTTCGGCCCGAATGCGTTCGACGAATGGCGCTATTTGGATGTCGGCGAACCCGGCCAGGACAACAGCAAGCGTCCGCTCAACCCGGATTTCGTGCTGAATCAGTCGCGCTATCAGGGCGCGTCCATCTTGTTGACACGCAAGAACTTCGGCTGCGGCAGCTCGCGCGAGCACGCGCCGTGGGCGCTGGATCAATACGGCTTTCGGGCGATCATCGCGCCGAGCTTCGCGGACATTTTCTATAACAACTGCTTCAAGAACGGCTTGCTGCCGGTCGTGTTGTCGGAGCAGCAGGTCGGCAAGCTCTTCAACGAGACGTATGCGTTCGTCGGCTTCAAGCTGACAATCGATCTGGAAGCGCAGGTCGTGCGAACCGGCGACGGCACCGAGTACGCGTTCGATGTCCCGGGCTTTCGCAAATTCTGCCTGCTGAACGGTTTCGACGATATCGGCCTCACGCTGCGTCACGCCGACAAGATCAAGGCGTTCGAAGCGGAGCGGCTCGCGAAGCAGCCGTGGTTGAACAATCGCTTGATCGGATAAATCAAAGGAAGAGACAGATGAAAATCGCAGTGTTGCCCGGCGACGGGATCGGCCCCGAAATCATGGCCGAAGCGGTCAATGTGCTGAATGCGCTCGGCGAAAAGTTCGAGCTGGAAGAAGCGCCCGTCGGCGGCGCGGGGTATGAAGCGCATGGCCATCCGCTGCCGGAATCGACGCTCAAGCTGGCGAAAGAAGCCGATGCGATCCTTTTCGGCGCCGTCGGCGACTGGAAGTACGACAAGCTCGAACGCGCGCTGCGTCCCGAGCAGGCCATCCTCGGGCTGCGCAAGCATCTGCAACTGTTCGCGAACTTCCGTCCGGCGATCTGCTATCCGCAATTGACAGCCGCGTCGTCGCTGAAGCCGGAAATCGTGTCGGGTCTCGACATCCTCATCGTGCGCGAACTGAACGGCGATATCTACTTCGGCCAGCCGCGCGGTGTGCGTCAAGCGCCGGACGGCCCGTTCGAAGGCGCGCGCGAAGGCTTCGACACGATGCGCTATTCGGAGCCGGAAGTGCGCCGCATCGCGCATGTGGCGTTCGCCGCCGCGCAGAAGCGCCAGAAGAAGCTGACGAGCGTGGACAAGGCCAACGTGCTGGAAACCTCGCAACTCTGGCGCGACACGATGATCGACGTCGCCAAGGAATATCCGGAAGTCGAGCTGTCGCACATGTACGTCGATAACGCGGCGATGCAGCTCGTCAAAGCGCCGAAAGCTTTCGACGTGGTCGTCACGGGCAACATGTTCGGCGACATTCTCTCGGACGAAGCCGCAATGCTGACCGGCTCGATCGGCATGCTGCCGTCGGCGTCGCTCGACAAGAACAACAAGGGCTTGTACGAGCCTTCGCACGGCTCCGCGCCGGACATCGCGGGCAAGGGCGTGGCGAATCCGCTCGCGACCATCCTGTCGGCGGCGATGATGCTTCGCTATTCGCTCGGCAAAGCGGAACAGGCCGATCGCATCGAAAGCGCGGTGAAGAAGGTGCTGGAGCAGGGCTTCCGCACCGGCGACATCGCGACGCAAGACGGCAAGACTGTCGGCACGAAGGAAATGGGCGCCGCAGTGCTGGCTGCGCTTTAAACGTTCAATAAAACGATCGGCCGTTTCTTTTCAGAGCGGCCGATCCGGTAGCATTGACGCGTCGTCCGAATGGATCTTTAGCGCGGGCCGCAACCGCGGACCAACGCGCCGCAGATCGTGTATATTGCTGGGTCATGGCGAAGAACTCTCAATTCTCTACGGATTCCATCGGTCGCGGCATCGACGCTCGCGCGACGGGTCTCGTCATCGTCAAGCGCATCGGCGTCATTACGTCGAAAACGCGCATTACGAAAGTCTCCATCAAAGCGATCACGATTCGCTGATCGTCCCTCGTGTCCGAGCGTCTTCCCCGCGCGGCCACGCCGGGCAAGGATGCGGGGAAGAATCCACACATAAGGTTAGTCATGAACGTAGGTCTCGTTGGTTGGCGCGGTATGGTCGGCAGCGTCCTGATGCAGCGCATGCAGCAGGAAGGCGATTTCGACCTGATCGAACCGGTGTTTTTCAGCACCAGCAATGCGGGCGGCAACGCGCCGTCGTTCGCCAAAAACGAGACGAAGCTCAAAGATGCAACGAGCATCGACGACCTGAAGAAGTGCGACGCCATCATTACCTGCCAGGGCGGTGACTACACGAACGACGTGTATCCGAAGCTGCGCGCGGCGGGCTGGAAGGGCTACTGGATCGACGCGGCGTCGGCGCTGCGCATGAAGGACGACGCGGTCATCATCCTCGACCCGGTCAACCTGAACGTCATCAAGGATTCGCTCGTCAAGGGCGGGCGCGATTTCGTCGGCGGCAACTGCACGGTCAGCCTGATGCTGATGGCGCTGGGCGGCCTGTTCCGCGAGAACCTCGTCGACTGGATGACGGCCATGACGTACCAGGCCGCGTCCGGCGCGGGTGCGCAGAACATGCGCGAACTGCTGTCGCAAATGGGCGCGCTGCACGCGTCGGTCGCGGACGATCTCGCGAATCCGTCGTCGGCTATTCTCGACATCGACCGCAAGGTTCTGTCGACGATGAACAGCGACGCCATGCCGACCGAGCATTTCGGCGTCCCGCTCGCCGGGTCGCTGATTCCGTGGATCGACAAGGATCTCGGCAACGGCATGTCGAAGGAAGAATGGAAGGGCGGCGCGGAAACCAACAAGATTCTGGGCAAGCCCGCGATGGGCCAGCCGGGCTCGATTCCCGTCGATGGCCTCTGCGTGCGGATCGGCGCGATGCGCTGCCACTCGCAGGCGCTGACCATCAAGCTGAACAAGGACGTGCCGCTCGACGAGATCAACGGCATTCTGGCTTCGGCGAACGACTGGGTGAAGGTCGTGCCGAACGAGCGTGAAGCGTCGATGCGCGATTTGTCGCCGGCCGTCGTCACTGGCACGCTGACGGTGCCGGTCGGCCGTCTGCGCAAGCTGGCGATGGGCGGCGAGTATCTGTCGGCGTTCACGGTCGGCGACCAGCTTCTGTGGGGCGCTGCCGAGCCGCTGCGCCGCATGCTTCGCATTCTGTTGGACAAGTAAAGTAAACTACGCGCCAGAAAGCGCGGACCTCGAAGAAAAAGCGTCGCGTTATCGCGGCGCTTTTTTGTTTGTGCGCCCGATTGTCTGGCGCTGTGCGCGAATGGCCGGTCATGACCGTTTCGGGCGCGCGAGTCTTCGTTCCTGTTTCAATTTTTCGCCGTACCCTGGAGTTTCAATGATTCGACGACCCCGCCGGTCTTCCATCCCGTCATCGCGTGCGGCGCTCGCCGCGGCAAGCGTCGCCGTCTGCACGCTGCTCTGGACGAACCCCGGCGCGGCGCTCGCGCAGGCGAGCGGCGCCGCCGCCGACACAGCCTCGGCGGCCGTCGCGGGCGCGTCCGGCCAGCGGTACGCGGTCAAACCGGGACAGTCGCTCAACGACGTCGCCGCCGAAATCACCGGGTCGAAGGAACGCGTCGTTCGTGAAAAAATGGCGCGTGCGCTCTTCGACGCGAATCCGAACGCGTTCGCCGGGCACGACATCAACAGGCTTAAACTCGGCGCGGTGCTGAACGTGCCGGCGGGCGATACCGGCGCGGCATCCGCCTCGCAGGCTCCGGCCGGCGCCGACCAGGTGAGTGCGCCAGCGGTCAGTCCTGCTGGCCCGGTGGCGTCGTCGCCGGAAGCGCCGGCGGAGGCCGCTTCGGGCATCGCGCCGGCTTCGGGTATCGAACAGGCATCGGGTACCGAGCAGGCTTCGGAGCCGCAGCCCGCGCCCGCCGTCGCACCAACGGCCAGCGCACCAACGGCCAGCGCCCCGGCGACGGAAACGGCCCCTGCGCGCCGTGTCGGCCCTGATCCGATGCTGTTTGGTCTCGCGATCGCGGTACTCGTCCTGCTGTTCCTGCTAATGATGTGGCGCAGCGCAAAACGCCGCCGTGCGGTGGCGCAAGCCGAAGCCGATGCGCGAAATAGCGAGCGCCCCGTGACGCCTGCGTTCCCCGCACCGCCGACAGGCTCCGGCGCGGCCGAACTCGAGGGCAAGGCCGTCGAGCGCGATCAGTCCGAATTGAACGCGGTGGCGGCGAGCATCGAGAGCTACGAGGCGGCTCAGACGTTCGCCGCCCCGTCCGACGACGATGCCGTTCGCTCCGTCGATACGCCGCCGGCGTCGCTGCCGACCGCGCTGCACGAAGCCGAACCGGCGACGCCGCACGCGCCTGAATCCGTCGAAACACGCGCCGAGCCGCCCGCGCCGTTCATGCCGTCGCCGCCCGCGGCAATTCACGCGGGGTTCGTGCCGCCGCTGCAACAGTCCGGCACGGCGGACGGGCACGACAGCGATGCCAACGAGGGAGACATCGCCGCTCGCGAAGCCGCCGCCCGCGAAGCCGAAAAGTGGGAAGCCGAAGAACGTCAGGCAGCCGCCCGGCAAGCCGCGACCCGCGAGGCCGAAGAGCGCGAGATTCGCGCACGCGAGGCAGCAGCGCGCGACGCGCTCGCCGCTGAAATGGCGCGCCACGAAGGCGAAGCCGCCGAACAGGAAGCGCAGGCGCAGCACGTCCGCGAGGCGGCTGCGCGGGAGATCATCGCGCGCGAGGCCGAATTGCGCGAGGCACAAGCGCAGGCTGCCGATGAGCAACGCGCGGCGGAGCAGGCGGCGCGCCGCGAGACGCATTCGGAAGAAGCTGCGGACGACGACGAACCGACGCGCGGCGATCGCTTCCCGATGCCCAAGTTTCCGACCGAAGCCGTCGAGGCCCTCGGCTCACTGGACCTGAGCTTGCCGCCGCGCATGGATTTGCGGCTGGGAACGCCGGGCGATGCCGGCGCTGCCCCCGCTTTGCGCGAGTCGCAAACGCCGATCGAGCCGGTGCCGTTCGTGCCGCAGCCCGTCGCCGGCACGGACGCCGGGCGAGTCCGGAAGATCGAACCGCCATCGGCCGCCGCGCAGATCGAAGCGGGAACGGCCGGCGCTGCGTCGGTCGCCGGTCTTGGCGCGACGCCGTACGGGCCGCTCAGCCTGGATTTCGATCTGAATCTGCCGTCGAGCCATACCGAGCCGCTGCCGGCGCTCACCGCGGCCCAACTCGCAACGATCGCACGCAACAAGCTCGAGCTGGCTGTCGAGTACATCGAACTGGGCGATCTGGGCGGCGCGCGCACGCTGCTGCAGGAAGTCATCGTGTCGAACGATACGGCCACGCGCCAGCAAGCCGCCGCGCTGCTCTCGACGCTCGCACCGCATTCCTGATATGCGCATTGCGTTAGGCGTTCAGTACGACGGCGCCGCGTTCAGCGGCTGGCAATCGCAACCGCACGGCAACACGGTACAGGACGAACTCGAACGCGCGCTCGCGGAGTTCGCGCAGACGCCGTTGCAAACGGTCGTCGCGGGCCGTACGGATACGGGCGTTCACGGTCTCGGCCAAGTCGTCCACTTCGATACGGACCTCGAGCGCACCGTGTTCTCGTGGGTGCGCGGCACCAACGCGTTCCTGCCGGAATCGGTGGCGGTGCAATGGGCGAAGCCGATGCCCG
The DNA here is from genome assembly GCF_000698555.1 of Caballeronia grimmiae. Classification (GTDB taxonomy): domain Bacteria; phylum Pseudomonadota; class Gammaproteobacteria; order Burkholderiales; family Burkholderiaceae; genus Caballeronia; species Caballeronia grimmiae. The sequence continues at coordinate 42,822 of NZ_JFHE01000033.1, read as the reverse complement.
ACGATTTTCACGCGCGCTTCGCGGCCTTCGAGCGCACTTACTATTACGTGCTGTACGTCAATCCGGTGCGTTCACCCATGCTCTCGAAACGCGCGGGCTGGGTGCACACGCCGCTTGATGTCGCCGCGATGCGCGAATCGGCGGCGTACCTCATCGGAGAGCACGATTTTTCGTCGTTTCGTGCAGCGGATTGCCAGTCGAAAACGCCGGTGAAGCATGTGTATCGGATCGACGTGCGCGAGCAGGGCGATTTCGTCCACTTCCGTTTCCGCGCCAACGCGTTCTTGCATCACATGGTGCGCAATCTGATGGGATGCTTCGTCGCGATCGGGCGCGGCCGACACCCCGTCTCGTGGATGGCCGACGTCCTTGCCGCCCGCGACCGCCGCGCCGCGGCGCCGACGTTCATGCCCGACGGACTTTACCTGGCGGAAGTGGGCTATCCCGAACGCTTCGCGGTCCCGCCGCCGCATATCGCGAGCATGCCGTGGAGCGCCATTTGGACCGATCAGACATGAACGACCAGGACTTGCATCGAACGAGAATCAAGCTCTGCGGGTTGTCGCGCGTGGACGACGTCAAGCACGCCGTCGCGCTCGGTGCGGACGCGGTGGGCTTCGTCTTCTATCCGCCGAGCCCGCGTTCGGTGAGCGTCCCGCAGGCCGTCGAACTGGCGCGGCACGTGCCGCCGCTCGTGGCGGCCGTTGGCCTGTTCGTCAACGCGACGCCCGAATGGATCTCGGAAGTCACGTCGAGCGTGCCGCTTGCGCTTCTTCAGTTTCACGGCGACGAAACGCCCGAGCAATGCGCCGAACTTGCCGCGATTGCGGGTTTGCCCTATTGGCGCGCAGTGCGTGTCGGGCCTGATGCGGCTGCAAGCGATTTGGTAGAATCGTCGCTTAAATATGCAGCCGCAGGCGGCATCCTGCTCGACGCGCTCGTCGAGGGCTTCGGCGGCGGTGGAAAGGTATTCGATTGGTCACTTATCCCAACAGATCTCGGGCATCGGGCCGTTTTGAGTGGTGGGTTGAACACGCAAAACGTCAGTGAAGCCATCCGGCGCGTGCGCCCGTTCGCGGTCGATGTCTCCAGCGGCATCGAAGTGCCGGGCGCCAAGGGCGTGAAAGATCACGCCCGAATGACGGCGTTCGTGCGCGCGGTGCGCGAAGCGGACGCCGGCTGATTCCGAATGCGGCGCCGACATGAATTGTCGGACCGCCACCGAGAGAGTGACGCAATGTACAACTTGCCTGACGAAAGAGGCCACTTCGGCCAGTATGGCGGCGTTTTCGTTTCCGAAACGCTCATTCATGCACTCGACGAACTGCGCCGCGCCTATGACGCGGCCCGCCAGGACCCCGAGTTCCAGGCCGAATACGACTACGAACTGAAGCACTACGTCGGCCGTCCTTCCCCGATTTATCACGCGAAACGCTGGAGCGAGATGCTCGGCGGCGCACAGCTTTATCTGAAGCGCGAAGACCTGAATCACACCGGCGCGCACAAGGTGAACAACGTGATCGGCCAGGCGCTGCTCGCTCGCAAGATGGGCAAGCCGCGCGTGATCGCCGAGACGGGCGCGGGCCAGCACGGCGTCGCCACGGCCACCATCGCAGCGCGCTTCGGCATGGAATGCGTCGTCTACATGGGCGCGGAGGACGTGCGGCGGCAAGCGGCGAACGTCTATCGCATGAAGCTGCTCGGCGCGACCGTCGTGCCGGTCGAATCCGGCTCACGCACGCTCAAGGACGCGCTCAACGAAGCCATGCGCGACTGGGTCACGAACGTCGAAAACACGTTCTACATCATCGGCACGGTCGCGGGTCCGCATCCGTATCCGATGATGGTGCGCGACTTCCAGCGCGTGATCGGCGACGAATGCCGCGTGCAGATGCCTGAAATGGCGGGCCGTCAGCCGGATGCGGTCATCGCGTGCGTGGGCGGCGGATCGAACGCAATGGGCATTTTCTATCCGTATATCGACGACACGGACGTGCGGCTCATCGGCGTCGAGGCCGCGGGCGATGGCATCGACACGGGCCGTCACGCGGCGTCGCTGATGGGCGGAAGCCCCGGCGTCCTGCACGGCAATCGCACGTATCTGCTGCAAGACGACGACGGCCAGATCATCGAGACGCATTCGGTGTCGGCGGGCCTGGATTATCCGGGCGTCGGTCCCGAGCACGCGTGGCTGAAGGACGCGGGCCGCGCCGAGTACGTCGGCATCACGGACGACGAGGCGCTGAAGGCGTTCCACGACTGCTGCCGTATCGAAGGCATCATCCCGGCACTCGAATCGAGCCACGCGCTTGCCTACGGCGCGAAGCTCGCTAAGACGCTGCCGCGCGACAAGGTGCTGCTCGTCAACCTGTCGGGCCGTGGCGACAAGGACATGCACACGGTCGCGGAGCGATCGGGCATCCAGTTCTAAGCCGCAGATGCGCACTGTCATCGACGAACCGTTGTCCGCCGGCGCGCTGCAAGGCGCCGGCATCGACATTCGCAACCGCGATTTCCTGGCCGATGCCGCGAACATTCCCGATGCGTCGATCGATCTGATCGTCGCCGATCCGCCTTATGGACTGGGCAAGGATTACGGGAACGACTCGGACATGTTGTCGGGCGACGCCTTTCTGGAATGGACGTATCGCTGGCTCGACATGGCGATTCCGAAGCTCAAGAAGAGCGGCTCGCTGTATATCTTCTGCACCTGGCAATACTCGCCCGAACTGTTCGTGTTCCTGAAGCGCCGGATGATGATGGTCAACGAGATCGTCTGGGACCGGCGCGTGCCGAGCATGGGCGGAACGACGCGCAAGTACACGTCGGTGCATGACAACATCGGTTATTTCGCGGTATCGAGGGATTACTACTTCGATCTCGATCCGGTGCGCATCCCTTACGATGCAGCGACGAAGAAAGCACGCTCGCGCAAGATCTTCGAAGGCAGCAAGTGGCTGGAGCTGGGCTATAACCCGAAGGACGTCTGGTCGGTATCGCGGCTGCATCGGCAGCACGCGGAACGCGTCGATCATCCGACGCAAAAGCCGCTGGAAATCGTCGAGCGCATGGTGCTGGCGAGTTGTCCGGCGGGCGGCCGCGTGCTCGATCCGTTCATGGGCAGCGGCACGACGGCGGTTGCGTGCGCGCGCCACGGACGGCTGTTCACGGGTTACGAAATCAACGCCGATTACTGCGCGATCGCGGAAGGCCGCATCGCGCAGGCTAATGCGGCGCCTGCGAAGCCCGCTGCCGTTCCGCTTGCCGCCGAAGCGCAAGCCGCGCAATAGCGTCGCTGACCGCGTCTATCGACGCCTACTGAATACGACTACGAGAATTTCCATGTCCCGTATCAAGAACACGCTCGCGGCGCTCGCCGCGCAAGGCAAGAAAGGGCTGATCCCGTTCATCACCGCGGGCGATCCCAACCCGGAACAGACCGTCGAATTCATGCACGCGCTCGCGAAGGGCGGCGCGGACGTCATCGAACTGGGCGTGCCGTTCTCCGACCCGATGGCCGATGGCCCTGTAATCCAGCGTTCGTCCGAACGCGCACTGGCGCGCGGCGTGACGTTGAAGCGCGTGCTCGCCGATGTCGCGCGCTTCCGCGAAACCGACGACACAACGCCCGTCGTGCTGATGGGCTACGCGAATCCGATCGAGCGCATGGGCGCCGAAGCGTTCGCACAAGCCGCGAAGCAGGCGGGCGTGGACGGCGTGCTGGTCGTCGATTATCCGCCGGAGGAATCGGAAAACTTCAGCACGACGATGCGCGCCGCAGGCATCGATCCGATCTTCCTGCTCGCGCCCACGTCGACGGACGAGCGCATCGCGGCGGTCGGCAAGATCGCCAGCGGCTACGTCTATTACGTGTCGCTCACCGGCGTGACCGGCGCCGCTAATCTGGACGTTTCCCGCATCGCGAGTAAAATCCCGGCCATCAAGTCGCACGTGCCCCTGCCGGTCGGCGTCGGTTTCGGCATTCGCGACGCCCAAACCGCCCGCGCCGTGGCCGAAGTCGCGGATGCCGTGGTCATCGGCAGCCGGCTCGTGCAGTTGCTCGAAGAGGCGCCGCCCGAAACGGCCGCGGCGTCGCTTTCGAGCTTCATCGCGGAAATCCGCACGGCGCTCGACTCCGCCAGGTAATTTTCGCCGCCGCGCCGCGCGACTCGCGCGCCGCGGCCCCCGAACAGTCAAGGAAAAACGATGAGCTGGCTCGACAAACTGCTGCCGCCCAAGATCAAGCAAACCGACCCCAAGAGCCGCAAGGGCATCCCCGAGGGCCTGTGGGTCAAGTGTCCGTCGTGCGAAGCGGTGCTGTACCGCAACGACGTCGAGGCGAATCTGCATGTTTGCCCGAAGTGCAGTCATCACATGCGTATCGGCGCGCGCGAGCGGCTCGATCGCCTGCTCGATCCGGAAGGCCGCTATGAAATCGGCCAGGAAGTCGTTCCGGTCGACGCGCTGAAATTCAAGGACAGCCGCAAATACCCGGATCGTCTGAAAGAAGCGATGGAAGACACCGACGAAACCGACGCGATGGTCGTCATGGGCGGCGCGATCCACACGCTGCCGTGCGTCGTCGCGTGCTTCGAATTTTCGTTCATGGGCGGCTCGATGGGTTCGGTCGTCGGCGAGCGCTTCGTGCGCGGCGCGCGCAATGCCATCGAGCAGAACGTGCCGTTCATCTGCTTCACGGCGTCGGGCGGCGCGCGCATGCAGGAAAGCCTGCTTTCGCTGATGCAGATGGCGAAGACCACCGCGCTGCTGACCAAGCTGTCCGAGGCGAAGCTGCCGTTCATTTCCGTGCTGACCGATCCGACGATGGGCGGCGTGTCCGCCAGCTTCGCGTTCCTCGGCGATGTCGTGATCGCGGAGCCGAAGGCGCTGATCGGCTTCGCGGGTCCGCGCGTGATCGAGCAGACCGTGCGCGAAAAGCTGCCGGAAGGCTTCCAGCGCGCCGAATTCCTGCTGCAGAAGGGCGCGGTCGACATGATCATCGATCGCCGGAAGATGCGCGAGGAAATCGCCCAGTTGATGGCGTTGATGACGGGGCAGCCCGCCGATTCCGTCGCCTGAGGCCGTTTTCGTCCCGCGCCGCGCGTGAACCCGCGAGGTTCCGCGCGGCGTTTTTGCTTTCTCGATCTCGACAATGAACACTTTCCCCACACTCGACGCGTGGCTCGCCCATCTGGAGGCGGCGCATCCCGTCGGCATCGACATGGGTCTGACCCGGATCGGCCGCGTGAAAGACGCGCTCGGGCTGACGTTCGACTGCCCGGTCATCACCGTCGGCGGCACGAACGGCAAGGGCTCGACCTGCGCGATCCTCGAAACCATTCTGTTGCGCGCCGGGTATCGCGTGGGCTGTCACACGTCGCCACACTTGCTCGCGTTCAATGAGCGCGCGCGGATCGACGGCGCGGAAGCCAGCGACGCCGAGTTGCTCGAACATTTCGAAGCCGTCGAGAAAGCGCGGGCTAGCCTGCCTGAGCCGGTTTCGCTGACGTATTTCGAATTCACGACGCTCGCGATCCTGCATCTCTTCGCGTCGCGCGGGCTGGACGCGGTGATTCTCGAAGTCGGGCTCGGCGGGCGGCTGGATGCCGTCAATATCGTCGATACGGATTGCGCGGTGATTACGAGCATCGACATCGACCATACGGACTACCTCGGCGATACCCGCGAGAAGATCGCATTCGAGAAAGCGGGCATCTTCCGTTCGGGGAAGCCGGCGGTGTGCGGCGATCCCTCGCCGCCGCAGACGCTGATCGATCACGCCGAGGCCATCGGCGCGGATCTGTGGCTCGTCGGCCGCGATTTTCGCTACGAAGCGCAGCCGGGCAACGAGCGGCAGCAATGGAGCTACATCGGGCGCACGCAGCGGCGCTCGGCGCTCGCGTATCCGGCGCTGCGCGGCGCGAATCAGCTGATCAACACGTCGGCCGCGCTGGCCGCGCTCGAAGCGTTGCGCGACCGGCTGCCGGTGTCCGCGCAGGACATTCGCCTCGGGCTTGCGAACGTCGAGTTGCCGGGACGGTTCCAGGTGCTGCCGGGCAAGCCGCAGATCATCCTCGATGTCGCTCACAATCCGCACGCCGCCGCCGTGCTGGCGCAGAACTTGGGCAACATGGGCTACTTCCCGTACACCTACGCGGTGTTCGGCGCGATGAACGACAAGGATATCGACGGCGTCATCCGCCAGTTCCGCGGCGAAATCGATCACTGGAACGTGACCGCGCTGCCGACGCCGCGGGCGGCATCGCCGGAGCGGCTGGAGGCGGCGCTGCGCGAAGCCGGTGTCAGCGAAGGCCCCGATAGCAGCGTTGCACGCTTCAGCAGCCCGGCCGACGCTTTTCAAGATGCGTTAAGCCGGGCGTCTGAAAATGATAGAATCGTGGTTTTCGGTAGTTTCTATACGGTGGCTGGGGTCATGGCCTACCGCAAATCGCAGCATCACTGAGACGGTCGGCCAGGCCGGGCGTCCAAGCATCTCGCACCAAGCCATACATGGGACTTTTCTCGTTCGGCAAGAAAGACGACGCACGCGCGGCGAGCGACGCATACCCCGATTCCCCGCGCGGCTCGCGTCATACCGTGCGCACGGAACGCCGCACGCGCCGCTCGGAGCGCACGGACGCCGACGCGATGATGCTCGACCCTACCCTGCCCGAGAAGCAGCGCGCGCGCCGCAGGCTGGTCGGCGCGATCGCGCTGGTGCTGGCGGCGGTCATCGTTCTGCCGATGGTGCTGGATTCGCGCCCGAAGCCCGTTACCGACGACATTTCCATCGACATTCCTAGCCGCGCCGCGCCGGCCGCGAAGCAATCGCGCGACGCGGAAGACGCCGATACGCAAGCGGGCGTCGCGCATGACGGTCCTGCGCCGACATCGGCGCCGGCTGTAGCGCAAGCGCAGCAGCCGCAAGCGTCCGCGCCGGTTGCGCAAGCCAAGCCTGAAGCGAAGCCCGAAACCAAGCCGGAACCGAAGCCGGAACCGAAGCCAGCCGTTGCCGCGAAGCCGGCCGCCAAGCCGCAGGCTGTCGAGCAGGCAGCAGACACCGATAACACCAGCAACACGACTTCCGCCACCGCGAACACGCCGTCGTCGCCCGCAGGCAGCCGCTTCGTGCTGCAAATCGGTACATTTGACGACGAAACCGCCGCGCAAAACTGGGTTCACAAGTTGAAAGCCGCGGGTGTGCCCGCATATGTTGAGCATCGGCAGCAGACGGACGGCTCATCCCGTGCGTTGCTGCGGGCGGGACCGTTCCCGGATCGCGCGGCGGCGTCGGCTGCGCTCGTGAAGGTGCGCCAGGCGGGACTCGCCGGCGGCAAGCGTTCGACGTCGAACTAAGCGCCGATGTTCACGAGCTTCGACTACGCGGTAATGGCGGTGATCGGCTTGTCGGCGTTGCGCGGCATGTGGCGCGGCTTGCTTGCCGAAGCCTTCGGACTCGTGGGGTGGATTGCCGCGATACTGATTGCGGGCCGCTTCGTCGGCGTCGTCGTGCCGTATATCCCGTCCACATGGCCGGGCGGTGCGCTGACGCAATGGCTCATCGCGTTTCTGCTGGTGGTCGGCGCGGTGCTGCTGCTGTCGAGCGTCCTGTCGGCGCTTTTGACGCGCATCACCGAAGTCACCGGCCTGCGCGGCGTAGACCGCTCGCTGGGCTTGCTGTTCGGCCTCGCCAGAGGCGCGATACTAGTGGTGATCCTGGTCGCCCTTGCCGGCTTGACCGAATTGCCGCAGAAGGATTTTTGGCGCAATGCGCTGCTCAGGCCGACGGTCGAGCAGGGCGTGCGCGAACTGAAACCGCTGCTTCCCGATACGCTCGCCGCGTATGTGCACGTCGCCCCTGATCCGGGCGATCCGGCGCGAAACGCCGCACAATAGACGAACGGCTGGCTACACGAGGAACGCGCGACGCCAGACTGCGTCGCCTCTGGTTCGGCTTGCACGAGCCCGGGCAACGCGCGCAGGCGGCACGCCTTTCGACCCCGTTTCGACTCTTTGAAGGACCATGCCATGTGCGGCATCGTAGGTGTAGTTTCCCAAAGCCCTGTCAATCAGGTCATCTATGACGCCTTGCTGCTGTTGCAGCATCGCGGTCAGGACGCGGCGGGCATCGCCACGGCCAACGGCAACAACTTCCACATGCACAAGGCCAACGGCATGGTGCGCGACGTGTTCCGTACGCGCAACATGCGCAGCCTGCCGGGCACGGTCGGCATCGGGCAAGTGCGCTATCCGACGGCCGGTTCAGCATCGAACGAGGAAGAAGCCCAGCCGTTCTACGTCAACGCACCGTTCGGCATCATCCTCGCGCACAACGGCAATCTGACGAACTGGATGCAGTTGAAGGACGAGATGTTCCGCATCGATCGCCGGCACATCAACACCGCATCGGATACCGAAGTCCTGCTCAACGTCTTCGCGCACGAACTGCAACTGGCAAGCTCGGGCCTGCAGCTCGACGCCGCCGCGCTGTGGAAGGCGGTCGCGGGCGTGCATCGCCGCGTAAAGGGCTCGTATGCGATCGTTTCGCTGATTGCGGGCTACGGTCTCGTCGCGTTCCGCGATCCGTTCGGCATTCGCCCGCTCGTGCTCGGCAAGCTCGAAACGTCGACGGGCGTCGAGTGGATGGTCGCGTCGGAATCGGTGGCGATCGAGGGTATCGGTTTCGAGTTCGTGCGCGATGTCGAGCCGGGAGAAGCGATTTTCATCGACGCCGAAGGCAATCTGCACAGCCACCAGTGCGCCGAAAAGCCGGTGCTGAACCCCTGCATCTTCGAACTGGTTTATCTCGCGCGTCCGGATTCGTGTCTCGATGGCGTGCCGGTCTACAACGCCCGTCTGCGCATGGGCGACTATCTCGCCGAGAAGATCAAGCGCGTGCTGCCCGACGTGCCGATCGACGTCGTCATGCCGATTCCCGATTCGTCGCGCCCCGCCGCGATGCAGGTGGCGGCGAAGCTCGGCGTCGAATATCGCGAGGGCTTCTTCAAGAATCGCTACGTGGGCCGCACGTTCATCATGCCTGGCCAGGCGGTGCGCAAGAAGTCGGTGCGCCAGAAGCTGAACGCAATGGGCATCGAGTTCAAGGGCAAGAACGTGCTGATCGTCGACGATTCCATCGTGCGCGGAACGACCTCGCATGAAATCGTGCAGATGGCCCGCGACGCCGGCGCGAACAAGGTCATTTTCGCGTCCGCCGCGCCGCCGGTGAAATTCCCGAACGTGTACGGCATCGACATGCCGACGCGTGGCGAACTCGTCGCGCATGGCCGCAGCGACGACGAAGTGGCGCGCATGATCGGCGCGGACTATCTCGTGTATCAGGACGTCGAGGACCTGAAGAGCGCGGTGCGCGATATCAATCCGGCGCTGAAGGAGTTCGAGGCATCGTGCTTCGACGGCAATTACATCACCGGCGATGTCACGACGGACTATCTCGATCGCATCGAGACCGCGCGTCTTGCGCCGCAGGAGCAAACGGATCGCGACATCGCGGGCGAAGCGCTCGATGGCGGCCCGGCGCGCTCGCAACTGCACTTGCAACTGTCGGTGGAATAGGCCCTTTGCGGCTTTGGAAGAAGCCCGCTGCGTCGTTCAGACGAGCGGGCTTTTTTGCGTCTACTGTGCGCGCATGAGGCCGCTGTTGCGCCATTGCCCCGGCGCGATGCCGAAGCGTTTCGAGAAAGCATGCGTGAACGCGCTTTGATCGGCGAAGCCGACATCGAGCGCGATCGCAGTCAGCGTGGTGCGCGGATCGGCAAGCAGCGTGAGCGCCGTATCGAGCCGCAAGCGCAGCAGATAGCGATGCGGCGTCTCGCCGAACGCTTCGTTGAACAGTTGATGAAAGCGCCGCATGCCGAAGCCGCAATGAGCGGCGAGATCGGCCACCCGCAGGGGCTCCGAGAGATGCGCGCGCAGCCATCGGTCGATGCGGGCAAAGTCGAGCGCGCGCATTTCATCGCTTGTTGATGCGCCGGCATCGGCCATCAATGCGCCACACAGACGCGTGGCCGCTTGCCATGCAAAGCGTCGCGGCAACGCGGCATCGTCGATGGTCACGCTGGTAGCCACGTTCGCGACGAGTTCGGTGATGCAGGCATCGAGATCGACAGTGCGGGCGCGTTCGAAGAAGCGCGCCGGCACCGCCACCGATGATGCCGGCAGGTCCAGCACGAGCTGGCGATTCACCCCTTCGGCCCAGTATTCGTGACGCGCGCCGGCCGGGATGATCCACGCGCGATGGCGGTCGATCTGCGACTCGCGGCCATCCACTGCCATGCCCATCGCACCGTCGAAGCCGAGCACGATCTGATGAAAGTCGTGTTCGTCCGACGCCTGCACCTGTTCATAGCGGCGCAGCGAGACCGTGGGCGTGGAGAGGGCGAGCGGCGCGCTCACGTGTACCTCAGACGTCGAGCAGTTCCACTTCGAACACGAGCGTCGCGTTCGGCGGAATCACGCCGCCTGCACCGCGCGCGCCATAGCCGAGCTGCGCCGGAATGGTGAGACGGCGCACGCCGCCGACCTTCATGCCCTGCACGCCTTCATCCCAGCCCTTGATGACCATGCCGCCGCCGAGGACGAAGGCGAAGGGCTCGTTGCGATCCTTGCTCGAATCGAACTTCTGGCCGTCGGTCAGCCAGCCGGTGTAATGCACGCTGACCGTCTTGCCCGCGACGGCTTCGGCGCCTTCGCCGACGGTGACGTCTTCATACTTGAGACCGGAATCGGTGGTGACTGTCGACATGTTTGCTCCCTGGTTGCACGGCATAGCGCCGATGGTCGAAACCAGCATTGTAGAACGGAGCGGGGGAAGAGATGGGGCGTGCGCCGGAGTGCGCCATGCGAGCACCACCGCTCGCATGGCGCCCCCAGCTTACTTCGCGAGCAAATCCGAAGGCTGCGGCGATGCCGGGTCATACGCGCCGCGCGATGGCGTCGCCGGCATCATCACGTTCTGCGCCTGTGCTTCGAATACCTCGCGCGAGAAGCGGCGGCGGAAGTCGCTGGTGAGCGCGGCCATCGGCACGTCGCGCGCGGCAAAGATGCGCTCGACAAAAGCGTCGTGATCGCCGGCCGGGAAAAGCAGCGCATCGGGCAGATACGAATCCAGACCGCAAATGCGCGATACCACGATGGGACGCTCCGCGAGCACCGCTTCGATCATCACGAGCGGCACGCCTTCGAAAGCCGACGGCAGCACGAGCGTATCGCTCGCGACGATATACGGCAGCACGTCGCTCTTCGGGCCGACGATTCGCACGCACGCAGTCAGCGTCGGGCTGGCGTCGACCATCGCTGCGAGCCGCGCCGCATCGGCGCCTTCACCGATGATCAGCACGATGGTCCGCTTGAACGCTTCCGGGTGACGCTCGATCGCTTCGAGCAGAAAATCCTGGCGCTTCTGCTTGAAGTTGATGCGGCCAATGTGCGCGATGACCGTGGTTCCATCATCGGGCAAGCCGAGCGATGCGCGCGCCGCTGACTTGGTCAGCATCGAGCGGCTGAAGCGGTCATCGACATAGTTCTCAAGGATCATCGTTCGCGCATGCGGCGCGAGCGTGCGCAGCTTCCCGCGCAGATGCTCGTTGAGGGTCACGAATTCATCAGGCATCCGATACATTACGCGCTTTGCGAGCCACTTGACCTTATCCGTTGAGCTTTCGGTGGCCGGGCCGTCATCGACGAGCGGCAAGTAGCTCAACGCACGCACACGCGCATAACGCGCGGCGAAGAGCCCGGCGATGCCCGATACGATCGTGCCCTGCGCGATCAGCAGCTTCGAGAGCTGCAGCGTGCGCAGCGTCGCAGCCGTCGAGCGAATCGCACGGAACAGCGCGAACAGATCGCCGCGTATCGATTCCGCGGTGTAAGACAGGCTCACCATGCGCACCTTGGCATTGTGGCGCGCCAGTTCGCTCACATAGCGATGCAGCGCCGCATTGCTCTTCGGCACGAGGATGTGCAGCGTTTGTACATTTCCGCTCGTAATGAGCGCGAGCATGAATCGCTTGAGCATCTCTTCATGCCCACCGTTGATGCCCGAGTCACAATAGATTCCAACGTTCACCGGCTTTCTCCCCTAACAGCGCGCGCCGTGCGCGTATTCACTGCCTGTTGACGAATTGCATCAGCAGCCGCGCACTTTCCGTCCAACGATAGCGCTCGGCGTGCGCGAGTCCACGGCGCCTGAGGTCTTCGCTTAGCTTAGGCGAATCGAGCAGTTCTCGCAGCTTTGTCGCCATGTCGTCGACCGAATAAGGATCGCAATAGATCGACGCGTCACCGCATGCTTCCGGCAGCGCCGCAGCGCGTCCGACGAGCGTGGGGCATCCGTTGCGCATTGCCTCCAGCGGGGGAATGCCGAAGCCTTCATAGATCGACGGATACAGAAAACATGCTGCATGCTGATACAGCGCCTTGAGTTTTTCGTCGCTCACATAGCCTGCTTCCTTGATGTTGGGTGCGTTCGACAAATCCTGTGCCTTGCCGAAAATCGCCGCATTCTTCATACCGACGATGACGAGGTCGATCGACGGATCGTTCAGACGCATGAAAGCCTCGACCAGCCGCTTGAAATTCTTGGTCGGATTCATGCTGCTCACTGCCAGGACGTAACGATTGGGAGTGAGATTTAATTCCGCGATGACTGAATCATCGGCCACGACATGATCGAGGTGATCCGCAGCGAGCGGCACCACGCCGATGCGCTCGGGCGCAACACCCACATGATGCGCAAGCCGGTCCCGCGAAAACATCGAGTTCGTCAGCACACAGCTCGACGTGCGCGCGAGAATCCAGAACATCACGCGATACCACATGCGAAACTTCCACGAGAAATGCGCGGGCGTGTCGAACACCGCAGCATCGTGCATGTAGATGATCTGGTTTCGACGAAAGATCGAGCCGGAGTTGCTGAGATTCACGATGCGCGATCGCCCTGCAAAGAGCGGCAGCACGAACTGCTCCCACAGCACGCCCTTGCCGAATCCGAGCTTGACGGTGGGCACGCCATCGACCGGCACGAGCCCGGACTGCGGCGGCACCGCGAGCATCACGTGCGCGCCCTCCGGCAGCTTCACGAGCGCAGCGACGAGTTCGCGTGCGACACGCTGCACGCCCGTCGTCTTCTGGCTCGTGAATCGCCCGTTATAAACGAGCTTGCTGGTTGCGATCGAAGTGTCCATGTATTCCGCTTTAAAACTGTGAGTCCGGCCGGGCTTCATACGATGCGACTTCGTTTGCGCCGAGTGGTTCGCGCACTGGCTTGCCGGATCCCGTTTCGTAGATCGACAGCCATTGACGAAAGATCGTGTCCATCGAGAAGCGCGCGCTCGCAGCGTGTCTCGCGGCAGCGCCCATGCGCGCACGTAGCGCGGGATCGTCACGCAGGCGGGCGATATATGCCCCCATCTCTTCGATGCTCGTCGCGACGAAGCCGGTCACACCATGCTTCACGACATCGCGATTGCCGACGACATCCGTGACGACGGCGGGAATACCGGCGACCTGTGCTTCGATGAGCGCGATCGGCATGCCTTCCCAGCGCGATGTCTGCACATAGACATCGAGTTGCGCAGTCAGTTCAAGCGCGCGATCGCGCGTGACCCATCCGCTGCATTTAACCGCGCTGCGCGCTTCGACGGGCAACTCATCGGGGTTGCCGCCTATCCACGAGAAGCCGACGTTCGGCGTTTGCAAAGTAGTTGCAAGGCTGGCGAATGCTTCGTGATTTTTCTGATACGACGCGCGTCCGCTCATGCCGATCACGATGCGGTCATCGTCCTTCTCGATGCGCGGCGGTATCTCCGATACGTTGACACCGTTCTCTATCAGCACCGCGCTGCGCGGATTGACCTTGCTTTCGATCTCGTGCAACTCACTCGCCGAGCATGCGACGATGACGCCGCCCATGCGCGCCGCAATGCGTTCGAAGTTCAAGTAAGCCAGTTGCTTTGCAGGCGATACATCACGGCGCAGGAAGGACAGGCCATGAGGCGAATAGAAGATCCGCGCGTCAGGCGTTGCAATGCATGCGGCAGCACGGCCGAGCACGCCTGCCTTCGACGAATGAAGATGCACCACGGAAGGATCGCAATGGCGAAGCGCGCGCACGAGATCCCATAGACCGGTCCAGTCCTTGACCGGATGAACATCACGGCACATGTCCACGTGGACAAGCCTGACTGCGGGATGAAAGAGCTTCGAGAAGTTGACGGGACTCTCCGGCCGGATCGAATGAAGGATCGTGACACTGACTCCTGCCGCCGCTGCGCGGTTCGACAGTTGCGTCAGCATAGACAACACCCCGCCACCGAACGCCTCGGTTATGTGGACGATCTCTTTCATTCCTGGACTCTTTTTTTAGTGTATTGCCACGCACCCCGTTGCACTCGCAATGGAGAATATGCGCGGCCAGGTCCTGTCAATAGTTGGTAGCACACATATCCCCGAGCTAAGCAGGGCGGGACTGTGCGCGAATACACGTTGAAAGCGAAACACAAGGCAATGAAGCCGACGCGCAGCATCACTAATCGAATGCGATCTTGGCCACTCGATTCACAAGTCTTGTTTTGCTGCTCGATTGAATTGAGTGCGTTTCGTTGATACAGGAACCAGCCTGTTCAGCGAAAGGCTTCCCTCGCACGAGGCGAGGAATTCAGTTTTGGCAATCGGAGTCGCGCCGTCCTGTCGAAAGACGGCGCATTCTTCGATACGCGAGTGAGTTTGCACGACGCAAAGCCGGTAGTGAATGTGTAGCCGTGCAACTTGCCGTTGCACCCCTAGTCATCAGGGGCGGCAAGATCGACAGCGAGCTTTGGGTCGTGCTGCCGAAGTCAATTGACTTCGGGTTCGGCCTTGGCGTTCGCCAATGCCTGCTGCGAGAAGGCGACTTCGCAAACTTCGAGAAGCACCCGCAAATCCTTGACCGGAATTGCAGCCGATTGCATGCGCAGATTTTCGGCGCGCTCTACCAGCTTCTGCACGCGTTCGAACGAAAGGTCGTCTGGTTTCATTCCACCGCTCACAATAAGTATTCTTACCTAGTACCTTAAACCCCGAACCGTCGCCCGTCCGTGCGGAACCACACATACATGGCTCCAACATCTGGAGTAGCGCAGCGCTCAGGCATGCAAAGGCCGCTGCTATCAAGCGGCCAGTTCGGGTTTCAGGGCGTTAGGCACGGACGTTCCGGCGGCGCCGGAACGGGGAAGGGAGCACGTCTAGCAGCAGGAAACGCGCCAGGGGAATTAGTTGGCGCCTTCCGTCATCGGACGCTGGCGCTTCAGCAACGGCACGCCTTCGAGATGCAGCGTAAAAGCCATTGCCGCCGCGATGGCGGTCTCGACGACCAGCACGGTCGCCGCTGCGCCCTGCTCGTGGAACAGCGTCGCCAGCACCCCGAGCAACGCGAAGTTGAGCACCGCGGAGCCAATCAGCACGCGGCTGAAGTGCGACTTCATGCCGAGCGGAAGCATCGTCTGAACGCCGAAGAGATCGGCCAGTCCGGACATTAGCGGCACGAAGGCCATCCAGCGCAGTACGTCTACCGTCGGGCCGAACTGCGGTCCGTAGAGCACTTTCACTGCGAGCGGTGCGCCGAAGAAAATGCACACCGAGATGACCGACACGATCGCGCCTTGCACCACGAACATCTTTCGCAGGAACGCGAATGCATCATCGCGTGCATGGTGCATCAGAAAGCTCACACGCGGATACGCGGCGGTCTTGAGCGGCCGCAGCATGTTCAGCGCCGCGCGGATCAGCTTGTCGCCCGCGGCGAAGTAACCGCCCGCCACGTTGCCCGCGATGAAGGTCAGCAGCACGATATTGCTTGACGCATAAATATCGACGAGCGATGTGGCCATGAAGACGCTCCAACCATCTTTCAGCCGTTCGATGATGGTCTTGAGCGATACGTGGACGAAATCGAGCTCGCGGCGGAAATACAAGTAGACGCAGATAGCGATGCCCGACAGCAGCGGCACGAGCGTATTGACGAGCATCGCGTTGTTGACGTCATCGTGATGGCGCACGAACAGATACATCGCCGGAATGCTGAGCGCGCGGCCCACGAACACGATTGCGCTGATCACGCCAAGATCTTCGACGCCCTGGAAATACCACGTGGGAATGAGCATGGAGCCGATCGCCATGCCGAAGCCGACGAGCAGGAGCCCCCGGTTTTCCGCGAGCATCGGCACGATGAACGTCAGCAAGACCAGCACGATGAAGCCCGCGACGGACAGTGCTATTTGCGCGTACATCGTCTCCCAGAACATCTTGGAGCGCAGCGCACGGTTATCGCGGTTGATCGAAATCTTGGGTGTCGCGGTGAGCGAGAAGCTGTAGTTGGTCAGCGTGATGAAATACGTGGTGAAGGCCATCGCGAAGGAAAGCCGCCCATATTCGCTAGGGCCGAGGACGCGCGCCAGCCACGGCAGCGTCAGAAGCGGTGCGAGGTACGTCGATACCTGCAACGTCATCAGAATGGTGAAGTTCTTTCGAAAAGATGCCATTGAGCGATTTTTCCCGACTTGAATTGCTGCCCTGGTGTCGATGACGCAAAAAGTGCTGCCTTCTGCATTTTTGCCCTTTCAACCGGGCATTTCCATGACAACGCCCGAGACGAATAGTTTCGTCCGGCGTTATTCCTTCATGGCAGAGGCGCACGGCCAAGGAGGGTAAAGCGTCCGTGCCTTGGCCTGACAGCGGATGCGAAAGGGGCATTGCGAGAGGTGAAGCAACGCTGGAACGACTGCGCGTCAGTGCGGCGCCATTGACCAGCCGCCGGGGATGACGCGACGCGTCCGCAGCGAGCATTAAACCGGAAAAAAAATAAATCTTCAGTGGGTTTGCACACGCAAATTCTCCGCGCGATGTGCTGTGCGGGAAAAACGACCGCCGGGCCGCGCGGCTCCGGCGGGCAAATCGCTCAGGCCGATGCGTTGTCGGCTATCTTCCGTGCGCCTCGTTCGGTGCTGTCGATGATCGCATCCGAACGCACGATATGATGCGGCGGCAAGCCGATGAACCGGCGCACCACATTGCGCGTGATCTGGTCCACGACGAGGCGGCTTTCAGCGTGTTTGTCCATTAGCACGCGGGCCCAGTCAGTCGTGCCGCCGTTGAATACGAGCCCTTGCTTGACGCTGCCGTCGCGATTCGGCCGATACACACCCATCGCACCGATGCCGCCCATGTCCCAGCCTTCGAGTCTCACCGTATCCGCGAGCGTGACGAAACCATTGGGCGCGGGCGGCACGCCATCGACTTCATAGCCGACGAGCCGATCCACTGCGCCGAAGCTTTGTCCATTGCGCAAGCCCGTGCCGCCGAAAACCCAGTGGTTCGCATCGCGCACGGTGTAGCCGATCGCTTCGCGCTCGCGCTTGATCCAGCCGCCGCGCAGGCGTTTCCATACGCCGTATTTGCCGCCGCCGTATCCATACGAGAGGCCGATGAGATCCGACTCGTCGTGTCCCGGCCATTGCTCGCCGAGTCGATTCATCACCGCGTAATCGCCGTCGATGGGTGCGTCCGCGTAATCGATCGGGCGAAAGCAGGTATTGCCGCTGAAGATCGCGAGATTGCCGCCATCGGCGATGAAGCGCGCGACATGCTCGCGCATCTCCTTGCTCCAGTATTCATGATGCCCCACGCTCAACATGCAGCGATAGGCTTCGAGTTTGAGGTGCGAGCCGCGATGCAGATCGTGATCGGTATAGAAGTCACACGCAATGCCTTCGGCTCGCAGCCAGCGAATGAATTTCGCGTCCCAATGCGTGAATTGCTGACGCGGCGAGCGCATGTCGTAGGGATCGGCGGGTTCGCCAAGTTGAGCGCCAAGACCGCCGCCCGGCCGCAGGAGGCTCACGCGCGTTTGCGCCTGTGTGCGATGGATCGGATCGCCGTAATAGCATCCGCCGCCCATCGAGTTATACGCGTGATATGTATTGATCGGGACGATATACGCGATGTCCGCGGAAGGCGTGCGCGGCCTCGCGATGATGAGCGCCATGCTGTCGCTATCGGGCGGCCCTGCAAAGATGGGCTTGTGCGCAGCGACGCGACGTCCGAGGTCGGTCAGCGGCTCGCCATTCGCGCCGACTTCATAGGCGATCGCGACATACGCGCCGCTTTCGAGATCGTCGTTATTCGGCTTGATGGTGACGATGGGCCAACGCCAGTCTTCATCGAAACGCACGGGCTTGAGATTGCCCGGCGACTGAAACACGATCCTGCCGTTGATCATCTCGGCACGCACGCTGCCGCCCGGTTGAACGGCGACACCGCCAACGCTCGTCAGGTCTTCATCGCTGCGTTGCTGGTAGATGGCGATGGAAAACCGCGAGCCCGGTTGCACCGCAAGCTCGAACCAGTCGCCGGCCGTGAAGCCGGGCCTTATCGGATAGATCTGCATGTCACGCCCTCGTGTTGGCCTTGTTATTCGTTATTCGTTCTTGTCATTGATTGGCGGTGGCGGTGGCGATGGTGCGCGGCGCGGACGACGGCGCGCGCAGCTCCTTGCCGAGCACGCGCTTCACAATGCGCTTGGTCTGGAACCAGCGCCGGTCCGCGACGATTCGCGTATGAAAGCGCAGCACCGAAGGCGTATCCGTGCGATTCGCGGCAAAGACGCGATAGCGCGCGGCGGTCGCTTCCATCATTCGCATCGATTCCGCGAAGCCGCGTGCATCGACGCGTGCGGCTTCATGGCAGGCATACGCGAACACCTTATGGAACATCGCGAGCCAGAAGGTATCCAGCGGGCCGCCGTTACAGCGCGCGAGTGTTTCTTCCGCGCATGTCGTGAGACTCATCACCGTGAACGGCGTCGCTTTGGTGGTGATGCTGCCCGCGCGCCGGCGATAAAAATACAGATCGTCGGCGAGGCGATAAAGCGTTTGCGCACGCGAATAAACGAGCGGAATCGCGGAAGCGTCCTCGTACACGCGGCCCGCTGGAAATTCGATCCCGTTCCACAATTCGCGCCTGTACACGCGCGCCACGGGAAAGACCTGATAAACACGTGCGAAATCGAGCAGCGCTTTGAGATCGCAAGTGCGGGGACCGGTCGTGGCGCGGTGGACCAACTCGAGATGCTCGATGAGCTTGCCATTCGAATTGATGATGCCGACGTTGAACTCGATGATGTCCGCCACGTTCCTGTCGAGGAGCGGCATGATCTTCGCGGTGAAATCGGCGGACCACACATCGTCGGAATCGAGAAATCCGATGAACGGCGATGACGCCAGCGCGATCGCCCGATTGCGGGCAGCCGACACACCACGGTTTTCCTGGTGAATCACCTGAATATGCTGTCCGCGCTCGCTGCGCTGAACTTCGCGGATGCGTTCCAGTGTGCGGTCTGTCGAACCGTCGTCGATGACGATGATTTCGATCTCGTTGGCGCGTGGTTGCGAGAGTGCCGATTCGAGGGAAGCGGCGATGTAATGCTCGACGTTATAGGCGGGAATGATCACCGACAGCAATGTCGGCGCGACGCTGCGGGCGCGTTTCATGGACTCGTGTACCCGGTTGATGTTTTGAATTAAGGCTTACCGTGGCCGAGAGCGGCGTTGCTGATCGGAGTTCGACTCCCCGTCGCGGCCCATGCTATTGCAGGGCCGGCCGACCAGTGCGCTATCTTGAGAAGCAGCTTATAGTCCTTTGTAAGGATAAAGTGTTCGAAGACGCACGATGCCCCGGCGCGTCGCCGACCCCTTGGTGTGTTGAACCGCATATACGAAACGCAACGGCAATTGCAAAGAGCCGCGCACGGTGATTGCTGGTTCGATGCATTAAGCGTTTTACGCTTCGCAAACGGGAGAGGCGCTCACATATAATGATTTGGTCGGGCTCCGACAAGCATCCGTTTCTTGGCGACATGAACCGCAACATCGATATACGCAAGGACCAACAACCGTGACCACGTCTTTCTCCAGTACGGTCGAGCCCGGAGGCGCGCAGCAGATCGATCCGGCCGCTTCAGGAAATGACGGCGTGCTCGTGCTCGATGCCGCCCAGCGTTGCCTCTCTGCCGACGCCGCCTTTGCACACATCTTCGATACCGGCTCCGCCGGCCTCACAGGCCGCGCCCTGACTGAAACGTCCTTGCCGAAGCCGCTCGTTGCTGCGCTCGCCGAGGCTGCGGATGCTGCGCTTGCTGGCAACGGCATCCGTCGAGCGCAGGTTTCCATCGAAGAAGACGAGTCCACGCGCAACTTCGCCATTCTTGCGCTGCCTTCGAATGAATCGGTCACGCTCGTCGTTTCGCCTTGCACGGGTGCTTCACAGACGCAAGGGAAAGCCGAGCGCTTTGCGCATTTGCGGGCAGAGGCATCGCTTTTCATGCGCGATCATGTCTTGTCGGTCGTGTCGCATGACTTGCGCGGACCGCTCAATGCGATTCATAGCTGGGGTTACGTGCTGGAACGAAAGGTCGACGCCAAGGATCCCGCCGCGCAGCGCGCGCTTGCGGGCATACGTTCGGGTGTCGAGCAGCAGGTGAAGCTGATCGAGCAATCCGTCGATACGACGCGTGCCGAAACCAAGGCGCTCGCGTTGTCGCTTGCGCCCGTGGCCGTCCGGTCAGTGCTGGATAAAAGCGTGTCGCTTGCGAAGGGCAGCCTTGCGCTGCAGCGTGGCGTCGCTATCACGGTTGAATCTCCGCTTGCGGAGGAGCAGGTCGAAGGCGATGCCGAGCGCCTCACGCAGATGCTGTGGCTCATGTTGACGTTCGCGGTCGAAGCCAGCGCGCGCGATACGACCGTGCAGGTCGCGAGCGTGATCGAGGGGAACATGTGGCGCACGGACGTGCGATTCACGGCATCGGCCAAGGCGCTCACGGATGCATCGGCGCCGCACGCGCTCGAAGCCTTTGCGCGACGGCAGGCGCTCGAGCCGCGCGAGGGCGGGCGGATTGCGTGGGCCTTCGCGCTGTGCAAGCGCGTGACCGAAGCGCACGGTGGTGCGTTCGAACATGCGAATATCGTCGATGGCACGGAGGTGGTGCTATCGGCGCGGATCGCGGTTGCCGGGATGTAATTTGACTTTCGATTGCCTGTCGCCCATATACTGACGCTTTCCACTTTCGAAGAGAGTTGCTTTGGCTCAGGTTGTCGCGCTGATCGGCGCATTGTTGCTCGTCGCCCTGAATGGCTTTTTCGTCGCTGCTGAATTCGGGCTCGTCAAACTCAGGGCGACGCGTGTCAAGGCCATTGCCAGGACCAACGGTCTGCCGGGCCGGCTGCTCGCGAAAGTTCACGGGCAACTCGACGCCTATCTCTCCGCATGTCAGTTGGGCATTACGCTGGCATCGCTCGGGCTCGGATGGATTGGCGAGCCCGCTTTCGCATCGGTGCTGCATCCGCTTTTCGCGCTGATCGGCGTGGAGTCGGAGCGGCTCGTCGACTCCATCTCGCTGTTCTTCGCGTTCACGGTCATTTCGTTCCTGCACATCGTCGTTGGCGAACTTGCGCCGAAGTCATGGGCGATTCGTCGTGCCGAGCAGGTGGGATTGTGGCTTGCCACGCCGCTTTACGGTTTCTATTGGCTGATGTACCCGTTTATCTGGGTGCTGAATTCCAGCGCGAATCTGGTTTTGCGGCTTTTTGGAATATCGGCCGAGCATGGCCATGACGCACATTACTCGACCGATGAACTCAAGCTGATCTTGCGCGGGCGCCGGCTTGGCGGAGCATCGTCGTATAACGCGGATGAGTGGAACACCATTGCGCATTCGCTCGATTTCAGCCGCATGACGGTGTCCGACCTGATGCGGCCGGGGCATGAGCTTGTCGGTCTGCGCAATGATTTATCGGTGCGCGAGAATCTTGCGGTGATTGCGCGGCATCGCTTCAGCCGATATCCGTTGTATGCGGATGGATCGGGTGAGCGAGTGATCGGCATGATCCATCTGAAGGACTTATTGCTTGCGCGCGATGGCGGGAGCAAGACGTTCAGCTTCAGTTTCAGCAAGGATGGCGAGAAACTGGAAAAGCTGTCGCGTTATGCGCGGCCGGTGCAGTATGTTGCGCCGAATCTATCGGCGCTGGAGTTGTTCAGGCGCTTTCGCAAGGGTGCGCCGCATTTCGCGCTTGTCGGGAGGAAGGGGGCGAAGCCGATTGGCTTTATCACGCTCGATAACTTGCTCGGTGCGCTGGTGGGCCAGATTCACGATGAGTTCCGTCAGGGCGATGCGGACTGGTCGCGTATGGACGATGGCACTTTGATGGGCAAGGGCTCGTTGCCGGTTGTATCGCTGGAGCGCGCGCTGGGGATCGATATCGATGAAGGGCGGGCGGAATCGGTCGGGGGGCTAGTCATCAATGCGCTTGGCGATTTGCCGTCGGAGGGGCAACGCGTTGCGTTCGATCGGTTCGATATCGTCGTCAAGAAGATGAATGGGCCCCGGATTGTGCTGGTTCGGGTTTATCCTCGTGAGGAGGAGGCTTTTGCTTAGGCGGCGGGTTTTTTGTTTTCTTGATTCGGCTTCGTATCATTCGCGTCGGTCTATTAGTGCGCCCCGGCGGGGCGAGCAAATAGACCGACATGAAAGCAAGTAGCGCGATGAAAAGGGGCGTCGACTCAAGTCAGCAAACAACAACCCCCGCCCCGGGAAAGGAGCGACCAACCCGGCCAATACCGAACTATTCACACGCTCCGCACCCCGGCACCCCTTCCTCCACGAGCAACGCCACTGGCATAGCCCCCAACGCATCGCGCAAGAAAAGCCGCTCGCCATCGCCCTTGGGCGCATTAGGACTGAGCCAGTCGAACAACGCCCGCGAGTGAAGCGCCTCCGGCAGCACGACGTACGTATCGCCCCAAACCGAAGGTTCAACGAGCGGCACATCACGCTGATCGCCAAGCAACGACGCAGAAAGCCTCGTAGCGATAACGACCGCATAAGCACTGCCAGCATGCCGCGCATAAGCGATCACATGCTTCGCATGTTCCCCCTGCACGGTCAGAGGCAAATATTCCCCTTGCGCAAACAGCGATTCGCAATGCTTGCGCAAAGCAAGCGCCCGCCGCACGAGTCCGAGCTTCACGCGGCCATCGCGCCAATTAGACATTTGCTCCGAAGGCGGTCCCTTCTCGTCGATCTCTTCGAGCCACCGGCGACGCAACGCATAATCCACCGGCCGGCGATTATCTGGATCTACCAGACTGAAGTCCCACAGCTCCGTGCCCTGATAAAGATCCGGCACGCCAGGCGCGGTAAGACGCAGCAGCGTCTGCTGAAAACTGTCGATCGCACCGACCGGCCCGATCCGCGCAACGAACGACGACAACTCCTGCAAGAAGCCATTACGCCGCTGCGGCGAAACGATATCGAACAGGAAGTCACGGCACGCCTGCTCATACGCCTCGTCCGGCGCGAACCAGCTCGTGCGCAGCTTGCCCTCGCGCAAAGCCTTCAACTGCCACTGCGCCACGCGCTCGGCCAGTTCCTGAACGCCGGCTTCGTCATCCGGGGCGAGGGTGAGCGGCCAGCAGCCCACGAGCGTTTGATAGAGCATCGCTTCGGCAGCCGGGCCGGGCGCCCAGTCGTGACCATCGCCCGCCCCGCGCCGCAACGGCGTGTTCAAAGTCGACCATGCCTTGAGCGTCGCGGCCCATTCATCGGGAATCTCGCTCAATGCGGCAATGCGCGCGCGAACGTCCTCGCCGCGCTTGTGATCGTGCGTCGCGGTGCAAAGCATCGCATGCGGAAAGTCGGCGAGACGCTCGCTATTGCCTTTGTGAAACTCCTCGACCGACAACGCGAACTCGCCCGGATCGGCACCCACTTCGTTGCGTGAGATGAGCCGGCCATAGCGATAACACGCCGTATCCTCGACCGCCTTCGCCGCGACCGGCGACGTCAGTTGCGAGAACAAAGTCTGCGCCGCGCGCCGTTGCGAGCCAGTCGAAGCCTGCGGATTGGGTCCCGCCTGCGCCTGATTGCGATCGCGATCGCGGCCACGCTCAACAGCACGCTCCCGCTGACGATCGTTCCTTTCGTTGCGATCAGCCGCCGCCGTCTCTTCCGGCAACTTGCCGCCGAGCCATTGCGCGACCTGATCGAGGATGACGTGATCCGCGCGAGCGAGCGATGCACGCGCCTTCTCGAGCGCCTGCGAGAAATAACGCTCGTCTTCGGCACTGCGCACGCCGCCAACCGGATAGATTCGATACACCGGAAAATGCACGACCAGTTCCGCGACGACGCGACGAATCGACGTGAACGTGAAATCGCGCGTGCTCTGCGCATCACGCGCAATACGATGCAACGCACGCGTCACGCGATCCAGTTCCGCCGCGAGATTCTCCGCCAATATCTTGCGTCGTGCGATCAACGCTTCGTCGGCGAACTCGCTGCTCTTGCCGGTGATCTCGGCCCACAACGCCGCGAGCGGCTCCGCGCCCGCCGGATCGTGCAGCAACGCGCCGACATCGTTCATGAAGTCGTAACCGGTCGTGCCATCCACTTCCCAGTCGCGGCGAAGCGGCTCACCGCGCGCCAGGATCTTCTCGACTACGAAATAAGTGCGGCTACTGCCGTGGCGCAACGCCTCCGGACGTTCAGCGGATAGCTCTTCGAGCCGCGCACGCAAACGCTGACAATACTCGCGCGGCTCCGCGAGGCCATCGACGTGATCGATGCGAACTCCATCGATCAGCCCCTCAGTAAAGAGCCGGAAAATGAGCGCATGCGATGCCTCGAACACTTCAGGCCGCTCCACGCGCACGCCGCCGAGCGTGCTCACATCGAAGAAGCGCCGCCAGTTCACTTCGTCCGCCGCGGTGCGCCACCACGCAAGCCGGTAGTGCTGCCGTTCGAGCAGTCGATGCAAACGCTCGCGTCCCGCTTGCGTCTCGGACGAATGCGCCGCGAGCACGGCGGCAATCGCGGCCTGCCCGCCTTCGGTCTGCGCGATGGTCACGAGCGCGGTGCGCGCTTCGGCGGCGCGCGGCTGATCGGCGGGCTGCGTCGTCAGGCCGCTGAAACGCTGCGCAAGCTCGGGCGCTTCCTGGAGCACGGAAGGGTAGTCGACCGGGCAGACAGGGAACACATGCGAGTAATACTCAATGACGAAGCGCCCCTCGTCCGCGCGATACGCAAGCTTGATCTTGCCGCCCTGCAACTCTTCGCCGTACGCCGCGCCGAGAAACGGCGCGAGCACCTTGCCGCGCAGTGCGGGATCGGGCGAATGCCAGTCGACATCGAAGAAACGCGCGTGCGCCGCATGCCGTCCCCATTCGAGGATATCCTGCCACCACGCGTTCTCCGACCCGCCGACGCCCATGTGATTGGGCACGACATCGACGATCAGACCCATGTCGTGCGCGCGGAGCTTTTCGACGAAGCGGCGCAAGCCTTCTTCGCCGCCAAGCTCGGGATTGACCTTCGTGTAGTCCACGGTGTCATAGCCGTGCGTGGAGCCGGATGTTGCAGTCGTGATCGGCGATGCATACGCATGGCTCACGCCGAGCGACGCGAAATAGTCCACTTGCGCGGCGGCGTCGTCGAACGTGAAGTCCTTGTGAAGCTGGAGCCTTAGCGTGGAGCGCGGTACGGTCATGGCGATTCGGGCTTTGGGGTATCTGAGTTATCGGGGTGAAAGGCGCGCTTGCGGGCTGAATCCACGGCGAGAAGGCGATCACAAAAGGCATCGTCGAGAAACAGTTCATCGACCGGCAGCGTAAGACGGCGCCGCCAGTTCGGGTGCTCGTCGATCGAGCCGGGCAAATTCGGCTGCTCCGCGAGGCCGAGCAAATCTTCGAGCGGATACGTGACGAGCGGGGCAGGCGTCATGCCGACGAAGGCAAGCGCTTCATCCACGGGCGCGTTATCGACCGGCGGCGCTTCTACATTCGCAGGCGCGACGCCCGCCTCCTGAAACGCGCGCCACAGATGCGCGCGATCTTCACCGCGCTCTTCCATCGCGACTTCGACGGGATCGCGGCCATCGTCGCGCGCCATCGTCTGGCCGATCTTCGAGCGCCATTCGATATCCTCGCCGCGCCACCATCCGGTGACGGTGGGCAGGTCGTGCGTCGTCGTGGTTGCCGTCACGCCGTTGCTCCATTCGCGAGGTGGCTTGAATCCTTCGCCCTCCTCAGCACGTTCGAACCACAGCACACGAATACCTAGCAAGCCGTGCTCCTGCAGTCGCTCGCTGAAGCCGGGCGGCACCGTGCCGAGGTCTTCACCGACGACGATCGCGCGATGCCGCCACGATTCCAGCGCAATCAGCCGCAACAGGTCGTCGATCGGATAACGCAGATACGCACCATCCTTCGCGCTTTCGCCTTCAGGCACGAGCCAGAGCCGCCGCAAACCGAGGATATGATCGATGCGAATGCCGCCGGCTTGCGCGAACGAGCAGCGCAACATGTCGATGAACGCCGAGAAGCCCTGCATGCGCATCGCGCGAGGCGAAAACGTCGTGAGACCCCATGATTGCCCCGCCTGATTGAAGAGATCGGGCGGCGCGCCGACGGACACGCCCGTGAGCATCTCATCGCGATACGACCATGCGTGACTGCCCGCGCTATCGCATCCGACGGCCAGGTCCGCGACGAGACCGACAGCCATGCCCGCATCGCGCGCCGCGTGCTGGGCATGCATCAGACCTTTGGCCGCGAGCCATTGCGTGAAGAGAAAGAAGTCCACTTCGCGCCGGTTCGCTTCCGCAAACGCGGCGACCGCATCGCTGCGCGGATCGCGCAAAGCTTCGGGCCAGTTGCGCCAGTGGCCTTCGCCGTTCTGCGCGATCTGTTCGGCTTGCAGGGCTTCGAATCGCGCGTGGTCTTCGAGCGGGCGTCCGCCTTCTTTCACGAACGACGCAAAGTCCTTCGCGAATGCCGAGTCGCTATCTTGCGAGAACGCATCGAAGAGCGCGCGCAACACTGCAATCCGCGCTTTCATCGCACGGGGCCAGTCGATCAGCGGCAAGCGTTCCAGTTCGGCGAGTTCATCGGCGACGCCTGCTTTTTCGATCGCGGCGCGCGCAGCGGGCGCACCAAGTACCGCAGCCGGGTCGATGTGCGCGATGTTGAAAAAGAGCCGCGACGACGGCGAATACGGGCTGTACTTGTTCGGCTCCGCGCTGAACATCGCGTGCATCGGACTGATGGCGAGCGCGTGACTGCCGTGCTTCGCCGCCTTCGTCGCAAGCGATGCGAGCGCCGTGAAATCGCCGATGCCGCCGTCGCCGGTGCGGCGCAAGCCATACACCTGCGCCGCGATGCCAAAGAGCGGCGGCGCTTCTTGCGCGTCTTCGTTGAGCGAGCGCCAGGCATCGTCGATCGTATAGCAGCGTGCCGGGGCAACGGCCAGCGTAGTGCGATGGTCGTTGATGACGAGCGTGTGATAGCCCGGCTCCGCAATCGGCGCAAGCAACGCAGTTTCGCCTTTGGGCGATGTAAAACGCCCGTCGATGATTTCGCCGCTTTCGAGCTCGACGCGATAGCGCGCGCCCGACTTCGCCACCGACACCGGCAGCGCAATGCCGCGATCCACTTCGGCCGTGATGAGCGGCGGCAGCTTGCGTCCGCTCGCTTCGGCATCGACGGCGGCCATGCTCTGCTTGATCTGCGTGGCGTTGCCGCATGGCAGGCCGAGCTTCTCGAGCAGGATGCGCAACGTATTCTCGGGCACACGTTGGGTGGTCTTGTGCGCGTCCTGCCATTCGACTTCGAATCCCGCGCGTTCCGCGAGCGTTTCGAGCGCCGAGCGTGGACGCGCATCCTTTTGCTGGTTCACGTTCACGTGCGTTGTCCTTCGATCGGTTCCAGATGACGCGCATCGTGCGCGATCGCGTATTCATTCACTTCGCCGGTGATCCATGCGACGAACGTGCGCGCGCTCAGTTCGCCTTCGCTCGCGCGATCCTGCGCACGGGCGGGCGTTTCGAAGACGACCTTGCCTTGCGGCGCATCGGTCAGCGCGACGGGCGCATCGGCGAGATTGAGCGCAATGGTCAGCGTTTCGCCGTCGCCGAGCTTCCATCGCGCGACGACCGCCTTCTCGCCGAGCACCGTCGCGCCCAGCGCCTTCGCGCCTTTCAGACGCGGCGTGACGAGCTTCGCGCGCACCGTCAGCGCGGAGCGATAGAAGTGCAGCCAGTCGAGCCTGTCGAGTTCATCGCTCTTGTTCGCCACACTGGGCGACGACATCTCGAACGTGCGCTTGTCGTTCGGATCGGGAATCTGCGCGCGGCGCTTTTCGTCGGCGAATGCGGAGAACTTTGCGAACTCGCGGCGGCGGCCTTCGCGGACCGCATCGGCGAGTTCGTCGTGATAGTCGGTGAAGAACAGGAACGGCTGCTTGGAGCCGTATTGCTCCTCCATGAAAATCATCGGTATTTGCGGGGAAAGCAGCAAAAGTCCGGTCGCGGCAAAGAGCGACTGATCGTCGGTGAGCGAGCGCAGACGTTCGCCCATCGCGCGATTGCCGACCTGATCGTGATTCTGCAAAAACATCACGAAAGCGGTCGGCGGCAGGTGGGCGCTCTTTTCGCCGCGCGGCGCGCCGTCGTGAATCGGCGACGGATCGCCCTGATACACGAAGCCTTCCGACAGCACACGCGCGAGCTTCTCGATGGGCTGCTCCGAATACGCGCCGTAATAGCTTTCGCTCTCGCCGGTCAGGAGCACATGCAGCGTGTTGTGCGCGTCGTCGCTCCATTGCGCGTTGAAGTGCGTCTCCAGCAGATTCGCCGTGTTGTGTTCGTTCTCTAGCACGAGATGTACATGACGTTGATCTTCGACGGAACTGCGCACGCGGTCCGCGAGTTCTCGCAGCCATTCGTCGTCGTTGATCGCGTGCACTGCATCGAGGCGCAGACCATCGAAGCGATACTCGTTGAGCCAGTAGAGCGCGTTGTCGAAGAAGAAGTCACGCACTTGCGGACGTTCGAAGTCGATCGCCGGACCCCATGGCGTATCGACGCCTTCGCGGAAGAAGGTCTTCGCATAGGCGTGCAGATAATTGCCGTCCGGGCCGAAGTGGTTATAGACGACATCGAGAAACACCATGAGGCCGAGGCCATGCGCGGTGTCGATGAGTTGCTTAAGTTCTTCGGGGCGGCCATAGGTCGAATCGGGTGCATAGGGCAGCACGCCGTCATAGCCCCAGTTGCGCGTGCCGGAGAAGTCATTCAGCGGCATCAGTTCGATGGCCGTGATGCCCAGTTGCGCGAGTTCCGGCAGGCGCGCGGTGACGCCCGCGTAGCCGCCCATTGCGCCGACGTGCAGTTCATAGAGCACGGTCTCTTCCCACGGACGGCCGTGCCAGTCCGTGTTGGTCCAGCGATAGGCGCGCGGATCGACGACCTCGCTCGGCCCATTCACGTCCTGCGGCTGAAAGCGCGATGCGGGATCGGGCACCGCGAGGTTTTCGTCGAGGCGATAGCGATACAACGTGCCCGCGCCGGCATCGGCTTCCGCTTCGAACCAGCCGTCGCCGGTCGCTTGCATGTCGATGACATCGGGCGTCGCGCTGCCGGGACGCTGAAGCTCCACTTGCACGTGGTCGCGCGACGGTGCCCAAAAGCGAAAGCGCGTGCGCGGATGCTCGCGCTCCGGGCCCGTGAGATGCGCGCCGAAGGGAAGGCAATGCGCGTGTTGGTGCTTGTGAGGATCGATCGGACGTTCGGACATGATTTCGTGCCTGGTTGCTAACGCATTGCCACTTTGATGTGATGCCTGCCGCGCGAGCCTCGATGCATGACGCGATGCTTCGCTAGGACGTCGAATCGGTCTCCGGCGTCTGATGCGATGGCAGCGTTCCGGGGTCCGGCGGCAGGGCGGTCAGAAGACGCGGGCCTTGATGGGCGCCCGCCATCCATACGGCTTGCCAGTCCGCTTCGCCGGCCGGCTGCGCGAGCAGCACGACGATGCTGTGCGCGGCCAGTTCCAGTTCGCTCCCGACGAGCGGTCTCTCGACAGCGTCGGGCTCCGCGCTATCCAGGAGCACGTTCCATTCCAAGTGCGGCGCGGGCGGTGCGAACGTGAGCGGCTGCGCGGAGCCGTTGATCATGAGCAGGACGACATCGATTTCGCCCGTGAGTCCCGGCCCCGCGCGACGCAGGACCAGAGCCCGTCCTTCCGGGTCTTGCCATGCTTCTATCGCAAGCGCGTTGCCGCGTTCGTCGAACCAGCTCACGTCGTAGAGGCCGGGCAGCACTTCGCGATCGCCATAGAGAAAACGCGTCTCGCGCAGCACCGGGTACTTTTTGCGCAGCGCGATCACGCGCGCGACGAACTCCGTCATTTCGACGCCGCGCGGGCTACGAGCGGCGTCCCAGTCCATCCACGAGATCTCGTTGTCCTGGCAATACGCGTTGTTGTTGCCGTGCTGCGTGCGAAGGAATTCGTCGCCGCCGAGCATCATCGGCGTGCCGAGCGACAGCAGCGTCGTCGCGAGCATCGAGCGGGCAACGCGTCCGCGGATATCGAGAATCGCGGGATCGTCGGTCGGACCTTCCACGCCCCAGTTCGCGCTGCAATTCTCGTTGTGGCCGTCGTTATTGCCTTCCTGATTTGCTTCGTTGTGCTTCTGCGTGTACGCGGTGACATCGGCGAGTGTGAAGCCGTCATGCGAAGCGACGAAGTTCACGGATGCCCACGGCTTTCTGAAGCGGCGATTGAACAGTTCAGCCGAGCCGGTCAGACGCGCCGCGAGATCGGGGCGCGTGCCTGCATCGCCGCGCCAGAAGCGCCGCACGCCGTCGCGGAACTTGTCGTTCCATTCGGCGAAACCGGGTGGATGATTGCCGACCTGATAGCCATCGGGACCGATATCCCACGGCTCCGATATGAGCTTGCGCGTCGAGAGAATGGGATCTTGCCGGATTGCATCGAAGAAGCCGGAGCCGGGATCGAAGCCGTGGCCTTCGCGCCCGAGGGTGACGCCGAGATCGAAACGGAAGCCGTCGATGTTGAACGCGGTGGACCAGTAGCGCAGCGAGTCCATCACCATTTGCAGCACGCGCGGATGCGAGAGATTGACCGTGTTTCCGCAGCCTGTATCGTTGATGTAGTGCCGTTCGTCGCCGGGAACGAGGCGATAGTAGCTGGCGTTGTCGAGCCCGCGCCATGAGACCGTCGGCCCGAGTTCGCTGCCTTCGCAAGTGTGGTTGTAGACGACATCGAGAATGACTTCGATGCCTGCCGCGTGCAACTGGCGCACGGCGATGCGCATTTCGTTGAGCCGATGCGTCGACAGATACGACGGCTCGGGCGCGAAGAAGGCGGCGGTGTTGTAGCCCCAGTAATTGCGCAGTCCGCGTTCGACGAGAAAGCGGTCGTTGAGAAACGCATGCACGGGCAGAAATTCGACGGCCGTGATGCCAAGCTTTTGCAAGTGCTCGATGAACCACGGCGATGACAGTGCCGCGAACGAACCGCGTTCGTGCTGGCGGATATCGTTGCGCTTCAT
The DNA here is from genome assembly GCF_000698555.1 of Caballeronia grimmiae. Lineage (GTDB taxonomy): Bacteria > Pseudomonadota > Gammaproteobacteria > Burkholderiales > Burkholderiaceae > Caballeronia > Caballeronia grimmiae. The sequence continues at coordinate 11,363 of NZ_JFHE01000033.1, read as the reverse complement.
GGATGCACCGCGCACGTGCGTTTCGTAGATGATGGTTTCGCCCCACGGCGTATCGGGGCGCACGTCGCGGGACCAGTCGAAGGCGTCGTCGGTGACGATGCATTTGGGCATGGCGGGCGCGGAGTCGCGCCGGTCCATCGACATGTCGAGGCGATTCGAATGCACGCGATAGCCGAAGAGGGCGTCGGACCATCGCCAGGGGCCGACGAGTTTCTTCGCGTAGGGATCGAGCAAGAGCTTGTGCGGATTGAAGCGATGCCCTTGCTGCGGCTGATAGGGACCGTGGGCGCGGAATCCGTAGACGGTGCCGGGATGTGCGCCGGGCAGATAGCCGTGCCAGACTTCGTCGGTGCATTCGGGCAGGTCGAAGCGCATCAACTCCTTGCGGCCGGTGCTGTCAAATAGACACACCTCGATGCGGTGAGCATTCGAACTGAATACCGCGAAGTTGACGCCGAGTCCGTCCCAGTTGGCTCCGAGCGGGTAGGGGGCGCCCGGGAGTAACTTATCGGGGAGTGCGTTGGGCATGGTTTGCTATTTTTTCTGATGCGCTTGGCGGCGCTTGGGGGTCGGCCTTCTCGGGACGTTGAACTTGTATTCGTGTCGACCTATTGGCTCGCCCCTCCCCGGAGCGACCTAATAGACCGACACGAAATTACTAAGCCCATAAAAACTCAATCAGCCCGCAAAACAATAGTAGCCAAAGGAGGCAAAGTCAGTGCAGCAGACTGCTGCCGCCCATGACTGAACATGTCATCGGCATGAATAACCCCCCCGTTCCCGGTATTCGACCCACCATAGACGGAAGCATCCGAATTGAGCACTTCACTCCACCGCCCGCCGCGAGGCAGCCCAACGCGATATCCCTCCCGAGGCACCGGCGTCATGTTGCAAACCACGACCAGCTCGCGCCCCTCGGCATCCGTCCGCCGATAAGCAAACACACTATTGGCGTTGTCATCGCCGACAATCCACTCGAACCCCCGCGGATCGCTATCGAGCTTGTGCAACGCAGGCTCGCCCACATAGAGCATATTCAAATCGCGCACGAGTTTCTGCAACCCGCCGTGGAACGGATCATCGAGCAAATGCCAATGCGGCGATGCATCGTGATTGAATTCCGCCACCTGCCCGAACTCACCGCCCATGAACAGCAGCTTCTTCCCCGGATGCGTCCACATGAAGCTCAAATAAGCCCGCAAATTAGCGAACTTCTGCCACCGGTCCCCGGGCATCTTTCCGATCAGCGATCCCTTCCCATGCACCACTTCATCGTGCGAAAGCGGCAGCACGAATCGCTCGGAATAGGCATACACCATGCCGAACGTGAAAAGGTGATGGTGATACTGCCGATACACCGGGTCTTCCTGCATGTAATGCAACGTGTCGTGCATCCACCCCATGTTCCACTTGAAGTCGAAACCCAGTCCGCCGCTCTCCACGCTCGCCGTCACGCCGGGCCATGCCGTCGACTCTTCCGCAATCGTGATCGCGCCCGGAATGTGCCGCACTTCCTGATTCAAGCGCTTCAGGAATGCAATCGACTCCAGATTCTCTCTGCCGCCATAGATGTTCGGCACCCACTCGCCCGCCTTGCGCGAATAGTCGCGATACAGCATCGACGCCACTGCATCGACACGCAAGCCATCGACGTGATAGCGCTTCAGCCACGCCAGCCCCGATGCGATCAGGAACGCGCTCACCTCGTTGCGGCCGAGGTTGTAGATCATCGTGTTCCAGTCCTGGTGATAGCCCTCGCGCGGGTCGGCATGCTCGTAAAGCGGCGTGCCGTCGAATTCCACGAGGCCATGCGCATCGTTCGGAAAATGCGCGGGCACCCAGTCGATAATTACGCCGATCCCCGCCTCATGCGCGCGATTCACGAACTCCGCGAATTGCTCCGGCGTGCCGAAGCGCGCAGAAGGCGCGAATTGCCCGAGCGGCTGATAACCCCACGAGCCGCCGAACGGATGCTCCGCCACCGGCATGAACTCGATATGCGTGAAGCCCATCGTCTTCACATACGGAATCAGACGCTCGGCAAGCTCGTGCCAATTCATGCCGCGATTGCCTTCCTCCGGCACGCGTAGCCATGACTCCGCGTGCGCTTCGTAAATGGCGATCGGCGCTTGCGGGGTCTGCTTCGCGCCGCGCGTGTTCATCCATTCATCGTCGGTCCATGCGTAATGATCGATGGCGTCGGCATCCGCCACCACCGATGCCGTCGATGGCGGCTTCTCGCTCTGCATCGAGCAGGGATCGGCCTTCAGCGGCAGCGTATGGCCTTCGCGCGTGACGATCTCGTACTTGTAGCGCGTGCCCGCGCCGATGCCCGGGATGAACAACTCCCACACGCCGGCGTTATGGCGCAGACGCATCGGATGACGACGGCCATCCCACGTGTTGAAGTCGCCGACCACCGACACGCGCCGCGCATTCGGCGCCCACACCGCGAAGCGCACGCCCGCCACGCCGCCATGCGTGATCGGCCGCGAGCCGAGACATTCGAGCACCGCATAGGGATCGGCGCGCGACAGGCGATCGAGCCACTCATCGGACAGCACGGGGCCGAAGGAGTAGGTGTCGTACGTTTCCTGCGGCGTGCCGTGCCAGTCGATCACCAGCCGATACGTAGCGGGACGTTCGACATAGCCCGCGAAAAGCCCCGCATCGTGGATGCGCGTGAGCTGGCCCAACGGCTCGCCGTTCGATGCATCGACGACACTTACACCGGACGCATTCGGCAGGAACGCGCGCACGACATAGCCGTGCTCGGTTTGATGCAGGCCGAGCATCGAGAACGGATCGGGGTGCCGCGCTTCCACGAGCGCATCGATGTCGAGCGGATTGAGGCCATGCGCCGGGTTACGCGTGTCCGATCCCGCGTCGCTACGGTTATTCATGGTGGGTTCCATCCGGATTGTCCTTGGTGGCGTCGGTCACGTGACGCGTGCCGGGCGCGGGCGGCGCGCCGGTGTCGCCGAGCAGCCGGCTCGCAAGCGATGCGAGACCGCGCAGCGGCAGGCCGATCCACGTCGGCCGGTTCGCGGCTTCGTAACGGATCTCGTAAGCGGCTTTCTCGATGAGGAAGAGATCGAGCAGGGCCGAGAAGACGCGCTGATCCGCAATCGTCTCGGGCGATGTCTCGATAGCCTGCCGGTACTGCCGCAGGAACTTCTCTTCGGCGAACGCGCGCATCCTTTCGAACAGCGCGCGCTTGCGATCGGCCGTCTGTGCAGGCGCGTTTTCGGTCGTCGGTTGCGCCGCGGCGCTCGCGTACGACAGCGAACGCAGCAGGCCGGCGACGTCGCGCAGCGGACTCGTTTTGCGGCGGCGCTCCTCGAGCGTGCGCGCGGGCTCGCCTTCGAAGTCGATCAGATACGCATCGCCTTGCGCCATCAGCACCTGACCCAGATGGAAGTCGCCGTGGATGCGCGTGCAAAGTGCATCGGCATCCGAAGGAACGAGCTTCTTCACGGCGTTGATCAGCATCTCGCGACGATCAAGCAGGCTTTGCGCGAGCCCCCGATCGTGCTCGTTGAAGCTCGCCGCCTTCTGCTCGAGGATGTCGAGCGCGCTCGTGAGCAGTTGCAGCGTGCCGTCCACCCAGCCCTTCACGTCCTTGGCCGTAGCACGGCGCGGCGAGAACGCTTCGTCATCGGTCGGCGTGGCGAGTGCGACGTGCAGTTCGCCGAGCCGCTTGCCGATGATGCCCGCGATGTTGCCGTAGCCTTCGAAGCCGCCTGCCTGCACGGCCTGGTCGGGCTTGGCGTCGTCGGTTTCGCCGGTGACCGCGAGTTCATCGACGACACGGCGCAGATAATCGAGCGCGTAGTTCCACGCATCGCCCTGATTGTCGACGAAGCCCTGCAGGATCACGAGCGTATGCGGCACGCCCTGCGGATCGACGCGCACCACTTCGCCATACAGCGGGCCGGTGTTCGCATAGCCGAGCTTCGTCAGATAGCGGCTCATCTCCGCTTCCGGATGAATGCCGCCGACCACGCGCCGCACGAGCTTCAGCACGATCTTGTCGCCGATCACGAGCGAGCTGTTGCTTTGCTCGGCCGCAAGCCAGCGGATTTCCGGCGGCGATGCCGGATTCATGTCGAGCTCGTCGAAGCGCTCCGTCGGAATGAAGCGAATCTCGCTCTTCTGCACGGTCGGCACCACGGCGCGTTGCTTGAGCTTGCGCAAGATGCCGTAGGTGAACTGCGGCACCGCGAACGCATCGGTGATATGGCCGATCGTACGGCCCCTGCGCACGCGAGCGAGCGCAAGCTGCATGTAGAGCGGCGAAGTCGTTTCCGTGCCCCACGCAATCGAAAGCGGCAGCACGTAACGCTCGGTGTGCTTGCCGACGTCCGCTTCGATCTCGGTGAAGGCGAAGCCTGCGCCTTCGATCGTCGTCAGCGCGGCGAGGCGCACTGCATGCAGCTTCTGGTCCTTCGACGCGAACCAGCGGCGCTTGCTGAGATAGCTCGGCAATACTTCGGATTCCAGAAGACGCACGTTCTCCGGCGTCGGTCCCGTTTGTCCCGCGCGAATGACCATTGTTACGAACTCCGGCAATTGCTCTGACGGCGCCTGCGACCATGCGGGCCGCATGTTGCCGGGGCAGAGCTGGAACCACAAAAAGCCATAGGGCGGGAAGGTCAGCAGATACGTTAGTTGGCCGATGGCGGGGAACGGCGAATCCGCCGTCATTTCGAGCGGCACCGAGCCCGCGAATTCCGACAGATCGAGTTCCACCGCTTGCGGCGCACGCGAGAGGTTCGCGACGCACAGCACCGGCGGCTCGCCTTCCAGTTCGCGCAAATACGCGAGAATCTTGCGGTTGCTCGGCTTCAGGAAGCGGATCGAGCCGCGCCCGAATGCATGCTTCGAGCGGCGCACCGCGAGCATCTTGCGCGTCCAGTTCAGCAGCGAATGCGGATCGCGGCTTTGCGATTCGACGTTGACCGCGTCATAGCCATAGAGCGAGCCCATCACCGGCGGCAGCACGAGTTGCTCGGGGTCGGCACGCGAGAAGCCGCCATTGCGGTCGGACGACCATTGCATCGGCGTGCGCACGCCATCGCGATCGCCGAGGTGGATGTTGTCGCCCATGCCGAGTTCGTCGCCGTAATAGATGACGGGCGTGCCGGGCATCGACAGCAGCAGCGAGTTGATGAGTTCGATGCGCCGCCGGTCGCGCTCCATCAGCGGCGCGAGACGCCGGCGAATGCCCAGGTTCAGCCGCGCGCGGCGATCGGCGGCATACGTGTTCCACAAATAGTCGCGCTCGGAGTCCGTCACCATCTCGAGCGTGAGTTCATCGTGATTGCGCAGGAAGATCGCCCATTGATTCGTGGCCGCGAGATCCGGCGTCTGACGCATGATGTCCGTGATCGGGAAGCGGTCCTCGCTCGCAATCGACATGTAGATGCGCGGCATCAGCGGGAAGTGGAACGCCATGTGGCATTCGTCTTCGTCGCCGAAGTATTCCTTGACGTCTTCCGGCCACTGGTTTGCTTCCGCGAGCAGCATCCGGTTCGGATACTCGGCGTCGATGGTCGCGCGAATCTGCTTCAGGATGGCGTGCGTTTCCGGCAGATTCTCGTTGTTCGTGCCTTCGCGTTCGACGAGATACGGCACCGCATCCAGCCGCAGACCGTCGATGCCCATGTCGAGCCAGAAGCGCATCACGCTGAGCACTTCCTTGATGACCGCAGGGTTGTCGAAGTTAAGGTCGGGCTGGTGCGAATAGAAGCGATGCCAGTAGTACTGGCCCGCAACGGGATCGTGCGTCCAGTTCGAAGGCTCCGAATCGATGAAGATGATGCGCGTCTCTTCGTACTTCTTGTCCGTATCGGACCACACGTAGTAGTTGCGATGATTCGATCCCGGCTTGGCGCGCCGCGCGCGCTGAAACCACGGATGCTGGTCCGACGTGTGATTGATGACCAGTTCCGTGATGACGCGAATGCCGCGCGCATGCGCTTCCTGAATGAAGCGCTTGACATCGGCGATCGTGCCGTAGTCCGGATGCACGTTGCGATAGTCGGCAATGTCGTAGCCATCGTCGCGACGCGGCGAGGGATAGAACGGCAGCAGCCAGATCGCATCGACGCCGAGTTCCGCGATGTAATCGAGCTTCGCGAGCAGGCCCGCGAAGTCGCCGATGCCGTCGTTGTTCGCATCGAAAAACGACTTGATGTGAACCTGATAAATGATTGCGTCTTTGTACCAGAGCGGATCATCGCTCAGCAGCGATGTCTTCTTATTGCGCTTCACCCTTGTATCCACGGTTTGCTCCAAGTGCTCTTAGTAGGCCATGTGCCCTGTTATCGGTTCACCGTCGTTCGGTGCGCGCATTCACTGTTCCCCGGCGAGCCGAGGCTTCGGCAAACCTCCGGCCGGCGAGATGCGCCAGATCGCGAAGGGCAGCGAATGGGGATTGAGCCGCACGTGTTGCCGCCGCCCGCGCCATTCGAAACGGTCGCCCGTCACCTGATCCTCGACCGCGATCGCGTCGCCTTCGTGCACGCCCCAGCGTTCCAGCGTCTTCCACGGCAGCTCGATATCCGCGCCCTGCTCGTTGAACGGATCGAGATTGATGGCGACCAGCACGACGTTATCGCCCGATGAGTTCGTCTTCTCGAAGAAGAGGATGTGATCGTTATGCGCGGGCAGGAAGTTCACGCCGAGATGCGTCTGCAACGCGGGATTCGCGCGGCGGATGCGGTTCAGCGCCGTGATTTCGCCAACGATGTTGCCCGGCCGGTTCCAGTCCCACGCCTTCAACTGATACTTCTCGGAATCCAGATATTCCTCGCTGTTGGGCAGTGCGGCTGACTCGCACAATTCGAACCCGCTATACACGCCCCAAAGTCCCGACAGCGTCGCCGCCAGCGCCGCACGGATCACGAAGCCGGGACGCCCCGAGCTTTGCAGGAAGCGCGGATTGATGTCCGGCGTATTCACGAAGAAGTTCGGGCGGAAGTAATCCTTCGCGTCGGTCTGCGTGAGGTCGTGCATGTACTCGATGAAGTCGCGCTTCGTCTCGCGCCACGTGAAGTACGTGTACGACTGCGAGAAGCCGAGCTTCGCCAGGCGATTCATCACGCGCGGCCGGGTGAACGCTTCGGCGAGGAACATCACGTCGGGATGACGCGCGCGCACATCGCCGATGACCCATTCCCAGAACGGAAACGGCTTCGTGTGCGGGTTATCGACGCGGAAGATGCGCACGCCCGCCGCGATCCAGTGCAGGAACACGTCGCGCAGCGCGAGCCACAGATCGGGCTTGGCGTCCTTCGCATAGAAGTCCGGATTCACGATGTCCTGATACTTCTTCGGCGGATTCTCCGCATAGCGCAGCGTGCCGTCGGGCCGCCAGGCGAACCATGTCGGATGCTCCTTGAGCCACGGATGGTCCGGCGAGCATTGCACCGCGAAGTCGAGCGCAATCTCCAGCCCATGTTCGTGCGCGGCATCGAGCATGCGCCTGAAGTCGTCGAGATTGCCGAGTTCCGGATGCACGGCGGTATGGCCGCCTTCCTTGCCGCCGATGGCATACGGGCTGCCGACATCGTCCGGCCCGGCCGTCAGCGAGTTGTTCTTGCCCTTGCGATTCGCGATCCCGATCGGATGAATCGGCGGGAAATACAGCACGTCGAAACCCATCTCGCGGATGCGCGGCATCTTGCCGATCACATCGATGAAGGTGCCGTGGCGGTTCTCGTCGTCGCTCATCGAACGCGGGAAGATTTCGTACCAGCTCGCGAATCGTGCAGCGGCGCGTTCCGAGTCGATGCGATACACCACCGGATCGCGCGACAGGAACGGCCGATGCCGCGCCGCAGCCACCGCTTGCGCCGTCGCCGGCGCAATCACGAGTTCGAGCTTGCGCGCGTCGTCGGCCTTCGTGAATTCCTTGACGATTTTCTCGAGCGGGGCGCTGTCCGAGTCTTCGACTGTCTTCACTTCCGCGAGGATCAGCGCGAACAGATGCTTCGCTTCCTCGACCTCGAGTTCGACGGTCTGCCCGGCTTTCAGCTTCTTCTGCATGTGATCGACGAGCGACGCGTAATCGTCGCGCCACGCCATCACGACGAACTCATGGCGGCCCACGCGTTCGAGCGGAATGCGCGCGGTCCACAGGTCGAGGCCGAGCGGCAGCACGGGCGACATCGGCGTTTCGTGCCATTCGGTCTCGTCGGCGGCGCGCCATTGCACGGCGGCGGCGATCTTGTCGTGGCCTTCCGCGAAGATCGCGGCCTGAATCTCCACCGCTTCGCCGACGATGCGCTTCGCCGGAAAGCGCCCGTGATCGACCGATGGCGTCACGCTTTCGATCGACACGCGCGGGGCGGCAATCGCCTCGGCCACCGATTTCTTGTCGGCCGCCTTCGCGCCGCGCTTCACTTGCGGCTGCGCGAGCAGTACGAACGGCTCCGCTTCGGCGCGGAACAGGCGCACTTCGCCCGCTTTCAGCGTGAGCGACGCGAGGCGTTCGGGCTTGGCGGCGGCATCGTCGAGGGGCGCAAAGCGCGTGTAGTTGCCGGGAACGCCTTCGAGCAGATGGCGCGTATCGACCTGCACGGGTGCGACGAGGTCCGGATTGATGACGATCAGCACCGCCGATTCGCTATGCCGCAAGTCGCCGCCCGCCGCGCGGATCAGCGCCGCGTACGGCGTGCCCGCGCCGGTCAGCGCGCGCAGTTCGCCGACGCCGGAAAGCGTCGCGGTTTCGCGTTGCAACTTGTTCGCGCGCTTGACCTGCGCGGACAGATCGAAACGCGCTTCTTTCTTCGCGCGCTGATATTCGGCGGCGACGCCGTATTGCTGCGACATCGGCAAGCCGACGCCATATTCGAAGCCCATCGGCACGAGCATGCCCGTGCCGAGCGCAGCGGCGGTGAAGAGCGCGCGGCAATAGGCGCGTTCGATGAGCGCGGTGTCGCTGGTATCGCTCAGATCCGCGATCAGGCGCGAGCCGTAGGGCTCTTCCGGAAACGTAACCGGCGGCGCAATGCGCGACAGCGCCGCGTGTTCATCGACGAGCCACGCGCTCTTGAAGTCCCACCAGCGCGTCGAGGCGAAGACGGCATCGAAGCCCGCATCGACGAGGCCGTGCAGATCATGGCGCGATACGCCCACGGTCCACGCGAGCCAGCGCGTGTCCGGATGTTTTTCGCGCACTGCCGCGCCGAGCCTGCGCCACACGTGAGCAGGCACGGCCTGCGGCGAAGCGAAGCGAAAGCCGCCGATGCCCGCATCGGCGATCAGGCTCAGTTCGCGCGCCCACCACGCGGTGAGTTGCTGCGCGGCTTCGCCATCGTTGAAGTTCGCATGCGCGACATCCCGCTGACTCGGCGGGCGGCGCGGATCGAGCCGCGCATCGGCGCTTTCGAATGGCTTGAACCAGTGCTTGTTCTCCTGATAGAGCCCGCCTTCCGCGCTCACGCGATCGATCACGATATCGACCAGCAGCGTGATGCCGTGCTTTTTCGCGGCATCGGCGAGTTCGCGCAGGCCGTCGGCGGCACTGGCGTTCGATTCAAAGACAGGATGCAGGCGATGATGATCCGCCACCGCTTCACGATGCCCGTTGCTGCCGGGCACGAACGGCGAGCCGATCAGAACGTGATCGAAGCCCAGCGCGGCCGCGTGCTCGAACTGGGCAGGCCAGTTGGCGAGAGGGCCGACGAGAAGGGGATCGATGAAGTAGATACGAGGCGCGTACGCATGATGAGCTTGATGGTTTTCCATCGTTCGTCTTTTCCAGAGTCGTCCTGCGGTGGCGGGGATGCGGGCAACGAAATCGCGATCACGCTCACGGGTCAAACTGGCTGAAGGGCCGGTCCGCACGTTTCGGCGCATCGCGCGCTTCGCGGACCCCATGCGAAAGCTCGGCGCCGTCGACGATGCAGGCCCGGGTCGCGTTTCGCGATGCAAATGGATCGGGCACGGCTGCCGCCACGGTCCAATGGGTTTCCAGCGGGCGTTGCATCGCCTGACAGCACGTTGCGTGCCGCGCCTTTTGCGTACCCGAACGGCGCGTCGTCACAGCGATACTATGCGGCAAGCCGGGGCGCATGTGGGACGCCCCGTTCGCATGCGGGTCAAAACGCTACGCGCTCTTCGCGACGAGCGGTTTGCCGTTGCGGTGCGCGTGGTCGGGAAGGGGTGTCTGCACGTCGGCCCGGACAGGCAGACGGCGCAGGCGCACGGCCGTACGGCTCGGGCGCAGGCCGGTGAGGCCGGAATACAGCGCGATCATCTTCGATACCGCCTCGCCCCAGCCGAAATCGCACGACATCGCGTTGCGCTGCATCGCGCGCCAGACGGGCGGACGCATGTACGCATCGAGTGCGCGGCCCGCCGCGGTGACGACGTCGTCGGGCGTTTCGCCGTCGAACAGAAAGCCCGTCGGCGCACGCGACGAGGCTTGCAGCGCGATGGGCGCGTCGTGCGTGCCGTCGCGGACATACACGGTTTCCTGCGGTGCGATGTCGGCTTCGTCGGCATCGACGATGGTATCGGCCAGTCCGCCCACGCGCGACGCGACCGGCAGCGTGCCGTAGCGCATCGCGTAAAGCTGGGTCAGGCCGCACGGCTCGAAGCGGCTGCCGTGCAGAAGAATGTCCGCGCCCGCGTGCAGCGCATGCGCGCGGCGCTCGCTATAGCCGATATGCACGCCGACGCGATCCGGCCACTCCTGCGCGAGCTTGCGGAATCCCTTCTCGATGTACGCCTCGCCCTGCCCGATGACCGCGAGTTGCAGGCGCGGATGCTTCTCCAGCAGACGCGGCAGCGCCTGAAGCACGACATCGGCGAGTTTCTGACCGGTCATGCGGCTGCCGATCGCCATGACCGGCGCGAACGGGTCGACCGGCAGGCCGAACATGCGCTGCAGCGTGCGCTTGCAGGCGTGCTTGCCGCGCATGTCGTCGAATGAATAAGTCCTTTCGATCAGTGGATCGATGGCGGGATTCCACGCGTCTTCATCGATGCCGTTCACAACGCCCGACAGTTTGTCCGCGCAGCTTTGCAGCACGCCTTCCATCAGGTGCCCGAAGCGCGGCGTGAGAATCTCGCGCGCATAGGTCTCGCTGACGGTCGTGATGCGGTCGCTATGAACGATGCCCGCCTTCATCAGACTCAGTGCGCCGTAGAACTCGATGCTCTGCGGATCGCTCAACGCATGCACGAGCCACTTCTCGGGCACGCCGAGCGAGCGGCCGAGCGACAGCGCGTAGTTGCCCTGGAACGCCAGATTGTGGATCGTGAAGACGCTCTTCGCCTGCACGCCGGCGTGCTTCATCAGGAGCGGCGTCAGGCCGCTGTGCCAGTCGTGCGCGTGGACGATGTCCGGC
>NZ_JFHE01000032.1 GCF_000698555.1 Caballeronia grimmiae | reverse complement strand
GCAAGGACTTGCTGTTCGATATCGCCACCGAAGAACTGAGCCACCTGGAAGTGATCGGCAGCATCGTCGCGATGCTGAACAAGGGTGCGAAGGGCACGCTGGCGGAAGCCGTCGAGGAAGAGGCGGAGCTGTATCGCACCATCACGAACAACGGCAACGATTCGCACACCACGTCCATCCTGTATGGCGCGGGCGCGCCGCTGACGAACTCGGCCGGCGTGCCGTGGACCGCTGCATACATCGATACCATCGGTGATCCGACCGCCGACCTGCGCTCGAACATCGCGGCGGAATCGCGTGCGAAGATCGTCTATGAGCGTCTCATCAACGTCACCGACGACCCCGGCATCAAGGATGCGCTCGGCTTCCTGATGACGCGTGAAATCGCGCACCAGAAGTCGTTCGAGAAAGCGCTGCATTCCATTCAGCCGAACTTCCCGCAAGGCAAGCTGCCGGGCAAGCCGGAGTTCACGAGCGTGTACTTCAACATGTCGAAGGGTGAAGACATGCGCGGTCCGTGGAACGAGGGCGGCGACTGGGAGTTCGTCGCGGATCCGCAGCCGGCTGTCGATGGCGGCGACGGCACCGCGAGCGTACAGGTGACGCAAACCGAAGTCGAAGCGCTGCAGGCTCTCGCCACCCGCACCGCTTCCGACCCGACGTCCGACCCGACCACGGGCGCCGATCTCGGCTCGGGTCAGGCAAGCTAAAGCAGTTGTTTGAAAGTCGATGCCGCCTCCACCGAGGCGGCATCGACGAAAGTAAGGGTTGTCCAATAATCGTCTATATGGAGTTTAGTCATGCCAACTGTTTCTTCGAATGGTACCGTCGCGGTTCGCCGCAGCCCGGTCGACTGGATCGCCGGTGCGCTCGTCATCATCGGCGCGCTGAACTGGGGTCTCGTGGGTCTTCTTAACTTCGATCTCGTCGCGGCTATCTTCGGCGCCGGATCGCCGGGTGCGCGTATTGTTTATATTCTGGTCGGGCTGGCGGGCATCTACTCACTCGTTCGGGCTTTCATGCCGGCGCGCGAGCATGGTCTTGCACATCGCTGATAAACGCGCCGTGCGTTGCTTTTCTCGATAACGCGCGGCGCTACATTTTTCAACGCGCCGTGGCGAGATGCGCGTTGACCTTGACCGGCGGGTCGTCTTGGCTGAAAGGCGGCTGCACGACGAAGCTGTCGATCACGCCGGGCCTGAAGATGAGGCACATCGAAGAACCGCCATACTGAAAGTAACCCACCTCGTCGCCCTTCCAAACACGTTGCCCCGGCAGCGCCTCGATCATGCATGACGATGCCTCCGCCATGCCAACGAGCACACACCCCACTTCACTGATAGCCGGATCGTCGCAATCGATCACGATGACCGCGCGTGCTGCGACCGCGCTGATATGGCCTCGCGAGTCGGTGAGGCCGCCGGGTCTTCGCCTTTCGAATCCTCGTCCGAGTAATACGTGCCGTCGACCAAGTACGCTTTCACGATCGTCCCGCTAACCGGCGCGTGCCAGCGATGGTAATAAAACGCGCTCAGAACGCCTGATAAATCGTGCCGCCAACGAAACGTTCGGCCAGCGCCGTCTCCCTCGCCGTGAAGATTTCCTTCGGCGAATACGGTTGCGACTTAATCCAGCGAGCGCTTCACCGATGGCACGCGCGAAGTTCATACGGATGACCGGGTCTTAGCGTATGAACGATGCGAACGCTTCGATCACGCTGCTCGTCTTTGCCGTCGCCGCGCGCTGCTTCGCGTGCGCGGCGAATTGCTTGCCGAACCGCGCGACATCTTCTTCCTGTTCTGGAAGCCAGCCACCGAGTCGTTGCCTTTGTGTTGCCATTGGTACATGCCTCCTTGAGTTCGACGAGCCGATTCAAGCGCCGGGCACGGGCCATACCTCGCTCGGGCATACCCCAGCAGGAAGCGGAATGACCATTGCTTTAAATGACGACGTCCCGCCTTCCCCGCAAAGAGGTGAATCCATGAGCGACGCCCCGTTTCCGTTTCCAAAGTCCCCATCCGCACAGCGTGAATCTCGCAGCAGACCAACGTCGATTGCGCGAGGGCTTGGCTGGTACAGCCTCGCGCTCGGCGCTGCGGAGCTGCTTGCTCCGAACGCCGTCGCTCGCGCGGCTGGCGTGCGCACGAACTCCGCGCTCATGCGTCTCTACGGGCTGCGTGAGATCGCATGCGGAATCGGCATTCTGATGTCGCGCAACCCCGCGCCTTACCTGTGGGCGCGCGTCGGCGGCGATGTGCTCGATCTGGCGACGCTCGCTTCCGCATCCGACATGAGTCGAGAGGACAGCCGCACGCATGCGCTCGGCGCGATCGTCAATGTTGTGGGCGTGACGGCGCTCGACGTGCATACGGCCTTATCGCTATCCAAGCCCGACGACGAAGAGTCGCAGGTGCGTACCCAACGCTATGTGTCGATGTATCGGAACCGCAGCGGGTTTCCGCGTGCGCCGGGCGCGATGCGCGGAGAGGCACTGCGCACCTTCGAGACGCCGCGCGACATGCGCGCGCCGGATGCGCTGTTGCCCTACACGCATCCGCGTTTCAAGGAAGCCAAGAGCGCCTGACCTATATAAAAACCGACACGTCCCCTCTACAAGCGAAGGAGTCACCGTGGATATGCCCTCTGTCTCGCCCTCCATCACGACGATGATCCGCATGGATCACACGCATGTCATGGCCGCTTTCCATCGCTATCACGCCGACAGTCCGTGGTGGAGAAAGCGCGCCATCGTCGAACTCGCCTGCACGGCGCTTGAAATACATGCGCAGCTCGAAGAAGAGATCTTCTATCCCGCACTCGGCGAAGCGTTGCCGGGCGACGACACGCTCGCGAAGAGCAAGCCAGAACACGACAAGATGCGGGAAGACATCGCGAAGCTTCGAGCGATGGGTCCCGACGATGCCGCCTACGACGCGCGCTTCATGCAGCTCATGCGCGAAGTGATTCATCACGTCGCGGATGAAGAGACCGTGCTGCTGCCTACCGCCGAGCGCGCGCTGGCTTCGCGGCTCTCCGAGCTAGGGGCCCGCATGACGAAGCGCAGGATGCAGCTCGTCGGACAGAAGCAGCCCGCGGCGATCGCGGCGAACACAATGGGCACGTTCCCCCTCGCATCGCTCGCGCTGGTTTCGCTCGGGGCGCTTGCCATCGCGCATTGCCTGAAGCCGGCAGCGCCGCGCCGGACGAAGCATTACGCATGAAGCGTCGCGTTCGACAGCACGACGCCGCGTGACTTCAAGCTGCGCGCGGCGTCCCGTTCACTTCGACGACATGCACCGGGATCGACTTGGCCGCCGGCACCTTGCTCTCCTTCGCGTAATGCCATAGCGGCAGAAGCGGGTTGCACTCCGGGTAGTAACCGGCGATGCAGCCGACCGGAATGTCGTACGGCTGGATGCGCAAGCCCGCGACGCGCCGCTCGAAGCCGTCGTCGGCGATGGTCTGCACCGTCACGCGATCGTCTTTCTTCAGACCGTGAGTCTGCATGTCGGCCTCGCACATGAAGATCACCATGCGGTCGTCGCTGATGCCGCGAAAGCGGTCGTCGAGCTTGTAGATCGTCGTGTTGAACTGGCTGTCGCTGCGAAGCGTCATCAGCCGCAGCGCCTGCGCGTCGCGCTCGGGCATGTCGGGATCTTCGCCGATGGATTCCGGCACGAGGAACTCCGCCTTGCCGCTCTTCGTCTGCCATTTGCGTTCGCGTGCGGGGAGATCGCGCGGAAAGCCGCCGGGCGTCCACATGCGCTCGTTGAAATCGTGGAAGGTCTCGGGATAGGTCTTCGCGATCTCATCGCGCACGAGCGCATAGTCGCCGACCCAGCGGTCCCAGTCCACGGTCGAGCGCTCGCCAAGCGTGTGCTTCGCCAGTCCCGCGACGATATACGGCTCGGATCGCGCGTCGGCCGACGCGGGCTCCGCCACCCCGCGCGAACCGTGGATGCAGCCGGTGCTGTCTTCCATCGACACGGCCTGCGGGCCGCTTCCCTGCGTATCGATCTCGATGCGGCTCAGGCACGGCAGGATATACGACTTCTTGCCGTGCACGAGATGACTGCGATTGAGCTTGGTTGCGATATTCACGGTGAGCTTGAGATCGCGCCACGCCGGCTCGATGCGCAAGCGGTCCGGCACCGAGCGCACGAGATTGCCGCCGAGATTGATGACCGCGTTCACCTTGCCGTCGACCATCGCCTCGAATGCTTCGACGATATTCATGCCCTTGTCGCGCGGCGGCTCGAAGCCGAACTGGGTCGCGAGCTTGTCGAGCGGCGCAAGTTCCGGCTTCTCGGTGATGCCGACCGTGCGCTGCCCCTGCACATTCGAATGACCCCGCACCGGCGACGGCCCCGCGCCCGGCTTGCCCACGTTGCCGCGCAAGAAGAGCAGGTTGCACAGCATCCGCACGTTCTGCACGCCTTCCCTGTGCTGCGTCATGCCCATGCCGTAATGCGCCATGACGGCGCTCGCGCGCATGTACTCGTCGGCGGCGGCTTCGAGATCGCGGCGCGCAAGGCCCGATACGCGTTCGATATCGTCCCACGATGCAGCGCGCACATAATCGGCAAACGCTTCGAAGCCCACCGTATGCTGCTCGATGAACTCGGTGTCGAGAATCCGCGGCTCGCCGCTCTCTTTCGCGCGATCGTCCGCATGAATGACGGTCTTGCAGATGCCGAGCAGCGCCGCCGTATCGCCGCCCGTCTTCACCTGATGATATTGCGTGCTGATGACGGTATGCGCGGGCGTCATCATTTCCAGCGGCGACTGCGGATTCACGAACTGCAGCAAGCCCGGTTCGCGCAGCGGATTGAACGTGATGATCGGCACGCCGCGCTTGCGTGCGTCCTGCAATTGATGCAGCATGCGCGGGCTGTTGGTGCCGACGTTCTGCCCGATGAAGAACATGAGATCGGTTTTCTCGAAGTCGTCGAGCGTGATGGTGCCGACGCCTACGCCGATCGCTTCCTTCAGTCCAACGCTCGTGCTCTCGTGGCACATGTTCGAGCTATCCGGAAGATTGTTGGTGCCGTACATCCGCGCGAACAACTGGAACATGTAGGACGTTTCGAGCGATGCACGCCCCGACGCATAGAACACCACGCTGTTCGGATCGAAGCCGCGCAGCTCGCGCCCGATGTCTTCGAACGCTTCTTCCCAACTCACGCTTACGTACTTGTCGGTGGCCGCGTCATAGCGCAATGGCGCGGTAAGGCGTCCGGCTTCTTCGAGGTCGTGGTCACGCCATGCGCAAAGCTGCGTGACCGTGTGCAATTCGAAGAACTGCGGCGTCATGCGCTTCGCGGTCAGATCCCAGGCGGTCGCCTTCGCGCCGCTTTCGCAGAACTCGAACACGTGGGGGTCGGCGGGTTTGGCCCACGAACAGCTCACGCACGCGAAGCCGTCCGGTTTGTTCTGCTTGAGCAGGACCGTCGCGTCCTTGAGCGGGACTTTCTCCTGAGCAAGCACGGTCGCGACTGCCTTGAGCGAGCCCCAGCCGCCAGATGAAAAGGGATACGCTTCGCTCTTGCGGGCGCCATTGTCGGAGTCGGCCATGTCATGCCTCGCGCGTTGTGGGTTGTACTTTGTAGTCGCGAAAGCAAGGGCTATTCCCTTTCTAACGGCCTGCTATCGACACCAAAAAAAACGCGCCGGCGATGCGGCGCGTCTCACGGCTGATCCAACATCGGCGCGTTAGCCCGCAGCCTTGGTTTCTTCGGCGAGTTGCGCCTTGGCGAGCTGCGTCAGCTTCTCATCGGTCGACTTTTCTTCCTGCAGCGTTTCGAGAAGCAGGTTCATCGCCTCTTCCTGGCCGAGCTGCTTCGCGAGCGTGGCGAGCGTGCCGTACGTCGCAATCTCGTAGTGCTCGACCTTTTGCGCAGCGCCGATCAGTGCGGCATCGCGAATCGGGCCTTGTTCGAAGTCTTCGATCTGCTCCTGGCCTTCCTCGACCAGCCCTTCCATCGCTACGCACTTGATGCGCTTGAGCTTGAACCCGGTCACCTCGACGACCTTGTCGATCCGTTCGATCTGACCATTCGTCTCTTCCAGATGCTGCTGGAATGCCTGCTTCAGCTGCTCGTTGCTGCTGGCGCGTGCGAGCTTCGGCAGCGCCTTCGTCAATTGCTTCTCTGCGCTATACACATCCGATAGCGAATGAATGAAGAGGTCCTGCAAGGTTTTCGATGCCATGTTGCCTCCATTGCGAAGTGAGTTGGGTTCGGACAGGCTTGCTGCCATCGTGCGGCTTTCGTTTTGCAATCACCGTTCCAGCGTCAGCCGCGCGGCAATTCGACGGGAAGCGCCCGCTTGTGACGCGTTGCCGTGTAGAACCGGCGAATCGTCGTGAGCACTTCGCCGCTGACTTCCTTGCCTTCCAGGAAGTCGTCGATGTTTTCATACGAGATGCCGTAGCTATCCTCGTCCGGGCGCTGCGGCGTGAGCGTTTCGAGATCGGCTGTCGGCACCTTCATCACGAGACGTTCGTCCGCGCCCATCGCGCGCGCCAGCGCCCGCACGCGGCGCTTCGTCAGGCCCGACAGCGGCAGGATGTCCGCGCCGCCATCGCCGTACTTCGTGAAGAAGCCCATCAGCGATTCAGCCGCGTGATCGGTGCCGACGACGACGCCACGCCGCGCGCCCGCTATCGCGTATTGCGCGATCATCCGCTCGCGCGCCTTGATGTTGCCGAGCACGAAGTCTTCCTGGAAATCGTCGGTGTACTGCGCGCCGCCCTGCTTGAGCGCCGCGAGCATCTCGTCCGACGGCCCCTTCACATTGACCGTGTAATTCTCGTCGGGACGGATGAACTGGAGCGCGAGCTGCGCGTCGTCCTCGTCGCGCTGCGTGCCGTAGGGCAGCCGCACCGCGACGAAATGCGCCTCGTAGCCTTCGGCGCGCAAACGCTCGACGCTCAGTTGCGCGAGCCGCCCCGCCGTCGACGAATCCACGCCGCCGCTGATGCCGAGCACGTAAGTGCGCAGCCCGCTCGACTTCAGATAGTCCGCCAGAAACGCGACGCGCCGCTCGAGTTCGGCGTCCGCATCGAAGTGATCGCGCACGCCCAGTTCCTCGATGACTTGCCGCTGCCACTGCTGCATATCGCCGTCGTTGTCCTGCATGCTCGCCTCCGTTGCGTTCGTTGAGTGTCCGCGGTTCAGTGCCGCGGCAGACGGTCGTAGTAGTGCTCGATGCGCGACAGCGCGTAATGCGCCGCGGCGCTGCGAACCTCGTTGCGGTCGCCGTCGAACACCTTCGTTTCGCTGAAGGTCACGACTTGCCCGTCGCGCAGCTTGTATGACCATGCGAAGCATTGCGTGCCGGCCGGCGGCCCGTCTCCCGGCGGCTCGTCCGCGACACCCGTGTTCGACACGGCGACGTCCGCGCAGCACGCTTCCTGTTTCAGCGCGCCTTCCGACATCTCGCGTGCGACTTCCTCGCTCGTCAGGCCGTACTGCTTCATGGTTTCTTCGCGCACGCCGAGAAAGCCGGCCTTGCCCGTCGGCGAGTAAGTCACGAAGCCGACATCGAGGCAACTGCCGCTTCCCGGCACCGACGAAACCAGCGATGCGATATAGCCCGCCGTGCACGACTCGGCCGTCGCAAGCATCAAGCCACGGGAGCTGAGAAACGAAACGACTTGTCTGGCGATATCCATGCTGTCCGACCTCCATTCATGTTGCTGATGATCCGCTTGCAATGCGCTTGCAGCGATTTGGACCGAGCAAACCGCGCTCCACATGCCCGCGCGTCCATGGAATGTCTATTGCTTTTACGCGTCGAACCGCCCTGTGAGGCTGGACATACAACCATAATGCGAACGTTTTTATGAATCCGGCAGCCATGCAGAGCGCGCTCAGTCCAGCGGGCATCCAGGCCAGCCGCGTGCTCGACCTCTGGCATCTGACGCTCACGGTTTGCTGCGTCGTCTTTGCGGCGGTGCTGCTCGCCTGCATGGTCGCGTTGCTGCGTGCGCCGCGCGCCACGCAGTCGACGCCCGCCGATCTGAGCGGCAACGAACGGCCGGAACGGGGCATCAGCCGCTCCGTGATCGCGGGGACGGTCGTCTCGGCGGCGCTGCTCGTCGGGCTGCTCGTGGCCGACGTCCTCACCGATCGTGCGCTGTCGCGGCTGCCGGTCGACAACGCGCTGCATATCGAAGTGACGGGGTATCAATGGTGGTGGCAGGCGCGCTATGCGCCCGAGGGCGGCGCCGAAGGATTCACGCTGGCGAACGAGCTGCACGTGCCGGTCGGAAGGCCGGTTGTGGTGTCGCTCGTGGCGGGCGATGTCATTCATACATTCTGGGTACCTAATTTACACGGGAAGAAGGACATGATTCCCGGCCAGCAGACGACCATCGCGTTTCGGGCGGATCGCGCGGGGGCGTATCGCGGGCAATGCGCCGAATTCTGCGGCTACGAGCACGCGTTGATGGCGTTCGCGGTCGTCGCCGATCCGCCCGCGCAGTACGAAGCGTGGGCGGCGCGGCAGCGTCAGGCCGCGCCCGTGCCACCCGACGCGCTTGCCCGTCAGGGACGCGATGTCTTCCTGAACAACGACTGCGCCCGGTGTCACGCAGTGCGCGGCACGCCCGCCAACGGCTCGCTCGGTCCCGACCTCACGCATCTCGCGAGCAGGCAGACCATTGCGGCGGGCACGCTCGTCAACGATGCGAAGAATCTGTCCGCGTGGATCGCCGATCCGCCTGCGCACAAGCCCGGCGTGATGATGCCGGCGACGCGGCTTTCCCCGCCCGACCTTCAGGCTCTCGTCACCTGGCTAGGCACGCTGAAATGAGCGACAACCGATCTCCGTCCGGCTACAGCGCATCCGATGCGAGCGGCTCGCGCCCCGTCGATGGCCCGCACGCGCCCGAGTCCGTGCGCCGCGCGCTGGCGCAAACATGGAGCGATCCGCCGGGTTTCATCGGCGCATTGAAGGCGCTCAATCACAAGACCATCGCGCGGCGCTTCATCATCACGACGTTCGTGTTCTTCGTGCTCGCGGGCATCCTTTCGCTCGTCATGCGGACGCAGCTCGCGCGGCCCGATGCGCGGCTCATCGGTCCCAATCTGTACAACGAACTCTTCACGATGCACGGCACGACGATGATGTTTCTGTTCGCCGTGCCGGTAATGCAGGCGGTCGCCGCGTATCTCGTGCCGCTGATGATCGGCGCGCGCAGCATCGCGTTTCCGCGGATGAATGCGTACGCGTACTGGGTATTCCTGTTCGGCGGAATACTGTTGTTCGGCTCGCTCGCGCTCAACAGCGCGCCGGCTGCGGGCTGGTTCAGCTATGTGCCGCTCGCGGGCCCCGACTATTCGCCGGGCAAAGGCTCCGACATCTGGGCGCAGATGATCACCTTCACGGAGCTATCGGGCCTGCTCGAAGCCATCGTCCTCATCACGACGATCTTCAAGATGCGCGCGCCGGGCATGTCGCTCAACCGCATGCCGCTTTTCGTCTGGGCGACGCTCGTCACGCAGTTCATGGTCATCTTCGCGATGCCATCCATCATGCTGTGCAGCACCGCGCTGATCCTCGACCGTCTCGTCGGCACGCACTTCTATAACCCGGCGAAGGGCGGCGACGTGCTGCTCTGGCAGCATCTCTTCTGGTTCTTCGGGCATCCCGAGGTTTATCTCATCTTCATCCCGCCGCTCGGCTTCATCTCGTCGATCATTCCGACCTTCGCGCGCCGCCCCGTGTTCGGCTATCCCGCGATGGTCCTCGCGCTGATCGGCACGGCGTTCCTCGCGTTCGGCTTGTGGGTGCATCACATGTTCGCGACGAACCTCCCCGAACTCGGCAAGAGCTTCTTCACGGCGGCAAGCCTGATGATCGCGATTCCTTCGGGCCTTCAAATCTTCTGCTGGATCGGCACGCTATGGACGGGCCGCCTGAATCTGCGCACGCCGCTGCTGTTCGTGCTCGCGTTCTTCTTCATCCTCGTGATCGGCGGGATGACCGGCGTCATGGTCGCGTCGGTGCCGCTCGACTTGCAAGTGCACGATACGTACTTCGTCGTCGCGCATCTGCATTACGTGCTGATCGGCGGCGCGGTGTTTCCGCTCTTCGGCGCGTTCTTCTACTGGTTCCCCAAGTTCGCGGGCCGCATGCTGTCGGAGCGGCTCGGACGCTGGCAGTTCTGGCTGTTCTTCATCGGCTTCAACGTCACCTTCTTTCCGATGCATCTGCTCGGTTTGCATGGCATGCCGCGCCGCGTATGGACGTATCCGTCCGGCATGGGCTGGGACGGCATGAACTTCGCTGCCACGATCGGCGCATGGACCATCGCGGTCAGCGTGCTGCTATTTATCGTCAACGTGGTGCTGACGCTGCGGCGCGGAGAACAGGCGCCCGCCGATCCGTGGGGCGCGGGCACGCTCGAATGGAGCGTGCCGTCGCCGCCGCCGCCGCATAACTTCGATGCGGTGCCCGTCGTGCATGGCCGCGATCCGCTCTGGGAAGCGGGCGCGCAGCCGCGCTTCGTCGGAGGGCTCGCCGCCGACGCGCGGGAAGTGCTCGTGACGAGCGTGCTGGATGCGAAGCCGGATCATCGGCCGCTGTTTCCATCGCCTTCGATCTGGCCTTTCATCAGCGCGGTGGCGACGACGGTGCTCTTCATCTGGTCGATCTTCACGCCGTGGGCGGTCGTGTATGCGTCGCTGCCCGTCGCCGTGGCGATGATCCTCTGGTTCTGGCCGAAGCGTGCGAGCAACGCATTCGCCGCGGCACGGGAGCAGCGTCCATGAGCGCGACCGGCGATCTCAAGAGCCCGCATACGCGTCCCGACGATACGCGGCCATCCGAGTATCTGCTCGATGTTCGCGATCTGCCGACGTTCGCATTCGGGCATCGCAGCCTGATGTGGTGGGCTACGGGCGGATTGATGCTGATCGAAGGCACGGTGTTCGGCATCGGCATCATGATGTACTTCTATCTGCGCACTCACGCCCCCGCGTGGCCGATGGCCGCCGATGCGCCCGAACTGCGCTGGGGCACGCTGAATACGTTGATCCTGCTCGCGAGCCTGTTGCCGAATCAGCTTGCGAAGCGCGCAGCGGAACGCAGCGATCGCGGCGCGGCGAAGCTATGGATGACGGTCTGCCTGCTGATGTCGTTCGCGTTTCTCGTCGTGCGCGGCCTTGAATTCGCGACGCTCAACGTGAGCTGGTATGCAAACGCGTATGGATCGGTCGTGTGGCTGCTGCTCGGCTTGCACACGACGCACCTGATTACCGACACCATCGACACCGCCGTGCTGACGGCGCTCCTGTTCACGGGGCCGTTCGAAAGCAAGCGTTTCGTCGATGTCAGCGAGAATGCGATCTACTGGTACTTCGTCGTCCTGAGCTGGCTGCCGATGTATGGCGTCATCTACTGGGCGTCGCGTTTTTAGTGTGGTCACGAACATGCTTACATGGCCTGCACTCCTCTTCGCTCCATCGCTGCTGCTCGGGTTCCTGAGCGTGAACTACGCGCTCGTCGAGCCGTCGTGCCATCTGCAAAGCATGGCCCTGCTCAATGGCGTCAGTGCGGTGAGTCTCGCGGTCAGCGTGATCTGCACGGCGCTCGCATTCGGCCGATGGCGATCCGCGCGACGCCAGGCCGATCCATCGGCGCCCGGCCTGACGTCCCAGCAAGGGTTCTTCGCTGCCGTCGCAACGGGCGTCGGCGCGCTTTCGTCGCTGGCCATCTTCGCTATCTCGCTACCGCAATGGCTGCTTTCCGCGTGTTGATTCTCTTCGCCGCCGTGCTGTTCGCCGATCCGGCATCGGCGCATGTCGCCACGCCGGCCGCGAGCGACGCGCAAACCTTCGGCTGGACGTTCGAGCCGTGGGTCGTCGTGTTGCTTGCGTTGAGCATCGGGCTTTATATCGCCGGCTATGCGCGGTTGCGTCATCGCGGATCGCGGGGGCGCGCGGACCGGTCGATGCGCCTTGCCGCGTTCGTCACCGGATGGATCGCGCTCGTCATCGCGCTGGTTTCGCCGTTGCATGCGCTCAGCGAAGCGCTGTTTTCCGCGCATATGCTGCAGCACGAAATCTTCATGCTGGTGGCCGCGCCGCTGCTCGTGATTGGCCGGCCGCTCGCGGTGTGGATCTGGGCGTTTCCGCCGCGCGCGCGGGCGCGCATCAGCATGGCGACACGCAGCGCGTGGATCGGATCGCCGTGGCGATGGCTGACCCTCCCCGCCGTCGCCTGGGGCCTGCACGCCGCCGCGCTATGGTGCTGGCACGCGCCGCGTTTCTTCGAGGCCGCGCTGGCGAGCGAATGGGTGCATACGTTCCAGCATGCGAGTTTTCTCGGCAGCGCGCTGCTCTTCTGGTGGACCGTCTTCCGTCCCGCTGCCGCCGATGGCTCGCGCACCCACAGCGCACACGCCATGCTCTCCCTCTTCACGACGATGGTCCACACCGGCGCGCTCGGCGCGCTGCTGACGCTCGCGCCGGCCGTGTGGTATCCGTCGTGCATCGAAAGCACGCTTGCGCTGGGCTTCGATCCGCTGCAGGACCAGCAACTCGGCGGCCTCGTGATGTGGGTGCCGGGCGGTCTGGCGTATCTCGTCGGCGGGTTATTGATCGGCGCACGCTGGCTGGCGAGACAGCCCGCCCGCGAGCTGACGAGCGTGGTGCGAACCGCCGTGCCGGCGCACGAGGAGCCCTGACATGCACGCGATATCACGACGCTGCCGGCAGGTGATCGTCTTCGCCGTTCTGGGGATAAGCGCCAGCGTGACGCTTGCGGCGCCATCGGCAGATCTCGTTGCGCGCGGCGCGTACATCGCGAAACTCGGCGACTGCGCGGGTTGCCACACCGCGCCGAACAAAGGCGCGCCGTACGCGGGCGGCCTGGGCATGGCGTCGCCGTTCGGGACCATCGTCAGCAGCAACATCACGCCCGATCCCGAGACGGGGATCGGCAAATACAGCTACGAAGACTTCGCGAAGGCGCTGCGTGAAGGCGTCGCGCCGGGCGGCAAGGGGCTTTATCCGGCGATGCCCTACACGTCCTTCGTGAAGATGACCGACGACGACGTGCGCGCGCTCTACGCCTACATGATGCATGGCGTGCCGCCAGTGCATTACCGTCCGCCGCCGACCGACGTGCCGTTCCCGTTCAATCAACGATGGGCGCTTCGCGTGTGGCGCGCGGCGCTCGCACCGAAGGACGTTTTTACGCCGCGGCCCGATCGCGATGCGACGTGGAATCGCGGCGCATATCTCGTGCAGGGGCTCGGGCATTGCGGAGCGTGTCATTCGCCGCGCGGCCCGGCGTTACAGGAGCGCGGCTACGATGAGTCGTCGAAAACGTATCTATCGGGCGGCGTCAACGACAACTGGTTCGCGCCGAATCTTCGTGGCGATCCCGGCTCGGGACTCGGGCGGATGTCGCGCGAAGAAATCGCGACCTTGCTCAAGACCGGTCAGGGCGGCGGGACGGCGGCTATCGGCAGCATGGTGCAGACGATCGAGGACAGCCTGCAGTACGTTAGCGACGACGATCTGCTCGCGATCGCGACGTACCTGAAGAGCCTGCCGGCGACGGGTGCGGCGGACGGCTCGTATGATCCATCGAACGCGAAGCCCGGCCACCTCAAGACGCGTGCGCCCGACGTGCCGCCGGGTCAGGGCGCGGGCGTCTACGCGACGTTCTGCGCGCAGTGTCATCTGGACACGGGTGAAGGCGTGCCGAAGGTGTTTCCGAAGCTGGCGGGTAATCAGGCGGTCATCAGCGACGATACGACTTCACTGATTCGACTGCTCGTCGAAGGCGGGAACAGTCCCGCGACCAAAAATGGACCGCCGCGCCAGAACATGCCGGGGTTTGCGGGCAGATTGTCGGATTTGCAGATCGCGCAAGTGCTCAGTTACGTCCGTTCGTCGTGGGGAAATGACGCACGCCCCGTGACGACGAACGACGTGGCTTCGTTGCGCAGCAAGCTGCATAAGTAAGCGGGAACAGCGGGTACGGACCTTACTTGCGCCCGTTGCGCCACTCCGCATACTCGCCGAGCGTCGCCTCGTTCGGCGGATACGTGCCGCGCAATGCCGCGCCGGCCTCCACGCGCATCGCGATGAATTCTTCCAGCCGTTCCTGCTCCGCCGCATCCTTCGCCACCTGCTCGGCCATATGACGCGGCACGATGACCACGCCATCCACATCGCCGACGACGATATCGCCCGGATAAACCGCCACGCCGCCGCACGCGATCGGCACGTTCATATCCACCGCGTGATGCTTCGCGAGATTCAGCGGCGCGCTCGCGCCCGCGCAGAACAGCGGCAAGCCGATATCGCCGATGGTCCCGCTATCGCGCACGCAGCCATCCGACACCATGCCCGCGACGCCGCGCACCTTGAGGCGCGTCGTGAGAATCGAACCGGTCGATGCCACCGTGCGATCGCCGCGACAATCCTGCACGAGCACGCTGCCGGGCGGCGCGCTCTCGACGGCCTTGCGCTGCGGATGATCGGGGTTCTGAAACACGCCGAGGTGATCGATATCCTCGCGCGCCGGAATGTTGCGCAGCGTGAACGCCGGTCCGACGAGGTTCGGCGCGCCCTTCGCCGGTTTCACGAGCGGCGCGACGCCTTGCAGGAATACGTTGCGCAAGCCGCGTTTGAAGAGTTGCGTCGTGAGCGTCGCGGTGCTGACGTGGCGCAGCAGTTCGAGCGTCTCGCCGGAGACGGCGATGTCCTGAGTCGTCATATCGATGATCCCGTTCAGTGGATTTCAGGCTCGCCGCCATCCGCGACGGAGCGTTCTTCGAGGAAGTCGAAGTCGCAACCCCTGTTCGCCTGCGTCACGTGCAGTTGATGCATCACGCCGAAGCCTCGTTCGAACGGCCGCTTGGGCGGCGCCCACGCGGCTCGGCGGGCGGCGAGTTCATCGTCGCCGACGTCGAGATGCAGCCTGCGCGCGGGCACGTCCAGTTCGACGATATCGCCGTCCCGCACCAGCGCGAGCGGCCCGCCCACGAACGATTCCGGCGCAACGTGCAGCACGCACGCGCCGTAGCTCGTGCCGCTCATGCGCGCATCGGAGATGCGGACCATGTCGCGCACGCCCTGTTTCAGAAGCTTTTGCGGAATCGGCAACTGGCCCCACTCCGGCATGCCGGGCGCGCCGACCGGTCCCGCATGCTGGAGCACGATGACGGAATCGGCGGTCACGTCGAGCGCTTCATCGTCGATGCGCGCGGCCAGGTCCGCGTAGTCCCTGAACACGACCGCCGGCCCGCGATGCTTAAGCAGATGCGCTTCCATCGCCGCGGGCTTGATGACGGCGCCGTCGGGCGCGAGGTTGCCGGTCAGCACGGCGAGGCCATCGTTCGGCACGAGCGGGTTGTCGCGCCGGCGAATGACGTCGTCGTCGAAAATCTCCGCGCCCGCGATGTTCTCGCCGAGCGTCGCGCCATTGACGGTGAGCTGTGCGCCATCGATCAGATCGCCCAGCTCCGCCAGCAGCGCCCGCAAACCGCCCGCGTAGAAAAAGTCCTCCATCAGATACTTGCCCGCCGGACGCACGTTGCCGATGACAGGCGTCACGCGCGCGAGTTCGTCGAAGCGCGCGGTCGTGAGCGGCACGCCCGCCCGGCGCGCGACGGCCACCAGATGCACGATCGCGTTGGTGGAACCGGACAACGCGAGCACGGTGGTGACGGCGTTGTCGAACGACTTCGCCGTGAGCACGTCCGACGGCTTCAGATCCGTCCACACCATCTCTACGATGCGCTGCCCGGTCAGCGACGCGAATTGCGCATGCCGCGAATCGACGGCCGGAATCGACGCGAAGCCGGGCAGCGTAAGACCGAGCGATTCGGCGGCGCTCGTCATCGTGGAGGCGGTGCCCATCGTCATGCAATGACCCGGCGAGCGCGCGATGCCGCTTTCGACGCCCTTCCACTCGTCCTCGGTGATCCTGCCCGCGCGCAATTCGGCCCAGTATTTCCACGTGTCGGAGCCGCTGCCGAGCGTGCGGCCGTTCCAGTTGCCGCGCAGCATCGGGCCGGCGGGGAGGAAGATCGCGGGCAGATTCATGCTGATCGCGCCCATCAGCAGGCCGGGCGTGGTCTTGTCGCAACCGCCCATCAGCACGCAGCCATCGAATGGGTAGGACCGCAGCAGTTCCTCGACTTCCATCGCGAGGAAGTTGCGGTAGAGCATCGTCGTCGGCTTCTGGAACGGCTCGGCCAGCGTCATCACGGGCATTTCGACGGGAAAGCCGCCCGCCTGCCAGACGCCGCGTTTGACTTCCTCGACGCGCTGCTTGAAATGCGTGTGGCAGGGGTTGATCTCGCTCCACGTATTGACGATGGCGATGACCGGCTTGCCCATGTAATCGGACGGGTGATAGCCCATCTGCGCCGTGCGGGAGCGGTGGCCGAAGGAGCGCAGATCGTTCACGCCATACCAGCGATGGCTGCGCAACGCTTCCGGCTTCTTGCGGATGGTCAAGTCGTAGGCCAAGCGATGTCTCCTCGCGCGTAACGTCTCCACTTCGATGTGGGCGATGGTAGCGTGGCCGACCGGCGTCGTCGCTTGGGGTTTTTGCGAGAACGCTTAATTTGCGATGAGGAAGGCTCGGGCGGCTGGATGCGAAGCCGGGCGCGTCATCCCGCTATCAGCGGCGCGGTCAAGATGAGCGCGCACTCGGTGAGAAACGAACCGAGGCCCACGCCGATCAGCAGGCGCGCAACATACGTCCAGACGCGGCGGTCGACGTTAGCCGCGCATCGCCACGCCGCCGTGCACCACGCGAGATACAGCGCCCCGCACCCGGCAAATAGGCCAAGCATGCCGGGCCAGAACCAGATGGTCATCAGAAGGAACGATTCCGGCGGGACGCCGGTGCCCCACAGGTACAGATAGACGGCCCACCATGCGAGATGCAACGGCAGGCCGAGCAGCCACCAGACTTTCCAGAAGCGTTCTTCCCCGCGCCAGGCCTTGCGCAACATGCGTCGTCTTATCGTGGAATGAGGTCCGCATTTTACTTCACGCGGGGCGGCGGACGGCCCGCCATCGACGAAAGTAACGACTAGGTTCTTCAGGCTTTTCAGCGTTTTGCGTTGCAGCAAGCGCCGCTTTCTTTCGAATTGCTTTCTGGACTCAGGCTCGCCGCTCGGTCAGCATCTGGCTCGCAAAATCGCCGTGATGCATGGCAAGCGCGCGCAGCGACGGCCACATGTGCATGTAGTGAACCATGAAGCTGTCCGGCTTCTGCAACTGATACGGCGTGTTCAACGTGATGCAGTCGACGAGTTCCGCGTTTGCCATGCCGTGCCGCGCGAGCACCTTGATGAACGCGTCCTGATCGCCGCCGCTCGCGTACGTCGACGACTTGTCCGCGACGCCGCCGATAGCCTGCTCGACTTCCCCGATAGCATCGAAGTTCGCCTGCGTGCGTCGAAAGCCCATGATGCCCGAGTTGAACTGCCAGCTCATGTCCATCGCGATGAGGCGATCGCGATTCGCGAGCAGCGCATCGAGCGGCATCGATTGATCGACGACGGGCACCTCCGCATCGATCCACATGACCCACTCATGCGCAGGCAAATGGCGGCGCAGCACCCACGGCTTCAGCCAGTTGCCGCTCGCGTTCTGTCCGGCCTCCTGCGGCGCATCGCGGTACGCATGCAATGCGTAGCCATGACGCGCGCAATAGCGGCGCAGGTTGCGCTCGGCGATCTCGCCATACGCGGATGTTCGGCGTGTAAAGGACGACCAGCGCGATCGGCGCGGCGGGATTCAGCGCCCCGTAGGGCGTATCGCCTGCTTGCGATTCGGGCTGCGGCGGAGACGGCTGCGCAGATCGTTACACATCGACCGCGCCGTGTACCTCAAATGAAGAAGGGCTGCGCCGAGCCCTTCTCACATCACGCCTTAGCGCTCCATCGTCCCCATGTCGATCACGAACCGATACTTCACATCGCTCTTCAACATGCGCTCGTAAGCGGTATCGATCTCGTCCATGCGGATCATTTCGATGTCCGACGTAATGCCATGCTTGCCGCAGAAATCCAGCATTTCCTGCGTCTCCGCGATACCGCCGATCAGCGATCCCGCGAGCGAGCGCCGCTTGAAAATCATGTTCATCACCGACGGCGACGGATGCGGATGCTCCGGCACGCCGACCAGCGTCATCGTGCCGTCGCGCTTGAGCAGCGCAATGAACTGGTCGAGGTTGTGCGACGCCGCCACCGTGTTCAGGATGTAGTCGAAACTGTTCGCGTGCGCGGCCATCTGGTCCGGGTCCTTCGACACGACGACCTCATGTGCGCCAAGCCGCTTCGCATCTTCGGTCTTGTTCGGCGACGTGGTGAAGAGCACGACATGCGCGCCCATCGCCGCTGCGATTTTCACGCCCATATGTCCCAGGCCGCCCAGGCCCACGATGCCCACTTTGTCGCCCGGTTTCACGTTCCAGTGGCGCAGCGGCGAATACGTCGTGATGCCCGCGCACAGCAGCGGCGCCACCGCGGCCAGTTCGAGATTCTCGGGGACGCGCAGCGTGAAAGCTTCATCGACGACGATCGACGTCGAATAGCCGCCGTAGGTCACGCCGCCCGTTTTTTTGTCCGGCGAGTTATACGTTTGAATGAAGCCGTCCGGACCTTCGCAATACTGTTCGAGACCTTCCTTGCAGGATTCGCAGACGCGGCACGAATCGACCATGCAGCCGACGCCCGCGAGATCGCCCGCCTTGAACTTCGTCACCTCCGATCCGACTTCCGCCACGCGCCCGACGATCTCGTGACCCGGCACGACCGGATAGTTCGTGCCGCCCCACTCGTTGCGCGCCATGTGCAGATCGGAGTGGCAGACGCCGCAGAAAAGAATGTCGATGCGCACGTCGTTCGGGCCGACGTCGCGGCGTTGAATCTCGAGCGGGCCGAGCGGCTTGTCGGCTGCGGATGCTGCATACGAATACGCTTTGAACATGGACGAATTTCCTCTTTGATTTGTGTGTATCGGCATGAGACTCGCGTCTTTAACTGTTGCGAAGACGCAGCCAGATCAGGCGGGTCCGCGCCTGTTGCGCGGCATTTTATGTGCGGGAGCGAACCTTCGCCACCACGCTTTGCATCCGTTGCTGCTTCGTTGCCGATGCCGCCGATACTTCGGCGTCAGAACGCAACCTCATTACTGTATGCCTATCGGAATATCTCTGCATGAATGGCGGGGCGGCAACACATGCGCCCCTCCTTAAGCGGGACTATTCGAGAGCGAACGGGCGTCATAACGTTGTCACGAACGTGCCGGCACCGTATCGGAACCACAAAGAGGGCGAGACCATGCAAGCGAATGCGACGAGGGTGCACATCGATCTACCGGGCGGAACCGTCACCGCCGAGTTCCATCCCGACACGGGACGGCTCAGGATATTGCAGGACGACATGCTGCGCGTCGAGCTCTTTCCGCCGCACTCTTGGTTCACGGTGGCGTCGGTGGCGGGCAACAGCCGCTGGGGAACGCGGCCGCGCGAAGCGGATCTTTATCTCGTGCTGGAGAGCTTCGTCATGCAGCGCTTCGGCATGTCGGCGCTGAACAAGGACGTGCCGTGCGCGCATTGGACGCCCGGGCCACGCGGCTACGACTTGCGCGACGACCGCCGCGTGCGCTGATAGAAACCGTTCGGCTTCGTCTTGACCCACTCGACGAAGCCGCGCACGGTGTCATCGGCAAGCAGTGCTTCGACGGTAGAGAACTGCTGCGCCAGTTGCTTCTCGGTGAACAACGCATGCAGTTGCCGATGACAAATACGATGAAACACCGCCGTCTGCTTGCCGCCCTGCGACTTCGGCACGAGATGATGCAAGTCGCGCTCCGAAGGCGGCACGGGACGGCCGCACAACGCGCAGACTTCTTCCTGCGGCGGGTGATACCACGGTTCGGGCGCGCGCCTGGGCATCGTGCTGATCGGTCGGACAAAGTGGACGATTCAGTCTACCGCTCATCGCGCGATGATGCCGCCGGCCGACACGTGGCATCATTGAGACGCTGTCGCCCTCCACGCATGCTCACGCCGGAGACGTCATGGAAGTGACCATCAGCGAATTGACAGGCCTGCTCGCGGAACTCGAATGGGAAGATCCCGTCGATTACGGCGATCTGCCGTTCGGTGAACCCGAATTGCGCAGCCTCGTGTTGACATCGCTACTGGAGAAGCATCGGAACCTGCAGGCCAGCGGCCTCAATGCGGGCGATGTCAATCTCACCTACATGCTCACGACCGCGCTGCTCTTGATCGAAAACCTGGTATTGCACGCACGGCTGCTTCTGCTGCAAGGGCAGCGCATCGACGTCAATGCGCTGCTTCGGAAATACTCTGGGGGATGAAGGCGCGTCAGCCGATCGCGCGCTTTGGCGGCGTGTAGCCCGGAATCTGGCTCAACGCCTGATGACACGCCGCCGACAACGCGGCCAGCCGATCCACGCTCTCGCGCATCTGCCGATGCGTCCGCGCAATGTCCTCGCGCAATATATCGAGCCGGGGCGTGATGGTGTCCGCCATCGCATCGCCTACCGCGCCGCATGCAAGCAGCGTTTGCGCGTCGTCGTGGGCCTCGCGCAGTTCCATCACGTTGACGCGATTCTGCGCGCACACGCGCGCATGTGTGTCAGCGAGACCGCCCAGGCCCATGTCGCGCATGCGCTCGACGAACTTGCACATCGACTTCATCGCCGTTTCGGCGGCGTCGTAAGCCATGAACTGCACATCGTCGATATGCAGGGACAGACGGCCTTCCGGTGATTCGAATTCGAGCTTGGTGCGCATGGCGGGCAACGCGGTGAGTTGAGTTGCCGAGATTCTAGGCAGCCACCCTGCGCCGGCACGTAGGAGCAGGACGAATACCCGGCCCGCGTTCGAATTCAGTCCGTTTCGCGCCGCGTCACGCCCTGGCTGCGGCTGGCTCGATCGATGTCGCGCCTTCCGCAACATCGAGACCCCAGTCGCCGCACTCGTACCAGTCTTCGCCCAACAGTTCGGCCGGATGCTGCGTGCGGTTCGATCCGTTGCCGCAGCGCATGGCGTCCGCCGCGCAATAATGGTCGCAGCCCCAGCAATTGCGCTCAGGGTGCTTCGGATGAAGGGGAAATCGCTTGGCCATGGTGCATGCTCTTCGATTGATCGCCTTCAGCGTATGACGCTAGCGGCCGCGCGCTCTTTGGACGACTTCCATTCGATGAGCG
The DNA here is from genome assembly GCF_000698555.1 of Caballeronia grimmiae. Lineage (GTDB taxonomy): Bacteria > Pseudomonadota > Gammaproteobacteria > Burkholderiales > Burkholderiaceae > Caballeronia > Caballeronia grimmiae. The sequence continues at coordinate 39,942 of NZ_JFHE01000032.1, read as the reverse complement.
CACCGCAGAAACGCGGCGTTGCGACACGAAGCGTCAATCAGCACCCGGCTGCCGCCGTCTTCGTCGTGCCCGTGAGGAGCAGTTCGATCAACTCACGCACGCTGCGAATCGCGGCGCCGAACGGCAGTTTTTCGCGGCCACGGAAGAAGAGTCCGTTGCCGACATCGCCGCGCAGCGCCGCCGCAAGCCGCGTATCGATACAAAAGTGACCGAACTTCTCGATGCCGTCGCGCAGACCGCACACGCTGAGGCATTCGAGCGCGGTCGGGCAAGTCTGCTTGCGTGCGCCGATCTTCGTGCGGATGCGGTCCTCGTTGCGCAGATAGCGCATGAGCCACGGCGTCTTGACCGCACGCGCCGGCAATCCCGTGACGCTGACGAACTCGACGATGTCTTCCGGCGTCGCTTCCGCCAGCACGCGTTTGAACTCCGGGTGCGCGTCGCCTTCCTCCGTGACGGCGAACGGCGTGCCGATCTGCACGCCATTCGCGCCCGCCGTCAGCCATGCGCGCACCGCCTCGTGACTGTTGATCCCGCCCCCGACGATCACCGGCACGTCCGAGCGCGCGATGCCGAGTGTCGCAAACACGGCTTCCAGTTCTTCGAGCACGCGGGCGAATTCGAAGCGCTCGTTGTTCATATCCGCCACGTCGGTCACGCCAAGGTGCCCGCCCGCATGTGCCGGATGTTCGATCACGATCGCATCCGGCAAGCGCCCTTTCTTCATCCACTTCTTGAGGACCAGATTGACGCCACGGCTGTCGGAGAGAATGGGGATCAGCGCGATATCGTGGCCAGCCGTGAGATCGGGCAAGTCGAGGGGCAGGCCGGCGCCCATCACGATGGCGTCCGCGCCTTCCTCGCAGGCCACGCGCACGTAATCGGCGTGCGCGCTGACCGCTTTCATCACGTTCACGGCGATCATGCCGCGCCCTTCCGACAACGCTCGCGCACTGCGAATCTCGCGTGCAAGCGCGGTGAGATTGGCCTGTTCCAGCGTCTCGCGCGAAGGATCGGCCTTGCACGCCGCGGTCAGATCCGCGTGATGATGACGCAAGTCGATGCTCGCGATCGTCCCGACGGCGCCTTCCCGCGCGACGCTGCCCGCAAGCCGGTGCGCCGAGATGCCGACGCCCATGCCGCCCTGCACGATGGGTAGCACGCTGCGCCCGCGAATTTTGAGCGGCGCGAAGCCGTGATACGCGGACGTCGAAGAAGACGAAGTTTCAGCTTGATTTCGATTCATGATGTGACTGCGTGACAAAGCGCTCATGACATGCTCGACGCATGAGGCGTTCAATTGGATTCGGAAAGCACGGACGCGGCATCGCGCCCGGCTGCATAGAGCGCGACCTGAACGCGGCTCGTGAAATTGAGCTTGCGCAGAATGTTCCGCACGTGGATTTTGACGGTGCTCTCCGCGAGCGACAGCGTGCGCGCGATTTCCTTGTTGCTTCCGCCGCGCGACAGTTCGCGGATGATGTCGCGTTCGCGCGAGGTCAGCGGATCGGCCGCCGCCGATGCGCTGACGACCGGCGCGGCGTCGCCTTTCATCGCTGGCGCCGGACGGCGCATGCTCGCGACGAGCTTGACGGTCATGTCGTCGGCGATGACGGGCTGGCCCGCCGCCGCCTTGCGAATGGCCGCCGCGAGCGTGTCGGCTTCGATGTTCTTCAGCAGATAGCCGGATGCGCCGTCGCGCAGCGCGACAGCGAGTTCATCGACATCTTCGGAGACCGTCAGCATGACCACCGCTGTCTGCGGCAAGTCCTGCACGAGCAGCCGCAAGGTTTCAAGGCCCGACAGCCCCGGCATGTTGATATCGAGCAGGATCACATCGGGGCAGAACTGTTTCGCCCGCTTGATGCCCTCCAGCCCGTCCGCCGCTTCACCGACGATCTCGAAATCCGGCGTGCGCTGCAGCAGCGCGCGCACGCCCGAGCGGAACAGCGTGTGATCGTCGATGAGCAGGATGCGTATGGCCATGATGAGAAGCGTCAGACGGCCTGACGCGCGTGAGTGGGCAGCACGAGTTCGACGCGCGCGCCGCGCCCCGGCGATCCGGTCAGTTGAAGCGTGGCTGACAGCCGTTCCGCGCGCTCTCGCATGATGTGAAAACCCACGTGCCTTTCGTCGAGGAAACCCATATCGTCAGGATCGTAGCCCTGGCCATCGTCTTCGACCAAGAGCCGGAATTCGCTATCGTTGACGATCGTCACATGAACTCGACTTGCTTCGGCATGCTTGCGCACGTTCGACAACGCTTCCTGCAGGATGAAAATGATCTGTAATTGATGATCCGCCGCAAGCGGCGGCCCGCCCGCTTCGCGATACTCCAGCGCCACCGCTATGCCCGCCTGCGATCGGAAGCGCTCCATCGTGCTTTCCACCGCATACCGAAACTTGCCGCTGCCGAGCTTCGAGCGGAAGTTGTTGAGTAGTTCGCGCACGTCGTCGTAGCTTTCCGCGACGCCGCCCTGCAGCAGCGGCACGATCTCGCGTATTTCGTCCATGCGTGCGTCGCGGGCGGCGGCGTCGAGCAGATGCACCTGCATCTTGAGGAAGTTGAGACTTTGCGCGATGCTGTCGTGCAAGCCCTGAGCGACGAGGTTCCGTTCTTCCGATACCGCGAATTGCCGTTCGAGCGCCGCTAGCCGGCGGTTCTTGAGCGCAGTGCCGAAGTGCTTGCCGAGCGTTTCCAGCAGCTTCATCTCGGATGCGGGGATCGGGCGCTTCGTGTCGAAGTGCAGCGAGAACGAGCCGAGCTTCTCGCCCTGCGACACGATGCCGAACGCGGCCACGCCCGCCGATGCGTCGATCTGACACGGCCGCCGACTCATGCGCCCCGCATCGTGGATGACGCCCGCGCCTTGCGTCGCGGCGTCGCCGCACAGGCAATCGTCGACGGGCATGCAGCGTTCGGCGTCGAGCAGTTCGGGCGGCACCCCGTGGGATGCAACGAGATGCAGGCGATCGTCCTCGTCGGAAACGAGGCGGACGGTCGCACCCGATGCGTCGAACTGATGCGTCAGACGCGCGATGAAACCGTCGCACAGCGCGGGCACGTCGTTGGGCAAATTGAGGAACGCAGTCATCTCATACAGCGCGGTCAGCTCGCGATTCTGCGCCGCAAGCTCCGCCGTCTTCGCTTCGACACGCCCGGCCAGATCGCCGTAAAGCGCCTGCAATTCGGCGGCCATCTGGTTGAAGCCTTCGGCCAGATTCCCGAACTCATCGTGCGATTCGACCGGTAGCCGTACATCGAATTCGCGCCGCTGGATGCGCGCGAGTCCGTCCTGCAAACGCTGCACGGGCGCGACAAACCACAGATACAGCAGATACACGATCGCCACCGTGCCAAGACACGACAGCGCCGCGAGCGCCATCTGCGAGGTGCGCAGCCACGCGGTCTTGCGCGCGTTCTCCTGTTCGATGAGCTTGACGAGCGTGTCGGCGCCCGCGACGAACGAAGGCAACCCCGCCAGATAGCGCGATGCGTTCGCCGTATCGCGCGCCGCAGGTTCCAGGCGCTTGTGCCACGCATCGGCGACGCTGCCGAATTGCTGGCGAATGCCCGCATCGTCGGGAAGGAAAAGCGGACGCGCCGCATCGCCGCGCCGCAGACGATCGAGCGTGGCGTTCATCAGCGCGATGTGCTCGTCCGCCGCCGCTGCGTTGCCATCACGCTGCGCCGAGAGCAGCGCAATGCCGACTGCGTTCGCGCGCATGCGCAAGCTGCCGGCATCGTTGATCGCGGCGCCCGCGCCCTGAAGCTGCCACGAGAGCCACAGCGTGCCGCCGATCATCGTCAGCACGAGCACGAGCGCCACCGCTGACAACATGACGATGCGGGTGGCGAGCCGCTCGCGCATCGGTGGATGAACCGCGACCGTCTCCATGTTCAGCGGCTGCGCACGAGCTGCCACGCGCGCGCGACGTACGTCACCGACGCGAAGCCGCTCCATACGTGCACGAGGCGCGTAAACGGAAAGATCACGAACAGGCTCATGCCCATGAAGAGATGCACGCGGAACAGCAGCGGCGCGTTCGCGACATGGCTCGCGGCATCGCCCTGGAACGTGAAGATATGCTGCGCCCAGGTCATCAGGCTGACCATCATCGCGCCGTCCATGTGGCCCGCGGATTCGCCGATAGTCGACAAACCGAGCAGCAGCGTGACGAAAATCCACAGCAGCAGCACGCGGTCGCCGGTCTTCGTGACGGCGGAAAGCCGCGCGCTAGTCAGACGGCGATGCAGCAGGATCACGAGGCCCGCGAGACACATCGTCCCCATCACGCCGCCGGCGATCATCGCGACGGCCTGCTTCACGCTATGCGCGACGCCGAGCCAGTCCCATACCGCGACGGGCGTGAGCAGGCCGAACAGATGCCCGAAAAACAGCCCCAAAATGCCGATATGAAAGAGGATGTTGCCGAGCCTCAGATTGCCGCGCTCGATGAGTTGCGTGCTATCGGCTTTCCAGCTGTATTGCTCGCGCTCGAAGCGCATCAGGCTGCCGAACAGAAAGATGCACGCCGCGATATACGGATAGATGCCGAACAGAAAGGTGTTCATCGTGCCTCCTTTACGGTCGGATGAAAACGGATAGTCTGCGTTGAAGCACCACGCGACGGCACGAGCAGCGGCTCGACGCCATCGTGACCGGGGCCGAACATTTCGAGCGCCTCGTCCATGTCGCGCACGGGCGGTTGCGTGAGCGGGCGAGGCTCGACGGAAGCGAGCGTGCGCAGCACGTCGAACACGCCCGCATAAGGACTCTCGTTCTTCGCCAGCCGCTCGCCGATCGCGTTCAGCACGTGAATCGCTTCATCGAGCAGCGACTGCGCCTTCGCGGGATCGATGAGACCGAGCACTTCGAGAAAGAGCGGCACGTAGTCCGGCAATTCGTTGCTCGTCACTTCAAGCCCGAGCGCACGATACTCGTCGATCAGATCGACCATCGCGGGGCCGCGGTCGCGGCTTTCGCCGTGCACGTGCTCGAACATGTGCAGCGATTGCGACGGCGTGCGATCGAAGGTCGCGACGTAGGTCTCCTGCGATTCGATCAGCGAGCGCGACTTCAGCGCATCGACGAGCGGCGACAGGCTCGCCCGCGCACGCGGCGACGCAGCGAGCGCGGCTTCGATTTCCGGCAGCGCATCGATCAGCGCGGCTTCCGGATAGTCCAGCAAAGCGGAAAGTGTGGGATAGAGCGACATCGTCATTCCTTCGTTAGACGCCTTTCTTGCGCGATTTCGGCAAGTCCGCGTAAGCGAACTCGCCCCGCGCCCGCGTGCCGAACAGCGATCCATTCGATACACCCGGCGAACAGCCGTTGCCGAATGAGAAACCGCAACTGCCCTTCTCGTCGAAGCTGTCCTCGGCCATTTCCTTGTGCGACGACGGCACGACGAAGCGGTCCTCGTAATTGGCAATCGCCATCAGCTGATACATGTCTTCGACTTGCGACGCGGTGAGACCCGCATCGCGCAGAATTGCATCGTCGGCCACGCCATGCACCGTTTCCGCACGCTTGTAGGCGCGCATCGTCAGCATGCGGCTGAGTGCATCGACAATCGGCGCTTCGTCGCCCGCCGTCAAGAGATTGGCGAGATAGCGCATCGGAATGCGCAGGCTCTGAACGTCGGGGATCATGCCGTTCATGCCCATATGGCCGGCGTCGGCGGCGGATTGAATCGGCGAGAGCGGCGGCACGTACCAGACCATCGGCAGCGTGCGGTATTCAGGATGCAGCGGAAACGCGATCTTCCACTCCACCGCCATGCGATACACCGGCGAGCGCACCGCGGCATCGAGCCAGCTTTGCGATATGCCCTGACGCAGCGCTTCCGCTTGCACGTGCGGATCGTTCGGATCGAGGAACACGTCCAGTTGCGACTGATACAGGTCCGTCGTCCGCTCGACCGATGCCGCCTGCCCGATGCGATCCGCGTCATACAGCATCACGCCGAGATAGCGGATGCGCCCCACACACGTCTCGGAACAGACGGTCGGCTGGCCCGCTTCGATGCGCGGGAAGCAGAACACGCATTTTTCCGCCTTGCCCGACTTCCAGTTGAAGTACATCTTCTTGTACGGGCAACCGGAGATGCACATGCGCCAGCCACGGCACTTGTCCTGATCGACGAGCACGATGCCGTCGTCCTCGCGCTTGTAGACCGAACCGGACGGGCACGACGCCACGCAAGCCGGATTCAGGCAATGCTCGCACAGGCGCGGCAGATACATCATGAAGGTGTTCTCAAAGCTCGAGTACATCTCCTTCTGCACGTTGTCGAAGAGCTTGTCGCGGCTGCGCGAAGCGAACTCGCCGCCGAGGTCGTCTTCCCAGTTCGGCCCCCAGTGGATCTTGTCCATCTTCTTGCCGGTGATGGCCGATACCGGGCGCGCCGTCGGCGGCGTCTGCGACAGCGGCGCTTTCTGCAAGTGCTCGTAGTCGTAGGTGAACGGCTCGTAATAGTCGTCGATGGCGGGCAGGTTCGGATTCGCAAACATGTTGGCCAGCACCTTCAGCTTGCCGCCCTGGCGCGGCTCGATGCGCCCGTCGCTTTTGCGCGCCCAGCCGCCGTTCCACTTCTCCTGGTTCTCCCATTCCTTCGGGTAGCCGATGCCCGGCTTCGTCTCGACGTTGTTGAACCACGCGTATTCGACGCCATCGCGCGACGTCCACACGTTCTTGCACGTCACGGAGCACGTATGACAGCCGATGCACTTGTCCAGATTCAGGACCATCGCCACCTGGGCGCGGATCTTCATGATGCTGCTCCTTCCTTGAGCGGGCCTTCGAGCCAGTCCACTTTCTTCATCTTGCGCACGATCACGTATTCATCGCGGTTGCTGCCCACGGTGCCGTAATAGTTGAAGCCGTACGCCTGCTGCGCGTATCCGCCGATCATGTGCGTCGGCTTCAGCACCGTGCGCGTCACCGAGTTATGGATGCCGCCACGCATGCCGCTCGTTTCCGCGCCCGGCACGTTGATGATCTTTTCCTGAGCGTGATACATGAGGCACATGCCGCGCGGCACGCGCTGGCTCACCACGACGCGCGCCGTCAGCGTGCCATTCGTGTTGAACACTTCGACCCAGTCGTTATCGGCGAGTCCGGCTTCTTTCGCTTCCGCCTCGGATACCCACACGTGCGGCCCGCCGCGCGACAGCGTGAGCATGCGCAGGTTGTCCGTATAGGTCGAATGAATACCCCATTTCTGGTGCGGCGTGATCCAGTTGAGTACGAGCTCGTGCTCGCCGTTGGACTTCGCACCGAGCATCGGCGCGATGGTCTTCGTATCGATCGCGGGCTTGTAGACGCACGAACCTTCGCCGAAATCCAGCATCCAGCGATGATCCTGATAGAACTGCTGCCGGCCCGTCAGCGTGCGCCAGGGAATCAGCTCGTGAACGTTGGTATAGCCCGCGTTGTAGCTGACTTCCTCGGATTCGAGGCCCGACCACGTCGGCGCGGAGATGATCTTGCGCGGCTGCGCCTGCACGTCGCGGAAACGGATCTTGTCGTGCTCGCGGCCCGCTGCCAGATGCGCATGATCGCGGCCCGTGATCTTCGAGAGCGCTTCCCACGCCTTCACCGCAACGTGGCCGTTGGTTTCGGGCGCGAAGGTGAGGATCATCTCGGCGGCATCGACGGCTGTTTCCAGACGCGGGCGGCCCTGCTTCTCGCCGGACAGCGCCGCGAGTTCACGCACTTCATGCGCGGTGTTCCAGTTGATGCCCTTGCCGCCGTTGCCGAGCTTCTCCAGCAACGGTCCCACCGATGTGAACTTGTCGTAAATCGCGGAGTAATCGCGCTGGACGAGCGTCATCGACGGCGCCGTCTTGCCGGGAACCAGATCGCATTCGCCCGCGCGCCAGTCCTTCGGCTCGAACGCCTGACCGAGTTCGCCCGGCGTGTCGTGCATCAGCGGCGTGGTCACGATGTCGGTGCGCGTGCCCAGGTGCTTGCCGCCGATTTCCGCGAACTTCTTTGCGATGCCCTTGTAGATTTCCCAGTCGGTCCTGCTTTCCCACAACGGCTGCACCGCTTCAGACAGCGGATGAATGAACGGATGCATGTCCGACGTGTTGAGGTCGTCCTTTTCGTAGAACGTCGCGCTAGGCAGCACGATATCGCCATAGAGACACGTCGTGCTCATGCGGAAATCGAGCACGGTCAGCAGATCGAGCTTGCCTTCGGCGGCTGCGCGCAGCTTCACTTCGCTGGGCTTGATCGCGGTCGATTCATCATCGAAAAGCGCGTTCTGCGTGCCGAGCAGATACTTCAGGAAGTATTCGTGTCCCTTGCCCGAACTGCCGAGAATGTTCGAGCGCCACACGAACATGTTGCGCGGAAAATTCGCGCGATTGTCGGGATCGTCGCATGCGAAGTTCAGCGCGCCGGACTTCAGTTGCTCGACCGTATATTCGACCGGATCGCGGCCCGCGCGCTTCGCGGCATCCACGATATCGAGCGGATTCGCGCCCAGTTGCGGCGCGGACGGCAGCCAGCCCATGCGCTCGGACTTCGCGTTGAGGTCGATCATCGAGAGATTCGCGTAGCGCGACCGATCCGCGTCCGGACCGAGAATCTCGCCGACGCTCACCTTCTCGTGCCGCCACTGGCTCGTGTGGTTATAGAAGAACGATGTGCCGTTCATCTGACGCGGCGGGCGCGACCAGTCGAGCGCGAACGCGAGCGGCGCCCAGCCGAACTGCGGACGCAGCTTTTCCTGGCCGACGTAATGCGCCCAGCCGCCGCCGCTCTTGCCGACGCAGCCGCACATCATCAACAGGTTGATGATGCCGCGATAGATCATGTCGTTGTGATACCAGTGATTCAGCGCCGCGCCGACGATCACCATGCTCTTGCCCTGCGTGCGATCCGCATTGTCGGCGAACTCGCGCGCCACCTGAATCACAAGATGACGCGGCACCGTCGTGTGCTTTTCCTGCCATGCGGGCGTATAGGGCACGTCGTCATCAAACGATGCCGCGACGTTCGGGCCGCCAAGCCCTTGATCGACGCCGTAGTTCGCGAGTTGCAGGTCGTAGACGGTCGCGATCAGCGCCGGCGACCCGTCCGCGAGCGTGATGCGCTTCACCGGCACGCGCCGCGCGAGCAAGCCTTCGTGTTCGCCGCAGAAGTACGGGAAGCTCACATCGACGACGTCATCCTGCGCGCCGATCATCGACAGGCGCGGGTCGATTTCGCGGCCCGAGCCGGCATCGTTCTGTTCGAGATTCCAGCGGCCCGCCTTCGCCTGCTCGCCCCAGCGGAAGCCGATCGTGCCATTGGGCGCGACGATATCGCCGGTTTTCTCATCGATGACGAGCGTCTTCCACTGCGGGTTGTTCGCCTCGTCCAGGTTGTCCTGCAATTGCGAGGCGCGCAGGAATTGATCGGGCACGAGCGTGCCTTCGTGCTCGCGCAGCATGACGAGCATCGGCATGTCGGTGTACTGCTTGACGTACGCGCGGAAGTAAGCGGACTTGCCGCTCGCGTGAAATTCCTTCAGCACGACATGGCCCATCGCCATCGCGAGCGCGGCATCGGTGCCCTGCTTCGGCGCAAGCCAGATGTCGCCGAACTTCACCATCTCGCCGTAATCCGACGACACCGCCACCGTCTTCGTGCCCTTGTAGCGCACTTCGGTATAGAAGTGCGCGTCGGGCGTGCGCGTCTGCGGAACGTTCGAACCCCAGACCATCAGATAGGTCGAGTTGTACCAGTCCGCCGATTCGGGCACGTCCGTTTGTTCGCCCCAGATTTGCGGCGATGCCGGCGGCAGGTCGCAATACCAGTCATAGAACGACAGGCACGCGCCGCCGATCAGACTCAGATAGCGCGCGCCGGCTGCGTAGGAGACCATCGACATCGCGGGAATCGGCGAAAAACCGATCACGCGATCCGGCCCATACTTGGCGATCGTATGCGCGTTCGCCGCCGCGATGATCTCGGTCGCCGTGTCCCAGTCCATGCGCACGAAGCCGCCGAGGCCGCGCACGCTCTTGTAACGCTTTGCCTTCACCGGGTCTTCGCAGATGGATGCCCATGCCTCGACGGGATCGAGCGTCTTGCGCGCCTCGCGCCACATTTCGACGAGCCTGCCGCGAATCAGCGGATACTTCACGCGCTGCGCGGAGTACACATACCAGCTATACGACGCGCCACGCGGGCAGCCGCGCGGCTCGTGATTCGGCAAGTCGGGGCGCGTGCGCGGATAGTCCGTCTGCTGCGTCTCCCAGGTGATCAGGCCGTTCTTGACATAGACCTTCCACGAGCACGATCCGGTGCAATTGACGCCATGCGTCGACCGCACGATCTTGTCGTGCTGCCAGCGGCTCCGATAGCCGTTTTCCCACTTGCGGTCCTCGTCGACGACCGCGCCGTGTCCATCGGCAAACGTGGACTTGACGCGCGACATGAACTTCAGCCGGTCAAGGAAGTGACTCATCCGATTCTCCGGGCTTTGCGGCCACGCGCAGCTCTGCATGAGGCGCGCGGCGATTGAATGTATGGTCCGAGTGTAGGGGCGCTTCGCTCGCGCGCCCATTCACCGAAGGGAGCAGTTGACGTTCGTCAGGAGGCGTAGTCGTCGTGCTGATCGGCTACGCCTTTGGTAGTAGTCCGCGATCAGCAGGGCATCGGCGCGTTGCGGCGCGCATAGCACTACCACGTCACCACCGCGCAGACCGCATAGAACGCGATGAAGCAATAGAGCGCCATGTCGGGCGATCCGCTCGCGCTGATCGACGTGCCGAAGCTGCGCGGAATGAAGAAGCCGCCGTAAGCGCCGATCGCACCCGCGAAGCCGAGCACCGCCGCCGATTCCTTGCCGGCCTCGTGAAGCGCCTGCTTCTTCGCGGCGTCCGTGCCGCGCGCCGACTCGCGCTGCTTCTGCGTGAGGAAGATCACCGGGATCATGCGGAACGTCGATCCGTTGCCGATGCCCGTCAGCGCGAACAGCACGATGAACATCGCGAGGAAGCCGGCGAAGCTGCCGCCCGCGCCGCCGAGCGGCAACGAGAGAATCACGCCGATGACCGCTGCGATCATCGCGATGAAGGTGTACAAGGTCACCCGCGCGCCGCCGATGCGGTCGGAGATCCAGCCGCCCAGCGGCCGCGTGAGTGCGCCGGCGAGCGGTCCGAGGAACGCATAGGCGGTCGGGTTCACGGACGGGAACTCCGCTTTCGTCAGCAACGCGAGGCCGGCCGAGAAGCCGATAAACGATCCGAACGTGCCGATATACAGCAGGCACATCAGCCAGTTGTGCTTGCGCTTGAAGATGACGGCTTGCTCGGCGAAGGATGCCTTCGCATCGGCGATATCGTTCATGCCGAACCACGCGGCGAGCGCCGACACGACGATGAACGGCACCCAGATGAAGCCCGCGTTCTGCAGCCAGACGCTGCGCTCGACGCCGTTGACCGCGTAGCTATGCCCTTCGCCGCCGAGCGCGCCGAAGACGGAAGCCGCGATCACGAGCGGCGCGACGAACTGCACAACCGACACACCCAAATTGCCGATGCCCGCGTTCATGCCGGTGGCGAAGCCCTTCTTTGCCTTCGGGAAGAAGAAGCTGATATTCGCCATCGACGAACTGAAGTTCGCGCCACCCAGGCCGCATAGCAAGGCGAGCGCGAGCAGCGTCGGATAGCCGGTCGACGGGTCGCGCAGCGCGAAGCCCATGCCGAGCGCGGGAATCAGGAGGCTCGCGGTTGAAAAGGCGGTGAAGCGCCGGCCGCCGAAGATCGGCACGAGAAACGAATAGAAGATGCGCAGCGTCGCGCCCGATAGCGCGGGCAACGCAGTCAGCCAGAACAACTGGTCCTTGGAAAAGTGGAAGCCGCCTTTGTCGAGATTGACGGCGACGACGCTCCACAGCGACCACACCGCAAAGGCCAGCATCAGCGCCGGAATGGAGATCCACAGATTGCGGCGTGCGATGGTTTCGCCGGTCTCTTGCCAGAAGCCCGCGTTGTCGGGCTCCCATTGAGTGAGTAGATAGCGTGACATGAGATGTGCTCGATGATGACGGCGCGGCTTTCGTTCGAGCCGTGCCCTCGGTTGCGTCAGGCAACGCGCCCGATGCGGTCTGACTTAAAGGTGAAATGCATGCAGATGAGACTGACTGCGGTTGCGCCGAACATCAGCATGAAACAAGTGGTGCGTATGCCGGTGATATCCATCAGGATGCCGAATAGAATCGGCAGGAGGAAGCCGGCAAGACCGCCCGCGAGTCCGACGACGCCCGATACCGCGCCGATGTTCGACGAGAAATCGTCGGAGATGAACTTGAACACCGACGCCTTGCCGACGGCCATCGCCACGCCCACGACGAACATGACTACGGTGTAGGCAGCCGGTCCCATCGCGATATGGAAGGTGCGCGGGCCGCCGCTCGTGTGGATGGTGAAATCGGTGACCGGATAGCTCAGGACGAAGAAGCAAGCCAGCGTAACCCACATCACGAGCCATGTCGTGCGATGTGCGCCGAAGCGGTCGGACATCCAGCCGCCCAGCGCGCGCAGCACGCCGCCGGGCAGCGAGAAGCACGCGGCCAGGAACGCCGCCTGTTCGATACGGAAGCCATACTGGTTCACGTAGTACTGCGGCATCCACAGCGACAGGCCGACGTAGCCGCCGAACACGACGGAGTAGAACTGCGCGTACCGCAGCACGCGGCGATCCCTGAGCACGGCCATCTGCGCGGCGAAGCTCTGCGCTTTCGCGCCGCGATGCACCGGGTTCGACGCCGACAGCAGCCAGAACAGGATCGCGGTGACGGCCATCGCGATGGAATAGACCTTCGGCACGATGGTCCATGTGCCGGCGGCGAGCATCATCGCCGGGGCGACGAACTTGTTCAGCGCGGCGCCGGAGTTGCCCGCGCCGAAGATGCCCATCGCGAGGCCCTGTCGCGACTTCGGGAACCAGCGCGCGACATAGGGCGTCCCCACGGAAAACGACGCGCCCGCGACACCTACAAAGAGGCCGAGCACGAGGAACTGCCACAGTTCCGTCGCATAGGTAATGAGCCAGATCGGCACGATGGTGACGGCCATCGTGCAGAAAAACACGACGCGCCCGCCGAAGCGATCGGTCCAGATGCCGAGCGGCACGCGGGCAAGCGAGCCGGTAAGCACGGGCGTCGCGGCGATGAGACCGAATTCGGTGTCGGTGAGATGGAGTTGCTGCTTCAGCGGAATGCCGAGGATGGCGAACATCATCCAGACGGCGAAGCAGATGGTGAAGGCGAACGTGCTCGCAGAGAGCACGCGCCAGGCAGTGGTATCGGTCGCGGCCGAAGACGCGGCAGGCGGGTTGACGACGCTCATCGTCCTATCCTCGTGATGAAAGACTTCATCGCGAGGATAGGGATTGCGTCAGGGAGACGATATCCGCCGGGCGGAGGGGCGCGGCGGTTAGTCGCTAGTCAGGAAGGAGTAGATGGAGCGGGCGCTCAGCCCGGCAGCCGCATGCCCTGCGGCACGCTGTATCGGCCGTTGCGGTATTCGAGCGTGAAATCCTTCTGCCTGGGTGCGCCGTCCTGATTCACGCATTCGTCATTCACCATGCGCGTGACGCTGTGAACCGTCTTCTCCGTCACCTTCAGCGACGCATAGCCTTCCCGGCCCGCGGGACCCGTTGCGATGGTTCGCTTCGTCGAGTCATAGAAGCCCTCGCATCGATCGTCCCATTCGCCGTTCGCCTGCTCTACCGCCAACCCGTCGAGGACCGGCCGCAACGTCTTGTTCTCCAGTACATACAGGCGCAGTGAGGTTTCGCCGCTCGGGGCGACGCGCGAAGGACCCCGGTAGCTCACGCGCACGCCGAACGCGCGAATCGCCGGTGAGAGGTCATAGCGGGCGGTATCGAGGGCAATGTCGGTGAACGTCATTTCTTGTTCAACGATCGCATGCTTCTGGTAGAAATGCGCGATGACCGCGCCCGACGCGCTGTCCGCTACGACCACTTCGGCATCGTGCCCGCTGGCGCTCTCGTCGCTCGCATCATGCGCCAGCGCCATCACTGCCAGCGTCAACTGCGGGTTGGCAGGCCACGCCTTGCAGGCGCTGTATTCGGCAGCGAGCTTGTTATCCGGATGCAGCGTTTTCATCCCCCCGGACATCATGTCTTCACAACCCGCATGAGCCAGCACCGGCGCCATCAAACTGGCGGCCACAATGAGTATTTTCTTTTTCATGTCGTTCAGTATCGAGCCTTTGACCTCCCGTTGACTCATCGATTAAGAGCCAGCCGGGGTTCGCATTTTGAAGGCTCTTATCCGACCGATAGACCGCCGCGACATGATTTGACAGGCATGCGATGCAACCTGCCGCCGATGCAAAATTTTGATGCCTGACAAAGAGTGTGTTTCGCACGCACTCCTCAAGCCTTCGCGATGCAGTCAGAATGATGAGTTCGCAACGCTTCGCATCTTTTGACGTGACTCGTCGAAGCGAAAATAGCGCGCGACACAGCGTCGCAATGCCCGTTTCTGAGACCAAATTCCATACATTCGCAACATCGCGATAAATCTCGCGTGGCATGATCGCGTCGCGGCGCAACGCCGTGAAACGGCGTTCTCCAGAGGACGCTTCGATCCAAAAAACCAGCGAATGCAATGAATGAAAATACTCACCGTTTAGCAGCGCCATTGTTATCGGGTTTGTTGGGCAGTGTCTGTCTTTCGGGATGCAAACTCGAGGTGCTCGATTCGAAAGGTCCTATTGGCGTAGCGGAAAGCGCGCTGATCGGCACCGCGACGTTCACGATGCTCCTCGTCGTCGTTCCGGTGATTCTGCTCACCCTGATCTTCGCCTGGCGCTATCGCGCATCCAACAAGAACGCGACCTACGCTCCGAAATGGGCGCACTCCACGGCCATCGAGGTCGTTGTGTGGGCGATCCCCGCGATCATCATCCTTTATCTCGGCATCCTGACGTGGAGGACTTCTCACGAACTCGACCCGTACAAGGAAATCAAGGTCGAGAACGTGAAGCCGATCAACGTCGAAGTCGTCGCGCTCGACTGGAAGTGGCTCTTCATCTATCCGGATCTGGGCGTCGCGTCCGTCAATCAGGTCGCGTTCCCGGTCGGCACGCCGGTCAACTTCCGCATCACGTCGGACTCGGTGATGAACTCGTTCTTCATCCCGCAGCTCGGCGGCCAGATCTACGCGATGGCGGGCATGCAGACGAAGCTGCATCTTCTGGCCGATCACGCCGGCGACTACGCGGGCATCTCGGCGAACTACAGCGGCGCAGGCTTCTCCGACATGAAGTTCCGCGCGCTCGCCATGTCGCAAGCCGAATTCGATGCGTGGGTCCAGAACGTCAAGACCGCGCCCGAAGGCCTCGACATGAACGTCTATGCCGGCGTCTCGCGCCCGAGCCAGAAGGAAGCGGTGCGCTACTTCTCCACCGTCGATCCGAAGCTCTTCAACAACATCGTCGGCAAGTACAACAACGGAAATGTCGCCGTTGGTGCGAATTGTGTAACCAAGGGGTAAGCCATGTTTGGCAAATTAACGCTTGAGGCGATCCCGTATCACGAGCCGATCATCATGGGGGCGACTGTCCTCATGGCGATCCTCGCGCTCGGTACGGTCGCCGCTCTCACCAAGTTCGGAAAATGGGGCTGGCTCTGGCGCGAGTACCTGACGTCGACCGACCACAAGCGCATTGGCGTGATGTATCTGGTCGTCGCGGGGCTGATGCTCGTGCGCGGTTTCGCCGACGCCGTCATGATGCGCGTGCAGCAAGCGCTCGCGATGGACGCGCCCGGCTATCTGCCGCCGCATCACTTCGACCAGATTTTCACGGCGCACGGCACCATCATGATCTTTTTCATGGCGATGGCCCTGCTCGTGGCGTTCTTCAACCTCGTGGTGCCGCTGCAAATCGGCGCGCGCGACGTTGCGTTCCCATTCATCAACTCGCTCTCGTTCTGGATGACGGCCATGGCCGCTATCCTGATCAACCTGTCGCTCTTCATCGGCGAGTTCTCGGCGACCGGCTGGCTCGCGTATCCGCCGCTCTCCGAGACGCAGTTCAGCCCGGGCGTCGGCGTCGACTACTACATCTGGGCGTTGCAGTTGTCCGGTGTCGGCACGCTCCTGACCGGCGTGAACTTCTTCGTGACCATCGTGAAGATGCGCGCGCCCGGCATGACGTGGATGAAGCTGCCCGTCTTCACGTGGACGGCATTCTGCTCGAACGTGCTGATCATGGCGACGTTCCCGATCCTGACCGTCGCGCTCGCGCTGCTCGGCCTCGATCGCTACATGGGGATGCACTTCTTCACGAATGACGGCGGCGGCAACCCGATGGTCTACCTGAACCTGATCTGGGCCTGGGGTCACCCCGAGGTCTACATCCTGGTTCTGCCGGCATTCGGTATCTACTCGGAAGTCGTGTCGACGTTCTCGAAGAAACCGCTGTTCGGCTACAAGACGATGGTGTGGGCCACATGCTGCATCATGGTGCTGTCGTTCCTCGTGTGGGCGCACCACTTCTTCACGATGGGTTCAGGCGCGAACGTCAATGCCTTCTTCGGCATCATGACGATGATCATCTCCATCCCGACGGGCGTGAAGATCTTCAACTGGCTGTTCACGATGTTCCGTGGCCGCGTGCAGATGACCACGCCGGTTCTCTGGACCATCGGCTTCATCATCACCTTTACGCTGGGCGGCATGACGGGCGTGATGCTTGCCATTCCGGGCGCGGACTTCGTGCTGCACAACAGCCTGTTCCTGATCGCGCACTTCCACAACGCGATCATCGGCGGCGTGGTGTTCGGTTACTTCGCGGGCGTGCAGTACTGGTGGCCGAAGGTGTTCGGCTTCAAGCTCGACGAAAAGCTCGGCCGCAACGCGTTCATCTGCTGGTTCGTGGGCTTCTTCGTCGCGTTCGTGCCGATCTACATCCTCGGCTTCATGGGCATGACGCGCCGCCTGCAGCACTACGACAACGCCGCATGGCAGCCGTACCTGGTCGTCGCTGCATGCGGCGTGGGCATCATCGCGCTGGGCGTCGTGTTCCAGGTCGCGCAGATCGTGGTCAGCGTGATTCGCTGCAATCAGCCGGCTTATCGCGATGTCACCGGCGATCCGTGGGATGGCCGCACGCTCGAATGGTCGATCAGCTCGCCGCCGCCGGTCTACAACTTCGCACACGTTCCTGACGTGCGTGAACTCGACGACTTCGCTCACGCGAAGGAAACGGGCCGCGTCGAAACGCGTCCGCTGCGCGACATCCATATGCCGTCCAACACGAGCGCGGGCTTCCTGATCGGCTTCTTCGCGCTGGTCTTCGGCTTCGCGGCCATCTGGCACATCTGGTGGCTGGCTATCGTCGGTCTGGTCGGTGTTGCAGCGGTCGCCATCGGCTACAGCTTTGCGGAAAACACGGGCTACATCATCCCCGCCGCTACCGTCAAGGCAACCGAAGAGCGGAACCGCCCGCCCAAGGCGCCGGCCAAGACGGGCGCCGGCCGCGAACTGGAACTGGAGGTTCTGTAAATGTCGCAATCGACACTTTCCGCGCATCACGCGCACGAGCACGAACACCAGCCGTCCCATTCGGTGTTCGGCTTCTGGTCGTATCTGATGACCGACTGCCTGCTGTTCGCTTCGCTCTTCGCGACTTTCGCGATGTTTGCGAATCAGTACGCAGGCGGCCCGACGGCGAAGGACCTGTTCAACCTGAAGGATGTCGCGATTGAAACCGGGCTGCTGCTCACGAGCAGCCTGACGTTCGGCTTCGCGATGATCTCCGCGGTTCGTCAGAAGAAGAGCGGCGTGCTGCTGTGGCTGTTCGTGACGGCGCTGCTGGGCGCGGGCTTCCTGTGCCTGGAACTGCAAGAGTTCTCGCATCTGGTCGCTGAAGGCGCGGGTCCGCAACGCAGCGCGTTCTGGTCGGCGTTCTTCACGCTGGTTGGCACGCACGGTCTGCACGTCACGCTCGGTCTCGTGTGGCTGGTCGTGCTGGCAGTGCAGATCGTGAAGAAGCCGGCAATGGGCGAGCGCGAACTGCGCCGGCTTGCTTGCCTGAGCCTCTTCTGGCACTTCCTCGACATCGTCTGGATTTGCGTGTTCTCCTTCGTCTACCTTGGGAGCATCGTCTAATGGCACATTCGCATACAACGCATAGCGATATGCCGCACGTCACCGTCGGCGGTTATCTGATCGGCTTCGTACTGGCTGTCGTGCTCACGGTAGCCTCGTTCTGGCTCGTGACGGCAGGCAAGCTGTCCGGCGAGCAAGGCCTCGTGTGGCTGGCGGTACTGGCGGCGGTACAGGTCGTCGTGCACGTGGTGTTCTTCCTGCACGTGAACACGTCGAAGGGTCAGCGCTGGAACGCGATGTCGTTCGTTTATACGATCACGATGTCGCTGGTGATCATCGTCGGTACGGTGTGGGTCATGCATAACGTCCACGCGCTGATGATGGCGCGCTAAGCCAGCGCAACTCGGCAGCCGGTTTATCGGCGCTAAAAGCGGGTCCGAATTTCGGACCCGCTTTTTTTATATTCGCGTTTTCCCTGACCGCTACAAATCTTGACAATGAAGCTGCCGGGCGACAAGATTTGTCCATAATTTGATTCAGTCATCCACATTATGGACAAAGGAGCCGCGATGCCCGCGCCCAAACCCACGGCGGACGCAATGACGCCGTATCAGTATCCCAATCCCAAGGAAGCGCAGAAGGAGATCGTCGTCGGACACGCGATTCCTACCGACGAGCGCGAGTGGGTCCCGCAAGCCGAGAACGTCTGGTTTCGCCCGTTGTGCCTGAACGTCTCGACCGGCTACTGGATGAACCTGCTGCGCGTGCGCAAATCCGGCGTGCTGTCGCGGCATCGTCATCCGCAAGCCGTGCATGGCATGGTGCTGAAGGGCCGCTGGCGCTACCTCGAACACGACTGGGTCGCGACGGAAGGCAGCTACGTCTTCGAGCCGCCCGGCGAAACGCACACGCTTTACGTGCCCGAAGACGTCGAAGAGATGATCACGTACTTCCAGGTGAACGGCGTGATGTTCTACTGCGATCCGCACGGCAACTACACCGGTTACGAAGACGTGTTCACCAAGGTCGACATGTGCCGCAAGCACTACGAGTCGGTCGGACTGGGCGCTGATTTCGTCGATCAGTTCATCCGCTAACCATCCGCCTAATCGCCACAGCCACCCGAAGCGCCATCGAAGCGCATTCGGAGGAGACAACATGCAGAGCAAATCGCCGCGCCTCAAGCGCATTCAATGGGTCGCGCTCACCTTTCTGACGCTGGCCGGTATCGTCAACTATCTGGACCGCAGCACGCTGTCCATCGCCAATCATTCGGTCACGCAGGAACTCGGACTCTCCGCTTCGCAGATGGGCCTGCTGCTGTCCGCGTTCTCGTTCGCATATGCGTTTTCGCAATTGCCGATCGGCGTGATGCTCGACCGTTTCGGCGCACGCGTCATGCTCGGCCTCGGCATGTTCGTGTGGTCGGTCGCGCAGTTGTTCGGCGGGCTCGTCACGAACCTGCAGCAGTTCCTCTTCGCGCGCATCGCGCTCGGCATCGGCGAGGCGCCGCAGTTTCCGGCCGGCGCGAAAGTCGTCTCCGAATGGTTCGCGCAACGCGAGCGCGGCAAGCCGACCGGCATCTTCGTCACGTCGTCGACGATCGGCCCCGCACTCGCGCCGCCGATCCTCACCGTGCTGCTGCTTAACTTCGGCTGGCGCAACATGTTCGTCATCATGGGCGTGCTGGGCATTGCAGTGGCGATCGGCTGGTACATCGTCTATCGCAATCGCAAGGATGTCGCGCTCGAGCCGCAGGAACTCGCGCATCTGACCGAAGGCGAGCCGGCGCAGCGCAGCGAACGCAACATGAGCTTTGCCGAGTGGCGCGGCCTGTTCGGCAAGGCGACTACGTGGGGCATGATCTTCGGCTTCATGGGCGTCATCTATATGGTGTGGCTGTATCTGACGTGGCTGCCGGCGTATCTGGAGCATGAGCGGCATCTGACCATTGCGAAGACCGGCTGGATCGTGTCGATTCCCTATCTCGCGGGCACGCTTGGCATGCTGTCGTCGGGCTTCATCGCCGATGGCCTGATGGCCCGCGGCGTCGCGCCGATCCGCAGCCGCAAGTGGCCGATCTGCTCGGGCCTTATCGGCGCGGCGCTGTTCACCGTGCCGGCCGCGTTCACGCCGAACCTGACGCTCGCGATCGTCTATCTGTCGGCCGCGATGTTTTTCGTCAACATGGCGAGCGGCGCGGCATGGGCGCTCGTTTCGGTGGCCGCACCGCGCCACATGGTCGCATCGCTCGGCAGCATCCAGAACTTTGGCGGCTATTTCGGCGGCTCGTTCGCGCCGTTCATCACCGGGCTCGTGGTCGACAAGACGCATTCGTTCGTGAACGCGTTCCTGATCAGCGCGGGCGTCGCGTTCGCCGCTGCGCTCGTGTACATGTTCGTCGTTCGTTCGCCGATTCAGGACAGCGAGCAACAGGCGTCGCCCGTTCCCGTCGTTTAAACCTTCCAGACATGACTTTTCAAGCTGATCTCTTCAAGGGCAAGACCGTCGTCGTGACCGGCGGCACGCAGGGCATCGGCGCGGGGATCGCGCAGCAGTTCGCGGCGCTCGGTGCGCGCGTGATCGCTGCCGGCATCGCGCCGACCGATGCGCAACGCGACGCGCTTGCCGGCATCGAAGTCGCCGCGCTCGATGTCGCCGATGCCGCCAGCACCGCCGAACTTTTCGCCCGTCTCGACGCGCTCGACGTGCTCGTCAACTGCGCGGGCATGATCAAGCGCGGCGACGAGCACGACATCGAGACCTTCGAGCGCGTGATCGCCGTCAATCTGAACGGCACGATGCGCATGTGCGCCGCCGCGCGTCCGCTGCTCGCCAAAACGGGCGGCGCGATCGTGAACACCGCGTCGATGCTGACGTTCTTCGGCGGCGGCCTCGTGCCCGCGTACAGCGCGAGCAAGGGCGGCGTGGCGCAACTGACGAAGTCGCTCGCCATCGCGTACGCGGCGGAGGGCATCCGGGTGAACGCGGTCGCGCCCGGCTGGATCGCGACGCCGCTCACGCAGGCGCTTCAGGACGATGGCGGCCGCTCGCAAGCGATCCTCGATCGAACGCCGATGAAGCGCTGGGGGCTGCCCGAAGACGTCGCGCGTGTCGTAGCATTTCTGGCGTCGCCGGCGGCGTCGTTCATGACGGGCGCGATCGTCCCAGTCGACGGCGGCTATCTGGTGGCGTAAATTCGGGCGTCGCCTTTCATTTCGTCGCATATGTCCATCGATCCCGCCTCTCTCGACACCGCCAAGGCAACCGGCACGGCCGCATTCTCGAAGTTCATGGCCGTGCTTCAGCTGATCGCCGATGCCGCCGAGCCGCCGACCATCGCGCGCCTCGTCACGCTGAGCGGCTATCCGCGTCCGACGGTGTATCGCATCGTCGGCGCGCTGATGGCGGAAGGGCTCGTCACCGAAGGCGCGCGCGTCGGCTGCTATGCGCTCGGGCCGCGTTTGATGTCGCTCGCGAGCCGGAGCTGGGAACGCTCGGATTTGCGCATCGCCGCCGCCGACGCGCTTCAGAACTTGCGCGACGCCACACAGGAAACGGTGCACCTCGCCGTGCGCAGCGGCGCGGAGATGGTGTACGTCGAGAAGCTCGAAAGCCCGCATGCGGTGCGGATGGCCTCGCGCATCGGCACACGCGTCACGCTGTATTCGAGTTCCGTCGGCAAGGCGTATTTGTCGACGCTGCCGCACGCCGAACGCGATGCGCTGCTGCACGGGATCGCGCTCGAACGCTTCACGCCGAATACGATCATCGAGCGAAGCGCGCTCGACGCGGAACTCGATGCGTGTCAGGCGCGCGGCTATGCGGAAGATCGCGAAGAGAACGAAGCGCAGATTTTCTGCTACGGCAGCGCGATCGTCGGCGCGAACGGCGCGACGCTCGGTTGCGTGAGCGTCAGCATTCCGCTGTTCCGCAAGAGCGCGACGCCGATGGAAACCTACGTCACGCCGCTACGCAACGCGTGCCGCGCGATTGCCGAGCGGATGAGTCCGGGCACGCGCGTCTAGCCTTTTTGCGCCGCCCCGGCTCGCTTTGCGATGAGCGTCGGCAGACGCGGCAACATCCGCGGCCAGTGCGTCGCTTCCCGCGCGAGGTGCGCGACGAGACCGTGACAGCCGAACTGGTCCGCCGCGAGCCGCGCAATCACGCGGCGCGCGATCAGCCAGACATCCACATCCGGTGCGACGGCGTGGGCCATTCGCTCGATCGTCTCCATCGACCGCGACAGCAGCACGGCCCGCGATGCGATCCGCGCATGCGCCGCGCTGAACCTATGCTCGGCGGGCGCCGCGCCGAGGGCATCGAACAGATGTGAGACGTCCGTTCCCTTGCTCGCTTGCGGCGATGAGAACCGTTCCGCCTCGCGCCGATACGTCGATTCGACGCGCACTTCATGATGCGCAGCGTGCGTATCCGGCCTTCCGTGCTCGAGATGCGTGCGCGCCGCCGCCTTGTGATCGCCTTCGAGCAGCGCATTCGATACGCCGACGATGAACTCGCGCTCATGCGCGGCGAAGAAGGTCATCGCGTTATCGGCTTCGAGCACGATTTGTCCGAGCGTCGCCGGCTCGATGCTCACGCGCGCGCCCGCCGCTTCCAGTCCCGCGTGATAAAAGCCCTGCCCGAGCGCCATTTCGAAGAACGCTTCGATGAGCGTCGCGACGAGATCCGCCTGCTGCAAGCCATGCGATGCGAGCGCATGCGCATCAGATAACGGCACGGTGTCGATCGCGCGTGTCGTGAGCACCGCGTCGCTGCAAAAATCCCAGAGCACTTCGGGCACGGCGATGCGGTCGTCGTCGCGCAGGCGATAGCGCAGATAGCTTTGATCGGCGGCGCGCTGGCGCAGGTCGATCATCGGATGGACATGTTCCTGGATCAGGCGCACGCATTCCGCCGCGTGCAGTTCGCGCGCCGTGGCCGAACGCCGCTCCGCGAAGCGCGCGGCCGCGAGCGCGAGGTCGAGATCGTCGATGAGTTCCTGGCGCGCATCGGCGCGTAGCAGCGTGATGCGCACCGGAACGCCATCGATGCGCGCGGCGTGCGTCTGCTCGGCGATGCCCGAGCGCACCGGCACCGGACTGATTCCGTCGATATCCGCGCGAGGCGCGGCGGCCAGCGACAAAGCGCACGCGGCGCGGAACTGGGCGGCATCGTACGGCGTAAAGAGGCCGTCCATTTCGGTCAGCGCCACGCGCACCGCCGTCTCCGCAAGCGCGGGATGGCGCGTGAGCACGCCCGACGCCACCGTCATCACGCGCGGCAATTGCGTCAACGCCGGCATGCCCGCGCTGAGCGGCGCGGCACGCGCCCCATGCAGCGCGAAGAAGCGGGCGATGCGCTCCATCGACGCGCCGCCTTGCGTCGAATGGCTCTCGCGCACGAACGCCCTGCCAAGTCGCCACAGCGTCGCGAGTCGTCGAACGGGCACGGTTGGGTTCCTGAAAGAGACTGAATGATGAGATGCGGCATCGCGCTTGCCTGATTATGTAGCACGATTCGGTCCTGTTGCAGGGTGGAGCATGAACCGCGCCTTCCGACGCGCTTATGTTTCGGGTTCCTACACATCTCGAATTGACGCCTGATTCCGGCGCGCTTAGAGTGAGACAGCATCCCGCTCTCACGGGACCACCACTACTCTTGTCATGCGAAGCAACCACGAAAGCGAGTCGAACGGCCGGCATCAGGAACGTCATTTCACTGCCTTGCGGGAGGCACTCGAAGTGGAAGGCAGCGGTGTGCGCACGTTCGTCGTCGTGCGGGACGGTCACATCGCGTTCGAGCATTATCGGAGCCACGCATCGCCCGATACGCTCGAGAACATCAACTCGGTCACGAAGAGCGTGGTGGGCCTCGCGGTCGGCATCGCGCTCGGAGAAGGATTGCTGCCGAGCCTCGATGCGCCCATCTGCGACTTCATCGATGCGGCGCGCGATTCCGCGCTCGACGAGCGCGTGCGAAGCATCACGTTGCGGCATCTGCTGACGATGACGGCGGGCTTCGAATGGGAGCAGAGCGACATCGACGACTGCGTGCTCGGCCCGTGCGAGCGCTTCTCCGGCGACGAAAATCGGCTGACGTTCGTGCTGTCGCGGCCCATCGTTCATGCGCCCGGCACGCAGTTCGTCTATGACTCGCATGCGGTGCAACTGCTAACGATCGCGGTCGAGAACGTCGCTGGAAAAACGCTCGCGCAGTACGTCCGCGAGAGACTGTTCGATCCGCTCGGCATCGATACCGACGAATGGATCGCCGATGAAGACGGCCACACGTTCGCGGGCCGCGGTCTCATGTTGCGCGCACGCGATATGGCGAAGCTCGGCACGTTGATGCTCGACCGCGGCAAGTGGCGAGACACGCAACTCGTCGATGCGTCCTTCATCGACGACGCCATCTCCGTGCACAGCGAAGGCGGCCCGCCGATGCACGACGCGCGCTACGGCTACCTCTGGTGGATCGCGTCGCGTTACTTCTTCGCGGCGGGATTCGGCGAGCAGTTCATCTTCGTGTCGCCGGAGGAACGAATCGTCGCGGCGGTGACATCCGATAACGACGATGCCGCGAAGCACGCGCGCGCGTTGTTCGAGCAGCATGTGATAGGGATCGGCGGCGATTGATTTTCAGGCCGCGCGGCAAGCGCTTCCTTCTCCGATCGCTCATCTCAAAATTAGTTATTTTTTGTCGATAGGCGATGCGAAGCATTTTCGATACGGTATCTTTATACGCTCGCGCAACAAGGTATCAATATCGAGAATGACGGGAGAGGCCCCGGCTCATTCCCGATGCGCACGAGACACGCCGCGCCACAACACAACCATCAAAAATAAAGGACGCCATGCAGCCGCCGGCCGACCAATCTATCGAAAGAACGATGTACATCCTCGGCCAGATCGGCGCGATTATCTGTCACGAGCGCGGGCCGCGCCCGGACACGACGATTCTCACGATGATGGCGTCGCGCCCCGCCGAAGGTTTCTGGCACGCGGTCGCGCAGATGAACGAGCTTTGCCCGGCGATCCGCGGCCCTCGCCGCACGCTGCTTCAATGGAAGCGCAAGGAAGTTATCCGGCTGAGCCGCATGCTGCCACATCCGTTGCCGGGGGATGCCTGCTCTCGGACGCAGATGCCGTTCTGGGCCGGCTACTGTCAATATTGGGACGACGTGCTCAGGCAGCACGTCGAGTGCGAGACCGAACAGCCTGCGGTCGCGATGGACGAAGTGTCCGCGAGACGCATCAACGCCTGACTGCGCGGGCGTTGGAGCGCGTTTCGGCGGCGCACGTCGGCCCGGGCGCACTTCACGCCCTTCAACACTCGCGCACCCGCCGATCCGCCTCGTGCGCCGAGTAATATGTCCGCATCACGCGGATCATGCGATCCAGTTCCGTCGGCTTGATGAAATAGCCATTGAAGCCGGTGCGCTGCGCACGCGCCCGGTCGTCCGGCGACGTGCGGCCGGTGTGCGCAATGAGCAGCATCGACAGGTCGAGCGCGCGGATCGCTTCGGCTGCTTCCCACCCGTCGCCGAGCGGCATCATCAGGTCGAGCAGCACCACGCCGGGGCGCCACTTGCGCGCGATCGTGACCGCATCGAGGCCGGTATGCACGGCGCGCACGTCGAAGTCGGCGTCCTCGAGCGCGAGACACAGCGCGCGCGTGGCGTCGAGATCGTCGTCGGCGACGAGGACGCGCGGCTCATCGTGATGAGCGGCGCGCTCGGGGATCTGCCAGACGGCTTCTTCCGGTAGCTGTGCCTGTCGTTGCATGGTTTGCATGTTCTAGCCTCGGATGGACCGTATCGATGAGCAACCGGCGTACCGCGCCGCAGCATCGGTCGACGGTCCTTGACGGCATGCGGGTCGCCGAATGCGCACTTCGGGAATACCCGGTGCCTGGGTACAGTTCCATCGCGGGCGGAATCGTGAAGGTTTTGCATCGGCGGCGCACAACGGCAAGCGTCACGCGTTCGTCACATTCGAGAGGAAACGATGTTCGTCGTCTATTGGCTCGATGGCGATCCGGGATCGGAAGGCAACGCCCGCCATCGAAGATTCGAACCGACCGCGCTCGCGGACGCCTTGCGCTTCGCCGAGGCGTTGCGCCAACGCCAGGCGAAGGGCGATGCGATTAGTTTTGTCACGCTATGCAGCGAGAATCCGCAGTCGGTCGGCAAGCCGGGCGTCGCCGATCCGCCCGCCGGCTACGACTGGAAGAAGCGCCGGCGCTAGTCGACGCGGATCGCCCTTCCCGCTCATTCACCGCTAACTCTCCCGGCCGATCATGCCTCCCATGCCGCTTCGACTCCGAGGCGGCGATCCGAACCGGAGGTCATCATGTACAAGCACATTCTCGTCGCGGTCGGCACGAGTCTCAGCCAGAGCGCCCTTTCCACCGCGATTGCCCGCGCCCGCGAGTGCGACGCGCGCTTGACCGCGCTGCATGTGGTCGATCGCACGCCGTGGTGGGCGGTCGTCACCGGCGATTGCAACGTGCGCGATACCGCCGCTCTCATCGACGATCACGCTCGCGCGCTTACCCGCTACAGCTTGCGGCAGATCGAAAGCGCCGGTATCGACGGCGCGGGGGTGAGCGTAACGCTGCCGCCGGGCCTGACGGTCGGCGAGGCCATCGCGAAGGCGGCGAACGAAGCGGGCGCGGATCTCATCGTGCTCGGCGGCGAGACCGATTCGGGCTGGGGCCGGGGCCGCGAGCGTCTGCGCGATGTCGTCTGCACGCAAACGCGATGCGATGTGCTGATCGCAGCACATCGCGCGAGGGACGCTCACGCGGACATCGAACACGAGACGCGGGACGCGCGCGCGATGGAAGCGGCGTCGGCGGCGCGGGTGTGAACGCGCGCCGGAAGACGCGGCGGCAATCGTGCATCAAGCGGACAACGCGCTTCTCAACTGCTCCGCAAGCTGCACGATGCCGATGGATATCTGCTTCTCGCGCCGTGCATCGAGCCGGCCAATCGGCATGCTCGTCGATACCGCGACGCGCTTGCCCGCCGGAGTCGTGCCGACATAGGCCGCGAAGCATGCGAGCCCTTCCGCGACTTCTTCGCGTTCGACGGCGAGACCGCTCGCGCGTATCGCCGCAAGTTCGCGCAACAGCGCGGCGCGGCGAGTGATGGTGCGCGGCGTTACCGCTTCGAGACGTTCGGGCAGGCGCTTGGCGACCGCTTCATCGGACAGCCCCGCGAGCAGCGCCTTGCCGAGCGCGCAGCAATGTGCGGGCAGCCGCGAACCGAGATCGGAGACGAGCCGCACCGGCCGATGCGCGTCTTCCCGCGCGACATACACCACCTGCACGCCGTCGAGCACGGCCAGTTGCACGACCTCGTTGTGCTTGTTGATGAACGCGCCGGCGCCCTCGCGAAACGCGGCCTGCAGCTTGTCGTGGCGCACATACGCGTTGCCGAGCTCGAAGAGTCCGACGCCGATCACGTAGCCGTCGTCGCGCTTCTCGATCCACTGCATGCGCGCGAGCGTTTCGAGCATCAGATACAGCGTGCTGCGCGACAGCCCCGTCTGCTCGGCGAGCGTCGCGGCGCGCACCGGTTTCGCGGCGGCGGCGAGCGTTTCGAGGATGTCGTTCGCGCGACGCAGCGCGGGAACGTCGTAGGCTTTTTCCATGAGAGTCGTCGTCTGAAGTATTGGCGATACTCCAACATGTTGGACAAATATGCAACCCAATGGACAGTGACGAACACGCGGGATACGATCGATTCTCCTTTTTTCGACGCACGGTGATTGACTCATGCAGCCCGTTTCCATTGCTTCCTGCTTGCCCGAAGACCTGACCGATGCCGTGCTGATCGGCCGTGTATGGCGTCCCGCGCCGGTGGATGGCCCCGCTGTCGTCGCCGTGCGTAACGGCGAAGTGTTCGACATCACCCGCGCCGCGCCGACGACCGCCGATCTTTTCGACCGTCCCGACGCCGTCGATATCGCGCGAAACGCGCCAGGCGAGTCGCTCGGGTCCGTTCAGTACCTGCTGCAAGCGACGCTGGACGCGGCGCCGGGCGGCGCGCGCCTGCTTGCTCCGTGCGACGTGCAGGCGGTCAAGGCGTGCGGCGTCACGTTCGCGGTGAGCCTGCTCGAGCGCGTGATCGAGGAGCAGGCCGGCGGCGACGCGACGAAGGCGCAGGAAGTGCGCGACACGATCAACAAGCTGATTGGCGCGGATCTGTCGAAGATCGTGCCCGGTTCGGAAAGCGCGGCGAAGCTGAAGGCGGAGCTGGAGCGGCGCGGGGCGTGGTCGCAATATATGGAAGTCGGCATCGGCCCCGATGCGGAAGTGTTTTCGAAGTCTCAGCCGATGTCGTCGGTGGGCTTCGGCGCGGATGTCGGGCTGTATCCGACGTCGCAATGGAACAATCCGGAGCCGGAGATCGTGTTGGCGGTGAATGCGCGCGGCGAGATCGTCGGCGCGACGCTTGGCAACGACGTGAACCTGCGCGATATCGAAGGCCGCAGCGCCCTGTTGCTCGGCAAGGCGAAGGACAACAACGCGTCGTGCGCGATCGGGCCGTTCGTGCGCCTCTTCGACGGCGGCTTCACGCTGGACACGGTACGCGGCACGAGCGTGTCGCTGCGCATCGAGGGCGAGGATGATGACTTCGTGCTCGAAGGCGTGAGTCACATGAGCGAAATCAGCCGCGATCCCGCGGACCTCGTCGCGCAGACACACGGCGCGCATCACCAGTATCCGGATGGATTCATGCTTTTCCTCGGCACGATGTTCTCGCCGATCAAGGATCGCGACAGCGCGGGCGGCGGCTTCACGCATCATCTTGGCGATGTGGTGACTATTTCGACGCCGACGCTCGGCGCGCTCGTCAATACGGTGCGGCTGTCGACGGAAATCGAGCCGTGGACGTTCGGGGTGCGGGCGTTGTATCGGAGTTTGGCGGCGAGGGGGGTGTTGCGGGCGGAGTGAGGGAATCTAGTCGAGTTGCGCGTCTGGATGCGCTTGTCCAATACACGGAAAAGCGCTTCTTCTGATCGCGTCGATTGAGACTCGCCGTGGCCTGCGTTGGCGTCCACGCGCGATACAGCACGTGAGTGAAGATTTGCTGGAAGTTGCCAAGCGTCGGGTGCTCGCGGTGAGCTTTGCGTTTGCGTGCGATTTCGGTGATGTGGGGTGGCAATGGTCCATGTCGGCCTAGCGCGCGGAAGCCGAAGAGCCGGATATACGGCCTTCGGTCCTTCTGGCGGGCGTCGGCAATTTCGTTCAGGCGAGGTGAGACTGAGACGCTGGCCGATGCGGAACGGCTCGCTTGCCAGCAGTTGTGCGGATCGGATCGACGTTAGGCGTCGCGCCAATGCGGCGCTTGAGCGGGAAGAAACCGTAACGCCACGGTTGATGATGCAAATGTGCGATTTGCACTGCTGCGATCGGCTCTTGCGGCAGCAGCGTTGAGGCAATGCCCCGCTCTGTCAGCCCATAGCTTGATTATCCGACTCCACCGGGCAACGATCCTAAACCGGCATCAGCGAAGTCGATGAATGCTCTTGTGACCGAGTCCACTATCCCGCCTACGCCTTAGGCCGTGGCCCAAACCCCGGCCTACAAACGCTTCGTTCGAAGGGCATAGCCTAAAGCGTCCGGCAGCATACAGCGTTCGTCTCACTTCCCCCCAAACCGTCCCCCCCGCCCCTTCGTCACCACCTGCACCGGCGTCTCCATAAACGGCGACAACTCTCCCTGCCGCCGCCGTTCCACCAGCGCCTTCACCGCCACATCGATTCCGAACACCGCCTGCCGCGCGCCGAATTGTTCGACGGTCGCGAGCATGCGGCCGTCATCGAGCATCGGTTGGACGGCGTCGATATTGTTGTACCCCGTCACCAGCACCTGCCCCTTCTTGCCCGCGATGCGGATCGCATCGATCGCGCCCATCGCGATGTTGTCGTTCGCGCACAGCATGCCGCGCAAGCCGGGATGCGCGTACAGCATCCGCAGTGCGATGGACTTGCCGCTCTCGAAGGTCCAGTCGCCGGTGTCCAGCGCCGTGACGCGAATCTGCGCCGCCGTCATCGCTTCACGAAAGCCGGTGGTACGTTGCTGCGCATTGCGATCGTTGGGCGGCCCTTCGATGATGCCCACCTCATCGCCCGCCTTCAGTTTCGAGCCGAGATACGCACCGACGAGCCGCGCGCCGCGCCGGCTGTCCGGGCCGACGAACGGAATCGTCACGTGAGCGGCGTCCTGCGCATCGTCGTCGAAGGGATTGTCGATGGCAATCACGATGGTCCCCGCCGCAATCGCCTTCGCGACAACCGGCACGAGCGCCTTCGAATCGGTCGGCGCAATGACGATCGCGTTCACCTTCGCCTCGACCAGCGACTCGATGATGCGCGCCTGACCCGCAACATCGTTGTCGGTGAGCGTGCCGTGCGTCGTCAGGTCCAGTTGCGATGCATAGTGACGCTGGTAGTTCTTCGCGCCGTCGATCATCGAGGCGACGAACGGATCGCCGAGCGACTTCATCACGAGCGCGACGGTGGCTTTGGCATCGGGCAGCGCAGCCGCATCGCGAATGGTCGCGAGTCCGCACGCGCTCAGGGCGCAGGCGGTGAGCAGACGGCGGCGGACAGGGCTTCTCATGGAGGCGAGACGGGAATCGGCGGTCGCCTCATTTTAGACGGACGAGGTCACGATTCGTCACGCTCTTCCCACGCCAGCGCGATGAACGCCGCACATAGCGCTTCCATGCCCGCCGCGTCTTCATCGTCGAAGCGGCCGGGGACGGGGCTGTCCACGTCCCACACGCCGATCAGCGTGCCATCGCTCGCGACGAGCGGCACGACGATCTCCGAGCGCGATGCCGAATCGCACGCGATGTGGCCGGGAAATGCATCGACGTCGGGAACGACTTGCGTCTTGCGTTCGCGTGCTGCCGTGCCGCACACGCCGCGTCCAAGCGCGATGCGCACGCACGCCGGCTTGCCCTGGAACGGACCGACGACGAGCTCGTCACCATCGAACAAATAGAAGCCCGCCCAGTTGAGGTCCGGCAACGAGTGATAAACGAGCGACGCGAAGTTGGCCGCATTCGCGGTGAAGTCGATTTCATCGCCGATCAGCGAGCGCGCCTGCTGCAACAGGTCGTCGTATTGCGCGGCCTTGGTCGCGTGAGCGGTAGTGGAAAGCGTGTACATGGCGGCATCCCGAAAAGTGTCGATGAAGATAGCACAGCAAATATCGCAAGCCGACTGCAAGCCCCGACGCCTACTGTAGTTCCGGCGGCGTGCCGCTGCCGTCGATTAAAGGCAGATTCGGGATATCCCTCGTTTACAACAAGCAGCGATCGTTATTAAATAAATCAACTTGATTTAATTAATGGCTGCAGATTGCAAACGACGGCCAGTCACCCCCGGAGACGTCGCGTGAAATCCCCGAGCGGCAGAGGCAGCAACTCTGCAACCGTGCGCCGTTACAACGAGCGTTTGCTGCTGCAAACGCTGCGCCGCAACGAACCGGCGTCCAAAGCCGAACTCGCGCGTCACGCGAATCTGACGAGCACGGCGGTCGGCGGCATCGTCGATTCGCTGGCGCAAGACGGCCTCATCGAATACACCGGACGGCGGCTCGACGGCCAGCGCGGCCAGCCCGCATCGCTGCTGCGGCTCGATCCGCGCGGCGCGTTCGGCATCGGCGTGCGGCTGGATCGCACGAGCATTGAGACGGTGCTCGTCAACTTCGCCGGCGATGTGCTCGCCCGCAGCGCGCTCGACACCGTGCTGCCGCATCCGTCGGACGTGCTCGGCATCGTGCAGCGCGACATCGACAACATGCTCGGGTTGCTGAGCGCGGCGGAACGCGAGCGGCTGACGGGCGTCGGCGTCGCGCAACCGTACAACCTCGGCGCGTGGCTGCGCGAACTGGGCGTCAGCGCCGACACGGTCAGCGCCGATACCTTTCGCGCCTGGGACGAAACCGATTTCCCCGCCGCGCTTTCGCGCGCCATCGGACTGCCGGTATTCGGCGAGAACGACGGCAACGCCGCCGCGATCGCGGAACTGTTCTACGGCCACGGCCGCCGCTGCGACGACTTCGTCTATCTGTTCCTAGGTTCGGCGATCGGAGGCGGCATCGCGATCGACGGCGACTGTCTTCGCGGCGCGACCGGCAACGCGGGCGATATCGGCGTCATTCCGGTGCCGCCGAGCCGACTGCCGTCCGCGCCGCAGCCGCCGCGCCAGTGGGACATCCTGTTGTCGCGGGCGTCGCTCAATGCGCTCGCGCGGCATCTGCGCCATTGCGGCGCGGCGGCGGACAACCGCATCGACTTGCAGGCGTGCATCGAGCGGCGTCTGCCCGCCGTCGACGAATGGATCGACGACTGTATCGAAGCCCTCGCACCCGCCCTGCGCACGACGCTTTGCGTGCTCGACGTGCCGATGGTCGTGCTCGACTCCGATATCGACGGCGGCCTGCTCGACCGCATCATCGGGCGTCTTGTTGCGACGATGACCGCCAACGCGCCCGAAGCGCGCGGCACGCCGGCGATCGTGCGCGGCAGTTTCGGTCCGGACGCGGGTGCGATCGGCGCGGCCACGCTGCCGATGTTCTTCAACTTCTCACCGCGCGTCGGGCTGCATCGCGGCGCGGGCGTCAAATCGCAGGAGGTCAACCATGCCGCATGATTCCCCCGGATCGCCTAAATCCGGCACGCCGTTGCTTGAAATGCGCGGCATCAGCAAGACTTTTCCTGGCGTGCGCGCGCTGAACGACGTGCGCCTGTCCGTCTATCCCGGCGAAGTGCATTCGCTGATGGGCGAAAACGGCGCCGGCAAATCTACGCTGATGAAAATCCTGTCCGGCGCGTATCAGGCCGACGCGGGCGGCGAGATTCTGATCGACGGCAAGACGGTGACTATCGACGGCCCGCTCGCCGCGCGCTCGCTCGGCGTCGCGGTGATCTATCAGGAGTTGAGTCTCGCGCCGAATCTGTCGGTCGCGGAGAACGTCTATGCCGGGCGCGAGCTGCGGCGCGGGCGGCTGGTCGATCGCGCGGGCATGGAGCGCGGCTGCACCGATGTGCTCAAGCGCCTGGGCGCAACCTTCAAGCCGCATACGCTCGTCGGCGATCTGTCGATCGCGGAGCGGCAACTCGTCGAAATCGCGCGAGCCGTGCATGCGAACGCGCGCATCCTCGTGATGGACGAACCGACGACGCCGCTCTCCTCGCGCGAAACCGATCGCCTGTTCGAGCTCGTGCGCCAACTGCGCGCGGAAGGCATCGCGATCATCTACATCAGCCACCGGATGGCAGAAATCTACGAGTTGTCGGATCGCGTCTCGGTGCTGCGCGACGGCGCCTACGTCGGCACGCTGATGCGCGACGAACTGTCCGCCGAAAGTCTCGTGCGGATGATGGTCGGCCGCGACATTTCCGGCTTCTACAAGAAGGAACACGCGCCGTACGATCCGGGCAACGTCGTGCTGTCCGTGCGCGATATCGCCGATGACAACCGCGTGCGCGGCTGCAGTCTCGATTTGCACGCGGGCGAAGTGCTCGGCATCGCGGGGCTGGTCGGCGCGGGCCGCACGGAACTGGCGCGCCTGATCTTCGGCGCGGAAGAGCGCACGCGCGGCGAAGTGTCGATGCACGGCAAGCCGCTCAAACTGCGCACGCCGCGCGACGCCATCGACGCGGGCCTCGTCTATCTCACCGAAGACCGCAAGGGCCAGGGCCTTTTCCTCGACATGAGCGTGCGCGACAACATCAACATCACGGTTGCCGGACGCGACGCGAAGGCCGGCGTGATGGACATCGCACGCGGCAACAGCCGTGCGAAGGACGCGATCGCCGCGCTGACGATCCGTGTGCCGAACATGCGCGTGAACGTGGGCGCGCTGTCGGGCGGCAACCAGCAGAAGGTGCTGCTTTCGCGCCTGCTCGAAACGAAGCCCGAAGTGCTGATCCTCGACGAACCGACACGCGGCGTCGATATCGGCGCGAAGTCGGAGATTTATCGAATCATCAATGACCTCGCGCGTTCGGGCGTCGGCGTGATCGTGATATCGAGCGAGCTGCCGGAAGTGATCGGCGTGGCGGATCGCGTGCTCGTGATGCGTGAAGGCGAGATTGCGGGCGAACTGGGCGGGCATTCGGGCAAGCCGATCTCGCAGGAAGGAATCATCGAACTGGCGACCGGCTCGCGAGCCGCGCTCGATCAGGCGGCGTAGGACATATCGGAGAGAGACATGAGCAACATGACCAAGCAGCACGACAAGGTCGCCGCGTCGAGCGTGGCGGAGCGGCAGACGCGCATCGAGCATCGCGAGCGCATGCAGGTTCTCATGCGCACCGCCGGCATGCTGCCGGTGCTGATCCTGCTGTGCATCGGCTTCGGCATCGTCACCGATGGTTTCTTCAGCTGGCAGAACATGTCGATCGTCACGCAGCAGGCGTCGATCAACATCGTGCTCGCGGCGGGCATGACCTTCGTGATTCTGACGGGCGGCATCGATCTGTCCGTGGGCTCGGTGTTGTCGGCGGCGGCGGTGACGGCGCTGCTCGCATCGAACCTGCCAGGCATGGGCTGGCTCGGCATACCCGCCGCGCTCGCGGTCGGACTCGGCTTCGGCGTCGTCAACGGCGCACTGATCGCGCTGCTGAAGCTGCCGCCGTTCATCGTCACGCTCGGCTCGCTGACGGCCGTGCGCGGCATCGCGCGGCTGATCGGCCACGACACGACGATCTTCAATCCGCAACTGCCGTTCGCGTTCATCGGCAACGACACCGTGCTCGGCGTGCCCTGGCTCGTCATCATCGCGCTTGCTGTGGTCATCATTTCGTGGTTCATTCTGCGACGCACGGTGCTCGGCCTGCGCATCTACTCGGTCGGCGGCAATCCGGAAGCGGCGCGGCTGTCGGGCATCAAGGTGTGGGGCATCCAGATGTTCGTCTACGCGATCTCCGGCCTGCTCGCGGGACTCGGCGCGGTGATGTCGGCAGCGCGGCTTTATGCGGCCAACGGCCTGCAACTCGGCCAGTCGTATGAACTCGACGCGATCGCCGCGGTCATTCTTGGCGGCACGAGCTTCGTCGGCGGCGTCGGGTCGATCGTCGGCACGCTGATTGGCGCGCTCATCATCGCGGTGCTGTCGAACGGGCTCGTGCTGCTCGGCGTATCGGATATCTGGCAGTACATCATCAAGGGGCTCGTGATCATCGGCGCAGTGGCGCTCGACCGTTACCGTCAGCGCGGATCGGCGCGGACCTAGCGTGGCCTTGCAAGTTGCAGCATCCATATCAACGAAACCAACGAAACAACCGGAGACACCCAACATGCGCAAGCACAACAGGCTGTTCGCGAGCGTCGCACTCGCGCTCGGATTCACGATGACGCTCACCGCTCACGCCGCCGACAAGCCGCTGAAGGCGATCGGCATCACGGTCGGATCGCTCGGCAATCCGTACTTCGTGACCATTGCGAAGGGCGCGGAAGCGAAGGCGAAAACGATCAATCCGAACGTGCGGGTGACGGCCGTATCGTCCGATTACGACATGAACAAGCAGTTCACGCAGATCGACAACTTCATCTCCGCGCACGTGGACATGATCCTCATCAACGCCGTCGATCCAAAGGCGATCGAGCCGGCGGTGAAGAAGGCGAAGGCGGCGGGCATCGTCGTGGTCGCGGTCGACGTCGCGGCGGCGGGCGCGGACGCCACCGTGCAGACCAACAACGTGCAGGCGGGCGAACTCGCATGCGACTTCCTCGCGAAGAAGCTCAACGGCAAGGGCAATGTCGTGATCGAAAACGGGCCGCAGGTGTCGGCGGTGATCGACCGCGTGAACGGCTGCAAGACGGTGCTCGCGAAGAATCCGGGCATCAAGGTGCTGTCCGACGATCAGGACGCGAAAGGCTCGCGCGAAGGCGGCATGAACGCGATGCAGGGCTATCTCACGCGCTTCCCGAAACTCGACGGCCTCTTCGCGATCAACGATCCGCAAGCGATCGGCAGCGATCTCGCGGCGAAGCAGTTGCAGCGCAAGAACATCGTGATCACGTCGGTGGACGGCGCGCCCGATATCGAGACCGCGCTGAAGTCCGACACGCTGATCCAGGCATCCGCGAGCCAGGACCCGTGGTCGATGGCGCAGCAGGCGGTAAGCGTCGGCTACGGGATGATGAACGGCCAGAAGCCCAGCAGCACGATGATCCTGATGCCGTCGACGCTCGTCACGCGCGAGAACGTCGCCAACTACAAGGGCTGGTCGGCGCCGCATTGATCGGCGATTCACCGCTGCATGCGCGGCCGGCGCGGCGTTCGCACGCCGGCCGCGCACACGGCGTATCCTGTGGCTTCTCGCCGTCCCCTTAGTCGATTGCGCGATAGCGCTCACAGGAGAAACTGAATGGCCAGGGTCGAAGTCAAGGTTCCGCAGCTTTCCGAATCCGTCACGGAAGCGACGATGCTGCCGTGGAAAAAGAAGGCGGGCGACCCCGTGACGCAAGACGAGATCCTCGTCGAGCTCGAAACCGACAAGGTCGTGCTCGAAGTGCCCGCGCCATCGTCGGGCGTGCTCGCGGAAGTGCTGAAGCAGGAAGGCGATATCGTGCACGCCGACGAACTGCTCGCGGCCATCGACACCGAGGCGAAGGCCGCTGCGCCTGCATCTGACTCTGCGTCTACACCTGCACCTGCACCCGCTGCCGCTGCGCCCGAAAAGCCCGCCGCGCAAGCAGCGCCCGCGCCCCAGGCATCGGGCGAGAAAGCCGACTTCGATGTCATCGTGATCGGCGCCGGACCCGGCGGATACATCGCCGCGATCCGCGCCGCGCAGCTCGGCATGTCGGTGGCGTGCGTGGAAGAATGGAACAACCCGGTCGGCAAGCCGAAGCTCGGCGGCACCTGTCTCAACGTCGGCTGCATTCCGTCGAAGGCGCTGCTCGCGTCATCCGAGCAATTCGAAAATGCGCGCTTGCATCTGGGCGATCACGGCGTCAACGTCGAGAACGTGACGCTCGATCTGGCCAAGCTGATCGGCCGCAAGGAAGCGATCGTCGACAAGATCACGGGCGGCGTCGAGTTTCTTTTCCGGAAGAACAAGATCACGTGGCTCAAAGGACACGGCAAGCTCGCGGGGAAGGATGGCGGCAATTTCCGCATCGAAGTGAGCGGCGGCGATGCGACCGGGAGCCATACGGCGAAGCACGTCATCATCGCGACGGGTTCCAAAGCGCGGCATCTGCCGAACGTGCCGGTGGACAACCGCATCGTCTCCGATAACGAAGGCGCGCTCGCGTTCGACACCGTGCCGAAGAAGCTCGCGGTCATCGGCGCGGGGGTGATTGGTCTCGAACTGGGCTCCGTGTGGCGCAGGCTCGGCGCGGACGTGACGATCCTCGAAGCCCTGCCCGACTTCCTCGGCACCACGGATGCGTCGCTACAAAAAGAGGCCGCCAAGCTCTTCAAGAAGCAGGGCCTGGCGATTCATCTGGGCGTGAAGATAGCGAAGGTCGAGTCATCCGATGCTGGCGTGACCGTTTCCTATACGGACAAAGACGGCGCCTCGCAAACGCTGGAAGCGGACCGGCTGATCGTATCGATTGGCCGCGTGCCGAACACCGACAATCTCGGTCTCGATTCGATCG
This sequence comes from Caballeronia grimmiae, assembly GCF_000698555.1. GTDB lineage: Bacteria > Pseudomonadota > Gammaproteobacteria > Burkholderiales > Burkholderiaceae > Caballeronia > Caballeronia grimmiae. The sequence goes on along the minus strand of NZ_JFHE01000032.1, from coordinate 2,209 downwards.
GCCTGTCTGTCGACGAGCGCGGCTTCATTCCCGTCGATGGCCATTGCGCGACCAAAGTCCCGAACGTCTATGCGATCGGCGATGTCGTGCGCGGACCGATGCTCGCGCACAAGGCCGAGGACGAAGGCGTGCTGGTGGCGGAGATCATCGACGGCCAGAAGCCGCATATCGACTACAACTGCATACCGTGGGTCATCTACACGCATCCGGAGATCGCGTGGGTCGGGCAGACGGAGCAGGCGCTGAAGGCCGAAGGCCGCGAGTTCAGGAGCGGACAGTTCCCGATGATGGCGAATGGCCGCGCGCTCGGCATCGGCGAGACGGACGGCTTCATCAAGATCATCGCCGATGCGAAGACCGACGAAATTCTCGGCGTTCACATCATTTCGGCGAACGCGTCGGATCTGATCGCGGAGGCGGTCGTCGCGATGGAGTTCAAGGCGGCGTCGGAGGATATCGGCATCATTTCGCATCCGCATCCGTCGCTGTCGGAAGTGATGCGCGAAGCGGCGCTCGCGGTCGGAAAGCGGGCGTTGAATATCTGACCCACGCTATCGTCGGCTCAACCGCTCGCCTGCGACGATACGCACGTGAAGTTGACCGTCGACGTCTGTTCTTCCAGTGACCGCACGCCGCTCGTCGACTCCGAACGCAAGCGCATGGTTTGCTGGCGTTGCTTGCAGTAGTCGCTGGCGGCGTCCATCGCCCGGTTGCGCGCGGTCACCCAGGACATGCGCGTGCCGGTCGCCTTGCCGGTGACGCTGTATATATCGGCTTGGGGGCCAGCGGTGATTTCGCTCGCGGTGCCGCATGCGGCCAGCACGAGAAAGAGCAGCGACGCCGCCGTCGCGCGGCGTGGAATGAAATGAGTCATACGTTCGTGAAGCGACAATTCGAAAAGGCGGCATGGTACCGCCGTCCGCGAATTTCTTCACGAATCGCTCGTACGCGGCCGGCGTGCATCCGTGCACGCCGGCCGTTTTTGCTTGCTCAGGACGTTTCGATTCGATGCAGCAATCGCTGCAACCGCGCATGCTGCGACGGCATGAGTCCCGGCGTGGCTAACGCGTGTTCGACGCGAGCGCGCCAGTAGGTCTTGGAGAACAGTGAATTCGCGCCATCGAAGTTCAGCACCTGTTCGAGATGCGCGATGGCCGAGTCGAGTTGGTTCACGTTATAGGGACGTGCGCCCGTGCAGGAATCGTCCATGGAAGCGATGCCGGAACGCGCCGTGGCGCGCAGAGCCGGCGATGTTCGTTTGAAGAAGTGACGACGGCGCGCGAAGTCATCGCTTCACGCGCATCGGTGCATCAGTGCATGTGCTGCCCGCCGTTGATCGCGATGTTCGAGCCGGTCACGAAACCGGCGTCATCCGAACACAGGAACGCGACGAGCGCGGCCACTTTTTCAGGCTTGCCGAGACGGCCGGCCGGAATCTGCGGAAGAATCTTCGAATCGAGGATCTCCTGCGGAATCGCGGTCACCATCTTGGTCGCCAGGTAGCCCGGCGAGATGGTATTGACCGTCACGCCCTTTCGCGCCACTTCGAGCGCGAGCGACTTCGTGAAGCCATGCATCCCGGCCTTTGCCGCCGCGTAGTTCGTCTGGCCGATCTGCCCTTTCGACCCGTTCACCGACGAAATATTAATGATGCGCCCCCAGCCGCGCGCGACCATTTCTTCGCACACCGGCTTCGTCATGTTGAACACGGAGTCGAGATTCGTGCGCAACACGGCGTCCCAGTTCACCTTCGTCATCTTCTTGAACGTGGTGTCCTGCGTGATGCCCGCGTTGTTGACGAGGATGTCGATCGGCCCGACCTCGCGCTGAATCTTCGCGATGCAGTGCTGGCTCGCGTCGTAGTCGGCGACATCGACGGGATACGCGCGGAAGTTGCGGCCCTGACGATCCATCTCCGCGAGCCAATCCGACACGATCGTGTTGCCCGGCGAATGCGTGACGACGACGGCGAAACCCGCGTCGTTCAGCTTGATGCTGATTGCTTCGCCCAGACCGCCCATGCCACCGGTTACCACTGCGATACGCTTAGTCATGCTAATAGTCCTCTCAGGTACTTGACACTCGAATTAATCCCGGCGGCGCATCGATTGTTTTTTATGCCGCGACGCCGGGTGGAGGGCGGACTCGGGCCGCCCTTGTCTTGCGCCCCGAATCAGGGACGCTCGACCGCCAGCGCGACGCCCATGCC
>NZ_JFHE01000031.1 GCF_000698555.1 Caballeronia grimmiae | reverse complement strand
CGCCCGGAAGGTACATCAATGGGTCGCCGCAGTCGGCCTGGATCCGACCGCCTACGGCGCACATTCGAAGCGGCGGACAAAGGCGACATTGATCTACAAGCGAACGAAGAACCTGAGAGCAGTTCAACTTCTGCTTGGGCATAGCAAACTCGAAAGCACCGTTCGATACCTCGGTATAGAGGTCGACGATGCGCTTGAGATCTCCGAGCAAACTGAGATCTAAGAGGTCCCGCGGCCGTGCGACAGGCTGTTGGTCGCTGCGGCCGCCTCGCGCTTTTAGCGCGCCGCTCCTCTCAGCCACGAGCCGCCGGTCGAGGTCGCCGTCCAGTTTGAACAGCTAAGGTCTCGTCCGCCCCCGCTCGATGGCCGGTTTCCGGCGAGCAAAATGCATGTGGCGGTGCCTCAACCCGGCCGGGTGCAGTCGTTCAACGATGACCGCTTTCGGTTAGACTAGCCGAACATAAATATCACGGCTCAAAATCCCGCAGTGTCTCCTGCGCAATGTCGTGCGCAAGCTGAGCTCCATTTCGAAAGTCATCAATGTCCGATCCGCATAAAGTCTCGTACGACCAGCCGACAAAAAACGATGTGCGTCGCCAGGCCCTTTCTCATGCGGTGGAACTGATCACCTCAAGACGAGAGAATGCTGCGATCGTTCCGGCAGACCACACGAAGCGCATTCGTGATCATTTGTTCCAAGACAAGTTTTACGGCGACCGCGCTGTGGCACTTGCGTGCGAGCCTAAGGATCTCGAGTCTTGGCGCAGCTTCCGCCTTCAAACGGTAGGCACCCGAACGTCGTCCGAAATCACAGTCGCCTACCTCGCTGGACCGGAGCCCAGTAATGACATGTCGGTGTTGCTGGAGCTAGGTGTTCGTCCCGAGAACATTTGGGCATTCGAGATTGATGAGGAGACTGCGGACGCCGGTCTGGAAAAGCTTCGAGAGCTGCGCGCGAGAGGAATCAAGTTCATCCCGGTGGGAATCGAGGACTTCTTCATCGGCACGCCTCGCCGATTCGACATCATCTACTTTGATGCCTGCGGAGCCTTCCCGAGCAAAGAATCTAATACGCTGCGCGCCTTAGCGACCATGTTTCGGCACTCGGCTTTGGCGCCACTTGGAGTGCTGGTCAGCAACTTCGCCTGCCCTGACACGTCCCAATCCGGCGTGCTCGACCGCTATAGTTTCTTGATCGGAGCGTATCTCTACCCCAAGAGCTTTATGGAGTCGAAGAACGGTGGCTCCATTGAAGGCCCGCCGACTCACGGCTACATCTTCAACTACTCGCCAAGTGCCGAGGATGAGATTGACGATGACGATCCGCCAAAGGATTTCATCGACGAGGTGAAGACGAATTTTGAGCATTACTACGGGCAATTCATTACTCGTAGCCTGATGGATCTCGCGACCATCGTCGCGCCCATGTCTCGACTCATGTCAGGGGATCTTTGGCGGGTCGCATTTGATGCCGACCTGAAGAGTTCTATCAGGCGAGGTAAGCGACTCGTGGTCTTCAAGCCGGACGTAGCTGAGGGCGAAGAGGCTAAAGTCGACTGTGGTCAAGAGACTTCTGCTGCCTTGCCAAACGTCCCAGGTGATGCAGACTGCAACTCATGGGTCCAAGCCGAGCTCGAAAGTCACCCAACCCAGGACTGGGAGACCGACGGTGACGCTATCTGCAATCCCGAATTCTTTTCACTGATCTGGACAATGGCGGCGTGCGGCCGCTATGAAGGGGCGACGGAGTTCGCGGCCGTCCGCAAAGGTGCGGAGAGTCTAGTCAGGACGTGGCGTGGGGGGCTGCTTGGAAAAGTCGAGCAGAACGAGCTCAAAGCTGAAGGCAAGAAGCTTGAAGACTTGATCGCGCTCTTCTATGCATGGCGTCACGACCAGTCCCTTTGGACGCCGGCGATGCGGCGCATTGGAGACTTTCCGTACCGGGACAACATGCCGATGTTGTGCGACGTGCCGACAACGGAGATCGGCTTCTATCCCGTATTTGCGCAGCTTGCCTATCCGGCTCACCCGAACGTTAGGGAGTGCAAGCGGTTTCGCTATGTTGCCGAGGCCAAGGTGACGTCAATGTTCATGGATGTCATCGCCTTCGATGAATGCCGATATGTCCACGACTGGATTTCTGCCCTGCACTTGACGCCGGAGGACTGGGAAGATCTGTCGACCCAGCTCACCTTCCGCTTTGCGCTCGACGGTATCGCGCGCGAAAAGCGCTGGATTGGTGATGATTTTCTCTACGGCTGCCACGTCGTCGGCGAATCCAAAGAGTTCCCCATGAGCGATCTTGAGCCCCGGCTAGATTTGTCACCGTCAGGGCTGCCACAGGTCACGCCGCCCTCCACGGATGGCGACGGGGCTGCTGCTACAAAGCTCGAGGCCACCCCGGAATGACTGAGGGGCACCTGTCGTAGTAGTTGCTTCGACGATCAGTTCTTGCAACCTTAGCCCCGGCGCCAACTACGAAGACAGACGCGCGGAGCGACTGCTTTACGGACGCGAATTCCACGACGTGAGTGGCTGCAACGGGTCGCGAGTTCGCATTGGCGGACGGCGTGACCGGTCATTCGAGACAGGCTGACGTGCGAACGACCGGAAAGCGGCGCTCAGCCGCCTGACCAAAGTCGATGCTCGAATGACGGCAATGGCCGACAAGCGACCTGCATCAACAACGCGGCTGACGCGGCGATCGCGTCGTGATACCTTTTTACTGAGTACAGGATCACCAGCTGCGCATATCATGTTAGCGACCGAAAATCGGTCGCCACGACGCTGACACGTCGGTCTTGAACGCGAGCGTCCCAGGTTTGTGCTCAACCGGCAATTGGGATTGGGGTTCTGAGCGCCTGCGGTCCCGCTTTGACCCGGATACCTGAGAACCTTCAATGGCCATCCCGAAGATCGGCTCTGCAGAATGGGTTGAGACCCAGATTCAGCACTACCTCACGACCGGAGACTATGACGGCTTCTTCGTCGGCTGGTCAGGGGAGGCTTTGAATATCACTGCTTCACGCGCCACACAACAGTTGCGCGCTGCGCTCATCGCTGACACTCTGCTCCGCGCGAGGGATTTCGACCATCCGAGCTCGATGCCAGAGCCGATAGAGCCGTGGCTTCGCGACAAGCTCAAGCCCATGGTATATGGCCTTTTTTCCGCCTTCGAACGGGAGGTCGTTCTCCGCACCCTCGTAGGAGGCATCGTCTTTCTCACGCCGAGCAACATCGTACAGGTATTGACCAGGGAGAGGTGGCTATCTACCGCATGGAAACTGGCGAACATCTATTTGGACAGTCTGGGTGCTACTCCGCTTCGAAAGCAGTCCGCTCGCGTTGTCGGTTTGAGCCAGGACACTACTTGCTATGTGTCCCTGACCTACTTTCGCGATACCGATCCCTTCGCTGACTACGTCGTGCATGAAGCCGCCCATGTGCTGCACAACTGCCGCCGCGCAGCGATAGGGCTGGCAGAACGCCGGAACTGTCCGAATCCGCTCGACATCGCCTTTGGTAAGCGGGAGACGTTCGCCTATGCTTGTGAAGCATACAGCCAGATACTCGTGTCAGCTCCCGGAGAAGCCGCACGGCAAGCGGCCCTGAGCCGCCATCAAGAATACGGGTTGCCTCCGGATGAGGGCGTCGACCATGACGAATATATGGCCATCCTTGCGGATGCGATCCAGGCTCGCAACGGATGGCGTCGCATTCGAGAGCGATGCGCACGTTGATTACAGTCGCCATCTCCGCCTGAATCTCGGCATTCACAAAACTGGAGCATGCAATGTCGGCCCCATCTCACGTCTACACCATCTCGTGCGTAGCCAAGATGCTTAATGAACCAGAGGAATGGCTTGAAGAACTGGCCAATATGAACCTCGAACCGGAGGACGGCTGCTTGGGCGTCATAGATGACCTTGACGTGCCGCCCGACAAGGTGATCTCGATCACCGCCTTCACTGACGCTGGCATTGAAGCACTCAAGGAACTCGTAGCAGACGCTAAGCGTGCAGACTTGGGAACGTATGAGGGCGCTGAGTGACAGCAAGAAGCAGGAAGTCGTTGCATCTAGCGGAACTGACGAAGTCGAATAGATGTGATCTGGCCGTAAACGTGAGAAGGACCCCGGTCATGGTCCCGGCGACGCGAGCAGCAGTACGCATCTCGCATGTGGAAGTGGACAAAATGCGTCGCGGTGAAGCCCGCAACGTTGCATAATGGGACAACGCCTCTGCCGCGATATGCCTATGTCTCGCTCGACGACAAACCGCCCCACTACGTGCAAACCGCCTCGCGGCACGTTGGCTCGTTATCGAGAACGAATTGTCGAGGTGCTGGGCGAGGCCCGCGGCCAACGCGTCATGATCCGGTCCGTCCATGCGGATGGAGCCGAGCGCCGCACTGCGGTGAAACTGGTCAATCTGCTACCGTTGGATAGCCAGCTCTTTTAAGTCGCGGACCAGTCCCCGCCCACCCACGCTCGCTAGCGCGTTCACGCGCCGTTGATCGCTTCTTTGAACACCTTACTGGCCGTTCTGACAGTTTTCGCGGCCGCCGTGCGGCCACATCGCTCGCCGCCGCTCAACCTCGCCGAAGGAGTGGCCGACTGATGCGCGTGCAGCGAGGCGCGCGCCACAGTGTCGGCTCCTGCGGCCTGCTATCATTCCGGGGTACCCATTGAACGCGGACTCCTTTCGTTCTCTTATTGCAGCATGTCTTATCGCAACCCTCGCTCGCAAGTTTCTCGTTCGCCGTCCCGCAAACCTCTCAGTAAAGAGATGTTGCTGCCTCTGCCGTTATCCGCGGCGCGCAACGTTGCGTTGTCCAACCATTTGACTTTCGCTGCCTGTCGCGCTGGCGCTGAATCTGCGTATCTGGTTAACGGGTTGATCGAATTGGTCTACGTCACCTACTTCGTGCAAGATGCGGGCTATGGGCAGACGGACGTCATCATCTATGGGCGCGCCGAAGCGGCTCTGGAGCGCTGCCTGCAGCGGGCGGAAACGGAGAGAATATGGACAGTCGATGCGGCCGAGCTGCCCTTGTTCCAGGCGGTCTTGCAAGAGGCAGATCGTCAACTAGCGGGTGCGCCCCGATACGTTCATCTCGAAGCTCGGGAGAAGCTCGAGCGCTTTGCTGCGAGCGGGCGCGGCTCGCCGCTGATGTCCGCCGCCCGCGGTCAATGAAGGGAATATATTCGTCCAGCGGCGATTGCACCCCGGTAGTTCGCACGAGTTCACAGCCGCTTGCCGAACGCTGACTGTCGGCGCGACCTAAGCACATTGAATTGAAGCAGCGACCGACGCTTTCAGCGACAATCGTCCGGTAACAGCAATCGCCGATATAACCTTAGCGTTGAAACTCACGCATTGCATCGGAGTTCCACCATGAGTCAACCCCGCGGGCCAAATGCGGGATATCGAGGCAAGTCCAACAATCGGCGCCAACCTCAACATCCGGCTAGCTCGAGTCGCCCTGGACGGGTCCAACCGCCCTTCAAAGCGAGTGATAGCGCACCCGCCCAAGCGTCCATCATTAAAACTCGTTCGTTGAAGTTTCTCGTCGATGCCGTCGGCGCGGAGAATATTGCGTTAGGCCTAGACTCCAGCTTGACGCGGATAGCAGAACTCCTGCGGGGTGAACGTTTCACGCCCGAGACCGCCTTCCACATGGAAACTGCGCTCCGGCTGCCTTCCGGCTTTTTCGACCAACATCATCCTGCACTTGCACCGGAGGTGATCGCTCGCCTGAAGTCGCCGCTCGAATTCGTGCGCGTAGACGAGGCTAGCGATGAAGGCGACGTTGAAGAGCCCTCCCTCCTTCCGAATAATCAAAATCCGTCACTGCCTGCGAGCAGTTTGTCCGAGGAAGCAAAAATGCGATCGAAGAGTTCGAAGGGCGCGCCTGCCGCGACTAAGGCTCGGTCAGCGGAGACCCCTAAGCACGCAGGCGGCCGACCATCCATCGTTGGAGGTGCGTCCAACCACAACGGGCCGCGTCAAGCGACTCAGCGAGAACGAGCCCACTCGGAAGGCGCGGCCACAGTTGAGGGGATCAGGCGGGCCAACCTTCACGTCCTCACCGGACGCAACGGCTCCAAGGTCAAGCTCGGCGCGGTCATGGGACTGACCGGATCGAATATGGCTCATCGGCTGCACGGCAAAAAGCGCATGGATGACGTTGAAGCACAGCGCTTCACCGAACGGCTGGGTCTTCCCGAAGGCTGGCTAGACACGCCTCGTTTGGATACCGACATCCCTGAGTCAGTGGTGCTGCTTCTCGCACCTGCTTCACGCGCCCGTGGGCACACTCTCGCGCTGCCGGCATCCCCCGCCGCGCCGAACCACGACACGCTCGACGCAGCCGCTCCCGCAAGCCAGAGCGACGTGGTCCTGTCTAGCACTTTGAGCGACGCGCAAGCTGCGGCATCGCCGACCGATGCACAGGGCGGGCAAGGCGGCGTGATTGGTCGTGAGGAAAATGAACTCAACGAGGCAGTTGCCGCTCCCGCCGACGAGCGTTTTGACGCAGACGAAAGCAAAGTTGCGGACGCCGTTGCTCGACCAGCGGAGTCACCGCTCGCCCCTGCTGCACCCCCGCGAGCCGCCGCGCCCGCCATCTCCACGTTGCAAACCCGCCTGGACGGTCTTGACGGAATAGCACCGATCGCAGAGGCTCTTTTAAAGACGCTCGCCGGCAAGGCGCGCACCGGACGGTTGGACGAATTGAAAGCACTCGAATTGTTGCAACAAGCAGTTCTGCTTTGACGAGTCGAGGGCCGTCCTAAACGCGGCGCTTCTCGAGTCACCGTTCGCGCTGCGCGTGATGCGTCTTGCCAAGGCAACGATTCGACGACCGCCGCCGAAAAATTCTTGGCTCTCGCTGTCGTTGAGGTTCGCTAATTCCTCAAGCCCGAGACGCCGGAACACGATCTTCTTGGTAGCGGACTTCCTCTGTGGCGCGACAACGCCTCAACTTATTCAGGCGACACGTCCGCTCCGCGTGCGAATAGCCTCTGGTCCCACACGACAGGCTGCGGCGCCGAGACGACTAAACGTCCGGCATCCGGATGTGCCGGGTTGACCACGGCATTACATTCCGCTCGCGCCACGACCGACGGTACCACCAGCACCGCTGATCTTCCCTCCTCGATCCACTTGTCGCCGAAACGGCGCGCGACCTCCGCATCTGGCGCATCCCAGCCCGCAGATAACTCTTCGACGCTGGCGCGCTCGATCGTCACGTCCTTCGGGACCTCGACCTCGACCCATACGTGGTGCTTGGGTACCTTACCGATCCGCGCGTGCACCAGCACCTCAAGCATCGCCCCCGCGAAATTCAGCGCGCCGTAAATGACGGGACGGCCAGGGCTATTGAAGCGGCCACCGACCAGCATCGCCCCAGTGCCACTCCACACCGGATGACGCCGATCCGCAATTCTAAAAATCCGCATCAGGCTGGCACCTCAACGACTTCCATGCAGGAGGTCATGCCGGCAGCCCATAGAACAGCTTCCACAACAATTCCTCGACGCGCCGCGCGCCGAGCTCGCTCAAGGCGACCTCCACCGGCGTACGCCCTTCGAGCAACGGGTGCATCGTATTTAGAAACTCCCGCGCATCACCCTCGTCGTCCCATACATAACGCGCGGTCGCGACGATTCGGGCGAGCCGCTCCGTCTTCTCAGATTCGTCGGGACTGAGCTTGTCGCGGCGACGTTTGAAGGTCGCCTCCGGCACGATGCGCGCGAGCAAGGCGCGCCGTTCCTCGGCGCTGCGCGTCGCGTGCTCGACGCCTTCTCGGAGCGCGGACTTTGGGAGGCCCTCACGGACCTGCGCGTCGAGTTCGGCCACCGAATGCGGGACGCGCGGCAGCGCCATCACGGCGGCGATCTGTTCCGGCGAGACCAACAGCATGGCAACCTCCAAATGGATCACTTGATCCTTCATTATAGACCAAATGATACGAGTGCGCGATTCTCCCCGATGCCGATGCCGATACTGTCCGAGCCGCAAATAAGCTCGGTTTGGGTAGGCCTCCGCGTTTTGACCTCAGTTCCGGTTCAGGCGTCGTGCCTTGCGCCCGGGAAGGCGCTCGCCGAGGGCAACCGGCTTGTGTTACTGCTATCACCCCATCCAAGGCCGCCTACCACGGTAATTTCCGTCTCTCGTTCGCGGGGCTGTAGACCGGCCGGCCTAATAGGAGGCATGCGACGCTCCAACGCCCTCGCACCGGCGGACATCATTTCAAGCGTGATAAGTCGTATTATCACGCTTGCGTTTAATGGGTAAAATCAGGGGGTAGGGCATCTACGTCCCGTCCAGACCGCCTCGGACCAACGAAAAGAAGCCGCCCATGGCCAACAAACCGCAGACCATCACCAAAAGCCGCGCGGCGTACACGCGCAACCACTTCGCCGCGCTGCGGGCGCACGTGCAGCGGATCCCCGCGTCGACGATCACGCGGCTGTATTTTTCGGACGACGAACACGGCAACGAAGCGACACCGGGCTGGGTCGAGTCGTTTCTGCGACGCATGCAGGCGGAACTGGTTGAACTGGCGCTTGAGCACGGTTCGTCGGTGCTGGCCGATCACCTGAAGTCGTCGGCCAAGGCCCACGGCAGCGCGCGTCTGACCGCGGTCACGCTGAAGATGGTCGAGCAGGCGGCGCTGTTGGCCGTTGCCACTCCCGAGCCGACGCACGGGGTCGGAATGTGGTTCCGCCCGCTGGTCGCCCGACGGCTGAAAGACGCGGGCATCCACACACTGGCCGATCTGGTGGACTTCTGCAACCGCCGGGGCGGGAGTTGGTGGCGGGCGGTTCCGCGCATTGGGCCCGGGCGCGCACAGCGGGTGGTGTCGTGGCTACGTCAGAACGAAGACGCAATCGGCGCCCACGTCGGCGAAGACGTGTCGCTCGACGATCCATTGTCGGCACCGGAAAGCAAACTCGTCACGATTGATACGGATTCGGGCGTTCTGGTACCACTGGAGCGTGTGCGGCTGCCGAACGAACTGTCGGGCGCCCGCGGCCTGAACCGACACGCGAGCTTCCCGTACATCTTGGCGCACAACGACCTCGAGGCGATCCGCGCCTACCTGCACCGCTACCGCGAGCAGCCCAAGACCCTGCGCGCTTACACGAAGGAGCTGGAGCGGTTCCTGTTGTGGACTCTAACCGTCAGGCGCAAACCGCTCAGTTCCCTGCTGGCCGACGATTGCGAGGCCTACCGCGACTTCCTCAAAGCGCCCTCGCCGGCTTTCGTTGGTCCGCGCCAGTCACGGGGGAGCGGTCGCTGGCGGCCGTTTGCGGCGAGCGAACTGAGTCCTGAAAGTCAGCGGTATGCGGTCCGCGCGCTGCGGGCAGCATTCGCGTGGCTGGTCGATGTCCGCTATTTGGCAGGCAACCCTTGGAGGGCCGTATCCGACCCCGTTGTAATTGAGAGAGAAAATGTTCTGAAAGTCGAACGCGCCCTGCCCGCCGAGCTCTGGGCGCGCATGCGTGGTTATATCGACAGCCAATGCAAGCCCGACACGGCGACCCATTGGCGATCGGTGCGCGTCGCGCTCCTCTTAGCTGCCGACTCTGGTCTTCGCCGTGAAGAACTAGCGGGCGCGCGCAGGGAACGAATGTCGCCGACCACCTACGGGGACGGCGACGATATGGTGTGGCAGTTGTCGATCATCGGTAAGCGGAACAAAGAACGAACCGTGCCGGTCAGCCCCGCCACCATCGACGCGCTGGCGGCACACTGGCGCGATCGCGGCGAGCATTTCGAGAGCGCAAGCGCCGGACCCCTGCTCGCGCCGATTTTCATCCCACCAACCGCGCAAGCCCAAAGAAAGCACGCCGACGGGAAGCCGCTGGGCTATCACGTGAACACTGTCAACTTACTGATGGAGTGGGCCAGGAAGCGGATCATCAAAGGGATGCCGGATCTGAGCACCGACGATATGAAGCTGCTAGCGGGCACGTCGACGCACTCGTTTCGCCATACCTTCGGCACACACGCCGCGGCCGAGGCAGTGCCGCTCGATGTGGTGCAGAAGATTCTCGGCCATGCGTCGCTACAAACGACGTCCATCTACGTTCAGGCGGAAAAGCAGCGGATGCTTCGCGAGGCGGCAGCGTTTTACGGCCGTCCGAAACCAGAGCAGACTCCTTAATGGCGAAATAATCGTTCGACACTTGATAATAGTTGATAAGCGGCTATTATTAGCACTCATTCGGAGGGCACAACCATGATCAGCGCAGACCTTGGACAGCAGCTCGAGGGGTACATTGCGAGGCTTGTCGAGTCAGGACGCTACGGCTCGAAAAGTGAAGTGCTCCGAGAAGGGGTGCGACTAATCCAGGATCGCGAGACGCAGCTTGCCGCGCTTGATGCAGTGATCGAGCGAGGCATCGCCGATTCAGACGCAGCTCGAGGAAAACCCGCCGAAGAAGTGTTTGACCGGCTGGAAGCCAAGTATCAGGCGATGGCGAACCGCAAGGCATGATTGTTCGTATCCTGCCTGGCGCCGAGGCGGAGCTTGAGGCCATCGGCGACTACATCGCCCGCGACAATCCACGCCGTGCCTTGAGCTTCGTTCGCGAGCTGCGTGACAAGTGCATGACCCTCGCAGACATGCCCCTCGCCTACCCGCTTGTGCCTCGTTATGAGGATCGCGGCGTGCGACATCGCGTTCACGGCAGCTACCAGATTTTCTATCGTGTCACTGGGCAGCCAGAGCGCATCGACGTCATTCATATCCTGCACAGCGCCCGCGACATCGCCTCTATCCTCTTCCCGTAGACAACTGCGAAGAAGCCAGGATCGCAAAAAGGCCCAGGACCTTTCTGGTGCTGGGCAAGCCATCGGCTATGCCGGTGGCGGAGGTGCTAATAAGCAATCTGGCCGTCTGCGGTATCCCGGCAGCGGCCAGTTCTCTCTAGTACCTAACGGGAGTTACTTGGCTCGCTCGGTCGATTAGTGACCGAAATAGACAGGGGCGATGCTATTGCCGGTGTGAGCCGGGCCGCCCGATGCCGATGCAGTGTCGGCGACGCCACCGTAGCTGTTCTGGCCGTTCTGTGCCGCGACCTTGGCTTCGGCAGCTTGGATCTGCGCCGGGTACGTCGTGCGATCCATGCTCGGGTTGTAACCAGCGCGTTCGAGCTGCACCAGTTCCGCCTTCACTTGCGCGCGCGTGACCGGCTGACTTTGCGCGAAGGACGAGACTGCCGGGACGGCGAGTGCGGCGGCGACGATGAGAGTTGCGAGTTTCATGATGCTTACCTCCAGATCTTTGTTCTTCGCAAACAGCCCTGTTTGCGTTTCAGTGATCTCAGTATAGGTAAGCGTCTGCTTAAGATTAATGAGCGATCGAACAACAAATCGTTGCAGTATTCGGGATACCCCTAACTCGCCGGACTGCCCTCGCCTCGTCCCTACGACAGTTTCACCGGTGAAACTCGCCGCGGAGTCGCCTCGTCCTTTCGTTGTTCAGTAAGAGGCGCAGTTTTTCGAGCGCAACGAGTTGACCATGCCCCTCTCTCTCGCCAGCACTTCTCAATTACCTGCTGAAGCTGGTACGCCTCGTCGACAACTCCACGGAAGCGCTGTACCTCTAGGACCAGACGCTGCACGTCGGGGTCTCGCGCCCTATACCGGCACCAAAGCACTCTGAGCTCGTGACAGCGAACTGGCAAGAAACTAGGAAGCGGCATGAGGATGGAAGTACTGTATAGATATACAGCACTCTAACGCCTTTTGGCTGCTTCCTCCATATCCTCGGCCCTTTCTCAGTCACCCATTTAGGCGGACAGGTGAAATTCAGTATATCGACTTTAGCCGCGAGGTCGCGCGCTATTCACTGCGTCTCCCGCCGTCCAACGCGCGACTGTCGTTTTCGAAACCGCCAAATCTGCGGCGATTTCGCGAAGCGACCTCCCAGCTGCGGTCATACGTCTGGCTATGGCGCGCTTGTCTGCGCTGTCACCCCACCGTGCTTTGACGCGACCAGGATTAGAATCGGCGTTGCGCTTGAACCGTACGTTCATCATCGCCACCTGGACCAGCGCTGCAATCTCATTGGTCCCAGTCAGCAGCTCTTCGGTCTCGTCTAGCGGAACCTTGAACTCAAAGACCATTGCAGTCTTGCCGCGGCGTACTGCCAATTCCACTCCCTGTTCGGGCCGCACTAACAACAGCTCCGCCAAAATTTGATCCGTTGTTCTACGGCGAGGTGCGCCCAAGACCTTTTTTGCACGCGCCGTCAACTCGCTTTCGCCGATTGCGTTTCGCATTTTTACGAGGATAGCGCCGAGGTCATATGTGAGCCGCTTGAGCTCAAAGAGCTGTAACACCTCGGTCGGTAGCTCCGATATTGCAATCGCTTTTGCAAGAGCCGTCCGGTCCCACGCCGATGAAGCAGCGACGGCAGTTACCATCGACGTCCACCGTCCCTCCTCGACTCCTAGCTTGTACTCGGCGGCCAGTGTCAATGGCGCGATAGCGCGAACGTTTCGTCTCGGTGGTCGCGCATCCCTACCGTCAAGAAGGTCGATGATTTCTGACCAGTGCAGTCCTAGCGGATCGATTTCCGTCGCACGCTGACAGAGCAGGTCGGGACCGTGCTTTCGAACCAGCCTTGTTAGGTCTCTAGCGGTCTCCTGCCAGATTCCGGCGGTTTCGAACAATGCCAATACCGGCGGCGGCAGCTTCGAGACAGCAATAGCGCGGTTTAGTGCTTCCGCAGTCACCTTAGGAGTGAATCGGGCGAATGCAGCGACCGCTCCGCGTTGAGTTGTCCACGACGTGCCAAGGCCCGAGTGGTAGAGCTCGGCCAGTGCGAGAGGATCGCGAGATATCGGTGTGCCAGCTAGTGCGGTCATTTTTTTGTTCCGTTGCCGCGGCGATTATCTGATACAGCAGCCCCGCGCAAAACGGCGAAAGACGGCGAATTCTTTGTTCTTTTCGGCCTATGTGTAAACCGAATGGGGTCCGTCCTACCGGCCATTAATCACGCATCGGCCGCGTCGGCTTTGCTGCCGCCCCCGTCGGCAGCACTCAGCGTTTAGCTGGCGAGCGGACTGTCTGGATGTCTACCTCTGGTGCCGGCGAGGGAGAAGACGCCTCATCGTCGGGCGGCTTCCACGCCTTTGCGCATCTCAACCATTACACCGAGGCCTCGCCGTCAAGTTCGCGGGTCCAACTTTCGATAAGCTGTTTCATGCGCTCAGCTAGCATCTGTTGAGATTCGCCATCGACGCCTTGGAGACTGAGTTCAGTCCTTCCGTCGGCGAACAACTTCAATTCGCCAAGAGGACCACCATCACGCCGCTTGAACTGAACTCGCGATTGGTAATGAACACGCCTCGAACCTGCCCGGCGCGTCGGTGCTTCTGCGGAAGCAGCTTGTTCAAGCCGTCTCACGCTCGCTCGGCCTTCCAGAATCTCTTGAAGCCAATGTTCGGCTACTACCTGCCCTCCTCGCTCGAGAATGAGTTTGAGGTTGTACGCATGGGCAAGACCGACAGTATCGGAAGACTGAGCCATCCGGCTTAAGAACGAGGGAGGTAGGCTGTTAAGGAGTATCACCTTGTTCACGTGTGTCGGCGCTTCATTCACGGCCGCGGCAAGCTCTGAGTAATCTCGGTAAATGCCTTGTTCGAGAAGGCGGCTCCACGCAATTGCGTCGTCGAAAACCGTTTGCGCGTCGCGCTCTTTGTTCGCCTTGTATGCTCGAAGATAAAGTGCCTTATTTTCCAGGCGCTCTTCGTGCAACTCCGCGTCGATGTACTCTGCGCCGCGTGATTTTGCTGCGCGTACCCGCCGTTCGCCGTCGATGATCACCCATTTTCCGGGATACTCCGAAAGCCGAGTTACCTTAATAGGCTCAAGTTGTCCGTCCACTTCTAGGCTGCGAGCCAAGCCATCAATCGTCTCAGCGCTATAAAAAGTTCGAGGGTTGTAGGGGTTCGAAACCGTATCTGCAATCTTGATTTTTTGCCTCGGGACTCTCGTCGCCACGTCATCGCCGTGAAACGGCGGCACACCGACAACCGTTGCTGCGTCCCTCAGCGCAATCTCGGCGACTGCATTCTTTTGCAGGCGCGCCTCCGCAGATTGACGTTCCAAAGCCATGCCGGCTCTAACCCGGCTAGTTAGGTTTAACTTAGCCATGCGACACCTCTGCAGCCTCTTCCTCGCTGTTCAACAACTCCACGAGTTCGTCGAAGAGAGCGTTGATTTCCTCTTTGGCCGGCTTCACGCCGCGAATCCCGCGGACATCAAAAACCGTTCGTCCTAGTGCCGCCGCCTGCGGATAGACCTCTCGCTGCCGTACCGCTGTTCGTAGGAGCAACACATTGCTTTCCCGTAACACCTCGCTCATTTGCTTATGTAAAACAGTTTTCGAATTCGTTTTACTGACCAAAATTGCAAATTTACCGGCTTTGTTATGGAGCCGTGTCCGCTCAATCAGTGCCATCATGCCTTCGCTACTCCAAAGGTCGAGAGGCGACGCATTGGTTGGAACTATGGTTGCATCGGCAACTGCTAGGACGCGACCGGTTGTTAAGTCGTCAATGTTCGGGGGACAGTCGACAAGAACGACGTCGTAGTCGTCCGCCAATCGCCCGATCTCGTTTCCGATGTTCTTTTCAAGCTTGCGGACCGCCCCCACGCGGAAAGGGAGCGGCTTTTCAGGATCTGCAGTCGCAGCCCAACTCATGCACGACTGCTGTCCATCCGCGTCGGCAACGAATACCCGATAGCCCGAGGCGGAGAAGGCTCCCGCCAGGTTCATCGTTGTCGTCGTTTTTCCTACCCCGCCCTTCTGATTCGCGACTGCGATTACGAGTCCCATCATCGGCTCCGGAATATGTTCAAGAAATTTTTCTTGCGATTCTACAAGGAGGCGCGGTCAGAATCTAGAAATTACTTTAGGTACGAACCCGTCGTTGTGGATTAGTGCGGAATTGGCACTGCCACGTGGGTATTGCTTGATCGAACCGAAGCATTGGCAACATGCCCTTGCCGTCGCTAAGTTGCTCGCTATCCATTACTGCGCCGGCGGCAAGCGCGGTGGGCGTTTAGTCGCCTTACCGTCCGCCAAGCCGTGTGCGCCAATGTCGCCCGTCGACACGCGATCAATCCAGAATTTCATCTTATGAATTCGTTCCGACACGGTGTCCGCGCCGTCACACTGCCTTGCAGTGCTCGTCCCGCACTACCACGTGGTAGAACCGCAGTTGCCCTGAGCTAGCTTTCTTTCGACCCACTAACACTTGGCAGCAGTCGCCCAAGGCTACGGCTCACGTTACGCACTACCACGTGGTTGCCACGCAGTCGCCCAATCGCCGGGGTTCGCGTTCACACTTCCCGAGGTAAGCGAGCGCCCACTGCGACGGTCCTTGTCCCGTACTACCACGTGGTAGCGACCGACACTGCGTAAGCGACGGTTCGTGAGCCGCACTACCACGTGTAAGCGACGCACACTGCGTAAGCGACGGTTCGTGTGCCGCACTACCACGTGGTAGCCACGCAGACTCTCTGGACGACGGTTCGTGTGCCGCACTACCACGTGGTAGCCACGCGGACTCTCTGGACGACGGTTAGTGTGCCGCACTACCACGTGGTAGGCACGCAGACTCTCTGGACCGACGGTTCGCGTGCCTACGACGTGCTAGGCACACGCGGGCCCCCACGGCGACTGCTCGCGCCGGAGTCTCTAGTGCCCACATTGCCGTCATTGCCGCATGCATAGTAAGCTTCGAGACAGTTGCAAACACGAGGTAGGGGGCGCGGGGCTTACAGACGAAGACGAAGCGACCGCGCTCGCGTCGCTACACAGGTGCGCCCCACGAAACCTTTCGGGAAGTCGCGCACGAATCTTGGCTGAGAAGCGGAGCCGTCGCCGAGGAGGAGATGTAGTGTGGAGCTTGACGCGCTGGCATGTCACGAGCAAACAAACGTGGATACCGGGTTTGGAACATTTTAAAAATTATAGAATTAGCGAAAACATTCAAATTACTTCTAACCGATTAAGATAATCGGCAAAGCTCGCCCTTGCAAGCGGGTGGGTGACGTCAGGCCTGCTGCCGGGCGACAGTTTTCGAGCTTGTCGAAAATGCTTTCCTTCCGGAGAGCTCAGGAAGCCGTCCCACAGTTCCTGGCGGCTGCTCTCCGGAAGTTGTGCCCAATACTCATCCATCCGATTGCTTTGGTGCTTCCGAGCCGCGGTCCGACGCCGCTCCAGCTCCCGCTCACGGCGTTGATTATCTTCTAACAGCGCCGCCTGCTGCCGCTTTTCTCGGAACAGTGATAGTTCGGCCTTCTCCGAATTCGTTAGTAGATAACGGTCCTCTTCGTCTCGTAGGGCACTTCTAAACAAGGAGAACCAATTTTTAACGGGGTTTTTCTGTCTGTTGAGAACGTAGCGATACAACAAGACATCAGATATTGCTTCGATTCGTTCTATAGGGAAAGCTTCTGCAATTTCTTTAATCTGCTTCTGATTGAGACCGAATTCTTCCCGAAGTTCTTTGTACCGGCCCGGGTCAAGGTAGGCACTCTCAGACAATAGTTTGCTGTTGGGATTTTGAACTATGACGAAGTTAAGTGAAGTGACGAATCGCTTCTCCCGGCCATATCGCACCGAGGCGAAAATGTCGCCCAGCGACTCAAGCTCCACTAGTGCCGGTTGTATCACTCTCATACTCAGACGTTTGAACTCCGTATATTCCTCTGGGCCAACGCCCATTCGCTCTCTGAATTCGTCGAGAGTCATGTAACCCGTCTCTCCTCGCCAGAGGTTTTCTCGCAACAACTCATATAGGTTGAGGGTGTATTTGCTTTTGAATCGCGCGTTCATCCTCATCGAGACGTGATGGTACCGATCCGGCGCGGCGTACAGCCTGCATAGGAACGCCGGAATCTTGTAGTGTAGGGTCGTCCCTTCGATGAGAACATCCTGGATCATCTGCGTTGAGAACCATCGATTACCATCCGGAATCTGCATTAGCGCTTGCTGCATCTCTGACAGTGACGCTTTCAAGTAGGCGTAGTCGTTCACGTTGTGGTCCACTAACCACGATAGATAATCAAGCGAGACCGAGAAGACTTGCTGCGTCGACATTGTCGGACGCGCGACGAAAATGAGAGCGTTATGCAACTTGCTCTGCAGAAGCTTTAGCGGGTTTATAAACCGTACTCGCTGGCTGACTTTTTTCAGAAGGAGTTCTTCTTTTACTTGGGTAACCGGGACCCCTTCCCTGAAAAGATCGAGACTCTGCTGGTAGTTCCTCTTGCCCTCTGATTCGTTGCTCAAATAAAGCCGCGCCATGTCTATAGAAGATAGCCTCTCAAGAAGCGCAGCCTCATCTTCTTCAGTGAGGACCTCGACGGCATCGCTGCCGAGCTCGGCGATTGACGCGGTTGTAGCAGGGTTGGAAGGGGCTACGCTCGCTACAGCGACCGGGACCAAGAGTTGATTTTCAATTTTTCTGTTCCTGACGCCCATACTCCCTCCGACGATGTAGGCGCTACTATGACCGGCTCCAAGCCCCATGTCAAAAAAGGTATGTAGTCTTCTCGCTCCGGTCACCAATAAATGTAGTCCTGAAGGCGAAGTTGTGCGGCTGTCAACGGTCGCAACGACCGGGCATGCGCCCATAAACGTAGTCTTTAGGATGTTGCGGTACCACAACGCGAGACGGCCAAGGCAGAAAGAACCGTGAGTGAGCGGGGGAACCCTCGGTTCCTCGCCCGAGCGAGGCATCGATGACCCCTTTACTGTGGCGAAAGACGGAACGTGGTCCTCTTTGGCACTCAACGCCGTACCGGACCATTCGTGAAGACTACGTTTATCTGGCGCATTGTCGGACTACCCTTCCGGAATCGCGCTTTTAAATTGGCGGAACAGCCCGTATGGGTGCGCAGGGGCGCTAACCACGCGTAAAGACTACATCCATAGGGGCCTCCCGAGGAAACGGCCCAATAAATGTAGTCTTTCGGGGGAATTTTGCGGACAGGCGGTGGTAGCACCCCGAGACATGTAGTCCTGGAAGCATTGGCTAAGTCGGTTTCGTCGAGCGTCAGCAGGGTTCGAAGCCTTGACCAGTGCCTTCAATGGGTCGGTGCCGATCTTTCCCGGGTCGATCTGATCTCTAAGTATCAATCTAATCTCATCTGTTAACGTCAGCTAACCCGTTGATCCTTAATCAGATTTATGCTCGCAGGACTACATTTTTAGTGGTGATAACCCCGAGAACTGTAGTCTTTGCGGTTCAGGACTACTTTTGTCGGGAGTCGCAAGACTACCTTTGTGGTGGTTCAGGGCTACGTATGTCGGTGAAAGACTACGCCTATAGGTGTAGTCCTCAGCAACGCTAGGCGTTGGTTCGGAGTGTGATCTCCGCATCGATTGACGACAACGCCTGTATGCGTCGGCGTTGGAACCGCGCGAGCCTTTATCCCTGAACAGGTGTTACGGCTTGGTCGCCCGCAATGGGTCGAAGTTGCGTTCATCCGCGCGATCGGGTCCACATGCGATGGGTACTCTCGAGGTCTCACCGGCACGTAACCGCCAGACGCACCCCGATCAACAACAACTCCAAGGCGAGTTAGCAACCAGTCACGGAAGTGACTGCTCGATGCCTTACTGCGCAGATAGGTACTGATGTCGCCTTCGCCGGCCCAGAAGAGGGATGAGCGCGCAAAAGAGAAAGAGCAAACGGAACGGGTGCGAGCATTTGCAGGGCAGGCCTTTGCTGGGGGCTAATGGTGACATATGGACGATCGAGGAGCACGGTGTACTGCGCACCGACGCCGCCGGACATCGAAGTTCGAGCCCGTTCAATCAGGCACGCGCGGTGGTTTCCGCAATCCTCGAATAACGCATGCCCAGCGTCCCACAGGGCGCAGCCAGGGACGCTAGCAAGCGCGATAGTGTTTTGACTCAGCCACCGTCGACGCACGCGTTGGCGCGTGAGGTTCTCTGTTCGCTTAGACAGAGGCTCAAGCGAGTCAGTGGACGATGAGAGACGCTCTCCGGAGAGCGTCCCACTGGGTTTGGACTTTTCGTTAGCGCCTTGAAATTAAAAGGAAAAAGGCTTGTTACAAAACTTGCCGAATATTCACACCCCCCTTAGTCGGCAAACTTCTCGTATTATGAAACGTCGCGTCAAGGGCGATTTGCGTGCTGGTCCCTCACGCTCTTGAGGTCAAGTGTGCGCTAGACCATGGAAATGGCGCGCGAAATTGACCTCCTTTCGAAAAAACAGAGGACGCTCGTGCTGTTCCAATGGTGACCATTCATAAAGGGTTGCCATGCGTCTTTTCAAAAACAAGCGTCGGGCCGCGCTGTCTACGGCCCCAGGCATGTACGCGGAGGAAGATCCGAGCCAAGTGATCTTCGAGACAAGCACCAAGCTAAAGCTCGAAGCTAATCGCTGGATGCTGATCTCGTTCGGCCTTGCCGTGATTGCCATCGGCGCGGTATGGACGCGGCAACCGCCGCCCTCGGTCACTCGTGTCGTTGGCGTGTCTGCCGATACGGGCGGGCACCCGATCGTGACCGAGCTCGTTGCCTACAAGCCAGACTCGCAAGCTGTGCGGACGACCGTCAAAGATATGGCGGTTCGTTGGTTCACGATCGAGCCGGTGTTGTCGGACCGCCTCGAGACTTCGCGCATGACCGCAAACATCAACGCGGTGAAGGCGCAGATGATCGGCGCGGCAGCCGGTCAGTTCCGCGACTGGTTAAAGGCCGACACCCCGTTCCAGCAGATAACTGCCAACCCGAAGCTGATCCGCGAAGTCGACGTCCGCAACATCGCCTTGCTCGAAGACTCGACGGTACTTGTCGAGTTCACGACTACGACGTCGCAGGCCGGCGCCACGGGTAAGCCCGACGTGAAGTCATACGCGCTCACGCTGCGCTATCAGATCGTTGCGCCCACTGCTGAGCAGGCGCTGACGACGAACCCCTTCGGCATCTTCATTCCGTTTTTCCGCCTAGAGCGGACCGCATAAGCATGACCGCAACCATTATCCATAAACGGCCGGTCATCGGCATGTGCGTTCTCGCTGCGTGCGCAGCGTTCCTTGCTCAACCCGCTGTAGCGAAGAAAGCTGCAAGCGACTCGGCTTTTAATGCCGCGATGGTCGCAGGCGACCCGATGAGCCCGATCAATCCGTTCAACGGCGGCGCTGATCCTTTGACGATGCGGGGCGATGCGCGCATCGGCGTCTTCCCGTACAGCCGCGACCAGATCTACCGCGTGCTGACCGCACCGATCAAGCTGACGACGATCGAACTGGAAAAGGGCGAGAAGCTGATTGCTGACCCGGCGATGGGCGACAGCGTCCAGTGGGAGATCGACGACGACAAGATGAACCACGTGTTCATCAAGCCGCACAAGGCCGATCTCGTCAACACGCTGCATCTGACGACGAATCTGCGCGAGTACGACTTCACGCTTATCGCTTCGCCGGCGGGCGGGATGTTCTATCAGACCGTGCGCTTCCAATACCCGCGCGCGCCGATGGCCCGCGTCAGCGCACGCGACGACGCGACGACGAATGGTGCTCGCGGCGGTGCCGATTCGGGAAGCATCAGTGTGGCGCCGGACAAGCTTAACTGGGACTACAGCGTCGATGGCCGCGCTGAGTTCACGCCGGAGACCGTCTTCGACGACGGCCATGCAGTCTGGATGCGCATGCCGGCGAAGGCACAAGAGTGGCCGGTTCCGTTCATTCTCGACCACGGCGATCGCGTCGTCGCGAACTTCATCCGCCGCGGAGACTTCCTCGTCCTGCAGCGTCTGGCCGACGAGATCGTCCTGCGTTCCGGCAAGGACGAGGTCACGGTGACGCGCGGCCGCCGCCGCCTTTTCGGGGTGTTTTGATCGTGGCGAAGAAACCGGACTCGGCTACGCCCAGCGCGGAGCAAGAAGCACTCGTCAAAGGCAAGACGCCGCGCAATGCGATCATGAGCATCGGCATTCTGGCGGCTGTCGTCATCGGAGGCCTTGGCTTCTACTATCAGTTACAGGCGACGAACAAAGCCGACGAAGAGGCGCGCATTAAGAGGGCGAGCGCACTGAAGTCGAGTACGGAAGCGCCTGCGGCCGCGAACAACAACGACATCGACCAGATGATCCGTCAGCAGCGCGAAGCAGCGGCGTCGGAGGCTGCCGCTCGCGCAGCGTCTGAAGCAGCGGCGCCGAAGCCCGCCATCAAACCGATGCTGACCGGTGCGGACTTCAAGGAAGAAGTCGCAGGCTCGGGCACGGACACGCGCGAGCTTTCCCGCCAAGCGGCGCAAGACGCAATCTATACGTCTTCCATTTTCAAACAGGCAGGCGCGTCGCGTTCGGCGAACTCGGCGACGGGCGTACTGCCCGCTGGCGTCCCTTCGTTGGATGAGGTACGGGCTGCCCGTAATGCTGCGGGAGCCAACACCCCCGATGCGATGGCGATCGCCTTGGCGAAGCAGGGACAAGCACCGGAAGACCGCGACCGCGCCTTCCTGCGCGATGCGGGCTCGCGCGGCGGCATCGAACGGACAACTTTCAACGGGCGGTCGACGGGTTGCACGTTGACGCCGCCGCACGTCATCCACGTCAAGACGGTGGAGGGGCTGAACTCGGACAAGCCGGGCCGCGTGGCGTTGATGGTGGACGAGGATGTGTATGACAGCCTGCGCGGCGACTGCTTGATGATTCCGAAGGGCGCGTTCATCAATGGCATGTACAGCGCGGACGTCAAAGTCGGCCAGGAGCGCCTGCTGGTCGCTTCGACGAGTCTCCGTCTGCCCAACGGCAAGAGCGTGCCGCTCAACGGCA
Organism: Caballeronia grimmiae; assembly: GCF_000698555.1. Lineage (GTDB taxonomy): Bacteria > Pseudomonadota > Gammaproteobacteria > Burkholderiales > Burkholderiaceae > Caballeronia > Caballeronia grimmiae. The sequence goes on along the minus strand of NZ_JFHE01000031.1, from coordinate 41,455 downwards.
TGCAGGGTGCGGACCAGAACGGCTACGCCGGATTCTCGGGCGACGTGAACAACCACTTCCTGAAAATCTTCGGCGCGGGCTTCATTACGGCGATTTTGCTCAAGGCGTTCGACAGCAGCTCCCAGACGGCGACGACCGCGACGCCGAACGGCGTCACCACTTATGGTGACACGGCGGGGCAGGTCGCGGCGGCGACGGCCCAGACCGTCATGCAGCGCAACCAGAATATCCCGCCGACCATCACCGTTGAGCCGGGCCAGAAGTTCCTGGTGCAGGTCACGCAGGACATCGTCATGGAGCCGTACCATGACTAAGGCGTTGGCGGCTGCCTGCCTTTCGATGATCGCGTTCGGCGCAAATGCGGCGACCATCGATTCAATCATCAGCCCCACGCGCATCGTGATCGATGACGGCGTGAAGCGCGCGATCGTCGAGTTGCCCGGCGAGCCGGTGTATGCGTGTGGGCTGAAGCCGTTTCTGGCGTGGGCTAACCGATTTGAAGGCCAATCGGTTGAGTCTACGGCTAGCGGTGTTGCGCTGAGCATCGACGGATCACCTGTCAGCGTCGAAAGCCTGTTCGTGAAGGCGGGCTGGCTGCGCCCCGCGACCCTTACCGACGACGCTCAAGCGAGCATCACGGAGCGGCGGGGCGGCTGGTCGTGCGCATCCGCTCAGGCGCCGTTCGACGCGATGCATACGTCGGTCGATCCGAAGATTCTCGCTGGTATCGCACTTAATGAGTCCGCATACAACGGTCGTGCATGGCCGTGGACGTTGAATGTTGCGGGTCGCGGGTTCTTCTTTCGCACCCGCGAAGACGCGTATCGCGCGGTCCGCTATTTGACCAGCAACGGCCGGTCGAACTTCGACGTCGGCATCATGCAAGTGAACTGGGGATACCACGGCAAGCGTTTCGCGAGTGCCTGGGATGCCCTTGCGCCGGCGACCAACATCCGCGTCGCCGAAGACATCCTCAACGAGAACTACCGCCTCACGCACTCCGCCGTAAAGGCCGTCGCGTACTACCACAGCGCCAATCCTGCCCCGGGCCGCGAATACCTCGCGCGCTTCGTGAAGCACCTCTATCAAATCGAACGCGGTCTATGAAGCACACGCTCTCTCTTCTCACCATCGCGCTTGCCGCAGTCACGCTCAATGCAGCGGCCGCTGGCACCGACCCGCTCGACTTTGACTATGAGATCGCGGGAAATGTGCTTGAGCGACCGGCACTCGTCTTCAACGATGGCAACGACACCTACTTCCAACCGCGTGCCGGTCAATCGCTGCGCGTGGACGGTGGCCACAGTCAGGGACCGTACATCGTCGTGCCGGGCACGCCCGAGGTCATCCGTTACTCGGCGGGCGGCTCGAGCGCCACCGCGTATTGGAAAAAGGCGAACCGCTTGATCGGCGATAAGGCGCGCAGCGACACGCCCTCCGGTTTTTCTGGCTTCTCGGGCCGCCTCGCGCTCATCGGGCCGCGCAGCAGCCTCGAAAGTACGCGGCCTTTGAACGCCACGCTGCCACTCGCGCAACTGGTCAAAGCGCTGGTGCCGCAGGGTTGGACGGGATCGGCACAGAAGGACATTGACCTGACGGCCTCGACGAGCTTCGGCACGCGCGATGGCGAGAACTGGATGCAATCGCTCGACCGCCTGGTGGCCGCGTCCGACCTGTACGCCGACGTCGATTTCAACTCTCACCATGTAACACTTCGCCGCTCGGCTCCGCAGTCGGTGGCCGTCAACTACGTTGCGCCGGTGTCGCAGGTCGCGGGAAGTCCTGTTGCCGCGTCGTCGAGCGTGACTCCCGGTGCGGACCCGATCGCAGATATCGCAAAGAAAGCCGACGCCGACGCGGCCGCTGCATCGGGGTCCGTCCTGGCCGCCAAGCTAGGCGCCGTGGCGATCCGCGACGGTGACGATAGCCATATTCAAATTAAGTTTTCGGCGAAGCCCGCTGCGGAGCTCAAGGTAACCGGCCAAGACGGCAAGTCGCTGCGTCCGAAGTGGGATGACGCGACCGGGGTCGTGACATTCAACCGCGCTGAGCGTTTCACGATCTCTAACGGCACCGACAAGGTTGAACTGGCCCGTGTCGCCGGAACCGTCTATGAGTTCGACACCGCCAACAAGGCCGCTCTGCAAAGCGTGTTCGATGAGAACGGCTCGACGTTCTTCAAGTTCGCGGACACCGTCGGCAAGGTGACGGTCGCTGACGTGGCGCACATGGGCTCGGGCGAACAGAAGGGCCGCTACTACAAATTCGACGGCACGGCCGACCAGTTCATCGTCAATGCCGACGGGAACGTCGTCAATGTCCTGCGCAAACACGATGTGCGGTTCTTTGATCGGCCAGCGTCATGAACCGAACGCTTCAATTATCGACGCTGCTCCTAGCAGCCGTTTCCTTGCATGCGCGTGCCGATTGTCTTGACGATGCCGCCCGCTATCACCGCGTCAGCGTGCAGGTAGTACGCGCCATCGCCCAGCAAGAGTCGGGGATGCGTCCGTATGTGACCAGTCGCAATACCGATGGAAGCGAGGACATTGGGTTGATGCAAATCAACTCCTCATGGCTTCCGAAATTGGGCCGCTTCGGCATCACCCGTCAACACCTGTTCGACGCCTGCGTGAACGCCTACGTGGGGACGTGGATCCTGGCTTCGAACATCAAGCAATTTGGTCCGACATGGAAAGCGGTCGGTGCCTACAACGCAGTCTCGTCGAACAAACAACTCATCTACGCCAACAACATTTACCGCCGCTTGCAACGCGCGAACTGACCAGCATGACGCCTATCTTCTCTCTTCAAACGCATCGCACCGCGCGCATGGTGGCCCACTTGTTCGCGTGTCTGGCTCTCACGACCGTCTCGGCTCTTGCAGCTGCGGACCCAGACCGGTCTCGCCTTGCGCCGCCGCCCGGTGACGGCTGGCAACTGCTGTCCGCGCCTGCCGCGAAGGCGCCTGTCGCTCAGTTGGCGATGGTGGCACCTGCTGCGCACGTTTCTGTTTCGGCACCTGTTGCTCCCGCTGCTCCTGCCTCTCCTGCGGCGCTCAAGGCAGCGATCGGTGGCGCTGCGCCTTGCGCGCTGCCGGGTGCGGCCGCGCCGTCGCCTGTCGGCTCGATGGACGTCGCCCCGGTCGTTGTGCCGTCGCAAGGTGTCGCAACGGTGCCCGGTGGAGTCCTGTCCTTCTCGATCACGCCGCAGGACATCAACATGCGCAACGCACTCGATCGCTGGCTGCAGCAGCAGGGCTGGCAACTCGCCTGGAAGATCGATGACGACCTGCCGCTGGAATTCAACGCGACGTTCTCGGGCGACTTCAAGTCGGTGCTCACGCAAGTGATGCAAGCGACCAATCACATGCGCACGCCCACGCGCGTCTGCAAGCACACCAATAACGTAATCCGCGTCGTCGCACGCGCAGCCAACTGCCAAGAGTAACCGCCATGCGCCTCACGAAAATCAAATCTGCCGTTGCCATTCTCGTGGCTGCATCGCTGACTGGCTGCGCCGTGTCGCAATCCGATGTGAATCGTGCCTATGACGCGACCAACGCGGAAGCTACGCGCGCGATGGGCAATGGCCCGGAGTCGATGTCGCTTGTTGAAGAAGTGCCGACCGCGTTCCTCGGCGACCGATTGGTGCCGGTCGCCTATGAAGCCACGCTCCCCGCGGTCTTCCGCGAAAAGTCGGTTGTCTTTCCGGGCAACCTGCCGCTGTCCAGAATCGCCACGCTGGTTTCCACCGCTACCGGTTATCCGGTGCATCTGAGCCCGGACGTCTTCATTCCGCGCGACGCCTTGATTCCCAGAACGAACGGTGCGGGCGGGCAGGGTGCCCCGATGCCGCAGCAAGCGATGGCGAAGTCCAATGTCGAGCCGGGTTATGCGCAGGCGTGTAACTGCAAGGTCGGCGCGTATCTGCGTGGCGTAACGGAAAACCTCGGCCTCGACTGGACGTTCGATGGCAGCACAATTTCGATCAGCCGGTTCGTCACCAAGACGTTCACGATCGCGGCGATCCCGGGCAAGGTGTCCATCAAGTCCACGATGTCGAAGGGTACGGATACCTCGACCGGCAACCAGGCGTCCGGCGGCACCACGGGCGGCACGTCGGGCAATACTGGTTCGTTTTCCTCAATCACGTCCACAGGGCGCGACGGCACATTTGACCAAATTGCGATCATCCAGTCGGAGTTGGAGAAGCTGAAGTCGCCGCTCGGTGAAGTCGTGGTCAATCCACACAGCCGCCTGGTGATGGTTCACGACACCAAGGAAGCCGTCGATCGCATGGGCGCATTGCTCGCGCGCGAGAACGCCATCTCAACGCGTCAGATCGCGCTGCGGGTACGTACTCTTCAAGTCGATCTGAGCAACTCGTCGCAAGCGGGTGTCAGCGCAGACATCGTGTTCAATCGCATTTCGGACGGGCTGAAGCGCTATGCCATCACGGTTGCTTCGCCCACATCGTTGGCAACCGCGATTGGCGGCACCGTGGGCTTGTCCGTCTTGAAGCCGGGTTCGCCCATGGAAGGCACCAACGCAGTCATCAGCGGCCTGAACGCCTTCGGCAAAACGGTTCAGGACAACACCCAGACGAAGATGACGCTCAATGGCTTGCCGGTTTCAATCGGCTCCTTCGAGACGAAGGGCTACCTCGCCGCAACGACGCCTAGCCTCGGTTCGATTTCGGGTGGTACTGCCGGCGTGCCGGGTCTGCAACCCGGATCTGTGACGGTCGGTGACTTCGTGAACATCCTGCCGTCGGTCAACGACCATAACCAGATCATCCTTTCTTACTGGAGCGATAGCTCGAAGCTGAATGGTCCGTTCACGACCATCAGCACCGGTTCGGGCGACACGCTGCAGCAGATCCAGTTGCCCGACATCATCGGCAACAAGGACGACCAGACCATTGCGCTGTCAGACGGGCAGACGGTTGTGCTGTACGGCGCGGTCGGCAATCGCTATGACGGCAGCAGCAACAACGGCATCGGTGGTCTCTCGGGCGCGTGGAATAAGGGTCGTACGTTCCAGGTGATCATGCTGACGGCAACCGTCGTCCCGTCGATGTGAGCGCGGGGTAAGCATGCCTATGCACTTCGAATCCATACCGGGAGAAAAGGGCGCGAAGCTCGTCTTCGGACTGGACTGGCGCGCCTACTCCGCCAAGGGTGCCCGCGCCGAGCGCCGCCATTACGTCGAGGAGACCGGCGCGACGCACTACGCCGAGTTCAAGTCGAAGGGCGAGACCATTGTCGGCTTCTGCGAGATCGAGCCAGTGCAGCGCAAGGGGGGGAAGCTCTATTCCGCCGCCGCGCGCATCGCTTCGCTGGAGCGCGTCTGGCGCCGGCCCGCCGTGCTTGTGCTCATTCAGAACGATGAACTCGTGCATCTGGTGCTGGTGCAACGCGGCGCCGTTGCGCTTGACGAGGCAGTCGCGCTTAACGCGCTCGCCGACAAGCGCGAAGCGATCGAGGACACCTGTGCGAAGGCGGGGCTCGAACTCGCGACGCTCGGTCACGGTGCGCAGCTCCATGCGGTCGATGAGGTGTTCGATCTACGGGAGCTGATCGTCGCACGCAAGGTCGGCCTCATCAAGAAGATCCCGGTCGCCGTGCCGACGACCGTGCCGTTGCTGGTCATCCTTGCGGCGGTGTTCTTCGGCGGCAAGCAATTGATTGACGTACTGAACCCGCCGCCTCCGCCGCCGGCCCCACCACCGACGTTCATGCAGGAGTACCAGTCGGCCGTAATGCGAACGCTTGCCGCGCCCGCTCCGCTCGCGAGCCAGCTTGCCCCGAAGCTACTGGCTAGTTTCGGCGCACAGGAAACGAACGTTGCGGGATGGCAGTTTCAGAAAGCGTCCTGCTCGATCGCGGGTCCCTGCATCGCGACCTACAAGCGACAGGGCGGCACGTTCAAGGAGTTTGACGCACGCGTGCCGGAGTCGCTGCGTCCGGTCGTCTTCAATCCCGACGGTTGGCATCTGACCGCGCGCGGGCCGGAAGTCACCGTAGCGGAACGCGTAGCGCTCGCGGAACAAAAGACGTGGCCGACTCAGCAGGCGCTCATTAAGGCCTTGCAAACCGACCCACAAAAGCTCTCTACCAAGCCGGACACGCTCGATAGCCACGGCTACGTCGTCGATATCAAGCCCGCCGAGCGCCTTCTTCCGCGACAGCCGATGGCTGGCGAAGTGCAGGGGCCGCTCGTGCAGCGCGGCACGTGGCAGATCGACGGATACAAATGGCAAAGCGCGCTCCTCGCGCGCCTGCCAGACAACATGGCACTGGACACCCTCGACGTCGAGTTGAAAGAGGACGGTACCGGGGTGCATTTCACTGCGAAGGGTAAATACTATGTTCTCAACTAAGTGGCCAGTACGAGCCGCCTGCTTCGGTGCGCTGATGTTCGTGGCGGGCGCGGCAATCTCGCAGGAAAGTCATCTCACGCTTGACGACATTGACAAGCTCGCGCGAGCAAAGCTTGTCGACTCCATGCGCGGTCCGCAGGGTGGTCAAGGTGGCCAAGGCGGATCGGCGGCACCTAGCAACGGCGTTGGCCTCGCTTCGCCGCTTGGGGCAACGCCCGCGCCGGTGACCGCCGCGCCACCGGCAGCGCCCAAAGTAGAACGTATGCCCAGTGCGCCGCCCCGGCGCGTCTTTCCTGCGACCTTCGTTGGGGCCTACTCCGACATGTCGGGGTCATACGTGCTGTATGACTATCAAGGCACGACCTACACGGCGCGCCAAGGCAGTCGACTGCTGAACGGCTGGACGGTCGCGTCCATCGACGGCTTCACGGTCAATCTGGCCGACGGCAAGCACAAGTGGACCGAGACGATCGTCGCGCCTGCCGACGTGCCCGCCATCCCGCGCCAAGATTCGCCGGCCGTCAGGGCGATCACAGATCTTTCCTCTCCGCTTCCTCCGGGCGGCGTCTCATCGACGGCTTCCACCTTCGTACCGTTTGGGAAATAAGCAATGGGTCTGTTTGCACAAGAAGAGCAGGGCGCGCCAGATGCTCCCCGCGGTGGCTTCCTGAAGCGTTTTCGTGCGCCGCGCTCGAGCTTCATAGAGCCGGGCAGTAGTGCGGAGCCGAAATTTCCCGTTCCGGAGACGGTTGCGGCGAAGAAGAAGAAAGCGGCGGGCAGAGCGCCCTCAGAACCGACGGGTCAAGGGGCGCCCGTGAGGCCGCGTGCGGTGAATCCGCAAGTCACGTTCCTTGGCCGCGCACTATCGGGCGGCGATGTTGAAGACGTCGAGAGCACTGAGCTTGACGATGACTGGCGCGCGCCGGTGCAGCATGTGTCGACGCAGTCGGAGCCTGAAGGGGACGCGGCCGACGACGAGCCGGCCTATCGCCCGTTCGTTCCGCCGAGCTTCGAGCGCCCGAGCTACGCGAGCATGTCCGCTGCGATGGCGGCTAGGGATGGCGGTCAGCCGCTGAACGACGAATCCGTGACGGCGCAAGCGGCGCCGTCTGATGCGCAACGGCGATTTGAAGCCCCGGGCAATCTGCACACCGAACAGCAGCACCAGCAGCCGCAGCCGCAGCCACGGTCGGCCGCTGCGCCACTTGAATCGATCAAGGACGCAAGTGTCGCCAGGAGCGACGCTGGTGCTGAGCGGGTCGGTGAGCAAGCGGAACCTGCGTCACAACGACCAGCAAGTCGCGGCGAACGCAAGGCCGCGGCCACGCCGACGATGGCTGCGCAGGAACACCCTGCGGACGAGGATGAGCATGCCGAGGGTGGTGGGCTAGCATCCGGTCGGCCGGAACTCGTGTCGCCGGATTCGCTCCCTGACTTCAAGCGCGTTCTCACCGTCGCTGACGACGACGCCGCGCTGCGCATTCCGGCGGCTGCGCGAAAGGAGTTTGTCGCCGTCGAATTGCAACCGGGCGTGGCGATCACGGTGGCCACCGTACGGTTCGCGGAGAAGGCCCAATACGCGACGTTCATCAAGGATCTCGGCAACAACGACATCCTTGTGCGCGAGCAGATGATTGCGACGGAGGCAGTGATCGCCGCGATCTACTCGGGTAAGGCCGCGGCTTCCGCAAACTCCACAGTCCGCGAAGCCAGCCGCGCGATCGGCAACTTCCGCGATATCGTTGAAGCCGCACATGCATACGGCGCGAGCGACATTCATTTCGAACCACGCGAATTCCATAACGAGGTCGAAATCCGGTTCCGCGTGAACGGCGACATGTACACGTTCAGCCGCATGCCCAAGGCGATCGTACGTCGCGCGTTGTTCGCCGCGTACAGCGATCTTGTCCAACGCAATACGAACTCGGGCAATAGCTTCCAGCCAAGCGCGCCGCAGTCGGCAATGATCCCGCTCGTCGTCAAGACGGACACGGTCAACTTGCGCTGGCAGTCGTCGCCGCTGGTGGGCGGGTATGACGTGACGCTGCGTTTGCTCGACGGCAACTTCAAGAACTATTCGGTGCTGCTGCCGAAGGACATGGGGTTCGAAAAGAGCCAGCTAGAGCTGATCGAGACGCTGAACTATGTGAGCGGCGGCATTACGGCACTCACTGGCGAGACCGGCTCAGGCAAGACGACGACGCTGCGCGCGCTGTCATACATGCTTCCGGATCGGGAGCTGAAGAAGCAGTTTGCGGTGAATGAACCGTCCGAGTATCCGATGCCTTGGCTCTCGGACTATTCGATTATCCGCCGTCCGGACGAAACTGATGATGAGGCGAACCGCAAGTACGCGGAGGTGATTAGAACGCTGATGCGTCAGGACCCGGACGATTTGACCATCGGTGAAGTCCGTGACCGCGTCGTAATGGGGCTGGTTGCCGAACTGGCGTTGACCGGTCACCCGGTGCGCTTCTCGCTGCACGCCGGCGACATCATCGCGGCCGTGATGCGTATGGCGGGAGGGCGGCTGCAACTGCCGATCGACGAGCTGGCTTCGGAGGGATTCATCAACGCAGTCGGCAACCAGAAGCTGATTCCGACGCTTTGCGAGCACTGCAAGCTCCCGGCCGAAGATGTGATGCCCAAAGCGGACCTCGAATTGCTGCGCACGAAGTTTGGCCTCGACACCTCGCGCATGGCATGCCGCAACTACGACGGCTGCGAGCACTGCCGGCTGAAAGGGCTGTTCACGCGTAATGGCAAGGCCGCGGGTGGCACCACGCGCCCCACGTTGGCCGCCGAACTCTATCGTCCGACGCCCGAGTTTCTGGAGCGCGTAGCCGAGCGCGACTGGGCCGGTGCCCGCAAAGTTTGGCGGGGTGCGCGGCGTACCGGGTTCGAAAATGCGGATATGAATGGAAAGACGCTATATGAACATGCTCTTTTCAAGGCTTCGCGCGGTTTGATTGATCCACAATTCATCAATCGCTCGATGCAGTCGTTCGCGCAGTACCGCGTGATGCCCGGCGTCGATGGTCTGATGGTCTAACCCTGGTCCTCCATGTTCACCACGTTCGCAAAGATGTTGCCCAAGCGGCAGCAGTTGGTCGTCGCGCGCCTGCGGTTTCAGAACGTCCGAGAGGACTTCTACCGCGAGACGCGCCTCGATATCGCCGCAAAGGGCCTGCGCAACACCGAGACGCTGTTCGACCGGCTTGAAACGTACGAAAAGCGCAGCCGCACACGCGGCAAGATCGAGTGGCGCGTGTTCGCCAGCATCCGGGAAACGATGCAGCGCGGTGAGAGCTTTTCGCTCGCTATCAAGCCATTCATCCCCGGCGACGAGTACGCGCTGCTGGACATTGCCGATGAATCTTCACGCGAAGACTCGGTCGTGCGTGGCTTCGAACTGGCGGAAATGGCGGCGAAGGCTAAGCGCGTGCTGTCGTCGACGACTTCGGTGCAGATGGCCTACCCAGCGTTGCTGCTGGTCTACATGTACGCGTACTGCATGCTTTTTGGCGGCGTCATCTTCCCGCAGGTGCTCGATGTCCGGCCGCTCGACCAATGGCCGGATCTTGGCCGGTTTCTCTATCACGTCGACACGTTCTGCTACGAGTACTGGTGGCTCACGCTCACGGCGATCATCGGCCTCGTGCTCGCTTACTTCTCGAGCCTGAAGCGTTGGTCTGGGCCTCTGCGGGACAAGTTCGACCGCATGCCGCTTCTTTGGCGCAATCGCCGCGACCTGCGAGCTGCACTGTTGATCGTCTCGCTGGCCGGTCTGTTCGATTCAAATCTGACACTGCGCGCAGCGCTCGAGCGGCTGCTGAAGACCGCCGATCCGTGGCTGCGCTGGCATCTGAAGATCATGGATCGACGCCTTGCGGCTCGCTCGGACGAGCCGATGCGCGCGCTCGACACCGGCATCTTCTCGGTGACGATCGTCGACACGATCACCGACGCGGCGGGCCGCGATCAGTTTGAAGCAGCGATCAAAAGCCTTGGACGGGAGTCACTCGATCGCGTCGTTGAGGCAGTCAAGCGCAACGCGCGCATGACGCACTTCATGCTTCTCGGCTTCGCCGCTGCACTGTTTCTGACCCTCGGCATCGGTTCGTACGTGGTGACGGGTGCCGTCAATCTCACATCGGGAAATCCCGCCGCATCTAGCAACTAAGGAAAAAGCAAAATGACCAACGAGAATAAACAAGCAGTCGCGATCGACGCAATTGAGATGGACTCGATCAAGGCGCGCCGCGCACGCATGCTCAAGATGGCGCGCGCGACCAAGCAGTCGGGCGAGCTGTCGATGATTGAAGCAGGGGCAGTGATGGCTGGTGCGGCGTTGCTCGCGCTGGCTGTCTATGCGGGCGGCAAGTACGTGCTCGATCTGATTCATTCGTCGCAGTTCAAGAGCGAAGCGCAGATGTTCCACACCGGGATCCTGAACGCGACGCAGAACGACGCCGACTTCTCGGCCGAGACGCTGACGGTGCTGGCTCAGAACCACGCGTTTGATTCGGCGGGCTCGCGCGTCGCATCGGATAAGTCGTCGGTCAAGGGGATGTTCAATGGCACGGTGACGGCTGCCGTCGGCACGCTCGTGACCTCCAACGATTCGTTGGTCCTGACGTACCCGGTTACCTCGACGGTTTGCTCGCTGAGCGCGGCCGCGCTCGTCACCGTGTACACGCAGGTGACGGTGAACGGCACGACGATCTTCTCGCCGACCACGACGTTTAACCCGTCGACGGTCGCGACCGCCTGCGCTTCGAATGGCTCAATGGCTTCGATGGCGCTCTGGACCACCCGTACCTAAGCGCAGGCCGCCGACATGGGAAGCATTCTTGAGATGTTGATCGTCCTCGTCGGCGCAGCCTTGCTGACGGTACAGGGAATCAAGGAAGACATTTCGGCCAAGCGCCAGAACTTGCTCCAGATCGAAGGGCAGAACATTGCGTCGATCAATTCGGCGCTTGGCAGCTACATCACTAACAACTACGCGTCGCTTATCCCCGCGGGGTTTTCGCAGACAACGTCGACTGCGATCGCTGCACCGACACTCGCTCAACTGAGCGCGCAGGCCAACAACAAAGTCGCGTTCAAGAACGGGCCGTTCTGGGGCGGCACTTACCAGATTGCGCTGTCCATCGTGCCTGACAACTGTTCAACAGCGGCGGGTAATTGCCATATCGCTTCGCAGATCTACCCGAGTTTGCCGCTCATCAGCATGAAGGACAAGACGGCTGATATCGCCGGCGCGGGAATCCTTGCGGCGGCTGGCGGTTCGCAGTTCGGCTATTCGACCAACGCATCGCCCGCAACCATTACCGGCATGCATGGCCAATGGTCGCTGCCCAACCCGATCGGGAGCAAGCCGGGGATGGTGCTGGCGATTAACGGGTTCGGTGCTGACGGCAATTCGCCGTATTACCGTCGCGATGGCGCGTTGCCGCTGACGGGCACGATGAACGCGAACAATCAGGACATGCAAAACGTCGGCAACGTGACGCTCGGCGCGAACAAGGTTATGAAGCTGCAGGCCGGCAACAGCCTGCAAATAGCCAACGGTGCGATGTACTACGGTGATGACACTAACGCGGCAGTGCGGACGAAGGGCGCGCTGTACGTGCAGAACTATCAAGGTACCGGTGGTGCGCCGATCAACGTCGGCGACGTGAATTCCAGCGGAACGGTGAATGCGAACGTAGTAAACACGAACGTGGCGAACATCAACGCCGCAGCCGGTAACTGCGGGTGGAACGGCGTCACGATCCGCAACAACCTGATGTATGTGTGCAACAAGTGGGGAAATTGGGTAGGCGTCAGTTCGCTGGTGACTAATCAGTCGGCGGATTCGCAGTACAGCGGTTGGTACAACGGATGGGGAGTTAACCCTCCCGCCTGCGGTCCGGGCGGCTCTGCCTGGTACCGAATCACTCCGCAGTCTTTAACAACCGACTATTCGAACCACAATCCTCCGATCGCTGGTGCTAGATATGCGATGGGCTGGAACGGGTCGCAATGGGTCGTGCAGATTTACGACGTTCTAGCTGATGGCGCAAATACCCTTGTGCAGGATCAACTTAGCCTGCAGGTGCAAGTCGACGTGGGTTGCAACTACTCGAACCAATAAGAATGAAAAAGTTCAAGACGGCGATCTCGCTGACATTGATGGCAACGCTCGGCGGTACGTTGTTGGCCCCGACGCCCACCAACGCGGAGTGGGTGCAGAACCCCATTGGCGTTCCACGCGCGCCCGGATGCGACCCGGGATACTCATGGCAAAAAATTGGCGTGCGTTACCAGTGCGTGACGCCGCAGCCCACGTGCGCGTATGGATTTGCTAGTGGACCGGTGTGGACAGGAACGGCTTGGAACTACTCCTGTAATGTACCGCCGGCTCCGAGCTGCCCGAGTGGGTACGACCAAGCGGCGGCTCCATCATGGAACGGCTCGGCGTGGGTTGGACAGCAATGCACACCGAGGGCGCAGACACAGACGCCGTCAGACCCTGAGGCGATTTGTGCTGCACACGCCAGCGCCAGCCCCCCCGCTGGCATAAAGATGGGGCCGCTGACGAGGAAACTTAAGTTCAACTCCTACGCAGGACCGGCAACGCAGTACTACCACGACAACTCACCCGGCCCATATTGGGAGGTAGGCGGTCAATCGGGGACAAACTGGGTGGTGATGTGCGCCTTCGTCAACGCGACGGGTGATTGGGTCCCTCAAGCCAATCAACCGTACTACGTCACTCCCAACATCCCCTACACGGATCCAGGCGGCGGTTGAAGCCGCAGACCGAAACGCCTTGAAGTTACGCTTCGGGGCGTTTTAGTCACGTCCGGTACCAACGAAAAAAAGCCGCCAGATCGACTGGCGGCTTGGCTCCTACTGTTCGTGACCTGGCTTGTTAGCCGACGACGTTTCCGGTCATGAAACTGAAGGTGCGCGAGAACGCAACACCATTGATCGTACCCGTCAGCGAGACCGTGTATTGCGAGTTCGGGGACAACGGCGTGGTCGGATACGCGACGCCCTGCCACGCGGCCAAAAGTTTGTTCGGGTCTTTAGCCGAATCGAGTACCTGCAAGGCGATCACGTGCCCGGAGGAATCCGTCATCGTGCCCGTTTGCATAACAATAGTGTCAGTCGGGTTCCCCGCGACGGCGACCGGCGTACCGAAATTGCCGGACACTCCGGGAGGGGTCGGGATTTCTCCTGCGGACGTGTAGGCAACGCCGGTCGTTCCTTGGCACGGGAACGTCAATGGAGCGTTGTTCGTGACTTGCTGATAGTTCGCTAAGAACAACGAAAATTGTTCTTGCGGGAAGCCGTTGTATGTCGTTGCGACCTTACCGATACCGACCGTGTTCGTAGGCGAGGCGGCAATGCTGATGTGATACACGCCCGACTCAAACTCATAGATGGCTTCCTGTCCATATTGCGTTTCCGTCAGCGCGGCATTCGTATAATAGCCACCGGAAACCCCGATGGAACCGTTTTTCGCCGTATATCCGAAATGGGCCGCGCGATCAACGAAAGTCGCGCCCGTGAAGCCGGGGTTGCCAGCCACTTCCGTATCCGAAATCACATTGTTCGATGCAAGATACTGCGCATGTGCCGCCGTCGCCTGATCGAGCGCCGTGTTTTGCTGGAGGGCGGGGAAGCCGCATTGCTGCCGGTGCTGGTTGAGCAGATTGAACGCGGCCAGATGGAAGCTGTCAGCCGGGTACTGAGGCGTCGTCAAATTCGCCGGATTCGTCGTCGCGGGCGTGCTGGCACCGCTTGCCGGGGCCGCAGGCGACGCACCGCTGCTGCCGCCACCACCACCACCACCGCCGCCGCAAGCAGCGACCAGAAGCGATGCACCGATCGCGGCCATTGAGAGTTTTAAGTTTTTCTGAATCGTCATTTGTTGTTTCCGATCTAGTTGTTGCAGTCGCCCCGGCGATCTGCTTACTTTCATCTTATCGAGCGGTGTTCAAAGTCAAGGCGACTCGGAAGCCGCCGCGAAACCGCTTTCCTCGTTGGGGAATTGCCGTTGGCCAATGGCGGCGCAGGCATTGTAATACCCAGTAACGGGTCGAAATTCCGCACCGTTGTTCGGGCGCAACCGTTTGCTACTAGTGTTTGGCGCGGGCGCGGAAATGCTTCAGCCGCAAGGCGACAAAGACGACGCCGAGCACGGCAGCGACCGCGACGGGCTGCGTCGCGCCGACTGAAGAAAGGAGTGCGGTGCCGCCCCAAAGGAGAATGAGAAAAGTCGCTAGCGCGCCAAATGCTTTGCTTTTCGACACAGCCGCGAACGGCCGCCGGCCTGAAGCGAACTGCTGGGCGAAACGAACATTGCTTCGCTCAAGGTCGAATGCTTCGTTTGGTTGTGCCGTCGCCCGATCGGCGCGGTAGTGCCTCTCGTACCGTTGGAATCGCGCGTCGCCGCGGCCTTCGAGCCACGCGGCGACACTGTCTGGAAAGAGGTAAGCGAAGTCCTGCATGAGTCAGTGCATCACGTCTGATTGGAACTCTATCGCACCTATTGCATCGGTGATGCAGCGTCCGTCGGACTCGGCGTGGTACTCGCCGGTCACTAAGTCGAGCCAGCCGAACTGAGGGCGGCCGTCGCGGGAGAAGACCACTAGACCGGCCTCGACGTTGAATTCATGCGGCATCAACAACTCCTTTATATGTGACTATTTTTTGGCCTTTCGACCTTTGCTCTTTGGCTCGGTCAAGCGCGGCTTCAGATCCCCAGTGCAACCGGGACATACGAAGTCCTTCGCCAATTCGATCTTGCCTTCGTCGTTGGCCAAGATGTACTCCGTCGCGCAAGTTCTGCACGGAGCGACATTCAACCTCGAATCGATTGCCATGGAGCGGGTGAGATGGTTCGCGCGGTCAGCCGAAACGGCGAGCCGACTACCGAACATCTTGTCGAGAACGTCGTTGGATGCAATCAGCGCTTCCGGAATGCTCGCTCCGTTTTTGAGAGCGCACCGATAAAGCCATACCAGCATGGTTGCTTGGAGTCGGTGCACGGGACGTTCGACGTACCACGTCAACGAGCTTGCACTATTGCCGCATGGCGAGCTTACGCCGTGGATCTCTCGATATGTATTGCGAGTGATCGCCGAGGTCACGCCAAACAGGTTTGTGGCGGTGGATGCGCGACAACCCTGGGTCATCAACAATCTTGCGTAGATCTCACGTCTCGCGCGGTCGAGCCGCAGGTCGGACCATAGATTCTTGAAAGGTAGCCCGCTCGGCTTGAGGTTCGAGGTACGCATGACGTAGTGAGCGACGGCCTCTTCGGTAAGCGAATCTGCGCCGTATTGTCTCCAGAAGCGATCGTCGTCAAACCGCCATCTAAACAGCGGGAAGCGAATCCCGCCGATCGCTGCTTCCAGCCGTCCGATCGGCAAGCCCATCAGGTACTCGGCTAGCTCAAAGGAGATACCGAGGAGGGGCGCTGCGAGCACGCTCTGGTGGAGCACGTCTTTCAGCAGCGAAACATAGGCGCAGTTGTAGTGGAAAATATCGCGCGCCGTCACGTCGTCGACGAAAGGCATCGCTGAGGACAGCTTCGACACCGCAGTCGAGAACATGATGCCGTCGACAAACGTCGCCCAATCGCGAGGGTCCTGCAGCGCCGGCGACAGCGCTAAGAACGGCATGTTCATAAGCTTGGCCATCGGCACGGCGTGCGCCTTGAACGTCTCCATGTTGTCAAAGGAGACGCCAAAGAATGTTTCGGCGCCGCTGTACCGCGCGAGTACCTTATGGATAACCGCGGTCAGCGAAAAGTTGGTCCGTTGTATCTTCTCGGCGAGATACTGACGAAGGGCAATGTTGGTCTCAACGGCATCAAGCGTGGTGGTCGACATATTATTTATATTGTTGCTGGCGGATGCGACCCCATCGCGTCCGCCTCATCGTTATGGCAGGTTCGTCTTACAGCTTCCGCAATCCCGTTTCGATCTCGCTCAGGTGCTTGCGCATCATTGCGGCCAGTGTCTGGACCAACGGTTCGTGCTGCCCAAGCCCATCGGAAGCTTGAACCGCCACCTGGGCCAGCGTGAGCTTGCCCGCGAATTGCTCGAAAGCGGATAGCGCTTCTTGCATCGCTGCTTGAACGCGACTAGCGGCTTCAATGGCGCCGGCCTCTTTCTTCATGTCGGCCTCAAGTCGTTCCAACTCTGCACGCCTCTCGGCCAATTGCTCTTCTAGCTGTTTGAGTTCCGCGTTGCGCTTTTCCAATGATTCGGAAATGCTCTTGTATCCAGCGGGAGTCGTCTCAACCTCCTTGATCACCACTTCCGGCTTCCGGTTGAGCAGCGCGTTTCTTTCGTCGTTCAGCCTTGCAATTTCCTTATCCTTGTCCGCAAGGTCCTTTTCAAGGTTGGCAAGCCCCGCCTGCCGACCGGTGTAATAGCTGTCCATTCGCTGTAGCTGGGCCTCTTTTTCTGCGATCAGTTTCGCAGAGGCGTCGAGCTGTTGATGAAGCCGCTTGGCTTCGTCCTCCGCGACTCGCTGAGCGGTTTTGCTGTCCTCGAGCAGCCCCTCATAGTTGTCTAGCTCTGCTTTTCGATCGGCAAGAGCCTCTTCCTGCTTCTGCAGCGTCGTCAGCATTTTGCGAATGTCCTCGCGGGTCATATGCTCGTTGGCCTGCTTTGCCGCGAGAATGGCCGCAACCTGTTCGTCGGTCACGTGGTCGGAAGCGAGGATGTCCAGTTCGCCGACGTTGAATACGCGGATGGCCTCGGTGTTGTCGAGGAACGCTTCATAGCAACGCATGTATTTGCGCGCTGCCGGCTTCTTCACGCCGAGAGCCAAGTCGAAGAACGAAAATCCCAACGTCGCGGCCCGCCGCAGGGCAGTTGTCTTGTTGCCCGGCGTCGTGACCAGCGCGTTTTTGATCAGGTGCATGGAGTTGATTAACAGACCGCCTATCGTTTTTAAGTCGGTCGAGACTCGCGCTCGCGCCTCCGCGATAGTCACCATGTTTTCGACGAGCTGAGAGATGAGATCGGCGAACTCGTCGCCGTCGCCGAAAAGCTGCAGAGCAACCGTTTCGATCTTCGAGCGTTCGACACCGCTGGCCGAAACCGGGCCAAAAATGTCGTCCAGCGGATCGTGGAGTTCGGTTTTTCGCAGTTGGATATTCTTCTTCGGGTGGTCGCTAGTAGACATGTTTTTTTCCCAGATTTGCAGCGCCCCCGCGCCGCTGTGAAACCCACGAGCAATCGGCTCGGGAACACGATAGTTGTGTAACCAATCGTAACGGGCCGGTTACGGACCGCAGATCATCAAAGACGCCGTTTTTCACCCCTCTTTCGCACCGCAGAGGTGAAAGGCACAGTTTTTGTCCATCTTCCCAAACGTTTAACGGTTCAGTTTTGTAACACTTAAGCGATTTTTAAGCGTTCGCCTGGAACTACTTACCTAGTGCAAGACCTTGCAATTTCCGAAAATTACCGGTAGCGCGCGACACGCGCCTTGTGTGCCACGAAGCCATCTGTCGACGTATCCGCATACGTCAGCACTGCGGCGCGGGTCCGGCCGATATCGACCGACATTTGGCCGTTGAAAGATTCCCGCCTCAGGCGCAGCCAGTGAGGGAGATCGTCTAGCGACAGAAGATCCGTCGACAGCTCAGGCTGGAGCACGACGTCTGGAGAGGTGAATAGTCCGGCACCACTCACCGGCCAAATGGCAGGAAGCTGCTCACGGAGGAACCGGACTTTGCTGCGGTTTTGTTCGATAGGCGAACGCCTCTCCTCTGGCTTACCATTCGGTGCGATACGCGTGAGCTTTCCGTGGCTGCTCGACGGCGCGATCCGGCCGGACCAGTTTTTCGTCTCGAAGATGAAGATTCCGAACGGCGTGATCGCGAGGTGATCAATCTCTGCGGTCGGAAACGCTGTTCCCGGAGCGTGTTCTATAACCAGCGGCCCCTCGTGCAGGTAAAAGTCGTCGCCGCACAGCCATTGAAGCGTCGTGCGCAGTTTTGCCTGCGCCGCCGCTTCCCCCGCTGCACCGATTTCATGCGCTGTGCGCTTCGCACGACCGGGCCTCCTCGATCTAGAGGGGCGCCACCGCATCAACCTCTTGAACAAGTGGTAGCCGCCGATAGCGACAAGTATCTCCAAGAACATCCGCTCCCTCCGTTGTATATGTAGATCAGCATGACAGGGCGTAGAAGAAGTCAAGGATGCGAATCGTGCTGCGGCAACAAGTCCGAAAAGTCGAAAGGCGCTATGAAATCGGAAGCTTTCCCGACCACGCGTATCCACGACGCGCGTAAATTGCAGGTATCCCCGCGTCGCCGACGCATCGACCCGAGCCGCCGCTGATCACCTCTGTGCGCGCGCTTCCCATCTTTTTCTATCCGCAGTGAGCTGCTTCCGCCACGTCTCCATCGAGCCGTGACGAAAGCGTCTCTCCGCGCGCCCGCTTTTCCCTGCTCACCCGAGCATCGAAAAACATCCAGCGCTGTACTGGCTGGACATCCCCTAGTGCGTCTTTTTCTGGAGAGAAAAATGCCGAAGCAGTTGGTATTGAAGGCGATGAAATCGCCCGGCTGGTTGGTCGCTGTTTGCTTTGCGTTGTGGCTTGCTGCGCACTCGTTCTTCGCCTTTCTGTTTGTTTCTGCCACCGTCGCTGTTTGGATCAAGAGATCCATCAAGGCGGCGCTGAAAGAAGAGAAAGCGGAGGATTCGAAGGCTCCCGCGCACGCCGTTGTCGCTTCGGCTCCCGCCGACGCCAACGTCACGCCCATCAAACGTCAGTACGCCAAGTCCGCAGTGGTCGTTCCACTTAAGACAGGCACCGACGACTAGTCGCTACGCCTGAATGTCAAGACTGCCCGCGCGGGCGGTCTTGACCCCTCACACCCCAACGGGAAACCATCCCGTTGCGGGCATGGGTTCCCGTTTATCGGAGATTCCCATGCAAGCAGAGGTAGCAGCATGGCAACTGGACATGTTCGACGCTCCACCAGCGCCGATCACGCGTGTCCGAGCCAAGCCTGACCCGCTCCCCGATCCGCATCTGTGGAGCGAGGCGGTAAAAGACAAAATGGTCGACGCGTTGATCAGTCTTGCGACTGACAGCAGACGCGGCGACAACATGCCCGAGTCGTTGATGGACTGCGCTGTGCTTTTCAGCGAGCGACTCAGAAACAGAAAGAAGATGGAACTCGAAGACTACCGAGCAACGCTCGGCTGGGTCATGGAGTTCTGGAGCGGGGCGCTGCCGTATCGGTATGTCTGCAAGATCAACGGCGTCGATCCTGAATTCTTGCAAGACATCATCCTAAGCAACCCGCTGCTCAAGCGCGACATGGAAGACGTGCGTCGCGAGTGCTTCGGCACGCTGGTGTAGGAGGCCGACGATGAGCACATCAACATTCGGCCGGCTGATCGGGACGCTTTTCGGAGTGACGCCGCAGCCGCAGCGTCGCAGCGACAATCCCACAAGCCATTCATCCCCGATTGAGGTCGGTAAGGGCGGTGCCAACGAACGGCACATCGCCATCGCAGGACAACCGATGCTGTTCCGCGACGAAGGTGGAGTCGTCGTGCAGTTTCGTCCGGCGTTCGACTACGAGCTGCGACCAACGGTTGTCGGCATGAAGCTGATACCGGCGCTCGCGCCGCACTGGCAAGTGCTGCGCGAGTACAAGGGCACGTTGACCGACGCCATTGCGGCTGCACTCAAGGGCGCTCATGCGCAAGACACGCCTTCGCCCGACGCCAAACCCGTTCGACTAGTCAATGTCAGCGACGCGCGACCCCGGCCAGAAGTTACGGACGCCGTCGTGACAGCGCCGCCTCGACCCGCTGAGTCATCACATCGGCGGACCGAGCGCGCGAGGTACGGGGTCTTGAGAGAGTGGGGCGAGAAACGATTCCCCGATGGCAAGCGCCCTGGCAAGACGTATGAATCGTTTTGCTTGACGCTCGAGCATCGCGGCGAGACGCACGTTCTCCAAGGTGAGGGCCTGCGCGACGCGATCGCGGAGTCGGCCTGTCGCATTGGCGACCGCGTTGAAGTCAAGCGGATCGGCAAAACTAAAGTGCCGGCAGTCGATGGACAAGGACGGCCCAAGCTAGATGCCCGCGGCGAGCAAGTGCTGTGGGACAAGTGGCTTTGGTCTATTTCCAAAAAATCTTAAAGGAGTTAGTTATGGCATCAGTAAACAAAGTAATCCTCGTAGGCAACCTCGGGGCTGATCCTGAGACGCGCTACCTGCCGAGCGGCGATGCGGTTGCAAATATCCGACTCGCAACGACCGATCGTTACAAAGACAAAGCCTCCGGCGAAATGAAGGAGCAGACCGAATGGCATCGAGTGTCGTTCTTCGGCCGGCTGGCTGAGATCGTCAACGAGTATCTGAAGAAGGGCTCGTCGGTGTACATCGAAGGCAGAATCCGCACGCGCAAGTGGACGGACCAAGCCGGGCAAGAGCGGTATTCGACTGAAATCGTCGCAGACCAGATGCAGATGCTCGGCGGCCGGTCTGCCGGTGATCGGTCATCTAATGACGGTTTCGAGAGCCAACGTCCTGCACGTCAAGAACGGACGCAGCAGCCGCGATCGAGCAACCCTGCGCCGGCGAATCGCGAACCGCAATCGACTTCGGTCGGTGGAGGCGGAGGCTTCGCAGACATGGATGACGACATCCCGTTTTGAAGTTCCGTAACCGAGAGTGTAAAGATCGACCCCCGCGGATTTCTGACACGGCGCGAGTGGGCCGCGATCTGATCCCGTAACGGCTCACCTCACCTCCTGTTTCTTCTCACCTTCGTTGCTTCGTCGAACCGGAAACGGTCGGCGGAGCCGCGAAGCGTCTCTCTCCTACGCGACACGGCCTCATTCGTCGCTACACCCACTTTCGCTTCCCCTGCTGAAAGAAGCCGCCCGCCGTGCTCGCCTGGGGCGAGTCGGACTGCTTTTTTGAGCACGGTTTCACCGCCTGTTCAGGCATCGACCTCAACCACACCACAACTGGAGTGACAATGAATGTGAAGGACATCAAGCTGTCCCCGGAACAGTGGATTGCGTTGCTCCAGAAGTATGGAGTGCCCGCAAGCTCACTGACCGGGAAGGGCGCACCCTGTCCCATCTGCGGCGGAAACGACCGCTTCACCTACGACAACAACCGCGGCCGCGGCGACTGGGTCTGCCGCAAGTGCAACGACGGCGACCGTAAGGCCGGCGACGGTTTCGAGTTGATCTGCAAGTCCGCGGGACTGACGTTCCGCGAGCTGATGGTCGAACTCGAAGGAGGGAGCCTAGCGGACGCTCGCAGAACTCGCGAACGCCCAGACGCGCCCGCGCCGGGCCGAAAGGTCGATCCCGAGTGGGCGAAGAAGCGCCTCGACTCGATGTGGGATCGCGCGACGCTCGTCGGGTCCGATGGCCTCGTGCCACGCTACCTGCGCGAGCGTGTGCCGGGTCTCACGGCACCGCCGTCTCTGGCGCTGCGCATGGGGATGCTCGACTACTGGCACGACAAGAAGGTCATCGGGCAGTGGCCAGGCATCATCGCGCGCTTCACGCTGCCGGACGGCCGTCTGGGAACGCTGCATCGCACGTTTCTAGAGCGCTCGGAGCCAGTTAAGGCGTCCATCGTTACTAACGATGGCGAGATCCTTCCTGCCAAGCTGAACGACGTGACGCTTCATAAGCTCAACGGCGGCGCAGTCCGGCTGATGGACCCGGTCGATGGCGAGATTGGCGTCGCGGAAGGTTTGGAGACGGCATACGCCGCGCACATGCTGTTTGGTGTGCCCGTCTGGTATTGCCTGAACCGCATCCTTCTTGCCGATTTCGTTGTGCCAGAAGGCCTTGGCATTCGTGTGGTTCATATCTACGCCGACTTCGATGCAGTCGATCCACGTACCGGGAAGTCACCGGGCGTCGACGCGGCGTTGAAGCTGGCGAAGCGCCTCCGCGCTGAAGGGTACACGGCTATGGTTCATCGGCCGAAAAAGCGGGAGACGGACTTCGCAGACGAGTGGTGTGCGTCTCATCGTATGCACGCGCCGACGTCTGCAGTGGTAGTGCGCCGCGATTCGCGCGAAGCACTGCGCGTTTGATTCTTGACGGCATCGAGGCCGCTAACTGTAACTTTCGCCCGGTGGGGATTCGTCCCCACTGGGGCCGCAATCCGCCCGAGCTTTTCCAATGGAGAAGAGGAAATGAGCTTTAGCATGATTGTTGGCCGGTATGAAATTGTCGCAACGTCCGGTGTCGAGAACGGCTCGGTCAGAGTAGGGAAGTCAGAGGCGGAAGCCTACGACGTGATCGACCGCAAACGCGGCGGTCATGCCCGGCTGGAGAAGCAGGGCGTCACGCTGGACACTGCTTGGTTTTACTGCATTCGTCGACAGGCGAGCGCACAAGGCGTATCTCTGCTGCATTGATACCCCCTGAAACAAAAGCCCCGACCGTTTGGTCGGGGCTTTTTTGTTTTTGCGGCTAGTAATCAGCGACTACTTGTAGCGCACGACGTACCACAAACGCCACCTTAGGACGAAAAACGTGATCTTCAAAAACGGAACGAGGATGCCAGTCGCCCAACACATGATGAACGCACTGGACCCGATCACCACCTGAGTGAAGCCGCTCTTCGGCAGGTGGGCACAGACCCACATCACGAAGAAAGACGCCATCACGATGATGATGCGTCGTGTGAAAAATGGCAGCGCCAAGAACCTAGCGTACATCATCGGCTCCTTCGGCTGAGCGGAACAAGGCGCGATGCAACAGATAAGCTGCCTCCCACGCAGCCACCGCGGTGGCCACGAAAATCCATATGCGAACGCCGCGCGTCCAGTCGGCTTGCGCCAGATTGTTGAGAATGTCCATAACACGCCTCAGTATTCGTTGGTTTGATAGGTGCACTGGCTGCACATAAATCCCATCTTGGCAGATACGCGGCGAAGTCAAGCCGCAGCGGACGGGCGAGCTTGGCAAGCCGTGATAATGATATTTCAATGCCACCACGATGAGCCCGACTGCGGCGCAGTCGGGAGATGGTTTATCGGCGCGACGAACGGTTATTCGGGCCAACGACACCGGTTGACTAAAACCCAGCGAACTGGTCAGCGATCTCATCGACATTGAAACGATGAGAAAGCAGCGTCACGACATCGTGGTCGGTTGCGCCCGAACATACTGCCGGATTGGCGATCATCGTGGTAGACGATACAGGAAGAGCAGAGGCGCTCGGAGCAGAGACCGCCTCAACGGACAGTTCAGCGTAGGCCGGCAACCGCCCACCTTTGCCCGCGGAGGTCAACTCGCGCCCGCCGATCGCGTTCCGCGCTGTGTCGTTGGCTAGTGAGCGGAGCACGGCCGCGCGCAATCGTGGATTGTGTTCATCCAGACGCTGATACAGCTCAGGGAAGAGAGCCTCGTCCACCGTCACCTTGATCAGCATCTTTCTTGTCATGCTGCCACTCCGAGCTTGCGCTCACGCGCAAGCGTCGACTCACCGACGATCAGGAAGCCCTTCACGTTCGAGAAGCACGGCGCGTCCACCAATTGAACTCGATTCTTCGGAAACGCTTCACGTACTGCTGACTCGTAGAGAGCTGCACCACCACCGCTCAAGACAATTGAGCGGACCGTACCGGTGCTGCCGACCTTTTCCTGGATTGTTTTGACGGTGCTCCGGATCACTGCTTGCGACTTTTCCAAGTACGGTGCGAGGTCAATCTCGTCGCTGTAAAAAAGGAACGGCTTCTTCATCCGCAGGCATTTATCCAGCTTCTCAATGTCGGTAACGATCTCGCCCTTTTCTTCGCCGATCAGCGATGCGATGTGCCTATAAACCTGCGATGCACCGCCAGGAACCCCTTTGCTACGCCCGTCGTTCATTGTGAAGCCACTTGCCACCACCCAGTCGGTCGTGAAATAGCCGACATCGATTACGATGTGTTCGTTTTCCCGATCGAAAGCATCGCCGCCGTACTCAGAAAAGGAGACGAGCGAACCGAGAGGCTGCGGGATGACTTTCACGCTGCCGATACGCACTTTGTGTTCACCAAACGTCAGCGTGCCGCTGAACGCGTCGCGCACGGAGTCGGCGTACTTGCCGATGCTATGAACTGGTAAGCCCAGAACTAGACGTTCGACCTCCGTCACGCCGGCGAAGTGAAGGGCGCCGTAAAGCAGCGCCGCGTAGTTCGGCGTTGTACAGAAGTCCTCAGACAGCGTCCGGCCTGCGTTCCCATAAGCTGACGATCGTTCAACGCCGGGACCGACTTCATACACTGTTCCATCGATTTCAATGGCAGCCACTTTGCGATCGGACAGCACACCGTTGGCGAAACTCGAGACCGCCTCGCTGACGCGAAGCGGGGCAAGCGACGGAAACATCATCGTCGCGAGGTCAGAGCCCATACGAAATGCGCATTTCGTATTGCCGTAACCGACATCAACCGCAAAAACCTGTGCTTTCATGATTCTCTCTCCAGAGTTGAAATAGTCCGTCGACAACAATCGGCCCCTGGCCCCTGGCCGGACCCTGCGTGGCCGCTACACGGGCCAAGAGCAGCATTCGGAAGAGTGAAGCCGCTCGTAAGCCCCTGTTTGGTCCCTGGTTGACCCTCGTTGGGGCCAAGCCGTGACGCGCACTGAGCGGCAAGTGTTGTTAGGGAACCTACCGGTACCCACTAGGGGCCAAGGCTGTTGCTGACGGACCTAATCTATCTGGAACGCCGCAATGTCAAGGAAGCAAAAGCTCGCTACATTTAAGCGGCTTTTGATGTTGCGTGTGGTCAAGGTGCCGATATTCTTCTACTTACCAACCGCGCGCATGCGCATCGACTCTCCTGAAAAGGATCATCGAGGGGACCGCTTTGCCTAGCGAAAACCCCTCTGTCACGGCCGCAAAATGAAGCGGCCTTTTTCTGAATCTAGTCAAGTTCAAAGCGACCCAAGTTGAGGACGCTGGACACGCGATATCCATTGGGTTTGCGGGCGGTTTTGCCCGAACCTTCGAGTTGAGACGGCTTGGGAGTGGACACGGACACGGTTCCGGTCGCTGCTGCTGAGTAGCTCAACGACGATGGACGCATCCCTACAGCACACGACGCTGGGTACGTTGCATGAGGCCCGACACACCGCGGCCGATTGAACGCGCTTTGGGATGGGGGATGAGTGAGCCACGGAAGGCAAACTCATCTCTGTACGGAAGACGAACGGTCGGCGCAACCGGAAAAAAAGCGCATAACGATTACCGAGCAAATGGCCAAGGTCGTGCTGTCGAAAGACGGGGTACACGGGCGCGCGAGTGCGTGCTCTGGCCGGCGCGGTAGCCGTAGCAGCGGCACAGCCGAGTCGCGCAGCGAAAAGCGCGCGATTGGACTGCTGACAGCAGCGGGGAAAAACACTCAACGACGAGAGGTGCCGCGAAGCGGGCCCGCGTTGATTAGCACCGGCAGTTGTCAGTGGCGGTCACCACGCGAAGCGTGAGACTGGCAGCACGCGGCAATACGGACGGTCGATGCACGTTTCTTCCACGTGCGGGGCTATCGAATGGAATCGCTAAAGGACAGGAAGGCAGGACCCGGCGGGGATACGCAGCGTGCAGCGCAGGCAGCACTCCGGGATAGGCTCCCGGGGCATTCGGCGCGGCGGCAAACGGCGGCGCACCGCGCAAAGACAGCGCACGGTCGTCAAATCGGCTTTCACAAGAGGACAAGGCAGTGCTGATGCCATCAAACAATTGTGTGCGTTCTCTGCGCCCCGGCGTTAGAGGCAGGGATGGACTTTGATGTCATCGCGGCAATTGGTACCAGCGACTGCGCGGAAGTGCCTAGCTCTACGGAACTTCTGCGGCGAGCGGCCTCGAGCTCGGTAACCACACAGGTTGCCCCGGACAACGCTGAACGCCGGCGAGCCAACGCCATTCGGTCCCTTCGGGAGACGGGTTACAGGCAGGGCGGGCGGTATAAAAGGATCTTCACGGGCATAGACCATATGTTCGAAGCCGAGGTCGCGTGGTCGATGTGGCGACTTGCCGCGAGGTACGGATTTGACGATGCACGCTCGAGGCGAAGAGCGTTGCGACACGCGGCCATTGCTGGCTGGGCCGCCGGATCGTGGCCGCCGAGCGAATCGCTGCTTTACGGCGCCGCGCTAAACGGCGAGTTTGCAAGCGCGTTTGAGAGAGGCCGGAACATGTACCTAGCGGCGCGAGAAAAGCTGAACAAAAAGGGGGATTGAAAAGTGACGGTGACTGTCTACGTGAAAGGGATTCTGGCTGACTACCCGGGGTTACGTGCCGATTTCAAATCGGCGCTCGACCTGCTGTTCACCGCCAATGTGAACCGCGTCCATAGTCGTACGCGAATCAGCAGCAAGCCCCTGTCGGTCAAGACCCAGGACTACCGCCTGCGCAAGCTTTGCCGGTCGTTCGTCGAGCTGCGCGAAAACGGATTCGCGCTCCAGTCGCCGTATGCTCTTAAGGAGAAGCACATCGAGTTCCTTGTCACGCTCTGGCACAAGAAAGGCCAGAGCCCAGGGACGATCGAAAACAAGTTGACGTACTTCCGCGCGTTCGCACAGTGGATCGGCAAGCCCAATCTCGTCAGAAAGCTATCGGACTATATCGATAGGGACGAGCACGACTTCCATCGGTCCTATGTTGCGACGGAGGACAAATCGTGGGAAGGCAACGGCATTAATGCCGCATCAATCATCGACGACATCGCGAAGACCGATCCGGTGGTCGCCGTGCAGATGAAGTTGCAGTCAGCATTTGGGCTGAGGGTCGAGGAAAGCTTTCTGCTGAGGCCAATAGACGCAGTGCGCAAGGACGGCCGGCTTAATGTGGTTCACGGCACGAAGGGAGGTCGAGGACGCACCGTCCCGATCGACTTCAAGCTTGATGTTCTGCGGGAAGCGGCAAACTACGTCAACAGCACTACCGGATCAACGATTCCGGACGGCTATACGAAGACCCAATGGAAGGACCACTTTTACACGGTGCTCAAGCGACACGGTGTGACGAAATCCGGTCTGGGCGTTACCTGCCATGGCCTCAGGCACGAGTACCTGCAACAGATGTTTGCGCGATA
The DNA here is from genome assembly GCF_000698555.1 of Caballeronia grimmiae. Lineage (GTDB taxonomy): Bacteria > Pseudomonadota > Gammaproteobacteria > Burkholderiales > Burkholderiaceae > Caballeronia > Caballeronia grimmiae. The sequence continues at coordinate 13,967 of NZ_JFHE01000031.1, read as the reverse complement.
CGCGGGTGTTGCAGCGCCGATCAAAGGAAGCGACGAAAGGGCGGACAAACTGATCCACAATGAAGCAATGCAAGCGGTGGTCGAGGCGGCCGGCCACAGCCGCAAACAAAAGGCGGGTGCTTACCTGTCGAGCTATTTCGTTCAGAAGAAGCTGAAAGCGCCGAAGGTGACGATCGAGCAGGTCTATGAGGCGCTCGCCGCTCACAACGGCGAGAAGAAGGCTGCTGCCGCCGCTCTCGGCATCTCCAGAACGGGCCTGTACCGCATTTTACAATGCGAAAAGTTTGCCGAATAAGGGGGGTGTGAATATTCGGCAAATTTTGTAACAGCGGTTTTCGCCTTTACTTTCAACGACTTCATCTCCGCGTCGTTTGAATGGGACGCTCTCCGGAGAGCGTCACTTTCGCGTTCTCAGTCCAAGAGCCAGCTCAACTGCGGACTTGTCATCGCGTGATACGTCAGGATCGCGCCGAGGGCGAGCAGCGTAAAAAGCTGCGGCGCTAGTTTGTTGCGGAGTCGGTAGGCGGCGACGATGTACTGGATGGGCGACATATTCGGTCCTTGTTTGCCGTGTCTAGTTTGTAGGTCCATTCAGTATGATCGGAACCGAATGAAGTCAAGTCACCAGCGGTTGCGGTCGGGGAGGTCATCGACCGCCTCGTTGACGCTGTTCTCAAAGTTGCCTTCGTCACCGCCTGTCGCGGGAATCCGGGGAAACTGGACCGAAGCGATTCCGTCAATATATATGCGCTTCGCTAGCTGCTGGAGCTTTCGATATCGCGCCGCATCGCGGAGGACTGTGTCGACTGGCCAAAACTCGCTCATTGTGACTTTGCTGTCGACGATTTTCTTGGCGAGCATCTGGAAAATGGGCCCGCGATTCTGCCAGTCGTCTTCGTTCCTCGAGAGAAGGTCAATTAGGTAAGCAGCGTCGACCGCGCTAATTTCTTTCCTGACAAGCTGAAGCAGATCTCCCTCGGTGGCTTTTGGCCGCCGCATCCGTGCATTCCAAATCTCGCCGGCCTTATCCAGTGCCGCGTAGCGGTCGTTGCCGATCGGTATCCAAGGCGTCTGCATCCCGCATTCTTCGCAGAAAATGCAGCAGACCTTCTCGTAAGGGACGTCGTACGGTGAGCGCGGTTCCATGTCTTGCATGGGCGGCGCCAGGCTGTTGCCAAGGCCAGCGAAGTCACGCTTCGGAGCCGACGGACGGCCGACTAATCGCTGGGAGAATCCGAAAGACCACTTTCCGCCGCAATGGTCGCAGGGAAACAGTTCGTCAGTCATGGCGCTGTCCTGTCGCCGGCAGTCCGGCGGTTCTAATATTTGTAAGCCGGTAACGATTATAGCGACCTGGGTTCGCGCGCCCGAGGGACTGCGCAGCGACGGTGGGACCTGAGATTGAAGTAGAGCCGACGGGCGAGACTGAAGCGATGCAAGTCGCGCGCTATCTCGCGTTTGCTGTCGGCCAGCCACATGTGCGTCAGACGGACAAGGCGATCCTTGGCGAATGCCTCGCCGAACTGCGGCACAGTAAGACTATAGGATCGACGAGCCGATCCGCCATAGAGCAGCATCGTCGAACCGGTTCGCAGGCACGAGGGAATCGGCTCAGCGCGCCGAGCGCTTCATCAGAAACGGCAGGACGAGCCCCGCCCCAAACGCAAGATAAACCGCCACGATATGGGCGACCGGCAAGTGATATTCGAAGCCCGGCGTGAAGCGCTTCGGAACGACGATATAGTCGCCCGCCGCCGCGGCCAAGGTCGTGGCGGCAGCAAGCGCGATGCGTCGGCCGTGCCCCTGTCCGTCGCGATGATTCATGGAACGGCGCGCCACCGCGACAGCCAGCGCGTTGCCAGCCGCCCATCCGATGGACATCAGTTGATGGATTGCAAGCCCGGTAAGCAGATGCCGCGGCTCCGGATGCGCCGTCTGGTTCGCTTCTTGCGGCCAGACCCAGTGGCTCACGGCGCTCACCGGAGCGGTCGCGCGCTTGCCGTGGAGGCGGCCGCACACCGCGAGCGCCGCCGTCGATAGCAGTCCGGCTGCAATGCCGGGCCAAAGAATGTCTTTCCTTGTGTCGATGCCCAGGGTCATGGTCATATTCCTCTCGGGTTCAACTGGACTCCTCGGTTCGCAAATCGCGGCGGCCTTGCTCGCGGATGGTCACTCGGTAATTTGCTGCGCGCGCCATCCGCTGGCGAACGCGGGTGCATCCAAGCAGTGCCGCTTCGTCGAGCTGGACTTCACGCGCATCGACGACCGAGCAACTTTGGTACCGCTTTTCGAAGGCGTCGATGTCTTGATCAACGCGGTCGGCATCTTCATGGATCGCACCGGCCACGACTTCCAGCGTGTGCATGCGGACGCGCCCATCGCGCTCTTTCATGCAGCGGTGCGAGCCGGGGTGCGGCGCATTGTGCAGATTTCGGCGCTCGGCGCGGACAAGCACGCCGCTAGCACCTACCACGTGACCAAGCGCGCTGCCGACGATGCGTTGCGCGCTCTACCGGTGTCATCGCTTATCGTGCAGCCGTCGCTGGTCTTTTCGCCGGACGGCGCCAGTACGAAGTTTTTCACTGCATGGTCGACGCTGCCAGTCGTCCCGCTGCCGGGGCGAGGCGCCCAGTCCATTCAACCCGTGCACGTTGACGACGTCGTCGCATTAGTGACCCAGGGCGCGATTGCCGTCGATGCCGTGACGGAAACCGTGGCCGCAGTCGGACCCGAACCGATGACGATGCGAGGCTATCTCACAGTACTCGCGGGCCTGGCCGGCGCATCAGCCCCGCGGTTCGTCGCGGTGCCGATCTCGCTCGTTCGGCTGAGCGCGCGCATCGGCGAGCACTTACCGGGGGGCTTCGTGAGCAGCGATTCGATCGGCATGCTGGAACGCGGCAACACCGCGCCCGCCGACGGCATCACACGCTGGCTGGGACGGCCGCCGAAAGCGCTCTCGCAGCTACGTGCGATGCCGCAAAGTCTCGGGCTGCAGGCGAAGCTCGCGTGGCTTCTGCCGTTGTTGATAGCGTCCATTGCGGCGGTGTGGATCTGGACGGCGATCGTTTCCGCATGGCTATATCCGCGAGCGGCGAGTCTGGATCTGCTCGCGAGAGTCGGCGCGCCGGACGGCACGCGCCTGTTGCTGCTCTACGCCGCTGCGCTTTTCGATCTGCTGCTCGGCGTGCTGTCACTCTGTTGGCCCGCGCGTCTCGGTCCTCGCAACCGACTTTGGCAAAGCCAGATCGTCCTGATTATCGTTTATACGGCGCTCATTAGCTGGCGCTTGCCGGAGTTCTGGCTGCATCCGTATGGTCCTCTCTCCAAGAACCTGCCGATGCTCGCGGCGCTCGTCCTGCTGATTCAACTGGATAAAAAGAACCGAAGGTGAGTTACCTCGTCATCAAGTGGGTGCATGTGCTGTCGTCCACGATTCTTTTCGGCACCGGCATCGGCTCAGCGTTCTATCTGCTGAGCGCGAGCCTCGGGCGCGATGCGCGCACGGTCGCTCGCGTAAGCCGTCTGGTCGTCCTCGCGGACTGGCTTTTCACGACGCCCACGGCAATCATCCAACCATTTAGCGGCTATCTGATGATGCGGCTCGTCGGCTTCCGGATGCAGACGCCGTGGCTTGCGTGGTCCATCGGGCTTTACGTGTTCGCGATTGCCTGCTGGCTACCGGTCGTGTGGCTGCAAGTCCTGATCGCGGCTGAAGCGCGAGACTGCGCGGCATCGCAGGCGCGGCTATCGCGCCGCTTCTGGCGGCTTATGGCGATATGGACTGTGCTCGGCGTGCTCGCTTTCGTCGCGTTCCTCGCGATCTTCTGGCTGATGGTTAGCAAGACGCTCTGAGGTGGCGCCTTGCGTCACTGCAATTGCCCGCTGCGCCGCACAGGCGATTGGCCCGCCGCGTCGGGGTCAGCGCATCCGCTCTCCTTTAGGCGGTGCGTCGCGGCTTCGACATCGGCAGTGTACGTAATCTCGTCGGCCATTGGATTGAAACCCGCGCAACGGTATTGCGCGAGATCTTGCCGAACTCGTTCGCGCGTAGCACCGGTGGCTGCGGCCGGCGCAATATCGGCGAAGACAGTTGACGAGCAGGCGGCCGTCAACGCGCAGACGAGCGCAATACGCTTACGGATGGCGGCAATTCGATGCATTTCGGTCACTCCAGGATCGCGGGACATCGGCCTCATCAAGCAACTGATGCGCCACGCCGCGGCTCAAGCCTCGGCCTGACGACGGGCTCAGCTCGCGCCAAGCTCGCCGCAACAGCTTCGTCTCCACGAGAAAGTGCGCTCGTTGCAGCCCGGGAGCACGAGTGCCATTCATGTCTGCCCGTCACCGGTGAAATGCCTCACATGGCATCGCGCGGCGGGCAGCAGGCGCGCAGAATGGGCGCTTCTTTCTTTGAGGAATCGACATGTCTCGCATCTTCATCACCGGATCGACGGACGGACTGGGGCTGATGGCCGCGCGCCTTCTGCTCCAACAAGGGCATCGCGTCGTGCTGCACGCACGCAATGAAGCCCGCGCCGACGATGCGCGCACCACACTGCCGGGAGCCGAAGCGATTGTGACCGGCGACCTCGCGAGCTTAGATGCGATGTGCGACGTCGCCGAGCAAACGAACGAGCTTGGCCGCTTCGACGCGGTCATCCACAACGCGGCGGTCGGATATCGCGAGCCGCGACGCATTGAGACGGTGGACGGTTTGCCGCTCGTATTCGCGGTAAACGTGCTTGCGCCGTACGTCCTCACAGCGTCCATCGACACACCCGCACGGCTCGTCTATCTGAGCTCGGGGATGCATCGTGGGGCCTCCGCCGGCCTCGACGATGTGCAGTGGGTGGCGCGGCCCTGGAACGGTGCTGAAGCCTATGCGCAGAGCAAATTCATGGACGTGCTCCTCGCCTTCGCGGTGGCGCGCTATTGGCCAGATGTGCTTTCGAATGCGCTCGAGCCGGGATGGGTCCCGACGAAGATGGGCGGCTCCTCCGCGCCGGACGATCTGAACAAGGCGCACCGCACGCAGGCGTGGCTCGCCTCGAGCGACGACGAAGCCGCCCGCGTCTCCGGCCGCTACTTTTTTCACATGCGCGAGCGCGCTTGCGATTCAGCTGCGCGAGACCGGGCGATGCAGGATCGGCTGATCGACGTGTGCGAGCGGCTATCGGGGGTGCCGCTTCGGCGGTGACGCATATCCGGGTTCGAAGGCAAGGCCATCTGCGCGCGTCCCTCAGCGACGGCTCAGCTGTCAAAGGCCCAAAGCGCCGAGCTAGACGCCAGGCGAGGCAATTATGCTGCTACCCGGTTCGCCGCGATCCCGTTGTAGTCTTCGTGACTGACGAGGCGCAGCGGTGCAAGGGACGGGGCGTCAAAGAGCAGGCGATAGGATCGGCCAACCGGCACAGAAACCAGCTTGCCGGCCGAGGACTTGATGAACTTTCCGTCGAGCGAGAATGGATGCACGCCGCTACTGACCTTTGCGAGCAGATCTCTTGCCTCTCGTTGTACGGCCGACAGGTGTCGCACCATGGACAGGTCAATCGGATCGTCGGGGGTCGAGACTCGCTTCGCCGCGCGCTTTTCTTCAATCGCCTGAAGTCGCTGGGCCTTCTGCTTCTCTGCAGCCGCGCACGCGTGGCAGTACTTGCCCTTGCCGCTGTGACCGCATTTGAAGGTTTGTTTCATCGTGCATTCCTAAGTCGTTGGTGAACCTATTGCACCACTGTTCGACGGTTGGTCAAGTGTCGGTAGACGACTTATTCGGGCTTCTTTTCGCCGGCAACATCGCATCGAGTTCTCGCGATAACTCTAGGATCCGAGCGTCGGCGAGCTGTATTCGAGATTTGAGCCGGTCGATGTGAGCCATCGATAATGCATACTGCTCGGACAGCATCGACAGCGCCCAAAATGGACTGAGCGTGATGTGGCAATCGGTGCACATAACGATACCGCCCTGTTCGACGAGCCGAAGATTGCGGTGTGCACACTTGGCCTCGACATGGCCGAGCGTGTTAGAAGCGGCGGCTCGCCTTTCGAAGGGAATGACCTTGCGCATCGACGCCTTTATGAATGACGCAGGCCGGCGTTGATGGGCGAAGTCTCGACGGCTGAAATGGCGTTGGGCGGGAACAAAACGCTGGAGATAGCGGCGTCGCGGCGATAGTGGAGTTCAACGACATCCAGGTATTCGCGGAAAGAGGCGGTGTCACCGGAAGCGACCGCCAGGTCCCGGTTCGCGAAGCGGAGGTCGGTCGGCGCGAACGCGTGCTGCTCTAGGCATTTAACGTGATCAACGTTGGGCAACCACCACCGGTTCCAACGGATGGTGAAAGCGAGCCATCCCTTGCCTGACCTCTCCAGTTCGTCCCAAGTCGCGTGAAAGTCGAGTATTGCACCGAGGGAACTGAAGAACACCGCGCGCAGGGACGTTTCGTCCGCAGCAGCAACGACGATCTGCTTGCGTCGTTCGTCGACCGCGTCAATGGTGCTTGCCATCGCGAGCGCGGGGTAATTCACTTGCCAGTCGGCGTTACGCGCGACCGCACGATTCAGGAAGAACGAGTTGGAGGCCATATTATCTGCTCGGCAGTTACGGATGCGCTCAAAGTATCCTAGAAGGAGCGGCCGTCAAGTCAACGGTCTAGGAAGCCGTACTGACGCGAGGTCGGCCGGCGGTATCCACTCAACGCACGGCTTTGCGTCGCGCGCGTACAGCGCCTGCTTCTCTTTCTTGCGGGCAAGGTATTGCTCATTGCCTTGCATCTTGGGGTGTGGTCGTGATCTCTTCTAGAAACGCATTGAACTCGGCGACAATGGCTCACCGCGCCGCACCGCTCCGACGCGGCGGCCGATTCGATAACGGGTGTGGAGGCGAAGAACGGACACGAGATCTCGTCGTGGTTTGGCCCGTCGTCAGGCCACCTTGCGAGATGAAGAAGCGCGCCGTAGCGTCGCACAACAAGGCGCAAGAGTCTGCCCGCGACGCGCTCCTGGCAGCGGCATACAGCGTAGCCGGGTGACTTCTTTGCGCGTTCCAGCTGGCGTGCGTACCGCGCCGGGTTGTCTTGAACGTCTTCGAGTGAGACTGTGAGTCCGTCAAATGACACTTGCACGATGTCTGGAGGCCTCGCTCAGTGTCAGGTCCACCTGATGCGCAGGAACCTTGTGTATGTGTGCCCGGGTCCCCAGGAGATTGGCCACTTTGCGTACGCTCAGGCAAAACTGCTCGGCGTGCTCGCCGCTGGGAAAGCGAAGGCCGATCGTCTTTACAGCGCCGGGCGCTGCTTGATCGCGCGAGAAGACGGAGCCGGTACCGACCAGCGCGTCGATCCAGCTGTCGGGGAAGCCCGGAGACGGTACGGAGTCAGCACGTGCGCCGGCGGGGTCCTTCGTGAAGTCCTCGAAGCTAACAACGATCAGATTCATCTTGTATCGGTAAAGCGAGGTTGGATGGCACGGCGCTAGGCGGCAACGGTGTCGGCTTCGCGCGTCACTCGGCCGCGAGCCACGTGCGCGTCGTAGAGCGCAACGGCTCCCATGATGGCGACAATCGCGCTGAGGCCACATGCCGCCAGCAAAGCGGCCAAGCGTTTTTCGTTGGCAGCGAGTTCCGCAGCGCGCAGTCTCTCTGCTGAGTCCAGGTCACGTCGCTGCGCTGCTAGGGCTGCAGCAAGCGCCGTCTCGTCCCTGAAGCCGTATTTCGACAGCAGCGACGGACGGCCAGCGGCCGGGACGTGTTCCATCGCGTCGGACAAGCCCTGGAGTCGTGCAGCGATGCTGGTATCAACAACGACCTGAACGGCTGAACGTTCGATCGTGAATTCGCGCGCGACAACGCTGACCGCTCCGGTCATGCCGATGGCTGAGGCACTAAGGAACGCGATGGTCGCAATGTGACTTACTTTCATGGACGTGCTCGAAGGGATTGCACGCACGCGCGTGCACCTCGGAATTCTGATCTCAGCAGGCCAGCGGCGGACCGGCGAAAGGGACCGAAATCGTTGCGCCTTTCGAGGAGGATGCGTGCGCTCACGCGTTTTCCGCCGATTGCGGATGTATCGCAAACATCGGGCGGCGGCTGAGGTTATCCCCAAGGTTAGCCACAGAAACTGTGGATAAGGTTTTCAGGCCTTAGCACGAAAGACACCATGAAGAGATCGCCTTTCGTGTCAGCGGCGGAACCTCGTGCATGTACTGTTGCACTATCACCCGCGCTTCTAGCGCATCGACGATGCGGCGCCTAGCAAGCTCACCGCGCAATCAATTTCCTTTTTCAACCCGCAGGGGCATGTCCCCTTCGCGGGCGTGCGCCTGCTCATTCCATGGAGCAATCGCATGTACAAGCAATTAATCGAGCAATTTAAGACGGCACAAACCGCGGCAGCAGCAGCCTATGGCGCTGTTGTTCAGGCGGAGCGCGATGTCTTCGCAGACGGACTGACCGAGTATTCGGCGATGGAAGTCCGAAGCGAATACAAAGTCGAGCGCGAGCTCAACACGTTCTGCCGACGGCTGCTCTCGCGGCTTGTGATGGAGGCAAGCCGAAAGTTCGCTCCCCCCGGCGGCAGAATCGAGATCGATCAGAGTCGCGAACTCGACCGATGCGGCCTCGATATCGAAGAGGATCTGAGGAAGAACAACATCCCTGACTTGGACGGCTTCTGGCAACACCTCGAGCGAACGTTCGGTGGTGAAGCTGGCGAGCGCGTTGCGTTCGAGCAGGCAGCCAAGGCCATCATCAACGGCTTCTGGCTCAAGCCCGATACCGAGATCAAGCGCACCAGCAGCGCGGTGATTCTCGAAAAGCGCGTCACGTCCCAGTCGTGCTTCCATTCGAAGGGGCAACGCGAGGTCTATTACTCTTCTCAGCAGGCGGTCGCCACAACCTTCGACGGCTTGGCGACCTTCGCGAAGAAGCATCAGTTCGGCGCGCTGGCGATGCAACTGCGCAACTTCAGCGTCCACCGATTGACGTTCTCCACTCGCGAGAAGCTGTCGTTCACGGGGCTGGAGATCGTGCTGTTCAACGACAAATGGCAGTTCAAGTTCGCTCACGACGTGGGTGACGCGTTGTCCCTTTTCATTAGTGAGTTCGGCGCCGAGTACCTCGCCTCGCGCGACCGGTACTAAAGCGTCCAACGTTCCATCCTTTCGACCCGCTTCGGCGGGTCTTTTCATTTCTAGAGGCATTTCATGCAGAGAGATCTCTTTTCGTTCGAGCGGGATTGGTATGAGCCGTTGCGTGCGATCAGAAGTTTGGGATCGCAGGCGCCGTCGGTCGCCCACCAGGGCGAGCTGGCCGCGGCACGGCGTCAGCACCTCGGGCAGTTTTTCACGCCCGACGCCATTGCGGCGTTTATGTGGAGCTTCGTGAGCGGCTGGAAGGTCAATCGGCTTATCCGGATCCTGGATAACTCGGTCGGCTCCGGCCGGCTGCTTCAGTACGCAGACCCGGAACGCCATGCCGTGTACGGCGTCGACGTCCACGCTGACGTCATCCAGCAGTGCCAGAAGGTGTTTGAGGACGCGGGGTTTCATTGCGAGTTCCGGCAAGCCGGTATGGAAGACATCCATCCCGCCCGCTTCGATATCGCACTGATTAATCCGCCGTTCTCGATCCATCTCGAGTCGCCGCATCTGCAGACGGTCGAATGCACGACGTGGGGCCGGTACGGCGCGCACACCAGCGCATTGAGCCACGATTACGCCGTGCATCAGGCGCTGGAGGCGGCGAACATCGTCGTCGCGCTCCTGCCGATCACGACCGCCGAGTCGATGGTCGCGGGCGAGCAGGGCGACCGCTTGAAGCGCCGCGCGGCAGGCCTTTTCGAACTGCCGGCGGACGCGTTTAAGCTCGAAGGCGCGAACGTGCGCACGGCCGTCGTGGTGTTCGACCGCTACCGCGATCGTCCGTCGGACTTCGTACGCGCGGTCGTCGACGATCTGGCGAAACCCGGCCCGAATCTCGGGCTGCACTTCGAGGAACGTTCGTTCGGCGAAGCTCAGCTGCGGCTGCAAAAGCTCGATGACAGCGTGCCGTTCATCACGCGTGCGGTCACGGGCGACAAGTCGGTCAAGGTCTCGCACGATGGCCGGCGGATTCGCTTGTCATTCGCATGCGGCTTCAACGAAGCGATGGTGCTCAACGCGATTCTTGTGAAGCGCATCTACTCGCGCGACGGCCACCGGCTGCCGCGCGGCTTCCGTTACTCGGGCCAAGGCTTGCTTGATATGGAAACGTATCTGGTGCAAGACGATCCGGTCGCGGCCTTTGGTCAGCTGCTCGACCGAATCCGCAGCGTCGGTGGCGAGCCGCAACTCTCGCCCGGCTTCATGGAGCACTTCCGCAGACGCATGCGGCGTAGCGCGCGCCAGGCAATACCGCTAAGGCACGTGGCGTGGACGACCGGTGCGGGATCGCGAGATCAGGTGTCGGGCATCGCGAAAGAGACCCACAAGGTCGATGCGACGCGCTGGGCCAGTCCGCTCGTCAAGGCGGGCGATGAAGTCCAGTTTGATCGTGAAGCCGACGGGCGGTACCGATACGCGCTGCATGGCGTTTGGTATCAACTGTCTGTCGACGAGCTCAATGCGCGGTTCGCGGTCGAGAACGTCAGCGAGGGATGGGAAGTGGTGCACGAAGGTCTGTGCGCGCGCTTCCCCGACCAAGCAGCGGCGCTGCGCTCGCGCGTGAAGGTGCTCGGCGTCGATCAGTGGCTCGATTGGGAGTTTCAGGTCGATGATCTAGTCGAAACGCTGTTGAAGCCGACCGGTTGCGTCGTTGCATGGGAGCAGGGCTGCGGCAAATCCCGGCTCGCGTTGGCGCTGATCCTCGTCTCCGGTGTGAAGCACGGACTCATCGTTGTTGAGTCCCGGCTCATCGAGGAGATGTTGAAGGAGATCGGCCAGTTGCCGATCGCGGCCGATCAGGTAAAGGTAATCGAATCGGCGGCGGACCTTGGTGACCTCCGGCGAATCAACCTCATCTCGTATGAGCGCCTGCGTATGCCGGTGGACAAGGCGGCTTCGTCGCGGGTGACCTATGCGCACCGGCTGCGTCGTCGCATCGGACTGCTGGTGGCCGACGAAGGCGAGCGCCTCGCCAATCCGACTAGCGATCAGAGCCGCGCGCTCTGGCAGCTTTCGGCGCGACGACGCTTCGTTTTGACGGGAAGTCCCATACCGAATTATCCGAGAGATGCGTTCGGTTTGATCGCGTTCTCAGGCGGTGATGGGACGGCGGCCCAGCCGTACGGTTATCGCGCGGGCTATCTCGAGCAGAACTGGATCAATTCGGTGGAGTACGCGATGCGCGGCGTCGATCGATTCAGGGATGACTTCGTGGTGCTGGAGTGGGTGACGTGGCAGTTCGCGGAGAGCCTGCAGGATGGGGCGAAACGCGAGGTGCCGAAGATCGGCAATTTGCATCTGTACCGGGCGATGCTTGCGCCGCACATCAAGCGGCGGCTGGTCGCAGAGCCCGAGGTGTCGCGTTACATCCAGATCGAGCCACCCGAATTTGAGGTGGAAACGGTCGACTGGGATCGCGGGCATCTGGCCGCGTACCTGCGGGCTGCCGATGAGTTCGCCGACTGGTATCGCTCATCGCGCGATGACAAGAAGGCGTGCAACCTTGTCACGATCCTCGCTCGTATCCGTGCCGTTCACTTCTCCGCCAACTACCCGCAGTTCGGGATGGATGGCGTGGAGTACATCGGCGGGCTGACGAGCAAGCAACGCGCAATTGTCGCGCGCATGCGCGCGATCGCGGCCGAAGACAAGCAAGCAATCGTGTTCGCCGAAAACCCGGGCGTGCTCGATCTTCTGGCGCGCGAGCTGGATGCGCATGGGGTGCAGACGGTCCCGTTTCATGGCGAGATCCCGATCAAGCGTCGCGTGGCCGATAAGGACAAGCGCTTCTTGGGCGGACTGGCAACCGGGCTGATGGCCACGAAGGCATCGGGCCGCGCCGGTTACAACCTGCCGAACGCCGACTACATCCTCTTCTACGACCGTTCGTGGACGTGGCGCATCGAGTATCAGGCGATGCGGCGCGCGCTGCGATGGAACCGGAAGGGCGTGTTGAAGGTGGTCTATTTCCACCTACCGGGAAGCATCGACGAGTATCAGGACCAAATGGTCGCGCACAAACGTGATGCGACGCAGGCGGGGCTGGACTGGGCGACGCCGGAACTGGACGACGAGACCTTCCTTCATATGGACTCCCTGCTAGATCGTTTTGTCGATGACCTTGCATTGTTGTCGGCGGAAACGTCCGGTGACATGCGCAAACTTTTGAAGGAGGCAGCGTAAATGCCGAAGGACACAAACGTGTATGTGGTGGTCGGGGAGGGCGTCGTCACGGTTAAACGTGAAGGCTCCAATCGCGCTGTGCTGGCGAAAGTCCTCGGCAAGGTGCAAGTCGATGGGGTAGAGGTGCTCTGCCTTGACCGCCTCGTCCATGAAAGCCATGAGCAGCAATTCGGCGAGTGGACGTTGGCGGGCGCGGTCACGACTCTGCTGTCTCGATCGATGCCGCCCCCGACTGGCGCGGCGGCATAAGACACGGTGGCATCCTCGGATGCCACTCGTCACATCCTTTAATCAAAACCCGGCTCTCGAGCCGGGTTTTTTTGTTCTTCGTGGGATTTCGGGAACTGGCTGTATGCGACCCGCAGCAGCCGCCCTCATGAGTGTTGCTTCGAGGGCAGCTCTCAGGTACACAACGGACTTTCATTCGATCGCGCTCGCGCAGCCGTGTCGCTACTCCCCCAGATATGCCGCGCGTACTTTGGGATCGTCAAGCATCTGTTTGGCATCGCCGGTCATCGTCACCGTGCCTGAATCCATCACGTAGCCGCGATTCGCCGCCTGCAACGCGAGCCGCGCGTTCTGCTCCACGAGCAACACCGTCAGACCTTCCGCCGAGATCTCGCGCACCACATCGAAGATCTTCTCGACCATGATGGGAGACAGCCCCATCGAAGGCTCATCGAGCAAGAGCAGCTTGGGCCGCGACAACAAAGCACGAGCCATCGCAAGCATCTGCTGCTCACCGCCCGACAACGTGCCCGCATACTGCGACGCGCGCTCCCTCAAGCGAGGAAAGAAGCCGAACATACGCTCTGTATCCTTCTGAATGCCGTCGTTGTCTTTGCGCAGATACGCGCCCATCTGCATGTTTTCGAGAATTGACATGCGCGCGAAGATGCCGCGGCCTTCCGGCACCATCGCGAGGCCGCGCTTGAGCAGTTCGTGCGTCGGCACGCCCTTGATCGAGTGGCCCATGTACTCGATATCGCCGCTCGAGTATGGCTTGAGACCCATGATCGCCTTCATCGTCGTGGTCTTGCCCGCGCCGTTCGCGCCGATCAGCGTGACCAGCTCGCCCTGCCCGACTTCCAGATCGACACCCTTCACCGCCTGGATGCCGCCGTAGTTCACCTGCAGACCCTTGACCTTCAACATTGCGCTTGTGATCGCCATTTAGTGCACCCCCGCACCCAGATATGCCTCGATCACCTTCGGGTCCTTCTGCACGTCCTGCGGCAGACCTTCGGCGATCACCTTGCCGTAATCGAGCACCGTCATGCGGTTGCACAATCCCATCACGAGTTTCACGTCGTGTTCGATCAACAGAATCGTCTTGCCGTCCGAGCGGATCTTGTCGAGCAGACGCGTGAGTTCGACCTTTTCCGTCGCGTTCATGCCGGCGGCGGGTTCGTCGAGCGCGAGCAGCTTCGGATCGGTCGCGAGCGCGCGTGCGATCTCGAGACGCCGCTGGTGACCGTACGACAGATTGCGCGACGTGTAATCCGCGTACTGGAGCACGCCGACGTATTCGAGCAGTTCGAGCGCGCGCGCCTTGATCTCGCGCTCTTCACGGCGCTCCGCGGGCGTCTGGAACACCGCGCCGATCAGACCGTGCTTCGTGCGCACGTGACGGCCGACCATCA
>NZ_JFHE01000030.1 GCF_000698555.1 Caballeronia grimmiae | reverse complement strand
GCGGTCATCTGGTATCTCGAACTCGACGATTGATGTACCGAACAGCAGTTGCAACGCGATCGTGACATTCAACGATTGCTCATGTCGCTGGCACCGCCTTAGTCCAAGTAAACCGACAGCAGCGCCCCAGCCCTCCCGGGCCCAAGCGCTGCGCCAACCTCACCTCCAACGCGCCGCCAAAACCGCTCCCTCACACGCTCACGACAACTTCTTCTTCAAAAGCTCGTTAACCTGCTGCGGATTCGCCTTGCCCTTGGTCGCCTTCATCGCTTGGCCGATCAGCGCATTGAACGCCTTCTCCTTGCCCGCGCGGAACTCATCCACGGATTTCTGATTCGCGGCGAGCACTTCGTCGATGATCGCCTCGAGCGCGCCCGTATCGGAAATCTGCTTCAGCCCCTTCGCCTCGATGATCCGGTCCGCCGCGCCCTCGTCCGTCGCCTTCTCTTCCCAGATCGACTGGAAGATGTCCTTCGCGATCTTGTTCGAGATCGTGCCGTCCGCGATACGCTGCAGGATCAACGCCAGTTGCGCAGCCGACACCGGCGACTCGCTGATATCGAGCGATTCGCGGTTCAGCTGCGCCGACACATCGCCCATCAGCCAGTTCGCCGCGATCTTCGCCTGATTCGCGCCCGCCCGCGCGACCACGGCCTCGAAGTAAGCCGCCATCGCCTTCGACGAAGTCAGCACGCCCGCGTCGTACGGCGTCAGGCCATACGTTTCGACGAAACGCTTCTGCATGTCGGCGGGCAGTTCGGGCATATCGCCCTTCACGCTGTCGATCCACGCCGATTCGATGACGAGCGGCATCAGATCGGGATCGGGGAAATAACGGTAATCGTGCGCGTCTTCCTTGCTGCGCATCGAGCGCGTTTCGCGCTTGTCCGGATCGTACAGACGCGTTTCCTGCACGACGGTGCCGCCATCTTCGATCAACTCGATCTGGCGACGCACTTCGTACTGAATTGCCTCTTCGAGAAAGCGGAACGAGTTCAGGTTCTTGATCTCGGCGCGCGTGCCGAACTCCTTCTGCCCGACCGGGCGCACCGACACGTTCGCATCGCAGCGGAACGAGCCTTCCTGCATGTTGCCGTCACAGATGCCGAGCCACACGACCAGCCCATGCAGCGCCTTTGCATACGCGACCGCTTCCGCCGCGCTGCGCATTTCCGGCTCGGTGACGATCTCGAGCAGCGGCGTGCCCGCGCGATTCAGGTCGATGCCCGTCATCCCCGCGAAGTCTTCGTGCAGCGACTTCCCGGCATCCTCTTCGAGGTGCGCGCGCGTCAGGTTGACGGTCTTCTCGTACGCTTCCTTGCCGGCCTTCTCGTTCGCCGGAACCTGAATCGTGATCTGACCGCCCTGCACGACCGGAATCTCGTACTGGCTGATCTGATAGCCCTTCGGCAGGTCAGGATAGAAGTAGTTCTTGCGCGCAAAGATGCTGCGCGGCGCGATGTGCGCGCCGATCGCAAGCCCGAAACGGATCGCACGCTCGACCGCGCCACGGTTCATCACGGGCAGCACGCCGGGCAGCGCGAGATCGACGGGGCATGCCTGCGTGTTGGGCGCCGCGCCGAACTGCGTCGGTGCGCCGGAAAAAATCTTGGAGACGGTGGACAACTGCGCGTGCGTTTCCAGACCGATGACGACTTCCCACTGCATGTTCACACTCCCGATGCCGATGGTGCCTTGCGGTGCCAGTCGGTCGCGCGCTGGAACGCGTCGGCGACCTGGAGCATCCGGGCTTCGTTGAAATAGTTGCCGATAATCTGCAAGCCGACCGGGCGATTCGCGTTCGCGCCCGCGCCGAAGCCGCACGGCACGCTCATGCCAGGCAGACCCGCGAGGCTGACCGACAGCGTGTAGATGTCGGCGAGATACATTTGCACGGGATCGTCGGTCTTCTCGCCGAGGTTCCACGCGACCGACGGCGCGACGGGTCCCATGATGACGTCGCACTGCCTGAACGCTTCCTGAAAGTCGCCCGCGATGATGCGGCGAATTTTCTGCGCCTGCAGATAGTAAGCGTCGTAGTAGCCGTGCGAGAGCACGTAAGTGCCGACGAGAATCCGGCGCTTCACTTCCGGCCCGAAGCCTTCGGCGCGCGACTTCTTGTACATGTCGAGCAGATCGGTGTAGTGCGCGGCGCGATGCCCGTAACGCACGCCGTCGAAGCGCGACAGATTCGACGATGCCTCGGCCGGCGCGATGACGTAGTACACCGGGATCGAAAGCTCGGTCTTCGGCAGCGATACTTCGACGAGCGTCGCGCCGAGCGTTTCATAGGCTTTCAGCGCGGCTTCGATGCTGGCGCGCACGTCGTCGGCGAGGCCCGCGCCGAAGTATTCCTTCGGCAGCCCAATGCGCAGGCCGGCGAGCGGCTTCGCCGCGTCATCGCTCCAGTTCTTGCCCAGATAGCGCGTGTAGTCTTCGTTCTCGCGTTGCAGGCTGGTCGAGTCGCGCTCGTCGAAGCCGGCCATCGCGTTGAGCAGGACAGCGCAGTCGGCGGCGCTTTGCGCCATCGGACCGCCCTGATCCAGAGACGACGCGAATGCGATCATCCCGTAGCGGGACACGCGTCCATACGTCGGCTTGATGCCGGTGATGCCGGTGAACGACGCCGGCTGGCGGATCGAGCCGCCCGTGTCCGTGCCCGTCGCGGCGGGCGCGAGACGCGCGGCCACCGCCGCCGCCGATCCCCCCGACGAGCCGCCCGGCACCGCGCTCGCATCCCACGGATTTTTTACCGCGCCGAAGTATGAATTCTCATTGGACGAACCCATCGCGAATTCGTCCATATTGGTCTTGCCGAGGCACACCATGCCGGCGCGCTTCAGTCGATCGACGACGGTCGCATCGAACGGGCTCGCGTAGTTTTCCAGCATGTGCGAGCCCGCCGTGGACGTCCAGCCGCGCGTGACGAACACGTCCTTGTGCGCGATCGGCAGGCCGGTCAGCGCACCTGCGCTCCCTTGCGCGATGAGCGCGTCCGCGGCACGCGCCTGTTCGAGCGTAAGTTCGCGATCGACGCCGATGAACGCGTTGAGGTCCTTCGCGGCCTCGATGCGTTGCAGATACGACTGGGCCAGCTCGACGGCGGAGATTTCCTTCGAGTCGAGCGCGGCGCGCAGTTCGGTCAAGCTTTTCTGATGCATTGCAGTTCCCTGATGAGCACGGCGGCGTCGAGCCGCGCGCAATATCGATGTTCGACGCGCGTTCCAGCGATGCTTATTCGATCACCTTCGGCACCAGATACAGCCCGTCCTGCACGGCGGGCGCGGAACGCTGGAACTCTTCGCGATCGACTGGCTCTGAGACTGCGTCGTCGCGCAATCGCAGCGCGACTTCCTCGATCGCGTCGATGGGATGCGCGAGCGGCTCGATGCCGGCGGTATCCACAGCCTGCATTTGTTCGACGAGCCCGAAGAAATCGTTGAGCCGTGCAAGCGTCGGTTCGGCCTCGTCGTCGGGCAATTCGAGCCGCGCCAGATGCGCGATGCGTTTTACGTCGGTCAGGGTCAGAGACATGGGATCACCGGAGAAAAACATGAACAACTCACACGCCGAAAACGTTCGCTGCAACAGACAGTTACAGTCCGGGCGGAAAGCCATCAAAACGGGGCCAAGGATGGCAAAAAGTGCCGTCCTTTTCCTATAGAAACCCCCAAATTATAAGGTATCATTACACGTTCGACTCACATCCGGATCGACCTGTCAGCGGCTTTCTCCTTGCGGCAATGCTTTGCGAGAAACGTTTGCGTGACACGTTCAATTCCGCGGTAGATTTCTGCTCGGATTTGTCCTCACGGCGGGCCTTATCGCCGTCCCGGCAAACCGTTATTTTTTCCGCTGCCGTCCCCGGCGCTCCTAGCGAGGCACGGCTACCCAGCGAGACAGGATTTTTGAATGTTCGGCTTTTTGCGCAGCTATTTTTCCAACGACTTGGCGATTGACCTTGGTACCGCCAACACGCTGATTTACATGCGCGGCAAAGGCATCGTCCTCGACGAGCCGTCAGTCGTCTCCATCCGCCAGGAAGGCGGCCCGAACGGCAAGAAGACCATTCAGGCTGTCGGCAAGGAAGCAAAGCAGATGCTCGGCAAGGTGCCGGGCAACATCGAAGCCATCCGCCCGATGAAAGACGGCGTCATCGCCGACTTCACCGTCACCGAGCAGATGATCAAGCAGTTCATCAAGACTGCACACGAATCGCGCATGTTCTCGCCGTCGCCGCGCATCATCATTTGCGTGCCGTGCGGCTCGACTCAGGTCGAACGCCGCGCCATCAAGGAAGCGGCACACGGCGCGGGTGCATCGCAGGTCTATCTGATCGAAGAGCCGATGGCCGCGGCAATCGGCGCGGGCCTGCCGGTTTCGGAAGCAACGGGCTCGATGGTCGTCGACATCGGCGGCGGCACGACCGAAGTCGGCGTCATCTCGCTGGGCGGCATCGTGTACAAGGGTTCGGTGCGCGTCGGCGGCGACAAGTTCGACGAAGCCATCGTCAACTACATCCGCCGCAACTACGGCATGCTGATCGGCGAGCAAACGGCCGAAGCCATCAAGAAGGAAATTGGCTCCGCGTTCCCCGGCTCCGAAGTGAAGGAAATGGAAGTCAAGGGCCGCAACCTGTCCGAAGGCATTCCGCGCAGCTTCACCATTTCGAGCAACGAAATCCTCGAAGCGCTGACCGATCCGCTGAACCAGATCGTGTCGTCGGTGAAGATCGCGCTGGAACAGACGCCGCCGGAACTTGGCGCGGACATCGCGGAACGCGGCATGATGCTGACTGGCGGCGGCGCACTGCTGCGCGACCTCGACCGCTTGCTCGCGGAAGAAACCGGCCTGCCGGTGCTCGTCGCTGAAGATCCGCTGACTTGCGTCGTGCGCGGCTCGGGCATGGCGCTGGAGCGCATGGACAAGCTGGGCAGCATCTTCTCCTACGAGTGACCTTTGTCTTCAGCGTCCTTGAATCAACGCGACGCTGAGACGACACTCACAACATCCGCGTAACGCAACGCGCGCACGGCCCGGCATCCGCCCGGGCCGTTGTCGAAATAGCGCAGGGCAGGTCCCGCCACCAGCGACAAAGCCTGCAGCATCGATCCACCCCGCTCACGCCCTCGGCGCCGACCATGGAATACAGTCCGCCGCCACTGTTCAAGCAAGGCCCTTCCGCGCTCGCGCGCCTGATCTTTTTCGTGGTGCTGGCCATTGCACTGCTCGTGTCGGATGCCCGCTTCAGTACGCTCGAGATCGTGCGCGGGATGTTAGGCGCCGGGCTCTACCCGTTGCAGCGAGCGGCGCTCGTGCCACGGGACATCTTCATGGGCGCGGCCGATCTTGCCGTGACCAGCGCAAGCCTGCGCAGCGAAAATCGCAAGCTCGCTGACAAGAATCTCGAATTGTCCGTGAAGGCCGGCGATGCGTCGCAATTGACGATCGAGAACGCGCATCTGCGAGCGCTCCTGAACCTGCAGGGCCGCGCGACGACGCAAACCACGCCCGCCGAAATTCAATACGACACCCGCGATCCTTTCACGCAGAAGGTCGTGATCGGCAAAGGTTCGCAGCATGGCATTCAGGACGGCGCTCCGGTCGTCGATGAAGAAGGCGTCATCGGTCAGGTCACGCGCGTCTTTCCGCTGCAATCCGAAGTCTCGCTTCTCACCGACAAGGACCAGGCCGTTCCCGTGCAGATTGCGCGCACGGGTTTGCGCAGCGTCATCTATGGCACGCCGAAGGGCGACACGCTCGATCTGCGTTTCGTGCCGATCAGCGCGGACGTGCAAGTCGGCGATCAACTCGTGACCAGCGGACTCGACGGCGTCTATCCGCCGGGGCTCGCGGTCGCCAAGGTGCTGCGCGTCGACAAGCAGGCGGATACGGCATTCGCACGCGTCGTCTGTGTGCCGGTCGCCGCGGTGCGCGGCGCGCGCCAGTTGCTCGTTTTGCACTACAACCTGAACGTGCCCCCGAATCCGGTGGAAGTCGAAGCTGCGGCGGCCGCAAAGGAAGCGAAGGAAAACAAGGGCAAAAAGAAGTCCGCGCCTAAGGCGGCTGCGGCCGCAGGGGCGAGCGGCGCATCGGCGGCGGTGGCGGCTTCATCGGCGGCAGCGGCGGCGGCAAGCGGCGCGTCCGCTGCAGCGCCGGCTGCAACGCCCGCAGCGAAACCCGCTGCACCCAAGCCCGCATCCGGTGCTGCGGCGCCACAACGCAACAGAAAGGCGCACGCGCCGAAGCCCGCTTCATCGGGAGCCGCGCGATGAATCGCCCGCAATACATCCTTCAGCCGGTCAATCCGTACTTCATCACGTTCAGCCTCGCTGCAGCGTTCCTGCTGAATCTGGTGCCTTGGGGACGCCTCGTCGGCGTGCCCGACTTCGTCGCGCTCGTGCTGCTGTTCTGGAACGTCCAGCAGCCGCGCAAGGTCGGAATGGGCATCGCGTTTCTGCTCGGCATCCTGATGGACGTTCACAGCGCGAACCTCCTCGGCGAGCACGCGCTGGCGTACACGCTGCTCTCCTACGGCGCGATCACCATTCACCGGCGCGTGTTGTGGATGTCGCTGCCCGTGCAGATGCTCGTCGTCGCGCCGCTGCTCGTCGGCGCGCATCTCGTGCCGTTCGTGATCCGCCTGATGACGGGCGCCGCGTTTCCCGGCTGGAGCTATCTGATCAACGGATTCGTCGAAGCGCTGCTCTGGCCGATCGCGAGTTTCCTGCTGCTGATGCCGCAACGGCGTGCAGCCGATCCCGACGACACGCGCCCCATCTGAGCGTCACCGCGCGTCGAGCGGCGCATGAACGCCCGCGCGCGGACTACACTTGAATCGCGATACATCGCGAAAACCTCGCGAAACCTGCATGACCGAAATCAAGAACACCGAGCAACAGTTGTCGAAGTTCCGCCTGCGCGTCGCGGCGGCGGGGCTGTTCGTGTTCGTCTGCTTCGGGCTGATCGGCCTGCGCTTTCTCTATCTGCAAGTCTGGCACTTCAGCAAATATTCGCTGCAGGCGAACGAAAACCGCATCTCCGTTGCGCCGATCGTGCCGAACCGCGGCATCATCACCGATCGCAACGGCATCGTGCTTGCGAAGAACTATTCGGCGTACACGCTTGAAATCACGCCGTCGAAGATCAACGGCACGCTCGATGAAGTCATCGACAACATTTCGCAAGTCATTCCCGTCGATTCGCGCGACCGCCGGCGTTTCAAGAAGCTGCTCGAAGACTCGAAGAATTTCGAGAGCCTGCCGATCCGCACGCGCCTGACCGACGAGGAAGTCGCCCGTTTCACCGCGCAACGCTTCCGCTTTCCGGGCGTCGAAGTTCGCGCGCGCCTGTTCCGCCAGTATCCGCTCGGGACGACGGCGGCGCACGTGATCGGCTACATCGGCCGCATTTCTCAACGCGACCAGGAACGCATCGACGACGCCAGCGACGCCAACGACGCCGCCTCGGATCACTACGATCCGCGTCTGGACGCGAACAACTACAAGGGCACGGATTACGTCGGCAAGATCGGCGTCGAGCAAAGTTACGAGACGGAGCTGCACGGCCTGACCGGTTTCGAGGAAGTCGAAGTCACGGCGGGCGGGCGTCCGGTGCGAACGATGTCGCGCACGCAGGCGACGCCAGGCAACAACCTCGTGCTGTCGCTGGACATCGGTTTGCAGCAGGTGGCCGAGCAGGCGTTCGCGGGAAAGCGCGGCGCGCTCGTCGCGATCGAACCGTCGACCGGCGACGTCCTCGCGTTCGTCTCCGCGCCGAGCTTCGATCCGAATTCCTTCGTCGATGGCATCGACCAGCAGACGTGGGACGCGCTCAACAATTCGCCGGATCATCCGCTGTTGAACCGTCCGTTGCACGGCACGTATCCGCCGGGCTCCACCTATAAGCCGTTCATGGCGCTCGCGGCGCTGACCCTCCACAAGCGCACGCCCGGCTGGGGCTTTCAGGACCCGGGCTACTTCACGTTCGGCGGCCACACCTTCCGCAACGACGTGCGTTCGGGCCAGGGCTGGGTCGACATGAACCGCGCGATCGTCGTGTCGAACGACACGTACTTCTACATGCTGGCGCGCGATCTCGGCGTGAACGCGATGGCCGGCTTCATGAAACCGTGGGGCTTCGGACAGATTACCGGCATCGATATCGCGGGCGAGGCGCGCGGCATCCTGCCTTCGACGGAATGGAAGCGCAAGGCGTACAAGAAGCCGGAGCAGCAGCGCTGGTACGAAGGCGAAACGATCAGCCTCGGCATCGGTCAGGGTTATAACTCGTTCACGATCCTGCAACTCGCGCACGCCACGTCGACGCTCGCAAACAACGGCATCGTGATGAAACCGCACCTGGTGCGCGATATCGAAAATCCCCTGACCAAGGCGGAGCGGACGGTGGTGCGCGATCCGAGCGACAAGATTCCGGTGCGCCAGCAAGACGTCGATTTCATCAAGCGCGCGATGGAAGGCGTGATCACCAACGGCACCGCGGCCAAGGTGTTCGCCGGCGCGCCTTATCTGGCGGCGGGCAAGACCGGCACTGCGCAGGTGTACTCGCTGCAAGGGGCGAACTACAGGGGCCACGCGACCGCCGAACACCTGCGCGACCACGCGCTGTTCATCGCGTTTGCACCCGCCGAGCAGCCGAAGATCGCGCTCGCGCTGATCGTCGAAAACGGCGGCTGGGGCGCGGAATCAGCCGGCCCGATTGCGCGAAAGGTGCTCGACTATTACTTGATCGACCGAATGAAGCCAGGCGCCGAAGCGGCCGCCGTGGCCGCCGCCGCATCCGCGACGGAAGATGCAGGACTGCCCGTGATCGGCGGCACGCAACCGCCGGCTGCGGCCGCGTTGCCGGCATCGGTTGCGAATCAGTCGCCGGCGTTTTCGCCTTCGGCGGCGTCTAATCCCGCCGTCGCCAAGGCGGCTTCCGCTCCGGCGATTCCGGCGTCTTCGCCGTCCGCGGCGAAGCCCAAAGCGACGTCGGCGCCATCGGCTGCGCTGCCTGCGTCGTCGGCGACGCCTGCGCCCGCTCGCAAGCGCGGACAGAAGAACGCGCCGGCCGAACCCGCACCGACGATGGCGCGCGGTCCCGGAAACGACGGCGTGCGCACTTTCGTGCCGACCGGCGGCATCGACGAATAAAGGAAATCGGCATGCAACTGCATATGCAATTCGACAAGCACGCGTGGATCGAGCGTGCGAAGCGCATGTTCGCGGGCTTCGATCGTCCGCTCGCGCTGATCGTCTTTCTGCTGCTATGCGTCGGTATCGTCACGCTGTACAGCGCGAGTCTCGACATGCCGGGACGCGTGGAAGACCAGCTTCGCAACATCATGCTGACGTTCGGCCTGATGTGGGTGCTCGCGAATATTCCGCCGCCCACGCTGATGCGCTTCGCCGTGCCGCTTTACACCGTCGGCGTGGCGCTGCTGGTGGCCGTCGCAGCGTTCGGGCTGACGCGCAAGGGCGCGAAACGCTGGCTCAACGTCGGCGTCGTGATTCAGCCTTCCGAGATCATGAAAATCGCGATGCCGCTGATGCTCGCGTGGTACTACCAGCGGCGCGAGGGCAACATTCGCTGGTGGGATTACATCGTCGGCTTTCTGATTCTGATGCTGCCCGTCGGCCTCATCGCGAAGCAGCCGGACCTCGGCACGGCGGTGCTCGTATTCGCGGCGGGCGTGTTCGTCATCTACTTCGCGGGGCTGAGTTTCAAGCTGATCGTGCCGGTGCTCGCGGCTGCGGTGATCGTGGTGGCGAGTATCGCGGTGTTTCAGGACCGCATCTGCCAGCCGGAAGTCAACTGGCCGATGCTGCACGATTATCAGAAGCATCGCGTCTGCACGCTGCTCGATCCGACGTCCGATCCGCTCGGCAAAGGCTTCCACACGATTCAGGCGGTCATCGCCATCGGCTCCGGCGGCACGCTCGGCAAAGGCTGGCTGAAGGGCACGCAAGCGCACCTCGAATTCATTCCCGAGAAGCACACGGACTTCATCTTCGCCGTGTTCTCGGAGGAGTTCGGGCTTGCGGGCGGACTCGTGCTGCTCTTTCTCTATATGGCGCTGATTGCGCGCGGCCTGTTTATCGCGGCGAACGGCGCGACCTTTTTCGGTCGATTACTGGCCGGATCGCTGACGCTCGCATTCTTCACGTACGCGTTCGTCAATATCGGCATGGTGAGCGGGATTCTGCCGGTCGTCGGCGTGCCGCTTCCGTTCATGAGCTATGGCGGCACCGCGCTGACCACGCTCGGCGTCGCAGTCGGGCTCATCATGAGCGTCGCGCGACAGAAGCGCTTGATGCAGGGCTGACCCGAGCCGCTCGAAAGCCGCTTACTGCGGCTTCTGCCGCTCCAGCTCCGCGCTCAATTGCTGATACTTCAGCTTGGCCGCCGGATCGCCCTGAGCGGCCGCCGCGGCGTAGTACGCACGCGCGACGTTGAGATTGCGTTCGACGCCGTCGCCGCCGCGCTCGTAGAACGAGCCCGCGACGTACTGCGCCGTCATGTCGCCGCCCTGCGCGGCTTTCTTGTACCAGGCGAACGCCTGCGTGTTATCGCGCGCGGTGCCGCGTCCATCCAGAAACTGGTTTGCCAGCGCGAGTTCCGCCTGCACGTGTCCCTGACTCGCGGCGCGCAGGAACCATCGGTGCGCCTCGGCCGGGTCTTTCTCGACGAACTCGCCGTCGTCGTACATCTTGCCGTAGACGTATTGCGCGTGCGTCATGTTGGCGTCCGCCGCGCGACGCAGCCACTTCTTGCCTTCGTCGACATCGGCGGGGCCGCCTTCCCCGTTGAGCAGCATCATCGCGTAATTGAATTCCGCGAGGCGGCTGCCCTTCTCCGCCGCGCGGCGAAACTCCGAGCGCGCGGCGACCAAATTGCCCGCGTTGTAGTCCGCGACAGCGTTCTGCGTCGCGAGGTCCGTCGCCTTCGGTGCGCCCTGCGCGTGCGCGCCGCCGCACACCAGACACAGCGCCGCCGATGCCGCCGCCACGCCGCCACGCCATCCGCGCTTCATGCTCTTGCCTCCTGCAACGCCTGCCGTGTCGCCTTCAGCAGCCACATGACATCCGCTGCGATCGACACGAGCTTGATGCCCGCCTGCGCGTATTGCCGCGCGCTCGCCACATCGAGCGCGAAAATGCCGCTGGCGATACCCGCGCGGTTAGCCGCATCCGCGATTCGTTCGATGGCCGCGTGCACGTCCGGATGCTTCGCGTCGCCGAGATGGCCGAGACTCGCGGCCAGATCCGCCGGACCGATGAACAGGCAATCGACGCCCGGCGTCGCGGCAATCTCATCGACGGCTTCGAGCGCCGCCACCGACTCGATCTGCACGATCGTCGCCACTTGCGCGTTCGCGCCGGCCACGTAATCGCGCCGCATACCGTATGCCGCCGCGCGCACCGCGCCCGCGACGCCGCGCAGACCGTCGAGCTGCGCCTCGGTCGGATATTGCGTGAGCCGCACGACGCGCGCGGCATCGTCGGCCGATTGCACGTTCGGGAACATCAGCGTGCGCGCGCCTGCATCGAGCACGCGCTTGACGAGCCAGCCTTCGGCGAACGGCACGCGCACGATCGGCTCGGTCGGCAGATGCGCCGCCGCGATCGCGCGAAGCTGCTCGACGACATCGCGGCTATCGTTCGGCGAATGCTCCATGTCGATGCACAGCCAGTCGAAACCTGCGTGCGCGAGCGCTTCGGCGGCATCGGCGCTGCATAGCGACAGCCACAGGCCGAACAGCGGACCGGGTTCGCTCAGGCGTTGCTTGAGGGGATTGGTGAAGGTGCTCATCGCGCGGCTCCGTGTGAGGCGCGTGCGCGTGATGCGAGGAACGACTGGAAGGATGACGGCATGCTCGCGCTCCATTTCTTGTCGACCGGCGTGGGCCGGATGCAGGAGGATGCGGTCGCCTGCGTGGGCGACTCACCGCGCGATCATACCGTGTTCGCGTGCTTACTCGCGTTCGACGTCGGCCCAGCAATTAGGCGTCTCGTAGAGGCGCAGGCGCTTGAGCTTGAGATTGACGCCGTAATGCGCGTCGTACACATCGGCAAGAATGCGGAACGCCACTGCCGCCATGTTTTCGACGGTGGGAATGCGGTCGAAGACAACGGTCTTGTGATCTGCCAGCGACTGCAGGAATTCGCGCACTTTTGCGTCGCCTTCATAGACGATGAACGCGTGATCCCACTTGTTGACGAGGTGCTGCATCGCCAGCGACTTCACGTCGGCGAAGTCCATCACCATGCCGCGATCGGGCGCGCCTTCGACATCGACGAGGTCGCCTTGCAACGTGATCTCGAGCACGTAACGATGCCCATGCAGGTTGCGGCACTGGCTGCGGTGGTCGGGGATGCGGTGGCCCGCATCGAATTCGAGTTTTCGGGTAATCGTCTGCACGTCGGCTCGATCGTCTGTCAGGGGATATTCAGATATTTGTGCGTCTGCATCGACAGGCGCCATTTCGGATGCCGCTTGCACCAGTCGACCGCGAGCTTCGTGTTGATGTCGCGGGACGGGCCGTCCATCGGTTGCACGAGGAAATACTCGAAGTCGAGCTTCTCGTACTCGGCAAGGCGCTGGTTGTCCTGCGGCACCACCACTTTCAACTCGTTGCCCTTCGTGACGACGAGCGGCGCGTCAGCCTTCGGGCTCACGCAGATCCAGTCGATGCTGTCGAGCACCGGCATCGAACCGTTGGTTTCGATCGCCATTTCGAAGCCCGCTTCGTGCAGCGCGTCCACGAATGGCTGATCGATTTGCAGCATCGGCTCGCCGCCCGTGCAGACGACGAACTTGTGCGCCTGGCCTTCGGGCCAAAGCGATGCGATCTTCGCGACGAGTTCCGCCGGCGTCCGGTATTTGCCGCCGTTCTCGCCATCGGTGCCGACGAAATCCGTATCGCAGAAGCGGCAGACCGCGTCCGCGCGGTCTTCCTCGCGTCCCGACCAGAGGTTGCAGCCGGCGAAGCGGCAGAACACAGCGGGGCGTCCGGCATTGGCGCCTTCGCCCTGCAGCGTGTAGAAGATTTCCTTTACTGCATACGTCATGACTGCTTAAACCGGTTCGGTGGTGACTTGCTCGCCCGCGCGATACGCCTCGTATCCACGCTTGCGCAGTTTGCATGCCGGGCACTGGCCGCAGCCGTAGCCCCATTCGTGCAGTTCGGCGCGCTCGCCGACATAGCAGGTATGCGTTTCGACGCGGATCAGTTCGACGAGCGTCGCGCCGCCCAGCGTTTCCGCGAGACGCCATGTATCGGCTTTATCGAGCCACATGAGCGGCGTTTCGAGCGCATAGCGCGTTTCCATGCCGAGGTTCAGCGCGACTTGCAGCGCTTTCATCGTGTCGTCGCGGCAATCGGGATAGCCGGAAAAATCCGT
This sequence comes from Caballeronia grimmiae, assembly GCF_000698555.1. Lineage (GTDB taxonomy): Bacteria > Pseudomonadota > Gammaproteobacteria > Burkholderiales > Burkholderiaceae > Caballeronia > Caballeronia grimmiae. Next base: position 51,009 of record NZ_JFHE01000030.1, on the reverse strand, counting down.
CTCGCACATGCCGCCGACGAGCACCTTCAGCCCGCGCCGATACGCGACCGCCGCCGCGATCGTCATGAACAGCAGATTGCGCCCCGGCACGAAGGTGTTCGGCAAGCCGTTCGCAGTCGACTGAATCTCGATTTCGCGAGTCATCGCGGTATCGCTGATCGCGCCGAGCACGGACAAGTCGATCATGTGATCCTCGCCCAGACGGCCGGCCCAATGCGGAAACTTGCTCACGACCTCCGCGCGGAATCCGCTGCGGCACTCCAGTTCGACGCGATGCCGCTGGCCGTAATCGAAGCCGAGCGTCTCGACGGTCCGATAGCGTTCGAGCGCCCAGGTGAGGCACGTGGCCGAATCCTGGCCACCGGAAAACAGCACGAGGGCGCTGTCCTTCGCGTCTATCCGAGTCACCGTGAAAACTCCGTGTATGAGATGAGCGTGGCGCGTCGCGCGGGCGGCACGGCCGGCATCCGCAATGTGAGAATCCAGTATAGGCCGGCGGGCTTTTGTCGAACGCGCGCGCCCTTTATGACTCCGATAAGCGGATCGGCGGAAGTTTCGCCGCCCGTTTGCGCGGCGTTCGAGCGCGATTCGGAGCATCGAAAAGAAAAGGACTTGCGGTCCGAGGACGAGGCAAGTCCTTAATTCGGCGCGAATTTTAGCATGGCGGCACATTGTTCGCCGAGCGGCGGACGCGTGATGCCAATGCACTCGCGACCGGCCAGCTAGCTAAATTTACGCACCCGCAAATGAAAAAGCCCGAGAGCGATGAACTCTCGGGCCTCTTGCATTCTGGTGGCCTGGGACGGAATCGAACCATCGACACGCGGATTTTCAATCCGCTGCTCTACCAACTGAGCTACCGGGCCAACGAAGAGGTGAAACTATAGCAAAGCGCCGCGTGTTGCTCAAGCCCTTTTCCCAAGATTTTGTTTCTTTCATTGGAATCGGCTTCCTTGCACGGCTTAAACCTCGTTCTTGTTCTTTCCGAGATCGACGCCCAACTGCTTGAGCTTGCGATACAAATGCGTGCGCTCCAGCCCCGTCTTTTCCGCGACGCGCGTCATGCTGCCGTTCTCGCGCGCAAGGTGATATTCGAAGTAGGCGCGCTCGAACGCATCGCGCGCATCGCGCAGCGGGATATCGAACGAGATCGATGCCGTCTGCCCCGCCTGACCCGGCGCCGCGCCGCCCGCGCCGGCATCGCCGGACGATGCGTTCAGCGCGGAAGCGCTCGGCAACGCAGCCGCGATCGGCACGTTCGACACACCCGCGTTCATCGCCGGCTTCAGCGCAGCGGCGGCGGCCGGCGCGGCCGTGCCATGCGCCAGCCCTTGCTCGACCGCCTTCAGCAGCTTCTGCAGCGCGATGGGCTTTTCCAGAAAGTTGAGCGCGCCGATCTTCGTCGCCTCGACCGCCGTGTCGATGGTCGCGTGACCCGACATCATGATGACCGGCATCGTGAGCTTGCCCTGCGCGGCCCACTCCTTCAGAAGCGTGACGCCGTCGGTGTCGGGCATCCAGATGTCGAGCAGGACGAGGTCGGGTGTCTGCTGCAGGCGGTACTCGCGCGCGTGCTGCGCGTTCTCGGCCACGTCCACCACGTGGCCCTCGTCGCTCAGGATCTCGGAGAGCAGTTCCCGGATCCCCATTTCATCGTCTACCACCAGGATGGTTGCCATTTAAGCTGCCCTTGTCTGCACTGTTGCTTTTGTCGTTCCGTGTTTCGCGGCGGTCGCGGATGAAGGCGTCGCACCATCGGCGGCGGTTTCGTCCGCGAGTTGAAGGAACAGAATCGAGACTTGCGCGCCTTCCACGACGTCGCCCGTCCTGGACCGGTTTCGAATGTCGATGCGCGCGCCGTGCTCGTCGACGATCTTCTTCACCGTTGCAAGTCCCAGACCCGTGCCCTTCGCCTTCGTCGTTACGTAAGGCTCGAAAGCGCGCGACAGAATGCGCGCCGGGAAGCCCGCGCCGTTATCGGATACCGTGAGCCGAACCGCAACGCGCGCATGCCCCGACGCATCCGGTTCGCCATATTCTACTGTCCTCGTTTCAAGCAGCACGCGCGGCTCGGGTACGTCGGCGACGGCGTCCTGCGCGTTCTGCAGCAGGTTATGGATGACCTGACGAATCTGCGTCGCGTCGCCGCGTATGACCGGCAGTTTCGCGAGATCGACCTTGATCGGGCTCTTGCCTTCCTCGATGCCGTATAGCGTCAGCACTTCGCCGACCAGATCGTTCAACTGCAGGGTCGCGAGCACCGCGGGCGGCGTGCGGGCGTACTCGCGGAAGTCGTCGACCATGCGCTTCATCGCCTGAACCTGATTGACGATGGTCGTCGATGCGCGCTTGAGCACGTCCGCGTCCTGCGGCGCGAGCTTGTCCGCGAGCTTCATCTGCAGGCGCTCGGCGGAAAGCTGAATGGGCGTGAGCGGATTCTTGATCTCGTGCGCGAGACGCCGCGCCACTTCGCCCCATGCGACGGAACGCTGCGCGGAGATGACGTCCGAGATATCGTCGAACACGACGACATAGCCGGTCGTTTCGGCGTCTTCAGTATCGCTTTCGGTGCTCACCAGCAATTGCGTGCCGCGCACGAGCAAGGTAAGCGGATCGTTCTCGCCCGGCACCGTCACCGCGACCTGCTGCTGCCAGTGCCCGCGATCCCCCGCCGGATGACCGCTGCCGACCGCCGCCGCGTCGCGCTCGGCGAACGCTTTCTTCACCATCGCGCCGAAATCGGCAAGCACGTCGATGCTGTCGAGCGGCTGATTGATGAGCGCGCCGAACGGCTGACGGAAGATGCGCGCTGCGCCGCGATTGGCCGTCGTCAGCCGGAATTGCCGGTCGAACACGAAGACGCCGGCCGTCAGGTTCGCGAGAATGCTTTCGAGATACGCCTTCGAATGTTCCAGCGCGATGCGGTTGTTCTCGACCGCCGCCCGCGCTTCGGATAGCTGGCGCGTCATCGCGTTGAAAGACTGCGTGAGAAAGCCCAGCTCGTCGCGCGAATTGATCTCGCGTTTAGGCGTGTAATCGCCTTCGGCCACTTCCTTCGTGCCCTGCGCGAGCAGGAACAACGGCCGCGCAAGCTGATTGCCGAGCGCGAGCGCAAGCATCATCGCGATGAACGTCGCCAGGAAGAGCGCGAGCGTCAGCGTGCCGATATACATCTTCCGCAAGCCGGTGCGCCCGAGCCGCTTCTCCTGATACTCGCGATACGCGCGCTGCACCGCATCCGCATTGCGCGCGAGCTCCTGGCTCACGGGCTGCTCGATCTGCAGGAAGCGATCGACGTGCTGGAATTCCGTGGTGGTCGTCGGGTCGGGAATCTTCGTGATGACGCGAAGACGAAGCGCGCCCTTCGGCCCGTTCGATGACGGATCGCCGTCTATCTCGCCTTCTATCGCGCCGAACGGCCGATCCTGCGCCGCCTTCAGCATTGCGCCGTTTGGTTCGTTCGTCGGCAGCAGCGCATAGATGTTGCCCGAAGCCTGCGCGATGGTCCGCAGGCCGGGCACGCGCAGCGACCCGCCGCCCGCGTTGAGGTCCTCGCGGTTGTATTGATCGCGCGGACGCTCGAACACGACGGCATCCTGCACGCCGTATTGATCGCGCAGACGCAGAAGCGAGAGCGTGAGGCTCGACGGATCGGCGCTCGCCAGTTGATCGCTCATCTGACGGCCGCGGTTCTTGAAATCGGCGAGCGAAGTTTCGAGCATCCCGCGCCCGAGCGTCAGGCCGGACGTGAGCGCGGTCTCGACGTTCACATCGAACCAGGATTCGATGCTTCGCGACACGAACTGATACGACACGACGTAGATGATCGCGCCCGGCAGCACGCCGACGAGCGCAAAGATGAGCGCGAGTTTGGCGAGCAGCCGCGTGCCGAAGCGCCCCTGCCTCACGCGCGACACGATGATCAGCGTGAGGCCGATGACGATCAGCATGAACACGCAGGCGACCACCACGTTCGCGGCATATAGCCAGCCGTAATAGCGGTCAAAGAACTCCGTATTCGCGCTCGCGAGCGCGAGCATCACGAGCAGCAGAACCGCCGTGAGCGCAACTGTCGAAACTAGCAGCCGAACGACAAGACTCTTCATGTCCGTGCGGCCGCGTCGAAATCTATTTCGCACGTTCCGCCGCCGTAAAAGTGAATCGCTTCCAGTCCGAGGAAAGGTTCCAGTCGCGGTTATTGACCGCGTCGATCTGGAACGGCTTGGGCATCAGCGCGATGTCGAGCTGCATTCGCACCGATGCGTTATACGTTTCTCCGATATGCACCTGATTGCGGTCGATCACATGCCACGACGTGACATGCTTGATGACCGCCAACGCTTCGTTCAGCGATGCAAAGCGCAACTGCAGGCCGCCCGTCGACACGCGGTATTCGTTTGTCAGCGGTTGATACGACAGGCGGATGCTTTGCGACACGTTGACCGGCTCTTCGTCGAACCAGTACCAGCGCGGCCGCGACAGCGCGAAGTCGATGGTGAAGTAGAGCGGCACGCTGCGATTCACGGCTTCTTCAAGACTGCTGTTGAGATCGAAGTCGAAATGCGCATCGAGACTCCAGCCGGTATTGTCCGCCTGCAACGACGCGCGCTGCACGGAGATCGTTTCGGCGAGCGCGGGTTGCACTGCGGCGAAGCTCAGCCAGAGCGCCAGCGCAGTCCAGATGACGGCCGCGAGCCGAAGCGGAAGAATGCGTTTTATCGTCACCGTTTCTGAAAGCGCGCGTAGAAGAATCCGTCGTGGTCCGCGATGACGTCCGCGTTCCGGTTCGATGGCGTGCTTCCGCCCTCTGCATCGCCCGGACCGTGGCGTTCGATGGATGTTTCGTCCGGTGACGCTTGCACCGCACTCGCGCTCGCGCGCGCCGCCGTCGGCAGCAGTTGCCCCGGCGCGTCCAATCGTACCGCATCTTCATGGGTCGCTTCAAACCAGCGGGCCTGCTCTTCGCCCTCCTCTGGAAAGATCGAGCACGTCACGTAAAGCAGTTCGCCGCTCTTCGCGACGAGCGGCCACAGCGCCGAAAGAATTCGTCTTTGTTCGTCGACGAGCGCGGGAATATCCGATGCCCTGCGCAGCCAGCGAATGTCCGGATGACGCCGCACGATGCCCGACGCCGAGCACGGCACGTCCGCGAGAATGCGATCGAAGGGCGCGCCGTCGAACCAGGGCGAAGGGTCGCCGGCATCGCCGACGCGAACATCGGCCGAGAGTTTCAGGCGCTCGAGATTCTGTCCGATGCGGCTTGCGCGGTCGGCGTCGCTTTCGAGCGCGACGAGATCGACTTGCGCGAGTTCGAGGATGTGTCCGGTCTTGCCGCCGGGCGCGGCGCACGCGTCGAGCACGCGCATGCCGTCACGGGCGTCGAGCCATTGGGCCGCGAGTTGCGCGCCCGCGTCCTGCACGGACACTTCGCCTTGCGCGAAGCCGGGAATGCGATCGACGGGCATCGGCGTTTTCAGGCGCACCGCGTGCAGGCCGGCCGCTTGCGCGTCGATGTGCTCGGACTTCAGGCGATCGAGGTAAGCATCGACAGTCGCGTGCCGCGCGTTCACGCGCAGCGTGAGCGGGCCTTGCGCGTTGCCCGCTTCCAGAATGTGCTCCCACGCTTGCGGCTGGGCGCGCCGGACAGCGTCGATCCACCATTGCGGATAGTTCCACCGCGCGACGGGGCTCTTGATCGCCTCGTCGATGAGCGCGTCGCGTTCGCGCAGAAAGTTGCGCAGCACCGCGTTCACGAGTCCCTTGGCGAACGCGAATTCGCGACGCGCGGCGATTGCGCTCACGGCCTGATCGACGACGGTGAACGGCGCGTACGCGGCGTGCGCCTGGTCGTCGGTGAGCAGCGCGAAGGCGCACGTCAGAACGTTGCCGACGTGCGGCGGCGGGGCTTTGCGGACGAGCTTGTGCAGCAGCGCATCGGCCAGCGCCAGGCGGCGCATCGTGCGATACGCGATGTCCTGAATCGCGCCGCGCGCCCCCGGATGCTTGCCCGACGCGACGACCGTCTGAATCGCGGCGGGCAGAGCCGACCCCGCGCGCACCGCGCCGACGGCCTGCGCCGCGCAATCGAGCGCGAACGCGAGCGAATCGGGCGCAAGATGCGGCGCACTCATGCGGGACGGCCCGCGCGGCGGCTGAGGCGCGGCGTCGTGCCGCCGGGAAGGCTTGTCGGTCATGTAGGGTGGGTTAGGCTTGCGCAAACGAGGATTGTAACGTGCGAGGAAACGGGCTCCGGTCGTGCGGGCAACGGGGACGGGCATCACGGATGGACGCCAGACAAAAAAAGCCGCCCCGATCACTCGGGACGGCCTTTCGAACCGCCGCTCGGTGGATTACATCCGGCCGGTGCGCGCCATCTCCATCAACCGCGCGACACGCTCCTCGGTCGCCGGGTGCGTCGAGAACCAGTTCGCGATGCTCCCGCCCGACAGCGGATTCATGATCATCATCTGCGCCGTGGCCGGGTGCGCTTCGGCTGCCGGGAACGGCACCCCCGACGCATACGCGTGGATCTTTTCCAGCGCGCTCGCGAGCGCCTGCGGATCGCCCGAAATCTGCGCGCCGCCGCGGTCCGCTTCGAATTCGCGGGCGCGGGAAATCGCCATCTGGATCAACGCACCGGCGATCGGCGCGAGAATCGCCACCGCGATGCTCGCGATCGGGTTCGAAGGACGGCCTTCTTCATCGCGTCCGCCGAAGAACATCGCGAAGTTGGCAAGCGCGGAGATTGCGCCGGCCATCGTCGCCGAGATCGTCGAGATGAGAATGTCGCGATGCTTCACGTGCGCCAGTTCGTGCGCCATCACGCCGCGCAGTTCGCGCTCGGACAGCACGCGCAGAATGCCGGTGGTCGCCGCCACCGCCGCGTGCTCGGGATTACGCCCCGTGGCGAACGCGTTCGGCGCGTCTTCGTTGATCAGATAGACGCGTGGCATCGGCAATTGAGCGCGCGTGGCGAGCTCGCGCACCATGCGATAAAACTGCGGCGCAGTGGTTTCGTCGACTTCCTGCGCGTTGTACATGCGCAGAACCATCTTGTCCGAGAACCAGTACGAGAAAAAATTCATGCCGAGCGCGATCAGCAGCGCGATCATCATGCCCTTCGATCCGCCGATCATGCCGCCGATCACGACGAAAAGGGCCGTGATCGCTGCCATCAGCATCGCGGTTTTGACCCAGTTGAACATATGCGGAGCTCCTTCTCCCTAATACGATGCGCAATTTGCGCGGTGGGCCCGGTTAGTCGACCGGGCTAGCCATTGTAAGCAAAATGTTAGATAGGGTCATGCACGAATAATTCAACTATCTGTGCGATGTCGCCAGCTTGATGCCGAGGCCGACGAACGCACCGCCGACGCCGCGATCCAGCCACCGCTTGACGCCCGGCTTACCGGAGAACCGCTCGGTGACGCTGCCCGCGATCCACGCGACGAAGCTGTTCCAGACCGTGCTCATCGCGATGAACACGAGGCCGAGCGTGAGAAACGCGAGCGTCTTGTGCTGGCTGTCGGCGGCGACGAACTGCGGGAAGAAGGAGACGAAGAACAGCACCACCTTCGGATTCAGCACGTTGGTGACGAAGCCCTGCGTGAAGAGTTGCCGAAGCGACTTGGGCGCGGACTTCGCGCTTGCCTGGGCATTCGAGGCGTCGCTCGTGTCCTCGTGCTTCGCGAAGATGAGCCGCACGCCCAGATAGATCAGGTAAATCGCGCCCGCGATCTTGACGACGGTGAACGCCGTCGCGGATGCCGCGAGAATCGCCGTCAGCCCGAACGCGCAAGCGAGCGTATGCACGATGCAGCCCGCCGAGATGCCGAGCGCGGAGACGATGCCCGCGCCCCGGCCTTGCGCGACACTGCGCCCGACGATGTAAGCGGTATCTGGTCCCGGCGTGACGTTGAGCAGGAAGACGGCGACGAGAAAGAAGGCGAAACCGGTGATGCCAAGCATGAGAAGCCTCCAGACGGGCTTGTGACCGATCTCTTTATTCTAAGCCGCGCTTGTCGCCGTGAACGGTGAACCGCTGTCCTTTCGACAAAGGCGCGCCGGCGAGGAATTCGCGCACCGGCAGACGCTTGCCGCCCGGCTTCTGCAACTGCGTGAGCCTGAGCGCGCCGTCGCCGCACGCGACGACGACCCCTTCCGGCGATACGTCCACGATCACGCCCGGCTCGCCCGTCACGCCGCTCAACGGCTGGGCCGCCCAGATCTTGATGGCGGCATCGCCGAGCGTTCCGACCGCACCCGGGAACGGATCGAAGGCCCGCACTTGCCGGACGAGCGCCTCCGCTGGCCGTCGCCAGTCGAGCGCCGCTTCGTGCTTGGCGATCTTTTCGGCATACGTCGTGCCGTCGTCGGGCTGGGGTATCGACGGAAGCGAGCCGTCGCGTTCGAGGTCGCGCAATGCCGCGACGATCAGATTCGCGCCCATTTCCGCGAGCCTGTCGTGCAGCGTGGCGGTGGTGTCGTCGGGATCGATGTTGGTGCGCGCTTCGCGGATCATCGCGCCGGTGTCGAGGCCGGCGTCCATCTGCATCAGCGTTATGCCGGTTTCGGTGTCGCCAGCTTCGATTGCGCGGTGAATCGGCGCGGCTCCGCGCCAGCGCGGCAGCAACGATGCGTGAATGTTGATCGCGCCGCGCGGCGGAATGTCGAGCACTTCCTGCGGAAGAATCAGCCCGTAAGCGGCCACGACCATGACATCGTGCGGCGTGGCGCGAAGCAGGTCGATGGCGTCGGCCGCTTCCTGCGGATACTTGCCCGCGCGCCGCAGCGATGTCGGCTGCGCAACGGCCAATCCGTGTTCGAGCGCGAAGCGTTTGACCGGGCTCGCGGTCAGCTTCATGCCGCGTCCGGCGGGCCGGTCCGGCTGGGTCAGGACGAGCGGAACCTGAAAGCCGGCCGCATGAATGGCGGCGAGCGCGGCGGCGGCGAATTCAGGCGTGCCGGCGAAAACGACGCGCAGCGATTGAGTCATCGATGAAAGCTACCTTCAGGCGTGCCTGCAAAAAACGTGATTCCGGTGCGCCTCAGAGCGCCTTTTCCAGCTTCTTCATCTTGCCGCGAATGCGCGTCTGCTTGAGCGACGACAGATATTCGACGAACACGTGCCCCGCCAGATGATCCATCTCGTGCTGGATGCAGACCGCGAGCAGATCATCGCAATCCAGTTCGAAGGTCTCGCCCTTTTCGTTCAGCGCCTTGACGCGAACCTTGTCGGGACGCTCGACGAAATCGTAGATGCCCGGGACCGACAGGCAGCCCTCTTCCCACTCTTTCTTGACTTCACTCGCCCAGACGATTTCCGGGTTGATGAACACCATCAGCTGGTCGTGCGTGTCCGACACGTCGATGACGATCACGCGCTCGTGCACGTCCACTTGCGTCGCCGCGAGGCCGACGCCGGGCGCGGCATACATGGTCTCGGCCATGTCCGCGACGAGCTTTCGAATGCGGTCGTCCACCACGGCGACAGGCTTCGCCACCTTGTTCAGCCGCTTGTCCGGGTAGTTGAGTATGTTGAGCAGAGCCATGATTCGGATTGTCTACGCGCGCCGCGACGCGTGTGAAGTCGGCCATTCGGCCAGGTTGCGGATGGGTGGCGGCATGCCGAAGATATGCGGGTGAATCCACGGGATTCAACGCCGCCGGCAAGCGGCCAGACAGCGTCGCTACGGACTGCAAGCGCGGCCGGGCGACGATTCTTAATATGTACGGGATCAAAAATCTTAACATGACGACCGCCACCCTGCCGACCGATACCGCAACTCCCGAAACCGCCGCGCCGCCGTCCGATGCCGATGGCGAAGAACTGCGCGCGTGGTTGCGCCTCGCGCATGCGAGGGGCCTGCGTCCGCTGGCGTTGCGCACGCTGCTCGGCGCGTTCGGCGGACCGCTGGAAGTGCTGTCGGAAAGTTTCGCCTCGATCGCACAGGTCGCTGACGAAAACGCGGCGAAAGCCGTCGTCGCGCCGCCCGGCGATATCGAAGGCGTCTCTTTCGATGACTATATTGAACGGGTGCGCGAATGGGCGTCCGAGCCCGGCAACCGGATACTCACGCTCGCCGACACGGACTATCCGCAAGCCCTGCTGACGATGCCCGATCCGCCGCCGCTGCTCTACGCGATAGGCCGGCTCGACGTGCTCCAGGCGCGCGCCGTGGCGATCGTCGGCAGCCGGCACGCTTCGCCGCAAGGCGCGGAGGACGCGCGCCGCTTTGCGCGGTCGCTGTCGGACGCGGGGCTGGCGGTCGTTTCGGGGATGGCGCTTGGCATCGACGCCGCCGCGCATCGCGGGGCGCTCGACGGTCGCGGGGGAACGATCGCCGTCATCGGGACGGGCGCGGATCTCGTCTATCCGGCGCAGAACCATACGCTCGCGCATGAGATCGCCCGCGACGGCGCGATCGTGTCGGAATGGCCGCTCGGCACGCCCGCGCGGTCGGCGAACTTTCCGCAGCGCAACCGGCTGATCGCGGGGTTGTCGGGCGGCGTGCTGATCGTGGAAGCGGCGATGCGCTCGGGATCGCTGATCACCGCGCGGCTGGCCAACGAAATGGGGCGGGACGTTTTTGCGATTCCGGGGTCGATTCACGCGCCGCTGTCGCAGGGATGCCATCGCCTCATCAAGCAAGGGGCGAAGCTCGTCGAGATACCCGAAGACGTGCTCGAAGAATTCGGCTTCCCGACAGCGCGCAGACGCGGAAGCAATCGCACGGGGGGCACGCAGCCCGGGCCGGCCAGCGCGTCGTGGGCGTCGGCGCGGCTGCCCGAGGCTCAACCGTCCGCCGACGCCGAACGCGTGCTCGCCGCGCTCGGTCACGCGCCCGCGACGCTTGAAATTCTCGCTGCGCGGACCGATCTGCACGGGGCCGCGATTCAGGCGGCGCTGCTGCAGCTCGAACTGGCGGGCGTCGCGACCGCGCTGCCTGGCGGCCGCTACGCCGCGCTCGAACGCTCGTGAAGTCGCCTCGTGCTACATTCGCGGGAAATTAGCCCGTCACGCCCTGCCCCAAGAAGGATTTCGCAAACGCCATGTCCGCGCTCAATCTCGACACCGATGCCGATCAGATCGCCGAGCGCGTCGCCGAGCCCGGCACGCTGTTCGTGGCATGCCTGTGCGCGGAGTGGTGCGGAACGTGCCGGGAGTATCGCGAAGGATTCGACAGGCTCGCCGCCGCGCATCCGGACATCTGCTTCGCGTGGATCGATATCGAGAATCATGCGGACCGTTTCGACGACCTCGATGTCGAGAATTTCCCGACCATCCTGATCGAAGATTCGATCACGACGCGCTTCTTTGGCACGGTGCTGCCGCAGGTGTCGATCGTCGAGCGGATGCTCACCGACCTGACCGCGCTGCCCAACATGGCAGGCGCACCGAAGCTGCGCCCGGCGCTTGCTACGGCGTAGACAAAACTGGGGCATTACGGGCGTCGAAACGGTCGGAAACCGCCGGTTCGCCGCGCGTCCTAATCGCAGCCGCGGCGCGCATCGCGCAAAGCCTGTGCTATAAAGCGGTCGTTATGCGGTCCAAACGGGGCCGCTGCCAGACCACAACCATATTGAGTCATGTCCAAAGCCCTGATCATCGCTGAGAAGCCCTCCGTCGCGAACGACATCGCGCGCGCGCTGGGCGGCTTCACGAAGCATGACGAGTACTACGAGAGCGACGAGTACGTTCTCTCGTCCGCGGTCGGCCACCTGCTCGAAATCGCCGCGCCCGAGGAATACGACGTCAAGCGCGGTAAATGGAGCTTCGCGAACCTGCCCGTCATTCCGCCGCATTTCGACCTGAACCCGATTGCGAAAAGCGAATCGCGGCTGAAGGTCCTGACGAAGCTGCTGAAACGCAAGGACATCGACCGGCTCATCAACGCATGCGACGCGGGGCGTGAGGGCGAGCTGATTTTCCGCCTGATCGCACAGCACGCGAAGGCGAAGCAGCCCGTTCAGCGGCTCTGGCTCCAGTCGATGACGCCCGCCGCCATCCGCGAAGGCTTCGCGCATCTGCGCAGCGACGCCGACATGCAGCCGCTCGCCGACGCCGCCCGCTGCCGCTCGGAAGCGGACTGGCTCGTCGGCATCAACGGCACGCGCGCGATGACCGCGTTCAACAGCAAGGGCGGCGGTTTCTTCCTGACGACCGTTGGCCGCGTTCAGACACCAACGTTGTCGATCGTCGTCGAACGCGAAGAAAAGATTCGCCGCTTCGTGCCGCGCGACTATTGGGAAGTGCGCGCCGAGTTCGTGGCCGCGAAGGGCATCTACGAGGGCCGCTGGTACGACCCGAAATTCAAGCGCGTCGAGAACGATCCGGAGCAGCGCGACTCGCGCCTCTGGAGTCTCGCGGCGGCGGAATCGGTGGTGGCGGCGTGCCGCGGCAAGTCCGGCACCGTCACCGAGGAATCGAAGCCGTCCACGCAACTGTCGCCGCTGCTCTTCGACCTGACGAGCCTGCAGCGCGAAGCGAACAGCCGCTTTGGCTTCTCGGCGAAGAACACGCTCGGCCTGGCGCAGGCTCTGTACGAAAAGCACAAGGTCCTGACCTACCCGCGTACCGATGCCCGTGCGCTGCCGGAAGACTATCTCGGCACGGTCAAGGACACGCTGACCATGCTGAAGGAGAGCAACAACTACCTGCCGTTTGCCAAGCAGGTGCTCGACAAGGGCTGGGTCAAGCCGAACAAGCGCATCTTCGACAATTCGAAGATCAGCGATCACTTCGCCATCATCCCGACGCTGCAGGCGCCGAAGGCGCTGTCGGAGCCGGAGCAGAAGCTGTATGACCTCGTCGTCAAGCGCTTCCTGTCGGTGTTCTTCCCGGCTGCGGAATATCTGGTGACGACACGCATCACCGAAGTCGCGGGGCATCACTTCAAGACCGAAGGCAAGGTGCTGGTCGAACCGGGCTGGCTCCAGGTCTATGGCCGCGAGGCTGCGGGCGAAGACGGCAACCTCGTGCCGGTACAGAAGGGCGAAAAGGTCGACGTCGACAAGGTCGCCGCGCAGGCGCTCGTGACCAAGCCGCCCGCGCGCTACAACGAAGCGTCGCTGCTGTCGGCGATGGAAGGTGCGGGCAAGCTCGTCGAAGACGAAGAACTGCGCGACGCGATGGCCGCGAAGGGTCTCGGCACGCCGGCGACACGCGCCGCGATCATCGAAGGGTTGCTCGGCGAGAAATACATGGTCCGCGAGGGCCGCGAACTGATCCCGACGGCCAAGGCGTTCCAGTTGATGACGCTGCTGCGCGGCCTGGGCGTCGAGGAACTGACCGCGCCGGAACTGACCGGCCAGTGGGAACACAAGCTGTCGCAGATGGAGCGCGGCAACCTGCATCGCGATGCGTTCATGCAGGAAATCGCCCGCATGACGCAGACCATCGTGAAGCGCGCGAAAGAGTATGACTCGGACACTATCCCCGGCGATTACGCGACGCTCGAAACGCCGTGCCCGAATTGCGGCGCGCAGGTGAAGGAGAACTATCGCCGGTTCGCGTGTACGAAGTGCGAGTTCTCGATCTCGAAGATTCCGGGCGGACGTCAGTTCGAAATTCCGGAAGTGGAAGAACTGCTGCGCGAAAAAACCATTGGGCCGCTGTCAGGCTTCCGCAGCAAGATGGGGCGTCCGTTCTCGGCCATCCTGAAGCTCTCCTTCGACGACGAAATCAAGAACTTCAAGCTCGAATTCGACTTCGGCCAGGACACCGGCGGCGAAGATGGTGAACCGCCCGACTTCTCGGAGCAGACGCCGGTCGGCGCGTGTCCGAAATGTCAGTCGCGGGTGTTCGAGCACGGCATGAGCTATGTCTGCGAGAACTCCGTCGCGAATCCGAAGACGTGCGATTTCCGCTCGGGCAAGGTCATCCTGCAACAGGAAATCGGGCGCGAGCAGATGGAAAAGCTGCTGAACGGCGGCCGCACGGACTTGCTGACGAACTTCAAGTCGTCACGGACCGGGCGCAACTTCAAGGCGTTCCTCGTCAAACAGCCGGACGGCAAGATCGGCTTCGAATTCGAAAAGAAGGAAGCCAAGCCGGGCGCGAAAACGGCGGCCAAGCGCGGCGCCGCTGCCGAGCCGCAGACCGATAACGCCGACGAAGGCGATAGCGACGTCGCCGTAGCCGCGAAAACGACGCGCGCCAAAGCCGCGACGAAGACCGTCGCGGCGAAGAAAGCGCCAGCGAAGAAGGCCGCCGTCAAGAAGACTGCGGCGCGAAAGGCGGGATAACTCGCTCCGGCGCACTAACGCCGACATGAGGAAGCATCAGGCCCGCGAAGCGATTCGCGGGCTTTTTTACGTCAGCAGAGCGCGACGCTCGCTAAAAAGCAAAAAGCCCGGGAAACGAAATCTCCCGGGCCTTCTCATGCTGCCACTCCGGCAAAACTCAGAACGGCGATGCCGCCGGCACGCGCCCTCTCGTTCGCGACGGCTTCGACAGCTTCGGCCCCAGTTCACCATCGATCGAACGCGAGCGCGGCGCGGGCGGCGGCGCTTGCGGTTCATCGGCGGATTCGTAGTGCGGCTGCGCGCCAGCCGCGACGGGCTTGCCCATGCCGTCGCGGATCCATTGTTCGCCGAGCTGATGATTCGGCGTCTGGCTGAAGTGCTCGACGAGGTGATCGATGAAGGTCCGCACCTTCGCCGGCAAATGCCGCCGGCTCGGATATGCGACGTTGATTTCGACCTGCGGCAACTGATAGTCGCTCAGCAGGCGCACGAGCTGGCCGCGCTTCGTATCGTTGCCGATCAGATAGCTCGGCAGAATCGCGATGCCCATGCCCAGCAGCGCGAACTGCCGCAGCATCTCCGTATTGTTCGCGATGATCACGTTCGACGGCCGCACGCGCACTTCGCCCTCGGGGCCGGTAAACACGCGTTCGTCGCCCCAATACTCGGACGGCAGGCTAAGGCACGGATGTTCCAGCAGATGCTCGGGACGCGTCGGCGTGCCGCGCTTCTCCAGATACGCCGGCGTTGCGCAGACGGTCATGCAGCCGGTCGTCAGCCGCCGCGTGACGACGCTCGCGCTCTTCACTTGCCGCGCGATGACGATGCCGACATCGAACCCTTCCTCCACCAGATCGACCTGGCGGTCCACGAGCGTCACATCGGGGATCACTTTTGGATAGCGCTGCGCGTACGTCTGCAATACCGGCGCGAGATTGTGCAGCCCGAACACGACCGGCGCGACGATACGCAGCGAGCCGAGCGGCTCGTGATTGCGCGCGACGACCATCTGTTCGACGTCTTCGAGTTCATCGAGAATCTGGCGCGCACGTTCGAGATAAACCTGACCCGACTCCGTGAGCGACAGACTGCGCGTGGTGCGATTGAGCAGGCGCGTGCCGAGGCGGCCTTCGAGATCCGCGACGTGCCGCGTCGCGACCGCGTTCGAGATATCCATCGCGCTCGCGGCTCTGGCAAAACTGCCGAGATCGGCCACGCGGACGAACACTCTCATCGACTGCAAATGATCCATGGGACAACTCCTGCCGCCAGGCGGCTATCAATTCTGCTGCAAGGCAATTCAGAATTATCCTAGGACTGAGGAAATCGTGCAGAAGTTGCGGTTGGCGGTTGCCTTTTCGAAAAAATTCGTGGGCGAAGGGCGGCCGGCGGGGAAGGAGACACTCCCCGCCCGCACCGTGTTGAACTTTGCCCGGCGATGTCGACCGCCGGGCGATGCGAAGCGGCCGGGAATCAGGCCGCGAGCCGCTTCTCCATGCCGGCCTTGGCTTCCGGCAGTGCGTCCGGCAGCCCTTGCTGCAGACGGGTGAACAGCTCGTCGTGCAGCGCGAGTTCGTCGCGCCATGCGGCGTCGTTGACCGAGATGACCTGCTCGAACTGGTCGCGCGTGAAGTTCAGCCCGCCCCAGTCGATGTCCTCGTAACGCGGCGAAATGCCGAACGCGTGTTCCTCGCCGCTCGCCGTGCCTTCGATGCGGCCGACCATCCAGTTCAGCACGCGCATGTTTTCGCCAAAGCCCGGCCACACGAACTTGCCGTCGTCGCCCTTGCGGAACCAGTTCACGCAGAAGAACTTCGGCGCCTTCGCGTTGAGCGCTTCGAGGCGCTCGCCGATCTTCAGCCAGTGGCCGAAATAGTCGCTCATGTTGTAGCCGCAGAACGGCAGCATCGCGAACGGATCGCGGCGCACGACGCCCTGTTGCCCCGCGGCGGCGGCCGTGGTTTCGGAGCCCATCGTCGCGGCCATGTAGACGCCTTCCTTCCAGTCGCGCGCTTCGGTGACGAGCGGCACGGTCGTCGAACGGCGTCCGCCGAAGATGAACGCATCGATTGGCACGCCCGCCGGGTTCTCCCAGTCCGGATCGATCGACGGACATTGCGATGCCGGCGCCGTGAAACGCGCGTTCGGATGCGCGGCCTTCGCGCCGGTCTCCTTCGCGAGCTCGGGCGTCCAGTCGCGACCCTGCCAGTCGATCAGATGCGCGGGCGGCGTGTCCGTCATGCCTTCCCACCAAACGTCGCCGTCGTCGGTCAGCGCGACGTTCGTGAAGATCACGTTTTCCTTGAGCGTCGCCATCGCGTTGAAGTTGGTCTTTTCGCTCGTGCCCGGCGCGACGCCGAAGTAGCCGGCTTCCGGGTTGATCGCGTACAGCCGGCCATCCTTGCCGGGCTTGATCCACGCGATGTCGTCACCGATCGTCGTCACCTTCCAGCCGTTCAGGTCTTGCGGCGGGATCAGCATCGCGAAGTTGGTCTTGCCGCACGCCGACGGGAACGCCGCCGCGACGTGGTGCTTGCGCCCCTCGGGCGACGTGACGCCGAGAATGAGCATGTGTTCGGCGAGCCAGCCTTCGTCGCGGCCCATGGTCGACGCAATGCGCAGCGCGAAGCACTTCTTGCCGAGCAGCGCGTTGCCGCCGTAGCCCGAGCCGAAGCTCCAGATTTCCCGCGTCTTCGGAAAATGCACGATGTACTTCGTGTCGTTGCACGGCCACGGCACGTCCTTGCGGCCATCGGCGAGCGGTGCGCCGACCGAATGCACGCAGGGCACGAACTCGCCTTCCTCGCCGAGGACTTCGAACACCTCGCGGCCCATGCGCGTCATGATCCGCATGTTCGTGACGACGTACGGGCTATCCGACAATTCCACGCCGATATGCGCGATCGGCGAGCCGAGCGGGCCCATCGAGAACGGCACGACGTACATCGTGCGGCCGCGCATCGCGCCGTCGAAGAGGCCGTCGAGCGTCGAGCGCATTTCCTGCGGGTCGATCCAGTTGTTCGTGGGGCCGGCATCTTCCGGGCGCTCCGAGCAGATAAACGTTCTGTCTTCGACGCGCGCGACATCCGAGGGATCGGAGCAAGCCAGAAAGGAGTTGGGGCGTTTGGCGGAATTGAGCTTCTTCATCGTGCCGGCGGCGACCATCTGTTCGCAGAGCCGGTCGTATTCGGCTTGCGTGCCGTCGCACCAGACGACGCGATCGGGTTTTGTCAGCGCGGCGACGCGTTGAACCCATTGGATCAATCGTCGGTGCCGGACATAGGCCGGCGCCTGGACGTCGACGACGTTGTTTTTATTTTCTTCGGCTACTGCGGGCTGGTTCATCGAGTTGTCTCCGTTTCTGCAATGAAAACCGTGAGCCCTGACGCTGCATGCGAGAGGCATTGCGACCGGAACCACCGTGCATTTTCAAAAGATATTCGTCGCACGAAAGACGGTTCCCTTTGCCGATTGCGGCGTCATCGGGCCTGATCCTGCGACGCAGCGCCAGGCGGCTTGCGTCGCTAAGGAACAAACTGTTAAAAAGAGATACTAAGCGGCCTGTCCCCTTGCGGATTACCGTGTTTTCCGCAATGGCGCCGCATTTTTTTGTTTCCCGAGCGGGTTATTTGCTCGGAAACGAGGAAATGAGCTTAACACCGCCATGCAGCCCTGCTTTGATGCTGCGCAGTGAGATCACAGTTCCTGCGATTTAGTGCGGCTTTCTCGGTAATTACCCGAAGTTAATCCGCTCTATTTCGCAAGCCGGACCAAAAATGCAGCATGTTCGATGCCTACAAAAAGCCAATCAAAACCCATGAAAATCGCCATTCTCGACGACTACCAGGACGCCGTAAGGAAGCTCGACTGCTTCCATCTTCTCGATGATCACGAAGTGAAAGTCTTTAATAACACGGTGCGTGGACTCGGACAGTTGGCTAGCAGACTGTCGGAAGTCGATGCGCTCGTGCTGATCCGCGAACGCACGCGCATCAGTTCGCAACTCCTCGATAAATGCCCGAAGCTGCGCATGATCAGCCAGACGGGCCGCGCGGGCGGCGGACATATCGATATCGACGCATGTACGGAACGCGGCATCGCCGTGCTGGAAGGCACCGGATCGCCGGTCGCGCCGGCCGAACTGACGTGGGCGCTGATCATGGCGGCGCAGCGTCGCATTCCGCAATACGTCGCGAACCTGAAGCAGGGCGCGTGGCAGCAGTCGGGGCTGAAGACGTCGGCCCTGCCGCCGAACTTCGGCCTCGGGCAGGTGCTGCGCGGGCAGACGCTCGGCATCTGGGGTTACGGCAAGATCGGCCAGCTGGTGGCGGGCTACGGCAAGGCGTTCGGCATGAACGTGCTCGTGCACGGCCGCGAGCACTCGCTGGCGGCGGCGCGCGAGGATGGCTTCGCCGTCGCGGAAACCCGCGAGGCGCTCTTCGAGCAGAGCGACGTGCTCACCGTGCATCTGCGTATGAACGACGAGACGCGCGGCATCGTCCGCACGGAAGATCTGATGCGCATGAAGCCGACCGCGCTCTTCGTCAACACGAGCCGCGCCGAGCTGCTCGAAGAGAACGCGCTGCTGAATTCGCTGCATCACAACCGGCCGGGGATGGTCGCGGTCGATGTCTACGAGAGCGAGCCGATCCTGCAGGGCTACGGCCTGTTGCGCATGGAAAACGTGATCTGCACGCCGCACATCGGCTATGTGGAGCGCGAGAGCTACGAGCTTTACTTCAGCGCGGCGTTCAGCAACATCCTCGCCTTCGATGCCGGCGATACCTCGAGCGTGTCGAATCCCGAAGCGCTGCAGCACGCGCGCCGCCGCTGAGCGGTCGATGCGTCAGGCCGTCGATACGTCGATCGACGGCTCGCAGCGCACCGGAAAATTCACCGAGTTCGCGATGAAGCAGAAGCGGTGCGCCTCTTCGTGCAGGCGCGTCGCGAGCGCAGTGTCGCCGCCCGCGCCGATGGTCACGCGCGGGCGCAGCAGCACATCGGCGAAGCGGCCGCTACCGTTCGCGTCCTCCTGCATGATGCCGATGGCTCCGTCGACATAGCCGGTCACGACGATCTTGTTGACCGCGCACAAGTGCAGATACCAAAGCATGTGACACGACGACAGCGACGCCACGAACAGTTCCTCCGGATTGTGGCGCGTGGGATCGCCGCGAAAAGCGGGATCGCTCGATGCCTCGATCGCGGCCTTGCCCGCGACGCGCACGACGTGGTCGCGCGAGTAGGCGTCGTAGGCGGAGGTGCCGGAACCGCGATTGCCCGTCCATGCGACGGTGAGTTCGTAGGTGTGCTGCTTTGGCATGGCGCGCTCCTTTTGCCTGGCTAGGCAATGTGCGATGCGGCATCCATCAGATGCGGAAGGCGCTTGAGAAAGTTTTCGCCGTCCGCGCGGCCCAGGTCATAAGCATGCTGCATCTGGGACGGGCTCGTATAGTCCCAGCTCGATATCGGCACCTTGCGCGACGGCTGCACGTAGATGCGCCGCTGCTCGCCGTGCGGCACGACGAACGTGCGCTCGCGCGGATAAAGCCGCGTGACCATGACGAGCACCGTTCCCGGCGATGCATCGAGCGCGGAGACCGGCACGTTGTCGACCATGCCGCCATCGAGCACGGGGCGGCCGTTGCGTCGGAGGATCGGCGTGAAAGGCGGCGTACTCGACGATTGCAGGATCAGGTCCGCGAGGTCTTCGATGTTCGCGCATTCCTGCGCCGTCACGAACTCGGGATGGAAGCCGAGCGCCTGACCGAGCGTCGGGTGCAGCGTCTTGCGCACGTACTTCTCGATGTTGTACGCAATCAGCCCGGCCGCGACGGCGCTGCGCGCGCCGAGCCAGCGCGGCAGATGCGACACGCCGATGCGAATCTCCGGCGCGGAAGCGAGTTCATGGAAACGCTCCGCGAAGATGTCGAGCAGTGCCTGCCGATAGATGCGGTAATGCGGGAAGACGGACTGCCCGCGCAGCAGGTTGCCCCAGTACGCGTTCTTCGTGTTGCCGCGTAGCGCCTGCGCGTAGTAGTTCATGACCCAGCGCGCGTCGTTGGTGTAGAGCATGCACGCGGTGGCCGCGCCCGCCGAGATGCCCGCGATGATGCGCGGCTTAAGCCTCAATTCCGGCTGGATGACGTCCCAGAAACCGGCTTGCCACCAGCAGCGGTTGCCGCCGCCGGCGAATACGACCTGATCGAACATTTATTTGCTGACGAGTGCGTAGGTTGTCGTGGCGTGGGCGGCGAGTTCGCCGTTGGCGTCGTGCATGTCGATTTCACCGAACACGAGATTGCGGCCCCGGCGCATGACGCGCGCTGTGACCAGCACGTCGCCGGTTTTGACCGGACGCATGAACGTGGTGTTGAGCGAGACGGTGGTCATTGGCGAGAAGCCGCCCATCGTGTGCGAGATGGCGACGACCATCGCGGTATCGGCGGCAGCCATGAAGACCTGACCGCAGATGACGCCGCCCGCGTGCCGCAACTGATCCGAGTACGGCAGACGCAAGGTGACGCGATCATCGCCGATGGATTCGGGCGCGAGCGACAATTCTCGGACCCACGGCGCGAGGATGTCGTTGAGCAACGCGCGGATGGCGGCTTCGTCCATTTTTTTGGGCTTTGTGCGGTTGGGGGACGCGTCATGATACCGGCTCGGGGCTTTTGCCCAGCGGTCCGCGCGGTGTTCGTGAGCGTAAATTTTTTGCGATAGACGCTTGCGCTTTTCGAAATACTCCCGCTATAATTTCGCTTCTGTTGGGGGCGTTAGCTCAGTTGGTAGAGCAGCGGACTCTTAATCCGTAGGTCGAGTGTTCGAGTCACTCACGCCCCACCAAAGAATTCAAGCACTTAGCCCGGTCCGTGTGACCGGGCTTTTGCTTTCTGGATTCCGTGTAGGCACTGTTTAGGAAAATCGGGCAATGCTGGGTGTGCTGCGTCATCAATGTCGCCTAGAGCAAGGTTTGCGCGCGACCTTGCAGAGCGAGCGCTGGCATCCGGTAGCGAACAAGATCGAAGCGGCGTATCACAGAACCGACTTGTTCGAGCAACGCCGCCCGCTGACGGATGCATCGACACGGCATGTTCCTGACGATTCATAAAGCAAGCCCCGCAACTGCGGGGCTTCGCGCTATCTATTCAGCGCCATACAGCCGCGTAGTAGATCAGATAGAAGCTAACCGTGCCTAAAGCGAGTAACAAGCCCGCCCATACTCGCAACGAAGCACTATCAGGTTGTTTGAATCCGGCGATGGCCCAAACTACGCTCGGAGCAAAGACGAACGCCAAGATTGAGGCGTACCCGAACGCCGACACATTACAATGCTCGATATCCCAGCAATCATGCCAGCGCGTGCTAAACAGCGGCCATGATAGTCGTCGCGACAATCGACTGATCCATACCGCCGATTGCCACGACAACACCGCGCCGACGCACAGATAAGCGATTGACCAAGCGGCGCGCTTCACTGAATTTCCCAGAAGAGAATCTGCTTCGATTTGCCTAGGTCGGAGTACCACGCCGACGATATGCCAAGCGTGAAGCGCATGAATGTATCGACCGCACCACCGGCGCTTGGTGACGTCAGCTTGCTGCCATTCCATAGATCAATATGTCCGCCACTCGCACTATCTGCGTTCTCACCCTCGCGTGTCCAATATTGCGAAAATTGAACAATCCCGGTTCGCCCCTTGATCTTTTCTTGCCAGCCCGACCCGGTGATGTTTTCGGCTTTAGGTAGCCCGGCGAAAGGTTGTAGCTTGAGCCATTGTCCCATCTCATCGGCTCGCGTTGCTGTTGCCTTGCCATCCAAAATGATGCGGCCAATGCTCGGCTGACCAGAAGAGGGCCGCACGACCTTCGAAGAAAACGACTTCATGCCAATGCCGACGTTATGAAGCGTAACGCTCATGCGGATTGCACATTGATTCTTATATGCGGGGTTGTCGTATGGGTTTCCGCTCGGATAATTAGTCCACAGTTCTTGAAAAGTCACAGCTTTCAACTGCACTTCCTTGACGGAGTTCGGCGTCGGGTTGGTTCGTACTTTGGTCGGCTTGTTCGGCATCGATCAGTTCTCGTTCGATCTCTCAAGGGCGTCTTCGCCCCAATACACGGTGTATTCGTCAGCGTTGTCTCCGGTCATCATGCGGGGCAGCGCACCGCTGGAATCTACGCGACCAGAGAACACGCGACCGTCCGCCATTTCGATGAGGTACGGATAGCCGTCGAGACGAATATGGGATGCGTTTGCACGTATTTGCTCGCCGAACGACACGTTATCAGTAGCTGACGCGGCCAGCCCTAACGGTGCGCCGCCGCCCTCAGTCTTGCGCAGTCCGGTGTTTCGAAGTGTCTCGGCCATATCGTCGTACCATGCTTCTCCCGCAAGCTCGGCAAAGATGCGCGGATGTTCGGGGCAGCCGCACACAACAACATCGTCGTGCACTGCAATCTCGCTGACGAAGAGATTCATACGACGCGGCCCGCCATCCTTAGCGATGTAGCCTGTAGTCTTGCAGACCGGACAGTAAGCCGCGCCGCCTATGAGTGCAGCTTGATGCCCGTGAACCAGAAACTGTGGGCCTTGATAAGAACAAATCTCGCCATCGTTACTGAGTTTGTCCCCGACAACTGCTATACGGCGCATCATGATCCACCTCCGCACTTTATTTCGTTATGCTTGATTTTTGGCATGTATTTCGACTCCCGTATTCGATACTCATGCGGTTTAGGGCGAATCGTCAGCATACGGGCAGCGCAACAATGCAAGACACGACAAGGACCACGACACGTCAAATTCAACGAATTTTGACGGTATCGTAGAACTGGGAGTGAGGGGTTCTGTCGTATTCTGTGAAGTCCGACGCGTGGTTGCGTCGGGACGGGCTTGGCAGCCTGTAGAGAGTTTGACTCGCGACGCCCGCGCAATGCGGGTTAGCGTTAGGCCCCGTGCGCCTGTTGACCGCTGGCGCGTGGTGCTTCTGTTCGCCTATGGGCGGGACGTGGCAGGGAACCCGAAAGGGTTGCCGGTATGGTCATTCTCCGGGTCTGCCAACCTTGTCACTGTTCCCGCCCGCCCGGCTTTTGGGGCGGCTCGGCCTTCATACAGGAGCGAGACATTGAGCAAACGGCGTGACTTGAGCGCATCCGGCGCGGTCAAGATCGAACATAAGCTGAGTCTAGTAGCCGTGGGAATCAAGTGCGCACAGGAGACCGTTGCGCATCAGAAGCGAGCACTCTGCGATGGACAAAGCGCACGGCTTGATGCTATCGAATTAAGCCTATCGGTGACACTCGCAGGCGCGAAAGCCTCGATACAGCTTTTCCAATCCGCGCGTGCAGCACTCCGCCCGATGGACGCCGCCGAACAACGGCTAATCGAAGAACTCGTTGATAGTGGCGTCGTGCCCAAGATAAACGCGCGGACCTAGCGTCCGACGCCCACCGCCTCCTTCCCTCAAACTACCTCCGCTCCCCTCTTCTCCAACAATTCCCGCAGCACGGACCGATGGCATCGCGCCTCGTTTTCGCAGTAACACCCGACCGACAGATTCGTCGTATGCGACAGCGCGGCCAGCAGATCCAGCGATTTGCTCGCGTCCGGCTGCGCCATCGCCGCCTTGAACTTCTTCACGAAGTCCCGCCAGTCCTTGTCGCTTTCCGCATGCAGCGCCTTGGCCACCAACTCCGGCGACGGCGACAGATTCGGATACCACACGTCATAGAAATCGCGGCTCGCGAACTCGGACTTCGGCACGCCGCGCGGCGGACGGCGAACCGTGCCAATACGCAGGCCTTCGTTGTCCGCGCGCGGTGAGCCGAGCCGCACTATTCGAATCGCCATACGTTGTCTCCTTCGGATTTTCGTCGGCACAGGATAACCGCCGCCGCTCCCGCGAAACCACTGCGGCCCGACCGCCGATTTATCTCAATCACGCTAAATTCGTAAAAAGTCGCGCCAAAAAAGGGCACGACGCCCAAATGATGGGCATTCTCCTCGACTCCGCTAAAATATCGGGTTTTCCCGAAGGAAGGCGCACGCTAGCGCCGAAAGGAGACTTACCGCAATGTCGTTGTTCCGCAAGAAAAACATCGAGCACATGCTGGCTGGCGCGCACAGCACGTCTCTCAAGAAAACGCTCGGTGCGCTCGATCTGACCTTCCTCGGCATCGGAGCGATCATCGGCACCGGCATCTTCGTGCTCACCGGCACGGGCGCCGTGCAGGCCGGTCCGGCGCTCATGGTGTCGTTCCTCGTCGCAGCGATCGCCTGCTGTTTCGCCGCCCTCGCCTACGCCGAGTTCTCATCGACCATTCCCGTCGCCGGCTCCATCTACACCTACTCCTATGCGACGCTCGGCGAGCTCGCCGCGTGGATCATCGGCTGGGATCTGATGCTGGAGTACGGGCTCGCCACGTCCGCGGTTTCGGTCGGATGGTCGGGCTATCTGCAATCGCTGCTTTCCGGCTTCGGCATCAGCCTGCCGACCGCGCTGACCGCCGCGCCCGGCGCGTCGCCCGGCCACGTCACGTACTTCAACCTGCCCGCGTTCCTCGTGATGATGGTCATCACGTGGCTGCTGTCGATCGGCGTGAAGGAATCCACGCGGATCAACAACATCATGGTCGCGATCAAGGTGACGGTCGTCCTGCTGGTGATCGCGGTCGGCGTGTTCCACGTCACGCCGGCGAACTGGCATCCGTTCATGCCGAATGGCTGGTCGGGCGTGTTCGGCGCGGCGGCGGTGATGTTCTTTGCGTTCATCGGCTTCGATTCAGTGTCGTCGGCGGCGGAAGAAGTGAAGAATCCGAAGCGCGATCTGCCCATCGGCATCATTTCGTCGCTGGCCGTCTGCGCGGTGCTGTACGTGGCGGTGGCGGCGGTCGTGACCGGCATCGTGCCGGCAGCGCAGTTCGCGAGCATCTCGCATCCGGTGTCGTACGCGCTGCAAGTGGCCGGACAAAACTGGGTCGCGGGATTCATCGATCTCGGCGCGGTGCTCGGCATGCTCACCGTCATTCTGGTGATGAGCTACGGCCAGACGCGCATCATCTACGCGATGTCGCGCGACGGTCTGCTGCCCGCGAAGCTGTCGAGCGTGCATCCGCGTTACGCGACGCCGTTCTTCACGACGTGGCTCGTCGGCATCTTCTTCGGGCTGATCGGCGCGCTGGTGCCGCTCAACGTGCTGGCCGAGCTGATCAACATCGGCACGCTCGCGGCATTCTCGATGGTCTCCATCGCCGTGCTGATCCTGCGTCGCACGCATCCCGACCTGCCGCGCGCGTTCCGCTGCCCGGGCGTGCCGGTGGTGCCGATTCTCGCGGTGGCGTCGTGCCTGTTCCTGATGTTCAATCTGGCAAAGGCGACGTGGATCGCGTTCGTCGTGTGGCTGCTGATCGGCCTGGTGATCTACTTCGTCTACTCGCGCCATCGTTCGGCGCTGGGCCGCGCGGCCGAGCACGCGCCGGTGCCGAAGCGCGAAACCGTCACGCACTGAACCGCCCGCACTCTCGATCAACAACGCCGCCCCACGGGGCGGCGTTTTGCATTTCAGGGCGCCGGCCCCACGATGAAACCGGCGAATGCACGGGCGTGCGCCTAATAGCGAGGCCCGTCGATTTGTGCTTTACTCGCCGTGACACACAACACGAATTCCCAGCTGGACGCTTAGCCCAAGCCAGGTTCAGGACGTGATGAGGTGCATGGCGCGAGCGGCGTGAGGCGGGTCCATCCCCCGGCAATATCGTGCATGGGACCGGAAAGGCGCAAACGAGCGCCCACTCCGGCCAATAAGGAGACAGCAATGCCGCTCAGCATCAGTCTGACGGTCAACGGGAAACCGGTGACCGCAAACGTCGAACCGCATCTTCTGCTCGTCCAGTTTCTCCGCGAAAATCTCAGGCTCACCGGCACGCACGTCGGCTGCGACACGGCGCAGTGCGGCGCATGCACCGTGCATCTCGACGGCCGCGCGATCAAGTCCTGCAACATCCTCGCCGCTCAGGCCGATGGTCTGGAAGTGACGACCATCGAAGGCATGTCGAAAGACGGCCAGCTTCATCCGATGCAGGCGGCATTCAAGGAATGTCACGGCCTGCAATGCGGCTTCTGCACGCCGGGCATGGTGATGACCGCGAGCGCGCTCGCCGCCGATTCGCCCGATCTCTCCGAAGACGAAGTGCGCGAACAGCTCGACGGCAATCTGTGCCGCTGCACCGGCTATCACAACATCGTGAAAGCGGTCCTCGAAGGCGCACAAAACATGAAGGCGCGCGCCTGACGCGACGTCCCTTTCTGACCGATGAATCGCGCCTGGACAGGAGACCGCGATGAACGCACCTGAACAACAGAAACTGATCGGCGCTGGCGTCAAGCGCAAGGAAGACTATCGCTTCCTGACGGGCGCCGGCCAGTACACCGACGACGTCGTGCTGCCGCAGCAAAGCTACGGCGTGTTCCTTCGCTCGCCGCACGCGCATGCGCGCATCCGCTCGATCGACATCGACGCGGCGAAAGCGTCGCCCGGCGTCATCGCCATTTTTACGGGCAAAGACCTCGCGGCTGACAATGTCGGCGGCTTGCCGTGCGGATGGCTCATCCACAGCACCGATGGCTCGCCGATGCACGAGCCGCCGCATCCCGTCATCGCGCACGACAAGGCGCTGCACGTGGGCGATCAGGTCGCGCTCGTCGTCGCGGAATCGCTGAAGGAAGCGAAAGACGCGGTCGAGCTGATCGCCGTGGACTACGAAGAATTGCCCGCCGTGGTCGATACCGCGAGCGCCGCCGATCCCGGCAAGCCGCTCGTCCACGACGCCGTGCCGGGCAACGTCTGCTACAACTGGGGTCACGGCGACAAGGCGCGCACCGACGCCGCTTTCGCGCAGGCCGCGCACGTGACGACGCTCGATATCGTCAATCAGCGCCTCGTGCCGAACGCCATCGAGCCGCGCGCCGTCAACGCGAGCTACTCGAAGCACGACGACAGCTACACGGTGTACGTCGCGAACCAGAATCCGCACGTCGAGCGATTGCTGATGGCGGCGTTCGTGCTGTCGCTGCCGGAATCGAAGCTGCGCGTGATTGCGCCGGATGTCGGCGGCGGCTTCGGCTCCAAGATCTTTCTTTATCCTGAGGACGTCGCGCTGACGTGGGCATCGAAGAAAGTGGGGCGTCCCATCAAGTGGGCAGCGGAGCGTTCGGAAGCCTTTCTTTCCGACGCCCACGGCCGCGATCACGTCACCAAGGCCGAACTCGCGCTCGACAAGGACGGCAAGTTTCTCGGGATGCGCGTTCACACGACCGCCAACATGGGCGCGTATCTGTCGACGTTCGCGTCGTCGATTCCGACCATCCTCTACGCGACGCTGCTCGCCGGCCAGTACGCGACGCCCGCGATCTACGCCGAAGTGAAGGCGGTCTTCACGAACACCGTTCCCGTCGATGCCTACCGCGGCGCGGGCCGTCCCGAAGCGACGTATGTCGTCGAGCGGCTCGTCGAGACGGCGGCGCGCGAGATGAACATCGATCCGGTGGAATTGCGCCGCCGCAACTTCATCCGCGAATTTCCGTACGCGACGCCGGTCGGTCTCACCTACGACACCGGCGATTACGACGCCATCCTCGACCGCGCGCTGGAACTGGCCGATGTCGCGGGCTTCGAGAAGCGCCGCGAGGAATCGAAGCAGCAGGGCAAGCTGCGCGGCATCGGCTATTCGTGCTACATCGAGGCGTGCGGGCTTGCGCCGTCGAATGTCGCGGGTGCGCTCGGGGCGCGCGCCGGTCTCTTCGAAGCAGGCGAAGTGCGCGTGCATCCGACCGGCTCCGTCACCGTATTCACCGGCTCGCACAGTCACGGACAGGGACACGAAACCACTTTCGCGCAGGTCGTGGCCGACCGGCTCGGCATCGCGATTGAAAACGTCGAGATCATTCATGGCGACACGGGGCGCATTCCGTTCGGCATGGGCACGTATGGATCGCGGTCGCTGGCGGTCGGCGGTTCGGCCATCGTGAAGGCGCTCGACAAGATCGAAGCCAAGGCGAAGAAGATCGCCGCGCATCTGCTGGAAGCATCGCCGCAGGACGTCGAATTCAACAACGGCGTGTTCCGTGTCGCGGGCACGGACAGAACGAAGACGTTCGCGGACGTATCGCTCGCCGCCTATGTGCCGCACAACTTCCCGCTCGAAACGATGGAGCCGGGCCTCAACGAGAACGCGTTCTACGATCCGACCAACTTCACGTATCCGTCCGGCGCGTATGTCTGCGAAGTGGAGGTCGACCGCGACACCGGCGAGACGCGCATCCAGAAGTTCACCGCCGTCGACGACTTCGGCAACGTGATCAATCCGATGATCGTCGAAGGACAAGTCCACGGTGGACTCGGCCAGGGCATCGGACAGGCGATGCTCGAACGTTGCGTGTACGACAAGGACAGCGGCCAGTTGCTTTCCGGCTCCTTCATGGACTACGCGATGCCGCACGCCATCGACTTGCCGAGCTTCAATGTGGAGACCGCGAAGGGCACGCCCTGCACGCATAATCCGCTCGGCGTGAAGGGCTGCGGTGAAGCAGGCGCAATCGGCTCGCCGCCCGCCGTCATCAACGCGATTCTCGACGCGCTCGCGCCGCTCGGCGTGAAGGACCTGCAAATGCCCGCCACGCCGCATCGCGTATGGACCGCGATGCACGCTGCTCAACCCGCTTGAGGATGACCGCCATGTACACCTTCGACTATCAACGGCCGAACGAAGCGCAAGCAGCGGTCGCCGCGCTTTCCGCCGACAGCGACGCCAAGTTCCTCGCGGGCGGCCAGAGCCTGTTGCCGACCATGCGCCTGCGGCTTGCGCAGCCGTCGGCGCTCGTCGATGTCACGCGCATCGCGTCGATGAAAACCGTCACGCTCGATGCCGGCAAGCTGACCATCGGCGGGGCGATGTGCCACGCGCAGGTCGCGTCGAACGCCGATGTGAAGCAGGCGCTGCCGGGCCTGGCCGATCTCGCGAGCCGCATCGGCGACAGACAGGTTCGCGAACGCGGGACCATCGGCGGTTCGCTCGCCAACGACGATCCCGCCGCGTGCTATCCCTCAGCCGTGCTCGGGCTGAACGCGACGATCGTGACGGACCGCCGCCGCATCGCCGCCGACGACTTCTTCATCGGCATGTACGAGACCGCGCTCGAACCGGACGAACTGATTACCGCCGTCGAGTTTCCGCTGGCCGAGCGCGCGGGCTACGAGAAGTTTCGCAATCCCGCGTCGCACTTCGCGCTCGTCGGCGTGTTCGTCGCTAAGCATGCGGACGGCGTGCGCGTCGGCGTGACGGGCGCGGCGCCCTCCGCGTTCCGGGCGAAGGAGCTGGAAGCGGCGTTGTCGAAGGACTTCTCGGTGGCGTCGGCGCGCAGCGTGACCCTTTCCGCCGATGGCCTCAACGACGACATGCACGCGAGCGCGGCGTATCGCGCGCATCTGATTCCGGTGCTGGCGGGCCGCGCGATCGAACGCGCGATGTCGTTCGGAACGTGATGCAGAGCGAGCCCGATTCGATCGACGACACGCTCGCGCGCCTGCGCGAGCATCAATACTTCGCGAGCCGCGAGCTTGCGACGGCCCTCTTTCTCGCGCTGAAGATGCAGCGGCCGCTGTTCCTCGAGGGCGAACCGGGCGTCGGCAAGACGGAACTCGCGAAGGCGGCGGCGGGCATCTGCGGCACGACGCTTCTGCGCCTGCAATGCTACGAAGGGCTCGACACGGCCAGCGCGCTCTACGAGTGGGACTATCCGCGGCAGATCATGGCGCTGCGGCTCGCGGAGGCATCGGGCGACACGCCGTCGAACGATTCGCTGTATCGCGGCGAGTTTCTGCTGAAGCGTCCGCTGTTGCAGGCGCTGCTGCCCGATCCCGATAACGCCGCCGCGCGCCGCGTGCTGCTGATCGATGAAATCGACCGCGCCGACGAGCCGTTCGAAGCGTTTCTGCTCGAACTGCTGTCGGACTTTCAGGTGTCGATTCCGGAGTACGGCACGGTGCGCGCGGCAAGGCCGCCGCTCGTCGTGATGACGTCGAACCGCACGCGCGAAGTCCACGACGCGCTGAAACGGCGTTGCCTGTATCAGTGGATCGGCTATCCGGAGCGCGATGTCGAGCTGGCGATCGTCGCGGCGCGCGCCCCGGAAGCGAGCCGCGCGTTGCAGGCGCGGGCCGTCGCGTTCGTCCACGAATTGCGGACGATGGACCTGTTCAAGGCGCCCGGCGTCGCGGAGACCATCGACTGGTGCCGGGCGCTCGCGGCGCTGTCGGTGTCGGAACTGGATCCGCAATCGGTGCAGGACACGCTCGGCGTGCTGCTCAAGTATCAGGACGATCTGGCGCGCATGGACGCAGCGACGCTCGCGCAGTGCTTGTCGACGGCCGCGAAGGCGTGACGATGGAGACGCTCTCGCGCAACGTCGTTCATTTCGTGCGGCTGCTGCGGGGCGCGGGACTCGGCATGTCGCCGGCGCAAGCGGTCGATGCAATCGACGCGCTGCGGTTCATCGACTTGCGCCGTCGCGACGACGTGCGCGCGACGCTCGCGTGCCTTCTGGTCCACGCGAGCGACGAGCGCGATATCTTCGATGCCGCCTTCGATCTTTTCTGGCGCGATCCGGACTGGGAAGGCAAGCTGCGCGCGCTGTTGCTGCCGAAGGTCGAAAGCGGCGCGCCGCCGCCCAAGCGCAATAACCGTCTCGCCGATGCGCTGGCGGCGCGCTCCGAGGCGAAGCGTCCGCCAGCGTCCGAAGCGGAGCCCGAACAGACTCATGCGCGCATGAGCTTCAGTGCGCAAGAACGCCTGAGCCATCGCGATTTCGATACGCTCACCGCCGACGAATGGCGTGCGCTGCGGCATCGGATTCGCGCGCATCGTGTGCCGCTCGCGACGGAGCCGACGCGCAGGCTCAAGGCGGCATCGCGCGGCACGCACGCCGATCTGCGCGCGAGCGCGCGTCAGGCTGTTCGCGCGGGCGGCGACTGGACCGCGTGGAAGTATCGCGCGGTGGTGGAGCGCCGGCCGCCGCTCGTCCTGCTGCTCGACATTTCCGGTTCGATGAGCGCGTATTCCCGCGCCGTGCTGTACTTCTGCCATGCGCTGCTGCAATCGCGCGAGCGTCTGCAAGTGTTCCTGTTCGGCACGCGCCTGACGAACGCGACGCGTGCGCTGCGCGAGCGCGATCCCGATGTCGCCATTACGACGCTCGGCGAGCAGGTCGCGGACTGGTCGGGCGGCACGCGCATCGGCGCGGCGCTGGCGGAGTTCAACCGGCGATGGGCGCGCCGCGTGCTCGCGGGCCGCGCGACGGTATTGCTCGTCACCGATGGACTGGACCACGAAGCGATCGACGTGCTCGATGCGGAGATGGCGCGGCTCAGGCGCTTCGCACATCGGCTGGTGTGGCTCAATCCGCTTCTGCGATACACCGGCTTCACGCCCCGCGCGCGAGGCGTGCGCGCGATCCTGCCGCACGTCGATGCGATGCTCGCGGCTCATAACCTCGACAGCCTCGCCGCTGTCGGACGGGAACTGACGGCGCTATCCGCGCGCGGCGCCCGCACGCATGGAGAACACACGCGATGGAACTGACCGAAACTCACGTGTTGCCGGTGCCGCAGACGCGCGCGTGGGAAGCGCTCAACGACACGGCGATACTGAAGGCCTGCATCCCCGGCTGCGACAGCATCGAAGCGGACGGTGAAAATGCCTATGCCGTCGGGATGACTGCCGCCGTCGGCCCCGTCAAGGCACGCTTCAAGGGACGCATGCAACTGACGGACATCGACGCGCCGCACACCTACACGATTGTGTTCGAGGGGCAAGGCGGCGCGGCGGGGTTCAGCAAGGGCAACGCGAAAGTGAACCTCGAGCCGGGCGACGAAGCCGACACGACGAAGCTCACCTACAGCGCGAACGCGCAAGTGGGCGGCAAGCTCGCGCAAATCGGCTCGCGCCTCGTGGATGGCGCAGCGCGTAAGATTGCAGCTGAATTCTTCAAGCGATTCGGCGCGCAGCTTCAGGGCGGGCAGGAATCGAACGAAGTACAGGATGCATCCGCCGCTGACGAAGCCGGCGGAGAGAAGGAAGAGAAAGGGAAGAAATCATGGACAGCGTGGATCTCGAAGTCCTGAAACACAGCGCGCAATGGCTCGAACAGGGCAAGCGCGTGCTGCTCGTCACGGTCGTTAAAACGTGGGGTTCGTCGCCGCGGCCGGAGGGTGCGATGCTCGCGGTGCGCGACGATGGACACGTCGTCGGCTCGGTATCGGGCGGCTGTATCGAGGACGATCTGATCGAGCGCGTGCGGCAAGGCGGCATCGAACAGACGAAGCCGGAAGCGGTGAAGTACGGCATTAGCGCGGAAGAAGCGCATCGCTTCGGGCTGCCGTGCGGCGGCACGATCCAGCTCGTGCTGGAACCGCTCACGCGCGAAAGCGGTATCGCAGAACTGTGTGAGGCGGTGGAGAGCGGGCGGCTCGTCGCGCGCACGCTGGACATGGCGACGGGCGTGGCGCGGCTCGAACCCGCGCGCGCCACCGATGGCGTCGCGTTCGACGGAGCGACGCTGCTGACCATCCACGGTCCGCGTTATCGCATGCTGGTGATCGGCGCGGGGCAGTTGTCGCGCTATCTGTGCAGCATCGCGGTCGGGCTGGACTACCACGTGACGGTGTGCGATCCACGCATCGAGTACACGGACGAATGGGACGTACCGGGCACGACCATCGTGCGGACCATGCCCGACGACACGGTGATGGACATGAAGCTCGACGAGCGCTCCGCGGTCATCGCGCTGACGCACGATCCGAAGCTCGACGATCTCGCCTTGATGGAAGCGCTGAAGACGCCCGCGTTCTACGTGGGCGCGCTGGGATCGCGTCGCAATAACGCGGCGCGGCGAGAACGCCTGAAGGAATTCGATCTCAACGACGCCGAACTCGCGCGACTGCACGGGCCGGTCGGCATTTATATCGGCAGCAGGACGCCGCCGGAAATCGCCGTGTCGATCCTCGCGGAGGTCACCGCTGCGAAGAATGGCGTGTCGCTGCCTGAACTGCTGCGCGTCGAGGGCGCAAAGGCGGCGCGCGAAGTCGCCGGAACCGGCGAAGCCTGCGGCGTTTGATACAAAGGCCTGAAGGTTCCGACTAACGAATAGTCGCAGCCCGCATCACTATGCAGTGTGGATGCGCGGCGGCGGCATCCTGACCACGCGGATTCTTCGCCCCGTGCTCGTCGATGCATTCACCGGCGCGCTCACCGATTCGCGCGAACTGCCGTGGTATCTGAAGGTGCTGCTTGGCTCGCAGCCGCTGCATTTCGGCGATTTCGGCGCATGCCGCTCAAGATCTTCTGGGCCGCCTTCGATGTGTTGACCGTGGTCGTGCTCGGAAGCGGCCTCTATCTGTGGCTGACGCGGCATAACCCGCGAAAGCGCCGCGCGTCGGCGGGGCGCTGACTTACATCAAGCCGCACACGATCATCGCGATGAGCGAGACGGTGACGATCGCCGCGCCGGCCGTCTTGCGCTTGTTCAGTTCGGTCCAGAGCAGCACGCCGGTCAACGAGAGCAGGATCAGGCTGCCGGCGAGCGTATCGATGAGCAACACCCAGCCGACGCTCAAGCCGACGCCCTTGTGCAGGTTCGTCATCATCGCGAGGAAGGTGTTTTCGGTCCGCTTCACCGACACGAAGTTGTTGCCGACCCAGTACTCCGCCATCACACTGCTGCCCGGCGTCGAGACCATCGCCGACCATTGCTCGGGCTGCATCGTGCTCTTGTCGCCCCAGCCAACCGGGTGCGCCGGCTCGCGGCGCGTGCGGCCGAGGTTGCCGTCGATCTTGAGTTCCTGCTTGACCCACGCGCCCATGTCGCGCGGCGACTTGAACCCGCCCGCCGGCAACGCAAGCTGCATCTGCGATACCTGTGGCTCGCCGGTCGAGATGCGCATCGGCGGCGCGCGGTGATTCAGCAGAAAGCCGGTCACGCCGAAAAGCAGGCCGAGAATCGCGCCCCACAGACCGACCCAGCCGTGAACCTTGCGGAGCCACTTGAGGAACGTCGAGCGGCGCGAGCGGTTCTTGCGTACGACTTGCTCGGCTTCATCGATCAGGCGTTGATGCGGGCGATATTGGGCCGAGCCGCTTGTCGGCTGGGGATTGAGGGTATCAGGCGCGTTCAAGCGTCTCTCCGAATCGGACGGTTCCTAGGCAAAGCCGCGCCCCGATCGCGCATCAGGAAGCGGCGATCGACCATAGACGGGCAAATGAGAATTGTTATCATTACACGCATACACGCCTGGCACAATCCTTTGCGATTGCCTGACGACCGGCTTTATTTACGAAAAATTTCAGACGGGCCACAGCGGGCCTTCCTGCATCGCTCCAACCTGATCGCGCAATTCGAGAATGCGGTCTTCCCAGTAACGCTGCGTGTTGAACCACGGGAATGCGGCGGGAAAAGCCGGATCGTTCCAGCGGCGCGCAAGCCAGGCGGCGTAATGAATCAGACGCAGCGTCCGCAGCGCTTCGATCAGATGCAGTTCGCGCTGATCGAACTCCCGGAAGTCTTCATAGCCGGCGAGCAGATCGGCGAGCGCGCTGGATGCTTCCGCGCGTCCGGCGGGCAGCAGCAGCCAGAGATCCTGAATCGCGGGGCCCATGCGGCTGTCGTCGAAATCGACGAAATGCGGGCCCGCGTCGGTCCACAGCACATTGCTCGGATGACAATCGCCGTGCATGCGCAACTGGCCGATATCGCCGGCGCGCTCGAAACAGTGCGCGACGCCTTCCAGCGCCATCGATACGACGCGCTCGTAGGCCTCGCGAACATCGTCGGGGACGAAGCGATGGGTCAGCAGGAACTCGCGCGGCTCGTAGCCGAACGTCTGGATGTCGAGCGTCGGACGCTCGCGATACGGCTCGATCGCCCCGACCGCGTGAATGCGCCCGATGAAGCGCCCGAGCCATTCCAGCGTGTCGCGGCGGTCGAGATCGGGCGCGCGCCCGCCGCGCCGCTCGAAGACGGAGAAGCGAAAGCCGTCGAACTCGTGCAGCGTCGAGCCTTCGACGACGCGCGCCGGCACCGCCGGAATCTCACGCGCGACGAGGCTCGCGACGAACGCATGCTCTTCGAGGATGGCTTCGTTCGACCAACGATTCGGGCGGTAAAACTTCGCGATCACCGGCGGGCCGTCTTCGACGCCGACCTGATACACGCGGTTCTCGTAGCTGTTGAGCGGCAACAGGCGACCGTCGGTGCGCGCGCCGGCGGGCATCAGCAGACCATCGACGGCGTCGAGCACGCGCTCGGGCGTGAGGCCGGCGAAGGGAGGGGCGTCTTCGGCGGACGCGTCGGCGGAGCCGGAATGAAGTGAGTTCATCCCGACATTGTGCCGCGCCTTCCAGCGGCCGGCACGCGACGATTCGTCAGCCGACGGGCGGCATCCTCAATGGACGACCGTGTTCGACGGGCGCACGACATCGCCCGTATCGATCAGGTCTTCGAGAAAGAACGGCTCGGTATTGAGCAACTGAGTGACGCCGGGTTCGCCTGCATACCAGGCGACCATCGCCATGTCGCCAAGAATGCGCATGACGATGCCGCGCGCGCCCTGAGGCACGGCAATATGCACGGAGCGGACAATCGAACCGATTTGCATGATGAATCCCCGTTTACGTGCCGGCGATCAACAGATGATACGCCGGCCCAGTGTTGCACCCGCACAGGCTTTCAACGGCTCGTGCACCGACAATCGCCGCGTCTTTGTTGCGTGAAGCGCGACTTGCGCGGCTTTCATGAACGATTGTGCGCTTACTTTAGCGCATGGCGGCGCGCGAATGCGATGCTCTTCACCGTGAATTGTTGCCTGACGCAGATACCGCAAGCGTCAGTCCCGTGTTGCGGCACGCCGAATGCACCGCTGCATCCGGCAAAACCCAGGGAACGGCGTATCGTTACGCGTTTGATGTTTTAAGCGGAGACTTACCCGTGAGTGCCCCAGCCGACGACGCAACGGCCTACCTCGAACGCGGCTCGCGCGCTTACTGGCGCGCGTCGCTCGCG
Source organism: Caballeronia grimmiae (assembly GCF_000698555.1). Lineage (GTDB taxonomy): Bacteria > Pseudomonadota > Gammaproteobacteria > Burkholderiales > Burkholderiaceae > Caballeronia > Caballeronia grimmiae. The sequence continues at coordinate 14,648 of NZ_JFHE01000030.1, read as the reverse complement.
CTGCTCTTCGCCGGCTACGCGACGTTCTCGCTGCTCTACTGCGTGCAGCCGCTGCTCCCCGAATTCACGCGATCGTTCGGCGTCACCCCGGCGGTCAGTGCGCTGGCGGTTTCCGTCAGTACAGCGGCGCTCGCGGTCGCGATCTTCATTGCCGGATTCGTGTCCGAAAGCTGGAGCCGGCATCGGCTCATGACGCTGTCGCTGCTTGCGTCGTCCGTGCTCACGGTGATCGCCGCCTTGCTGCCGAACTGGCACGCGCTCTTGGTCGTGCGCGCGCTCGAAGGCTTCGCGCTCGGCGGCGTACCGGCCGTCGCGATGGCCTATCTCGCGGAGGAAGTGCATCCCGAAGGGCTCGGCCTCGCGATGGGCCTTTATGTCGGCGGGACCGCGATCGGCGGCATGGCGGGGCGCGTGATCAGTGGCGTGCTTGCGGACTTTTTCGGCTGGCGCGTGGCGATCGGCGGCATCGGCCTGCTTGGGCTGCTCGCGACGCTCGCGTTTCGCTCGCTCCTGCCGCCGTCACGGCGATTCAAGCCACGGCGCGGCGTCGGGTTTCATCATCATCGGCGCTCGCTTGCGGGGCATTTGCGGCATCGTGGATTGCCGTTTCTGTTTCTCACCGGCTTCGTGCTGATGGGCAGCTTCGTCACGCTCTATAACTACGTCGGGTATCGGCTGCTTGGCGCGCCGTTCAGCCTAAACCAGACGGAGATCGGCGCGATTTTCACCGTTTATCTGACGGGCGTGGTCGCGTCGCCCTGGTCCGGCAAAATGGCCGATGTCTTCGGACGCGGCCGCGTGCTGATGGCGAGCGTGCTGCTGATGATGATCGGCATCGCGCTGACGGTGTCGATGTCGCTGCCGGTGATCATCGGCGGTATCGCGTGTCTGACGTTCGGCTTCTTCGCCGGGCACTCGGTGGCGAGCGGCTGGGTCGGACGGCTCGCCGCGCAGGCGAAAGGACAGGCCGCAGCACTCTATCTCCTCGCGTATTACCTTGGATCGAGCCTGATCGGATCGTACGGCGGGCATTTCTGGACTGCGTTCGGATGGCCGGGCGTCGCCGGCTTGATCGGCGGGTTGCTGGTGATCGGGCTGGCGGCCGCCGCTTATCTGAATGGACGCGAGCGCGCTGCGCAAGCCGAATGAAATCTAAGGAAACCTAGGGTTTTTCCGCGTCTGCTTAATTACGACCCCGCGCAGGCCTTGTGGCGCAAGGCCGCACGCGCTGAGCTTCGCGTCCGGCCCGCCCTTGCCCGCCGACGAGCCGTCTCCCGCGGCCTATACTCGAATCGTCGATGCGCCGCTTGTTAGAAGCGCATCGAGACCGAAAAAGCAGGACGATGGGAGACGCACCATGACGTATTTCACGATCGGCGATTTCATTCTGGTCATCCCGATGGCGCTCGCGGGCGCGCTGTTTCTCGGGGCCATTCCATGCGCTTCGCACTTCAAGAACAATGTGCTCCGAGCGTTCGGCGCGCTCGTCGGCGTGCTCGTCGCGTTCCTGCTCGTCGAGGGACTGCCGGCGCTCATATGACGATGACGTCGCCACCGCGACGTCATCGAGCGCAAGCGGTTCTTACAGATGTTCGCCGAGGAACGCCAGCGTGCGTCCGTGAGCGAACGCGGATGCCTTCGCGTTATACGACGCGCGCTCGCCGCAGTTGAAGCCGTGATCGGCGCCGGGGTACACATGCACTTCGGCATCCGCGCGGCCCGCGAAGCGCTGACGCACGGCGTCGACGGCATCGGCGGGAATGTGGGCGTCGAGTTCGCCGTAGTGGAACTGGATCGGCGCCTTGACCTGATCGGCCTTGTCGAGCTGATTCTGGATGCCGCCGCCGTAATAAGCCACCGCCACGTCCACCGAGCCTTCCGCCGCGGCCAGATACGCCAGGCGCCCGCCGAAGCAGTAGCCGATCGCCGCCACTTTGCCGCTCACCTCCGGCAGCGCGCGCAACGCCTTGGCGGCTGCGCCTACATCGGCGACGGCTAAGTCGAGATTGGTCTTCTGCAGCAGTTCCATCGCCTTGTCGCGATCCGCGCCTTCATAGCCGAGTTCGACGCGCGGCTGCGTGCGCCAGAAAACATCGGGCGCGAGCGCGATATAACCATCGGCTGCATATTGATCCGCGACGCTGCGAATGTGCGAATTCACGCCGAAGATCTCCTGCAGGATGATGACGGCAGGCCCGGTCCCGGTCTTCGGCAGCGCGAGATAGCCCTGGAAGCTGCCGCCGTCGGCGGGAATGTCGATCCATCGGGAAGTCACGGTAACGGTCACGTCGAAGCTCCTTGTTTGCTTGAGGAAAAACGCAGGCGAGTGAGTGTGCCAGCTTTCCCTTTCAGTCGCCTGAGCGTGCCCTGGCATACGCTTTGACACGCGGGCCCGTTTTTTGGAGGCTCATACCTAAACGCATCGTGAAAACGGCCTTTTAAAACAGGCTAATGGCGATAGGGCGGCGGATTATCGGCGCATGAGCAGCGAACTTGAAGAACGCGTGAAGCCGGGCCGCGCGATGCCCCGGAAACCCGCGCTGACAGTGCTTTCGAGCGAGATCGCCACCACAAAGTCGCGGGCTTCTCAACTAGCCGTTAATCGGTAGTCACACCACTATCTTAAAAAACTTCCCTAAATTAATTTGACAACCCTACACTTGCGCGCAGTGCGGATGGCGGCCGCCACGAACGGCCTGCCAGAAGGACTTGCCAAGTGCATGACGATGCATCCGGCGTGGTCGTCCACGGGACTGAGCGATCGTGATGAAAGACGGGGCACAGGGCGATTACGTTGTCGTTGTTTTGGACCGAAACTGGAGACTTACATGAACACCAAGCTTCACAAAGTGTTGCCGATCAGCGCCGCAGCCGTGCTGTTCGCTACGTTGGCAACGTCCGCAGCAGCCGACCAGGTCGTCAAGATCGGTCACGTCGCACCGCTGACCGGCGGTATCGCTCACCTGGGCAAGGACAACGAAAACGGCGCGCGGATGGCAGTCGAAGAGATCAACGCAAAGGGTCTCACGATCGGCGGTCAGAAGATCACGCTGCAACTGGACCCGCAAGACGATGCAGCCGACCCGCGTACCGCTACGCAAGTCGCGCAGAAGCTCGTCGATGACAAGGTCGTCGCGGTCGTCGGTCACCTGAACTCCGGCACGTCCATCCCGGCATCGAAGATTTATAGCGACGCGGGCATCGTCCAGATCTCCCCGTCGGCAACGAACCCGGCCTACACGCAGCAAGGCTTCAAGACGACGTATCGCGTCGTCGCGACCGATGCGCAGCAAGGCCCGGCGCTCGCCAACTACGCGGCGAAGAGCCTGAAGGTGAAGACGGTCGCCGTGGTCGACGATTCGACCGCCTACGGCCAGGGTCTCGCGAACGAGTTCGAGAAGACCGCCAAGTCGCTGGGCCTGAAGGTGGTGTCGCATGACGCGACGAACGACAAGGCCGTGGACTTCCGCGCCATTCTCACGAAGATCAAGGGCGAAAACCCCGACGCCGTGATGTACGGCGGCATGGACGCGACCGGCGGCCCGTTCGCCAAGCAGGCGAAGCAGCTCGGCCTGCGCGCGAAGGTGCTCGCGGGTGACGGCGTCTGCACGGAAAAGCTGGCTGACCTGGCCGGCGATGCAACCGACAATGTCGTGTGCTCGGAAGCAGGCATGGCGCTCGAAAAGATGGAAGGCGGTCAGGCTTTCGCGGCCAAGTTCCAGAAGCGCTTTGGCCAGCCGATCCAGATCTACGCGCCGTTCACGTATGACGCGGTGTACATCATCGTCGACGCGATGAAGCGCGCCAACTCGGCTGACCCGGCGAAGATTCTCGCCGCGATGCCGAACACGGACTACAAAGGCGTGATCGGCCAGACGAGCTTCGACTCGAAGGGCGACCTGAAGCACGGCGTGATCTCGCTGTACGACTACAAGAAGGGCAAGAAGACGCTGCTCGACGTGGTCAAGATGTAATCACGGCAGGACACTCGTCCTGAAGAACGCGCGGACCCGAAAGGTCCGCGCGTTTTTTTATATCTTCAGCCGCCTGAGGATGCGCGGGCCGATCAGCGCGACCGCCGCGCAACACGCGGCGACGATGCACAGCCCGATCGGCAGCGAACTGATCTGCGCCACGCCGCCGATCAGCACCGGCCCCAGCAGCAAGCCGAAATACGCGAGGCCGGCGACCTGCGCGAGGCCTTCTGCCGCCGTCACGCCTTCGACGCGCGCAGCCGCCGCGAACAGCACGGGCATCATGTTCGCGAGACCGAGGCCCATCAGCGTGAAGCCGGTCATCGTGACGATGGCGTTCGGAAAGACGAGCGCCATCACCATGCCGATGAACGCGAGCCCCGCGCTGCTGAAGACGAGTTGCGGCGCGCCGAAACGCGCGCGCACCGCATCGCCGCCGAAGCGCCCGGCCGCCATGCCGCCCGAGAACGCGGCGTAGGCGGCGCTGGAAAGCGAATGCGTGGCGAGGACGACATCGCGCATATAGACGGTGGCCCAGTCGTACATCGCGCCTTCCGCGATCAACGCGATCAGCGCGAGCCCGCCCAGCGCCCACAACGCGCCCGAGCGCCAGCGGTTCGACGACGACGCCTTCGCGTGGTCTTCGTGATGCGGCACGTGAGGCAGCACCGAGGGCATCGACGCGAGCAAGACGACGACGCTGGCCCCCGACGCCAGCGCGAGATGCGCCGCCGGCGCGAAGCCATGCGCAATCAGCGCGCCGCCGATCGCCGCGCCCGCCATCCCGCCGATGCTGAACATGCCGTGCAGCGACGACATGATCGGCCGCGCGAGCGCTTCTTCGACGGCGCTCGCTTCGGCGTTCATCGCGACGTCGAGCGTCGCCATGCCGCAGCCGAACACGGCGAGCACGATCAGCAGCATCCAGAAACTCGGCACGACGAGAATCAGTGCGCCGCACACGGTCATCGTGACGCCGCTCGCCATGCAGGCCGTGCGCGTGCCGGCGCGGGCGATCCATGACGCGGTGGTGAGCATCGCGAAAATCGAACCGCCCGCGACAGCGAACAGCGCAAGCGACAGCATGCCCGGGCTGAGCGCGAACTTGTCGCGCACGGTAGGAACGTGCACGCCCCACGAGGCGTACATCATTCCGGCGATGAAAAAGACGGCCATCGTCGCGTAACGGGCGCGCTGGCGCGTCGCGGGAGGCAGGCTGCGATGCAGCGCGAGCGACGGATTGGACTCGCGGGCGGAAGAAGCGGTAGTCGAGTCGGACACAGGAATGCCGTTGGAAAAGGAGGCGAGGTGCCGGGGTTGCAATGGCGCGACGCCGGAGAACCGGACATGATGCCGTCCGGCGCGCAAGCTTACGATTCTATCGAACGGCCAGGAGACACGCTCGCGGGCGGTGCATTACCATTTTCTGAAGCTCATTTCGGAAGCCATCGCATGCACATCCCGCCGCAAGCGCCGCTGCACCTGATTCATCGCGTATCGGAAGGCACGCTCGCCACGCATTCACGCGAGCCGAGCGGCTTTCCCTACCCGACCGCGCTGCCGTTCGCGCCGACCGCGCGCCATGCGCCGATGCTGCTCATCAGCCGTCTGGCCGAGCACACCCGCAATCTTCACGCCGATGCCCGCGCCGGTTTTCTCGTCGCCCACGCAACGGATGGTCACGTGCTGGAAGGCCAGCGGCTGACCTTGCTCGGCACGTTCGCGCCGGCGGCGGAAAGCGAGCACGAAGAACTGGCGCAGCGCTATCTGTGATATCACCCGGACGCCGACCGATATCTTCAGTTGGGCGATTTCGCGTTTTGGGTAATGAAGCCAGAGCGAATGCGCTTCATTGGCGGTTTCGGCGCGATGGGCTGGCTCGATGGTGATGACATCGATCCGCTCGAGCCGATTGCCGCCGCCGACGAGTCTTCGTTATGCGCCTTTTTCGATGCCTATGCGCGCCGCCCCACTAATCTGGAATTATTAGGGATTGATCGCTACGGCTGCGATTTGCTTCGTGATGGCATCCGCAATCGTTTCACCTTCGATAAACCCGCGCTCACAACGGACGATTTAAAAGCAGTGGTTATCGATTGCTTCGAGCGTCAGACGTGAACACGGGGACGGAATATGCCTTTGGGCGCGATGTCAGGCCGGCGGGAATGCGGTTGGCTAACAAGTTGCCATTTGATGGGAATTTTCTTGACCCGCGACTATGGGTACTTTCATTCCATGACATCAGAAGAGTCCGTCGAAGTCCCAGATTTCAAGCATCAGCGATAGCTCGAAAGCCGCGCAATCCGGCAAATGTTACGAGCCAATACATCTAAACGCATTAATGTCAATGCGACGCTCCGTCATAATCGGTTCTGTGTTAATCTCCGCATCAACCCGAGGCTATACTGATAACTGACAGAGCGAGCGCCTGACTCGCAAGACAGCACACCACTAAGGAATTGCCATGCCTTCATACAAGGAACTCCTCGCACAACGCGAGTCTCTCGAACGTCAGATCGAAGAAGCAAAGTCGCGCGAATACGCCGAAGTGCTTAATGAGATCAAGCAGAAGATGGCTGATTATGGCATCACGCTTCAGGAATTGGCCGGGGGTCGCGGCGGCAAATCCGCCAAGGCATCGTCGCGTGGCCGTTCGGGTGTCGCGCCTAAATATCGCGACCCGGAAAGCGGCAGCACGTGGTCCGGCCGTGGCAAGCCGCCGAAGTGGATCGCGGGCCAGGATCGCGATACTTTCCTGATCGGCAAATAAGCCGCGTCAGACGTAAAGAACTAGAAAAGGTCGCGCAAATGCGCGGCCTTTTTCTTTTGCGACCCCGGAATCCGTCGTTAGCTACATGGGTAAGCTGCACGATATAAGCTGCTGATTCGTAACGAGCGCGGCGTCGGAGGCGGCGCGATGCATCGCGCCGCGCTGGTAAAATCAAACCTCGATGACACGAGGTGGATTACATGTCACTTTCAGTGGCGGATGCGGCGGAAAAGCAGGCGGTTGCCGTCCGGACTACGTGGACAAGTATCCTGCTTAATAGCGGCTTGACCGCAGGCCAGCTAGTCGTGGGTGTAATTGCGCACTCCCAGGCGTTGATTGCCGACGGCGTGCATTCCCTGGCCGATATCGTGTCGGATTTTGTCGTGCTGATTGCGAACCGGAAGGCCGCTGCCGTTCCGGATATCGATCACAACTACGGTCACAGCCGGTATGAAACCGTCGCTTCCCTTTTCCTCGGTGGATTGCTGATTGTCGTTGGCGCGGGAATGTTATGGCGCGCCGGAACGCGCATCATGCATCTTCACGATATTCCGCCAGTCCACGCGAGCGCGCTGGCGGTGGCCATTATCGTGCTGCTTTCGAAGGAAGCGCTTTTCCGGTATATGCTTCGGGCCGCTGAACGCGTCCGTTCCGCAATGCTCGTCGCGAATGCGTGGCACGCCCGTTCGGATGCGGCTTCTTCGCTCGTGGTTGCGCTCGGCATCATCGGCAGTCTCGCCGGTTTTCGCATTCTCGATCCTATTGCGGCGGCGCTTGTCGGTTTCATGATCGGCAAAATGGGCTGGAGCTTTGCCTGGGATGCGTTGCAAGATCTCTCGGATCGTGCACTCGATGAAGCCACTACCGCCGATTTACGCAGCATGTTGCTCGATACACCCGGCGTGCGCGATGTGCATGATCTGCGGACCCGCAAAATGGGCGACCTCGCGATCGTCGATGCGCATATTCTCGTCGATCCGCTCATTACCGTTTCGGAAGGCCATTTCATTGCAGAATCCGCGAGGGCGCATATTCTCCTGGACCCCCGCGTGATCGATGCGCTTATTCACGTCGATCCCGAAAGCGATGCCGCGAATCCGCTGCCCGGCAAATATCCGCTGCGCTCGGCCGTCGCGGAGGCCGTGCGTGCGGCATTTTCCGTACCGGGCTTATCCGTCGATGCACTTAATCTGCATTACCTCAAGCGCGGCTTCGATGTCGAAATCCTGTTGCCGCCTGCCAAGTCGGGCGACACGGAATCGCGGCTCGCGAGCGTCGACCTCGACGCGCTCAGGCAGACCTTGGGCGCACGCGAGATTCGCGTGGCTCAGTCGATGACGCGGGCCGCGCAAAGAACGGCCAAACACGCCGCCGATTAACGCGCCCGCATCGAATCAAAGCGGCAGTTGCGTATCGAACTTGATTTCCCGCAACACGACGCTCGTGCGAACCTGCGCCACCGCCGGAATCTTGAAAATGCGGTCGTGCAGAAAGGCGTCGTACGCCTTGATATCGGGCGCGACTATCTTGAGGATGTAATCCGATTCGCCGGTCGTGCTGTAGCACTCCGTGACTTCGGGGCACGTGGCGATCTCGCGTTCGAATTGTTCGACGCCGCCTTCCGTATGCCGCGTCAGGTGAATATGCGCAAGCGCGCAGACATGCAGGCCGAGTTTCTCGCGATCCAGCAGCGCGGTATAGCGCTGGATTACGCCAGACTGCTCCATGTCCTTGATTCGTCGCCAGCAAGGCGTACTGGACAGGCCGACCTGATCGGAAATTTCCTGAACGGAGCGCCGGGCGTCTAGTTGCAGAAGACGCAGGATTTTTTGTGAGAATGTATCGAGAGTCAACTGCGCCTCCGTTCGGTCGCGATTTGACTCTCATAGTAGAGGCGCCAGAAAAGAAAGGCAATGCAACGCCAGTGCAATGAGGTAGTTTCCCCTACTCACTGACTAGACGGCGCGTTTTTACCTTTCGCATTATCGCCTGCCGGTGACGTCGCATTTTCGTCGGTATTTTGCGACGTTCTCGCTGCCGCCGCCTCTTGCGATGCCCGCAATTCCGCCAGCATATTGCAGAACAGCGCGCCTTGCTCAATGGCGTCATCAAGCGCGACGTGCGTGTGCGGCAGTTCATCGAACCAGTGCTTCGGCAGGCGCGGCTTGATGGCCTTGCGATACGGCAAGCCCGTCATGGCGAACGCGAGCGTCTTGATATCCAGCGCGGACCACGAGAACGGACATCGCTCGGCAAAGCGCATCATGTACCAGAACATATAGGTGAAGTCGAAGCCCGCCGGATACGCGACGAACACCGGCTTGCCCGGCAACGCCTCGACCCATTCCACATAGTTGACAAGCGCGGCCTCCGGCTTTTGCAGGTCGACGCGGCATGCCGCCCACGCTTCGGGCTGCGTTTTCCACCAGGCGGCCTGCACGGGATGCGGCGCGGCGCCTTCCAGCGTTTCGAGATTCGCGGAGAACGTAGCGATGAGCTGCTTGTCCGCCGTGTATGCCGCTGATGCAAAACTCAGCATCGAATGCGGGCCGGGGATGGGACCGTCGGCTTCGACATCGGTACTGACGTAGATTTCGGGGATCGCGTTCATGCTGCGACTCCATCGCGGACGAACGGGTTGCTGCGACGCTCTTCTCCGAAAGTCGACGCCGGACCGTGACCCGGCACGAACGTGACATCGTCGCCGAGCGGCCAGAGCTTCTCGCGGATCGAGCGGATCAGTTCCGCGTGATTGCCGCGCGGAAAGTCCGTACGGCCGATCGAGCCCGAGAACAGCACATCCCCGACGAAGGCCAGCCGATGCGCGCGACTGAAAAACACGACGTGCCCCGGCGTATGTCCGGGACAGAAGTAGACGTCCATCTCTTCATCGCCGAAGCGAACGGTGTCGCCATCCTCGAGCCAGCGTTCGGGCGTGAACGCTTCGGCATTCGAGAATCCGAACCGTTGCGTCTGAGCGGGCAACTGATCGATCCAGAACGCGTCTTCCTTGTGAGGCCCTTCTATCTGTATTCCGTAGTGATCTGCCAGCGCCTTGGCCCCGCCGCAATGATCGAGATGGCCGTGCGTCAGCAGGATCTTCTCGACGGTGACGCCCTGCTGCTCCACTTCCGCGATGATCCGATCGATGTCCCCACCCGGATCGACGACAGCGGCGCGCTGCGTCGCTTCACAGATGACGATCGAGCAGTTCTGCTGAAATGGCGTCACGGGAACGAGAATGACTTTCATGGGTCTGTCGATGAGGCTGACGCGCGTGTAAAAACGCTCATTGTACCGGGGGCGAGAGACCGTCGACGAAGGCGCGCGTAAACCCGCTAACCAGCCAAAAATACGGAAATTCTTACGCTCATAGTCAGAATCAATGACGATTGCCACAGTCCGGCGGACTGAACCCCGATTTTTTTGTATAATGCCTTCACTTGTGCATGGTTTCATCATGCCGTCAACGGGTGATCGCTGAAACGCCAGGGCGTTTTTTACAATCACCATCAGTACGCTGTTAGGGGCCAAAAGCCTCGCAACTGCAACTCAACGCACCTTCTCGTAGGTGCACACGTCTTGTCCAGCCGGGCGCCGCGCGTCCGTCAGATGGCCTTTGCGCCGTCACGCTGGATGGGGCCTACGCCGCCGTTCCTGCGCTGTCTCGTGTGAGACGCGCACGAGTGTGATGCCACGTTCGATGGCGGCATGTGGGGTCTGGTCAGGCTGCCGGGGACAGGTTGCGCCAGACGTGAACGATAACCGGGCGTTTGCGGCGAACTTGCGCCGCATCCGGGCATCAGTCCGCCGTTCGCTTGATCGAACGGCGCGCTGTCATGCACGGCGAAGCCTATGGCTGCCTTGCGCGCGCTCAACAGCGCGGCGCGGCGGCCGCTTACCGTTGGAACACGTCTATGGATGTTCGATACATTCGACATATTGCAAGCCTGTTAGCCGTTGGCGTGCTGGCCGGTTGCGCCGCGCCGGGATCGGGCGATGTTGCCTCGTCGACGCCCGCTTCGTCTTATCACCGGACGGCAGGTTCTTTCAGCACGAGCAATGCCCGCTCTGCCGATACGCCCCTCGCCTTCGACTCCAGGCTGAACGCGCTGCCGGCGCAGGATGCCGACAAGGGCCGTTCGCTGGCGGACGCCGAGCCGATCACGGCCGGACCGGACGTCGGCAATTTTGAGCAAAAGGGCAAGGCTTCGTGGTATGGCCGGCTGTTCCACGGCCGCAAGACCGCGAGCGGCGAGAAGTTCAACATGAACGCGATGACCGCCGCGCACCGCACGTTGCCGCTGGCGTCGTGGGTGCGGGTGACGAACGAGTCGAATCACAAGACCGTCGTCGTCAAGATCAACGATCGCGGTCCGTACGTGGGCAATCGCGTGATCGATCTGTCGTATGCGGCTGCGTCGGCGCTGGGCATGCGCGGCGTCGGAACGCAGAAGGTGAAGATCGAAGGACTTACGCAGCAGGAGGCGCGCGCCGCCCGCGAACAGTCCCAATCGCTCGCCGACGACAGCGTGAACTAAACGTTCATCGTCCGTCCGCGATACAGCAAAGGGCCGTCCATCGACGGCCCTTTGCTTTGCTACTCCTCTTCCTGCTGTTTGCTGAGCCGCAACGCGCGATCGTAGAGCATGTTGCGCGACGCTCCCGTCAGCGTCGACGCAATGCGCGCTGCGCTCTTCACCGATAGTTCTTCCAGCAACGTGGCGAGCAGCGCATCGTGCGCGTCGTCCGCTTCCTCGAGTTCGGGCGCGCCTTCCACGACGAGCACGAATTCGCCGCGCTGACGGTTGGCATCGCCTTCGAGCCACGTTGGCCCTTCGGCCAGGGTGCAGCGATGCAGGCTCTCATGTAACTTCGTCAACTCGCGTGCGATGAGCAGTTGCCGGTCGCCGCCGAGCACTTCTGCGAGCGCGCGTGTCGTTTCGACGATGCGATGCGGCGCTTCATAGAACACCAGCGCCATCCGATGATTCGCGAGCGTCCGAAGCTGCGCCGCGCGTTGCTTCGGCTTGGCAGGCAGAAAGCCGACGAACGTAAAGCCGGCGACCCACGCACCGGCCGCGCTCAACGCGGTGACGACCGCGCTTGCGCCCGGCAGTGGAATGACCGGGAAGCCGGCTGCGCGCACGGCATCGACGAGGCGCGCGCCCGGATCGGAGATGCCGGGCGTGCCCGCATCCGACACGCACGCGAGACGCTCGCCGCTGCGCAAATGCTCGATGACGCGCTCGGCCGCGCTGCGCTCGTTGTGCTCGTGCACTGCGATCAGCGGCTTCGCGATGCCGTAGCGCGCGAGCAATTGCGCGGTGTTGCGCGTGTCTTCGGCCGCGATGCGATCGACGAGGCCGAGCACGTGGAGTGCGCGCACGGTGATGTCGGCGGCATTGCCGATCGGCGTTGCGACGACATAGAGCGCGCCCGTCGGATACTGCTGCCCGTCGGCTAATTCGGAGATCTGAAGCATGTGCGCGGACGTGCAGGGTAAAGGACCACATTCTGCCACGCGCGCGGGCAACAACTTTAGCGGGAAGCTCATGTCCAAAACGCTCGGCGATGCGTTCGAAGCACGCGCGCTCGAATATCTGCAACGGCAGCGCATGCGCCTCGTTGCGCGCAATGTGCGATGCCGCGGCGGCGAGATCGACCTCGTGATGCTCGATGAACGCGGCGCGCTGATCTTCGTCGAAGTGCGTGCGCGCAAGAGCGCGCGCTTCGCGGATGCGGCGGCGAGCGTCGGCATGACGAAGCGCATGCGGCTCGTGCGTGCCGCGCAGCACTATCTGACGACGTGGCGCGGCGCGCTGCCGGCCTGCCGCTTCGATGTCGTCGCTTTCGATGCGGGCCGTATCCGCTGGGTTCGCGACGCCTTTCGCGCCGACGAGTCCTGAGCCACGGTCGGCCGCATGGTGCATGCGGTAAACTGCGCACACTCGATGCGGGCGTGCGCCTCGCGTCCTCGTCCCATGCAACGAATGCCGCATCGCGGCCGATTAACCGAGAGTCGATGTCAGTCGAACGCATCCAACAGCAATTCCGCGACAGCGCCGCGCTCACACTCGAAGCACTGGATTCGCTCGCGGTTCCGATCGCGGCCGCGGTCGACACGCTCTTCAGCGCGCTCGCCAACGGTTCGAAGATCCTCGTCTGCGGCAATGGCGGTTCGGCTGCCGACGCACAACGCTTCGCCTCGTCGCTGATCGGCCGGTTCGAGCGTGAGCGTCCGGGCTTGCCGGCTATCGCGCTGACGACCGATTCATCGATACTGACCGCCATCGGCAACGACTACGCGTTCAAGCAGATTTTCTCGAACCAGGTGCGCGCGCTCGGCCAGGCGGGCGACGTGTTGCTGGCGATCAGTACATCGGGCAATTCGGTCAACGTGCTGGCGGCGGTTCAGGAAGCGCATGAGCGAGAGATGATCGTGATCGCGCTGACCGGCAACGGCGGCGGCGTGATGTCCGAGGTGCTCGTCGATACCGACATTCATATGTGCGTGCCGTCCGAGCGGACCGCGCGCATCCAGGAAATCCATCTGCTGACCATCCATTGCCTGTGCGACGGCATCGACGCGATGCTGCTGGGCGAAGACTGAATTTCAAAAGGGGAACGGATTTGATGAAGAAGACACGCGTCAAGGCGGCGCTGGCGAATGCCACGCTGATGGTGAGCCTGTTGTCCGGCGTCGCGTTGACGCTGCAAGGCTGTGCGCTTGCTGTCGTCGGGGCGGCTGCGGGCGGCACGCTCATCGCCACGGATCGCCGTACGCTGGGCGCGCAGACCGAAGATCGCGAGATTCAGGTGAAGGCGCTTTCGCGCATCAAGGACAACGTGTCGGATCAGGCGCACGTCAACGTGACGGTGTTCAACCGTCGCGTGCTGCTGACGGGTGAAGTGCCCGACGACGCATCGAAGCAGCGCGCCGAAGCCGTCGTGCGCGATATCAACAACGTGGGCGGCATCGTCAATGAGCTGGCCGTGCAGCCGGCGAGTACGTACTCGTCGCGCGCCAACGATTCGTACCTCGAGGGCCGCGTGAAGACGGCGATGGTCGGCGAGAAGGATCTGTCGGCGAACTACTACAAGGTGGTGTGCGAGCGCAGCGTCGTTTATCTGATGGGCCTCGTCACACAGTATGAGGGCGCGCATGGCGCCGATGTTACCGCGCGCGTGCCGGGCGTCGAGCAGGTCGTGAAGGTGTTCCAGTACATCAAGCCGGATGAAGCGAAGGCGCTCGAAGCGGCGGCTGCATCGGGCGCGAGCGCGCCTGCTGCAACGTCGTCTTCAACGGATGCGACGGTGGGCACGGTGCCGGATTCGTCGGTGACGGCGCGGCCGCTGGATCAGCAGTCGCCGGCGCCGGTCAAGAACTCGGACGTGCATCCGGGCGGTTCTTCGAGCAAGTGATAGGTGTCGATGATGTTTGAAGCAAGGGTTGCAAGCGGCGCGCTCGTCGTGGCGTTGTCGTGTTTGGGCGTGTCGATGTCGATGTCGGCGTTCGCGGCGGATCAGCCGGCGCCGGCGACGGCAAATGCGATCGCCATTGCGCGCAGCAATGCGTGCATGGGCTGTCATGCGGTGGATCGCAAGCTGGTGGGGCCGTCGTTTCAGCAGGTCGCGCAGAAGTACAAGGGCGATGCGCAGGCGTCTGCGAAGCTGGCAAAGAAGGTGAAGGACGGCGGCGCAGGCGTGTGGGGTTCGATTCCGATGCCATCGCATCCCGCGATGAACGACGGGGATGTGAAGGCCGTCGTCGCGTGGGTGCTGGCGGGGGCGCCGCAGAAGTAACGTGGTTCTGTGGGCCTTCGGGAGCTTGATTGGCGCGCAGAGGGCTGTGGTACAATTTCGCTTCGTTGGGGGGGTAGCTCAGCTGGGAGAGCGTCGCG
>NZ_JFHE01000029.1 GCF_000698555.1 Caballeronia grimmiae | reverse complement strand
GATACAGGTTATGCGGCATGACCGTCGCGCCGAGAATGCCGATCGCGAGATAAAGCGGCTCCCGGCTGGACAGCACGTCGATGGACGGCACGAGCCCCGCCGCCACCGCGGGCCAGTGCGGCTTCACGAGCGCCAGTTCCACGATGTATCCGACGCCGATGGTCGCGATCAGCCCGAGCATGATCGCCTCGAGATCGCGGAAGTTCTTCCCCTTCAGGCCGAGCACGATGATCGTATCGAAAGCGGTGAAGACGACGCCCCACATCAGCGAGCAGCCGAACAGCAAGTGAAACGCCAGCGCGCCGCCGAGCACTTCAGCGAGGTCGCACGCGATAATCGAAAGCTCCGCGAGCAGCCACTGCGCATTGGCGATGGGCTTCGAATAGCGCTCGCGCGAAAGCTGTGCAAGATCGCGCCCGGTGACGATGCCAACCCGCATGGCCAGGCATTGCAGCACCATAGCCGCCAGGCTCGACAAAACAACGACGAACAACAGGCTGAAGCCGTAGCGCGACCCGGCTTCGATATCCGTCGCCCAGTTGCCGGGGTCCATGTAGCCGATGGAAATCAGCAGCCCCGGCCCGGCGAATTGCAGCAGTTTCTTCCAGAGCGGCGCACCGGGCGCGACGATGACGGACCCTTTGACTTCGGACGGGCAGAACGGCGCGGTCGCCGTGGTCGGCAATTTGAACATGCGATAAGAGGCGCGAAAGGCAAGCGTAACGAGCAGGCGAGTCTATCACCGGCCCCGCGCGCTTTCAGGGCGCGCATGGCAATACGTCTGACGGAGGCGCCATCTGCACGCCAGCATGTCGTCACTGTCCGACAAATAGAATCTGCACGTGATCCTGGCGTGCATATCGCGATCGCCCGTCACTCGCTTGAGGAGTCCGCCATGAAGCTAGTCACCCGCATTGCCGTCGCCGCCCTCGTCGCTTCGCCGCTCGTCGCCTCCGCCCAGGAAGGGCTGACGCGCGCGCAGGTCAAGGCGCAACTCCAGCAACTGGAGCAGGCCGGCTACAACCCGTCGGAGCGCGACGCGTTCTATCCCAACAACATCCAGGCCGCCGAAGAAAAGATCCGTTCGGGCAACGCATATGGTGCATCGCCGGATGGCACGTCGGCATCGGGCGGTTCGATGTCGACCACGCCGCCCGGACAGACGCCGCAGTAAGGTTCGCGCCGCTGGTTGCAAAAGCGCCGTCGCAGGCGAACTCCAGCGCGCGGGGCATGCCTACAATGAACGAGGCCGCGTCACGATGACGTGGCCGCGCACTGTAGCCGTGTCTCTCGATCCCTT
Organism: Caballeronia grimmiae; assembly: GCF_000698555.1. GTDB lineage: Bacteria > Pseudomonadota > Gammaproteobacteria > Burkholderiales > Burkholderiaceae > Caballeronia > Caballeronia grimmiae. The sequence continues at coordinate 67,625 of NZ_JFHE01000029.1, read as the reverse complement.
CGTATGAGGAGTTCGCCATGAAGCCAGTCATGCGCATTGCCATCGCTGTCGTTGCGCTGTCGCCCGTCGTCGCGGCAGCGCAAACCAGCGGCCTCACGCGTCAGCAAGTCGTCGACGATCTGGTTCGCGCTGAACGAGCGGGCTATTACCCCGGCGTCGACGATCAGCGTTATCCCGGCAGTTTCCTCGACATCAAAGAAGGCATCTATACCGGCGCAAGCGTTTATCGCTCCGCCACGCCGCGCAATCTCCCCGCCAATACGAACGGTTCCACTGCGAACTGAACGCTGCCGCATGAAGCGATCGCGCAGCTTGCGATCGCCCGCGATCTTTTTTCTTTCAAACTGCCTTAGATGACGAAAGGGCCATTTTCAGGTCATTTTGTCGTTGGCGCCTGGCCACTACCATAGCGACACTTCGTGCGCCTCATCCGGCCGCGCCCTTCCCTCGCATTCTCCGAACGACTCGATGTGGATCGTCAACGTTGCGCTCAAGCGGCCGTACACGTTCATCGTGATGGCCATCATGATCCTGCTGGCTACACCTTTCGTCCTCCTGACGACGCCGGTGGACGTGCTGCCCGAGATCGACATTCCCGTGGTCAGCATCATCTGGAATTACACGGGCCTTTCTGCGGAGGACATGGCGAATCGCATCACGTCGGTCAACGAGCGCAGCCTCACGACGACGGTAAACAACATCGAGCACATCGAGTCACAGTCGCTGCCGGGCATCGCGATCATCAAGCTGTTTCTGCAACCGACAGCCAACATTCAGACGGCGATTGCGCAGACCGTGGCTGTCGAACAGGCGCAACTCAAGCAGATGCCGCCCGGCGCGACGCCGCCACTCGTCATCAGCTATTCGGCCTCCAGCATTCCGGTGATTCAGCTCGGCCTGTCTAGCCCGAAGCAATCGGAACAGGACCTGAACGACACGGCGCTCAACTTTCTGCGCCCGCAACTCGTGACGATACCGGGCGCAGCCGTGCCGTATCCGTATGGCGGCAAGACGCGCCTCATCTCAGTCGACCTCGACACGCGCGCGCTGCTTGCCAAGGGGCTCACGCCTACCGACGTGGTCAGCGCCGTGAACGCGCAGAACCTGATCCTTCCGACGGGCACCGCGAAGATCGGCCCGAAGGAATACACGATCAACATGAACGGGTCGCCCACGACCGTCGCGGGCCTCAACGATATCCCGGTGCGCACGGTGAACGGCGCCACGACGTATCTGCGCGAAGTGGCGCACGTGCGCGACGGCTTCTCGCCGCAGACGAACATCGTTCGGCAGGACGGACACCGCGGCGTGCTGATCTCCGTGCTCAAGAACGGCAATGCGTCGACGCTCTCCATCGTCAATACGCTGCAGGATCTCTTGCCGCAGGCGCGCGGCTCGTTGCCTCAGGACCTCAAGATCAGCGCACTGTTCGATCAGTCCGTATTCGTGAAGGCCGCCGTGCAGGGCGTCGTGCGCGAGGCGCTGATCGCGGCGGCGCTGACTGCCGCGATGATCCTGCTCTTTCTCGGCAACTGGCGCAGTACCTGCATCATCGCAATCTCGATTCCGTTGTCCATTCTTTCGTCCCTGCTGGCGCTGCATGCGCTCGGGCAGACGATCAACATCATGACGCTCGGTGGCCTCGCGCTCGCGGTCGGCATCCTGGTGGACGACGCCACGGTGACCATCGAGAACATCGAACGTCACTTGCACATGGGAACCGATCTGCACGACGCGATTCTCGAAGGCGCCGGCGAAATCGCGGTGCCGGCGCTCGTTTCCACGCTCTGCATCTGCATCGTTTTCGTGCCGATGTTCTTTCTCACCGGCGTCGCCCGCTATCTCTTCGTGCCGCTCGCGGAAGCCGTCGTCTTCGCGATGATCGCGTCTTACGTTCTTTCGCGCACGCTCGTGCCGACGCTCGCGATGCTGCTGATGGGCCACGCGCATGCACCCGGCGCGAACCGCAAGCCCAATGTCTTCGTGCGGCTGCATCGCCGTTTCGATCATGGCTTCGAGCGCATGCGTGGCGCTTATATCGTCATTCTGAGCACTTTGCTCGTGCGCCGCCGCATGTTCGGAGCCTTGTTTCTCGGGTTCTGCGTGTCGTCGGCGGGCCTCGTGTTTCTGCTTGGCGAAGACTTCTTCCCCAGCGTCGATGCCGGCGATATCCGCTTGCACATGCGTGCGCCGACCGGTACGCGCATCGAGGAAACCGCGCGTCTCGCGGACGAGATCGAAAAGGTGGTGCGTCAGGTCGTGCCGCAAGACGAACTCACGACAATACTCGACAACCTCGGCCTGCCGTACAGCGGCATCAATCTCTCGTACAGCAACGCGGGCACGATCGGCACGCTCGATGGCGAGATTCAGGTGGCGCTCACGCCCGATCATGCGCCGACGCAGAACTACATCGACACGTTGCGCAACCTGTTGCCGCACCGCTTTCCCGGCGTTGAGTTCTTCTTTCAGCCGGCCGATATCGTCACGCAGATCCTCAATTTCGGCTTGCCCGCCGCCATCGACGTGCAGATACAGGGGCAAAACCAGCAAGCGAACTTCGAGGCCGCGAGCAAGCTGATGAAGCAGATTCGCATGATCCCCGGCAACGTCGATACGCATATCCAGCAAAAGCTCGACGAGCCGACGCTCAATCTGCAAATGGACCGAACGCGCCTGCAGCAACTCAATCTCTCCGCAAGCAATGTTGCGCAAAACGTGCTGGTTTCGCTCTCCGGAAGCTCGCAAACATCGCCGGGGTTCTGGTTCAATCCGCGCAACGGCGTCGAGTACAACCTTGCCGTGCAGACGCCGCAATATCAGGTGTCGTCGATCGACGAACTGATGCGCACGCCCGTATCCGCATCGTCGAATGGACCGACGCAATTGCTCGGCAATCTGGTGCGCCTCTCGCCGCAAAGCGAGTTCGCGGTCGTCACGCACTACAACATCCGTCCGGTGATCGACATCTTCGTGAGCGTCGAAGGGCGCGATCTCGGCAGCGTCGCGCGGCAGGTCGATCATCTCGTCGCCGAAGCGCGCCGCACCTTGCCGCGCGGAAGCCAGATCGCGGTGCGCGGACAGGTCGAAACGATGCGCACATCGTTCTTCGGCCTCGGCGTGGGCGTCGCGATGGCGATTGTGCTCGTGTATCTGCTGATCGTCGTGAACTTTCAGTCGTGGGTCGATCCGCTCATCATCGTGAGCGCGTTGCCCGCCGCGCTCGCCGGCATCGTATGGATGCTGTTTCTCACGGGCACGCATCTGTCCGTGCCAGCTTTGACCGGCGCGATCATGACGATGGGCGTCGCCACCGCGAACAGCATCCTGATGGTCTCGTTCGCGCGCCAGCGTCTCACGGCCGGCGCACCGCCCCTCACTGCCGCGCTCGAAGCAGGCGCGAGCCGCATCCGTCCGGTCCTGATGACCGCCTTCGCGATGATCATCGGCATGATTCCGATGGCGCTCGGTCTCGGCGAAGGCGCGGAGCAGAACGCACCGCTCGGCCGCGCGGTCATCGGCGGATTGCTGTTCGCCACCGTATCGACGCTCTTCTTCGTGCCGCTCGTTTTCGCCGGCATTCATTCGCGCATTGCCCGCAAAGCGCGGCGAAACGCAGACCCGCACGACAATGAAGCAAGCTAAACCGTCTCACGTCTCTCGCCGAACATGACAGAAAAGAACCACGCATCCCTCGCGATTCCTGCGCGCGATTCCGATGAGGGCCCCGCGCTGCCGCCGCGCAGTCTCGAATGGAAGCGCGCGAAGATCGCGATCTTCATCGTGCTTGCGCTGCTTGCAATCGGCGCGGCGCGCACGGTCGTGACCGATGTCTTGCACGGCCGTTCGGTTGCCACGCGCACGCAGCAAAATGCACAGCAGTATGTGAATGTCGTCGCGCCGACGCAGGCGACCAGCGGCGGCGACACCACGTTGCCGGGCACCTTGCGCGGCTTCGTCGAATCGCCGATCTATGCACGCGCCACGGGCTATCTGCTGCACTGGTATGTCGATATCGGCGCGCAAGTGAAGCAGGGCCAGCTGCTCGCCGATCTCGATACGCCCGAGATCGATCAGGAACTCGCGCAAGCCGTCGCGCAACGCGACCAGACCGCATCGAGCCTCGTGCTTGCCAAAAGCTCGCTGCAACGCTGGCAGCAGTTGCGCCAGCGCGATGCCGTCTCGCAACAGGAACTCGACGAACGGCAGAGTGCGTATAACCAGAACGTCGCGAACCTCGCCGCCGCCGACGCCAACGTGAAGCGTCTGCGTCAGCTCGAATCGTTCAAGCGCATCGTCGCGCCGTTCGCGGGCGTGGTCACGCAACGCAATGTCGATGTCGGCGATCTCATCGATGCGGGCAGCGGCGCGAGCCGCGCGCTCTTCGCGCTCGCACAGTCCGATCCGTTGCGCGTGTACGTGCAACTGCCGCAAGCGTATGCGCAGAACGTATCGATCGGACAGCAGGTCGTCGTCACGCAGGCGGAACTCTCGGGCCAGCGGTTTCACGGGAAGATCACGCACGTGTCGGGTGCGATCGATGTCGCCACGCGCTCGCTGCAAGTCGAAGTGACGCTGCCGAATCCCGATGGACGCCTGCGGCCCGGCGCCTATGTGCAGGTCGCGTTGCCGTCGTCGGCGCATGCGCGTCTGCTCGTGCCGGGCAACGCGCTGCTGTTTCGTTCCGAAGGCCCGCGCCTCGCTGTCGTCGATAACAACGGCCACGTGCAATTGCGCAAGATCGTGATCGCGCAAGACCTCGGGCGATCCCTCGAGATCGAAAGCGGCATCGGTCAGAACGACAGGATCATCATCAACCCGAGCGATTCGATTGCAGACGGCGATCATGTCGTCGTGGCGCCCGACAAGAAGGCGGCGTCGTGAGAACCGTCGCCGTCATGCTTTCATTGGCGATGCTCGCGGCCTGCACCGTCGGCCCCGACTACAAGCGTCCGATCGCGGAAACGCCGCCTGACTGGAAGACCGATTCGTACTGGCGCATCGGCGAACCTTCCCATGCGCCGCTCGCGCTCGACTGGTGGCGCGGCTTCGGCGACACCGCGCTCGATGCGCTGGAAACGCAGGCGCTCGCGCGAAACCAGACGCTTGCCGCCGCGAGCGCGCACTACGAGCAAGCGCGTGCGACGCTCGCACAGACTTCATCGCTTGCGCTGCCAGAAGTGGACCTCGGCGCGCAGGCATCGCGCTCGCGCACGTCGCGCAATCGCCCGGTGAACAATTACACGACGCCGAGCATGTCGACGGTGCAGAGCGATCTGAAGCTCGCGCCGACCGTCGATTACGACATCGATCTCTTCGGCCGCATTCGTCGCGAGGTGGAAAGCGCGCAGGCATCGGCGGAACAGTCGCGCGACGATCTCGCCAACGCGCGCCTCGTGCTGACGACGGACCTGGCAAGCGATTACTTTTCGATGCGCGAACTGGACGCCGAGATCGACGTGCTGAACCGCTCCGTCGAGCTTCAGAAGAAAGCGCTCGATTACGTGACGGCGCAACACGATCTCGGCGCGGTATCCGGCCTCGATGTGCTGCAACAGCAATCGCAACTCGATTCGACGCGCGTGCAGGCGCAATTGCTGGTCAATCAGCGAGCGCAGTTCGAGCATGCGATTGCGGCGCTCGTCGGCACACCCGCGCCGCAGTTCGCCATTGCACCGATGCACGACACGCACCCTATCCCCGCGATACCGCTCGGCTTGCCAAGCGACGTTCTTCAGCGCAGGCCCGATGTGGCGTCAGCCGAACGCGCGATGGCCGCAGCCAATGCGCAAATCGGCGTGGCGAAGGCGGCGTTCTTCCCGAGCCTGACGCTCAACGGCACGATCGGTTGGGAAAGCACGGCGCTGGCGAGTCTCGTGTCCGCGCCGAGTCTTTTGTGGACCATCGGCACGATGGCCAGCCAGGTCGTCTTCGATGGCGGACGCCGCTCGGCTGCCGTCGCGTTCGCAAGCGAAGGGTATCGGGCGACGGAGGCGAACTATCGTCAGACCGTGCTCAATGCGTTTCAGCAAGTGCAGGACGGCATCGTCGGATTGTCGGTGCTCGACGGCGCGGCGAAGCAGTCACACGCGGCCGTCGTCGATGCAGAGCGCCTGCTTTCGCTTGCGAACGATCGTTATTCGGGCGGTCTCGTCGCGTTTCTCGATGTCATCACCGCGCAACAGCAACTGCTCACGAGCGAGCGTCAGGACGTGCAGATACGCGGCCAGCAGCACACGGTTTCGGTGGCGCTCGTGAAGGCGCTGGGCGGAGGATGGAACGTCGATGAAGCAGCACACAACGATGCGGCCAGCGCGCAACGCTCGTATAGTGTCGAAAGCGCGGATGCGGCAAGCACACATTGAACAAGCACAGGGGCAGGCATGAAAGTCCTGATAGTGGAAGACGAGCATAAGGTGGTGGACTACCTGCGCTCGGGATTGACCGAGCAAGGCTGGGTCGTCGATATCGCCATGGACGGCGAAGAAGGCACGCATCTCGCGATCGAATACGACTACGACGTGATCGTGCTCGACGTGATGCTGCCGCGCCGCGACGGCTTCGCGGTCCTCAAGGCGCTGCGTCTGCAAAAATCGACGCCCGTGATCATGCTCACCGCACGCGATCACATCAACGATCGCGTGCGCGGCCTGCGCGAAGGCGCGGACGACTATCTCACGAAGCCCTTCTCGTTTCTCGAACTCGTCGAACGGTTGCATGCGCTCGCACGCCGCACACGCGCGCAGGAATCGACACTGATATCCGTGGGCGATTTATACGTCGACCTCATCGGCCGCCGCGCCACCCGCGATGGCGTAAGACTCGATCTGACCGCGAAGGAGTTCCAGCTTTTGAGCGTGCTCGCGCGCCGTCACGGCGACATTCTCTCGAAGACGGCGATCACCGAACTCGTTTGGGAAGTCGATTTCGAGAGCCATACGAATGTCGTCGAAACCGCGATCAAACGCTTGCGCGCGAAACTCGACGGGCCGTTCCGCACGAAGCTGCTGCATACCGTGCGCGGCATGGGCTATGTGCTCGAAGTGCGCGAGCCGCGCGACATGCGCGAACCGAGGGAAGACGCGAGGCCATCATGAAGGTGCAGCGTTCCATCGCGCGGCGGCTTGCGGTGATGTTCGCGCTCGTCGCGCTGTTCGTGTTTTCGCTCGTCGGCTCAGGGCTCTTCCTGGTGTTGCGCATGCAACTGGAGCAGCACTTGCGCGATTCACTCGATAATCGCGCGGAAATTGCACGGCTCATCGTTTCCCATGCTTCAAATCCGGACAAGTGGAAGATCGCGAAGGAGAAGCTCGCCGACATCACTCCGCGCGACGGCTCGACGCTCTTCGCAGTGACTAGCAACGACCCGCGCTTCAGTTATGGCCTGCCGCCCGCGGGCCGCGTCGTCAAGCATGTGCTCGGCGGTTATGCGCGCTTCCGGCCCGAAGGCCGCGCCTACGACATGCTGATGACGACGCTGACCATTCCGCCTTACGCGGATCGTCCGCCGCTGCAGTTGTTCGTCGCGGTCGATTGCTCGCCGAATGTACGCACGATGCGCGTGTTCGGTCTGGCGCTCGCGGCGCTGCTCGCGCTTGCAACCGTTGCCGTGCTGTTGCTCAGTTATTCGGTTGCGCGGCTCGGTCTCGCACCGCTGACACGGCTCACGCGCGACGCGCAGAACGTGAGGCCCAACAACCGGTCGCAACGGCTCGATACGCGTTCGCTGCCCTTCGAACTCGAAGACCTCGCGAAGTCCTTCAACGGCGCGCTGGAGCGGCTCGACCATGCGTATGGGCGTCTCGAATCGTTCAACGCGGATGTCGCGCACGAGTTGCGCACGCCGGTCACCATTCTCATCGGTCAAACGGAAGTGGCGTTGACGCGCGATCGCTCCATCGACGAACTGCGCCACACGCTGCAATCCAATCTCGAAGAATTCGAGCGCGTGCGCGCGATCATCAACGACATGCTGTTTCTCGCACGAGCCGATCAGGGCGAACGCGCGACCGGTCTCGTGGAAGTCTCGCTTGCGGCCGAAGTGCATCGCACGCTGGAGTTTCTGGAGATTCCGCTCGAAGACGCTCAAGTGCGCGCGGTATCGAGCGGCGACGCCCGCGCCTTCGTCAACACATCGCTATTTGGCCGTGCGCTGTCTAACCTCGTGATGAACGCAATCCAGCATTGCGCGCCGGGCGCAACGATATCCGTGTCGATTGCGCGTGAAAACGGACACGTGCGCGTCGCGGTGACGAATCCCGGCGAGCCGATTGCGCCGCCTATCATGGAGCATCTGTTCGACCGCTTCTTCCGTGCGGAAAGCTCACGCACGAACAGCCGCGAGAATCATGGCCTCGGGCTCGCGATCGTCAAGGCCGTGGCGGAGATGCACCGCGGCACGGTGTCGGCGACGAGCGCGAACGGCGTCAACACGTTCGCATTCTCCATCGCACGCTTCGGCAATGATGATCGTCCGATCGGCTCGACGCACGCCGTGCCGCAACATACGCCGGCGCGTGGCGACAAGATAGGCGTGCGGTCCGCAGGTTAAACAGATTCAGTCGCGGCATCCATGCCGCTCGTATCACACGGTACTGAGCCGCGCCATCTCCGTTTCGACGATCAGCTTCTTCAACTCCGGCACGCAAGAACCGCAGTTTCCGCCCGCTTTCACGCAAGCGGTGACGTCGGCTGCCGTCTTGAGGTTCTTGTCGCGTATCGCATTGCAGATGGTATTGCGGCCCACGCCGAAGCATGAACACACTGTCGGCCCGGTGTCCTCGCCCTTGCCGACCGGCTGACCGAGCAAGAGACTCACCCGGTCTTCATCGTCGAGATAATCTTTCGAAAACAGGCTCGCAAGCCAGGCACGCGCCGGCAGATCCGGGCGCTCGGAGATGAAGATGCAATGCTCGATGCGGTCGTTCACCACATGCGCCGCGCGATAGATACCCGCGCTCTTGTCTTCGTATTCGATCCAGTCGGCGTGCGGATCGTCGATAGCGAAAAACGCACGCGCCCATTCGCGATGATCCCCATGCGCCGCATCGAAACGATTGCGTCCCGCAAGTTCATAGCGCACGAAGCGGGCGCCGTGTACGCGGGTCCAGTGCGTGACGGTATCGAGCGCGGGGACGTCGCGCGAGAACGAAAAGCCATGCCACATCACATGGAACTTCTCGACCGCAACGGGCGTGTGCTTGAATTCAGGCTCGCCGGAAACGGGATCGACGACGGGGTTCACCACTGCGCCGGCTCGCGCATCCGATGCCACCTGATCGTTCCAGTGAATCGGCACGAACACGCTGCCGCGCGGCATGCCGCCGCCATGCTGCACGCGCGCGATCATCGAACCCCAGCGGCTCGTGATGCGCGCAAGCTCGCCCTCGCGCACGCCGCACGCAAGCGCGTCTTGCGGATGCATGTCGATGAACGATTCGCTGATGTGTCCGGCGAGCTTCTCTGAACGGCCAGTGCGCGTCATCGTGTGCCACTGGTCTCGCACGCGGCCCGTATTGAGCACGAGCGGATACTCGGCATCCGGCGCGTTGACGGGCGCGCGCGGCGGTGTCGCGATGAAGCGGGCGCGGCCATCGGCATGGCTGAAGCGTTGCGTGTCGAAGAGGCGTGCGGCGCCAGTCTCATCCTTCGCGCGCAGCGGCCATTGCACGGGCTCCAGGGCATCGTATCGCTCGCGATCGAGCGCAGTCAGTCCGCCGATATGAAACGCACGAGGCACGCCATCGGACGCATCGTTGCGATACGCCGAGAGACGGGCGTGTTCGTCGAAAATCTGATGCGGGCCTTCGAACTCGAAACCATCGAAATTCATGCGGCGCGCCACATCGCAGATGATGTGCCAGTCCGCGCGCGCGTGTCCCGGCGCCGGAATAAACGCACGCTGACGCGATATGCGCCGCTCGGAATTGGTCACGGTGCCGTCCTTCTCGCCCCAGCCGAGCGCGGGCAGCAGCACATCGGCGAACGCATTTGTGTCTGTCTTCTCGATGATGTCCGAACTCACCACCAGTTCGCACTTCGCAAGCGCACGCTTCACGCGATCGCCATCAGGCAGGCTCACGACCGGATTGGTGCCCATGATCCAGACCGCTTTCACGCGGCCTGCTTCGATCGCATCGAAGAGATCGACGGCCTTGAGGCCCGCACGTTGCGCGATGCGCGGCGAGTGCCAGAAGGTCTGCACGATCTCGCGATGCAGCGCATCGTCCAGTTCGAGATGCGCCGCGAGCGTGTTCGCGAGGCCGCCGACTTCACGGCCGCCCATCGCGTTCGGCTGGCCGGTGAACGAGAACGGCCCCATGCCGGGCTTGCCGATACGCCCCGTCGCAAGATGACAGTTGATGATGCTGTTGACTTTGTCGGTGCCCGCGCTCGACTGGTTCACGCCCTGCGAGTACACCGTCACGACGCGCTCGGTGCGCGCAAACAAGCGGTAAAACGTCATCAGGTCATGCGCGTCCAGCTTGCAATCCCTGGCAAGCTGCGCGATATCGGCGGGCATGGCCGCTGCGAGCGCGGCGTCATAGCCGTTCGTGTGGGCGTCGATGAAAGCGGCATCGGTTGCGCCGTGCTCCGCGAGAAACGCCAACAGTCCGTTGAAGAGCCGCACGTCGCTGCCCGGCTTCAACGGCAGATGCAGATCGGCCATCTCGCACGTCGCCGTATAGCGAGGATCGATCACGACGATCTTCACATCCGGGCGCGCCTCCTTCATCTTGATGATGCGTTGAAACAGGATCGGATGGCACCATGCGGTATTCGATCCGACCAGCACGATGAGGTCCGCAAGTTCGAGGTCCTCGTAATTCATCGGCACGAGGTCTTCGCCGAATGCGCGCTTGTGCCCTGCCACCGACGAAGACATGCACAGCCGCGAGTTCGTATCGATGTTCGCGCTGCCGATATAGCCCTTCATCAGCTTGTTCGCGACGTAATAGTCTTCGGTTAGCAATTGCCCCGACACGTACAGCGCGACGGCATCCGGACCGTGCTCGTCGATGATGCGCGCGAAGCCGCTCGCCACCGTGCCGATCGCATCGTCCCATGACACGTCGGAGAGTGCGCCGGTTGTTCTGTCGCGCAGCTTCGGACTCAGCAAGCGTCCTTCCAGTCCGACGGTTTCGCCCAGCGCCGAACCCTTCACGCATAGCCGCCCGAAGTTCGAAGGATGCGCTTCATCGCCCGCGATGGCGACATCGACGGCGCTGCGAGGCGTCGCCTTCACGCCGCAGCCGACGCCGCAATAAGGGCACGTCGTGCGCACGGCAGCCGGCACGTTCGGGATGATGGGAATGCTCGCTTTCATATTCATGCTGTCTATGCGCCCGCTTCGCAAAGCGTCTTGCCGAACAACAAACGCCCGCGCAGATGCGATACATCCGTGCGGTTCTGAATCAGCTCGAAGTACCACGCGCCGTCTTTCACGTCGCCGTATAGCACCGCGCCGATCACACGTCCCGCCTGCAGCACCACGCGCTTGTAGACGCCACGGCGCGGATCGCGCAACACGAGGTCTTCGCTATCGTCGCCGCCGATGAAGTCGCCCGCGGAATACAGGTCCACGCCCGTGACCTTGAGCTTCGTCGCGGTCGCGCGCTGCACATAACGCCGATGCCCCGCGCCCGCGAGATGCGCGCCCGCCACGCGCGCCTGATCCCAGATCGGCGCAACGAGGCCGAACGTGGCGGAACGATGCTGCACGCATTCGCCGACCGCATACACCCGCGGATCGAAGGTCTGGAGCGTATCGTCGACGACGATAGCGCGATCGCAATGCAAGCCTGCTGCTTTCGCGAGCGCGATATTCGGGCGCACGCCAGCGGTCATCACGACGAGGTCCGCGTCGATTTGCGTGCCATCGGCGAAGCGTACCGCGCGCACGCGCTCGTCGCCGATAATCTCCGTCGTCTGTGCGGCCATCACGAAACGCAGTCCCTTTTCCTCGAGCGAACGCCTGAGCAAAGCCGACGCGCTCGCATCGAGCTGACGGTCCATCAGGCTGTCGCTCGCATGAACGACCGTTACCGACATGCCCTGCCGCTGCAGGCCGTTCGCCGCTTCCAGCCCGAGCAAACCGCCGCCGACGATCACCGCATGACGATGATCGCGTGCCGCTTCGAGCATTACTTCGACATCCTGTATATCGCGGAATGCAATCACGCCGGGCAGATCGCAACCGGGCACCGGAATGATGAACGGTTTCGATCCCGTCGCGATCAGCAGACGATCGTATTGCGCCTCGACGCCGTTCTCCGAACGGACGATGCGCCGCGCGCGATCGATCTCGACGACCGCATCGCCCGCATGCAGCGTGATGCCGTTCGCCGCATACCAGTCGCGCGTATTGATGATGATGTCGTCCATGCGCTTCTCGCCCGCGAGCACCGGCGAAAGCAGAATGCGGTTGTAATTGCCATGCGGCTCCGCGCCGAACACGGTGATGTCGTACAGGTCGGGCGCGATCTTCAACAGCTCCTCGACGGTGCGCATGCCCGCCATGCCATTGCCGATCACCACGAGCCGCTGACGCGCCATCACCCCCGCCGCAGCCGCAACCGCGTATTCGGTCTTCATGCCGCGATCCAGACCTTGCCGGCCGCGACGCGCGCGCGATACGCATTCACCGAACGCTCGGGCGCTTCGAGGCATTCGCCCGTGCGCAGATCGAAGTGCTGCTTGTAGATCGGCGACGCGACGACGATGCGCTCACCCACGCTCCCGACGATGCCGCGCGACAACACGGCCGCTTGCGAATGCGGATCGAAGTTGTCGATGGCATACACGGACGAATCGCCCGCGACGTGAAACACGGCCACTTGTGCGCCGTTGACGAGCGCGCAGACGCCCGTGTCCGGGACGATGTCGTCGAGTGCGCAGATGGGCGTCCAGTCCTGTTCGATGCGATCGTTCATGGTGTGGTCCTCTCGTTCAGACGGTTTCAACGACTACGGGAATATCGATGCGCTTCATCGTGCGTTCTTCAGGCGTCGCAGGACGAATCTGGCCGCGCTCTTCGACGAAGCGAACGTTCGCATCGCGCTCGTCGCTGTTCACGAAGTGACGGAAGCGCTTGCGCGTATCGGGATCGGTGACGGCCTTCTTCCACTCGTCCTCGTAGCTGTCGACGACATGCTGCATCTCGGCTTCGAGTTCGGCGGCGATATCGAGCTTGTCGTTCACGACGACATCGATCAGATAATCGAGGCCGCCTTCGAGGTTGTCGCGCCATACGCTCGTGCGCTGCAGCCGATCCGCCGTGCGCACATAGAACATCAGGAAGCGGTCGATATAACGCACTAGCGTGTCCTGATCGAGATCCGACGCGAGCAGTTCGGCATGACGCGGCTTCATGCCGCCGTTGCCGCAGACATAGAGGTTCCAGCCCTTCTCCGTCGCGATAACGCCGATGTCCTTGCCCTGCGCTTCAGCGCATTCGCGCGTGCAGCCCGACACGCCGAACTTGATCTTGTGCGGCGTGCGCAGGCCCTTGTAGCGGTTCTCCAGTTCGACCGCGAGCCCGACCGAATCGCCGACGCCATAGCGGCACCACGTCGAACCGACGCACGACTTCACCGTGCGCAGCGCCTTGCCATAGGCATGCCCCGACTCGAAGCCCGCTGCGATCAGTTCTTCCCAGATGAGCGGCAGTTGCTCGACGCGCGCGCCGAACATATCGACACGCTGACCGCCGGTGATCTTCGTATAAAGACCGTATTTCTTCGCAATCTGCCCGACCGCGATGAGTCCATCCGGCGTCACTTCGCCGCCCGGCATGCGCGGCACCACCGAGTACGTGCCGTCGCGCTGGATATTGGCGAGGTAGTAGTCGTTGGAATCCTGCAGGCTCGCGTGCTCTTTCTTCAGCACGAATTCGTTCCAGCACGAAGCGAGAATGTTCGCCACGGCCGGCTTGCAGATATCGCAACCGAGTCCTTTGCCATGCTTGGCAAGCAGCGATGCGAACGTGCGATGCCCTTCCACGCGCGCAATGTGATACAGCTCCTGCCGCGAATAAGGGAAGTGCTCGCACAGATGGTTGTTCACGGCGAGTCCCTGACGCGCCATCTCCGACTTCATCACCTGCGTGACGAGCGGCACACAGCCGCCGCACGACGCGCCTGCTTTGCACGCGCTCTTCAACGCGCCGATACTCGTTGCGCCCGCGCACACGGCCGCGCAGATTTCAGCTTTGCTCACGTTGTTGCACGAGCAAATCTGCGCGGCATCGGGCAATGCTTCGACGCCGAGCGCAGGTCTCGCCTTGCCGTCGCTTTGCGGAAGGATCAGGAACTCGGGCGCTTCGGGCAGCTCGATCCTGTTCAGCATCATTTGCAGCAGCGTGCCGTATTCGGCTGCATCGCCGACCATCACGCCGCCCAGCAGATACTTGCCGCAACCGGACACGACGAGCTTCTTGTACACCTGCTTGCGCTCGTCGCTGAACTGGTACGAACGGCTGCCCGGCGTCTTGCCGTGTGCATCGCCGATGCTCGCGACATCCACGCCCATCAGCTTGAGTTTTGTGCTCATGTCCGCACCGGCGAACGCGGCTTCGTCGCCCATAATTCGTTTTGCGACGATGCGCGCCATGTCGTAGCCCGGCGCGACCAGTCCGAACAACTGGCCCTGCCACAACGCGCATTCACCGATGGCGTAGATGTCCGCATCGCTCGTGCGGCATGCGTCGTCGATGAGGATGCCGCCGCGCGGACCGATCTCGAGTCCCGCTGCACGCGCGATATCGTCGCGCGGACGAATACCCGCCGAGAACACGATCATGTCCGTGTCGAGATGCCCGCCATCCGCGAAGTTCATGCGATTCACGGCGTCTTCGCCATCGACGATGGCAAGCGTGTTGCGGTTCGTATGCACCGTCACGCCCAGTTCTTCGATCTTGCTGCGCAAGACGCGCCCGCCGCCTTCATCGACTTGCACCGCCATCAGGCGCGGCGCAAATTCGACGACATGCGTGGTCAACCCCATGTCACGCAGCGCCTTCGCGGCTTCGAGTCCGAGCAGTCCGCCGCCGATCACCGTGCCTGTTTTCGCGCGGGCGCCGAACGCCTGCATCGCTTCGAGATCTTCGATCGTTCGGTAGACGAAGCATCCATCGCGCTCCCGCCCTTCGACCGGCGGCACGAACGGGTACGAGCCGGTTGCTATCACGAGCTTGTCGTACGCAAGCGTCTCCCCGGTCGATACCGTGACCGTGCGCGCCGCGCGATCAATCGACGTGGCCTTCGCGTTCAGCTTCAGCGCATAACCGCTGCGCTCGAAGAAGCCCTCTTCGACGAGCGAAAGATCGTCCGCGGACTTGCCCGCGAAGAACTCCGACAGACGCACGCGATCGTATGCGGCACGCGGCTCTTCGCACACGACGGTGACATGCAGCGCATCGTTGCTGCTCTGCGCGAGACACTCGAGGAACTTGTGGCCGACCATGCCGTGGCCGATGACGACGATTTTCATGACTGGACCTTGCCTCAGTGGGCGACGCTGTTGTTGACGGCGAGTGCGCTTTCGCGCAGCGCGGCTTCGCGCGCCTTGTGTTCGGGGGAGAAGCGCACGGCGAGCGCACACAGCGCGGAACCGGCGACGAGCACGCCGAGCAGCGACAGCGTCTGCTGCACATCGCCGACGCCTTTCATCAGGAAGCCCGCCGCCACCGCGCCGACGTTGCCGCCCGCGCCGATCACGCCTGCCACGCCGCCGAGCGCCTTGCGGTCGATGAACGGCACGAGCGCATACGTCGCGCCGCAGGCCATGTGCGTGAAGAGACCGAACACGAGCATCGCGATGATGGCGAGCGCCGCGCTGCCCGCATGCGCAAAGGCATAGAGTCCGATGCCTTCGCCCGCGATCAGCGCGAACAGCAGCGTCGCGCGAATATCGAGGCCGCGTTTCGCGGCGGCCTTGTCGGAAAGCCAGCCGCCCAGCGCGCGAGCGAACAGCGCAAGCAGTCCGAAGCTGCCCGCCGCCATGCCCGCTTCGCCGAGCGTGAGCTTGAAGTGATCGACGTAGTACACGGCCGCGATGTTATGGATGAACACTTCGACGCCGAAGCACGCGCCATACGTCACGAAGAGCATCCACACGCGATAGTTCGTGCAGGCGGTGACGAAGCTGGCCCAGCCGCCTTTCTTGCCGCCGTCGATGGCGATGCCCGCACGGCGCAACTCCGCGAAATCGCCTTGCGGGCAGTCCTGCGTGTAGCGCCAGTAGAAGAACGCCATGACCGGCATCGCGATGCCCGGCACGATCAGCGCGATGCGCCATGCCGATGCCTCGCCCGCACCCAGCACGATCGCCGCGGCGACGAGAAGCGGCACGATGGCCTGCGCCGCGCCCGCGCCCGCATTGCCCCAGCCGGCGGTCGTCGCGTTCGCGGTGCCGACGACGTTCGGCGCGAACATCACCGACGTGTGGTATTGCGTGATGACGAAGCTCGCGCCGATTGCGCCAATCGCGAGACGGCACCAGAGAAAGCTGTCATATCCCGTCGACAGCGCCGCGCCGATCACGGGCAACGCACCGGCGAGCAACAGCGCGCTGTACACCTTGCGCGGGCCGAAGCGATCGCACATCGGGCCGACGACGAGACGCACGAGAATGGTCACCGCCACCGCCGCGATGTTGATGTTCGCGATTTGATCCGCGTTCAAGCCATATTCGCGCTTGATGAGCGGCATCAGCGGCGCGCATGCGAACCATGCGAAGAAGCATACGAAGAACGCCATCCACGTGAGATGGAACGCGCGCATCGGCGCACTGCGCATGCTGAAGAGATCGATTCGGGTGGCTTTATCCATTCTCTTGGTCGCAAAAAGAAAGGCGTCCCGCGCACCGAGCCTTTCGAGCCAGATGCGGGGGACGCCGTTGTCCAATGCCCGTCTGGCTCTACGAAGCCGGGGCGCTATGTTCAGGACGGATCGCCGTTGATCCGATGGCAGGACTAAAGGCAAGGCCTATGCCATGCGCGTTGCATCAGGCTGAGAGCCTTATGCGGCATGGCTTTGCGCGATGCGTGCACTGAGCGCGGGCATCGCAATCACGCAGCTTTGTGATGCGGCGCGGCACAGGCGTGGTGCGACGCAGCACTGATGACGTGCGGTGGTCGCTTGTGTCTCCGAACTTTGTACGATCCGGTTAGCCCGTTCGACGATCACCCGATGGAGGCATCCACGCGCCGCACGGGTGCGTCTCGCGCATGATCGGTGCGCGTTCAAGAAAAGGACATGCCGTAAAGCCTTATCGCGCTGAAATGGCCCGCTTATTGCATTGGTGAAAGCGCCACCGGCAACGGCGCTGGCGGCAACACAAGAACATGGAACTCAGGACAATGGCGTCCCTCGTGCCCGACACGAGCGGACGCTTTGCGTGTTCGCCGGGTCGAACCGTCTCCCGATACAAGCAAACACGACACGACGATGACCTCCGGAAAAGTCACCCTTCTCAGTGCAGGCCCCGGCGATCTCGACCTGCTGACGATCCGCGCCGCGAAAACGCTCGCCGCCGCCGATGTCCTGCTCGTCGACGACCTCGCCAACGCGGACATCGTGACGCTCGCGCCGCAAGCTCGCGTGATTCGCGTCGGCAAGCGCGGCGGCTGCAAGTCCACGCCGCAAGCGTTCATTCAGCGCCTCATGCTGCGTTATGCGCGAAAGGGGCTGCACGTGGTGCGCGCAAAGGGCGGCGACGCGCTGCTGTTTGGCCGCGCAGGCGAAGAGATCGCCGCCTTGCGCGATGCGGGGATCACGGTCGATATCGTGAACGGCGTGTCGTCGGGATTCGCGGCGGCGGCGGGCCTGGGCATTTCGCTCACGCATCGCGATCATTGCCAGGGCGTGACGTTCGTCACCGCGCACATGCAGGATCACAGCGAGCCCGACTGGCGCGCGCTCGCGGCCACCGGCATGACGCTCGCGATCTATATGGGCATGAGCCGCATCGCCGGCATCGCGCAGAGCTTGCTCGACGCGCTGCCGGCGACGACGCCCGCGGCGGTCGTGCAGCACGCGGGATCGTCGAAAGAGAAGCGGCTCGTGACGACGCTCGGGCGTCTCGCCGACGACGCAGCCGCCGCCCGCCTCGGCAGCCCCGCCGTCATTTTCGTGGGCGCGGCGATAGGCGAAGCCGCCGAATTTTCGGCGCAGCGCGAACGCCAGGGTCACGGCATGGCGCACGCGGCATGATCCGCGTGATTCGGCCTATGCCATTCGGCCAGATGTTCAGCGAAGGTGCATCGCGCTAAAGTCCAACGAACGGATACACCTCTAAACGCCTCACGATGCTTCGCGTTCTTCTCGTCACCGACACCGACAAGCCCATCGGCGATCTGCGCGACCAGCTCGCGCGTCTCGGCTATGAGATGCTCGCGGAAGCTGCCGCGCCCGCTCAGTTGCATGCGGCCGTGGAGAGTCAGAAGCCGGACGTCGTCATCATCGATACGGACTCGCCTTCGCGCGACACGCTCGAACAGCTCGCGGTGATGAACAAGGCCGCGCCGCGTCCCGTGCTGATGTTCAGCAACGACGCGGACCAGCAGTTCATCCGCGCGGCGGTTGGTGCGGGCGTGACCGCGTATTCCGTCGAAGGTCTCGCGCCGGAGCGGCTCGCGCCGATCATCGAAGTCGCGCTTGCCCGCTTCGCGCATGAAGCGCAGTTGCGTCAGCGGCTCGAGCAAGTCGAAAGCGAACTGGCGGAACGCAAGGTCATCGACCGGGCGAAGCGGCTCCTGATGGAACGGCGCGGCATGTCGGAGAACGACGCTTACGCCACCCTACGCAAGCGCGCGATGGATCAGGGCGTCAAAGTCGCCGAGATCGCGCGCCAGCTTCTTTCGCTTGCCGATCTGCTGCGGTAATCAAGAACCCCGAGCATCCATGAATTCGCCTGTCACGCCTCCTTCCGCCAGCCTCACGCCCGAACGCCCGCATGTGCGGCTCGGCTTCGTCGCCCTGAGCGACGCCGCGCCGCTCGCCGCCGCCGCTTTGCGCGACATGGGGCGGCGGCATGGCATCAGTATCGAACTGTGCCGGCAGCCCTCGTGGGCGGCGGTGCGCGACAAGCTGCTGTCGGGCGAACTCGACGCCGCTCACGCGCTGTACGGGCTCGTCTACGGCGTGCAACTGGGCATCGGCGGGCCGCGGGCGGACATGGCCGTGCTGATGGTGCTCAACCGCAACGGTCAGGCGATCACGCTGTCGAGTCCGCTTGCGGACGCCATCGAGCGGGGCGCGAGCGTGAAAGACGCACTCGCGTCGCTCGGACGCCCCCCGGTGCTCGCGCAGACGTTCCCGACCGGCACGCACGCGATGTGGCTCTACTACTGGCTCGCGACGCAGGGCGTGCATCCGCTTTCGGACGTGCGCAGCGTCGTGATCCCGCCGCCGCGCATGGCCGATGCGCTCGTCGAAGGCGCGCTCGACGGTTTCTGCGCGGGCGAACCGTGGCATGCGGTGGCCGAGGCGCGCGGCGCGGGGCGCACGGTCGTCCATACGAGCGAGATCTGGCCGGATCACCCGGAGAAAGTGCTCGCGTGCCGGCGGGATTTCGTCGCGCTGTATCCGAACACGGCCCGCGCGCTCGTTCGCACGATGCTCGACGCATGCGAATGGGTGGATGCGCAGGAGCATCGGCTGGAAATCGCGGACGCGCTGGCGGCGTCCGGCTTGCTCGGCGTGCCGCGTGAGCTGATCGCGTCGCGGCTCGGGCCTGTCGAGGGCGTCGCGCCGCTGCGTTTCTTCGATGGTGGCGCGGTGAACTATCCGCGCGTGTCCGACGGCCTGTGGTTCATCACGCAGTATCGTCGATGGGGCATGCTCTCAGGCAATGGCGACGACGACGCCGTCGCCGCAGCCGTCAACCAGACCGCGCTGTATGCGCAGGCGGCGCAGGAAGCAGGCGTCGCGCTTCCCGCCGAGCGTCGAATCTCGACGTTGTGCGACGGCCGCGTATGGGACGGCAGCGACGCGAAGGCGTATCTCGCCGGGTTCGACATGCGCGCATAGGAGCGTCGATGGCGCGCCGACCGCCTACCATTAGGGTTGCCATGCAGCGATCCTGAAACGGAGGTGCGCCATGCAACTGTTCGCCATCGGCATCGAGAAGCCGAACAACACCAACTTCATTCTCGGCCAGTCGCATTTCATCAAGACGGTCGAAGACCTGCACGAGACGCTCGTCGGCGCGGTGCCGGGCATCCGCTTTGGTCTCGCTTTCTGCGAGGCATCGGGCAAGCGGCTGGTGCGCGCGTCGGGCACGGACGAGGCTCTCGTCGAGCTGGCCACGCGCAATGCTGAGAATATCGGCGCGGGGCATAGCTTCATCATCGTTCTCGGCGATGGCTTCTTCCCTGTCAACGTGCTCAATGCGGTCAAGGCGGTGCCCGAGGTCTGCCGCGTGTTCTGCGCGACGGCGAATCCGACGCAAGTGCTCGTCGCGCAGACGGACCAGGGGCGCGGGATCATCGGCGTGGTGGACGGACTGCCGCCGCTCGGCGTCGAAAGCGCGGACGACGTGCGGTGGCGGAAGGACCTGCTGCGGCAGATCGGGTATAAGGCTTGAGGGCTTGAGGGCTTGAGGGCTTCTGATGGGCCGGGCGGGCGCGATTGTCAGGCGTCCCCGGAGCCGTCGCGCAACCGGCCGGGGCCGCGCCTTGACTTGCCCGCGCAAATCGCGAGAATGAGGCCCGCCCCGAAGCCGGGCGGCATCGGCCAGCGAGCGCCCGCCAGCGGCGGAACGGGCCGCCCCGCGCGTTTTCCCTCGCGATGCGCGACATCATGGACAATATCGGGATGCGGTGCGCTTGCACCCAACGATTTCGCGAGGCGGCAGCGCATCTGGAACAGCATCCACGGCGATCGGCGCGATTCCAGCCGATGCGCCACCGAACACGCCCACCGGCGCCGCTCCGAGGATAAGGTCGTCCCCGGAGCGGTCGACAAGAACACAGGAGCATCACATATGACCGACATGAATCCGTCCTTCTTCGGCCGGCTGTCCATTGCCTTCGGCGCCTTCTTCGGCATCCTCGGCAACAGCAATTTCGCGGGCCGCGTCCAGCGGCTGCGCGAAACACAACATGCGCCGGAAGCGCCGGACATGCACGTCCCGACGCCCGCGGCGGCCCCGGTTTCGACGCCCGCGCCATCGCCGCTGACGGAAGCGAACCCGGTCGCCGCGCTTCAGTTGCTGGGTCTTTTGCAACGGGACGCGCGCTTCATCGATTTCGTCGAAGAAGACATCGCCAATTACGGCGACGCGGACATCGGCGCGGCTGCGCGACTCGTCCACGATGGCTGCCGCGCCGTGCTGCGCGAGCATTTCACGATCAAGCCGGTGCGCAGCGAAGCCGAAGGCAGCCGCATCACCCTGCCCGATGGCTTCGATGCGAGCGCCGTGCGGCTCACGGGCAACGTCGTCGGCAAGCCGCCGTTCAACGGAAGCATCAGCCATCGCGGCTGGAAGGTCGAGCAAACGCGCCTGCCGAAGCTCGCGCAGACGCATGACGCGAGCATCGTCGCGCCCGCCGAGGTGGAGCTATGAGCGATTACAACGAACCGCATCGCGAGCAGGCTCGCTTTTCGATCGGCGTCGATCTCGGCACGACGCATTGCGCGCTGTCGTACGTCGACATGTCCGCGAGCGACGGCGAAAAGACCACGCAAGGCGTGCTGCCGATCGCGCAACTCACCGCGCCCGGCGCCGCCGAAGAGCGCGAGTTGCTGCCGTCGTTTCTTTATCTTCCCCATGCGAACGAACTCGCGCCGGGCGATCTCACGCTGCCGTGGACGCAGGAGCGGCCGTACATCGTCGGGGAACTGGCGCGCAGCCGTGGCGCGGGCACGCCGATCCGCCTCGTGTCGAGCGCGAAAAGCTGGCTCTGTCATCCCGGCGTGGATCGCCGCGCGGCGATTCTTCCCGCCGATGCGCCCGAAGAAGTCGAGCGCGTGTCGCCGCTCGAAAGCTCGGTGCGCTATCTGACGCATCTGCGCGAAGCGTGGAACTACGCGCATCCGGATGCGCCGTTCGATCAGCAGGACGTCACGGTGACGATCCCCGCCTCGTTCGATCCCGCCGCCCGCGAGTTGACCGCCGAAGCGGCCGCGACCGCAGGCTACGGCCGCATGACGCTGCTCGAAGAGCCGCAAGCCGCGCTGTATAGCTGGATTCAGAAGTCCGCTGGCGGCTGGCGCAAGCAGGTCCAGGTGGGCGATGTGATTCTCGTCGTCGATGTCGGCGGCGGCACGACCGACCTGTCGCTGATCGCGGTCGTCGAGCGCGAAGGCAATCTCGAGCTGCATCGCGTGGCGGTCGGCGAGCACATCCTGCTCGGCGGCGACAACATGGATCTCGCGCTCGCGCACGTCGTCGCGCGCAAGCTCGCAACCCAAGGCACGCAGCCCGATCCGTGGCAACTGCGCGCGCTTACCTACGCGTGCCGTTCGGCGAAGGAAACGCTGCTGTCCGATCCGAACACGGACACCGTGCCGCTCGTGGTGCCGAGCCGCGGGTCCAAGCTGATCGGCGGATCGCTGCGGACCGAACTCACGCGCGCCGAACTGACGCAGATTCTGCTCGAAGGCTTCTTCCCTCACGTCGATGCCGCCGCGCGTCCCGTCAGCCGTGCGCGCGTGGGTCTGACGCAGCTCGGCCTGCCGTACGCGCAGGACGCCGCCGTCACACGTCACCTTGCCGCGTTCCTCGGCCGTCAGGTGAATGCGCTCGCCGAAGTGGAGGGCTTGCAGCACGAGACGCCCGCCGGTGCGACGCTGCTTCACCCGACCGCCGTGCTGTTCAACGGCGGCGTGTTCAAGTCGCCGCTACTGGTCGAGCGCGTGATGACCACGCTCAACGCGTGGCTCGCCGCCGAGAACGCGCCCGCCGCACGGCTGCTCGAAGGCGCGGACCTCGATCTCGCGGTCGCGCGCGGAGCCGCTTATTACGGCTACGTGCGGCGCGGCAAGGGCGTGCGGATTCGCGGCGGCACGGCGCGGGCCTATTACATCGCGGTCGAATCGGCGATGCCGGCGGTTCCCGGCCTGGAGCCGCCCGTGCAGGCGCTATGCGTCGCGCCGTTCGGCATGGAAGAAGGCACCGAAGCCGCGTTGCCGGCGCAGGAGTTCGGGCTCGTCGTCGGGGAGCCGGTGCGGTTCCGCTTTTTCGGATCGTCGGTGCGCCGGCAGGACACCGTCGGCACGCTGCTCGATTACTGGCAGCCGGACGAATTGCAGGAGCTCGAAGAAATCGAAGCATCGCTGCCGACGGAAGGCCGTACGTCCGGCGAAGTCGTGCCGGTCAGGCTGCACGCCCGCGTGACCGAAGCCGGCACGCTCGAACTCGAAGCGCTGCCGCGCAATTCGCCGGAACGCTGGAAAGTCGAATTCGATGTGCGCGGCAGCGTCGGCGCGGATCAGGGCATGGGTCTGTAAGTGTCCGCCGCGCGCAAGAAGAAGCCGGTGCAGGCGCGCTTTCGCGTCGGCATCGATCTCGGCACGAGCAATACGGTCGTCGCTTACGCGGCGTCCGGCTCGAACGATATCCGCATCTTCGAGGTCGACCAGTTGATCGCCGCCGGCGAGGTCGCGGCGCAACCGCTGCTGCCGTCATTGCGTTATCACTTCGCGCCCGGCGAACTCAAGTCCGAAGACCTGCAATTGCCGTGGGGCGAGATGGAAGCGCCCGCCGTCATCGGCAGGTTCGCGCGGACGCTCGGCGCGCAGGCGCCGGGGCGGCTCGTATCGAGCGCGAAAAGCTGGCTGTCGCACGCGGCCGTCGATCGCCTCGCGCCCATTCTTCCGTGGGGCGCGGGCGACGACATCGAAAAGATCTCGCCGGTGGTCGTCAGTGCAAGCTATCTGGCGCATGTCCACGCGGCGTGGAACGAGCGCTTCCCCGACGCGCCGCTCGATGCGCAGGACGTCGTGCTGACCGTACCCGCTTCCTTCGACGAAGGCGCGCGCGCCCTCACGCTCGAAGCGGCGAAGATGGCGGGGCTCGAAACGCTGCGGCTGCTGGAAGAGCCGCAAGCCGCGTTTTATGACTGGCTGTTTCATCATCGCGAGACGCTGAGCGACGAACTCGCCGATACGCGGCTCGTGCTGATCTGCGATGTCGGCGGCGGCACGACCGATCTCACGCTCATTCAGGTCGAAGCCAACGCCAACGCCGGCGGTGAGCCGCTGCTGACGCGCATCGGCGTCGGCAACCATCTGATGCTCGGCGGCGACAACATGGACCTCGCGCTCGCGCATCTCGTCGAGAAGCGGCTCGCGGGCGATGACGGGCGTCTGTCCGCGGCGCGTTTGTCGCAACTCGTCGAACGCTGCCGCGCGGCGAAGGAACAATTGCTGGATGAGCACGCGCCGGCGTCCACGTCGATCACGCTGCTCGGCGCGGGATCGAAGCTGATCGGCGGCGCGCGCTCGGCGGAAGTGACGCGCGAGGAAATCGAGCGGATCATCGTCGAGGGCTTTTTTCCGCTGGTTTCAGGCAACGAGCGGCCGGGGCGGGCGCGCGGCGGGCTCGTGGAGTTCGGGCTGCCGTACGCGAGCGATCCGGCCATCACGCGCCATGTCGCCGCGTTTCTCGCGCAGCACGCGACGCAGGCGCGCGAAGCGTTGAGCAAAGATGAGCCAGCGGACGCCGCGCAAGAAAGCGGCGCGGATGCACGCGATGCGCCCCCGCTCGCCGTCCCCGACACCCTGCTCCTGAACGGCGGCGTCTTTCGCGCCGGGCCGCTTGCACGCCGCATCGCCGATACGCTCGGCAACTGGCGCGGCGCGCCCGTTCACGTGCTCGCCAACGACCATCCGGACGTGGCCGTCGCGCGCGGTGCGGTCGCGTATGCGCTCGCGCGTGCGGGTCATGCGCCGAAGATCGGCGGCGGATCGGCGCGCAGCTATTTCCTGCTCCTCGACGAGGAAGGCGACGCCACGCGCGGCGTCTGCGTGCTGCCGCGCGGCACCGAAGAAGGCCAGCCGATTCATCTCGCCGATCGCACCTTCGCGCTGAGGCTCGGCTCGCCGGTGCGTTTTCACCTCGTCTCGTCGGTGGCGGATACCGCGTACAAGGCGGGCGAGATCGCGGACGTGAGCGCATCGGCGGGCGACTTCGTGCGCCTGCCGCCGATCGCCACCATCGTCGATGCGCGCGGTGAGGCGCGCGCCGGTGCGAGCGTCGGACCGCGCGAGACGCCCGTGCAACTGACGACATCGCTGACCGAAGTCGGCACGCTGGAAATGCACTGCATCGCCATCGACGATCCCGCGAAACGCTGGCTCCTCGAATTCCAGCTACGCCGCGACGAACCGAACGCCGACGCGATGCAGACGCAACCGCAGACGCATCCGGCCTTGCCGAAGGCCATCGAACTGATCGACCGGACCTTCGGCACGCGCGCGAAGGACGTCAGCCCCAAGGAAGTGAAGCGCCTGCGCGCGCATCTGGAAGAGGCGCTCGGTCCGCGCGACACATGGGACATCGCGCTGCTGCGCGAACTCTTCGGTGCGCTGTGGGACCGCGCGAAGAAACGCCGGCGCACCGCCGATCACGAGCGGCTGTGGCTCAATCTCGCGGGCTACTGCATGCGGCCGGGCTTCGGGCATCCGCTCGACGAATGGCGCGTCGAGCAGTTGTGGACGCTTTTCGATCAGGGCATTCAGTACGTCAACGAAAACCAGGTCTGGTCGGAATGGTGGACGCTCTGGCGCCGCGCCGCCGGCGGTCTCGACGAAGCCGCGCAGTTGCGCCTGCTCGACGACATGGCGTTCTTCCTTCAGCCGCCCGGCGCGAGCCGTTACCGCCGTGCGGCGGGTGCGGCCCGCGCGGGTTACGAGGACATGGTGCGGCTCGCGGCATCGCTGGAGCGCGTGCCGGTCGAACGCAAGATCGAGGCGGGCGAGTGGCTGCTCACGCGCCTGAAAAAGCCGTCGGAGAATCTGCAGAGCTGGTGGGCGGTCGGACGCATCGGCGCGCGGCAGCCGTTTTATGGCAGCGCGCATGGCGTCGTGCCGCCGGGCATCGCCGAGGCGTGGCTGAAGACGATCCTCGCGCTCGACTGGAAAAAGGTCGAGCCGGCGGCGTTCGCGGCCGTGCAGATCGCGCGCATGACGGGCGACCGCTCTCGCGACGTGTCCGACGAGGTTCGCGCCGCCGTCATCGAACGACTGGAGACGATGGGCGCGGCGCAGTCGTGGATCGCGATGGTCCGCGAGACTGTCGCGCTGGATCGCGCCGACGAAGGCCGCGTGTTCGGCGAAACGCTGCCGGCGGGGCTGAAGCTGATCGGCTGAAGTATCGGCTGCGAAGTATCGGCTGTGAAGCGGCGGCTATGAAGCGGCGGCCAAGAAAGCGGCGGCGGGCCGCATCGAAATGCTTCGCTCTCAGAAGCTTTTTCGCGCGTCCGCCCGCGATCGCTTGAATAGCGGCTACCCGCATCCTATGGTTATCAGTGTGTCGCTTCGACACTTACTGAAGGAGGTCCCTCATGCCATCGCCACGCAAGGCTCAGGCGAGCCATCCCGCCGAAACGGAAATGTCCAGCCGCAAAAAGACAGCCGGCAGCAAAGCGTCCACCACCAAAAGCACGGGCGCCAAGGAAACCAGCGTCACGAAACGCACGACCAAGGCCAAACCGAAGTCGTGAGCATGCGCTGAACGCGCAGCGCCCGCGTTGCGCCGGGCATCGATCGTGGCTGTCCTTCGAAACGGCGAGCACCTTGTCAAGCGCTCGCCGTTCGGCATTTCTGCGCACCGCCCGCTCGCGCACAGCACCCGAAAAGTCCGCCGCCCGGCAAAAAAGACGTTTCTATCCGATCGCCGTAGCCTAAAGTAGTTATTCCCTCCGCTCTCGCCCGACCGGGCCCCGACGATGGCCGTTCCGCAACGCGCCGCCACCGTGCGCACCCGAGGCATGCTCGCCGCCGCCGCGCGTGAAGCCGGCGCGAGCCTCGTGCGCAATCTGTCGATTCCCGCGCCGTTCGCCGACGCAGCGCTCGAAGCGCAATTTCTCGAAGACCACAGCCAGCGCTTCTGCGCGTTTCGGCGCGCATCGGCGCTGCTCGCGCTCGTCATCTGGACGTGCTTCCTGTGGTGGGATTTCAGCTTCGTGCGCGGCAACAAGGCGCTCAACGTGCGCCTCGCCGACATCCTGGCGCTGCGGTTCGCGGGCGTCGCGCTCCTGATTTGCGTCGGCTTTCTGGTGCTGCGGCCGTCGTTCAGATCGCACGCGATGGCGCACCGGGTCATCCTCACCGGCATCTACGGGCTGCTGTGCCTCATCCTGACGATGGTCGCCATCACGCCCGCGCCCTATAACTACACGCAGTATTTCATCGGGCTGTATCTGGCGCTCTTCTTCCAGTTCAGCTTCTTCTACCTGCGCTCGCGGCTCGCGCTGATGGTCGGCGTCGTCACGATGGCCGCGGTCGTGTTCCTGCAGATCACCGTGCGCCTGCTCAATCCGGAAGACTTCTTCGCGGGCCTCTTCTATATGTTCAACGTGGTCGTCGTGGGCCACGGCGTCTGCGCGCACGCCGAGCGGGTATCGCGCGAACGCTATCTGGCCGAGCGCGCGCTCGCGTCGCTCAATGACGAACTGCGCTCCGCGAACGGCTCGCTCGAGCGCAAGAACCGCGAACTCGAAGTGGCGAAGAAGGATCAGGAGACGAAGACGCACGCGCTGCTCGCCTTGCGCGAACAACAGATGATCGCCGCGCAGACCGCGAGCCGCGAGAAGTCGAACTTCCTGGCCGCCGCGACGCACGACCTGCGCCAGCCGATGCACGCGCTCAACCTGTTTTTGCAGGCCGCCGCCGAAGCCATCCGCAACGGCGAGTTCGCGCAGGCCGAGCGGCTGATCGACGAATGCGGGCGCTCGTCGGTCATCCTCGCGCGGCTGTTGAACGCGGTGCTCGACCTGTCGCGGCTGGAATCCGGGCGCGTCGTGCCGCGCTACCACGTGTTCGACGTGCGGGAGATCGTCGAGGAAGCAGCCGAGCAGTTGCGCCCGTTTGCGGCGAGCCGCGGCGTCGACCTGCGCTTGCGTCTGCCGAAAGACGACGTCGTCTGCGTGCGGAGCGACTCGCACTGGCTGTGCCGTGCGGTCGCGAATCTGGTGTCGAACGGCATCAAGTACGCCGACACGGGCAAGCAGACGAAGCCGACGGTCATCGTGGGCGTGGTGCGGTCGCCGACGCGTGCGCGCATCGACGTGCTCGACAACGGCATCGGCATTCCTGCCGATTATTTCGACGCAATTTTTCAGCCGTTCTTTCAGCTCGACAACCCGGAGCACGATCGCGACAAAGGTCTGGGGCTGGGGCTGTCGATCGTCAACGCGGTCGTGTCGATGCTGGACGAACATCGCATCGAACTGAAGTCCGCCGAGGGGCGCGGCTCGCGTTTTTCGCTGGAGATGCCGCAGTGCGGGCCGTCGCCCGACACGCCTGCGGGCCGTGCGCCGGCGCGCACGGAGGCGGCGGAAGCGGCGCAACTGGAGGGGCGTTACGTGTTGCTCGTGGAAGACGATGGCCTCGTGCGCGCGTCGACCGAAGCGCTGCTGGCGCAATGGGGCGTGCTCTACGACTCCGCCGCGACCTTCGAGGAATACGAGGAGATTCTCGAGACGATCGAACGCTTCCCCGACCTCATCATCACCGATTACCGGCTGCGCGACTTCAAGACGGCGCGCGAAGTCGCGATGCTCGCCGCGCTCAGGCTCGGGCGCGCGTGCGCTTGCCTCGTCGTGACCGGCGAACCCGCGGCGACCATCGTGCCGCTCGCGTGCGAACACGACGTGCTGAGCAAGCCGGTCAGTCCGGCCGAATTGCGGCGCGAAATGGTGTCGCTCATCGCCGGGAACTAGCTTTTCGCAGCCGCGAGACGCGCGCCGAACCATTCGCGCAGCGCTTCGACTTCTTCCATGCAGACCGTGTGCGCCATCGGATAGGTATGCCAGTCGACAGTGCAACCCAGTTCGCGTGCGAACTCGCAGGCGTCCTGGCCGAGCTGCACGTCGAGCACGTCGTCGAATGCGCCGTGGGCCGCAAAGACCGGCGCATGGCGGTTGGCCTCGCTGACCGACGCATCGATCAAGCCTTTCGACGGGATGTAGCCCGACAGCACGATCAACCCTGCGAGCCGCTCCGGATGCGTGAGCCCCGCCTGATACGTCATCGCGCCGCCCTGCGAGAAGCCCGCGAGAAAGATGCGCTCGGAGGCGATGCCGCGCCGGTTCTGCTCCGCGATCAGCGCACGCACGCTTTTCACCGACGCATCGATGCCCGCCTCGTCCACGCGCCTCACGATGCCCTCGAAGGAGAGAATGTCGTACCACGCGCGCATCACGTAGCCGTTGTTCGCGGTCACGGCAATTTCCGGCGCGTTCGGAAACACGAAGCGCACGGCGGGGGCATCGGCGAGGCGCAGTTCGGGCACGAGCGGCACGAAGTCGTTGGCGTCCGCGCCGAGGCCGTGCATGAGGATCACGGCGAACTCGGGATTCGGCGCGGTTTCGATTTCGACGGTCGATGGTGAATCGGTCATGCGGACTCCGTATGCCTCAGATGATCGGGACGAGCACCTGCACGATGCCCACGATGGATATCAGCCACACCAGCGACCGGACGAACGGCACGCCCGCCGCATACAGCGGCACGTAGACGAGCCGCGCGCCGAAATAGGTCAGCGCGCCGGAATGCGTGAGCGCGTTCTCGCGTCCGGTTACATGGACGATCAGCACGGCGATCGCGAACACGGGCAGCGTTTCGAAGAGATTGGCCTGCGCGCGCATCAGGCGGCCGGTCAGCTTGCCGGGCGGCGGCGCGGGGCCATCGCGCGGGCCGGCGTTGTAGCGGATGCCCGTCTCGCGGTTGCGCACGAACGCGGGCAACAGCACTTGCACCAGGGCGAGGACGAGCGTCCACGCAAGCATGGTCAGTTCGAAGGTCATCGGGGCTCCGGGGCGGGTGGCGTGGCGGCGTCCATTCTGTCATGTGCGCAGCGCGCGTGCCCGGGGCGGCGGGTCATCCGGCGGACGTCACCGCCGCCGCTTGCGTCGCGCCATCGAGCGCCAGGTCGTGCTTCGCGCGCTGCTCGAAGCGGTCGCCGGTGTCGGCGTAGTCCCATCGTTCGACGACGACGCGCCGCCCGGCGGCATCGCTTGCATCGACGCAATAGCGGATCACGTTCACCGAATTGCCGATGCTTCCCCGCGTGCGCGACGACAGCGCCGTGCCCGCCTGCACCGCCCATAGCCGGCGCGGCAGATTGGCGAACGTATCGTGGAGCGGCAGCACATACGGCAAGTGAATATGCCCGCCGACGATCAGATCCGCGCCCGCTCGCGCCCAGCGCGGCACCGCGCGCTCGCGTCCGTGCAGCAGATTGTCTTCGTCCTGCGCGCGCGTGACGGCAACCGGCTGATGCGTCACGACGATCCGCAACTGCCGCGCAGTCGCCGACTCGAGCCGCGCCGAGACGCGCTTCACCTGCTGCATCGACACTTCGCCGTCCTTGTGCCGATACGGCCGCGTCGTGTTGACGCCCAGCACCATCACATCGCGCGATTCGAACGACGGCTCCAGTTCCGCGCCGAACGCGCGCTGATGATTCGCGTACGGCTGGAAGCATCGCGCGAACACGTTGAAGAGCGGGATATCGTGATTGCCGGGCACGACGAGCGCGGGCGTCGCGCCGAGCGTATCGAAGAACGCGCGCGCCGCCGCGAACTGGCGCTTGCGGGCGCGTTGCGTGATGTCGCCGGAGACGATCACGAGATCGGGCGGCATCGTCTCGATGAGGCGGGACAGCGCCGCGACCACCCGAGGCTGCTCGGTGCCGAAATGCGGATCGGAAATCTGCAGCAGCAAGGTCATGAGCGATTGGCTTCCGCCACGGCGGGTTCGGGCTTCAGGAGCAACAGCGGCTTTTCGGACACGCGGAATTCGAGCGGCAGGTCGAGCCACGCGATTTCGCCATCGGTCGCGATCTTGATGCGGCGGCGCTTGTCCTTCGGCCGCGTTGGCCGCGCCACGGTGATGCGGTCGAAGGTGAAGCTCATCACGTGGTCCGAATCGCTCAGGCGGCCCGCCGCTCCGCGCAGCGTGAGAATCAAATGCGCGAGCCGGCCAACGGGCCGAGGCGCAATCGCGACGAGCAAGCCATATTCCACCGCCTTCGCCTCGGCCATGCCGATCTGCTCCAGCTGCAATCGGTTATTGCCGACGAACAAGGTCGACGAACGCACTTCGCGCGTGCGTCCCTCATGCTCGATATGCAGGCGCAAATGCCGATGCCGCCGCAGCAGCGTGAAGAGCGCCGACCACATCGCGACCAGACGGCTGCGCCCGAACTGTTGCTTGTACGTCTCGCGATCTTCGAGCAGCTTCGGATAGAGGCCGAGACTCGCGTTGACGATGAACATGCGGTCGTTCACATAGCCGACCTGCACCGGATAGGCGCGCGCTTCGAGCAGAAGTTTCGTCGATGCGTCGAGATCGGCGGGAATGCCGTGATCGCGGCTGAAGTAATTGAACGTGCCGCGCGGCAGCACGGCGAACGGCACGCCCGCCGTGAGGGCGGCTTCGGCCACCGTGCAAAGCGTGCCATCGCCGCCCGCGCCGACGAGCACGCCGTCGTCCGTGCGAGCGCGCTCGGCGGCTTTGCGCGCGGTCGCGGCGAGTTCGCGCGGATCGGTGACGACGGAGAGGTCGAAGCGGCGGCCGGCTCCGCCCAGCTCGCGTTCGAGGACGGCGCGGGTTTCATCGACCTGTTTGCGGCCCGAGCCTGCGTTCATCACGACGAAAAACGGCGCGCCGGGCGAAAGCGCGCGTGCGCGTTGCTCGCTTTGAGCAATCGGGGCGGCGTCGGTGGATTCGGCGGGCACGTTCATCGGCAGCGCTCCTTGCGGTCGTCGCGTGTTTGCGCGCGCCGGCGAGGTGGCCGGCGAACCCTGCCGATTATAACGATACGCTTACAGTTTCAGCGCAAGCCGAACGTTCGATGCGATGCTCAGGTGTGTTCGCCGCGAATGTAGTACTCGAGTTGCTGAATGGTGAACTGCTGTTCGGAGATGATGTTCTTCACCAGATCGCCGATGGAGATCATGCCGACGAGCTTGCCGTTGTCGATCACCGGAAGATGGCGCATGCGCTTGTCGGTCATGAGCGCCATGCAGTCGTCCGTGGTCTGGTCGGGGCGCACGTAACGCACGTGCGAAGTCATGATGTCGCGCACCGGCGTTTCTTTCGATGACCGGTCCATCAGCACGACTTTGCGCGCGTAGTCGCGCTCGGTCATGATGCCGACGATTTCCTCGCCCTGCGTGACGAGCACCGCGCCGATGTGCTTGTCGGCCATGAGCTTGATCGCGTCGTAGACCGGCGACGTCTCGGAGACTGTATAGACCGTCTGGTCCGGTTTTGCGTTGAGCACTTCTGCGACTGTTGCCATCGACCGCCTCCGTTGGCTTCGCGTGTTCGCCGGCCCGGCGATGGCCGGTGAGCGCGCGCTTCGTTGTATCCGCGATGCGTTGCTGCGCCTGCTGTCGAGCGTAAGGCTTCCGACGCGATGCCTTCATCGGCATTAACCCGACCATTTGGGAAAAAGTATAGATCAAGCCCGGCGGCGGCATACGCGCTTTGCCCGACTTCAGTTTCGCCGAACCATGCCGCTAATCAGGCATCGCGCGGAAAAAGCAGCAATCCGCGAACGCCGTGCGCCCTGCGCGCGGAACCGCCACTGGTTGCACGCGGCGGAACGAGGCGCGCGTGCGCCCGTTCCCGCCCACAAAGAGGACAAGATGAGCAATTCACAGCAGGATATCGAGCAGCGCGTGCGGCTCGCGGGCAGCAACATGTTCGAGTTGCTCCTGTTCAGGCTCGGCGAGGCGCCGGGCTCGGAGCAGCGGGAGCTTTACGGCATCAATGTATTCAAGGTGCGCGAAATTCTGGCGATGCCGTCGATCACGGCCGTCGCCGGATCGAGCGAGGAAATTCTGGGCGTCGCGGATATTCGCGGGCAGATCATCCCCGTGATCGATCTGGCGCGCATCACCGGATGCCGTCCGAAGAACGGGCCGAAGATTCTCCTCGTCACGGAGTTTGCGCGGACGACGCAGGGTTTCGCGGTCGAGGAAGTCGACGATATCGTGCGGCTCGAGTGGAATCAGGTGTTGTCGGCGGAATCGCATTCGGGCGGACGCACGGTGACGAGCTTCGCGCGGCTGGACGGCAATGTCGACGGGACGCGGCTCGCGCAAGTGCTGGATGTCGAGCGCATCGTGCGTGATGTGTTGCCGGGGCAGGACGTGGATATCACCGAGGCGAGCACCGGCCGTCTCCAGTTGAAGCCCGGCGCGCGCGTGCTCGCAGCGGACGATTCCGGCGTCGCGCGGGCGCTGATCGAGCAGAGCCTGACCGCGATGGGCGTTCCGTACGTGATGACGAAAACGGGGCAAGAGGCGTGGGAAGTGCTCGAAGCGGCGCTCGACAAGGCGCGCAAGTACGGCACCGATGTGTCCGACGAAATCGCGCTCGTGCTGACTGATCTGGAAATGCCGGAAATGGACGGCTTCACGCTGACCCGGCGCATCAAGGCGGATACCGGCCTGCAGCGCATTCCGGTGGTGATTCACTCGTCGCTGTCCGGGTCGGCGAACGAGCAGCACGTGCGCAAGGTCGGTGCGAACGCGTATGTGTCGAAATTCGTGGCGTCCGAGCTTGCCAGCGTGATGCGCGGCGCGCTCGTCGACGCGGGCTGAAATGCATCGGCGCCCGTTGCGCACAGACCTTTTGAGTCTGCTGCAACGGGCGCCGAATGGGTCGCTTCAGTCTTCAGGGCCGGAGGATCATCCGGCCAGACCGGTTCGATCAGTGACCGAAGTAGATCGAGTTCGTGCTGTTGGTGCCTTGCGAGCGGTTGCCCGACTGAGCCAGCGAGTCGCGGGAACCGCCGAACGCGTTGGCGTCGATGCCGTGCGCGTTTTCTTCAGCGGCGATGGCTTGTGCGCTCGGGCCTTGTTGCGAAGCCGGTGCGCCGACAGACGGACGGTAGGACGGAGCCGGACCGTAGCCGCTCGCAAAAGCGGGCGCGGCGATCGAGGCGGAAACAGCGATAAGCAGGGTAGCGATCAGATTGCGTTTCATGGTGTGCTCCAAAGACGGTAGACGTTCGTGTCAGAAAGCGCCGCAGCGGATGGCGAGAAACTGTCTGCTACGTCGATGTAATGCAGTGTATACCCCTACTATCGTTTTTTTATCCCGATATCTTTCAATACACTTTTCACCGTGAGCCAACAATCGCTGGCCGCACGAATGTGCTGAAAACGCGCTCTGCCGTGTGGCATAGGGCTCTCGGGGGACGAACGCACGCGCCATTGCTGCCCCGCCGTTACGCGGGGACAGAATAATGTTTTTGCGCAACGGGGTGCGCAACCGGGTGTTCAGTGAACGAGGCGCTGCATGAGGTTGACCAGCGTCGCGGGCGAGTTGCCCTTCTGGCAGTAGGCGTCAAACCCAGCATTCAGGCCTTGCTGGCGCACCAGTTCCTCGCCGAGCGCAGTAAACGCGATGATGCCCGCGTCGCGCGTCCGGGCGATGCGCCGAAGCACGCGCGCGGTCGCGAAACCGTCGTGCTCGGGCATGCTGATATCGAGGACGACGATGTGCGGCACCCAGCCGTCGATGGCGTGCAGCGCGTCGACGCCGGAAAGCGCGACGCGTGTATCGAAACCATCCGCGGTCAGGGCCGCGGCGAGGGCTTCCGCGCTGGAAGCGTTGTCATCGACAACCAGGATGCGCCAGTTCTGGACCTCGACGTCGACGCTGCGGTTCGTCCACACGGCGCAATGAGGGGAATACAAGTTCACGGACATGGCGATTCGATGAATGGATCGTCCGCCATACAGCACGTTTTGCGCCTGACTTCGATTTCCCTTTCAGGCGTTGCTTTCCTTTTTGCTCTTGCGGCGCTTCGCCGGCGCGTCCTCTTCCTGCTCGCGCAGCCGCGCGTTGGCTTCGACGAGCGAGGCTGCATCGCGCTGGCGCAGCGCCAGATCGAGTTCGCCGATTGCCGCTAGAAGCGACTCGCGCGTGGCGCCGTCGAACGCTTCGTCGCCGCGTTGCGCGACCCGCCGCGCTTCCTTGTCGAGCCGCTTGAACAGCTTCGCGCCGAAGCGCGTGTCCACCGCGCCGTCGCGCGCCAGCGCCGCGAGCACCGATGAAAGGCGTATCAGTCCCGCTGCCGTCGTTTGTGTCACGCCGTCCAGATCGTCCAGATCATCCACCGCGCTTCTCCCCTAGTTGACCGACGGCGTATGCGCCTGAATCGGCGGACCGTCTCGCATCGTTCCATGATACGCCGCCAATATGACAGTCATTCTTGCATGGCAGGCGACCGATGTATCGACCGTTTCGGGCGCGAGCAATGGCACACTAGCGCCTGAACGCGCCAGCCGGCTGCCGCCCGTATTGCACATCGAACGCACGAACGCCCGCATGAATGCTGCCACCCTGCAAAGACCGCCCTACGGCTCCGACTTCACCGGCCTCGTCTGCGGCTTTCGATTCCCTGTCGATGAACCGGGCGAACCGATCGACGCCGAGGCCGCCAGCGAATGGCTCGCCCGCGACGATACGGCGAAGGAGTTCATCTGGCTGCACTTCGATCTCGCGAACAGCGCGTGCGAACGGTGGATGCGCACGCGCCTCGGCGTGCCGGACGCGTTCTTCGACACGCTGCACGAAGGCTCGCACTCGACGCGCATCGAGCATCAGGAAGGCGCGCTGTTCGCGGTCATCAACGACGTCATGTTCAACTTCGAACTGACTCCGTCGGAAATCGCGACGCTCTGGGTTTATACGCATCAAAAGCTGCTCGTCACGGCGCGCATGAAGCCGCTGCGTTCCATCGACTCGCTGCGCGAATCGGTGCGGCGCGGCGAGGTG
Source organism: Caballeronia grimmiae (assembly GCF_000698555.1). Taxonomy (GTDB): domain Bacteria; phylum Pseudomonadota; class Gammaproteobacteria; order Burkholderiales; family Burkholderiaceae; genus Caballeronia; species Caballeronia grimmiae. The sequence goes on along the minus strand of NZ_JFHE01000029.1, from coordinate 31,656 downwards.
TTTCGTTCGCCGGCGGAACTGCTCGCCCATTTGCTGCGCGATCAGGCCGATCTTCTCGTGCAGATAGTGCGGCGCACGAGCGCGGACGTGGACGGCATTGAAGACCGCTTTCTTTCGACGCATTCATCGAAGACGCGCTCCGACCTCGGCGCGCTTCGGCGCGTGCTCGTGCGCCTGCAGCGGCTGCTCGCGCCCGAGCCGGGGTCTGTGTTCCGCCTGCTCGCACGGCCGCCGCGCTGGCTGCACGCGCAGGACATTCAGGATTTGCGCGACGCAACCGAAGAGTTCTCACTGGTGCTGAACGATCTCGCGGGCCTCGTCGAGCGCATCAAACTCTTGCAGGAAGAGATCGCGACGCGCATGGACGAACAGAGCAATCGCACGCTGTTCACGCTGACGCTCGTGACCGTGCTCGCGCTGCCCATCAACATCGTCGCCGGCTTCTTCGGCATGAACGTGGGCGGCATTCCGCTCGCGGAGAATCATCACGGATTCTGGCTGCTCGTGCTCGTCGTCGCGACTTTCACGGCCCTCGCCGGATGGTGGGCCTTCCGGCGGCGGCGCGATATGTGAGCGTGTCCGGGCGTTACAGTCCGAGGTCGCTCAGGCCCGGATGGTCGTCGGGCCGGCGGCCGAGCGGCCAGTGATACTTGCGCTCGGACTCCTTGATCGGCAGGTCGTTGATGGACGCGTGACGATGCGTCATCAGCCCCGCCTCGTTGAATTCCCAGTTTTCGTTGCCGTAGCTGCGATACCAGTTGTTCGAGTCGTCGTGCCATTCATACGCGAAGCGCACCGCGATGCGATTGCCGGTGAACGCCCACAGTTCCTTGATGAGCCGGTAGTCCAGTTCGCGCACCCACTTGCGTTGCAGGAACGCTTCGACCTGCGCGCGCCCCGTGACGAACTCCGCGCGATTGCGCCAGCGCGTGTCTTCGCTGTAAGCCAGCGCGACGCGCTTCGGATCGCGCGTGTTCCAGCCGTCTTCGGCGAGGCGGACCTTTTGCGCGGCGGTTTGTGCATCGAACGGCGGAAGAGGCGGTCGGGATTCCATTGCGGCTCCTTGTCGGTAGACGGTAGACAGGTCTGTCTACTCGTCAACACTCTAGGCCAGGTAGACGAACCTGTCTACAATCGACGACATGAACCTCATCGAATCTTCCACGGATGACGCCGGGCTTTCGCCCGATGCGCGCATTCTTCGCACCGCGCACGACCTTTTCTATCGCGATGGCATACGCGCGACCGGTATCGACCGGGTGATCGCGGAATCGGGTGTCGCGAAGAAAACCTTCTATCGCTACTTCGCCAGCAAGGACGATCTGATCGTTGCGTTCCTGGAGTATCGGCACGACAACTGGATGACCTGGTTCCGCGACGCCCTCGCGCGTCACGGCGGCACGCTGTCGGCGCTCGTGCCGGCGCTCGCGGAATGGTTCAGCCATGAGACTTATCGCGGCTGCGCGTTCATCAATTCAGTGGTCGAAGTGGGCGGCACGCTGCCGCAAGCCGTCGATATCGCGCGACGGCACAAGCGCGACATGACCGCCGCCATTCGCGCGCTGATGCCCGCGTCACTCACCGCAAAGGCCGACGCCGAGGCGCTGGCGCTTGCGGTGGATGGGGCGATTGTCGCCGCGCAGTTCGCCGATTCCCCCGCCGATGCGTTGAAGGCGCTTGCCCGGCTCGTGCGCGCCGTGCGGCGGGGCGCAAATGGGGAGCCGCGCTAGCCGCACGCCCCCACTTCTCCGCAGGCGGTGCAGAAATCGCAACCGTCGCGGCGAATGACCGCGTTTGCGCCGCACGTCGCACATTTGCGTCCATGCATCAGTTCGAGGCCGTTTGGATCACCGGGCGATGCATCGGAGTCCGCAGCATCGTCGGTGACGACGTCATCTTCCGCCGTCAACGCGCGCACCGGTTGTGCGCCCTCGCTGCGCTTCTTCGCCAGCACGCGCGACGGCACCTGATTGCCCTCGGCATCGAGAAAGCCGCGCCGATGCAGAATCTGCTGGATCGCGAACGCAAGCGCCGCGACTTCCGAATCGTGCCAGCGTGGACTGCGATGACCGTCGAGCCGCTCGACATCGCCAAGCCGCACCTGGCCCCGATCCCACGACACCTTGCGCATGTCCTGCAGCGTGCGCGCCGCGAAACCGCCGCGTGCTGCAAGCGAAAGCGAACGCATGGTCGCGGTGATCCACTGCTGCGATTCGTCGCGCTGCCCCGTTGGAATGAAGAACTCGATGGGACGCTCGATGGTCACGTCCTCGCCCGCAATGCGCCCCGTCACTTCGATGAACGAGACCGCGAGATAAAGCGACTTCTTGCCGGCCTGCGTCAGATACTCGACCTTCTCGATGATCGCGGGCAACTCGCCGCGCGGCCGATGATCGATCGCTATGCGCAACGGATCGAGGTCCAGCTCGGGGTCGGGTGAATCGCTCGGCGTTGTTTCCGGCGTGACCGACAGCACCGCGCCCAGCGTCTCGTTCGGCCGGTACGTCGCGAGTCCTTTTAGACCGCGTCGCCAGGCATCGAAATAAAGGTCCTGAAACTTGTCGAACGGGTAATCTGCAGGCACGTTGACCGTCTTCGAGATCGACGTATCGACGAAAGGCTGGACCGCCGCCATCATCTCCAGATGATCGTGCGCGGACATTTGCAACGCATTCACGAAGTATTCCGGCAGTGCGTTCACGTCCCCGCCCATCTCGCGATACAGCCGATACGCATGATCCTCGACCGCGAAGCTCTGACGCGATCCGTCCGCCATGCGCTTGGTGCGCTGATACGTCCATGAGAACGCGGGCTCGATGCCATTCGATGCATTGTCCGCGAATGCAAGGCTCACGGTGCCGGTCGGCGCAATGGAAAGCAGGTGACTGTTGCGGATGCCATGCAGGCGAATCGCGCTCTTGATGTCGTCCGGCAGGCGCGATGCGAAGGTGCCTTGCTCGAGATACCGCTTCGCATCGAACAGGGGGAACGCGCCACGTTCGCGCGCCAGATCGACGGATGCGCGATACGCTTCGTCGCGCATCGCGCGGCCCACGCGCGCGGCGAAATCGCGGCCTTCCTGGGTGTCGTAACGCAATCCGAGCATGACGAGCGTATCGCCGAGGCCCGTGAAGCCGACGCCGATGCGCCGCTTCGCCTCCGCCTCCCGCGCCTGTTCGGTCAGCGGCCAGAGCGTGACGTCGAGCACATCGTCGAGGAAGCGCACCTGCGTGCGTGTGGCGCGCGCAAGGCCGTCCCAGTCGAATGCCGGCACGCCGCCTCGCATCTGCGCGAAGGGCTCGCGCACGAGCCGCGTGAGGTTGATCGGGCCAAGATTGCAGCAGCCATAGGCGGGCAAGGGTTGCTCGCCGCAGGGATTCGTCGCGCGGATGGATTCCACCGCGCGCAGGTTGTTATCGCCATTCATGCGCGAGATGAACACGACGCCCGGCTCCGCGACATCGTAAGTAGAACGCATGATCGTGTTCCACACCTCACGCGCCTTGACCTCGCGATACACCCACAGACCGTCGTCGCGTTGACGGATATCCGCCGATGACCGCTGCGCCGGCGATGGCTCCGCCTTGTGCACGAGCTGCCAGATCGCATCGTCGGCGACGGCCTGCATGAATTCATCGCTTACCGCGACAGAGACGTTGAAGTTGTTCCAGCGCCCTTTCGTGTGCTTGGCCGCGATGAATTCAAGCAAGTCCGGATGCGTGCAGTCCAGAATGCCCATCTGCGCGCCGCGTCGCGCGCCCGCGCTTTCGACCGTGCGGCACGATGCGTCGAACACGTCCATGTAGCTGCACGGCCCCGATGCGGCCGAGCCCGTCGAATGCACGCGCGCCCCACGCGGACGGATTGCCGAGAAGTTATAGCCCACACCGCCGCCGCGCCGCATTGTCTCCGCGGCTTGCAGAAGCGCGACATAGATGCCGGGCAGGCCGTTGTCATCGACGCCCTGTATCGCATCGCCGACCGGCTGTACGAAGCAGTTGATGAGCGTTGCATCGATGCCCGCGCCCGCCGCGCTCATGATGCGCCCGGCGCCCAAAGCGCCGCGTTTGAAGTTGTCGACGAACTCCGCCTCGATCTTCGCGCGCACTTCCGCCGGCTCTGCAAGGGCCACACCACGCGCGACGCGCCGGTAGATATCGTCGACGCGCGTCTCGTCGCCCTTGGCGTATTTCTCGAGCATCACGTCGGTGGAAAATTGCTGCGGCGCTATCGCGGTACTGGGATTGTCTTCGGCCATGTCTGATCCTATGGTATGTCGCGGGCTTGCCATGATTCGCAAACGCGATGCCCGACGATAGCGCGATTTCCCCGCCCTCGCCACCGAACCGCTACACTCGCCCTCGCCACGTTCGCCACGATATAAAACCATCGCATGAATTCGCCTCACCTGCCGTTCTTCGGCATTTCGGGCCGCTCGGGCCAGGGAAAGACCACGTTGATCGAGGCGTTGCTGCCGTGGTTTCGCGCGCACGGTCTCACCGTGAACGTCATCAAGCACAGCCATCATTCGATCGAATTCGAGCCGCCGGGGAAAGACGGTGCGCGGTTTCGTCGCGCCGGCGCGGGCGAAGTGCTGATCGCCTCGCCCTACCGCTATGCGATCCTGCATGAACTGAACGACGAAGCGGAGCCGCCGCTTGCTACGCTTGCCGCGCGGCTGTCGCACGCGGATATCGTGATCGTCGAAGGCTTCGCGCGTGAAGCGATGCCTCGGCTGGAAGTCATGCGGCCATCGACGGCGACGGAGCCGCTCTTCAAGACGGACGTGGACATTCTCGCCATTGCAACGGACGATGCATCGTCGATCGGCACGACGCTTCCGACGCTGCCGCTCGATGACATACCGCGCATCGGCGCGTTCATCTGCGAAGCATTGGGCATTGCGTTGAAGCCTTAGGCAAGCCGCGCAATCAATTCGCGATGCTGCGGAAAGCGCGCTTGCAATTCGCCTGGCGCCGCAAGCTCGAACTCACTGAATTCGAAGCCCGGCGCAACGGTACAGCCAACCAGCGCCGCGCCCGTTGCATCGCGGCATTCGGCGGCGAACCAGTCGCCCGCATTGACGACGGCCTGAAAAACCGCGTCCTCATGTACGAGCGCATTGCCCAGCCGATGCGTCAGCAGCGCGCCGTTTGCGTCGAGCACATGCACGTCGACCGGATCGCCCGCATAGAAGTGCCAGACCTCGTCCGAGCGAATGCGATGCCACGCGGAATGCGCGCCATCGCAAAGAAGATAGTAAATGGCGGTCGAAGCCGAACGCGCTTCGTTCGATGCTTCCCGCAACACCCGCTGATCCGCGCGATACGTCTCGCGAAAATAGCCGCCTTCCGGATGCGGTTTCAATTGCAGGCGCGCGATCAGCGCCTGACTGTCGATCGCTTCGTGCATGGTCGATTCCTCTTTCGCAAGTTTCGCGTATTCTGCACGTTCCACGGACGCTTCACTCTGCGTTATGAGCGACATCACCATTTCCGTCACCGACTGGATCGACGAATCGTTCGAGGCCGATGTCGCGGGCGGGCTCGCGGCGTTCAACGCATCGCAGCTTGGACCGAGCGGACATCGCGATCTCTCGGTATCGCTGTATGCCGATGACGACTTCGTCGGCGGACTGGCCGGCTTTACCGCGTGGGACTGGCTTTTCGTCAAATGGCTGTGGATACGCGACGACATGCGTGGCCGTGGACTCGCCGCGCGCGCGCTCGAAGCCGCCGAAATCGAAGCGAAACAGCGCGGCTGCCGCGCCGCCTGGCTCGACACGCTCAACCCGCAGGCCCGTAATCTTTACGTGCGCTGCGGCTATCAGACTTTCGGCGAGCTTGCCGATTTTCATGGCGGGCGCTCGCGCTTTTTTCTGCAAAAGCGCTTCTAACGGGCCTTCCAGACCGCGCATCCGCGTGTGTCGATCCCATCGCGCCTTACATTTTTTTTCGGCGATGCTCAAGCCTGTATGTTCCGTGCCGTTAGCCCGGTAAGGAGCGATTGCTTGATAAACAACTGAACGCGGACTCAGGCCCCCAGCGCGGCGGCCTGAATGCCCTATAAAAATGGCCTGGAGCGCCGATGAGTGTGTTTTCCGCGTATAACGCGACGCCGATTTCGGCTGCAATCGCGGCCCGGACGGACGACGTGACCGAAGTGACCGACGCCCAGCCCATCGAAGCGCTGCTGCGCGATGCCGTGTCGACGGACTGCAGCCGCGAGTGGGCATGGTACCGCGCGGGCGAGCAGTTGCATCTTGCGCATCGCGGTGACGCGTCCCAGAAATGGCCCCGCAGCATCCCGGAAGAAGGGCTGGATGAGCAATGCGCGGCGCATGGCTGGCATCGCTGGCCGACCGGGCGCGGTGAAGCCGTGCTCGGATGGCTCGTCGCGCCGGCGGCGCACAAAAACGATGCACAACTGGCCGGCCTCGCGCGGTGTCTCGGCGAACGCGTGCAGGCTGACGCGCTGGCCCGCGCGCAACTGACGCAACGCGTGTTGTATGAGATTGCCTATCTCGCAAGCTCGGTGCGCGACCGCGCCGAATTTCTTCGCTGCGTGCACGAGCGCCTCGGCACGCTGATCGACGCTGAAAACTTCTATCTCGCGCTTTACGATCGCAAGACCGGCAGAATCACGTATCCGTATTACGTCGATGTCATCGATACCGACGTGCAGGCCGCCGAGAATTACGACATCCTCGATCCATCGCATCTCTCGATGACAGGCCGCGTGCTGACGAGCGGTCAGCCGCTCTTCGTCACCCATGCCGACATTACCGCCGCCGAGCGCGACGGACGCTTCTACTGCCTCGGCGACCGCCCCGAATTCTGGATGGGCGCGCCGCTCAAGAACGCGTCGGACGAAGTGTTCGGCATGCTCGCGATGCAGGTCTACGACGTGTCGCGCATCTACACGGCCGAGGACCGTGCGCTCTTTCTCGTCGTCGCGCGTCACGTAGCCATGGCGCTCGATCGCATTCTTCACCGTGCCGATCTCGAAGAACAGGTTGCACGGCGCACGTCCGAGCTTTCGCAACTCAACGCCGCGCTGCGTCATGGCATTGCCGAGCGCGAGCGGTCGGAGCACTTGCAGGCCGCGCTCTATCAGATCGCGGAACTGTCGAGCCGGCCCGGCGACATGATGGAGTTCTTTCGCAGCCTGCACGGCATCGTCGGCGAGTTGCTCTATGCGCGCAATTTTTATATCGCGCTGATCGAACCGGAAACCGGTGAAGTATCGTTTCCCTATTACGTCGACGAGATCGTGCTCGAACGCCCTGCTCCCCGAAGCGGCCAGCGCGGGCTGACCGAGTATGTGATCGGCGAGCGGCGTGCGCGGCTGATCGACCATCAGGAAGCCATGCGGCTCATCGACGAAGGCGCGTTCGAGACCGAAACGGGCACCGTGCGCCTGCGTTCATGGCTCGGCATTCCGCTCTTCGACGGCGATGTCGTGCGCGGCGTGCTGGCCGTGCAAAGTTACTCGCCGCTCGTGCGCTATTCACTGCGCGATCAGGAATTGCTGACCTTCGTATCGCGTCATATCGATACCGCATTGTCGCGCCGCCGCGACGCTGAAGCCTTGCATGCGGCGAATCTCGAACTCGAAGCGCGCGTGCAGGCCCGCACGCGCGAACTCGATGAAGCCAATGCGCGTCTGCTGTACGAGAACGCGCATGATTCGCTGACGAGCCTGCCCAACCGTAGCCACCTGATGCAGCGGCTTCGTGGCGCATGGGACGACTATCGCACGCGCGGGCACGAGCTGTCGGTGATGTTCATCGACCTCGATCGCTTCAAGGTCGTGAACGACAGTCTCGGGCATCACTTCGGCGACATGCTGCTCGTGCAAGCCGCCGCCCGCCTGCGCGACTGCGTGCGCTCCGGCGACCTGCTCGCGCGGCTCGGCGGCGATGAGTTCGCGGTGCTGTCCGTGAATGCGCCGGTCCACGATGCAGTCGCGATTGCAAGGCGCATTCTCGCTGCCTTCGATCTGCCGTTTCATATCGAAGAGCATGTTGTATTCTCGTCGTGCAGCATCGGCATCGTTACCGCGGACAGTCAGTTTCATACCGAGCCTGCCGATCTCTTGCGCGATGCCGATACGGCGATGTATCGCGTGAAGAATGCGGGACGCGACAGCTTCGTCGTGTTCAATCAGGAACTGCGGCGCGAGGTATCGGATCAGGTGGAACGCGAAGGCGCGCTGCGCAATGCGATGAAGCGCGACGACGAATTGCTGCCCTATTTTCAGCCTATCGTCGATGCCAGGAGCGGCGAAGTCGTCGCACTGGAAGCGCTCATACGCTGGCGTCAGCCGGATGGAAGCATCGTGGGGCCGGGCGAATTTCTGCCGTCCGTCGAAGGGCTCAGGCTGATCGGCCGCCTCGATCTTTATATGCTCGAACGCGTGGCCGCCATTCTTTCGAACGAGCGTTACGCTCACTGGCCGCCGGTGCACGTGAATTGTTCGAGCTATAGCATGACGCGTCCGGAATTCGCGGATGACGTCCTTGCCTTATTGCGGCGCTATTACGTTTCGCCTTCGCGTGTATGTCTCGAACTGACCGAAGGCGCGCTCGTCGCCGAGCCGGATCTGGCGCGCCGCACGATGCAGCGTCTTGCCGATAACGGCATGTCCGTCGTGCTGGATGACTTCGGCTCGGGATTTTCGTCGCTCAGCTATGTGCATCAGTATCAATTCAGCGGTCTGAAAATCGACAAGTCATTCATTCTCGAACTGACGAAAAGCGCTCGCAGCCGCGCGATCGTGCGTGCAATCGTCAGGATGGCCGAATCGCTCGACTTGACGCTCGTCGCTGAAGGCGTGGAAGACGCAGCCACGCTTGCCGTGTTGCGTGAGATGGGTGCGGCGCAGGCGCAAGGCTATTTTTTCGCGAAGCCGCTGCCGTTGCACGCACTCACTCGCGCATCGCTTGCGCCGCGTGCGACGAACAGCGCGGCGCTGTGAAGCGCGTTGCGTTCAAGGCATGCCGCCCATCGACGGCGAGATGATGCTGCCCGGCTCGCCGCCGATCGCACTGTCGCTCGGGACAGCGGCGCGCGTCGATAACGGCGCGTGATCGGCCGCGCAAGTTTCGACGGTATCGCCGCCCAGACACTGCTGGAACGCGTCGGCTTTGTCCTTGCTGTCGAATGTATAGATCGTGCTCTCGACTTTGACTTCCGTGTCCGAGATGCGGTCTGCGCTAATGGTCATCTGCTTGTCCTCCTATTTTATGCGTCGATCGGTGGGAGCAGTGCAGCATCAAACGCGCCCGCAAACGGGTACGCGTGTTGCTGCCGATATCGGCGTTATCGTCACATCGAAAAGGAGGCGTTATGTCTCAGCATCCCGCGCATTCGCAGGATCAGCGGCATGAGGACGAACCGCGCATGGATGAAGTCGCTCAGGCGCTGAAGGGCGCCGAATATCCAATGGGCAAGGAAAAACTCATTGCGCTCGCGCAACGCAACGGAGCAAACGGTGAGGTCCTGGCGCTGCTTCAGAAAATGCGCGATCACAAATACGACAGCGATGCAGCGGTATTGCGCGAAGCCTCGCGCGCCGAATGACTCTCGACGAGGAAACGTGATGGCTCAAACACCCGAAGCACCCGATACGCATGACAAGCCCCACGCACCGGGCGGCAATGAACTGAACAACATTACGCCTGAAGAAGCTGACAGGGTAATCCCTCGTCCTGGTGAGGCACTGGAACGCGATGAAGCGACCGACCCGGACAAAGCGAGCGTAAACCCTGACGACTCAGGCAATCGTCCGAGACCGCTATAAATAAATTAAATGAACGGCCAGGCGATTTCCAATCATGCAAGCGCCAAACTCCGCTAGCATGTAAGAGCGTCGAATTGGGGGCGCGGCTTTGCACGGCGCTTGCAGTAGAACACCGCGCAACGGCCCGGCATCCGTCAGGCCGCTTCTTGCACAAGGAGGCTTTATGAAGTGGGAAACTCCGAGCTTCACCGACATGCGTTTTGGCTTCGAAATCACGATGTATATTGCCACGCGCTAATCGGCAAAAAGAACGGCCGCGATAAGCGGCCGTTCTTTTTGCTTGTCATGCGTTTGCGTTAGTTCGCGCGTGGAGGAACGTCCTGGCCTGTTTGCGGGCCTTGGCCGCCCTTGCCAGCCGGCTCAGGCCGGTCGCCGGAGCCCAGCGGTACCTCAGCGGTCTGATGCGGGTCCTGTTCCAGACGCCGGTTCTCTGGTTCGACTTCGCCCGCATTCGGCTGTCGAACGCCTTGCTTCGGATCGCCACCTGTTGCCGCGCCCGGCCCGGGAAGATTCCCGATAGACCCGCCACCGCTCGCGCCGCTGCCGGCATCGCCGAGTGGCTTATCTGTACTGCCTTCCCCTTCCAAACGTTCGTCGATACCCATTGCAGGCCTCCTGTCGAGTTGATAACTCGAAGCTGAGCAACGAGCATTCCACTCGGGTCTTCAAAGGTCCGCTAATTGCTTCGCGCTCTGCATTAATCGACGGAGGTTGCAAATGCCTTGTTCCCTTCGAACGCCCTTTCGTGCCGCGCGTAGTGCGTTGAACGCCTGACCCTCATGGCGACGATCAGACAACCCGGCGTCGAACCGGATCAAACGCCGGAATCGCTCGATACGTGTCACCGCTGCGCGCTCTACAAGGATGCCACGCAGGGCGTGCCCGGTGCAGGCCCGCGTCACGCGCCATTGATGATCGTCGGCGAGCAGCCCGGCGATCAGGAAGACCTGCAAGGCAAGCCCTTCGTCGGTCCCGCGGGCGCAATGCTCGATCGCGCGCTGGAAGAGGCAGGCGTCACGCGAAAAGACGTGTATGTCACGAACGCGGTCAAGCATTTCAAATGGGAACCACGCGGCAAACGGCGCATGCACAAGACACCGGCACAGCGCGAAATCGACGCGTGCCATTACTGGATGGACCGCGAAACCGCCGATATCGATCCGAAGGTCATCGTCGCGCTTGGCGCAACGGCGCTTAAATCCGTATTGAGCGATTCGAAGGCAAAGTTGCAGGCTTCGATGGGCCATCCGATCGAACATGACGGACGCGTGGTCATAGCGACTTATCACCCGTCGTATGTATTGCGGGCGCCCGACCCTGAGACGCGGCATGCGGCGTATCAGGCCATCGTCGATGCGTTGCGCGAAGCGCATCGTCTGCTCAAGCCTAAACGTTGATCGGGATATCTCATGGCAACGACTCGCAAGAACACGAAGACAGGCAGCACACGCCAACGTCATGCGCTCGCAAGCGATCGCAAGAAGAAGACGGGCAGTGCATCGAAGAAGTCCGCCAAGCCGAAGAATGCCAGTCATCGCTGGTCGCATCATGTGATGGAAACCAGCGATGCGATGGATATCGAACGCGACATCTTCAAGACCGGCAGCGCCGAAGAGATTGCTCAGTCGCTCAAGCATTCTTCGACGGGCAGCACGCGGCGCAAAGGCACGCCGTATCAGTCGGCTATGTCGATGCTCAACTTCTATATCAATCGCGCGGGGCGTAATTTGCCCAAGACTCGCCGCAACACCTTGGAGCGTGCAAAGAAACACTTGCGCGATGCGTTTGGCCGCAAGCCTTGAGCGCGTCGTGACCTAGTGGGAACACAAGTTGCTGTAAGCCGTTCAACCGACAAGGAGACGACCATGGCGCAAGAACCTCCTCTCAGTCCCGGCGACGAAGCCGAACCCGGCGTGCCCGGCACCGGCGAAGACCTCTGCCCCGATTGCAACGGCACCGGCAAGCAAAACGGCGGCGACTGCCCGACCTGCGACGGCACGGGCAAAGTCATACAAGGCATCGGCGGGGGCTGATGAAGCGCCGCATCGATCGGCTGGCGGTCGCAGCGATAACCGTCCTCGCCTTCGTAAGCCCGGCAGCGAGCGCCGACGATTACCCTCCCGGCTTCGGCCCGAATCCGTCGCTACCCGCGCCGAAACGGGCGCTATTGCCGACGGTGAACATTGCGCCCGCAAAACCGTGGGCGCAAGGTCAGAAGCCCGTTCCGGCAGAAGGCTTCGGCGTGACCGAGTTCGCTTCAGGACTCGATCATCCGCGCTGGCTCGCGACGCTTCCCAACGGCGATGTTCTGGTCGCCGAGGGCAACACGCCTGCACTGCACGATGAAAACGCGGGCCTCAAGGGCGTCATCACGAAGAAGGTGATGAAGCGCGCGGGCGCTGCGGGGCCGAGCGCGGACCGCATTACCTTGCTGCGCGATGCCGACGGCGATGGCATCGCCGAAACACGCACGGTCTTCATCGACAAGCTGCATTCGCCCTTCGGCATGGCGCTCGTCGGCGACTATCTCTATGTTGCGAATACCGATGCCGTCGTGCGCTTCCGGTATCAAAGCGGCGACACGCAGATCGCATCACCGGGCGAAAAATTCATCGACCTGCCTGCTGGCCCGATCAATCATCACTGGACCAAGAACATCATCGCGAGTCCGGATGGCAAGCGGCTTTACGTGACGGTCGGCTCGAACAGCAATGCAGCGGAAAACGGCATCGACGCCGAGAACGGCCGCGCGGCAATCATGGAAGTGGATATCGACACGAGAGCACCGCGGCTCTATGCAACAGGCTTGCGCAATCCTAACGGCATGGCGTGGCAGCCGCAGACCGGCGCGTTGTGGACCGCTGTCAACGAGCGAGATGAACTCGGCAACGAGCTCGTGCCCGACTATATGACGTCCGTAAAAGACGGTGGCTTTTATGGCTGGCCGTATAGCTATTATGGCCAGCATGTCGATGACCGCGTGAAGCCGCAACGCGCCGAACTCGTGGATGTGGCGATCGTTCCCGACTATGCGTTGGGCGCACATACCGCATCGCTCGGACTCGCGTTCTACGATGCCAAAGCGTTCCCGCAACACTACTGGAACGGCGCGTTCATCGGTCAACACGGATCGTGGAACCGCAAGCCCAAGAGCGGCTACAAAGTCGTGTTCGTGCCATTCGAAAACGGCAAGCCTTCGGGCCCGCCCGAAGACATACTGACCGGCTTTCTTGGGTCCGATGGGCGTGCGCTCGGACGTCCGGTTGGCGTTGCGGTCGATCATGCGGGCGGCCTGCTCGTCGCCGACGATGTCGGCAACACTGTGTGGCGGGTCGCGCCCGCCTCGAAGTAATGGCCGCGCGCAAGCCTAAAAAGCAGGCTCAAGCCGAGGCCCCGCCTCAGCCAACGCTCTTCGCGCTCGCGGAGCGGCAGATCGTCGGCTTATACGATGCGGGCGTGTTGTCGCCGGCGGTGCTGCATCACGTGGTAGCCGCGTATGCGGATAGCGGCATCGACTGGAACGAGCCGGGCTCCTTGCATACCGTCGATGAACGCACCGTTCAGGAAGCGGTCGTGCTCATCATGATGCCGGGGCGCGCATTGCGTTCGGCGCAGAAGGATTTCGTGTCGGTAGTCGAGCATCTTGCGGGCAAGAGTGCACCGAAGGCGCACGCCACGGACGATACCAACGAAGAGCCTGGCGACGACGAAGACCTGCTCAGCCAGCTAGGCGGCAATCGCAGCGATGAGGGCGGGAAGAAGCAAGAGACATCGTCGCGCAAGTCTGCGGGCTTCAATCCACTGGTCGGCGCGCGTGCACTGCCCAAGCATGCCAAGGGCTAGTGATTCGCTCAATGCGGCACGCCGTCCGCCATCAGATCGCGCAACTCATCCATATTGAACGGCTTGGCGAGAATGCGCACGCCCAGATGTTTTGCGCGTTCGATGTCGTCCGCATAGCCCGTCATCAGCACGAGCTTTTGCATAGGCAGGCGCTGAATGATCTGTTCTGCCAGGTCGATGCCGTTCATCCGCCCCGGCATCTGCACATCCGACAACACGAGATCGAAGCCATAGCCCTCGCCCAATAACGCGAAGGCCGCGTCCGCGCTTTCTTCATGATGGACCGCACAGCCGAATACTTCGAGCACCGCCGTGATGCCCGCCGCAACGTCGACGTTATCTTCGACGAGCAGCACGGACATGCCGCGCAGCGGATGGTCATCGGCAATAGGCGGCTCCGATGCAGTTTGCTCAGGTTCCCTAACTTCTTCTGGCTTCGACGACGCGGCCGGCCCTTGATAACGCGGCAAATACAAGCGCACCGTCGTGCCCGCGTCCGGCACGCTCGTAATGCGCGCCGTGCCGCCCGCCTGCTCGCAAGCCGCGAGCACTTGCGCGAGGCCGAGGCCCGTACCCGTTCCGCGTTCCTTCGTGGTGAATAACGGCTCGAATGCGCGGCGAAGCACTGGCTCGCTCATGCCCTCGCCATTGTCCGTGACGGAGATGAGGATATATTCGCCATCGGGCAAGTCGTTCTCCGCGCCGCGCACGCGCGCGTTCTGGCAACGAATGACGATGCGGCCGCCATGCGGCATCGCATCGCTCGCATTCACAGCGATGTTGACGAGCGCAAGCTCCAGTTCGACCGCATCGGCCATTACGTTCCACAAGTCCGCGGAGCACTCGACCGTGAGCGGGATAGACGGATGCACCGCGCTTTTCACGGTATCGAGCACGCTTCTCAGCCACGCAGCGGGTTCGATGACTTCCTGCTTGCGCGGATGCTTGCGCGCCACGCTCATCAGCCTGCGCGCCAGCGATTCCGCGCCGGCGGTGGCGCGTTCGACCGCGAGCACTTCACTCTCGACATCGTTGAAATGCTTGCGACGTGCAAGCGTCATATTCGACGACACCACCATCAGCAGGTTGTTGAAGTCATGCGCGACGTTCGCGACCAGATTGCCGAGCGCGCCCATTCGCCGCAATTGACGGCTCGACGCTTCGACGGATAGGCGCATCGCGACTTCCGCCTGCCAGCGTTCCCATGCCGCCTGTTCCGAATCGAGGCGACGAATCGAGTAAGCAATCAGCAGCCACACCGCCATGCAAGGCAGCGCGGCAATCGCCGTGACGAGCGCGAGGTTATGCCGCCATCGCGCTTGCACGGCGGAAGTCGCATAACCGGTTGCAACGTAAAGAGGAAAGTCTCCGACACGGCGATAAGCCAGCACGCGTTCGACTTGATCGATTGTCGATGTCATCTGCAAACGGCCGTATAGCTCGTTATTGCGGAACGCCTGTGTGAACGGCGTATCGGGCGCGGGCTGGGCGCCGTTGCCGGCTGCCGGGAAGCGCACGAGCAGGCCGCCATCGCGTCGATAGAGGCCGATGACGAGCGCGTTATCGCCCGCAGCGATCTCGTGATAGAAGTCGGTGAAATAGTCACGCTTCAGCGCAATCGATACGACGCCGAGGAAGTGGCCATCGCGGCTGACGCGTCCCATCGTCGCCGTGAAGACGTCGGAGTTCGCGACCTTCCCGCGCAACGGCAGCGAGAAGTACGTGACGGGTGCAATCGCGCGCGCCGAGCGAAAGTCGTCGCGCTCCGCGATGGAAACTTGCGGCGCGGGATACCAGCGGCTGTTCGCGAGCAGCGCGCCATTCGCACCGAACACTGAAATGGCAGCCACTTGAGGCAGCGTGCCGCTCATGTCGTCGAGCGCGCGATGCAGCGCTTGCTGCCGGCTGGCGATGTCCGCATCGTCGCTATCGCCGAGCGTATCGACGACGCGCGTTTCGAGTTGCTGATTGAGATCGAGTACCTTTAGCGCGTGTTCGTTTGCGACACGCGCGAGACGTTCAGTCAGTTCTTCCGCATCGGCGAAACGGCGCTGATAGTCGTAATAGCCATAGATGCAGAGACACGCCATGGGTATCAGCACCGACGCCGCAAGCACGAGCAGCAGCACCCGCCGCGTCAACGCGAAGTTGCGCGATGGGAGCGGCAAATCCAGGGTCCCGTTCTCGGTTGGGTTCAAGCGTTCGGCCTTTTCGTGTGTCGGCCGTATATCGTAACCGGCGCGTGCGTGTGGCGCATAGCCACGCGCGCGCTGTCAGCGGTCCATCACCCTGCCATTTCGCGATCCGGCGTCGACGAGATGCGATGTATCGCGAGGTCTGCGCCGTTGAATTCGTCTTCGCGTTCGAGCCGCAAGCCGACGGTCATCTTGATCGCGCCATAGACGGCGGCGCCGCCCGCGAGCGCGAGCGCCACCGCGCCCAGCGTGCCGATGCATTGCGACCACACCGACACGCCGCCGATGCCGCCGAAAGACCGTTGTCCGAACACGCCCGCCGCCATACCGCCCCATGCGCCGCACATGCCGTGCAACGGCCACACGCCGAGCACGTCGTCGATACGCCAGCGGTTCTGGACGCAGGTGAACATCTGCACGAACAACACGCCCGCCACTGCGCCGACGATCAGCGCGCCCAACGGATGCATCAGGTCCGAGCCCGCGCACACCGCGACCAGACCGGCCAGCGGCCCGTTATACGTGAAGCCGGGATCGTTGCGGCCCGCGAACCATGCAGCGAGCGTGCCGCCGACCATCGCCATCAGCGAATTGACGGCGACGAGGCCGCTGATCTTGTCGACAGTCTGCGCGCTCATCACGTTGAAGCCGAACCAGCCGACTGCGAGCACCCATGCGC
Organism: Caballeronia grimmiae; assembly: GCF_000698555.1. Lineage (GTDB taxonomy): Bacteria > Pseudomonadota > Gammaproteobacteria > Burkholderiales > Burkholderiaceae > Caballeronia > Caballeronia grimmiae. The sequence goes on along the minus strand of NZ_JFHE01000029.1, from coordinate 15,135 downwards.
CCAGCGCGAGAAACGGAATGCTCGACGGCGGATGCGCGGCAATGCGCCCGTCCTTGTGATAGCGCCCGTGACGCGGCCCGAGCAGCAGCACGGCAGGCAACGCAACCCAGCCGCCGAACGCATGCACGACGACGGAGCCTGCGAAGTCATGGAACGGCGCGCCGAAGGTCTGCGCAAGCCAGTGCTGAATGCCGAAACGTTCGTTCCACGCGACGCCCTCCAGCAACGGATAGATGAAGCCGACGATCACGCACGTCGCGAACAATTGCGGGTTGAACTTCGAACGTTCCGCGATGCCGCCGGAGACGATCGCGGGAATCGCCGCCGCGAACGTCAGCAGGAAGAAGAAGCGCACGAGCGCATAGCCGTTGTGCTCGGCGAGGATGTCGGCGCCATGCATGAACTGCACGCCATACGCGATGTTGTAGCCGATGAAGAAGTATGCAAGCGTCGACACGGCGAAGTCGACGAGGATCTTCACGAGCGCGTTCACCTGGTTTTCACGGCGGACGGTGCCGAGTTCGAGGAATGCAAAACCTGCGTGCATCGCGAGCACCATTGCGGCGCCCAGGAGCAGGAAGAGTGTGTTGGTGCCGGTTTGAAGGGCCTGCATGGCGCGTGGCTTATCTCGAAAAGCGGCGCTTTTTGCAAGTTCCGGGCCATGCTGGCGCATTTTGCATGCAATTGGTGCTCTGTCCAGGCTGCACGTGCGCGGATGCGGTGCGTCTGACTCTCGCGGTGCGCACGCATTCGGCTCTCATTTGGTGCGCGTGGAACGTTACTGTGCATGCTTCGCACAGTCGGCGTGCATGCGGCATGCCGAATTCAATTTCGTTTTAACTCGCGCAAGCGAGAACACAACGTGTCGATACATTTTTTTCCGAATATTTCCTTAATGTGTAATGATACTGATTCGCATTAACAAATTGCGATCATAGCTTGACCAATAACGCTTCCCGCCCGTCGAACATGATGCGCGGGCGGGCGAGGTCGCGTCATCGCTTTCGGCGACGAATCCCGTTTCGCGCCGGTCGGAAATCACTAACAAGTATCGGGGAACGACATGTTGAGGAAAACGCCGCTTGCAGCGGCATGGGTCACTATTGCCGCGGCGCCGATGGCCGCACCGCTTTATGCTCAGACCGCACCGCAAGGCGCTTCAGTCACGCAAGCAGCATCGCCCGCAACGGAAGCCTCTTCCGCCAGTCAGACCATCGCTCAGGACGCCACCCTGCCGGCCGTTACCGTGAACGGACGAAGCGACGCAGCAGCCGACTTCCAGGCGGAAACGTCGAGCGTCGGCGCGAAGGTGCCGACCGCGCTGCGCGACATCCCTCAGGCCGTCGTCGTCGTGCCGAAAGCCGTGCTGCAATCGCAGGCAGTGAGTTCCTTCTCCGACGCCTTGCGCAACGTGCCGGGCGTCACGCTGGGCGCAGCCGAAGGCGGCCAGATCGGCAATAACATCAACTTGCGCGGCTTCACCGCACGCACCGACATCTATCTCGACGGCTTTCGCGACCGGGGCCAGTACTATCGCGATACGTTCAATCTAGAATCGATCGACGTGCTGTACGGTCCTTCGTCGCTGTACTTCGGACGCGGCTCGACGGGCGGCGTCATCAATCAGGTCAGCAAGCAGCCCAACCTGAAGCCGCGCGCCGACGTGTCGTTGCAGGCGGGCACGCATGACCGCTATCGCACGACGGTCGACATCAATCAGCCGTTGACCGATACCGCCGCGTTTCGCATCAACGCATTCGGCCAGTCGCTCGGCTCGACGCGCGATGAGATGAAGAACAAGGATTTCGGCATCGCGCCCGAAGTGAAGTTCGGCATCGGCACGCCCACGCAGGTGACGCTGTCCGCGCTGATCCAGCACAACTACGATCAGCCCGACTACGGCATTCCGCCTTTGAACGGCCATCCTGCTCCTGTCGACAGGAAGACCTTCTACGGTTTCACTGACGACCGCACCATTCAGGACGTGCAGACGTTGAACGCGCGCATCGAACATCGCTTCAACGACATGTTCACGTTGCGCAACCAGACGCAGTTCAGCCACTACAGCACCGAGGCACGCGCGACCAATGCGGCGGCCGTGCTGACCGGTCCGCTCGGCACATCGCCGGCGCTCAGCAACGGCAATTACACGACGCTGCCGCTTTCGTCGTTGTACGTGCGCTTGCAAGGCAAGGACCGCAACATCAACGATCACTCGGTCTATAACACGACCGATTTCCAGGGCAAGTTCGCGACCGGCTTCCTCAAGCACGACATGCTCGTCGGCGTCGATCTGAGCCACGAGACATACAGCAATCAGAGCTTCACCGCGACGACGCCCGGCCTGCCGTCGAACACGCTGGCCATCGTGCCGCTCGTGAATCCGGCCTATACGACGCGACCATCGAACTATCGCGAACGTGCGACCAATCTTGCGGAGTCGAGCGCGAACGGCATCGGCCTCTACCTGAACGATACGATTTCGATCGGCGAGAACTGGAAGTGGATCGGCGGCGTTCGATGGGACCGCTACGAAGCATCGATCAACAACTCGATCAACGCGCCGCGTTACGCGACGCAAACGAACTACTTCACGAGCGTGCGTACCGGCGTCGTGTGGCAGCCGACGGAATGGCAGTCGTATTACGTGTCGTACGGGACGTCGTTCAACCCGTCTCTCGAAGCGCTCACGCTCACGAACAATCAGCAGAACACGCCGCCCGAGAAGAACCGCTCGTATGAAATCGGCTCGAAATGGGACTTGCTGAACGGCGGGTTATCCGTGACGCAGTCGCTTTTCAACATCGAAAAAACGAATGCACGCACGCAGGTATCGACGGGTGAATACACGCTCGATGGCGATGTGCGCGTGCGCGGCTATCAGCTCGGCGTCGCAGGGCACATCACGAACAAGTGGCAGCTCTTCGGCGGCTATACGTACATGAACGGCACCGTGGAGAAGGCACTCGACGGCACCACCGGCAACACGCTCGCCAACACGCCGCACAACATGCTCACGTTGTGGTCGACGTATAACTTCACGCCCAACTGGGAGTTCGGCGGCGGGCCGTCGTATGTGTCGTCGCGCTATGCGGCGAACAACAATTTCGTCAACGTGGGCGGTTATACGCGCTGGGACGTGATGGCCGCGTATCATCAGAAGCGCTACGATATCCAGTTCAACGTGTGGAATATGACGGACAAGAAGTACTACGACGCCCTCATTCCTTCCGATGGCGGACGCGCGGTGCCGGGCATCGGCCGCACGTTCCTTGCGACGGTGAACTACCGCTTCCGTTGATGCGCACGCGCGCCGTCTCAACGATCCACGAAGCGGCGCGCGCGTCATCTGACTTACCGAATCATGATTCTTTCGATACCGAACGTACTCAGTCCAGAAGACGCAGCAGCGATGCGCGCACGTCTCGATGCCAACGACTCATGGGTCGATGGCCGCGCCACCGCGGGCTATCAGGGCGCGCCGGTCAAGCGCAATCAGCAGATCGCCGAAGGATCGCCCATTGCGCGTGAACTCGGCGATGCGATCGTCGGTGCGCTCGAACGGCATCCGCTCTTCATCAGCGCGGTGCTGCCGAACCGCGTATATCCGCCGCTATTCAACCGCTATGAAGGCGGCATGCACTTCGGCAGTCATGTCGATGGCGCCATTCGCATCGTGCCGGGACATGGTGCGCGCGTTCGCACGGACGTATCCGTCACGCTGTTTCTTTCACGCCCCGAAGACTACGACGGCGGCGAACTCGTCATCGAAGACACTTACGGCGTGCAGGAAGTGAAGCTGCCGGCGGGACACGCAATCGTGTATCCCGCCACGAGTCTGCATCAGGTGCGTCCCGTTACGCGCGGCGCGCGCGTGGCGAGTTTCTTCTGGACGCAAAGCCTCGTTCGCGACGATGCCCAGCGCGCGCTGCTATTCGATCTCGACAACTCCATTCAACGCCTGAATGCGACCAACGGCGATGAAGCGGCCAAGCGCACGCTCGTCGGCTGCTATCACAACCTGCTGCGCATGTGGAGCGAGACGTGATCGCTCAGTGAGGCTGCCCCAATTCCTTCAGCAAGGCTTCATCGCGTGCAATGACATCCGGAAGATGCGCGCGCAGGAATTCAACCCATGTGCGCGTCTTTGCATCGACGAACTTGCGCGATGCATAGAGTGCAAAAAGATTGGTGTGCTGCAACGTGTAGTCCGACAGCACGCGCACGAGGGAGCCATCACGCAGGCCGTCGATCGCAGCATAAAGCGGCAATATGCCGATGCCCATGCCTTCGCGTATCGCCACGACGAGCGATTCCGCGATATTCACCTGCACGGTCCCGCTGATGTGCATGGTCTCGCGGCCTTGGGGTCCTTCGAGCGTCCATTCGCGTGCGGGAAACGCAGGGGTTTGCAACGTGAGGCAATCGTGGCTGGCGAGATCGGCGGGCTGTGCGGGCGTTCCGCGTGCATCGATATAAGCGGGCGATGCGCACAGAATGCTGAAGGTGCTGCCAAGCCGATGCGAGATCACCTCCGAATCCGATAACGTCCCCGCCGACACCACCGCGACATCGCTGCTGCCTTCGAAGAGATCGGGCATGCGCTGCGAAAGCGTCAATTCAACTTTCACGTCGGGATAGAGCGCACGATATCGCGCGATGGCCGGCAGAATATAGTGCTGCCCGACGCTTGCGAAACTGAACATGCGCAGCGTGCCGGAAGGATGCTCATGCGCGTCGCTTGCTTCTTCTTCTGCGCCGTCGATATCGGCGAGTATCTGCAAAACACGCTTCAAATAGCGCTCGCCTGCCGACGTCAGCGCAAGACGCCGCGTCGAGCGGTTCATCAATCGCGTGCGCAGATGAGCCTCGAGTTCCGATACGGCGCGCGACATGGCGCCGGTCGTGGAATTCATCGATTGAGCCGCAGCCGTAAAGCTGCCGGCTTCGATCACGCGGGCAAATACCCGCATGTTCTGTAGGGTGTCCATCGAACCGTCACAGTTGCCAGAGGGACGACATTGTCCGCTCAATTGCCCGAAGCATTGTTATTGAATCTGGAAAGAATGTTCCCTGATTCCCTCGTTAATTGATATTGCCGCCCTGCCTACAATCGGCCACTTCACGAAAGGGAAGTAGCGGGCTCAAGCATGTCGTTCATGAATCATCCGCGTGCGAGCCGGGCTTGCGCACGAGACGTCATCGACGGACTGCGCGACTGGCTCGCCACCGAAGGCAACGTCTGGCTGCATCTGCTGAAGACGCTCCTTGCCTCTTTCATCGCGATGGGCCTTGCCATGCGCTTCGAGCTTTCGCAGCCACGCATTGCAATGACCACGACGTTCGTGCTGATGCAGCCGTTCTCCGGCATGGTACTCGCAAAGAGCGTGTATCGCTTCGCCGGCACCGCGTTGGGCATGCTCGCCGCGCTCGTGCTCGGCGCGCTGTTCGTGCAGACCGCGGAGCTCTATGCGCTCGGACTGACGGTGTGGGTCGCGGCATGCACGGCGCTCGCCGTGCGGCATCGGCAATTTCGCTGGTATGGTTTCGTGCTCGCCGGATACACGGCCGCGCTGATCGGCGTGCCTGTCGTCACTGCGCCGGATCAATTGCTGCTCGCGACGCTCACGCGCGGCGCCGAAGTGATGATCGGCATTCTCTCTTCGAGCGTGGTCAGCGCGCTCGTGCTGCCGCGTCATGCCAGCGCGAGGCTTACCGCAACGCTCGCGCAACGCGAGTCCGACTTCATCGCGTTTGCTGCGAGCGTGCTGCGCGGCGGACTGACTCGCCGCGCTCGTGAGCGTCGTTATGCGAACCTCGTTGAAGAGATCGCCGGATTCGAATCGACACGGCGTATTGCGGCTTACGAAAACCCTTCGCTACGCCGACAAAGCCTGTTGCTTGCTCGATTAAATAATGCGTTTATGGACGCGTGTGCGCGTCTGCATGCGCTCGACCAGTGCATCAAGCGGCTGCGTTCGCTCGATGAACATCCCGCGCTCGCGGCTTGTCTCGGCGAACATGCGAACCTGCTCGCTTCGTCGCGTTGCGATGAACTCGCGCTCGCGCGGCTCGGCGCGTCGCTCGACGAACGTATCGCGGATTCGTCGAATATCGATGTCACGACGTGCGTCGAACTGCTTGATCGCTTCAACGGCGACATCGTTCGCCTGATGCGCCTTCGTTCATCGATTGCGAACGGGCAGCACGATGCATCATTGCCCGCCGGGGGCACGAGTCCGCGCTATGTCGCGACGACGAATCGCTTTGTCATTGCGGCCACGTTCGTTCGCTCGGGCATCGTTATCGCGGCGGTCGCGTGGTTCTGGATCGCGACCGCATGGCCGAGCGGCGGACTGGCCGTCATCGCCGCGACGCTCGCCTGTGCGTTGTCGTCCGCATCGGCAAGGCCGGCGAAGTTCGTCGCGCAAATGGCGGCTGGCGCGGCATTCGCAACGATGCTCGGCTATGTCTACCTGTGTCATGTCTATCCCGCGATCGACGGCTTCCCGCTCTTATGCGCGGCGCTTGCGCCGCCCCTTGCCGCAGGCGCTTTCGTCGCGATGCGCCCCGCCACGGCCGGATATGGCATCGGCTTTTGCGTGTTCTTCTGTCTTCTTGCGGCACCCGATAACGCCATCGTCTACGATCCGGGCCTCTTGCTGAACAACGGTATTGCAATCGTCGTTTCGATGCTCGTGACCGCGATCGCATGCGCGATCATCGTGCCGCCGCATACGCCCTGGCTCGTCGGCAAAACGCTGGCGGCATTGCGCGCTCAGGCCGCGCTCGCCTGTGAAGGCAGGCTTCCCGGACTGAATGAACGCTTTCATTCGGGCACGCACGATCTGATGTCGCAATTGCTCGGCCTCTTGCTGCCGTCGTCGCGCGAGCACCGCCGTGCGCTTGCGTGGATGCTCGTCACGCTTGAAGCGGGACAGGCGATGATCGACCTGCGCACGCTGCGCGCCGCACTGAACGTCGATGATGCACCGGTGTCGCTGCGCATCGTATGGTCGTCATCGGTCGCGCAGATGCTGCATGACATGGCGATGCTGTTTCGCACGCCGTCGAGCGCGACGCTGCGCCGTGCGATCAACGCCGTGGTGTCGTCGATCTTCGCAAGCGACGCCTTGCTCGAACACCTCCCCTCACACCAGCCAGCGCGCGATCTGCGGCGCTTCCTGGCGTGCCTGCATTTTATTCGCAGCGCGCTCGTCGATCCCACTGCGCCCTTTGATGCGCAACGCTGAGCCCATCCTTCCTCGTGCTGGAAATGTGCCTTGCACGCAGGACGATTTATCCGCCGGATAGCGCGACTTATAGTGTTTGCGTGCCCGAACCATCCGACGCACGGCACACGTCTCAAAGGAGAAGTACATGAAGCCGTTGAAGATCACCCTTGCAGCCATCCTGCTGACGAGCGCAACGCTCGCGATGGCGCAAACGTCCACGCCCGCCGCTGGCAACGCTGCCAGCGACACGAATCAACAGTCCACGCAAACGCCGCAGCGAGGGCAGGAATGCGTGGGGCCTGCCAGCTATTGCAGCATCTTCTTCGGCGGCAGTTGATTCTTTGTATTGGTTATCGGCGCCTTCGCAGCATCGAGACGCCGAAATTAGACAAAGCGCAAAGAGTGGCATGACGAAGGTTGCGCTTTCGATACTGCGCCTATGAAAACGCCTAGGGATAACGAATAATTGCGCCGTTGCCCCGCCGTCTCCGTCCGCAGCATCCGAGCATCGCGCATTGCCGCGAGATCATCGAAGCCTACGCAAGACACTCCCGATCAACGCGCCGCGTCCAAGCACGCTGAACGAAGCACGCGCCTTCGTGCGCCGTTTCGCTAGCGGACGACGAGACTCACTCGGGGCACGAGCCAGTCAGTGTTAGTGGAGATATCGATGTTGGATGACCGTATTCGTTGTGCCGCCTTGCGCGGAAAAATCACTTCTGCAGCCGAGGCTGCACAGCTCGTACACAACGGCATGCGCGTAGGTACAAGCGGCTTTACGCGTGCCGGCGATGCCAAAGCCGTGCCGCTCGAAATCGCACGGCGTGCGCGTGAGGAAAGCGATCCGCTTCGCATCACGTTGATCACCGGTGCATCGCTTGGCAGCGACACCGATCGCATTCTCACCGAAGCGGGCGCGCTGGAACGCCGCCTGCCCTTTCAGGTCGACGCCACCTTGCGACGCGCGATCAACCGCGGCGAAGTGATGTTCATCGATCAACATCTGTCCGAGACGGTCGAGCTATTGCGCGACAATCGCCTGGGCCCGCTCGATCTCGCGATCATCGAAGCCGTCGCCATCACGGAGACAGGCGGTATCGTGCCGAGCACGTCGGTTGGCAATTCCGCGACGTTCGCGATGCTCGCGAAGAAAGTCATCGTCGAGATCAATCTTGCACAGCCGATGGGCCTCGAAGGTCTGCATGACGTATGGTCGCCCGCGCCGCGTCCGGAGCGCGCGCCGCTGCCGTTGATGCGCGTCGAGGATCGCGTCGGAACGACCTGCATCGAGATTGCGCCCGAGAAGATTGCGGCAATCGTCGTGACGAATCAGCCCGACAGTCCATCCACCGTGCTGCCTGCCGATGAAGACACCGCGCTGATCGCGGGCCATCTCGTCGAATTCTTTCAGCATGAAGTGTCGCGCGGCCGTCTGCCGAAACGGTTGCCGCCGCTGCAAGCGGGCATCGGCACGATTGCCAATGCCGTGCTGTCCGGCTTCGCTGCGTCGCCGTTCGAAGCACTCACGCTCTACTCGGAAGTGCTGCAGGACTCCACCTTCGATCTCTTCGATGCAGGCAAGCTCGCGTTCGCATCGGGCGCATCGATTACGCTTTCGGCTAAGCGCCAGGAGCAGGTCTTGAGCGACATCGACCGCTATCGCGAGCGGCTCGTCCTGCGTCCCCAAGAGGTCAGCAATCATGCCGATGTGATTCGCCGCCTAGGGCTGATCGCGATCAATACGGCGATCGAAGCCGACATCTACGGCAACGTCAACTCGACGCATGTCGGCGGCACGCACATGATGAACGGTATCGGCGGCTCGGGCGACTTCGCGCGCAATGCGTCGTATGCGGTGTTCGCGACGAAGTCGATCGCAAAGGATGGCCGCATCTCGAGCATCGTGCCGATGGTTCCGCATTGCGATCACAACGAACACGATGTGGACGTGATCGTCACCGAACGCGGTCTTGCCAATCTGACGGGTCTTGCGCCGCGCGAACGCGCGCTCGCGGTCATCGAACATTGCGCTCACCCGCTCTATCGCTATCTCCTGCGCGACTACTACCGCGATGCAGCATCGCTCGGCGGACACACGCCGCATCGGCTTGACGCGGCGTTCGCGCTGCATACGCGCTTTGCGCAAACAGGGTCGATGCTGCCCGACGGTTCGCAATAAGCCCAAACATTCGCAAAGGGGAAGATTCGGCGCACAATGCCTGAAGGTCGCCCGAAGGTGGGCGTACAGGAGGAGCATCATGACCGCCATTACGTGGGTTCTCGCCGCCGACAGCAGTCGCGCCCGAATCTTCGAAACGCGAGGCCTCACACTCGATCTTCAACAGGTCGAGGACATCAGAAATCCCGCGGTGCGTGCCGCCGATTCAACCGACAAGGACCGTGAGTCTTTCGCCAGATCGGTGGCCGCGTTTCTCGAGGAAAGCCGATTGCGTCATCGCTTCGACCGCTTGCGGCTTGCGGTCGAGTCCAGCTTCCTCGACGTATTAGATGAACACTTGAGCAGCGAAACGCGCAAGCTGGTGTACGAAAAACGCAGTAACGACGCATCGAGCATCGACACGCAGGACGCACGTCATGCGCGCCGCTGAAAGTTCCTGGCGGCGCGCATCGTTTGATTATGCAGGCGGGATGTTCTGATTGCTGCGGAACACGTTATTCGGATCGTAACGCCGCTTGACCTCGGCAAGCCGCTCGAAATTCGGCCCATACGCCGCTTTCACACGATCCCCTTCATCGCCCGTCAGGAAGTTCACGTAGACGCTGCCTGTGGCATACGGCGTCAACGCGGCGAACATCTCGCGGGTCCATTGCGTGCATTTCTCGTCGTCGGCGGGGTCGGTCCATCGGCCGTGTATGTTGATCGTATAGATCGAGTCGCGATTCGCATACGCGGTGGCATCGACGGGAACGCGGTTCGTCTGCCCGCCCATCGCTCCGATGAAGACCTCGCAATGCGGCGACGGCACCGCGAGCACGGCCTTCGTGAGCACGTCGAACGTCTCGTCGGGCAGGGACGCGAAGTTATGCGACTTCCAGTAGTTGCGGGCGCCCGGCGTCAGCAGCGGATCGAACGCCTTCTGCCACGTGGCGAAGGGCATCGGTCCGAGATGTTCTCCATACGGCGTGCCGAAGGATCGCACCGGCTCGATTGCCTTTGCGCCATCTTCGACCGGACCGATGAAACAGCATGCAAGCGCGATGATCGGCTTGCCATGCACGTCTTCAGGAAGAAATGGCAAAGGCGGCGCAAGGCGCATGACGGCCCATACGGTCATCTCATCGGGGCTTGAAGCGACGAAGTCGCGATACTTTGGCAGCACCTGATCCGCCTGTTCTAGCGGATAAACCACGAGCCCGCCGTACACTTGCGGTCCCACTTCGTGCAGGCGGAATTCGAATAGCGTGACCACGCCGAAATTGCCGCCGCCACCGCGCAACGCCCAAAACAGCTCAGGCTCCGATTCGACGCTTACGCGATGCCATTGTCCATCCGCCGTAATGATCTCGGCGGCGACGAGATTGTCCACCGTGACGCCGAACTTGCGGCTGATCCATCCAAACCCGCCGCCAAGCGTGAGGCCGGCGACGCCGGTCGTCGAATTGATGCCTAGCGGCGTCGCCAGTCCGAACGCTTGCGCCTCGTGATCGAAGTCGGATAACAACGCGCCCGGCTCTACATACGCGCGTTTCGCTTGCGGATCGACGCGCACGGATTTCATCGCGGATAGGTCGATCATTAATGCGTCGTCGCTGACCGCGCTGCCTGCAATGTTGTGTGCGCCGCCGCGTATCGATATCAGCATGGCGTTGTCGCGAGCGAAGGCAAGCGCCGCGATGACATCGGCGGTGCCGGCGCAGCGCACGATCAACGCGGGACGCCTGTCGATGGCTGCGTTCCAGACCTTCCGCGCTTCGTCGTAGTCGGAGTCTGCGGGCGCGATGAACTTGCCGCGCACCGCCGTCTTGAGGGTATCGATCGATTCGACCGGGATGTTGACCATGAAGACCTCGCTGCATATAAGACCGCGCCGCGACGTGCCCGACCCTGCCACCTGGAACGCTAGAGCGCAAGGAATCCGCTCGAGCGGCCAGCGCCGCTGTGAGAAGCGGAATTGCGATGACGGACACGCATGTCCGCTCGTTGATTAAAGGCCCGGCATTGCGGAATGTAAAGTGCGCGCCCAGTAAAATTACGCATTAGACCTAGCATGCATCGGCCAAGTTTGCCGAAGCGAGGCTCTAATTAACGTTATGGATCGCTTACTTTCTTCCTTGCAGCATTAATTGAACGAGCACTTAAAGCCAGTTCGGCAATAAGTGTTAAATGTCCTTACAGGAAGGCAGCAAACGTCAACCGGCGGAGATTGCCGGCGTTTCTCGTGGCATGCAGATCATTTCGATCTGCTTCTCCTTAAGAAGGTATTCCATGACGAAGAAACTGCTTGTCGCCGCTGCTGTTTTTGCAAAGCCGCACGAATTCAAGCATTACGAGAAGGTCGAGCACAAGGAACGTCGCGAAAACATCGAGCACGCGCGCGAGCATCGCGATGAGCGCGAGCATCGTGAAGTGCGTGACGAACACAAGCGTGCTGAAGAGATCGGCCGTCGCGATACGACGGTCGGCAATGCGCGCGTCGACATCCGTAACGATCACGCGAACGGCTTCCAAGTGACGCACTAAGCGTCGCAGTCGAAAGACCGTTGACGAAGACGAGCGCCGCGCGGCGCTCGTTTCAGGCACGCAACATGCAACTCCCGGCGCCTGACGCTGGGCATTCCACTTGGGAGAACCGCATGAAGAATCCCTGGACGAAGAAGAATCCTTTTATGAGCATGTGGCTTTCCGGCGCGAACGCGATCGCCGGATCGGCGCGTGGCCATGCGACTGCCGCCGTCAAGCGCCAGTCGCAGAAGCAGGTCGCGGACTTCTGGACGGCCGCGCTGACGCCGCCCAAAACAGCACGGCGAAAGAAGCGTCGCTAACAGGTACGATCAATAGCCGAGCGCGCCGCCACCAGTGGGAAAGTCGATCGCGCCCTTGTCCGAAAAGCGCGCACCGCCAAACGCGCCGCCAGCGAGCCGGCCGCGTGCTTCATAGGCGACCTTGGTCGATGCATCGCCGCTTGCAAACCCGAGCGCCTGCCGCGCTACCGACCACGCCGATACCGTCACCGGCACCGATAGCACCGCCTCGCCGAAACGAGGCACGGTGCCGCGCTGCGGACTGACGCCGCTCGCGAACGGGCGACCGTTGAGGTCGAGATCGAGCGCGACGCCGTCGAAATCGATCGGCGCATCGTTGGGGTTCTGCACGCGCAATTTGACGGCGAAGCGCATTTCCAGCCCCTGCCCTTCGAGCGGTTCGATACCCGCAACATTCACACGCAGCGGATCGCGATTCATGAAGCCCGCGCAACCGCCGAGCGCGAGCATTGCGAAGAAAACGAAAAGAGCGATAAGACCGTTGCGTACCGCGTGATTCGATTGCATGGGCGATTTCCGTAAGCGTTCAGGAGACAGCGGACGTTCTAGGCACGCATCGCATGAAGCAGCAGGCGGCCATACTCGTGATGAAACCAGACGCCATCGGCAACGTAGAACGCCGCGATCCACGCCGCGCCGACGACGATCAGATCGCAGTGACCGCTCGTCCATAGCTTGAGCGAATGACGGCCTGCGATCCACGGCACACCCATCGGATTGGGCCAGTCCGCCAGCAAATGGATGATTCCGCCGCATGCGAAACCCAAAGCGAAAGGCACCGCCGGATGACGCCCGAGGTAGTGCCAGCATAAAGCGAAAAGCGCGGCCCATCCGAGGCCCCAGTGCGTGAGCGTCCGGTGCGTGATCCACAGCTTGCGCTTTCTCGTCCACCAGGCTACTTCGAGCCAGTCGGGCGCGGTTGCTCCCACGACGCCGCCGAGAACCGCAAGCGCGCACGACACGTAGTCGATGCTTGTTGCGGCCTTGCTGGCGAGCGCCGCCGCGATGATGCCCGCCGCCCATCCGGTCGCGTGATGGGCCTTGCTCGATGCCATGTGCAACCTGCCTTGTAACGCATGCTGTGGAAACCGCGCATGTTCGCACGACGGTTCATTCCTTGCGCGTGCGGATACATAAACTTACGCAATAGCTCGGTCTTGAGGCGGCCATTGACGCACATCATCGGCGAGCCGTCGCGGCAATGACTAAAATGATTGCAAGAACCGTTGCGGCGGAGGCCGTGCGCGATTGAAACTTTCCTTCGATTCCTACTAGAAAAGCCGTCATGCAACACCTGAAATACCTGAGCGCCTATCCGAACACGCTACAGGACAAGGTGCGCCGACTCATCGCCCAGCAGCAACTCGGGCCGTATCTCGACGCGCGTTACCCGAAGCGGCATGCGGTTCAGTCGGACCGCGCGCTGTATCAGTACTGCACGGATCTGAAGAATGAGTTTCTGCGTGTGGCGCCCGCCATCGACAAGGTGTGTTACGACAGCAAGCTCGATGTACTGCGGCATGCGCTGGGCCTTCACACCGCGATTTCACGCGTGCAAGGCGGCAGGCTCAAAGCCAAGAAAGAGATACGCGTCGCCTCGCTGTTCAAGGACACGGCGCCCGAGTTTCTCCGCATGATCATCGTGCACGAGCTTGCGCATCTGAAGGAGAGCGAGCACAACAAGGCGTTCTATCGTCTATGCGAACTGATGCAGCCTGGCTACCATCAGATTGAATTCGATCTGCGGCTTTATCTCACGCATCGCGATCTGATCCGCACTAAGGTTGAGTGATCTCTGACCAGGCGAGCGCCGCCGCATAGCCTTGCGGGACTGCAAGCGATATCGCCTGGAACGTGCCCGGACCGGCCGATACTGCATAACGTGCGTCGTTGCGCGGCAGAACGGAGAAGTCCTGCATGCCTATCGCCTTGCCGCCGATGCCGTCGCCATGCGCCTTCAGTACCGCCTCTTTCGCGGTCCAGCATGCGAAGAATGCGCTGCTTGCATCGGCTTGCGGCATCGCGTCGATGATTCGCTTGTCAGTGGGATGAAGCACCGAGGCTTCGAGTGAGCGCCAGTCGAGCGAAGGCGGCGATTCCTCGATATCTACGCCCACGCGCCGCCTGAACGACACGGCGATCAGGCCATGCGCGCCCGAATGCGATACGTTGAAATCCGGGGCATCGGGCATCGAGAGTGATGGTCTGCCGTTCGTGTCGGCGGTGAAGGCGAGGCCGGCTGGATCGACGTTGAGTTCGGCTGCGAGCAGGCGTCGCAAGGCGGCACGCATCGTCACGAAGCGAGCTGCATCTTGGTGGCGCAAGAAGCGGTGCGCGCGTGCGAGTTCGCTGGCATGCAGGCCGTTTGCGCCTGCGTGGATGAGCGGCGCGTTCAGGTCGATGTCGACGAGCCAGAGGCGTACGTCGGGAGGTGCATCGGCTGGTAGAAGGTGTATCCGCATTTTTTGGATTACGTTGCGTGTGATGCGGCTTCGCCGTTGATAGCGGAGGGTTAATATACAACGGAAGCGTCTTGCGGATGGAACCGGGACGTCGTGGAGCTTGGTCATCCCGTCCCGCCCGGTTCACGCTGACGTCAAAGCCGTCACTAGAGTCTGCGACACTGGAGCACAGGCCAATGTAAGCGGCCTAGTCTCGCTGCATTCCTCTGATGCAACGATTCCTTGCCATCGCTCCACTCCCATGATCGTGCCCTGACGATCATGGATGCCATCGCGTCGCTTTTACGAAAGTTCGCGGTAACAGTGAGGTTTGACTGCACGCTGGGTCGCATTCCACCGCAACTCACGCATGTATTGCTCGGGTTCGAAACGCATGCCGGTGATCGGCGCGTTCGTCGGTGACGCGCCCAACCAGCTCGACCAGCCAAGCTGCT
>NZ_JFHE01000028.1 GCF_000698555.1 Caballeronia grimmiae | reverse complement strand
GTACGCGCGGCCGATACGATCACTACGTCAGTCATTTCAGTTTCCTTTGGCATCGCATGTTAATGCCGTTTCGTGAGTGCCTATGCGGTCTCGCGCACAGTCGCCATTTCGCCCCAGGGGTTCGCCTCAAGCACCGCTCAACTGTCACGCTCCATCACGTAGCGCCCGGGCGCCGGTTCGATCACCGGATACGCCTTCGAACCGAACGACGCAGCCGGCTTCACCTGCTCGCCGGCATTCGCGGCGAGCCATTGCGTCCACGTCGGCCACCAGCTTCCGGGATGCTCGCTCGCGGCTTCGAACCACGCATCGGGATCGTCCGGGAGGCGGCCGTTCGCGTTGTCGAGCATCCAGAAATTGCGCTTGTTCTTCGACGGCGGATTAATCACGCCCGCAATATGCCCCGATGCGCCGAGCACGAACGTCTGCGGTCCCGACAGAATCGGCGCGGAAGCATACGCCGATTTCCACGGCACGATATGGTCCTCGCGCGAACCGTAGATGAAGGTCGGCAGGTCGAGCGTCGTGAGGTCGATGGCTTGCCCGCACACGGTCAGCGCGCCCGGCTCGCGGAGCTTGTTCTCCAGATACGTGTTGCGCAAATACCAGACGGACATGGGGCCCGGCAGGTTCGTCGAGTCGCTGTTCCAGAAGAGCAGATCGAACGCTTGCGGCGTGCGGCCCTTCAGGTAATTGTCGACGACGTAATTCCACACGAGATCGTTCGGCCGCAGATACGAGAACGTGTTGGCGAACTCGATGCCGCGCATCAGTCCCGCCGGCGCGCCGTTCTTGCCGCCGATGGCCTGTTCGCGCATCTGCACGTGAGCCTCGTCGACGAAGACATCGAGCACGCCCGTGTCGGAGAAGTCGAGCATCGAGGTGAGCAGCGTCATCGATGCGGCCGGCTCGTTGCCGCGCGCCTTCTCCACCGCGAGCGCCGTCGCCAGCATCGTCCCGCCGATGCAAAAGCCGAGCGTGTTGATCTTGTCCGCGCCGCTGATGTCCTTCACGACGGCCATCGTCTCGATCACGCCCTGCTGCACGTAGTCGTCCCACGTCTTGTGGGCGATCGACTGATCCGCATTGCGCCACGACAGGATGAACACCTGCTGTCCCGATTCGAGCGCATGGCGCACGAGCGAGCCTTCCGGCGACAGATCGAGGATATAAAACTTGTTGATGCAGGGCGGCACGATCAGCAGCGGCCGTGCATGGACCTTCGGCGCGAGCGGCTTGTACTGGATCAGTTGCACGAGTTCGTTCTCGTACACCACCGCGCCTTCGGTCGTCGCGATGTTCTTGCCGACCTTGAAGCCCGATTCGTCCGACTGGGAAATCTTGCCGCGCTGCATGTCGCCGAGCAGGTTCAACATGCCCTGACGCAGGCTCTCGCCCTTGCTTTCGATCAGCGCCTTTTGCGCTTCGGGATTGAGCGCAAGAAAGTTGCTCGGCGCGGCCATCGCGGCCCATTGCTGCACGGTGAAGCGAATGCGCTCGCGGGTTTTCGGATCGCTCTGGATCGCGTCGGCCAGCTCCTGCAGATAACGCGCGTTCAGCAGATACCACGCAGCCGTGAACGCGAATGCCGGCGTGGCTTGCCACGCGGTGTCCTTGAAGCGGCGGTCCTTCAGCGCGGCGGCGTCGATGTTCTGCTCGCTCGCCTGCTTGAGCAGCTCGGTCACGTCGCGCGTGTAATCGCTTTGCAGTTGATGCAGACGCTCCGGCGCGATCGCTGCCGTCGGAATCTTCGGCAAGGTGGGCAAACCCTGCATCGCCGCGCCGAAGCCCGGCATGCTGCTCGCCAGTTTGGCGAATTCCGCGAGTCCGTTCATCTTCGTGATGTCCGGCATCTGCGGCATGTTCGCGATGGTCGGAAACGCGGCGGCCAGGCCGTTCGTCAATCCGCCCAGTCCCGGAAACGGCAAGGCGCCCAGTCCCGG
Organism: Caballeronia grimmiae; assembly: GCF_000698555.1. GTDB lineage: Bacteria > Pseudomonadota > Gammaproteobacteria > Burkholderiales > Burkholderiaceae > Caballeronia > Caballeronia grimmiae. The sequence goes on along the minus strand of NZ_JFHE01000028.1, from coordinate 68,171 downwards.
CATGACCGGCTTCCCGGCGTTTGCCGCGAACGCGCTCGCCGCCTGATTCGTCTGTTCAGTGAGTTTGACCCATTGACCGGGATCGGCCACGGTTCGCCATGCGTTGAGCCATTGCTCGAAGGCCTGCTGCACGCCGGTCATATCGGCTGGAGATTGCGCCGGGGTGCTGTCGGCCGTGCTGGAGCGGGAAGATGAAGAAGAAGTTTTGGAAGCCATACCCGCCTTTGACCTCTGAGTCTCGCAAGACTGATTGTGATGCAGGCATTGCCGGGCTTTTCCTGACCAGCGCGCAAGTATTGATGCGCCTTAATTGCGCGTGGCAAGAGTGCCTTGCTACGCCGTGCCCGATTGAATGAATTCCGGGAACATTCTTGCTCTTGGGTGTCGAGCATGTCAATGCTTCGTCCCGATTTTGCCGCAGTGCGATATTTTTATAATTATCGTTTTCCCCCATGAAAGAAAAGGCTTCGCCATGGGGGTTGAAATCGCGATTGAAGTGCCGACGGATTACTCGGCGAGCCAGATCATGGCGGCCATGCGGCCCGTCACCCGATCCCGACGATATGAATAAAAGCGCGCACTTTCCGTCACCGTGCAATGCGCGCCGCCATGAATGCGCGCGGCGTCGATGCCGATATCGGCGAGTCGCAGGCGCGCGAGTGTGTAGATGTCAGCGAGATACTTGTTCTCGCTGCCGGTTGGCCGGAAAGCAGCCGCCGTTGCATCGCGACGGTCCGCAGCGGACGCAGCGGCGAACGCTTCCAGCACGTCCTCTCCGACTTCGAAAGCCGCAGGACCAATAGCCGGTCCAAGATAAGCGTTCAGTTTCGATGCCGGCGCGCCCGCCAGCGCCGCAACGCGCTCGCCCGCCTTTTCGATGATGCCCGCCGCCAGTCCGCGCCAGCCGGCATGCGCGGCGCCAACCGCGCGGCCGTCGTCGTCGCAGAAGAGCACGGGCAGGCAATCAGCGGTCATCACCACGCACACGATGCCCGCGCGGTCGGTCACGCTTGCATCAGCATTGACGGGGCCGCTCGCGCCGATGACCGCGTGAGCGTCCTCGACCTGCGTGCCGTGGACCTGCTGAAGCCATGCGGCGTCGCGCGCACCGGTGAGCGCGAGCGCACGGCGGCGGTTCTCGCGCACCGCGTCGGGCACGTCGCCGGTCGACAGGCCCAGATTCAGCCCGCCCGCGTCAGGCGCGCCGCCGTCGTAAGGCGCGGCGCTGACGCCGCCCGCCCGCGTCGTCACGAATGCGCGAACGCGCGGCGACACGCGCCATTGCGGCCACAGGCAGTGCTGTGGATCGAGTGCGGGCGCTTCGCCGGTGCGTGAATCGATCATGCTTCGTCGTCCTCGTAATCTTCGTCTTCGTCCCAGTCGCCTTCGTCCCCGCCCACCTCGTAGACCTCGACGAAGTCCTCGTCTTCGTCCAGATCGATATCCTCGTCGCGCCCGAAGCCGAGTTCCGCTGCGAGCGTCGACATATCGTCGGGCACGTCCGCGCGCCAGTGCACGTCCTTGCCTGTCAGCGGATGAACCAGCCCGAGGCGCCACGCATGCAGCGCCTGCCGCGCGAAGCCGTTCGGCAGCGGCGTTACCGAACGCCTGCCGCGCACGTGACCGTAGATTGGATCGCCCAGCAGCGGATGCCCCGCATGCGCGCAATGCACGCGAATCTGATGGGTGCGGCCGGTTTCGAGATCGCAATGGATCGCGCTTACGGGCTGGCCGTTCCAGACCGCCCGGTCGATGGTGCGAAAGTGCGTGCGCGCGTGCTTGCCCGCCGCGCTCTGGACGACGGCCATGCGCGTGCGCTCGCGCGGATCGCGGCCGATGGGCGCGTCGATCGTGCCTTCATCGCGCATGTTGCCCCAGACGAACGCGACGTAGCGGCGCTTCACCGTGCGCGCCTGCAACTGGCGCACGAGGTCGGTCTGCGCTTCCAGCGTGCGCGCGACGACCATCAGTCCCGACGTCTCCTTGTCCAGACGATGCACGATGCCCGCGCGCGGCAGGCCGATCGCCGCGTCGCCGTATCGATGGAGCAGGCCGTTAAGGAGCGTGCCGCTCCAGTTGCCGGCCGCCGGATGCACGACCATGCCCGCCGGCTTGTTGATGACGACGAGCGCGTCGTCTTCGTAGACGATATGCAGCGGCACTGGCTCCGGCGTGAACGCCAGTTGCTCCGGCAGCAGGTCGGGCACGAGCGAAATGGTCGCGCCGAGCGGCACCGACTGGCGCACTTTGGCGCTCGCGCCGTCGACGAGCACGCGCCCTTCCTCGATCCAGCCCTGCAAGCGGCTGCGCGAGAATTCCGGGAAGACTTTGGCCAGCACCTTGTCGAGCCGGTCGCCCGCGAGTTCGTCGGGAACGTGCGCGGTGCGCACGTCGGCGGACGATGCAGCCGGGCCCTTTGCCTGCGGCGATTGCGGCGAAGCTGCGTCGTCGGCCGTATCGCATCGGCTATAATCTTTGAGTTGGTCTTTGGTACGACGAGTACTTGAGCGGGTCATTTGAAGAAGATTAACGGGAAGTACGCGAGGAGCGGCCGGTGGTGATGCGATGAAGTAAAACGTCATCGTCCAGTCTGCGAGCCGCCCGTGCTTCGACGTTGCGGACCGGGAAGCATCGCGGTCGACCGAACGGCATGCCGCGCGGAAGAGACTGCACCGGGGTCACAGCTGAACACAGCTGGAAAGAGCCAGTAATAGCCAGTTTTAGCCAGGATAAGCAAGCACTGATGCGAGCCTTCAACACCATTCATCAATCGATGCGGCAATCGATCAAGTATCTGGCGCTGGCCGCGAGCGTCGCCATCGTCACGGCCTGTCACGGCTTGCCCGAGAAGACCGACGAAACCGCACTCTGGAATAACAACAAATTATATACGGAGGCCCAGGACGCGCTGTCGGGCAGCGACTGGGGCAAGTGCGCCAAGTACTTCGAGGCACTCGAAGGGCGCGATCCGTTCGGTCACTTCGCGCAGCAGGCGCAGATCAACGTCGCGTACTGCAACTGGAAGGACGGCGAAACCGCCTCGGCCGACCAGGCCATCGACCGCTTCATCCGGCTGCATCCGGATCACCCCGAGATCTCGTACGCGTACTATCTCAAGGGCATGATCCACTTCAACGACGACCTCGGTCTCTTTGGCCGCTTCTCCGGTCAGGACATGAGCGAGCGCGATCCGAAATCGCTGCGCGAGTCGTATGACGCGTTCAAGGTCGTCGTCGACAAATATCCGCAAAGCAAGTACGCCCCGGACGCCGCGCAGCGCATGCGCTACATCGTGAACGCGCTCGCCTCGCATGAAGTGCACGCGGCCAATTATTACTATCGCCGGGGCGCGTATGTCGCGGCGATCAACCGCGCGCAGCTCGCCATCCGCGAATACAAGAATGCGCCGGCGACGGAAGAAGCGCTGCACATCATGATGCTGTCGTATCAGCGGCTCGACCAGCCGCAACTCGCCGACGACACCAAGCGCGTGCTCGCCGCGACGTTCCCGGACAGCCCGTACGTCACCGGGAAGGCCCGCGCTGGCGCCGAGAAGCCCTGGTACCAGATCTGGTAATGTTCACCGGGCGGCCGGCGCAGTGCGTCGGCCTTTCGACAAGGGCGTCTTGGGCGCCCTATTTTTTTCGCTTAAATTTTTGCTTTTTGGCAACAAAATTTAGCAATCCTGATATCACGGTCAGGCATCGAAGCGGTACTGCGCGCCGCCTGAGCGTGACAGACATTGAAAGAGATCAGCATGGCGCTATCCCCCATCCGGGACGAAGCAGTTCCGGCGACGCAATTCAGGCGCACTCAGCGCGACGAATTTCTCGACACGATGGACCTGCTGCTCCCGTGGCCGCGCCTGTGCGCCATCGTCGAGCAGCATGGGCGCGACGGCGACGAGCCGTTCTCCGCGAGCATCGAACGCATGTTGCGCGTATGTTTTATTCAGAACTGGTTCGGACTGTCGGACCGTGCTTGCGAGGACGCGCTCATCGACAGCATCGCGTTTCGACGCTTCGCGCGCATCGGCATCGACATCGATGGAGAACGCTCGGTTGCGCCCGATGCGCAGGCCATCCACCGCTTCCGCAGCGTGCTTCAGTCGCAGCAATCGGCGGCGGCGCTGCTGGCCGAAGTGAACGGCGTGCTGGCGGCGAACGGCATTCGCATCAAGGCCGGCACGACCAGCAACGCGCGCATCGTGGCGAATCTTTCATCGAACGCGGATGACGCGAGCGAGCGCGCGGCACCCGGCAACGCGCCACCTTCGTCACACGACACGCTGAGTTATGGCGGCGCGTACGGCAGCCAGTCGGTGCGCGTCAGGCAGGCGCCCGCGCGCGGGCCAGCGGCAGCGGCAGCCGACGCCGACGCTCGGATCGCCCGGGCGATCGCGAACATCGAACGCATCGGCAACTTCGCTAGTCGGCCAGTTCCACAGTCGAACTCGGCGAATCACTGAAAAACGCGCGGACGACATCGAGTTCGCGCGTGCGCTTGAACGGCGGCAGACTCTGCCAGATGCGGCGGCCATAGGGCTTGTCGACGAGGCGCGTGTCGCAGATCATCAGCACGCCGCGATCGGTTTCGGCGCGGATCAGACGGCCAGCGCCCTGCTTCAGCGTGATGACCGCCTGCGGCAACTGATGCACCGCGAACGGGCTCAGCCCTTTCTTCGTGAGCGCGTCGAGCCGGGCGGCCAGCACGGGGTCGTCGGGCGGCGCGAACGGCAATTTGTCGATGACGACGAGCGACAGCGCATCCCCTCTCACATCGACGCCTTCCCAGAAGCTCTGGCTACCGACGAGGATCGCGTTCCCATACGCGCGAAAACGATCGAGCAGTTCGGTGCGGCTCGCATCGCCCTGCACGAGCAGCGGGTTGCCCCAGCCGCGCCGATCGATCACATCGCGCAGACGCGACGCGATGCGGTCCACCGCGCGCAGCGTCGTGCACAACACGAACACGCCGCCGCCCGCCGCCTCGATCACCGGCAACGCGGCTTCGAAGACGGCGTCGGTGAACTGCGGCGACGACGGCTGCGGCAGATTGCGCGGCACGTACAGAAGCCCTTGCGAGGGGTAATCGAAGGGGCTCGGGAGCGTCATCGAGCGGCGGGCGTTCAGGCCCATCTGCGCCGCGTAGTGCGTGAAGTCGCCGCGCACCGACAGCGTCGCCGACGTGAAGATCCACGCACGCGGCACACCGGCGCGCTGCTTCGCGAAGATCGGCGCGACCGACAGCGGCGTCTCGTGCAACTGAACCGTGTGCGAGAACACTTCGATCCAGCGCACCATCTCGTTCGGCTCGTCCTTCGCGGCTTCCTTCGCGATGTCTTCGTCTTCCACGACGGCGCGCTCCAGCGGCGTCGGCGGCGTGGTCCAGCCCGCAAGCTGGTCCTGCAACTCGCGCGCGCGGCGCACCAGCGCCTGCAGCGATTCCGCCCGCTCCCCGTGCGACGACAACGCCGCCGCGAGGGCGTCGAGATGCGTTTCGAGCGTATCCAGCGCGTCGAAGAGCGGATGGCCGTCGGGAAGCTGACCAAGCGAGAAGCGCGCCGAATCTTCCTTGAACGCAAGCCGCAAGTCACGCGCGGCGCGTTCGAGCGCGGCGCCGAGTTTGGTCCAGTCGGCGGCGTCGCGCGCGTGGCTCAAACCTTCGGCGACGGTATCGCGCGCCAGTTCCAGCAGTTGCGTGGTCGAGAGCGTGTCACCAAAGAAAAGCGTCGCGGTTTCGGGAAGCTGATGCGCTTCGTCGAAAATGATCGTGTTGGCCATCGGCAAAAGTTCGGCCATGCCCGTGTCGCGCAGCATCACGTCGGCGAAGAACAGATGGTGATTCACGACGACGACGTCCGCCTGCTGCGCCTCCTTGCGCGCCTGCATCACGAAGCAGTCCTTGTAATGCGGGCATTCCTGGCCGAGACAGTTGTCGCGCGTGGACGTGACCATCGGCCAGACCGGCGAATTCTCGGGCACGCTCGCGAGTTCCGCCTTGTCGCCGGTGCGCGTGATCTTCGCGAAGCGGACTATCTCCTGCAGATGCGACGTATCCTGCCGCGACGGCAGGCGGCCGTTGTCCGCGGTGCGCTCCAGATAGTAGTGGCAGAGGTAGTTCGCGCGGCCTTTGAGCATCGCCACCGATACGGGCACGGCGAGCGCGTCGCGCACCGTCGGGATATCGCGCTGAAAAAGCTGGTCCTGCAGATGCTTCGTCCCCGTCGAGACGATGACCTTGCCGCCCCATAACATGGCCGGGACGAGATATGCGTAGGTCTTGCCGGTGCCGGTTCCCGCTTCGACGATCAGCGTATTCTCGCCGCCGTCGATGGCCGCTTTCGCCGTCGCGATGCCGACGTCGTCGGCGGGCGGCTCGTCGGGCGCGTAAGGCTTGTCCGATGGCCCCAGCTTGCGTGCGGGACGGCGCTGCGCTTCGAACATCGCGGGTTCGGGCATCGCGCGGCCGGACGCTTCCATCGCGGCGGCGACGGAGCGCGCCATCTCGATCTGCGATGCACGCGACCGATAGCCGTCGATGGCCCGTGCGAGCAGGCCATCGGCGGAGAAGATCGCATCGAGTTCGACGCGGCGCTTGTCCGACAGCGCGAACGGCGTGCTCGCGGAGTCGGAGGTAGGGACGGGAGAGTTCAAAGGGAGCTCGATTCTGCGAATTCTGCGGGTTTCGTGCGATGCGGCGCACCGCCGGCGGGGCGAGCCGCCGGTGAACACGCGACTACTGCAACTGCACCGCGCGAGCGGTCAGTGCGGGTCGGTGTCCAACTGCAATTGCAGCAGGAGTATGGTGTCCTTGACCTTGAGCTTGCGCTTTTTGAGGCGGCGCAATTCGAGATCGTCGATGCCTGACAGTTTCTCGATGAGCGTGTCCAGGCCGTGATGCTCTTCCTGCAATTGCGCGATGCGATCGCGGATCAGAGCGGCATCCGCGGCGGTTTGTCGGGGTGCGTTCAAGCGCTGCTGCATCCTCGCCTCCTGTCGACCGGAGTTGGCGCTTTAGCGCCTACTCCGGTCCCATGCAAAGCTGTCGACCGGAGTTGGCGCTTCAGCGCCTAACTCTAGTCCCATGCCAAGCCGTCGACCACCGCGCCGCGCCGTGCGGCGCTACTTGCCCTGCTGCTGCTGTTGCTGCTGCTGCTGCTGCTGCTGCTGCTTCAACTGGTCCTGCCGCTGCTGTTCCTGCTGCGCTTGCTGTGCCTTTTCCTGCTGCTTACGCGCAGCTTCCTTCTGGCGCGCGTCCACTTCAGCGCGATGCTGCGCGGCTTCCTGCTGTTTCTGCTCGTAACGCTGCGCCTTCTGCTCGCGCTCCTGCGCTTCGGCGACACCGCGCGCGCGGGCTTCGTCCAGCTTCTTCTGGTAGTCCGCCTGCTTGCGGTCGTACGCTGCCTGATTGGCCGTGCGCTGCGGCGCCTCGGCGTCGCGCTGCGCGGCGGCGAGCGCATTCTGGCGCTGCTTGTCCTCGTACGCCTGCTGATTCGACTTCTCGTTGGCCGCGCGCTGCGGCGCTTCGGCTTCGTACTGCGCCTGCTTCAACCCGGTCTGGCGATCGCGCTCTTTTGCGCGTTCCGCACGCTGCTCGTCGTCGAGTGCGAGTTGTTCCTGGCGAATCTGCTGACGCGCTTCCCGCATTTCAGTGCGTGCATTGTCGAGGCAGTGGTTGACGAAGAACTTGCTGTAGCAGTCGTGCTGCTTCACGCCATAGCGATAATCGTTCTCCGATGTCCGCTTGTCGAGCGCCTTCTGACGCTTGTCGTAGCCGGCACGAAGCGCCTCGTCCGTGCTGCCTGCGTCGCTCGAAGCGGCGTCGAGCGGCTGCGTGCTCACGGCGGTCGTCGGATCGATCGGCCTGGCCGTCTGCGCGATTCCCGGCTGCGATGCGAGCGCCAGAAGCACGCCTATCGACGATACGCCCAGCGCAATCGGCGAGGCCTTTGAAAAGCGAAAGTTGAGCAAATTGATGAACGGCAACGTGATAAGGAATCAGGTGCGCGAAGGGAAAAACAGGGCTTGCGCGATCCCGAAATTCTATCACCGCCCGCCGGAGCGCTCCGGCATTTATGGCAAAATGCCCTGCTCCAGCAACCCGGCCCATCGCTCGTCACGGCGTCCGGCGGCGCTGGCCAGGCGCACGTTCGCGCACTCCCACGCATGCCCGGAGCATGCCCCGCCGCCGCTTCCCTGACGAGCCAGCAGACAGCGCAGAACCATGACGGAAACCGTAGCACTCAAGATCGTACAGCGCATCGCCACCGAACTCACCGTGCAGCCGCGCCAGGTCGCGGCCGCCGTGCAGCTTCTCGACGAAGGCTCGACTGTCCCGTTCATCGCCCGGTATCGGAAGGAAGTGACCGGTAATCTCGACGACACGCAATTGCGCACGCTCGAGGAGCGCCTCCTCTATCTGCGCGAGCTGGAAGACCGCCGCGCTGCCATCCTCCAAAGCATCGACGAGCAAGGCAAGCTCAGCGACGAGCTGCGCGGCGCAATTGAAGCCGCCGACAGCAAGCAGGTGCTCGAAGACCTCTATCTGCCGTACAAGCCGAAGCGCCGCACGCGCGCGCAGATTGCCCGCGAAGCCGGCCTCGAGCCGCTCGCCCAGGCGCTGCTCGCGGACCCGACGCTCGATCCGCAGACCGAAGCCGCCAGGTTCGTCGATGCCGAAAAAGGTGTCGCCGATACCAAAGCCGCGCTCGACGGCGCCCGCGACATCCTGTCGGAGCAGTTCGGCGAAACGGCCGAGATTCTCGGCAAGGTGCGCGACTACCTGTTTAATCAGGGCCGCGTGATGTCGAGTGTCGTCGACGGCAAGCAAGGCGAGGAAGGCGAGAAATTCCGCGATTACTACGACTACAGCGAGACGATTCGCACCGTGCCGTCGCACCGGGCGCTCGCGCTGTTCCGCGGCCGCAACGCCGGCGTGCTGTCCGTCAAGCTGGGTCTCGGCGAAGAACTGGACGCGCAAGTGCCGCATCCTTGCGAAGCGATGATCGCGCAGCACGTCGGCATCGCCAATCGCGGGCGCGCCGCCGACAAGTGGCTCTCCGATGTCTGCCGCTGGTGCTGGCGCGTGAAGGTGCAGCCGCATATCGAAAACGAATTGCTGACGAAGTTGCGTGAAGAGTCCGAGCACGAAGCAATTCGCGTCTTCGCGCGGAATCTGAAGGATTTGCTGCTCGCCGCGCCCGCGGGTCCGAAGGCCGTGATCGGTCTCGATCCGGGCCTGCGCACGGGCGTGAAGGTTGCTGTCGTCGATCGCACCGGCAAGCTGCTGGCCACCGATACGATTTTCCCGCACGAGCCGCGCCGCGACTGGGACGGCTCCATCGCCAAGCTCGCGCGGATCGCACGCGCAACGCAAGCGGAACTCGTGTCGATCGGCAACGGCACGGCGTCGCGCGAAACCGACAAGCTCGCGAGCGAACTGATTGCGAAGCATCCGGATCTGAATCTGCAGAAGATCGTCGTGTCCGAAGCGGGCGCGTCGGTGTATTCGGCGTCGGAACTCGCGGCGAAGGAATTTCCGGAGCTGGACGTGTCGCTGCGCGGCGCGGTGTCGATCGCGCGGCGTCTGCAGGACCCGCTTGCCGAGCTGGTCAAGATCGAGCCGAAGGCAATCGGCGTCGGCCAGTATCAGCACGACGTGAATCAGCGCGAACTGGCGCGCTCGCTCGATGCGGTCGTCGAAGATTGCGTGAACGCCGTCGGCGTCGATGCGAATACGGCGTCCGTCGCCCTGCTCGCCCGCGTGTCGGGGCTGAACGCGACGCTCGCGCGCAATATCGTCGACTATCGCGACGCGAACGGGCCGTTCCCCTCGCGCGAGCACCTGAAAAAGGTCCCGCGTCTCGGTGACAAGACCTTCGAGCAGGCCGCGGGCTTCCTGCGCATCAACAATGGCGAGAATCCGCTCGACCGTTCGTCGGTACACCCGGAAGCGTATCCGGTCGTTCAGCGCATTCTCGCGAAGATCAACAAGCACGTCGGCGATGTGCTCGGCAAGCGTGAGGCGCTCGCGGGCCTTTCGCCCACCGAATTCGTCGACGATCGCTTCGGCCTGCCGACCGTGCGCGACATTCTCGCCGAACTCGAAAAACCCGGCCGCGATCCGCGTCCCGAGTTCAAGACGGCGACGTTCCGCGAGGGCATCGAGAAAATTTCAGATCTCGCGCCGGGCATGGTGCTCGAAGGCGTCGTGACGAACGTCGCGGCATTTGGCGCGTTCGTCGATATCGGCGTGCATCAGGATGGTCTCGTGCACGTATCGGCGATGTCGACGAAGTTCATCAAGGACCCGCACGAAGTCGTGAAGGCGGGTCAGGTCGTGAAGGTGAAGGTGCTCGAAACCGACGTGAAGCGCCAGCGCATTTCGCTGACGATGCGCCTTGACGACGACTTCGCAGCCGCATCGGCGGGCGGCGGCGCGGGTGCATCGGCGCGTGGCGGGCAGGATCGTCGCGCTTCGGGCGGCGGACGCGATGCGCGGGGCAACCAGCGCCGCGAGCCGGAAGCCGCCGGTGCAATGGCCGCGGCTTTCGCGAAACTCAAACGATAAGCGACTTGCGCTGCCAACAAAAAACCCACGTCTCGGCGTGGGTTTTTTATTGAGCGTCGCAGCGCTCAGATTTCGATCTTCGTCCCCAGTTCCACGACGCGATTCGCCGGAATGCTAAAGAAGTCGGTCGGCTTCGCAGCGTTCTGATGCATCCACGCGAACACGCGTTCACGCCACACCGACATGCCGGGCAACTCCGTCGGCACCACGGTCTCACGCGCCATGAAGAACGACGTGTCCATCAACTCGAAGGTCATCGCGTGCGCACGCGTGATCTGTTCGAGGACTGCCTTCACATCGGGCGTCTCGTTGAAGCCGTACGCAGCCTTCACGAGAAAGAGACCACCCGTGACGTCCTTAACTTCCAGCCGATGCGCGTCGTCCACGTAAGGGATATCGCGCGTGATGAAGTTCAGAAAGATGGTCCGCTCGTGCAGCACCTTGTTGTGCTTCAGGTTGTGCAGCAGGCTGACCGGCACGAGCGAATCGCTGCCAGTGAGGTAAATGGCCGTGCCCGACACGCGATGCGGCGGGTGCGCAAGCAAGCCTTGCAGGAACGGCATCAGCGGAATGCCGTCGGCGGCCGTGCGATCCTTCACGATCATGCGGCCCTTGTACCAGGTCATCAGCAGGAAGAACAGCGCCCCGCCGATGCACAGCGGCAGCCAGCCGCCCTGCTCGATCTTCAGCAAGCTCGCGCCGAAAAAGCCGATATCGATGACGAGAATCATCGCGATCATCGCGCCGACCAGAAAGCGGTTCCATCCCCAGAGGTTCGTCATCACGACCGAAACGAGGATGGTGGTGACGAGCATCGTCGCGGTGACGGCGAGACCATACGCGGCCGCCAGGTTCTCCGAGCTCTTGAACCCGACCACGATGCACAGGATGATGAACAGCAGCATCCAGTTGACGAGCGGAATATAGATCTGCCCGATCGCCAGTTCGGACGTATGCAGGATTTTCATGCGCGGCACGTAACCGAGCTGGATCGCCTGACTCGTCAGCGAATACGCGCCCGAGATGACGGCCTGCGATGCGATCACCGTCGCGATCGTCGACAGAATCACGAGCGGCAGCAGCGCCCATTCCGGCGCGAGCAAGAAGAACGGGCTTTCGATGGCCTTCGGCGAGTGCATCAGCAGCGCGCCTTGCCCGAAGTAATTCAGCAGCAGCGACGGCATCACGAGCCCGTACCAGCCGTAGCGGATCGGCCTGACGCCGAAGTGGCCCATGTCCGCATAGAGCGCTTCCGCGCCGGTCAGCACCAGCACGACCGAACCGAGCACGATATACGCCTGCAGCACGTGATCGGCCATGAACGAGACGGCGTAGTACGGATTTAACGCGACCAGCACGCCCGGCGCGAGCACGATGTGATAAGCGCCCAGCACCGCGAGCGTGCCGAACCAGACCAGCATGATCGGCCCGAACAGCTTGCCTACCACGGCGGTGCCGTGACGCTGGATCCAGAACAGCATCACGAGAATGACCATCGTGATGGGGATCACGTAAGGCGAGAGTTTCGGCGCGGCGATCTCGAGACCTTCGACCGCCGATATCACGGACATCGCCGGCGTGATGACCGCATCGCCATAGAACATGCAGGCGCCGAAGATGCCGAGCATCATCAGCACACCGGAAAGACGGCCGGAGTCTTTCACGCTGCGCAACGCGAGGGTCATCATCGCGAACACGCCGCCTTCGCCGTTGTTGTCGGCGCGCATGACGAACAGCACGTACTTGATGGCCACGACGATGACGATGGCCCAGAACAGCAGGGAGATGACGCCGAGGATGGAGGCTTCCGAAAGCGCGATGCCGTGGGTTGGGCTAAAGGCTTCCTTCAAAGCGTAAAGTGGACTCGTGCCGATGTCGCCGAAGACGACGCCGATTGCCGCGAGCGCAAGCGAATGCAAAGGCTGTTTGCGCTCTTGCGCGTGAGTCATGTTAGTCATAAAAGCGAGAGATCCGTCCAGGGCGGAAGAAAACCGAACGCCATTCTATCTAACGTCGCACGCAGATACGTCTGCCTGCGTGTTGCTCATGCACCACGACAGACGCGAGTAAGAGTTTAGCATCGTGCCCCGAATGCGTAAGCGGCGCGGCACGCCTTTGCAACACGGTCGCGCTGAAAGGCGGCCGGAAAGCAAAACGCCGTTGCGTCGGGAGAAAACCCCGGCGCAACGGCGCAGTGCATCGAAACGAACAGGACGGCGCGATGCTCAAACGCGGCCGTTCTGCGTGCCTCGCTTGATCCAGGCGCCGAGGTTGTGAGGACGCACGGTGTCCCACTCCTCGAACGGCTGATGAATCCACGGATTCGTTTCAAGAAACTGCACGTGATAGTCGGGCTTGACCTTCGAGCACGCCTTGTACCAGAGCACCGCCGAGCGCACCGCGGTGATCGCGGGATAACGCTCTTTTAGGTGGTCCTGCACGCGCGCCAGCGTGACGCCCGAATCGACGAGATCGTCGACGAGCAGCACGTTGCCCGACAGTTCGCCGCGCGTCATCGTGATGTACTGCGCGATGTCGAGGTCGCCCTGCTGCGTGCCCGCGGCCTCGCGATACGAACTCGTCGCAAGAATGGCGAGCGGCAGGTCGTAGATGCGCGAAAGCTGGTCGCCGACGCGCAGGCCGCCGCGCGCGAGGCACAGGATTTTGTCGAACTTCCATCCCGAGTCGTGCACGTTCAGCGCGAGAATTTCGATCAACCGGTGATATTCGTCCCAGTTGACCCAGAGGTTCTTTTCGTCGTTACGCGGGTCGGTCATCGCGATCATGTGAGGCTCTTTCGATTGCATAGTGCGGTTATATACGAAATGTGGCCGCATGAAGCGGCCACATTCTTTACAGCGTCCGGTTCAGGCCGAGGCTTGGGCGCGCTCAGACCTTGAACGGATGACGAAGCAGGATGGTTTCGTCGCGGTCCGGACCGGTCGACACCATGTCGATCGGCACGCCCGCCACTTCCTGCACACGCGTGAGGTAAGCACGCGCGTTCTCGGGCAGGCTGTCCCACTGCGTAATGCCGACGGTGCTTTCCTTCCAGCCGCCGAACGTCTCGTAGACCGGCTCGCAGCGCGCCACTTCCGACGCGCCGCGCGGGAGGATGTCGAGCGCCTTGCCGTCGAGCGTATAGCCGACGCACAGCTTCACTTCCTCCAGGCCGTCGAGCACGTCGAGCTTCGTCATGCACAGGCCCGTGATGCCGTTGATCTGGATCGAGCGGCGCAGCGCGGCGGCATCCAGCCAGCCGGTGCGGCGCGGACGGCCGGTGACCGAGCCGAATTCCTTGCCGACGGAGGCGAGCGTCACGCCGACCGGGTCCTGGCGCTTCGGATTATCCGCGTCGTACAGTTCGCTCGGAAACGGGCCGGCGCCCACGCGCGTGCAATACGCCTTCGTGATGCCGAGCATGTAGTTGAGCTTTTGCGGACCGACGCCCGCGCCAGCCGTCGCCGCACCCGCGACGCAGTTGCTCGACGTGACGTACGGATACGTGCCGTGGTCGATATCGAGCAGCGTGCCTTGCGCGCCTTCGAACAGCAGATTGCGGCCAGCGTGGTTTTCGTCGTACAGGCGGCGTGAGACGTCCGTGACCATCGGCGCGAGACGGTCGGCGTAGCCGAGCATCGTGTCTAGCGTTTCCTGATAGTCGACTTCGGCGGCACCGAGATATTTCGTCAGCACGAAGTTGTGGAAGTCCAGCACTTCACGCAGACGTTCTGCGAAGAGCGGCGCGTCGAACAGATCCTGCACGCGCAGGCCGCGACGGGCCACCTTGTCTTCGTACGCCGGACCGATACCGCGCCCCGTCGTGCCGATCTTGCCGGCGCCGCGCTTGGCTTCGCGCGCCTGGTCGATGGCGACGTGGTACGGCAGGACGAGCGTGGCGGCCTCGGAAATGAACAGACGCTTGCAGACATCGATGCCCGCGGCTTCCAGTTCGTCGATTTCCTTGAACAGCGCCTGGGGGGACAACACGACGCCATTGCCGATGTAGCAGGCCGTGCCCGCGCGCATGATGCCCGACGGGATGAGGCGCAAGATGGTTTTCTTGCCGCCGATGATGAGCGTGTGGCCGGCGTTGTGACCGCCCTGGAAGCGCACGACGCCCTGGGCATGGTCCGTCAGCCAGTCGACGATTTTGCCCTTGCCCTCGTCACCCCACTGGGTGCCCACCACGACGACGTTGCGCCCCGGGTTCACATTCACTGCACTGGCAGACATGTTGATTCGTTAGCTGGTTAAAAACGCATTTTACCTATGTTCGCGGCCGTTTCCGAGTTTTTCGGGATGCATGCCGCGATTAGGTCTGGTTCACGCGCTTGCACGCGCGATGACGAAAGTCCTGGGCCGTCAGGCGCCGGAACGAGCCGGATTCACGCGCTCCTCGACCGCCCATTGCCCGTCGCGCTCGACCAGCACGCGATCGAATGCGAATTCGTCGAGATCGTGTTCGTGGCCCGGCAACGCCTGAATCACGACTTCGCCCGCATCCCGCAGCGTCGCGACGGCCGCGCGCAACGGTTCTTCGTGCCTCCACGGCGCGAGAATCGCGCTGCCGCGTGCATCGACGGGAGAAATGCGCGCCACTTCCCGCAGGTCCAGCGAGAAGCCCGTCGCGGGCCGCGCGCGGCCATAGGCCGAGCCGACATCGTCGTAACGGCCGCCGCGAGCAACCGCGTTCGGCACGCCATCGACGTAAGCGGAGAACATCACGCCGCTGTGGTACGCGTAGCCGCGCAGGTCGGCCAGGTCGATCATCAGCTCCGCGCCGTCGGCGCGGGCGGCGAGGAACGCGAGGTCGTCGAGCGCCCGCGCGATCACCGGCAGATTCGGCAGACGCGCACGCGCCATTTCGAGCACCGAAGCATCGCCATAAAGCGAAGGCAGCGCGCGCAACGCCTCGCGCGGCACGTGGCCGAGATGCGCCGTCAGTTCGTTGATGCGCGGCACGTCCTTGCTGGCGAGCGCGTCGTAGAGCGCTTCTCCGAGCGATGCCGCCGCCGGTTCCAGTTCAAGCAGCGCCGCGAGCACGCCCGCATGACACAGGTCGAGGCGCACTTTCGACAAGCCCGCGAGGTGCAGCGAATCGAGCATCAATTGCTGAATCTCGAGATCCGCTTCCAGCCCGGCGTGACCGTAGATTTCCGCGCCGATCTGAATCTGCTCGCGCGTCGCGTGCAGGCCGCGCGGACGCGTATGCAGCACGACACCCGCATAGCAAAGACGCGTGACGCCCTGCCGGTTCAGCAAGTGGGCGTCGATACGCGACACCTGCGGCGTAATGTCCGCCCGCAAACCCAGCGTCCGGCCCGACAACTGATCGACGAGCTTGAAGGTGCGCAGATTCAGGTCGCTTCCACCGCTCGTCAGCAACGATTCGAGGTATTCGAGCATCGGCGGCATGACGAGCTCGTAGCCGTACGAGCGAAACCGGTCGAGCAGGCGGCGGCGCAGCTCTTCGATCTTGCGGGCTTCCGACGGCAACACGTCGGCGATATTTTCGGGAAGCAACCAGGTGGACATCGATACGTTTCCTGCTTGGGCACGCGGCGCTCGCAAGCACGGCGCGCATGGGCGGATAGAGACAAAGATAGGCTAAATGGCGGAACCCCGCCGGGCGCTGCGATCCGCGATCGGCTTACGTGGCGATCCATAACAGGACCAGTCCGAGCGCCATCGCGATCAATCCGCCGATGCGGATGTGATGCGGCGGCCGTTCGGCGATACGGCGGAACGTGTCGCGCCAGGCGGTGGGAAAGACGAAGGGAAACATGCCTTCGATGATCAGCATCAACGCAAGTGCGAGCAGTATCGTCTCGACCATGTTCTCGGAAAGAAGGCGCCGCGCGCGTGTTTATTCACCTCTGGCGCGCGGCGCGGGTACGGTCAGCGTTTCGCTGCGGCAGCGGATGCGTCCGCACCGCCGTTCGGGCTTTTCATGAAGCGGAAGAAGTCGCTGCTCGGATCGACCACGATCACGTCGCCGGGCTTGAACGTCTTCTTGTACGCCTCGAGGCTCTGATAGAACTGATAGAACTGCGGATCGCGTCCGTATGCGTCGGCTGCGATGGCGGCGGCCTTGCTGTCGCCTTCGCCGCGGATCGACTGCGCCTGACTGTAGGCATCGGCGAGAATTTGCTGCTGCTCGCGTTCCGCGTCGGCCTTGATCTTGTCCGCTTCCGCCGTGCCTTTCGCGCGCTCGTTCGCCGCTGCCTGCTGGCGCGCCGCGATCATGCGCTTGTACACCGAATCGGCCACCGCCGACGGAAAGTCGATACGCGTCATCTGCAGGTCGACGAGCTGCACGCCGAACGCTCCCGCCGCGCCTTCCACCGCCTTCAGCGCTTCGTTCTCGAGCGCCTGCTGATTGCCGAGCGCATCGGTCAGCGAGCGATTCGCGAACGCGCTGGCAAGCGCGGTGCGGGCGAGCGCGATCAGACGCTCTTGCGCGGTTTGCGTGTTCTTCTCGTTGCTGACGAAGAGCTTGAGTGGATCGGCCACGCGATACTTCACGACCGTATTCACCAGCACTTCATTCTTGTCCGACGTCGTGAAACGATCGGCGCCGCTCTCGTCGATGGTGAGCGTGCGCGTGTCGATGAGCGTGAGCGTCTGGAACGGCGGCGGCAGCTTGAAGTGCAGGCCGGGACCGTCGAGGCGCGGGTTGCTGTCCCCGTGAGCGGCGACGATGGCGGCGTGCCGTTCGTCGACGGTGAAGACCATCGACGAACCGATAAACAGCACGATGACGACTGCGACGACGAGCGCAATGATTCGATTCATGTTCGCGCTCCTTACTGCAGGTCGTCTTGACGGCTGCGCGAGCGGAACGCATCGCGCGAGCGCAGCGGATCGCCACTCGCGGCACTGGCGCCGCTTGCAGGGCTTGCACCGCTCGCGGGCGCTGCTGCCGCCGGCGCCGAGGCGGGCGCCGTGGCTTGCGGACGAACCTGTGGCTCAACCGGAGCCGACGCGGCGCTGCCCGTGTTCGCCGCTGCGTCCCTGGCCTGCTGACGGTTCGCGTCGATGAGCTTGTCGAGCGGCAGATAAATCACGTTATTGCCTGCCTTGCTGTCCACGAATACCTTGGTAGTTTGCGAGTAGATCTGCTGCATCGTGTCCAGGTACATGCGTTGACGAATGACCGCCGGGGCCTTCAAGTATTCCGCGTAGACCTCCTTGAAACGCTCGGCGTCGCCCTGAGCCTGCGTCACCTGGCGGTTACTGTATGCGGTGGCTTCTTCGATCATCTTCGCGGCATCCGCCTTTGCGCGGGGCAGCAGTTGATTGGCGTAGGCCTCGGCCGTATCGCGGGCGCGCTCGTTGTCCTGCCGCACGCGCGATGCTTCTTCGAACGCCGCCTGCACCTGAGTCGGCACTTGCACGCTCTGCACGGTCACGCCCGTCACCTGTAAGCCGGTGCGGTAGGCGTCGAGGGAGCGCTGGATGGATTCGGTCAGACGCGGGCGCAATGCTTCGCGGTCCTTGTAAAGCAGATCGTCCGTCGCCGCGGCGCCGGCGATTTCTCGAATCGCGGCCTGCCCCGCCTCGGTGACGCTCAGGTCGGGATCGGGATTGCGGAACAGGAAGTCGGTCGGCGACTTGATCTGATACTGCACGGAGAAGCGCACGTCGAGAATGTCGGCTTCGTTCGTCAACAGCGATGCATCGCGCACGTTGCCTTGCGAGAGCGCCGTGCCGCGTCCGATTTCGACGGAGCGCACTTGCGACGTATCGACGATATCGTGCGACTGGAACGGATACGGCAAACGCCAGTGGATGCCTTGCGTCACCGTCTGCCGGTATTGCCCGAACTGCGAGACCACGCCGACGTGTCCATCCTGCACGACGAACACGCCGCTGCCGAGATAGATCGCGATGAGCACGCCAATGACGATGCCCACGCCGATGCGCGTGCCCCGCCCGTTGTCGCGCGGCATGCCGCCGTTCGGCTTGCGGCCGAAAATGCCGGCGAGGCGGCGATTGAATTCGCGCCACATTTCGTCGAGATCCGGCGGGCCTTCTTCCTTGCCGTTGCCGCGCTTGCCGTCCTGCGGGCGCTTCGAATCGTTCTTGACGCCGTCGCCGTCGCCCCGCCCCCAGCGCGGATCGTTGATCGAAAAGGCCGCATGCATGCGCTGCCTGTTAGTCCGCTCGTTGTAATCGTTCACTCAGTGATTCACCATTAGACAGCCGGTTCGATGCCGCGTCGGTCATGCGGAGCAGTTAGTGTCCGTGTTCAGGAACCTTGTGGCCGTCACGTTCTCCGGCTGGCCGGTGGTCTTCCGGCTGCGCGTTCTCGTCGTGTGTCTCGTTCGGCCCGGACTGCGTGGACTGCGGGAATTGCGTGGCTTCCGACATTTGCGCCGGCTCGCCGGTTTCGGCGAACACGCTCGGCATGCTTTCTTCGGGTTCGCCTGCTTCCGCTGAAGCAATTTCGGCGATGGCGGCGCGCAGCGCGTCGAGTCCCTGACCCGTGCGTGCGCTCAAAAAGACGCGCGAAATATTACCATACTCATCCCTTTCAACCGCCTCGCCGCGGGCCGCAAGTTCGGGCACGGCGTCGATCTTGTTGAAGACGAGAATCTGGCGGATGGAGTCCGCGCCGATGCTGCGCAAAACCTCGTTCACCTGATCGATCTGATCGAGGCGCACCGGACTCGATGCGTCGACGACGTGCAGCAGCAAGTCGGCGTGAATGGTTTCCTCGAGCGTCGCGCGAAACGCCGCGACGAGCTGGTGCGGCAGTTCGCGAATAAAGCCGACCGTATCCGAAACGACGACATGGCCCGCTTCCTCGCCGAGGAACACGCGGCGCGACGTAGTGTCGAGCGTGGCGAACAACTGGTTCGCGGCATACGCCTGCGCCTTGGTCAACGCGTTGAACAGCGTCGACTTGCCCGCGTTCGTATAGCCGACGAGCGACACCGACATCGTCTGATTGCGCTGACGCGCCCGGCGCTGCGTGCCGTGCTGACGGCGCAGCTTCGCAAGCCGCGTCTTCAGCGCCTTGATGCGCTCGCCGATCAGCCGGCGGTCGGTTTCGAGCTGCGTCTCACCGGGACCGCGCAAACCGATACCGCCCTTCTGGCGTTCGAGGTGGGTCCAGGCGCGAATCAGCCTCGTAGAGAGATATTGCAGTTGCGCGAGCTCGACCTGCAATTTGCCTTCATGGCTGCGGGCGCGCTGCGCAAAGATATCGAGGATGAGACTGGTGCGATCGACGACGCGGCGATTCAACGCAAGTTCGAGATTGCGTTGCTGCGCGGGCGCGAGCGCGTGATTGAAAATGACGAGTTCGACGTCGTTCGCTTCGCAGGAAAGGCGCAGTTCTTCGACCTTTCCGCTGCCGATGAACATTTTGGCGTCCGGACTGGACCGACGGCCGGTGAGCGTAACGGCAGGATGGGCGCCCGCACTTTCTGCGAGCAGGCTGAGTTCTTCGAGACTGGCTTCGAAATCGATCTTGCCGAAATCGATGCCCACAAGCGCTGCGTTAATCAAATTATGTCTGGATAGTTTTTGAAGCGACCGGCGAGTTGCTCAATGTTCGAATTCGGAATGGCAACGGCGCGCCGGCCGCAACGAGGTTAGGACGATTCAGCGTCCGGGTGGAAATTCACCGGGCGAGCCGGCACGACCGTTGAAATGGCGTGCTTGTAGACCATCTGGGTGACCGTATTCCGGAGCAACACGACGTACTGGTCGAACGATTCGATGTTCCCTTGAAGCTTGATGCCGTTGACCAAATAGATCGAGACCGGCACGTGCTCTTTACGCAGTGCGTTCAAAAACGGGTCTTGTAACAATTGCCCTTTGTTGCTCATAGCAAACTCCGTGTTTTTTGCAGGTTAGAAGTATTGTGACGAAGAAAAAGAGATCCGCCGGCAATCGCTACACTATAGCCGATTTTCGTTTCCGCACCAGACCGGCCATTTGGCCAATGAGGCCGAAACGCTTGGCTCCGCGGGCGCTTACTCTTTGTCCGCGTAGGGGTTCTTGCTCGAGCGAAACTCTATTCGCAATGGAGTGCCGGCCAGTCCAAAAGTTTCTCGGAATCGGCCTTCCAGATACCGCTTGTAGGTATCGGTGACCGCATCGAGCGCATTGCCGTGCACGACGATGATCGGCGGGTTCTGTCCGCCCTGGTGCGCATAGCGCAGCTTCGGCCGGACCGGCCCGCGGCGGCGCGGCTGCTGAAACTCCACGGCCTCGATGAGCGCGCGCGTGAGCTTCGGCGTCGGCAGCTTCGCCATCGCGGCGGCATAGGCGTCATCGACCGACTTCATCAATGCGCCGATGCCCGTCTTTTCCAGCGCCGAGACGTAGTGGAATTTAGCAAAGTCCAAAAACTTCAGCTTGCGCGTCAAATCGGCCTTCGTGCGCTCGCGCACATGCGAGTCCAGCCCGTCCCACTTGTTCACGCCAACGACGAGCGCGCGTCCCTGTTCGACGACGAAGCCCGCGATATGCGCGTCCTGATCGGAGATGTCCTGCTGCGCGTCGAGCAGGAGAATCACGACATTCGCATCTGAGATCGACTGCAGCGTCTTGACGACCGAGAACTTCTCGATCGCTTCGAAGACCTTGCCGCGGCGGCGCAAACCCGCCGTGTCGATCAACGTGTATTCGCGGCCTTGACGCTCGAAATCAACATAGATCGAATCGCGGGTGGTGCCGGGCATGTCGAACGCGATCACGCGCTCTTCGCCGATCAGCGTATTGACGAGCGTCGACTTGCCGACGTTCGGCCGTCCGACGATCGCGATCTTCACGCCGTGCTGCGCCTTCTCTTCCTCGCTCTCTTCCGGCTGACCGGCGTAGGCGATGTCGAGCGCGTCGTTGATCATCTCGGTGACGCCGTCGCCGTGCGCCGCCGAAATCGCGCGTGGATCGCCAAGGCCGAGTTCGTAGAAGTCCGACGCGACCGCCGTGTACTTCATGCCCTCTGCCTTGTTGACCACCAGGAAGAGCGGCCGGCCGGTCTTACGCAGATAGTCGGCGATCGACTTGTCCTGCGGCGCGAGCCCGTTGCGTCCGTCGACGATGAACACGACGATATCGGCTTCCTCGACGGCCTGCCGCGTCTGACGCGCCATCTCGTGCAGGATGCCGTCCTTCGCGACCGGCTCGAAGCCGCCGGTATCGACGACGAGATACGGACGCTCGCCGCCCACGCGCCCTTCGCCGTAGTGGCGGTCGCGCGTGAGACCGGGCAGATCGGCGACGAGCGCATCGCGCGAACGCGTCAGCCGGTTAAAGAGAGTGGATTTCCCCACATTGGGGCGCCCGACGAGGGCAATCACGGGTTTCATCAGAGTTTGTTCACAGTTGAACGCAAGGCGATGGGCGAAACGCGCGGTACGGCGTCTTCGCCGCTTGCGCCGCGAGAATGGCTGCGCTTGTCGAAAATTAGCATGGATTCGGCTCGCCGCTTTGCAGCTTATGCCGCTGTCGGGCCGTCGCGCCGTGCACCGATGGTTGCCTTGCGCGGGCTTTTGTCGCGCGGCATCGGCGGCGCGCTTTCTTCTTTCGTGCCCGGCCTGGCGGGCCATTCTTGTCGAGCGCGAACGGATGTCGCGCTCTGTTTTCTGCAACCCTGTACAGGGCTTCGGCGCTGCGAGCGCCGGTCCTTCCAATTGCGCCTCGTCCCGTGAAGGACGAAGCGCTGCATGAGACTTACTGCGGACGGAAGCCGTACAGGCCGCCATCGTGCGTCTGCACGACGAGCGTATTGCCCGCCAGCACCGGCGGCGCGGTAATTTCGCTGCCATCGGTCGGCGCGCGGCCGACGATCTCGCCGTTGTCCACGCTCAGGAAATGCACGAAGCCCTTGTAGTCGCCTACAACGACCGCGCGACCCAGGATGAACGGCACGCTGACGCGGCGGCTCTTCAGTTTGTCGTTCTTCCAGACGGGCGTGCCGTCCGACGCGCGAAAGGCGTTGACCACCGACCAGTCATCGCCGGCGGCGACGATCTGCTCGTCCTGTGCGAGGCCGCTATCGCTGGAGAAGTTCTTTTCCCAGACCGGACGGCCCGAGTTCGCGTCGAAACAGCCGATCTTGCCCTGGAACGTCACCGCGCAGGTCTGCGCGCCAACAAGACCCGGCGCGCCGGTCACGTCGTTGATGCGCTCGACTTCCGTCACGCCTTTCGGGTACGACACCGGCGCTTGCCAGTAGGCGTCGCCCGTTTGCAGGTTGATCGCGGCGAAGTTGCCGCCCGGGAAGCCCGCGAGCACCGCCTGATTGCCGGCGAAGGTCATCGCGGCGGCCACACGCAGATTCAGCGGCACGGCGCGCAACTGGAATATCCACTTCTGCTCGCCGGTCTGCGCGCTGAACGCGATGACCTTGCCGTCGATGGTGCGCACGACCACGAGATCATTGCCGACGAGCGGCGGCGAAACGATTTCGCCCGGCGCCGTGGCCGTCCACAATTGCTTGCCGTCCGGTCCGAGCGCGTAGACGGAGCCCTTCAGGCCGCCGACCGCCGTCAGATTGCCGTCGCTGCCGACGCCCGCCGACAGATCGTCCTTGAGCTTGGTGCGCCAGACTTCCTGACCGGTCGTCGCGTCGATCTTCGCGACAGTGCCATTCTCGCCTGCGGCGAAGACGGCATCGCCCACGGCGACCGGCGCGAACAGGTAACGGCCGGCTTTGCCGACGCTCGCCTTCCACGCCTGATTGACATTCAGCACCGGCTTGATGTCGACGAGCGGTGTCGGCACGCGGCGTTCGTCCTTGGTGGACGCACAGGCGGCCAGCAGGACGGTCATCGCGCAGGCGAAGGGCACGGCGTAGCGTTTCAATTGAATCATCGGTGGACGCAACATGAATGGGTGAATTCGGTTGACCGGCGCAGCCGCGCTTCGCTCGATGGCGACGCGCGGCGCGGCGGCTTGATTGGCGAAATAGCGTTGGCGCTCGAACGAAGCGACGGTCGAAGCCGTCGCTCGAGAGCGGTCAGCCGCCAAGCGAATCGAGCTTGAACTCGATCAGTTGCCGGGTGGCCGCGTCGTTCTTCGGCAAGCTGTCGAGCGCCGTCTTGTAGGCGGCGCGCGCGTCTTCGCGCTTGCCTTGCGCTGCGAGCAGATCGCCGCGGCGATCAGCAACGACGCCCTTGAACGCATCGAGCGGAGCGTCGGCGAGCAGCTTAAGGCCGGCGTCGTAGCTCTTTTCGTCGAGCAGGATCAGCGCCATGCGCAGCTTCGCGATCTGCTTGTACTCGTCGTCCTTCGCGTGGTCGATGGCCCACTGCAGTTGCGCCTTCGCGCCGGCGGCATCGCCCGCTGCGTAAAGCGACTTGGCCGCCGAGAGCGCCGACATCTGCGCGTACGCCGTGCCGCCGAACTTGTCTTCCATGTCCGACGCGACGCGCGCGACGAGCTTCTGATCGTTGCCGTTCACGGCCTGCTGAAGCCGGTCATAGAGCACCGAAGCTTCCGCCGCCTGACGGCGCTGCCAGTAATTCCAGCCGTTGAAACCGGCCGCAACGACGAGCGCCACGAGCACGATCCACGTCGTGGCGTTACCCCATTTGGCCCACCAGGCCTTGACACTTTCCAGTGATTCTTGTTCGTCGTGGTAACTCATCGTCCAGCTATTCCTTCCTGCGTCTCATTGCCCATCGTGGCCTGGCACGATGGCGGGATCGGACCGATCTCCACGATGCGCGCGGCGCTTGATCCGACCAGAGCCTGTTCGTCAGGCGTCCTCGTCGGCGGATGCAACCATCGCATTGATTAGGTATTCGGTCAAGTCTTCCGCCGGAACGTTGACTTGCTCGTTCTTTTGCGCATCGGCCGTTTCGTCGCCGGTGCGTCGCAGCGGCTTCACGCCGATCGTTCCTTGCGCGAGTTCGTCCTCGCCGAGCACCACGGCGAACGCCGCGCCGCTCGCATCCGCCTTCTTCATCTGCGACTTGAAGCTCGCCGGCGCGCCGTCCGGGCTGCAGTGCAGAATGACGTCGAGGCCGGTGTCGCGCAGCCGTTCAGCGACGATGAACGCCTGCTCCGCCGCCTTTTCGCCCTGATGCACGACGTACACGTCCGTGCCTTCCGGTTCCGGCACCAGATTCTCTTCCTTGAGCAGCTCGAGGATACGCTCGACGCCCATCGCCCAGCCGCACGCCGCCGTCGGCTTGCCGCCCAGTTGCTCGATGAGCGGATCGTAGCGGCCGCCGCCCGCCACCGTGCCTTGCGCGCCGAGCTTGTCGGTCACCCATTCGAACACGGTGAGGTTGTAGTAATCGAGGCCGCGCACGAGACGCGGATTGACGGTGAACGGAATGTTGTTCGCCTTCAGCAGACGCTGCACACCGTCGAAGTGCTTGCGCGATTCCTCGCCCAGAAAGTCGACGAGCTTCGGCGCGTTTTGCGCGATTTCCTGCATCGCCGGGTTCTTCGTGTCGAGCACGCGCAACGGGTTCGTATAAAGACGGCGCTTCGCTTCTTCGTCGAGGGAATCGGCGTGCTGTTCGAGATACGCGATCAGTTCCTTGCGATGCGCCGCGCGCTCTTCCGCCTGGCCGAGCGAATTCAGTTCGAGCCGGATGCCGGTGAGGCCCAGGTCGTCCCACAGGCGCTGGCACATCATGATGATTTCGGCGTCCGTATCCGGACCCGCGAAGCCGAGCGCTTCCACGCCGACCTGATGGAACTGCCGATACCGCCCGCGCTGCGGACGCTCATGCCGGAACATCGGCCCGATGTACCACAGGCGCTTCGGGCCGTCGTACAGAAGATTGTGTTCGATGGTCGCGCGCACGACGGCCGCCGTGTTCTCCGGACGCATCGTGAGATGCTCGCCGTTGAGCGCGTCGGTGAAGCTGTACATCTCCTTCTCGACGATGTCGGTCACTTCGCCGATGCCGCGCGTGAAAAGCTGCGTATGCTCGACGATCGGCGTGCGAATGTTCTGATAGCCGTACGCGCGCAGCAGCGACTTGACGGTGCTTTCGAAGAAGTCCCACAACGCGGCATCCTGCGGGAGGATGTCGTTCATGCCCTTCACGCCGCTCAGCTTCGAGAGCCGTTTCTTCTGTTCAGTCATCTGTCTTTAGAGTGATGCCGCGGACGTCTCGACGCGCTGGCCGTAAGTGCGTTCGACGTAGTCGCTAACGATTTGCTGGAATTCCTCGGCGATGCGCTCGCCGCGCAGCGTCTTGACCTTTGCGCCGTCGATGAACACCGGCGCGGCCGGATTCTCGCCGGAACCCGGCAAGCTGATGCCGATATTCGCGTGCTTCGACTCCCCCGGCCCGTTGACGATGCAGCCCATGACCGCCACGTGCATCTTCTCGACGCCCGGGTACTGATCACGCCAGACCGGCATCGAATTGCGCAGATACGTCTGGATCTGCGACGCCAGTTCCTGGAACAGCGTGCTGGTCGTGCGGCCGCAGCCGGGACATGCGATGACCATCGGCGTGAAGGAGCGCAGACCCATGGTCTGCAGAATTTCCTGTCCGACGACGACTTCGCCCGTGCGCGCGCCGCCCGGCTCGGGCGTCAGCGAGATGCGGATCGTGTCGCCAATGCCTTCCTGCAGCAGCACCGAGAGCGCCGCCGTCGAAGCGACGATACCCTTGGAGCCCATGCCCGCTTCGGTGAGCCCGAGGTGCAGCGCGAAACTGCAACGCTTCGCCAGTTCGCGATATACCGCGATCAGATCCTGCACGCCGCTCACCTTGCACGACAGGATGATCTTGTCGCGGCCAAGGCCCAGTTCGACGGCGCGTTCGGCCGAGCCGACCGCCGACTGGATCAGCGCTTCGTACATCACGCTTTGCAATTCCCACGGCTTCGAACGCGCGGCGTTTTCGTCCATCATGCGCGCGAGCAGATCCTGGTCGAGGCTGCCCCAGTTCACGCCGATCCGCACGGGCTTGTCGTACTTGATGGCGGCTTCGATCATCTGCGCGAACTGCGTGTCGCGCTTCGCGCCCTGCCCGACGTTGCCCGGATTGATGCGGTACTTCGACAGCGTCTCGGCGCACGCCGGATGGTCGCGCAGCAACAGATGGCCGTTGTAGTGGAAGTCGCCGACGAGCGGAACCGACACGCCCATGCGGTCGAGCTGTTCGCGGATGTGCGGCACGGCGGCCGCCGCTTCCGGCGTATTCACCGTGATGCGCACGAGTTCGGAGCCGGCCTGCGCGAGTTCCTTGATCTGGATCGCGGTGCCGATGGCGTCGGCCGTGTCGGTGTTGGTCATCGACTGGACGCGCACCGGCGCATCGCCGCCGATCGTCACGAGCTGGCCGCCCCAACGCACGTCCACGGCATGCGACGAACGGCGAGACAACGGACCGCCGAAGACCGGATCGGTCGAACAAATCTTGCTGCTAATCAGGGATTGAGCTTCGGATTGCATCGAAAAACCCTTTGGCAAACGGCGCGCTGCGCATGCAGCGACCGTCGCTTGTTTGAAACCTCGAACGAGCGTCACGGCCGAACCGGGACGCCCTCGTCATGTCCGCGCGCTGAATCACCGACGCTGGCGGCTCCGTCTGCCTCTTACGGCAAGGACAGGCGCGCGACGTTTCCGCGTGCGCCGGAATACTTCTTGGCGTCGACGGGCTGATCGTCGATCGACAGCGACTCGACGCCCTTCGCGTTCCCGACGGTCACCTTGAAAGGCGCATCGCCTTGCACGCGCTGCACGCTGCCCGCACGGACAAGGCCGGAAAACAGTTCCTTGCCGTCCTTGCCGCGCACGTTGAACCAGCTATCTTCCTTCACCTTCAGTTCGATTGCATTCGCGCCCGTGCCTGCGCTTCCGACAGCCGGAGCCGAAGCAGCCGCAGCCGCAACCGATGCCGGGACCGCAGCCGCCGGAGCGGCCTTGACCGTCGATGCAGCCGCCGGCGCGCTCGCGCCTTGCACGGCTGCGATCGTCGACGATGACGCCGGCAGCGCGTTCGTGCCGAGCGGACGCGGCATCGGCTGTTCGCCGGGCGCCGCCGCCACTTCGGGCAGCGATGCCTCGCCGGTGTTCGCCGCTGCGGCTTCATCGGGCGTTGCGGCCTGCGACGAGGCAGGCTTGTCGATCGACGTCGCCGCCGAACCCGCGCTCGACTTCAGCCGCGCAAGCCACGCCGACGAATCGCCGCCGGTATGCCACATCACGAGCGCGGCGAGCACGGCGACGATCGCCGCCACGCCCCACAGCCACGAACGCTTGCGCCCGGATGAATTGCCGAGCGGCATCGAGACGCGCCCGCGCGGCAAGCCCGCGCCGGACGACGCCGGCACCTTCAAATTGTGTTCGACCGGCACGCCCTCGCGGCGAAACGCCTGCGTGAACGGCGTCGGGTCCGCACCCAGCACCTTCGCGTAGCTGCGCACGATCCCCGCCGCAAAAGTGCGGTCCGGCAACTGGCTGATGTCGCCCTCTTCGAGCGCTGCCAGCTTCTGCGGCGACACCTTCAGGCGCGCCGATACATCGTCGATCGACCATGCTTTGGCATGCCGAAGCTGCGCGAGACGCGCGCCCACTGCTTCCAGCGAGTCCAGCGGCTCCGCCTGGCGCTCGCCCGATGCCGCCCCGTCGACGCGCGTCCGGCCATCATGCTGAGTGGCAGGCACATCGCCGGTATGACTGCCGAAAGGCGTCGGGTGTTGCGGCTCACTCATCCCAAATTCCTCGCATCGAATCTTTTATAGAGCGCTGCTGCGCCGTGAAGTGCAAAAAGCACTGAACAATACAACTCCGGCGCTGTTGCAGACCGCTTTATAACAAAATGTTCGGCTTTGCGCGCCCTGTGGAGCGCTTGCTTCGTTGTTATCTGTGTTCTTGTGTTGCGGCGGCACGCCAATGTGCCGCAAGGGCGCACCCGGCGTTCTGCCGGGACCGCGCCGCCGTCAGACCGCGCGCACTTCGATCACCTTGCTTCCCGCGCGGCTCGTGCGCTCGGCAAGCCGCGTGCGGTCCTGCACCGCGCCCGCGAGCTGACCGCAGGCCGCGTCGATGTCGTCGCCGCGCGTCTTGCGCACGGTCGTGACGATGCCCGCGTCGATCAGAATCTGCGCGAAGCGCTTGATCTGCTCGTTCTTCGACCGAGTCAGGCCCGACTCGGGGAACGGATTGAACGGAATCAGGTTGAACTTGCACGGCACATCGCGCGTGACGGCGAGCAGTTCGCGCGCATGCGCTTCGGTGTCGTTGACGCCGTCGAGCATGCAGTATTCGAACGTGATGAAGTCGCGCGGCGCGACCTTCAAATAACGCTGACACGCAGCCATCAACTCGCGCAGCGGATACTTCTTGTTCAGCGGCACCAGCATGTCGCGCAGCGGATCGTTCGGCGCGTGCAGCGATACCGCGAGCGCCACCGGCAAGTCTGCCGCGAGGCGGTCCATCATCGGCACGACGCCGGAGGTGGACAGCGTCACGCGCCGGCGCGACAGGCCGTAGGCGTTATCGTCGAGCATCAGGCGCATGGCGGGCACGACGGCGTCGTAATTGAGCATAGGTTCGCCCATGCCCATCATCACGACATTCGTCACGACGCGCTCGCCCTTGCCCGGGCCGCCGACCTCGCGGCCAAGCGACTTGCGCAGCGCGAACTCCGCCATGCGCAACTGGCCGATGATTTCCGCCGTTGTCAGATTGCGAGAGAAACCTTGCTTGCCGGTGGAGCAGAACCGGCAGTTGACCGCGCACCCCGCCTGCGACGAGACGCACAGCGTCCCGCGCGTTTCTTCCGGGATGAACACGGTTTCGACCGCGTTGCCGTTGCCGACGTCGATCAGCCACTTGCGTGTGCCGTCGGCGGAAACGTGGTCGCTGATGATGTCGGGCATCGCCAGACTGGCGCGGCCCTTGAGTTTTTCGCGCAGCGATTTTGCGAGATCCGTCATGCCGTCGAAGTCGTCGGCACCAAACTGGTGGATCCAGCGCTGCAATTGCTTGGCGCGAAACGGCTTTTCGCCAAGGCTGCCGCAATATGCGACCAGCCCGGCGGCGTCGAGATCGAGAAGATTGACGGTGGTGCTGCTCGTCATGTCGAGTTCTGCCATTTACAGATTGCGAAGCCCGGACCGGTTCTATCAAACCTGGTCCGGGACCGTTCGCGCCAATTCCTGCTTTTTAACAACCATTTCTGCGTTGCGGCGCGATGACCGCGCCACTGGTCCGGCGCGGCGACCAACGCTTGAATCGGTTTCCCGATCGGCGTTTCGATTAACGCGAGTAGACGTTCACTTCCGGGAAGAAGAACGCCACTTCCTGACGCGCCGTTTCCGGAGCATCCGAGCCGTGCACGGCGTTTGCGTCGATGCTGTCAGCGAAGTCAGCGCGGATCGTGCCCTTCTCCGCCTTCTTCGGGTCCGTCGCGCCCATCAGGTCACGATGCTTGGCGATTGCGTTCTCGCCTTCCAGCACCTGGATCACGACCGGGCCGGAGATCATGAATTCCACGAGGTCCTTGAAGAACGGGCGTGCAGCGTGCACAGCGTAGAACTTCTCAGCGTCCCCGCGGGACAGATGAACCATGCGCGACGCGATGATCTTCAGACCAGCGTTCTCGAAACGGCTGTAGATCTGGCCGATAACGTTCTTTGCCACTGCGTCCGGCTTGATAATCGACAGGGTGCGCTCGATCGCCATGAAAAACTCCAAAAAATGAACTGTTTACGGATTAAAACGAATCGACAATTGTAGCACGAAGCAAGGTATGATTTCGATTGAAACCTTACGGCGCCGTAAGCATCAAAGAGGCAAGGACTGCGCGGTGCGCGACGCGAAATTGAGGGCAGAACCATTGAATTCGGGGCGCTCCGCAGCCATATTGGATCCAAACGTGGCGTTGCAACGCAGCGCCGCGAAATCGCTAAGAATGGCTTAAGTCTGCGACCCTATCATTCACGTGTGACGGATGTTGAAGCAGGACCAACGAAGACAATTGGAGCAAGGAGAAACCATGAACGAATCACCCTACAGCTTTGGCCGCAACGGCAGCGTTACCTCCGTGGAGGTGCGCAACAAGGTCCTGCGCAATACTTACTGGATGCTCGCGCTTTCGATGGTGCCGACGGTCCTCGGCGCCTGGGTCGGCGTGGCGACGGGTTTCTCGCTGTTCGCCGCCACCAGCCCGGCAATGAGCTTCATCGCGTTTCTGGCCATCGCGTTCGGCTTCATGTTCGCGATCGAGAAGACGAAGGACAGCGGCATGGGCGTCGTCGTCCTGCTGGGCTTCACGTTCTTCATGGGCCTGATGCTGTCGCGCCTGCTGAGCTTCATTCTCGGCTTCTCGAATGGGCCGCAACTCATCATGATGGCGTTCGGCGGCACCGGCGTCATCTTCGCCGCGATGGCCACCATCGCCACGGTCAGCAAGCGGGACTTTTCGGGCCTCGGCAAGTGGCTGTTCATGGGCGTACTGGTGATTCTGCTGGCTGCGTTCGCGAACATCTTCCTGCAACTGCCGGCGCTGATGATGACGATCTCCGTCCTCGCCATCGTGATCTTCTCGGCGTACATGTTGTTCGACGTGCAGCGCGTGGTGAACGGCGGCGAAACGAACTACATCAGCGCAACGCTCGCGATCTACCTCGATCTGTACAACGTGTTCACGAACCTGCTGGCGCTGCTCGGCATCTTCGGCGGCAACCGCAACTAAGTCGGCGGAGCGTGCAGAAACGAAAAACCGGCCTTCGGGCCGGTTTTTTTACGTCTGCTGAAAAGGTGCGAAGCCTCAGTCGCGCTCGAACAGCGCGATGGATTCGACATGCGACGTATGCGGAAACATGTTGACGACGCCCGCGCCCTTCATCCGATACCCCGCTTCGTGCACGAGCAGACCGGCATCGCGCGCGAGCGTCGCCGGATTACACGACACATAGACGATGCGCTTCGGCAGCGGTCCGTCGCCGCTTCGCGCGATGTCCGCCAGCGCCTTCGATACCGCGAGCGCGCCTTCGCGCGGCGGATCGATCAGGAATTTGTCGAACGCGCCGAGCGCGCGCAGGTCATCGGCGGTGACTTCGAACAGATTTCGGCATGCGAACGACGTATAACCGTCGACGCCGTTCGCCTTCGCGTTGTCGAGCGCACGCGCCGTCAGCGCTTCGCTTCCCTCGATGCCGACGACTTCGCGCGACAGCCGCGCGAGCGGCAGCGTGAAATTGCCGATCCCGCAAAACAGGTCCAGCACGCGATCCGACGGCTGGGGCGCGAGCAGGCTCAGCGCGCGCGCCACCAGCACGCGGTTGATCTGGTGATTGACCTGCGTGAAATCGGTCGGCTTGAACGGCATGCGGATATTGAATTCCGGCAGCGTATAAGCCAGCTCGCGGTCGAGCGGATAAAACGGATAGACGGTGTCCGGGCCCTTCGGCTGGAGCCAGAATTGCACGCCGTGCTCATCGGCGAATGCGCGGATCAGCGCCTCGTCGGCTTCGTTGAGCGGCTCGAGAATGCGCAGCACGAGCGCGGTCAAGTCGGTCCCGACCGCCAGTTCGATCTGCGGCATGCGATCGCGAATCGACAGCCCTGCCACCAGATGACGCAGCGGCACGAGCATCGCCGAAACGTGCGGCGGCAGCACTTCGCAGCTCGTCATGTCGGCGACGTAGCTGCTCTTGCGCTCGTGGAAACCGACCAGCACGCCGCCCTTCTTCTCGACATGCCGCACCGTCAGGCGCGCGCGATACCGATAGCCCCACGACGGCCCGTGAATCGGCCGAAACATCGTCTCGGCGCGCAGCTTCGCCAGATGCTGAAGATTGTCTTCCAGCACGCGCTGCTTCACGGCGATTTGCGCACGTACATCGAGATGCTGCATCGAGCAGCCGCCGCAGGTGCCGAAAAACTGGCACTTCGGCTTCGCGCGGATCACGCTTTCGCGCAGCACCTTGACGACTTGCGCCTGTTCGAAGCTCGGCTTCTTGCGATAGCTCGAATAGCTCACCCGTTCGCCCGGCAACGCGCCTTCGACGAAGATCACCTTGCCCGGCTCGCCGTCCTCGTTGACCGTGCGGCCGACGCCGCGCGCTTCCATATCGAGCGCATCGATTTCGATCTCAGGCGCGACGAACGAGGGATCGGGCGTGACGGACTTGGCCGGCGCGGCGCGGCGGCGATGCGGATTTTTTCGAGCGGCTTCAGACACCTGCGTACTTCCTGACTGACGGGATGGCAAATGCGAGATTGTAGACGAACGTCACGAAGTCATCGTCCGAACGCGGCGAGATACTCGGCCCAGTGCGGCGATGCTTCCTGCGCGAGTGCGTTCTTCACGAAGTTGATTTCGTCGGCGTACTCGTCGGGCGTGAAGCCGCCGCGCATCATCTGAAAACGGCAGTACATCAGATACGTGTTGACGACATCGGTCTCGCAATAGTTGCGGATTTCCTCGATCTGCCCGTCGCAATACGCTTCCCAGACCTTGCCGCCGTCCATGCCGAGCTTGCCCGGAAAGCCGCACAGTTTGGCGAGCGCATCGAGCGGCGCGTTCGCGCGCGCCTGATACATCGCGAGGACGTCCATCAGATCGATATGCCGCATGTGATAGCGGCTGATGTAGTTGTTGAACTTGAACTCGCGATCGTCCTGTCCGAGATCCCAGTATCGCGGCGCGGCGATGCCATGCACGAGCGCACGGTAATGGAGCACGGGCAGATCGAAACCGCCGCCGTTCCAGGAAACGAGTTGCGGCGTGTATTTCTCGATCACGCGATAAAACGACTGAATGAGCGCGGCCTCGTTGTCGCCCGGCGCGCCGAGCGAGCGCACGCGAAAGCCGCTGTTGTCCCGGAAAACACAGGAGATGGCGGCGACGCGCTGCAGATGATGCGGCAGAAAATCGTTGCCGACGCGCTCACGGCGCGCGGCGAACGCATGGTCCGCGACTTCGCGGTCGGAGAGATCGTCGGGTAAGTCTTCGAGACGGCGAATGCCGTCGACATCGGGAATGGTCTCGATGTCGAATACGAGAATCGGTGTCATTGAATCCTGCGGATGTACGGCGATGCGACGCCCT
The DNA here is from genome assembly GCF_000698555.1 of Caballeronia grimmiae. GTDB lineage: Bacteria > Pseudomonadota > Gammaproteobacteria > Burkholderiales > Burkholderiaceae > Caballeronia > Caballeronia grimmiae. The sequence goes on along the minus strand of NZ_JFHE01000028.1, from coordinate 34,596 downwards.
CGCGGGCGTCGATTAGCGTTAAAGCACGGCGTCCTTGCGAACGCCGTTGGATGCGAAAAAGCGCTTGAGCCTCACGAGCGCCTCTTGCTGAATCTGGCGCACACGCTCGCGCGTGAGGCCCATTTCGTCGGCCAGTTCTTCGAGCGTCGCCGGCTCGATGTGATTGAGTCCGAAACGTCTCTCGATCACATGCCGGTGTTTATCCGACAGCCGCGACAGCCACAGCCGCGTAAGCGATTCCAGCTCGCGATGCTGCACCTCGGCGTCGGGCGATTGGCTCTGGTCGTCGGACAAGAGGTCGAGCAGGCTGCTGCCCGGATCAAGGTCGAGCGGCGCGTCGAGCGATGCCGTGTGTTCGTTGAGCGCGAGAATGTCGGTCACTTCCTCCGGCGTCTTGCCGGTGAGATACGCGATATCGTCGATGCTCGCATCGCGGCGCTCGGGCGCGACGGCATCGTTCGAGTTGGCGGAATTTTTTTCCAGATGGCGCTTCGCGCGCAGCACCTGATTGAGTTCGCGGATCACATGCACCGGCAGCCGCACCGTGCGCGCCTGATTCATGATCGCCCGTTCGATGCTCTGGCGAATCCACCACGTCGCATAGGTCGAAAAACGAAAACCGCGCGTTGGATCGAATTTCTCGATCGCATGCATGAGGCCGAGATTGCCCTCTTCGATCAGGTCGAGCAAAGGCACGCCGCGATTCAAATAACCCTTCGCGATGCTGACGACCAGCCGCAAATTGCGCTCGATCATCACCTGCCGCGCCTCGAATTCGCCCGCCTTCGCGAGACGCGAATAGCGCTGCTCTTCCTCGACGGTAAGCAGCGGCTTCACGCTGATGCGGTTCAGATAATGCTGGATGGTGTCGGCCGTGAGTTCGGCCTGGAGCAGCGAGCGGAAGTCGTCGGCATCGGGCGCGGAATCGTTTGCGCGCTCGGCGCCTTCTTCGCTCTTTTCGCGGCTTCCGCCTTCTTCCTCAGAGTCGACTTCGACGTCGATATTCTCGGCGTCATCATCGTGAGTCGAAGCACCCTCCTCCACCGACACTTGCAAAGGTCGGCTGATCGTCTCAGTCTCGGCTTGCGGCAGGCGGCGCTTCGTTTTCGGCATGATGGTTCCGCTTTATTGCGGCGGCAAATACTTCAGTGGGTCAACAGGTTTACCCTGCCGGCGAACTTCGAAATGCAACATCACACGGTCCGAATCGCTGTTGCCCATCTCAGCGATCTTTTGCCCTTTAGTCACCGCGTCACCTTCTTTTACCATCAAAGCGCGGTTATGTGCATATGCCGTGAGAAAAGTAGCGTCGTGCTTGATGATAATGAGATTGCCATAGCCGCGCAGCCCATTTCCGGAATAAACCACCCGTCCATCCGCTGAAGCGTTGACCGCATCTCCAGCCGCGCCGCCGATATTCAAACCCTTGTTCTTCGCATCGTCGAACGTACCGATAATCGGACCGCGCGCCGGCCAGCTGAACGCCGGCTGAGTCGCCGCAGCCGCGCTGTTATCCACGCCCGGCGCACCCGGCACACTGGCCGCATCCGCAGGCGCTGCGCCCATGCCCGAACTCGGACCGTAGTACGGCGGCTGACCCGTTGCGCCCGCTGCAACTCCGGGCTGCTGTCCGCCGCCGAGCGGCTGTGCCTGTACCGCGCCGCCCGCAATAGGCGCTGTCGAAACACCCGGCGTCGCCGCGGTGAGATTCGCGCCCGGAGGCGCGACGCGCACCAGTTGACCGACTTCGATCTGATTCGGGTTCGTCAGGTTATTCCACGCGGCGATGTCGTGATAATTCTGACCGTTTTCCAGTGCGATCCGATATAGGGTGTCGCCCGGCTTCACACGGTAATAGCCGGGTGGCGGCGGAGCGTTGGCGGCGGCGGCTGCCTGAGCCGCGTCGGTGGCGATCGGTGCGCCCGTCCTGTCGACCACCGGCGCCATGTCCATGCGCGTCGAACAGGCCGCCAGCACGGCTAGCGCCAGTACGCAAACGCCGCGCTGCGCCGCCGTCAGACGAACGTCCGCACTTCCTTCTCGCAAAGCACGCAAGATACTCATCGGTGTCAAATCACTCCGGATTTTAAAGGTACAAAGAAAACGCGATCAAGCTGGGACTCGCGCCACTGCGTCGCTGAAATGCGCGTGACGAGCGTCAGCACTTGCGACTGCGCAGCCTGCGATCCGACCGGCGCAACGAGCTTGCCGCCCACTGCCAGTTGATCGAGCAAAGCCTGCGGCACGTCGAGCCCCGCGCATGCGATGACGATCGCATCGAACGGCGCCGCCGCCGGCAGTCCGAGGCGGCCGTCGCCATAGTGAAGCCTGATGTTCGGCACACGCAGCGGCCTGAGATTGAGCTTCGCGCGCTCGGACAGCGGGCGCACGCGCTCGATGGAATACACCTCTTTCGCGACTTGCGACAGCACCGCCGCCTGATAGCCGCAACCGGTGCCGATCTCCAGCACCTTGTCGAGGGTGCGCCCGGTCGCGACGAGTTCGATCATGCGCGCGACGACGGACGGCTTCGAGATGGTCTGGTGATGACCGATCGGCAGCGCCGCGTCTTCGTAGGCCTGCGCGGCGAGCCCCGGATCGACGAACATGTGACGCGGCACGACCGACATCGCGTTCAGCACGCGCGGGTCCGTGATGCCGTTCGTGCGCAGCCGTTCGACCATGCGCTCGCGCACCCGTTCCGAGGTCAGCGTCTGCGTGCTGGCCAGCGCGACATTGGGCGCGCCCTTCTTCGATGTGGCGTTCGCGGCGCCGTTCAGCGCGTCGCGTTCGATGCCGCGCTGCGCGGTGCGCAACGCGCTCGTGCGCGGATGCGGCGCTTGTGCCGGGCTTCGCGTCGCGCCGGGAACCGGTTTCGCCGTAACGGGTATCTGTTTCGCGGAAAAAATAGATGCAGCGGCCCCGCTGTTCGTCGCGCTCGTCGGAGACCGCAACGCGCCAGGCTTGCCCGGCGATGCGGCGGCCGGCTTCGCACGCGATGCATCGGCCCGGCCGGCGGGCTTGCGCGGCTCGCGTACCAGGTCCGCGAGCGCCAGCGGGAAGCGCTTGGCGCGCTCGTCGGTCATGTGCGGCGGCTCCCGGCGCGCGCCCATTCGCGCGTCTCGGCCATGAGCTTCGTGTGCGTCAGGTCGAGTTGGAGCGGCGTGATGGAGACATAGCCGTTCGCCACGGCATGGAAATCGGTGCCTTCGCTGGCATCGAGCGCATCGCCCGACGGGCCGATCCAGTAGATAGGATTACCGCGCGGATCGGCCTGGCGGATGACAGGCTGCGAAGGATGGCGCTTGCCGAGACGCGTCACGCGCCATTCGCCGAGCTGGTCGTACGGCAAGCTGGGAATGTTCACGTTCAGCAACGGATGACCGGGCATCGGATGATCGAGAAAGTGCGCGACGATTTCCGCCGCCACGCGCGCCGCGTCTTCGAGATGTAGCCAGTCCCGTCCGACGAGCGAGAACGCGATGGACGGAATGCCGAACATGAAGCCTTCGGTGGCCGCCGCGACGGTGCCGGAATACAGCGTGTCCTCGCCGACGTTCTGCCCGTTGTTGATACCCGACACGACGAGATTCGGCTGCTCGTCGAGCATGCCGGTCAGCGCGATGTGCACCGAGTCGGTAGGCGTGCCGTTCACGAAATTGAAACCGTTCGCCGCACGATGAATGCTCAGAGGCCGGGACAGCGTGAGCGAGTTCGATGAGCCGCTGCAGTTCTGCTCCGGCGCCATCACGGTCACTTCGCCGAGCGGCTGCAAGGCGTCGTGCAGCACGTTGATGCCGCGAGCCAGGTAACCGTCGTCGTTGCTGAGTAGGATTCGCATCCGACGATTGTAACCGAGGAAACATGACGCGCGAACGAGTCGCCGGGGCTCGTACGGCGTGTGCGCCGTGTCATAAACTGAGCGCCTACCCACAAGGAGACGACATGCGCGCCGTTCGCTGCAACCTGCACGGATTACCCGAGACGCTCGTCATCGAGACGCTGCCCGACCTGCATCCAGAAGCGGGCGAAGTCGTCATCGACGTGAAGGCGGCGAGCGTCAATTTCCCCGACGTGCTGATCATCCAGAACAAGTACCAGTTCAAGCCGCCGCTGCCGTTCACGCCGGGCGCGGAGTTCGCCGGCGTCGTGCGCGAAGTCGGCGCGGGCGTCACGCGCTTTCGACCCGGCATGCGCGTGGCGGCTTACACCGCGCAAGGCGCGTTCGCCGAACAGGCGCGGGCGAGCGAGACCGCGTGCATCGCGCTGCCCGATGACGTCGATTTCGCCGATGCCGCCGCCTTCATGATCGCCTACGGCACGTCGTATCACGCGCTCGTCGATCGCGGCGCGCTGAAGGCCGGCGACACGCTGCTCGTGCTCGGCGCGGCGGGCGGCGTCGGGCTGGCGGCGGTACAGATCGGCAAGATCGTCGGGACGCGCGTGATAGCGGCGGCGTCGAGCGCGGAGAAGCTCGCGTTCTGTCGCGAGCATGGCGCCGACGATGTGATCGACTATGCGAACGAAGACTTGCGCGAACGCGTCAAGGCGCTGACCGGCGGCAATGGGCCGGATGTCATATTTGATCCCGTCGGCGGGGCGTATGCCGAACCGGCGTTTCGCAGCATCGGCTGGCGCGGGCGCTATCTCGTGGTCGGCTTTGCGAATGGCGAGATACCGAGGCTGCCGCTGAACCTCGCTCTGCTGAAAGGCGCGAGCATCGTCGGCGTGTTCTGGGGCGATCACATGCGCCGCGAACCTGCGCTTGCGGAAAGCGAATACGCGACGATGGTCGACTGGATCAGAACCGGCAAGCTGCGTCCCGCCGTGACGAAACGCTATACGCTCGATGAAACGGCGAAAGCGCTCGACGACATGATGAACCGGCGGGTGACGGGGAAAGTGGTCGTGGAAATGTGAATGTGAGGTGGCCGTCGCGAAATTGCATCGGCAAAGGCCGCGGCGAAGCTATGCGCGTTAGGCATCCGGCAGTACCGTCGCCTGCGCTGCGTCCCGCTCACGACGCGCGGCCGGTCGGACCGGTTGCGTCTCGCGCCCGCTTGCGCCCTGCAGCGCATTGAAGGCGGCCATCACGCGGCGCACGCTGAGCAGACGCTTCCAGAACCGCTCCCTCAATGCAGCCGATGGCACCAGCGCAGGCGGCAGCACCACGGCCCCCGGCCCCCAGCCCGGCCGCCACGACCGGGCGAGCCCGCGTCGCATGAAGAGCGTCAGCGTCGGCACGCCGAGCGACGACGCAAGATGACCGAGCCCGGAATCGTTGCCGATGAACCACCTCGATTCGGCGATCCACGTCGCGACATCGCCGAGACGCGGCAGCGCGTTGACCTCGTGCCCTGCGCGCGCGACGTCGTCCCAGCCGGACATCTCGGCCGGCGAAACAAGAAAGCTCGGCACGAGCTGACGCCGCGAGAGCGCGCGAGACAGCGCGAGAAACTTGTCGCGATCCCACATCTTCTCGGGATGGCTGCCGGTCGGATGGATGACCACGCGATTGCCGAAGCGCCCGCGCATCACGCCAGCGGGCACGACGAGGCCATTGGAGGGCGTCACATCGCGCAGATGCAGCACGTTCGTCGCGATATTGAGGATGCGCTCGACCATATGCTTGCTGCCGCTGTATTCGGGAAATTCATTGAGGCGAAGCGTTTGCCCGGAGCGGCTGAGCGCGGCGGCGTAGTCGGTCTTCCAGAGTTCGATGACCGTATCGAAGGCGCCCCGGCATGCGCCCGCCTCTCGAACGTCCACGCCTGGTAGCCAGTCCGCGAGCTGCTCCGCCACCCAGCCGAACACGACTGGCCGATAGCCGTTGCGGATGAGATTGTTGACGAGCACGAGCCCGATCAGGCTGTCTCCGATCGGCGGCGGCAATGCCACCGCAACCGCATTGCTGGTGTCCAATCTCATTCGTTGTCTTGCGCAAATCGCTTGAATCGCATCATGAAGGCGCCGCGCCGCCGATGGGAATCCGCACCGAACCCGGGAGCCCGCCGAACCGTGCACCACGATGCCCCGAGCACGGAAAGTCGGGCCGAATCTTACAGCAATGCGCCATCGAGCGTGGCCCAGAGATCGATTCGGTTTTCGAAAGGATAACCGACTTGTGCGGATCGAGCTGACACCGGCGTGTCACTTAACGTCACGCGCGCATGAAGCACTCACAGCTTTTCGGTCTCGCCGCTCTTCGGTTGCCACTTCATCAGCCGGCGCTCGACGAGCGCGACGATTCCATCGAGCACGAGTGCGAACGCGGTCAGCACCAGAATGCCGGCGAAGACCGTGTTGATATCGAACGTGCCTTCGGCCTGCAAGATGAGATAACCGACGCCTCGTGCCGAGCCGAGATATTCGCCGACCACGGAGCCGACGAACGCAAGCCCGACCGATGTATGCAAGCTCGAAAACACCCAGCTCGTCGCGCTCGGCAAATACACGTGCCGCAGGAGTTGCTTGCGATTCGCGCCGAGCATTCGCGCGTTCGCAAGCACGACCGGACTGACTTCCTTCACGCCCTGATAGACGTTGAAGAACACGATGAAGAACACCAGCGTCACGCCGAGCGCCACCTTCGACCAGATGCCGAGGCCGAACCACACTGCGAAGATCGGCGCGAGAATCACGCGGGGCATCGAGTTGGCGGCCTTGATGTACGGATCGAGAAGCGCGCTCATCGTCGGGGCGAGCGCGAGCCACAGACCGACCCCAAGACCGAAGACCGTGCCGATGACGAACGCCAGCACCGTCTCGATCAGCGTCACCCACAGGTGCAGGTAAATCTCGCCGCCGCTGAACCATTCCCAGATGCGCACGAGCACCTTCTGCGGCTCGCCGAAGAAGAAGGCGGCCTTGTTCGCGTCGTCGAAATAGAAAGGCGGCAGAAGCGTCGGGCTGGTCAGCGCGTACCACAGCACGAAGCACGCAACGAGCAGCAGGACCTGCCACAGGACCAGATTTTTTCGCTTCGGGCGCAGCCTATTCCACATGATCGTTCCGTTTCAACTGCTGCTGATAACCCTTGAGCACTTCCTCACGCAGCACGCCCCAGATCTGCGCGTGCAACTCCACGAAACGGGGATGCGAGCGAATCTCGGCGACATCGCGCGGACGCGGCAAGTCGATGGCGAACTCGCCGATCGGATGCGTCCCGGGCCCCGCCGACAGCACGACCACGCGATCAGACATCGAAATGGCTTCGTCGAGATCGTGCGTGATGAAGAGCACCGCCTTGCGTTTTGCGGCCCACAGATCGAGCAGTTCGTTCTCCATCAACTGCCGCGTCTGGATGTCGAGCGCGGAGAACGGCTCGTCCATGAGGATGATGTCGGGATCGAGGATGAGCGTCTGCGCCATCGCGACGCGCTTTCTCATGCCGCCCGACAATTGATGCGGATAGCGGTCGCCGAAACCGCCGAGGCCCACGCGCTTGAGCCATGCCTCGCCGCGCGCGGCGGCTTCGTCGTTCGTCACACCCCGGAACGCGAGGCCGGCGGTGACGTTGTCGAGCGCGGAACGCCAGGGCATCAGCGCATCCGCCTGGAACATGTAGCCGGCGCGCCGGTTGATGCCGTTCAGCTTTTCACCGAAGACGCGCACCGTGCCGGACGACGGCTGCAACAGTCCCGCCGATACATTGAGCAACGTCGACTTGCCGCATCCCGTCGGACCGACGACGGAGACGAACTCGCCCGGCGCAATCTTAAGGTCGGTGTTTCGAACGGCCGTATAACGGTCGCTGTGGCTATCGCGTGAAGCGAACGTGCACGTGACGTCTTCCAGCGCAAGCGCAGGTGTCGAAGTGGTATTCATCGCTCACGCCTTGACGGTCGCGAGCGCCTTCTTCACGAAGTCGTTGGTCCACGTCTTCGACACGTCGATCGGCTTGCCCTTCACCGTTTCGTCGAACGCCTGCAGCGTCTTCAGCGCCGTCGCCGGGCCGTCTTCCGGCATCAGGCCGTCCGGCGACATGGCTTCCTTCACGTGCTGCCATGAATCGAGATACAGCGCGCGATCGCCGAGCAGATAGCCTTCCGGCACGGTCGCGATCAATTCCTTGCCCGATGCCGCCTGCAGCCACTTGAGCGCGCGGACCATCGCGTTGGTCAGCGCCTGCGTCGTGTTCGGGTTCTTGTTGATGAAGCTCTGCGACGTGTACAGGCAGCCCGCAGGCATGTTGCCGCCGAAGACCGTCTTCGTATCGGCGAGCGTGCGCGTATCGGAGACGATGCGGATATCGCCTGCGCGATCCAGCTTGGTCATCACGGGATCGAGATTGGCGATGGCGTCGATCTGACCGGACTGCAGCGCGGCAATCGCGCCCGCCCCGGCGCCCACGCCGATGAACGAGACATCGCTCGCTTTCAGCCCGGCCTTCGCGAGCACGAAGCTCGCCATGATCGACGTCGACGAGCCCGGCGCGGTCACGCCGATCTTCTTGCCCTTGAGATCGGCGACCGACTTGTAGTTCGGCATCGCCTTCTTCGATACAGCGAGCACGATCTGCGGCGCGCGCCCCTGAAGCACGAACTCGCGGAAATACTGGTTCTTCGCCTGCAGCAGCAGCGTGTGTTCGAACGCGCCGGACACGACATCGGCACTGCCGCCGACCGCTGCCTGCAACGCCTTCGCGCCGCCCGCGAAATCCGAGATCTCGACGTCGAGCCCTTCATCCTTGAAGTAGTTGCGGCGCTCGGCGATCGTGAGCGGCAGATAGTAGAAGAGGTTCTTGCCGCCGACCGCGATCGAGACCTTCGTCTGCTCCAGCTTGCCCTGCCCGAAGGCGAGCGGCATGCCCGACAGTGCACCACCCGCGAGCATGGCGCCGCTCGCGATGAACGTTCTGCGTTTCATCGTTGTTTGTCTCCTGTCCCATGCAAGCTTGCTTGCTGCATGTGCTTTGTTGTTGTCGCGGTGAAGTTGACCTAGATGACCTTGGCCGCTCGCAGCCGCGCGATGTCGTCAGGATGATACCCGAGCGTTTGAAGCACTTCATCGGTGTGTTCACCGAGTTGCGGTCCGAGCCAGCGCGTCTCACCGGGCGTTTCCGAGAGCTTCGGCGTGACGTTGGGCAGCGTGATCTCGCGGCCGTCCTGCCAGGGGAAGCGCTGAAGCATCTGACGCGCAATGAATTGCGGATCGGCGAACATGTCCGCCACGCTGTAGATGCGCCCGGCCGGCACGTCGGCGGCGTTGAGCACGGCGAGCGCCTCGTCGATGCCGCGCGTCGCGAGCCAGGCGGCGATCGCGTCGTCGATTTCCTGCGTGCGCGGCACGCGGCCATCGTTGGAAGCGAGCGCGGGATCGTCGGCGAGATCGGCGCGGTCGATCGCCATCATGAGCCGCTTGAAAATAGGATCGCTGTTGCCGCCGATCACGATGCTTCCATCGCGGCAAGGATACGTATTCGACGGCACGATGCCCGGCAGCGACGCGCCCGTGCGCTCGCGCACGAGGCCATAGACGCCGTACTCCGGCACGACGCTTTCCATCATGTTGAAGACGGCTTCGTAGAGCGCGACGTCCACCACTTGCCCCTTGCCGCCATTGACTTGCCGATGATGCAGCGCCATCAGCGCGCCGATCACGCCATGCAGCGCCGCGATCGAATCGCCGATCGAGATGCCGATGCGCGGCGGCGGCAAGTCCGGATAGCCGGTGATATGACGCAAGCCGCCCATCGATTCGGCGATCGCGCCGAAGCCCGGCCGGTCGCGATACGGCCCGGTCTGCCCGTAGCCGGACAGCCGCACCATCACGAGGCCGGGGTTGTCGGCGGACAGCGTTTCGTAGCCGAGACCGAGCTTTTCGAGCAAGCCAGGGCGAAAATTTTCGACGACGACATCGGCTTCCTTCGCGAGCCGCCGCACGATTTCCTTGCCCTCTTCCGCCTTGAGGTTGACCGTCACCGATTTCTTGTTGCGCGCCTGCACGGCCCACCACAGCGACGTGCCGCCCACTTCCGGATACAGCTTGCGCCACTTGCGCAGCGGATCGCCGCCGTTCGGATCTTCGATCTTGATGACATCCGCGCCGAACTCGCCCATAAAACGCGCGGCGAACGGCCCGGCGATGAGCGTGCCGAGTTCGAGCACTTTGACGCCGGCGAGCGGCCCGGTCGTTGCGGTCATTCTCGTCTCCTATCAATAGTTTTCTACGGCCCGTTCATGTCAGCGGGCTTTGTCGACTGCTTCAGAGCGGCTTGAATCGAGGCGTGCCGTCCGCGAGGGTATCGTTGAACATCTGCGCGGGACGCACCCACAGGCCGCGCTCGTGCGGCCACAAGTGTTCGTAGACCGTCATTTCTTCTTCGGTTTCGGAGTGCCGCGCGACGCCGATCACGCGATAAAGCCCGCCCTTGTAATGCCGATGCGTGGCGAGCGCGAGTGCTTCGGTTTCTGTCATGACTTGTGGATTCCGCTGGATGTCACAGGGCTAAACGGAGCGGCGATCGATCATCGCCCGGGCGATGGTGCCGGCATCGACATATTCCAGTTCGCCGCCCACCGGCACGCCGCGGGCGAGCCGCGTCACCTTCAGCCCCTTCGATTTCAAGGTCTGCGCGAGGTAATGGGCGGTGGCTTCGCCTTCATTCGTAAAGTTGGTGGCGAGCACCACTTCCTGCACGACGCCATCCAGCGCGCGGTTGATGAGCCGGTCGAAGTGAATCTCCTTCGGACCGATGCCGTCGAGCGGGCTGAGCCTGCCCATCAGCACGAAGTAAAGCCCGCGATAGGTCAGCGTCTGCTCGAGCATGATCTGATCGGCGGGCGTCTCGACGACGCACAGCAACGCCGGATCGCGCTCTTCATCGAGGCAGACTTCGCAGACGGCCGCCTCGGTGAACGTGTTGCACTTCTCGCAGTGCCGCAGATGCTCGGTCGCGAACAGCAGCGACTGGCCGAGCTTTTCGGCGCCGGCGCGGTCGTGCTGCATCAGGTGATACGCCATGCGCTGCGCCGACTTGGGACCGACGCCGGGCAGCGCGCGCAGCGCCTCGACGAGCGCCGACAATGCGGAAGGTTGTTTCATGTGTCCTCATGGCGCGCCCCGCACGGGGCGCTGATTAGAACGGCAGCTTGAAGCCCGGCGGCATCGGCATGCCGGCGGTCATGCCGCTCATCTTTTCCTGCGTGGTGGCTTCCGCCTTGCGCACGGCGTCGTTGAAGGCCGCGGCGACGAGGTCTTCGAGCATGTCCTTGTCGTCGGCGAGCAGGCTCGGGTCGATCGACACGCGCTTCACGTCGTTCTTGCAGGTCATCGTCACTTTCACGAGACCGGCGCCGGACTGGCCCTCGACCTCGATCAGCGCGAGCTGGTCCTGCATCTTCTTCATGTTTTCCTGCATCTGCTGAGCTTGTTTCATCAGCCCGGCGAGTTGGTTCTTCATCATGGTTCGGCTCCTTGCTGGAAAGCGGATATGGCGGATGGCGACAATCGCGCCGCGCATGCAACGGCTGCAACGGCGCGCAAAAAATGGCGATGCCGCGGATGCGGCCAATCTTACTGTGCGCGCGGCGCCTGCTGTGCGGACGCGTCGGCGAGCGGCCGGATCGAGCCTTGCACGATGCTCGCGCCGAAATCGCGGATCAGCGACTGCACGAACGGGTCGCGCTGGATTTCCTGTTCGGCCTCCTGCTGGCGTCGTGCGCGTTCGCGGGCATCGAGCGCGGCGGCGGTGCGGCGCACGGGGCCGACAGCGACGTTGACCTCGATTGCGCGGCCGAGTTTTTCGGCGAGCGCGGCCTTGAGCTTCGCGACGTGCGAGGCGTCGGCGTACATCTGGACCGCGACGGCGAGCGTGACGGAATTCGCGTCGCAGGCGGTCAGTTCGCTGTTGAACGCAAGCTGATAGGCGACGCCCTTGAGCGGCAAATCGGCTGCCAGCACGGCCCATTCGACCGCGAGGCCGAGCGCATCGAGCGGCACGGCGGGCGGCAGCGGCGTGGCATCGACCTTCGGTGCGGGCGTGGATGCGGATTCGCCGGCGAAGCGCATGTCGTCCGGGCCGCTATCGAACGCGGGCACGTAGCCGTCATCGGGCGGCATGAAGTACTCGTCTTCCGACGATACCGACGGGTAATCGTCCGGCGGCATGTCTTCCCACGGCGGGACGACCTTGGCGGCGGGCTTGGCCTGCGGTTCGGGCGCGGCTGCGGGCGCAGCGGCCGGCGCGGCGCGACGCGGCACGGGAGCCTGAACCTGGACGGCCGGCTTGGCGACCGGTTTCGGCGCGACAGGCTTCGCCGCAGCCGCCGATGCCCCGCGCGCTCCGCGATCCGACGACAGGCGCATGCCCGCGCTGCGCAGCACTTCGAGCGCGGCGCTGGGTCCGGTGCCGGCGCGCTTCGCCGCTTCGGCCTGCGGAGTGTCCTGTGTTTGACCCGCGGCGTCGTTCAACGCTTGACGCGCTGCTTCGGGAAGCGGCGCGGACGCGGCGAGCGGCGCATCGGCGGGCTCACTCGGCTCACTCGGCTCGGCCGCTCGCGTCACGACGACAGGCGGTGCAGCAACATCCGCAGAGGCGTCGACGATGGTTTCCGCGACCGGCTGCGCCGGCTTCTCGCTAACCGCCGGCTCGCCCGTAACCGGCTGCGGCTGAGGAATATCCGCCGTTTCCACGCGCATGACGGACGCTTCCGCCGTCGGCAGCGGCGAACCGTTCGCCGAAGTCTCGACGGGCGATACTTCCACCGCCTTCGCGGACATCGGCGCGGGCGCCACCGCGCGCTCGGCCATCGCGCCGGCGAGCGCGGCGCTGCGCTGCGCCTTGGCCGGCTGCGGCGCGTTGACGGCGACACCGCCGCCGCCCGGCCCGCCCGCCGGCTCGAACGCCAGCATGCGCAAAAGCGTCATCGTGAAGCCGGCGTATTCGTCGGGCGCAAGGCCCAGTTCGCCGCGCCCCACGGTTGCGATCTGATAGAACAATTGCACCTGCTCGGCGGACAGCATCTCCGCGAAGCGGCGGATATCCGCGGCCTCGGGCCACTCGTCGAGCACCGACGACGGCGCGAACTGCGCCCACGCGATTCGATGCAGCAGACTCGCCAGATCCTGCAGCGCCGTCGAAAACGACAGGCTGCGCAGCGCCATTTCATCGGCGATGGCGAGGACGCCTTCGCCATCGCTCGCGGCGAGGGCGTCGAGCAGCCGGATCAGATAGCTTTGATCGAGCGCGCCGAGCATGCCGCGCACGGCTTCCTCGGTAACTTCGTTGGCCGAATACGCGATGGCCTGATCAGTCAGCGAGAGCGCGTCGCGCATGCTGCCGTCCGCGGCGCGCGACAAGAGCCGCAGCGCCTGCGACTCGAACGTGATCTGTTCCTGCTGAAGGATGTTCTCGAGATGCGAGACGATATGCCCGGCCGGCATCTGCTTCAGATTGAACTGCAGGCAGCGCGACAGCACCGTGACCGGAATCTTCTGCGGATCGGTGGTCGCCAGGATGAACTTCACATGCGGTGGCGGTTCTTCCAGCGTCTTCAACATCGCGTTGAAGGCGTGGTTCGTCAGCATGTGGACTTCGTCGATCATATAGACCTTGAAGCGCGCATCGACGGGCGCGTACACGGCGCGCTCGAGCAACGCGGCCATTTCATCGACACCACGATTGCTCGCCGCATCCATCTCGGCGTAATCGACGAAGCGGCCCTCGTCGATTTCCCGGCATGCGCGGCACACGCCGCACGGCTTCGAGGTCACGCCGGTTTCACAGTTGAGCGCCTTCGCGAAGATCCGCGAGAGCGTCGTCTTGCCGACGCCGCGCGTGCCCGTGAACAGATACGCGTGATGCAGACGGCCGCCATCGAGGGCGTGCGTGAGCGCCCGAACGACGTGCTCCTGGCCGACGAGCGACTCGAACGATTTCGGCCGCCATTTGCGTGCGAGAACTTGATAGGTCATGCGCGAAATTGTATCAGCAACGACTTTGGGTAAACGCCGCCCGGACGCGCAGTGCCGGGCGTCGGAACGGCCGCTTCCGGGACGACAGATGCCCGAAGCAACGCGCGTAAAAGCAGCGGCTCGTGCCGGAATGACTTCGAAGATGGGGGAGATACAGCAGAAGAAAAGCGGAAGGTGACGAGCCCGACCCTCGGCACTGGTGGAAAGCGGCTGTGGCTGCTTCGTTCCCGACCTGACCAGGTTGACCGCGCCACCATGCGAGGAGGCCCGTCACGACGAATCATAGCACAGCCCGCGCGACGCCCGGAAGCCTCGCACAGGCGCCCTCTTGCGCTGCGTGTTTTCGGCCTCAGATGACCCCTATCGGGCACCGGCAACGGATAGCAAAGTAAGCTAAGATGACACATGACTCATCCGTGACCGGCGGATCGCACGCTTCATGACGACGTCCGGCAAGCGGAGTTCGCGGCTTTCGAGCGGCGAAATCCTTTTTCTGTTTTGGTGTATCGTGGCGAGCATTCCAACGCGGCCTCGAATCAATTGAGGTATTCAGATAATGAGCGAATCAATCAAGCACATCAGCGACGCTTCTTTCGAACAGGACGTCGTCAAGTCGGATAAACCTGTCCTGCTCGACTTCTGGGCGGAGTGGTGCGGTCCGTGCAAGATGATTGCCCCGATCCTCGACGAAGTCGCGAAGGATTACGGCGATCGTCTGCAGATCGCGAAGATCAATGTCGACGAACATCAGTCGACGCCGGTGAAGTTCGGCGTGCGCGGCATTCCCACGCTGATCCTCTTCAAGAACGGCGCGGTCGCCGCGCAAAAGGTCGGCGCGCTGTCCAAGTCGCAGCTCACCGCATTCCTCGACAGCAACCTGTAAAAGCGTCGCCGGACGTCTGCCTCGTTTATCCCGGCGGCAGCGCCATGAAGAACGCGCCCGGGCCGATGTTGTCGCGCGACAACATCGGCTGAAAAGCCCCGCCCCCGGCCTATCCGAGGCCCGCAAGGCGTGTGCTATGCTAGAATTACAAGACTTCAAGAAGTATTAAGTCCTAGAGCGGTTCCGCTCACCTCTTCTCCCATCTTTCTGTCGCACCTCTTCTCCCTGGCGGGAAATCCGTATGCATTTATCCGAGCTCAAGTCTCAGCACGTGTCTGCACTGATCGAGATGGCCAATGGCCTCGAGATCGAAAACGCGAACCGCCTGCGCAAGCAGGAATTGATGTTCGCGATTCTTAAAAAGCGCGCCAAGGCTGGCGACACGATTTTCGGCGACGGCACGCTCGAAGTGCTGCCGGACGGCTTCGGTTTCCTGCGCTCGCCCGAGACTTCCTATCTCGCGAGTACGGACGATATCTATATCAGCCCGTCGCAGATCCGCCGCTTCAATCTGCATACCGGCGATACGATCGAAGGCGAAGTCCGCACGCCGAAAGACGGCGAACGTTATTTCGCGCTGGTCAAGGTCGACAAAGTCAACGGGCAGCCGCCCGAGGCCTCGAAACACAAGATCATGTTCGAGAACCTCACGCCGCTGCATCCGAACAAGCCGCTGCCGCTCGAACGCGAAATGCGCGGCGAAGAAAACGTCACGGGCCGGATCATCGACATGATCTCGCCCATCGGCAAGGGCCAGCGCGGCCTGCTGGTGGCGTCGCCGAAGTCGGGCAAGACCGTGATGCTGCAGCACATCGCGCATGCGGTGAAGGCGAATCATCCCGACGTGATCCTGTTCGTGCTGCTCATCGACGAGCGCCCGGAAGAAGTGACGGAAATGCAGCGCTCGGTGCGCGGCGAAGTGATCGCATCGACGTTCGACGAACCCGCCGCGCGTCACGTGCAAGTGGCCGAAATGGTCATCGAGAAGGCGAAGCGCCTGGTCGAAATGAAGCACGACGTGGTGATTCTGCTCGACTCCATCACGCGTCTCGCGCGTGCGTACAACACGGTCGTGCCGGCGTCGGGCAAGGTCCTGACGGGCGGTGTCGATGCCAACGCGCTGCAGCGTCCGAAGCGGTTCTTCGGCGCGGCGCGCAATATCGAGGAAGGCGGGTCGCTGACCATTATCGGCACGGCGCTGATCGAAACCGGCAGCCGCATGGACGACGTGATCTACGAAGAGTTCAAGGGCACCGGCAACATGGAAGTGCACCTGGAACGCCGCCTCGCGGAGAAGCGTGTTTATCCGTCGATCAACCTGAACAAGTCGGGCACGCGCCGCGAAGAACTGCTCATCAAGCCGGACTTGCTGCAAAAGGTCTGGGTGCTGCGCAAGTTCATTCACGACATGGACGAAGTCGAAGCGATGGAATTCCTGCTCGACAAGATCCGTCAGACGAAGAGCAACTCCGAGTTCTTCGACATGATGCGCCGCGGCGGGAGTTGATCTCCTGCTCGACACAAAGAACCGCCTGCACCGTCAGGCGGTTTTTTTATGCTCGCGGGCATGCCGCGCTTCGTACAATCGATCTGTCTTCACGATCCGCACGACCGATGGCCAATCTTTTCACCCGCTGGCTCGGCGCGCAACGCCGCGAGCGCGCGCTGCGCAAACACGCTATCGACGACGCCCTCTGGCAACGCACGCTCGATGCGTTCCCGTTTTACCGCCACCTGAACGCGGCCGACCGCGAGCGTCTGCGCGAGACGACGAGCCTCTTCATCGCGCAGAAGGAATTCTCGACCGCGCATGGACTCGAGCTGACCGACGAGATGATCGTGTCGATCGCCGCGCAAGCCTGCCTGCCGGTGCTCAACCTGGACCTCGATCTGTATGGCGGCTGGGTCGGCGTGATCGTTTATCCGGGCGAGTTCGTCATCAGGAAGACGGTGGAGGATGAAGCCGGCGTCGTTCACGAGATCGAGCACGACGCGAGCGGCGAAGCATGGGAAGGCGGGCCGGTCGTGCTGTCATGGGAAGACACGCAGATGGCCGATGCCTCGGACGCGTACAACGTCGTCATCCACGAGTTCGCGCACAAGATCGACATGGTCAACGGCGAAGCCGACGGGCACCCTCCGCTCTTTCGCCGCTGGCACGCGCCGCTCGACAACGCCGCCTGGTCCGATATCTTCGATAACGCCTACGACCAGTTCTGCGCCCGCGTCGATGCCGTGCCGCAGCGGCGCTGGAGCCGTTTCGAGCGCGAATCGCTGATCGATCCTTATGCGGCGGACCATCCGTCGGAGTTCTTCGCCGTGTGCAGCGAGGCGCTCTTCGTCACGCCGGACGCATTCCAATCCGAGTACCCGGAGCTCTATCGGCTGCTTGCGCGGTATTACCGGCAGGACCCGGCGAACGTCGGTGCGCTGACCGGCTACTCCGCCTGACCGCAAAAAGTGTCGAGCGGCTGATTTTCTGGCATAATCGCCGTTTTTCGACCCTAGGCAAGTGACTCGCGAAAAGCCCCGTGAAACGGTGCGGCGGGTTGGCTACCGCCAGATACCAGGAAAGACCATGAAACAAGGCATTCACCCGGATTACCGCGAAGTTCTGTTCGTCGACATGTCGAACGACTTCCGTTTCGTGACCCGCTCGACCATCCAGACGCGCGAGACCGCCGAATTCAACGGCAAGACGTACCCGCTCGCGAAGATCGAAGTGTCGTCGGAATCGCACCCGTTCTACACCGGCCAGCAGAAGATCATGGACACGGCCGGCCGCGTCGAGAAGTTCAACAACAAGTTCGCACGCTTCTCCGCCAAGAAGTAAGTCGGGCTTCAGGTTTCAGCAAAAAGGGCAGCTTCGGCTGCCCTTTTTTGTCGGCGCGCGGTTTGTGCGTCGTGCCGCTGCATCGCAAGCGTGGAGCCTGATCCCGCATTGAACGCTGCAACCCGCGACACGACTACAATGCCGGATGCTCCAGCCACGCTGCGTTTCGGCGCATCTCTCAGGCCCGTCTTTTCACCAAGCTTCTCGCATGCGATCTGTCGTTCGTCTGACCGCCTCCGCCACCAGCGCCCTGCCGCGCTGGCTGCTGCTCGCCATCTGCATCACCTATGCGTCGTTCGGCCTCTTTGGCCGCGATCCCTGGAAGAACGAAGACGCGGCCGGCTTCGGCGTCATGTGGACGATGGCCAACGGCGACGCCCGCGACTGGCTCCTGCCGAACCTGATCGGCAAAGCCGCCACCGGCGACGGTCCGCTGATGTACTGGCTCGGCGCGACGTTCATTCGCGTGCTGAGTCCGTGGGTCGATGCGAGCAACGCATCGCGCGTCATTACCGGGCTGCTGTTCTGTCTCGCGTGCGCGTTCGTGTGGTACTCGGCCTATCTGCTTGGCCGGCGTGACGAAGCCCAGCCCTTCAAATACGCTTTCGGCGGCGAGCCGGAACCGCGCGACTACGGCCGCACGCTCGCCGATGGCGCGCTGCTCATCCTGCTCGCGTGCTTCGGTCTTGCGGAACGCGGCCACGAAACCACGCCGCAACTCGCGCAGTTCGCCGGCACCGCGATGCTCATCTACGGCCTCGTCCGCAGCCTCGACAAGCCGATCCACGGCGCGCTCGTGTGGGGCGCGGCGATCGGCGTCGTCGGGTTGTCGAGCTCGCCGGTGCTCGTGTTCGCGCTGCTGCTCTGCACGCTCGCGATGACCGTCATCGTGCGTCAGGTGCGCGCCGCGCCGCTGCTGATTTACGGCTTGCCGGTTGCGGTCGTGCTGATCGCCGCCTGGGTGCTGCCGACGCTCCACTTCTTCCCCGACGACGGCGAATGGTGGCTGCGTCAATGGTGGCGCAACAGCTTCCATACTTTCACCGCGCCGCCGTCGCTCGAACTGGGCTACGCGATCAAGAACCTCCCGCTCTTCACGTGGCCCGCGTGGCCGCTCGCGATCTGGGCGTTCGTGAGCTGGGGCGGCATGCGCCGCTCGCCTCACGTCGCGGTGCCCTTGTCGATCATCGGGCCGCTGCTCGTGCTGGTCGTGCTGCAGGCGCACGAAACCAACCGGCTCTTCATGCTGCTGCTGCCGCCGCTCTCGGTGCTCGCGACGTTCGCGCTGCCCACGCTCAAGCGCGGCGCGATCAACGCGATCGACTGGTTCGCGATGCTGAGCTTCACGATCATCGGCACGCTGGTCTGGCTCGTATGGACGGCCGGCATGTTCGGCTTTCCCGCGCCGATGGCCCGCAATCTCGCTCGTCTGGCGCCGGGCTTTCATCCCGAGTTCAAGCTGATCTCGTTCGTCTGCGCGGTCGCCGTGACGGTCTGCTGGTTCATGCTCGCGCGCTGGCGTCTCACGCGGCATCCGAAGGTGCTGTGGCGCAGCGTCGTATTGTCGAGCGCCGGCACCACGCTGATGTGGGTGCTGCTCATGACCTTGTGGCTTCCGGTGGTCAACTATAGCCGCACCTATCGCGACGTCGCGGAGCAGATCGCATCGCATCTTCCGCCTGATTACACCTGCATCTCCCCGGCGCGCCTGGGCGACGCGCAGATCGCCACGTTCGCCTATTTCGGCGGCATGCAGTTTGCATTCGACGAAGACTGCGACGTGATCCTGCGTCAGGATCGCGCGGACTTCGGCGACCCGTCGTCGATGTCGACGTTCGAATGGAAGCTCGTCTGGGAAGGCCGGCGCGTCGCCGATCGCGACGAGCGGTTCCGCCTGTATGTGCGCATCCAGCGTCCGGTGCCGCCGCCGGCAAAACCCGTGCGCAAGCGCAGCCTGCGCCGGCCGCAATAAAAGGACATGACCTCGATATCACCCGTTCGTACCGGCACGACCGGCATGTGGAGCGATGTGCGAAAGATCGCATCGCTTGCATGGCCCGTGCTGATCGGCCAGCTCGCGGTGATCGCGTTCGGCGTGATCGATACCGCGATGGTCGGCCGCTTCTCCGCCACCGATCTCGCCGCGCTCGGCCTCGGTTCGTCGATCTATATCTCCGTCTACATCGGGCTGACGGGCATTCTGGTCGCGCTGCAGCCGATCGCCGGGCAGCTCTTCGGCGCGGGCCGCGAAAGCGAGATCGGCGAGGAGACGCGTCAGGCGCTGTGGCTCGCGGCGGTCCTCGCCGTCGCCGGTTTCGTCCTGCTCTATTTTCCCGAGCCGCTGCTGAGTCTCGCCAAAGCCCCGCCCGCGCTGCATGACCGCACGGTCGACTATCTGCGCATCCTGTCGTTCGGCTTGCCCGCGAGCCTCGCGTTTCGCGTCTACAGCTCGCTGACGAACGCGGTCGGCAAGCCGCGGCTCGTGATGTTTCTGCAGGTCGGCGGACTCGTGCTCAAGTTTCCGCTCAACACCTGGTTCATCTTCGGCGGCTTCGGCGTGCCCGCGCTCGGCGGGCCGGGCTGCGCGCTCGCGAGCACGCTCATCAACTGGGTGCTGGCGATCGTCGGCATGACGGTGCTGCTGAAGTTCGAGTTCTTCCGTCCATTCGGCATCTTTTCGCGCTTCACGTGGCCCGTGTTCAAGCGACAGGTCGCGCTTCTGCGGCTCGGCATTCCGATGGGCCTCTCGTACCTGATCGAAGTGACGTCATACACGTTCATGGCGCTCTTCATCTCGCGCTTCGGCACGACGACGCTCGCCGGTCATCAGATCGCGGGCAATCTCGGCGCCGTGCTGTACATGACGCCGCTGTCGATCGGCATCGCATCGTCCACGCTGGTCTCGCAGGCGCTCGGCGCGCAACGCTTCGACGATGCCGCGTCGATCTCGCGTCACGGCATCGGCATGGCCTGCGTCCTGGCGCTCGGGTATGGCGTCGCGCTGCTTGCCGCGCGGCCGCACGTGATCGGCGCCTATACGCCCGATCCGAACGTCATCGCCGCAGCCATGCCGCTCGTGCTCATCATCTTCTTCTATCACCTCTGCGACGCGCTCCAGATCACCACGGCGTTCATCCTGCGCGCGTACAAGGTGACGATCGTGCCGACCGTCATCTATGCGATCGCGCTGTGGGGCATCGGACTCGGCGGCGGCTATCTGCTGGGCTTCGATGTCGGCGGCGCGGTGCCGGCTTCGCTGCAAGGCGCACGCGGTTTCTGGATCGCCAATTCGCTCAGTCTCGGCGTGGCGGGCGTCGGCCTCTTTCTCTACTGGCGGCGCGTGAGCACCCGGCATATCAGCACCGTCGACCTGCGCTGAGCCGATTCGTCGCAAAACGTCAACGCTTTCGCACGGGCAGCAAGAAGTACGTAGGCGTCCAGTAGAATCGCGCGTCGAGGAACCCTCGGAGCGAGTGGATGAGCCGCGTTATCAGCAAACAAAAATGGATCCTGGCCGCAACCACCGTACTCGCCGCGCTCGCGTTGAGCGTGGCGAATCATCGGGCCGATGCAGCGCGCGCCGTCAGCGTGTCGCCGCAAGGCAAGGTCGCCCAGGTGAGGCAGGTCGTCGTCAAGTTCGACGAAGCAATGACCGCGTTCGGCAGCCCCGCTGCCGCCGCCCCGGCGAAGCTCGCATGTGACGGCGCGCCGGCGGTTGCCACGGCGGGCAGTGCGCGCTGGATCGACCAGAAGACCTGGGCCTTCGACTTCAACAGCGACCTGCCGCCCGGCGTGCGCTGCGCCGTGGATCTCAACGCGGGCATCAAGTCCGCCGCAGGCAACGCGCTTGCGGGTCCGAGTCACTTCACGTTCCAGACCGGCGGTCCGTTCGTGACGCGCATCGAGCCGAGTGGCGGCGACATCGAAGAAGACCAGGTCTTCGTGCTGCGCCTGAACGGTCCGGCCACGCAAGCCTCCGTGCTCGATCATGTCTGGTGCGAATCGAGCGCGCTCGGCAACCGCATCCCCGTGCGCATGACCGATGACGCGACCCGCACGGCTCTCCTCGAACATTTCCGCTACCAGAAAGAAAGCGATCGCGTGCTCACGCTCGCTTGCCAGCAGCGGCTGCCGTCCGCGTCGAAGATGCAGCTCGTCTTCGGACAAGGCGTGACGGGGCCGAGCGGCATCCCGAACGACGTCGAGAAGCGCTTCGACTACACCGTGCGCGAACCGTTCAAGGCGGGCTTCACGTGCGAACGCGAGAACGCGAACGCGCCGTGCACGCCGCTGAGTCCGGTCCGCCTTTCGTTCACCGCGCCGGTCAGCCGCGCGGACGCAGCGAAGTTCGTGTTGCGCGGGCCGAACGGCAGCGTCGCCCCGCGCTTCAATCCGGACGACAAGGATGCCGAAGTAAGCGCCGTCGAGTTCGCCGCGCCACTGCCGGAGCGCGCTGCGCTGACCATCGAAGCACCGTCGAATCTGAAGGACGTAAGCGGCCGCGCGCTCGCCAACGCGGACTTGTTCCCGCTCAAGACGGCCACCGCCGGGATGCCGCCGCTCGCGAAATTCTCGTCGGGATCGTTCGGGATCATCGAGCGATTCGCCGAACCGGACATGCCCGCCATGCTGCCAGTCACGCTGCGTCACGTCGAAGCGGACCTGCACGTGCAAAGCCTCAATGCCGGCGCTTCCAGGATCACGAAGCTGAAGCTCGATGCGGACACGGACATCCGCCAATGGATGCGAACCGTCGACGTGTTCAACGGCATGACGATGTCGCGCTCCAGCGTCCAGGCGCGCATGCCCGAAGCGTTGCATAACGGCATCGCGCCGGTCATCGTGCGCATTCAGGACGGCGCCGTGAGCAGCGATCCGGCCATCGACATTCGCTCGCTGTCGCTCCTGACCAAGCGCGCGGGCGTCGAAACGCTGACGCTGCCCGCCGCCGATCCGAAGGCGCTGCGGCCGTTCGAAGTCGTCGGCATTCCGTTCACGAAGCCCGGGTTTTATGTCGTCGAACTGGCGTCGCCGGCGCTCGGCGCATCGCTGATGGGCAAGCAACAGTCGATGTTCGTCCGCACGTCGGTGCTCGTCACGAACCTCGGCGTGCATTTCAAGCAAGGGCGCGAAAACAGCGTCGTCTGGGTGACGACGCTCGACAAGGGCAAGCCCGTGCCGAACGCGCAAGTGCGCGTGACGGACTGCAACGGCGATCAGGTCGCGACCGCCACCACCGATGCGCAAGGCATCGCGAAGATCGACAAGCCGCTTGCGGCGGCGCGCGAGTGCGGCGAACGGAGCCTGGCCTACGACGGCTTCTTCGTATCGGCGCGTGTGAACGATCCGGTCACCGGCCCCGACATGGCCTTCGTGCAATCGGACTGGAATCGCGGCATCGAATCATGGCGCTTCAACGTGCCGACGGACATGAGCGTCGCGCGCACCGCACGCGCCCACACCATCTTCGATCGCACGCTGCTGCGCGCGGGCGAAACGGTGTCGATGAAGCATCTGCTGCGCGTCGAGACGCTCGGCGGCTTCGCGTTCGCGAAGAAGTATCCGACGCGCGTGACCATCCGCCATATCGGCAGCGGGCAGACGTGGCATCTGCCGCTCGCGTGGGCCGCGGACCATAGCGCGGATTCCACGTTCAACGTGCCCGCAGCGGCGAAGCTCGGCGAGTACAGCGTATCGCTCGACGACGGCAAGTCCGGCGCAAGCAGCACGGACAACGAGGACAACGGCGGCCCGGTCAGCGAGTCGTACGCGACGGGCAGCTTCCGCGTCGAGGAATTCCGCCTGCCGGTTTTCAAGGGTTCCATTTCGGCCGGCGACAGCAAATCGCCGGGACTCGTCGCCGCGAAGGAAGCGCCGGTTTCCGTGCGACTCGAATATGTGCAGGGCGGCCCGGCGTCGAATCTGCCGGTGCAGGTGTCGGCGCTCGTGCGCGACTCGTACCCGTCCTTCGCTTCGCAATTCGAAGGATTCAGCTTCTCGCCGTATCGCAAGCCGGCGAACGATGGCGCAAGCGCGCCCGCCGAGGATCAGGAAGGCGATGGCGGCGAAGAGCAGCAAGGCGATTCGACGACGAAACTCGTCGCCGACAAGGTGCGCGTGACGCTCGATCGCGATGGCGCGGGCAAGCTGACCGTGATGCCGCTGCCCGCCGTCGATGCGCCGAAGCGTCTCGCGCTCGAAGCCACCTTTGCCGACCCGAACGGCGAGATTCAGACGATCAGCGGCGCGGCGACGCTCTGGCCCGCCGCGGTCGCTGTCGGCGTGAAGGCCGGGCATTGGGTGTCGGTCGGCGATACCGTGCCGGTTCAGGCGCTCGCGCTCGACCTGCAAGGCAAGCCGCGTGCGGGGGTGTCAATCGAAATCAGGGGCATTGCGCGCGTGATGTCCAGCTCGCGCAAGCGCATGGTCGGCGGCTTCTATGCCTACGACAACCACAGCGAGACCAGCGACCTCGGCACGCTCTGCAGCGGCAAGAGCGACGATCACGGCCGGCTCTCCTGCGACGCCAAGCTGAAACAGGCGGGCAACGTCGATCTGATCGCGGTGGCGAAAGACGGCGACGGCCACGAAGCGAACGCAAGCACGTCGGTCTGGGTCACGCGGGAGGACGAACTGTGGTTCGGCGGCGAGAACACGGACCGCATCGACGTGTTGCCGGAAAAAACCAGCTACGAGCCGGGTGAAACCGCGCGCTTCCAAGTCCGCATGCCGTTTCGCGCGGCCACGGCGCTCGTCGCCGTCGAGCGCGAGGGTATCGTCGAGACGCGCGTCGTCGAACTGAACGGCAAGGATCCGACCATCGAACTGAAGGTGCAGGACGCGTGGGGGCCGAACGTGTATGTCTCGGTGCTCGCGCTGCGCGGACGCGTGCGCGAGGTGCCGTGGTACTCGTTCTTCACGTGGGGCTGGAAAGCACCGGTCGAATGGGCGCGTGCGTTCTGGTACGAAGGGCGCCAGTATCAGGCGCCGACGCCGCTCGTCGATCTGTCGAAGCCCGCGTTCCGTTACGGGCTTGCGTCGATCAAGGTCGGCACGGCGTCGCACAAGCTCGCGGTCAGCGTGAGTCCGGACGCGAAATCGTATTCGGTGCGCACGACGGCGCATGTGAAGGTGAAGGCCGCCCTGCCCGATGGCAAGCCCGCGCCGGCCGGCACGCAGATCGCTGTCGCCGCCGTCGACGAAGCCTTGCTCGAACTCATGCCCAACCAAAGCTGGGACGTGCTGGACGCGATGCTGCAACAGCGCGCATACGGCGTGGAAACGGCGACCGCGCAGATGGAAATCGTCGGGCGGCGTCACTTCGGGCGCAAGGCGGTGCCCGCGGGCGGCGGCGGCGGACACGGCGCGACCCGCGAACTCTTCGATACCCTGCTCCTGTGGAATCCGCGCGTCACGCTCGATGCCAACGGCGAAGCATCCGTCGATGTCCCGCTGAACGACGCGCTCACGCGCTTCAGGATCGTCGCGATCGCGGCTGTCGGCGCGGGCCGTTTCGGCACGGGCAGCGCATCGATCCAGACGTCGCAGGACTTGCAGCTCATCTCCGGATTGCCGCCGCTCGTGCGCGTCGGCGACGCGTTCCGCGCGCAGTTCACGCTGCGCAACGCGACATCCCGCACGATGCGCGTCGTACTTGCGCCGCACGCGAGTCCGCTCATGTTCGATGCGCGGACTGTCGAACTGGCGGCGGGATCGTCGCAGGAAGTGGCCTGGGATGTGACCACGCCGGATGTGCTCGGTGCGA
Source organism: Caballeronia grimmiae (assembly GCF_000698555.1). Classification (GTDB taxonomy): domain Bacteria; phylum Pseudomonadota; class Gammaproteobacteria; order Burkholderiales; family Burkholderiaceae; genus Caballeronia; species Caballeronia grimmiae. The sequence goes on along the minus strand of NZ_JFHE01000028.1, from coordinate 9,198 downwards.
ACGCTTCCGCCAGCCTCGTCTGGGACGTGAGCGCCAGCGAGCAAGGCACCGGCAAGGCCGCCGACGCCGTGAAACTCACGCAGCGCGTCGTGGCAGCGATTCCGGTGACGGTGCAGCAGGCGACCATCGCACAGGTCGATGGCACGCTCGCGCTGCCCGTCGCCCCGCCCGCCGATGCAACGCAAGCGGCCGATGGCGCGGTGCGTGGCGGCGTCGCGGTATCGCTGCAACCGAAGCTCGCGGACGGCTTGCCGGGCGTGCGCCGCTGGTTCGAGCGTTATCCGTATAACTGCCTCGAACAGCAGACCTCGCGCGCACTCGGCTTGATGGACGCCGCGCAATGGCAAGGCGTGCTCACGCGCATGCCGGCTTATCTCGACGGTGACGGCCTTGCGAATTACTTCCCGCCGTTCGACGATCAGCGCGCGAGCGGCAGCCCGGCGCTGAGTGCGTATCTGCTCGCCGTGACGGACGAAGCCGCGAAGGCGGACCGCCGCTTCGTGCTGCCCGCCGATCTGCGCGACCGGCTGACGGCGGGGCTCGCAAACTTCGTCGAAGGCAAGGTCGAACGCAAGTACTGGGCGCCGCGCAACGATCTTGACTTCGAGAAGCTCGCGGCCATCGAAGCGCTCTCGCGCTACGGTCTTGCGCAGCCGCGCATGCTCGGCTCGATCACGGTCGCGCCGAATCAGTGGCCGACATCGGCGGTGCTCGACTATTACGCGATTCTGTCTCGCGTCGACGGCATCCCGAATCGCGAAGAGAAGCGCGCGCAGGCCGAGCAGATCATTCGTGCGCGGCTCACGTATCAAGGCACGCGTCTCAGCTTCTCCACCGAGCACGACGACGACCTCTGGTGGCTCATGACAAGCGTCGAGACGAACGCCGCACGCACTGCCCTGCTCTTCGCCGATGCGCCCGGCTGGAAGGACGAGATGCCGCGTCTCGTCGCGGGCCTGCTCGCGATGCAGCAGCACGGCGCATGGCAGACGACCACGGCCAACCTGTGGGGATCGCTCGCGGTCGGCCGCTTCTCGCGCCTGTTCGAAAGCACGCCGGTGACGGGCAGCACGGCGGTCGCGCTCGGCTCGTCGGTGCGTGACGTGAACTGGGATGCAGCCGCGCCGGCGGCGATGGCGTCGACGGCATCGGCCACGCCGATCACGAAGACCGCCAACACGCGCAGCACGATGCTGCCGTGGTCGACCGGCTCGCTCACCCTGACGCAAAACGGCGAGGGCAAGCCGTGGGCGACCATCGAAAGCCTTGCGGCAGTTGCGCTGAAGGGGCCGCTCGCGGCCGGCTATCGCATCACGAAGACGGTGACGCCCGTGGAGCCTGCGGTCAAAGGCGTGCTCTCGCGTGGCGACATCGTGCGCGTGCGGCTCGAGATCGACGCGCAAAGCGACATGACCTGGGTCGTCGTCAACGATCCGATTCCCGCCGGCGCGACCATCCTCGGCTCCGGCCTCGGCCGCGATTCCGAAGCGGCGACGCGCGGCGAGAAGCAGGACGGCGCGGCGTGGGCGACGTTCATCGAGCGCAGTTTCGACGGCTATCGCGCGTATTACGACTATGTGCCGAAGGGCGGGCTGAAGGTCGAATACACGATGCGGCTCAACAACGCCGGCACGTTCGGCCTGCCGCCGACGCGCGTCGAAGCGCTCTACGCTCCGTCGACCTTCGGTGCTTTGCCGAATGCGCCGATGGTCGTCAAGCCGCTCGCGGCGAAGTGACACCGTGAAGCGCGCCGCCTGCTTCGTCATCGCGATGGCGCTCTGCGCGGCCGCTCATGCCGCGCCGAGCTTCGACGACGTGCGCGCGAACTGGCGCAGCTCCGACTGGCTGCTGCTCGCCCGCGACGGCGAAACGCTGCAACGCACGCGCATCGACAAGAGCGCGCGGCGCGGCGACTGGATCGCGCTTGCGGAGGTGTCGCCGGCGCTGCGCGAAGCGATCGTCGTTTCGGAGGACAAACGATTCTACGAGCACGCGGGCGTGGACTGGCGCGGGGCCGCCGCCGCCGCGTGGGGCAACCTGTGGAACACGCGCACGCGCGGGGCATCGACGATGACGATGCAGCTCACCGGTCTCATCGGCGATGAAAGCAGAAAGCCGTCCGGGCGGCGGTCGCTTGCGGAAAAGGCGCAGCAGACGGTCAGCGCGTTGTGGCTCGAGCGCACGTGGCGCAAGGATCAGATCCTCGAAGCGTATCTGAACCTCGTGCCGTTTCGCGGCGAGATCATCGGGCTGTCGGCGCTGTCGCAGACGCTCTTCGACAAGGCGCCTTCGGGCCTCGACGAGCGCGAAGCCGCGCTTGCCGCCGCGCTCGTGCGCGCGCCGAATGCGCCGTATGCGAAGGTCGCGGCTCGCGCGTGCCTCATCCTGCGCGACATGCAGTCCTTGCACGCAGACGGCAAACAAAAGGCCGCCGATCCCTGCGTCAATCTCGACAGCTACGCGCAACTGACGCTCACGCGCACCGCCTCGGCGCCGTCGTACGCGCGCGGTGACGATGCGCTCGCGCCGCATTTCGCGCGGCGCGTCGCGGGTGAAGTGCATCCCGCAGCCGGCGCGCGCGCGCGTTCTACGCTCGATGCGCGGCTTCAGCGCTTCGCCCGCGACACGCTCGCCCGCACGCTGGCCGAGCTGAACGCGCGCGCGCATCCGCGCAACGTGCACGACGCGGCGGCGATCGTCATCGACAATGCTTCGGGCGAGGTGCTCGCGTGGGTCGGATCGGCGGGCGGCTTGTCGAACGCACCCGAGGTCGATGCCGTGCTCGCGCAACGTCAGGCCGGCTCGACGCTCAAGCCTTTCCTGTACGCCCAGGCGATCGACGAAAAGCGCCTGACCGCCGCCACGCTGCTCAACGACGCCCCGCTCGATCTCGCGACGGGCGGCGGCCTCTATATCCCGCAGAACTACGATCACGACTTCAAGGGCTGGGTGAGCGTGCGCACGGCGCTCGGCTCGTCGCTGAACGTGCCGGCTGTGCGGGCGCTCGTGCTGGTCACGCCGCATCGCTTTGCAAAGACGCTCGTCGCGCTGGGCCTGCCGCTGTCGCAAGCGGGCGATTACTACGGCTTCAGCCTCGCGCTAGGCAGCGCCGATGTGACGCTCGCCTCGCTTACGAATGCGTATCGGGCGCTGGCGAACGGGGGCATCGCGCGGCCCGTTTTCGCTCTGGCGGACCATCCGGCGGCGCCTGCCGGAACGCGCGCGTTCAGCCCGGAGGCGAGCTTCATCGTCACCGACATACTCGCCGACAACAACGCGCGCACCCGCACGTTCGGCTTCGACAGCGTGCTCGCCACCCGCACGTTCAGCGCGGTCAAGACCGGCACCAGCAAGGACATGCGCGACAACTGGACGGTCGGGTTCACGTCGCGCTATACGGTGGGCGTGTGGGTCGGCAACGCGGACGGCGCGCCGATGTGGGACGTCTCCGGCGTGACGGGCGCAGCGCCCGCGTGGAATGCGCTCGTCAACTATCTGCATCGGCGTGCAGGCAGCCGCGCGCCCGATGCGCCGCCGGGCGTCGTGAAGACGCGCCTCGCGTATCAGGACGATATCGAGCCGGCGCGCGACGAATGGTTCGTGCGCGGCACGCAGATGGACCGGATCGGCCTGACGGCGACGGCTGCGGCGGCAACCCGCACCGTGCGCCTCGACGCCAAGGCCGCGAAAATCGGCGCGCCGACCGACGGCACGATTTTCGCGCTCGATCCCGACATTCCGCCCGCGCGCCAGCGCGTGTGGTTCGAACGCACGGGCGGCGGCCGTCTCGTCTGGCGGCTCGATGGCAAGCCGTTCGGGCACGATGCTCGCGCCGCCTGGCTGCCGTGGCCGGGCCGGCATGTGCTCGAACTCGTCGATGCGCGCGGCGAAACGGTCGACAAGGTCGGCTTCGAAGTGCGCGGTGCGTTCGCAAAGACAGCCGGGCCGGCATCGAAATAGGTTGGCTGGATCACGCGAACATTGGCATCGCGAAAGTTCTCTCGCCGGCAATTGCTTCGCGGCAGGCTTCTTATCTCTCCGACGATAAAGATTGGGCGCAAACGCGGCGCATCCTGCCGGGTCATGCAAAATGCCCACGGTCGACGCCCAGGGCGGGAAATTGTCCTATGCTTGACGGCGTTGCCCGCCTGATTCCTTCGGCGGTACGTGCCTGAGCGTTTCCGATCCACTGTTTCGATTCCTTTGTCCGGAGTGCCGTCATGCTGAAGAAGCTGTTGATGCTGTGCGTTGCGTTCATGCTGTCCATCGGCGCCGCGTTGGCCGCCGTCGATGTCAATACCGCCGATCAAGCCGCGCTCGAAGCGGTGAAAGGGCTTGGGCCGGTAAAATCGAAGGCGATCGTCGATGAACGCACGAAGAACGGACCGTATAAGGACGCCGACGACCTCGCGAACCGTGTGAAGGGCCTCGGCACGAAATCGGTGGCGAAGCTGGAGGAGAATGGGCTGACTATCGGCGGCTCGTCGCTGCCGCCCACCGGCAAGACTTCGACGCCCTCGTCGACGAAGCCGCAAGGCGGCGCGGCGCCCAATTCGACGATCAGGTCATCGACGGCGGCGACGGCGGCGACATCGCCCGCGGCCACGAACGAGCGGACGCCGGCTGTGACGCCGGCGTCGGGCCCGTCCACTGCTTCCGGCAAGAAGAAATCGAGCGCGACGAGTGCCGCGGCATCGGCATCGGCCGCGACGAGCGACGCGAAAGCGTCCAAATCAAAGCGCAAGAAAGACAAAGCGGCGAGCGCCACGGCCGCCAGCGGTCTGTGAAGCGCAACGTTACCCGAAACCTTTTGTAGTGAGATAGAAATGAGCCTACTCGATATCCTCGCCTCCTCCCTCGGCAACTCGTCGCAACAAGGCGGCCAGAGCGGCGGCGGTCAGGCCGCGCTGATCGCGGCGGCGCTTGAGTTCGTCAACAGCCAGCCTGGCGGCATCGCGGGCCTGATTCAGCGTTTTCATCAGAACGGCGCGGGCGATATCGTGTCGTCGTGGATCGGCACGGGTGAGAACAAGCCGATTAGCCCGGGACTGCTGACTAATGTGCTCGGGTCCGAGAATGTCGGCGCGCTGGCGCAGAAGGCGGGCGTGTCGGGCGATCAGCTTTCGGGATTGCTGGCGACTGTGCTGCCGCATATCGTCGACCGTGCCACGCCGAACGGCGAAGTGCCGCCGGAAGGAAAGCTGGATCTGACGGGCGTGCTGGGGTCGCTGGGCGGCCTCGCCGGGCTGTTCGGGGGAAGCGAGAGCCCGAAGCAAGGATAAGACGCGGTTCGTCCTGCATTGGGATGACTTGAAGGCCCCACCCGGCGAAGCCGGGCGGGGCTTTTGCTTTTTCGATTTTTATTTGCACGGCAGCTTGTATAGAGCAGCAGGCTGTTCTTCGAGGGTTTGCTGGCAAAGAAAAATCGCCACACCGCCCAATGCGATGTTGGCCTCCACGCTGCACCTCTTAACTTCGGCGATTCCGTGTGTGTGGGTTGTCGCGTCTCGATGACCCGTAGCGACGATCTTGAATTCAACCAAGCTAGTTTGAATAACTTGGTGCGAATAGCTTAGTTACCGTCAATATTAATTAGTATTGTTGACGAACTTCGACACACCGACAAAGGCGTAACGGATACCCTGAAAGCACCGAATATCAGGAGCTTTCATGGCGGACATGTTCATTAAAATCGACGGCATCGCAGGCGAGTCACAAGACTTGACTCACCCCGGTGAAATTGAGGTCTCCAGTTGGGAATGGAAGATTTCCGCACCGGCCACGTCCGGCTCTGGCGGCGGAGCAGGCAAGGCCACCGCGTCGGATTTTTCATTCGCCCATCAGATTGATCGCTCGAGTCCCAACCTGATGCGGTTCTGCCTCGAAGGGCGGCGAATTTCAAAGGCCGTCTTTTCCATGCGCAAGGCTGGCGGTGTGCCCCTCGATTTCTGCAAGATCACTATGTCCGATGTGGTCGTGACCAAGTGCCATCCGTCGGCGATCGGCAGTCTCAACGACGAGCATGTGACGCTGTCCTTTACCAAGGTTAAGCAGGAATACGTGCTTCAGAACACGATGGGCGGCTCCGCTGGCACGGTCTGCGCCGAATCCGACATCAAGAAAAATGTTTCGGAAAACTGAACGCCCCGCAAATATCGTGACCATCGGCGTCGCAGCTCTGTTAATCGGCCTCGCTGCCATCACGGCATGGAACAACCTGAGCTTCATCGCGGCGGCATCAACGACCGAAGCGAAAGTCATCCGACTAATCGCCGGTAGCGGACGGCATCCCATCATCGAATTCAACACGCGCGATGGCGAGCGTGTCTCTGTTCCTGCCAGCAGCCTGCAACGTCTCGAAGTGGGCGACCGGATCGAGATCCTCTATCTGCGTCAAAGCCCAAGGGCTATGTCGAAGTTGAACCAGCCACTGCTTCTATGGGGGGACACGCTTGTTCTGCTCATCGTCGGCATCCCGGTGCTCGTTGCGGGCCTTCTCGGACAGTCGATCAGCAGAGGGAAATAATGCACGTTTCCGAATGGAAGTTTGGTACGTCCGCGACCGGCGGTGGAGGCATTGGGACCGTGCTGTTGTCCGGCGGGTTGATTGTGCTGGCAGACCCGAAAGAAACACTGCACGCCTTTCACTATGGCGGTTTCGGATTCGGTATCAGCAAGAGACTGCCCGAGCGCATACGCTTACCTGACCTCAGGCTCCGGCGACGGGCTGGGGGTACTGTGCTGTCGGGCACTGGGGGAACGACGCAATTCGATAGCTATGGCGTGGTTTATTCCCTGATCGAAGAGCGCGAACTGATCGCGAATGACTTCACAGGCGGAGTGATCTACGCCGAGGTTAGTGCGGGCGCGCTCTTCGCGGTCGGCGGTTCGTGCCTCTTCGTTGGTATCGATCAGAAAGTGATGATGCTCGCAACACTCAATCCCGGCCTTTTCGCTCGCTTTCTGTTGCGCAACGCCAAGGCGATGATCGTCGTCGTTGGCGACAGTGAGGGGTTGATCGACGGTATTGGCGGCGGAGCGATGCTAGGTGCAATGACCTACGAGGGACCGTTTAAAGAATAAGCGCTTCGTCATTTTTCGGCGACAGGGTTACGATGTGGCCGTTTATTTTGCGGTCGGTCGACGCACAGCGGAGCGAACAGGGCGTAACGGGAAGCTAGATGTAGAAAAAGGCAACGGTCCCCCGTTGCCTTTCCACCGCTCCCCCCCGCAGCAAGGGAGCGAACCACACCTTAATGCACCACCCGGTCAAACACAAACTCGCCATCCCGGATATCAACCGGAATCACATCCTTAGGCCCAAAGCGCCCCGCAAGAATGAGCTTGGCCACCGGATTTTCGATCTCCTGCTGAATCGCCCGCTTCAACGGACGCGCACCGAACACCGGGTCATAACCCACCTTCGCGATCTGCTCCAGCGCCGCATCCGACACATCGAGCTGCATATCCAGCTTGGCCAGCCGGTCATGCAAGCGCTGCAGTTGAATCTTCGCGATCGACTCGATATTCGCCCGATCGAGCGAATGGAATACCACGACATCATCGATACGATTCAGGAACTCCGGCCGGAAATGCAGTTTCACTTCTTCCCAGACCGCGTCTTTCACCCTGTCGTGCGGTTCGTCGACCATGCCCTGAATCACATGCGATCCGAGATTCGACGTCATCACGATCACCGTGTTCTTGAAGTCCACGGTACGGCCCTGTCCATCGGTCATGCGGCCATCGTCCAGCACTTGCAGCAGCACGTTGAACACATCCGGATGCGCCTTCTCGATCTCATCGAGCAGAATCACGCTATACGGCTTGCGGCGCACCGCTTCAGTCAGGTAACCGCCCTCTTCGTAACCGACGTATCCCGGCGGCGCGCCAATCAGCCGCGCGACGCTGTGCTTCTCCATGAATTCGCTCATGTCGATGCGGATAAGATGCTCCTCCGAATCGAACAGAAACGCCGCGAGCGCCTTGCACAGTTCCGTCTTGCCGACGCCCGTCGGCCCCAGGAACAGGAACGAACCATACGGACGGTTCGGATCGGAAAGACCCGCGCGTGAACGGCGGATCGCATCGGCCACCGCGCCGATCGCTTCATCCTGGCCGACGACGCGCTCATGCAGCTTGCCCTCGATCTGCAGCAGCTTCTCGCGCTCACCCTGCATCATGCGCGACACGGGAATGCCCGTCGACCGCGACACCACTTCCGCAATCTCCTCCGCGCCGACCTGCGTGCGCAAGAGACGCGGACGCGTCGGATTGTTCTGCTCCTGCGATTCGGCCTGCGTGACCTGCTTCAGCCGCGCTTCGAGTTCGGGCAGCTTGCCGTACTGCAACTCGGCGACCTTCTCGAGCTTGCCCTCGCGCTGCAAACGAGCGATGTCAGCGCGAACTTTCTCAATCTCTTCCTTCAGTTGCGCGCTGCCCTGCACCGCGGCCTTCTCGGCGGTCCAGATTTCTTCGAGATCGGAATACTCGCGGTTGAGCCGCTCGATTTCCTCTTCGATGAGTTGCAGCCGCTTCTGCGATGCCTCGTCCTTTTCCTTCTTCACCGCCTCGCGTTCGATCTTGAGCTGAATGAGACGGCGATCCAGCTTGTCCATCTCTTCGGGCTTCGAATCGATTTCCATCTTGATGCGCGACGCCGCTTCGTCGATCAGATCGATCGCCTTGTCCGGCAGAAAACGGTCGGTGATATAGCGATGCGACAGTTCCGCCGCCGCGACGATCGCCGGATCGGTGATTTCGACACCGTGGTGAAGCTCGTACTTCTCCTGCAAGCCGCGCAGGATCGCGATGGTCGCTTCCACCGACGGTTCATCCACGAGCACTTTCTGGAAACGGCGCTCGAGCGCCGCGTCCTTCTCGATGTACTTGCGGTACTCGTCGAGCGTCGTCGCGCCGATGCAATGCAGCTCGCCGCGCGAGAGCGCAGGCTTCAGCATGTTGCCCGCATCCATCGCGCCTTCGGCCTTGCCGGCGCCGACCATCGTGTGGATTTCATCGATGAAGACGATGGTCTGCCCTTCGTCCTTCGCAATGTCGTTCAGCACGGCCTTCAGGCGTTCCTCGAACTCGCCGCGATACTTCGCGCCCGCGAGCAGCGCCGCCATGTCGAGCGACAGCACGCGCTTGCCCTTGAGCGTCTCCGGCACTTCGCCGTTGACGATGCGCTGCGCGAGC
>NZ_JFHE01000027.1 GCF_000698555.1 Caballeronia grimmiae | reverse complement strand
AGCGTGGTCTTGCCCGCGCCGTTCGGCCCGAGCACGCCGATGAATTCGCCGGTGTTCACGGTGAAGCTCGCGTCGTTGAGAATCGCGCGCCCGCCGAGTTCGAGCGTCACGCGATCGACTTCGAGCGCGGCCTGTGGCTCGTGCGTCATCGTTGCCATCCTTGCAGCGCGCCCGCGAGGGCGTCGAGTTGCGTCTGCATCCATTGCTGATAGGTCTTGCCGGCGGGCAGCGTCTCCGTCACGCTGATGCTCGGCACGTGCGCGTCCTTCGCGACATCGAGCAGCCGCCGCGTGAGCGCGCCCGTCGCCTGGCTGTTGTAGATCAGCACGTGCACGCGCCGCTCGCGCAGGTCTTTCTCGAACGCGGCGATGTCGGCGGGGCTCGGCTCGGTCTCGTTCATCTCGGCGGCCTGGAAGCGCTGGTTGCGCATCTCGAAGCCGATCGCATCGGCCATATAGCCGAATACCGGTTCGGTCGCCGTCACGGGCACGCCCTTGAAGTGCGACTTCATCACCGCGATGCGCGCGTCGACGGGCTTCAGCGAATCGAGGAAAGCGGCGAGGCGCGCGTCGTAACCGCTCTTGTGCGCGGGGTCCGCGCTCGACAAATACGCGCTCACCGCTTTCGCGACGGCGGGCATCGTCGGCGGGTCGTACCAGAGATGCGGATTGTCGCCGGGCTTCTTGCCGGTGAGCTGCGCCGCGACGATCACCGTGCGCTTGCCGTTGCCCTTCGATGCGCCGAGCAGCTTGTCCATCCACGGGTCGTAGTCCGCGCCGTTATAGACGACGAGCGCGGCATGCTGAAGCGCGCGCGCGGTCTTGGGGCTGGCTTCGAACAGATGCGGGTCCTGGTCCGGATTGCTGAGGATGCTCGTCACGTCCACGCGGTCGCCGCCCAACTGGCGGATGACATCGCCATAAAAATTCTCTGCCGCGACGATCGCTACGCGTGCGTTTTGCGCCGGCGTTTGCGCGGCGGCGGTGTGGCAGAGGCTGAACGCAACGGCGATGCAGGTCAGGACATGCGCGAGTTTCATCGTTTTCCTTGTGGGGATGCGGAATGTCATGCGCCGTGCTGCGCGCGGTGTTTGAACTGACAGTCGCTGCACAGGCCGCTCAGTTCGACGACCTGATGACGCACCTGAAAGCCATGCGCGGTCGGATTCGCGGACAGCGACGAGGCGAGTTCCCGGCCCTGGATTTCGAGCGTCGCGCCGCATTCGTCGCAGATGAGAAACTGGCTTTCGTGGGGCTTGCCGGCATCGCAGCACGCGACGAACGCGTTCTTCGACTCGATGCGATGCACGAGGCCGTTTTCGACGAGGAAGTCCAGCGCGCGATAGACGGTCGTCGGCGGCACGCGCGCGCCGCGTTTGGGCTCCATCGCGTCGATGAGGTCGTACGCACCGATCGGCTTGTGCGCCTTCAGCACGAGTTCGTAGACGTGGCGACGCAGCGGCGTCAGCGCGAGGCCGCGCTCATCGGCGAGCGCTTCGGCGCGGGCGAGCATGGTTTCGATGGACGCGGTCATGTCGTGGTCGCCGCGGCTTGCGGCGTTTCGATTGAATTGTCGCGATGATATAACGTATCAACGGGATGTGCACGCGTTTGACCGTCGGCACCGGGTGTTGCGGAGGCGCGTTTAGCGGCGAGACAGGCGGCCAGCCTGCGCGTCTCGCATGATTGCGTAGATGAGAGGGTCGTTCGTCACGCGGATTCGACCGATATGCGTGACTTTTCCGTGCGCTGTAGTGGCGCCCAGCACGAACTGGCAGTCGTCATGGCACGTCAGCGTTCCGGTGCTCAGACCGTCCTCGTAACGAACGGCGGGCCCACCCTTGCGGACGCCGAGAAACCAGACGAGAACTCGCGATTCCGCGTCGACGCTATTGACGGGAATCTTTGCGTACTCGAATGCATCGCCGCGTCGTGCGACATAGAAGTGGTCGGGCTCAGTCCTCGGTGCGTTCGGATTCGCACGCTCTGGAACGGCCGCTTGGCCCGTGGCAATCGATCCTTGACCGATGAGCAAGACCGCCGACGCGATACAGACCGCGAGATGGCCACGCCAACCATTCATGGCGTGCGCAGTCCTTTCGCCGGACGCGAAGCTCCAGCCAGGCTCCGGGCGTCGAGATCGATACGACACGCCTTGAAAAACTCCGCTTTCGTCCGCCATTTCGACTGACCGTTCGGCAAGCCGAACACGAGTTCATCGTCCCTCGGCGCGTCGTACGTATCAGGTGCAACCGAGAAACGCGTCTTTCGCGAAGCCAGCGCGACGAGCGTCTTCTTTCCAGACGGCGTGACCTTGAACACGCGTATCCATGCCGGATGGTCGCCGAGCGCGGACGGGTCGGTTGCTTGCTCGTCGTCGTTCGCCGTGCGCGGCGCCCATCCGACCACGATGACTTCCACCGCCTTGCCGCTTCCGTCGAGAAGCTCCTGACGTTGCACTTGTTTGCCGAGCAACTGGAATCGAGACACCGGCACGTGCGAGCCCGCCCGGAAATATTCTGCGATGACCCAGTCGCCTCCCGAGGACACGATCGGAACGTCGCGGCGGCGATCGTAGTGATAGATGGCCGACATATGGGACAACACGGATTGCGGCACGGCCGCGTCGGGAAACGAATAACGCGCCGGCTTGAAGTCTCCGGTCTCCGACTTGATGGAGTTCGCCGCACTCATGTCCAGAGGCAGTTGCCGAGGCTGCAATGCGATGGATACGAGTCGTCCGCCCGCGATTTTCGCAACATAGGGCGGATGGGACGACTCCACGGTTTTTATGGGAATCGTGTCCCGAGATGACGCAGAAGCGTTCGCTGTGAAAGCGGGGAGGAGTATCGCAATCGCGCACAGTAACGTCTTGAAGCGGGTGTTCATTCGTATCGGTTGGTTCGGTCCTGGGCGGCAGACTTTCGGAAAGTCAGCCGTGTGCTGTCAAATGGGCCGGCAGTGCTTCGGTCAACGCGAAAGGTCCGCACCGCCGGGCGTGCATCGCGTTCCCATCGCAAACTTGACGTCTTCGATACCGCGGTCGCCTGCCACGCAGAGCCAATTGCGTGCTTCGCGGAAACGAAGAACATTGCGGAGCGCCGCACGGCTCGTCAACGAGACCAATCCTAGAACGGCGCATTGGCCGATAAACCGTGAGGCGCGCAGCGGCAGCAACCCGCAAGTTGGCGCACTGCACCATCGATGCCTCGTTTTCCCACCTTGACATCGCCTCGTCCAGCACCGATCATTCGATCACACAACGAGCAATTGTTCGGTCGCAGAGCGTTCGCTCACCATCGCGCCGAACGAAGACCCGGAGACATCGGTGAGACTGAAAGACAAGATCGCGGTCATCACAGGCGCGGCGAGCGGAATCGGTGAGGCGGTCGCGCGGCGTTATCTCGACGAAGGCGCGAAGCTCGTCATCGTCGACGTCAAGGACGAGCAGGAACTCTCGCAACGCTTCGCCGACGCATCGGACCGCGTCCTCGCGCTCAGAGCGGACGTCACGCGCCGGGAAGACATCGAGCGCATCGTGGCGAGCGCCGTCGAGCGCTTCGGCGGCATCGACATTCTGTTCAACAACGCGGCGCTCTTCGACATGCGCCCGATCCTCGACGAATCCTGGGACGTGTACGACCGCCTGTTCGCGGTCAACGTGAAGGGCATGTTCTTCCTGATGCAGGCCGTCGCCGCACGCATGGTCGAGCAGGGACGGGGCGGCAAGATCATCAACATGTCGTCGCAGGCGGGGCGGCGCGGCGAGGCGCTCGTCGCCCACTATTGCGCCACGAAGGCGGCAGTTATCAGCTACACGCAATCAGCGGCGCTCGCGCTCGCGAAAGAACGCATCAACGTGAACGGCATCGCGCCGGGCGTCGTCGATACCCCGATGTGGGAGCAGGTCGATGCGCTCTTCGCACGCTACGAAAACCGGCCGCTCGGCGAAAAGAAACGCATCGTCGGCGAGGAAGTGCCGCTCGGGCGCATGGGCGTGCCCGCCGATCTGACCGGCGCCGCGCTGTTCCTTGCATCGGCCGATTCCGATTACATCACCGCCCAGACCCTGAACGTGGACGGCGGCAACTGGATGAGTTGATCCGCGCACGCGCCTTGCAGCATCGGGCGCACCGTCTATATTGAAACGGCGTCGCGGACGATGAAACCGCGCGAATGCACTCAACTCACACGTGCATCGCGCATCGACACAAGGCAGACAGACGGCCCTCGATGACCGTCCCTGCGCCCGTGCTAACGAAAAAGGAGACGAACCGAATGAACCGCACCCAACGCATCGTTCCAGCACAGCCGCGCGCGCGGCGGGCCACCACCGCATTCCTGACCCTGTCGGCGATGTCGGCCGCGCTCGCGACCGCGGCTTTCGTGCCGCTTAGCGCACAAGCCGCGACGACCATCACCATCGCGACGCTCAACAATCCGGACATGATCGAGCTGAAGAAGCTCTCGCCGGCATTCGAGAAAGCGAATCCCGACATTCAGCTCAAGTGGGTGATCCTCGAAGAGAACGTGCTGCGCCAGCGCGCAACGACCGACATCACCACCAACAGCGGCCAGTTCGACGTACTGACCATCGGCACGTATGAAGCGCCGCAGTGGGGCAAGCGCGGCTGGCTTTCGCCGATGACCGGCCTGCCCGCCAATTACGATCTCGACGATGTCGTGAAGACCGCCCGCGACGGCCTCTCGTACAACGGCCAGCTTTACGCGCTGCCGTTCTACGTCGAAAGCTCGATGACGTATTACCGCAAGGACCTTTTCCAGGCCGCTGGCCTGAAGATGCCGGACCAGCCGACCTACGACCAGATCAAGCAGTTCGCGGACAAGCTCACCGACAAGTCGAAGGGCCAGTACGGCATCTGTCTGCGCGGCAAGGCGGGCTGGGGCGAGAACATGGCTTTCGTCTCGACGGTGGTGAATACCTTCGGCGGCCGATGGTTCGACGAGCAATGGAAGGCGCAGCTCGATTCCCCCGAGTGGCACAAGGCCGTTTCCTTCTACGCCGACCTGCTGAAGAACGACGGCCCCCCGGGAGCCAGCTCGAACGGCTTCAACGAAAACCTTACGCTGATGTCGTCCGGCAAGTGCGCGATGTGGATCGATGCCACTGTCGCGGCCGGCATGCTCTACAACAAGTCGCAATCGCAAGTCGCGGACAAGATCGGTTTCGCCGCCGCGCCGACGCAGGTCACGCCGAAGGGTTCGCACTGGCTGTGGTCGTGGTCGCTCGCGGTGCCGAAGACGTCGAAGCAGCAGGATGCCGCGAAGAAGTTCGCCGCGTGGGCCACGTCGAAGGAATACATCGAGATGGTCGGCAAGGACGAAGGCTGGGCGTCGGTGCCGCCGGGCACGCGCAAGTCCACCTATGCGCGGCCCGAGTACAAGCAGGCCGCGCCGTTCGGCGACTTCGTGCTGAAGGCGATCGAGACCGCGGACCCGAACGATTCGTCGCTGAAGAAGGTGCCGTATAGCGGCATCCAGTTCGTCGGCATTCCCGAGTTCCAGTCGTTCGGCACTGTCGTCGGACAGTCGATTGCCGGCGTCGTCGCCGGGCAGACAAGCGTCGACAATGCGCTGAAGGCGGCCAACGCGGCAGCCGATCGCGCAGTCAAGCAAGCCGGGTATCAGAAGTAAATCCACGCAGTGTGCGGGCCGCACGATGCGGCGCGGCCCGCTGGCATCATCGAGAGGTGACACGATCATGCGTCAACTGAATCCCGCCATCACCGATCACTTCGAGGAGTCCGCCGCCGAGCGCGACAAGAAGCGCGCGAAGTCGGTCCGCTGGCTCATCACGCCATCGTCCGGATTGCTGTTCCTGTGGATGGCCATTCCGCTCGCGATGACGATCTGGTTTTCGTTCTCGCGCTACAACCTGCTCAATCCCGATGTCAAAGGATTCGCGGGCTTCGACAACTTCGAGTTCCTCGTCACCGATCCGGCGTTCGGGCCGTCCATCGGTCATACGCTGACGCTGATCATCTCAGTGCTGGCGATCACGGTTATCGGCGGCGTGCTGCTCGCCGTGCTGTTCGACCGCAAGTTCGTGGGGCAGGGCATCGCGCGGCTGCTCGTGATCGCGCCGTTCTTCGTGATGCCCACGGTCTCGGCGCTGATCTGGAAGAACATGATCCTGCATCCGGTGTATGGTCTCGTCGCCTCGCTGATGCGATCGCTCGGGCTTCAGCCGATCGACTGGTTCGCGGACTATCCGCTCTTCGCGGTGATCGTGATCGTCGCGTGGCAGTGGCTGCCGTTCGCGTTCCTTATTCTCTTCACCGCGATTCAATCGCTCGATCAGGAGCAGAAGGAAGCGGCGCGCATCGACGGAGCAGGCCCGTTCTCGATGTTCTTCTTCATCACGTTGCCGCATTTGAAGCGCGCGATCGCGGTCGTCGTGATGATGGAAACCATCTTCCTGCTCTCCATCTTCGCTGAAATTTATACGACCACCGGCGGCGGCCCCGGCACCGCAACGACGAACCTTTCGTACCTGATCTACGCGCTCGGCCTTCAGCAATTCGACGTGGGTCTCGCATCGGCGGGCGGCATTCTGGCGGTCATTCTGGCGAACATCGTTGCGTTCTTCCTCGTTCGCATGCTCGCGAAGAACCTCAAAGGGGAGTACGAGTCATGAGCACGCAATCCGTTACCACAGCGCCTTCCGTGCCCGTGCTGGACCGTGTGAAGCGCATCGTGCCCGGCGTCGTCGCGTGGATCGTCTCCATCCTGCTGTTCTTCCCGATCTTCTGGATGACGATCACCGCGTTCAAGACCGAGCAGCAGGCGTATGCGTCGTCGCTGATCTTCTCGCCGACGCTCGACAGCTTCCGCGAAGTGTTCGCGCGCAGCAATTACTTCGGCTTCGCGCTGAACTCGGTGATGATCTCGGTGGGCGTCACGGTCATCTGCCTGATTCTGGCGGTGCCGTGCGCGTACGCGATGGCGTTCTTTCCCACGAGAAAAACGCAGAAGCTGCTGCTGTGGATGCTCTCGACGAAGATGATGCCGTCGGTCGGCGTGCTGGTGCCGATCTATCTGCTGTGGAAGAACGCGGGCCTGCTCGATACGGTCAGCGGTCTCATCATCGTGTACACGCTGATCAATCTGCCGATCGCGGTGTGGATGGCGTTCACGTACTTCAACGAGGTGCCGAAGGACATCCTGGAAGCGGGGCGCATCGACGGCGCGACGACGTGGCAGGAGATCATCTATCTCCTCATGCCGATGGCGCTGCCGGGGCTTGCATCGACGGGGCTGCTGCTCATCATCCTGTCGTGGAACGAAGCATTCTGGAGCATCAACTTGTCGAGCTCGAACGCTGCGCCGCTGACGGTGTTCATCGCGTCGTATTCGAGTCCGGAAGGCTTGTTCTGGGCCAAGCTCTCGGCGGCTTCGCTGCTGGCGGTCGCGCCAATTCTGATCGTCGGCTGGCTGTCGCAGAAGCAGCTGGTGCGCGGTCTGACGTTCGGCGCGGTCAAGTGAGGGCGGGCTCGTGACATCAAGTTCATTCGAAGCGGCCAACCTCGAAGATCGCCTGATGATCTGCGATTGCGACGGCGTGTTGATCGACAGCGAAGCCGTGGCGGCGCGCATGCTCGTGACCGAGCTCGAGGCGTTATGGCCGGGCGTCGATGTCGAGCCGGTGGTGATGCCGCTGCTCGGCTTGCGCATCGAAGCGGTGCTTGCGAGCGCGGCCGATACGGTGAATCGCACGCTCACGCCGGAGCAGGTCGTCGCGATCCGGCGGTCCGTCGAAGCGGCAGCGGTGCAGGCGCCGCCCGTGGAAGGCATCGAAGCGGCGCTCGCTGCGGTGCCGCTCAACAAGGCCTGCGCGAGCAATAGCTTTTCTTCGTATGTCGATACCGTGCTGCAACGCACCGGCCTCGTGCGCTTCTTCGGCGAGCGGCGTTTCTGCGCGGACATGGTTGCGAATCCGAAGCCCGCGCCCGACGTGTATCTCGCGGCGGCTCGCGCGATGGGCGTCGATCCGCTGCGCTGTCTCGTCGTCGAGGACAGCGTGACGGGCGTGACGGCGGCGAAGGCGGCGGGCATGCCGGTGCTCGGCTTCATCGGCGGCGGACATGCGACCGAAGGGCAGATCGGCGCGCTCGAGCGCGCGGGCGCTGAAATCGTGTTCGACGATATGGCGCGCCTGCCCGCGCTGGTCGATCAATGGCTCAAGCACGCGACGTTCGAGGCGAAATAGCGCGCGTGACCCAAGAATGCATGGAGAGACAACATCATGGCTAGCCTGACCCTGCGCAATATCAACAAGCGATACGAAGACACCGAGGTGATGAAGAGCGTCAACCTCGATATCGATGACGGCGAGTTCGTCGTGTTCGTCGGGCCATCGGGCTGCGGCAAGTCCACGCTGATGCGCATGATCGCGGGTCTCGAAGACATCAGCGGCGGCGAACTGATGATCGACGGCACACGCGTGAACGACCTGCCGCCCGCGAAGCGCGGCATCGCGATGGTGTTTCAGTCGTACGCGCTTTATCCGCACATGACGCTCTACGACAACATGGCTTTCGGCCTCAAGCTCGCGGGCGAGAAGAAGCCGGCCATCGACGCGGCGGTGAAGCAGGCCGCGAAGATTCTGCACATCGATCATCTGCTGGACAGGAAGCCCAAGCAATTGTCGGGCGGCCAGCGCCAGCGCGTCGCAATCGGCCGCGCGATCACGCGCAAGCCGAAGGTCTTTCTGTTCGACGAGCCGCTCTCGAATCTCGACGCCGCGTTGCGCGTAAAGATGCGCCTCGAGTTCGCGCGTCTTCACGACGATCTCAAGACGACGATGATCTACGTGACGCACGATCAGGTGGAAGCGATGACGCTCGCGGACAAGATCGTCGTGCTGTCGGCGGGCAACGTCGAACAGGTCGGCACGCCGAACACGCTGTATCACGCGCCGGCGAACAAGTTCGTGGCGGGCTTCATCGGCTCTCCGAAGATGAACTTTTTGTCGGGCACCGTGGTGCAGGTGCGTGACGGCGGCGTGCTCGTGAAGTACGCGACCGGCGAAACGCAACTCGCCGGCGTGCTGCCCGGCAATGCAAAGGCGGGCGATGCGGTGACGGTCGGCATCCGGCCGGAGCATTTGCAGCCGGTGACGGCATCGAGCGAGTATGGCGTGTCCGCATCGACGATGACGGTCGAAACGCTCGGCGACGCCGCGTATCTCTACGCGGAAACGCAGGTCGCGCCCGATGGCCTCATCTCGCGCATTCCGCCGCTGGAAAAGCATGCGCGCGGCGAGAAGCTGAGGCTCGGCGCGGAGCCGGATCACTGCCATATGTTCGACGCGGAAGGGCAGGCGTTCCAGCGCAACGTGGTCGAGGCTTATCTGAAGGAGCATCCGGAAGTGAGGCCGATGCGCGCTTCGGCGTAAGCCGCTTTGTCTGGTCGATGGACGCGCGATAATGCCGGTTCGGATTCGCTCATCCATCGACCACCATGCCCGTCATCAACGAACTCTTCGTCTATCCGGTCAAGTCCTGCGCGGGCATCGCCCTGCAACGCGCGACGCTGCTCGAAACAGGCCTCGAATACGACCGCAACTGGATGGTCACCGACGCATCGGGCGGCATGATCACGCAGCGCACCCACCCGCGCATGGCGCTGATTCGGACCGCATTCGACGGCGATCATTTGACGCTCAGCGCGGCCGGCATGCCGACCTTGCGCACGCCGCTTGATGTCCGTGCGCTGAACGGCACGGACCGCATGCAGGCGACGGTATGGGGCGACACGGTCGATGCGCTCGACACGGGCCGTGAAACGTCGCAATGGCTCGGTGATTTTCTCGGCGTATCGGCCAAGCTCGCGCGCTTCGGGCCGGACGCTCGCCGCGCGGTCGATGAGAAATGGACCGCGCCTATCGACACGCAAACGCGCTTCGCCGATGGTTTCCCGCTGCTCGTGCTCGGTCAGGCATCGCTCGACGATCTCAACGCGCGTCTCGTGCAGAAGGGCGCGCCGGCGATATCGGCGGACCGGTTCCGGCCGAACGTGGTCGTCGGCGGGCTGGATGCGTTCGAGGAAGACTATGTCGGCGACATGCGGATTCGCGCGTCGAGCGGCGATGTGCGGCTGCGGCTCGTCAAGCTCTGCACGCGCTGCCCTGTACCGACGATCGATCAGCTTACCGGCGCGCCGAATCCCGCGTGGCCGCACGAGCCGCTCGACACGATGAGCACGTATCGCGCGAGCGAGCAGCATGGCGGCAAACTGACGTTCGGGAAGAACGCGATTGTCGTCGATGGCGAGGGCATCGCGCTCGAAGCGGGGCAAGCAGTCGAAGCCGAGATCGCGTTCTGAGCTTCAGAGTCGAGGAGTCAAGCGTCCAGCGCGGCGCGGGCGCACAGTTCGTCGGTGACGAGCCCGGAGAGCCACTGACCTTTGAGCGCGGCGATCAGCGCGTTGCGTTTGCGCTCGCCGCCTGCGAAGCCGATGGTCGGACGCTTCGGCGGCGAATCGAGCTTGAGGCTCGTGACGCGTGCGCCTGTCGTCGACGTGACGCGCTTGCCTTCTGCGTCGATGGGCAGCCCGAGCCATTCGGCGACCGCGCCGCCTTGCATCATCTCTTCGACTTCGCCGCGCGTGATGAAGCCGTCTTCGTGCAGCGGACAGTTGATGCCGATGTTGCCGATGCCGACGAAGGCCACATCGGCCTGTTGCGCGAGTTCGTCGACGATGCGGTATAGCCGGTGATTGACCCATTGCGCGCGTTCGGCTTCGCTGTCGGCCATGAGCGGCGCGGGCAGCATGAAGTGCTTGCCGCCGGTTTTTTCGGAGAGTTGCTGGGCGACGTCGTAGCGATTGAACGATCCGTCTTGCGCGATGGCGCCGACCATCGACACGAAGCGATGCTGTGGCCGGTCGATCTGTCCGATTTGCGCGACGACTGCCTTGAGCGTGCGTCCGCTGCCGATGGAGACGACGATGGGTTTTTCGTCGGTGAGATAGCGCTCCATGACTTGCGCTCCGGCGACGGCGAGCTTGCGGTCGACTTGTTCGGTGTTGTCGCCGTCGATGGGCACGACTTCGCACAGCGCGAGGCCGTAGCGGTCGCAGAGCTGTTGCGCGAGCGACAGGCAATCGGCGATGCGGTGATCGACGCGCACGCGGATGAGGTTTTTTTCTACGGCGAAGGCCACGAGGCGTTGCGCGACCGGGCGCGAGATTTGTAACTTCTCGGCGATCTCGTTCTGCGTGTTGCCGGCGACGTAGTACAGCCACGCTGCGCGGGTTGCCAGGTCGAGCTTTTCGTTGGATTTTGGCACTTTGGGGTTCGTCGTTCTCTTCTTTTGGTGTTGAGCTTTAATTTGTGTTGGTCTGGGGGGTGTCCGTTTGCGGGGCGGGGTTTCTTCTTCGGTTATTCGTGTCGGTCTGGTGGGGTGCCCCTTTGCGGGCGGAGGTTTTTCTTCGGTTATTCGTGTCGGTCTATTAGCGCGCCCCTCCCCGGGGCGGGGGTCACTTTCTTGGCTGTCGACCAGAGTTGGCGCTTTAGCGCCTTACTCTGGTCCCATGCAAAGAAAGTAACCAAAGAAAGCAGCTTTTTTGGCCCGAAGCACTGACCTGTGTGCTCACTTCGTAGAACATCGGTGGCACTCAGCTTGAAAGAGCCTTGAATCACCTTCCACGCCCGCTGACAACTAACGTCCTCCGAGCCCCTTGGCTCGACAAAACCTCACTCGCACACAGCCAACCGCAAACTCCCACCTCTCCAAACACTACAGCAAAGACAGCACGCACCGCAAACGCAGCAAAACTAGCAAACACAGCAAGCGCGACATAAGCGGCGCAAGACAGCAAAGACAGCGAGCACAGCAAGCACAGCAAGCACAGCAAGCACAGCAAGCACAGCAAGCACAGCAAGCACAGCAAAGACAGAAGCTTCTTTCTCGATTGACGTTCAATGTAACTGCCTAACGTCTCGCAGGGGAACTGGCGTAGGGTCGTCGCCGCTTGGCGGCTAGCGTTCGCGCTTGATGGCGCATTGCGTTTAGATCTGCGTTGGTGTTAACGAGCCAAGGGGCTCGGAGGACGTTAGTAGTCAGCGGGCGCGGAAGGTGATTCAAGGCTCTATCAAGCTGAGTGCCACCGCTGTTCTACGGAGTGGCCACGCAAGTTAGTGGATTGGGCGGTTCGAAAAAAAGCTGCTTTCTTTGGTTACTTTCTTTGCAGCGGCAAAGAAAGTGACCCCCGCCCCGGGGAGGGGCGAGCTAATAGACCGACACGAAACCAAGCTTCACGAAAGCGAAGACTGACCACCCCCCGTGCCACGAGCAAAGAAAGAAATCAAATTAACCGAGGCCGAGAAACATCAAACAAAGGCCGCACATGCTGATAAAGCTCACGAAACCCTTTAAGCCGCTGCCGCAAGACGAGATGCCGTTCGCCGTCCGGCGAGAACTCCTGCTTGACGGAAGGCTTCGCAAGCACGACCGCAGGATCGCCCCCGGCTGCAAGCCACCCCAACCGTGCGGCCCCGAGCGCAGCCCCGGTTTCCCCGCCGCCGTGCGTCCGCGTAGGCGTATTGAACGCATCGGCGAACATCTGCCCCCAGTACGCGCTGCGGGCGCCGCCGCCCAACATCGACAATGCCCGCGTCTGCGTTCCGGCGGACTGCAAAGCATCCAGCCCATCGGTCAATGCGAGCGTCACGCCTTCGAGCACCGAATAGCCGAGCAAAGCACGATCCGTCGCATGCGTCATGCCGAAAAACACGCCCTGCGCATAAGGATCGTTATGCGGCGTGCGCTCACCGCTCAGGTAAGGCAAGAACAACGGCGCAGTGGTCAAAACCTCCGCCGGCAAAGCCTCCACCTCAGCAAGCAAAGTCGGCTCATCCGTGGACGTCAGCTTGCATACCCAGCGCAGACAGCTCGCCGCCGATAACACCACGCTCATCTGATGCCACCGGTCCGGAATCGCATGGCAAAACGCATGCACCGCCGACGTCGGATTCGGCCGGAACCGGTCGCCCACCACGCACAGCACGCCCGATGTGCCCAGCGACAGGAAACCATCGCCCGGTTCAGTCGCACCGATGCCCACCGCGCTCGCCGCATTGTCTCCGCCGCCCGCTGCCACGATCACGTCATCACGCAAGCCAAGCTCCGCCGCCAGCTCCGGCAGCAAGGTGCCCGAAGGCTCGCTGCCCTCGGCCAGCGATGGCATCTGCTGGCGCGACATTCCGCACGCGGCAAGCAGTTCGTCGGACCAGTCGCGGCGCGCCACGTCGAGCCACAACGTTCCCGCCGCATCCGATGGATCGGACACCTTCGTGCCCGTCAAATGCATGCGCAAATAATCCTTCGGCAGCAACACGCACGCGGTCTGCGCAAAGATGTCCGGCTCGTTGTGCCTCACCCAGAGCAGCTTCGGCGCAGTAAAGCCCGGCATCGCCAGATTGCCGGCGATCTCGTGCAGATGCGGCGCACGCTCGTACAACTCGGCGCACTCCTTGTCGCTGCGCATGTCGTTCCAGAGAATCGCGGGACGCAGCACGCGATCAGTGGAATCGAGCAGCACCGCGCCGTGCATCTGACCGGACAGCCCGATGCCGCGAACCTGCGCAAACTCCGCCGGATACTTCTCGCGCAGCCTGAAGAGCGCGGCGCGCGTGCCGTCCCACCAGTCGAGCGGATTCTGTTCCGACCAGCGCGGCTTGGGGCGCGATACCGTGAACGGCGTGCCCGCCGTGCCGACGACGCTGCCGTCGCCCGCAAGCAGCAGCACTTTCACTTCGGAGGTGCCGAGGTCGATGCCTAAGTACATGAACGATGCCTTGGTCGAGGCCGGGACTCATCCGGCAGAAACAGGGAATTTAACGCCGTGCGTGACGCCGCGCCATGAGCACAATACCGGAGCGGCGCTTAGCCAGCACGCCTACGGACGATTCGCGAGCCACGCATCCACCCGTGCGATCGCCTTGCGCATCACGCGCTCGAGATTCTCGGTCTGCGCCATGCTGCCCCAAAGGAGCTTGTCGGCGACGAACGCCTTGACCGGATCGCTCGCCGTGAAGTAGCCATGCGCGACGGCTGGGTCCATCACGCCGTCCTGATACGCATACGGCAGCCTGTTCTCGTGCCACCGTTCGAGGAAGCGGAAGAAGAGCGCGGGGAGAACCGCCGTCGCGTCCGGATCGACATTGCGCGCGAAGCATTCCGACAGCGTCGGCGCGATAAAGCCCGGCAGCTTCGAGAACCCGTCCGCCGCGACGCGCTGGTTCGTGTCCTTGATGTACGGATTGCTGAAGCGGTCGAGCACCACGTCGCGATACTTCGCGAGGTCGATCGGGCTCGGCGTGAGGCAGGGAATCACGTCCTCGGTGACATAGGCTTCCGCGAGCGCGCGAATTTCCATGTCCTGGGTGCCTTCGTGAATATATTGCAGGCCGACGAGCGTCCCCGCCCACGCAATGCAGCTATGGCTCGCGTTGAGAATGCGGATCTTCGCCTCTTCATACGGCAGCACCGATTCGACCATCTCCGCGCCGACCTTCTCCCACGCGGGACGGCCCGCGCAGAACTCGTCCTCGATCACCCACTGGATGAACTTCTCGCCCATCACCGGCGCGCGATCGTCGAAGCCGGTCGCGGCTTTCACGCGCTCGGCGACATCGGGCGTCGGGCGCGGCGTGATGCGATCGACCATCGAGT
Source organism: Caballeronia grimmiae (assembly GCF_000698555.1). Lineage (GTDB taxonomy): Bacteria > Pseudomonadota > Gammaproteobacteria > Burkholderiales > Burkholderiaceae > Caballeronia > Caballeronia grimmiae. The sequence continues at coordinate 60,004 of NZ_JFHE01000027.1, read as the reverse complement.
TCGGACACGACGTATTCGCGATCATCCAGTCGCGCAGCGCGGTTTCGCCGCGCAATTGCAGAAACTCGAGCATGCCCGCCTTAAAGCGATCGCCGTTGCTGCGCAGGTTGTCGCAGTTCTGCAGCGAGACCTTGCCCGCGCCGTTTTTCATACGCGCATCGAGGATGGCGGCCAGCGCGCCATAGATCGTCGTTTTTGCGCCCTTTAGATCGGCGGCGAGGTCGGCGTTGGCCGTGTCGAGCCTGTCGTGCTCGTCGAGGTAATAGCCGCCCTCGGTCACGGTGAACGACACGATCCTGCAGTCCGGCGCGGCGCCCGTCGCGATCAGTTGCGCGAGATCGGCGGACCACGGCACGACCTTTTTGATCGATTTCACCCGTTCGTATTCGCGCTCGCCCTGCGGCGTCACGGTCTCGAGCGTGTACTCGCCGTTTTGCGCGGCGAGCGCATCGAGCACGGCGTTCATGTCGCCGCGAATGTTGCCGACGGCAAGCGACCAGCTCGCATCGCCGGATTCGATCAGCCGGTGCAGATACCACGCCTGATGCGCGCGATGAAACGATCCCGCCCCGATGTGCAGGATCACGTTCGCACTCGCCTTTGCAACGCTGGCTTCGCTACTCATGTCTTCTCTTCCCTTTGGCTATGCGCCCGTTCTGCGTGGACGGCTGACTGAACATTTGCTCGATAGGTGGTCGAATGATCTTATCCGCTATCCCGAAAGTCAAGGCGCGGCGCGGCTGCATCGTCGTTGCGATGCGGCGCGATTCGCCCATGCCGCACGGCGTCACGCCTTAGGGCTGGCGTCTGGCCTTCGACGCTGCACCGCACCAGAACGCGCGTCGTCGCTGATCGGGAATTACCCGGATAGTCAACGCGGCCTCGATTGACGGAAGGTGCATGCGGCTTCGGTTCGAAACGACAGGCGCACCATAACGATAGAAAGATAGGAGACGCGAATGGACTATGTGATCGGCATCGACATCGGGACGCAGAGCACGAAGGCGCTGCTCGTCGATACGCAAGGCGCGATCGTCGCGCAGCATTCGAGCGCCTACCATCCCGACACGCCGAAGCCGCTCTGGGCCGAGCAATGGCCGCAAGTCTGGTTCGACGCCGTGACCGCATGCATCGCGGCGTGCGTCGCGAAGGCGAAGGAGCAGGGCGTCGACGCGCGGCAGATCAAATCGCTATGCGTGAGCAGTCTTTATGGCGGTTCGGGCGTTCCGGTCGATGAACACATCGAGCCGCTCCATCCGTGCCTCATCTGGATGGACCGGCGCGCGACGGCCGAAGTCGACTGGGTGCGCGAGCACGTCGATGTCACGCGGCTCGCGGCGATCACGGGCAATGGCGTCGACAGTTACTACGGTTTCACGAAGATGCTGTGGCTGCGCAATCATCGGCCGGATGTCTGGAGCAGGACGCGCTGGCTGCTGCCGCCGAACGCGTTCGTGATCCAGCGGCTGACCGGCGAACTGGCGGTGGACCATAGCTCGGCCGGCAACATCGGCGGCGTGTACGACGTGAACGGCCGCGCGTGGTCGCACGAAGCGCTCGATATGCTCGGCATTCCCGCGTCGATGATGCCCGAGCGGCTCGTCGAATCGTCGGACGTGGTGGGCGGACTCCTGCCGCAATGGGCCGACCAGCTGGGGCTCGCCGCCGGCACGCCGGTCGTCGCGGGCGGCGTCGATGCGGCCGTCGCCACCTTCGCCGCCGGCGTCACGCAGGCGGGGCATCACGTCGCGATGATCGGCACGAGCATGTGCTGGGGCTACATCAACCAGAGCGTCGATGCACGGCACGGCCTCGTGTCGATGCCGCACGTCTACAACGGCAAGCGCGATCTCTACGTGTTCGGCGGCGCGAGCACGGCGGGCGCGTGCGTCGCGTGGTATCGCGATCAGTTCTGCCAGGCCGAGATCGAAGCCGCGAAGCAGTCGCCGCACGGCGACGCGCATCGGCTGCTGGAAGAGGCGGCGTCGAAGGTCGCGGCGGGATCGGATGGCGTCGTGTTTCTGCCGTATCTGATGGGCGAGCGCAGCCCGGTCTGGGACGCCCGTGCGAGCGGCACCTTCGTCGGCCTCAATCTCTTTCACACGCGGGCGACGCTGTATCGCGCGGTGCTCGAAGGCGTCGCATTCGCGCTGAAGCACAACATGGAGGCGGGGCGGCGCGGGGCGCAATCGCTGGATGACCGGCTGATCGTCGTCGGCGGCGCGGCGCATTCGGACTTGTGGATGCAGATCATCGCGGATGTGACCGGATATCCGGTCGTGTCGATCGAACAGGAAGTCGAAGCCGCGATGGGGGCGGCCCTGCTCGCGGCGCTCGGTGCGGGACTCATCTCACGCGAAACCGCCGAAGGCGGATGGGTCACGCTCGTCGAGCGCGCGACGCCCGACGCCGGGCGGCAGCGCGTGTATCAGGAGCGGTTCGGCGTGTACGTCGATCTCTATCCGGCGCTCAAGGACGCGATGCACCGGCTGCGCGCCGAATAGCGCAACGGCTAGCGGGCAGCGCCCGCATGCGCGTCGAACACCGGCCCCTGCACGAAGTGCACGTCGAATTGCTGAAGCGCGTTGAACTGCGCTTCGTCGGAGACATTCGAGAAGATCAGCGGGATCTTCAGCCGATGCGCGTAAGCCACGAGATGCTTCACGACGGAATCGCGCAGCGCGGCGCCGGCATCCATCTTGATGAAGTCGAGCCGCGCCATCTCCGACACCGCCATGATCTGCCCCGCGTTGGGCAGATTACCCGCCACCTTGAAGCCGTAATGCTGATAGCTCTTGGTCAGATAGCCGAGAAAGGTCTTGTGCGCGACCGCCGCCGCCGGCAGTTCGATCACCACGCGCGCCGGGTTGATCCCGAACTCCAGCAGCACCGACGAAAAGTGCAGCCCGTGATCGTACTTCACGCTTTTTAGCAGGCGCTCGTGAACGCGCAGAAAGAGCAAGCCCGTGCGCTGCCGCCCGAAAAAGTTGAACGCATGCAGCGTCCGCGACAGGCGGTCGAGCGCGACCAGCTCGCGGTCATCGTCGAAGCGGGCGAACGGATCGCGCGGGACGTCGCCTTCGATCAGCGTCAGTGCCTGCAAGCCGAGTTCATCGCCGAACCGCTCCGCGCTTTCGTGCGATGCGGACAGTGTCTGCGGAAAGCTGTGCGTGCCGACATCGAAGATCGGCTCGTAGGCGCTCGCCACCGTCATTTCACCGTAATGCGCGATCGCCTCCCGCGCATGTTCGCCTTCGCCGAGAACGATATGCGCGCCGAGGAACCGATGTTCCGCAGCCCGGGCGACGAGTTCTGGCAACGAAGGGGCGATCATGAGGGCGTCGTGGAGGCGTTTGAAGTTCTCGTATCGATGCTACCAGCGCGCAACCGATCGCCTTGCACCAAATCGACATATTGATATGCAAGGCGCGCGGCGTCGAATCAGGGTATACGAGCTATTTCACTAATCGTAATCGGTTTACTATTGGTGAACGTCGAACCCTTGAGGACTTCCGCGATGTCCGCTTTCGAAACTCACACCGACGCGAGCCGGCAGTATCAATCCGGCTTCGCCAACGATTTCGCCACCGAAGCGTTACCCGGCGCATTGCCGCTCGGCCGCAACTCGCCGCAGCGCGCCGCCTACGGCCTGTATGCCGAGCAGCTATCCGGCACCGCGTTCACCGCGCCGCGCGCGCACAACCGGCGCTCGTGGCTGTATCGCATCCGGCCGGGGGCGGTACACAAGCCGTTCACGCGCATCACGGGCGACCGGCTGCGCGCGAAGCTCGTCGCGAATTTCGCCGATGTGCCGCCCACGCCGCCGAACCAGTTGCGATGGGACCCGCTGCCGATGCCCGCCGAGCCGACCGATTTCATCGACGGCTGGGTGACGATGGCCGGCAACGGCGCGGCGGAATCCATGTCGGGTTGCGCGATTCATCTGTATGCCGCGAACCGGTCGATGCAGGACCGCTTCTTCTACGATTCCGACGGTGAATTGCTGATCGTGCCGCAGCAAGGGCGCCTGTCGATTGCGACGGAACTCGGCAAGCTCGATGTCGCGCCGTTCGAAATCGCGGTGATTCCGCGCGGCGTGCGCTTTTCGGTGGCGCTGCCCGACGGCGAGGCGCGCGGTTATGTCTGCGAAAACTTCGGCGCGCTGCTGCAATTGCCCGATCTCGGGCCGATCGGCTCGAACGGCCTGGCGAATCCGCGCGATTTCCTCACGCCTCATGCGGCGTATGAAGACCGCGAGGGCGATTTCGAACTCGTGACGAAGCTGAACGGCGCGTTGTGGCGCGCGGACATCGGCCATTCGCCGCTCGATGTCGTCGCGTGGCACGGCAACTATGCGCCGTACAAGTACGATCTCCGGCACTTCAACACGATCGGTTCGATCAGCTTCGACCATCCCGATCCGTCGATTTTCCTCGTGCTGCAGTCTCCGAGCGATACGCCCGGCGTCGATTCCATCGACTTCGTGATCTTCCCGCCGCGCTGGCTCGCCGCTGAAGATACGTTCCGGCCGCCATGGTTCCATCGCAATGTCGCGAGCGAGTTCATGGGCCTCGTGCACGGCGTATATGACGCGAAGGCCGAAGGCTTCCTGCCCGGCGGCGCGAGCCTGCACAACTGCATGTCGGGCCACGGGCCGGATGCGGAAACGTTCGAGAAGGCATCGAAGAGCGATACGTCGAAGCCCGCGAAGGTCGGCGACACGCTCGCGTTCATGTTCGAAACGCGCACGCTCATCAAGCCGACGCAGTTCGCGCTGGAAACCGCGCAATTGCAGGCGAATTACTACGAATGCTGGCAAGGCCTCACGAAACACTTCAATCCGGAGCAACGATGAACGACGCGCTGAAGGCGACACTCGCACCCACGCTCAAGAGCTGGATCGAGTCCGCGAACGATCCGGCGAGCGACTTTCCGATTCAGAACCTGCCGTTCGGCATTTTCAGCGATGCCGTCGACGAGCGGCCGCGCGCGGGCGCGGCGATCGGCGAATGGATCGTCGATCTGGCCGCGCTGGAAGGCGAACGTCTGATCGACGCGCAGGGCGCTTTCGCCGCGCCGCGTCTGAATCCGTTCATCGCGCTCGGACGCGATACGTGGCGCGCGGTGCGGATCGCACTGAGCGGGCTGCTCGCACGGGACACGCCGACGCTGCGGGACGATGCCGCGTTGCGCCGCCGGGTGCTCGTGCCGCGCAAGGACGCGACGATGCACTTGCCGGTCGATATTCCGGGCTATACGGATTTTTATTCGTCGAAAGAGCATGCGACGAACGTCGGCTCGATGTTTCGCGATCCGAAGAATGCGCTTTTGCCCAACTGGTCGGAATTGCCGGTGGGGTACAACGGGCGCGCGTCGTCGGTCGTGGTCAGCGGCACGCCGGTGCGTCGTCCGAACGGTCAGATCAAGTTGCCGGACGAGGAACGGCCGATCTTCGGCGCGTGCCGCAAGCTGGATATCGAACTGGAGACGGGCTTTATCGTCGGGCGCGGCAATGCGCTGGGCGAGCCGATCGCGTGTGAGGAGGCGGAGGCGCATATCTTCGGCATGGTGCTGCTGAACGACTGGAGCGCGCGGGATATCCAGCAATGGGAATATGTGCCGCTCGGACCGTTCAATTCGAAAGGCTTCGCGACGACGATTTCACCGTGGATCGTCACGCTCGATGCGCTCGAACCTTTCCGCACCGCGACGCCCGAGCAGCAGCCGGAGCCGCTGCCGTATCTGCGGCATGCAGGCAATCATGCATTCGATATCGAGCTGGAAGTGGCGTTGCGGGCGGAAGGCGCGTCGAGGGCGACCATCATCTCTCGGACCAATTTCAAGCTGATGTACTGGTCGATGGCGCAGCAGCTTGCGCATCATACGGTGTCCGGATGCAACACCCGCGTCGGCGATTTGATGGGCTCGGGGACGATCAGCGGACCGACGGCGGACTCGTGCGGGAGCTTGCTCGAGAGCACGTGGAACGGGCAGCGGCCCCTTAAGCTCGAAGACGGCGGGGAACGCGCTTTCCTGCTCGACGGCGATGAAATCACGCTGCGCGGCTGGTGTCAGGGCGAAGGGTATCGCGTGGGATTTGGCGAGTGCGTCGGGAGCATTCTGCCGGCGCGGTGAATCGGGAAGGAGCGGCTGCTTGCCGGCCGCTCGTTCGAGCATCGTCAGGCAGCGGCCGCACCCTCCATCAGGCAGCCTGCCCCACTGCCCCGCGCCGCGCCCGCTTATCCAGCGTAGCCGACAGCAAAGTCAGCCCAAGGGCCCCGCAAGCCATCGCGACCCCGACCCAGGGCAACGACGTCAGCGGCGCGCCTGCGCTGATCGCGCATCCGCCAAGCCAGGCACCCGTCGCGTTGCCGAGATTGAACGCGCCCTGATTGAGCGTCGAAGCGAGATTGGGCGCATCGCTCGCGCGATTCACGATGAGAATCTGCAGCGGCGGCACGATCGCGAACGCGAGCACGCCCCACAGGAAGATCGTGATCATCGCGGAGACGGATTCATGCATCGTCCCGGCGAAGATGACGAGAATGACGACGATCGACGCCAGGAACGACAGCAGCGACCGCAACAGCTTCCAGTCCGCGAGCTTGCCGCCGAGCGTGCTTCCCACCGTCAGGCCAAGACCGAACAGCAGCAACACATACGTGACCGCGTGCGGCGAAAAGCCCGTGACGTCTTCGAGGATCGGCGTGATATACGTGAACACCGAAAACAGACTCGCCGATGCCAGCACGCTGATGCCCAGCACCATCAGCACTTGCGGGTTCTTGAGCACGTCGAATTCACGGAGGATGCTCGTTTCTCGCATCTCGATGTGTTTCGGCAGGCAAACGGCGAGCGCGCCCGCCGCCGCCACGCCGATCAGCGTGACGACCCAGAACGTCGCGCGCCATCCGGCCGCCTGTCCGAGCGCCGTGCCGAGCGGCACGCCTAGCACGTTTGCGAGCGTGAGCCCGGTGAACATCAGCGCAATGGCCTGCGCGCGGCGGTTCGGCGCGACGAGATCGGCGGCGACCACCGAGCCGATGCCGAAGAACGCACCGTGACAGAACGCCGTGACGATGCGCGCGCCCATCAGCACCCAGTAGTTCGGCGCCAGCGCGCACAACAGATTGCCGACGATGAACACGCCGATCAGCCCCATCAGCGCCTTCTTGCGCGGCATCTTCGCGGTGACGATGGCGAGAATCGGCGCACCGATGGTCACGCCGAGCGCATAGCCCGACACGAGCATGCCAGCGGCGGGAATCGACACGGCGAGATCGCGAGCAACGTTGGGCAACAGGCCCATGATGACGAATTCGGTCGTGCCGATGCCGAACGCAGCAATAGCAAGAGCTAGGAGAGGCAAGGGCATGGCGGAGGCGGGCAGAAGTGGCGCGGTCGGCGCGAAGAAGGGTGGAATTCTACCGAAAGGTCAATTTTGATGCTGGTAGAAACCCTGACACGCACGCGTCCAGACAATGCCGGATGATGAGCGGACTTTTACCGCATCGACACGCGCCGGGCACGAAAGTGTTCGTGGCAGGCGCACGATGCGGCGAACGTTTCGCAACGAGCTTCCGTGCGCGCGAATCATTGCGCATCGCGAAGTGTTGGAATTACACAGCAACCAGCAGACAACCTATGTCATCGATTACCAGCCGTCTGCGCGCCGCCATCGCGTGCGCGGTGCTTCTCGCCACTCATGCGTACGCGCAAAGCGACGCTTCCGGCCCCATCGCGACGAAGGCGGGCACGGTGTACTTCCTGCGCGATGAATCCGGCTTCGCCGCGATGCTCGGCACGCAGGCGTTCGATCGCTTCGACGCCCGCCGCATCGCCCATTTCGATGAAACCGACGCCAGCGGCGCACTCACGCGCTCGCTGATGCAGACCGATGTCGGCCCGGTCCTCTATGACTTCCGCCGCAATCCGCCGCTCGTGCAACGCTCGGGCAAGCGCATGACGGTGCAGCGCGTGTTCTGGCAAGGCGATGAAGTGGTGATGCAGACATCGCTCGGCTGGTACAAGCTCGAACGCGGCGCGCTGTCGAAGCTGCAGGCATCGACGAAGGTCTATCACTGATCAGACGCGCACGCCGAACACGCGCTCGCCCGCCACCACGTACACGGTTTCGCGCTCGCGGCGCACGCTGTCGTTGACTTCGAAGCCGCCGGTGAATGCGCCGAACGCGGGCAGCACGCCCGCGCGCGCGCCGAAGCGAAAGCACGCCAGCCGAACGCTTTCGATGCGCGTCGACAGCCGATACACCGGATGCTCATGGCCGGCGAGCGAGTAAGCATCGGGGACGGTCTGCGGATGATGGCAAAGCGCCCACGGCCCCAGCCGATACGGCTCCTTCACCAGCTCGACGCCGAAGCGCGACGGCAACTCGCCCGCGTGACGATCGTGATTGCCTTCGACGAGCACGAGCCGTAACGCGCGATGCTTCGCGCGCCAGGCATCGAGCGCGGCGAGGGTTTCATCGGCGTGGGATTCGCGGGCATGCAGCAAGTCGCCGAGAAAGACGATCGACTCCGGCCGGTGCGTCGCGATCAGCGCATCGAGCCGCGCGAGATTCTCGGCGGTCGCGCCCGCCGGCACCGGAATGCCGCGCGCGCGGAACACGGCGTCCTTGCCGAAGTGCGCATCGGCGATAAAGAGCGCCTTCTCCAGCGGATCGAATGCGGCGCGCTCCGCCGAGAGCAGCAGCGCGCGGCCATTTACGTCGATTGTCAGTGCTTCTATTGCCATAAGTTGCTCAAGCTTGCGCCGCCTTCTCCAGATCGGCGAGCATCCGCTCCACGCGATCCGACAGCTTCTCCGTGCTCACCTTTTCCCGCAGCCGCGCGACGATCAGCGGGAACGCGAACGGCGTCGGCTTCTTCGGATGCGTGAACGCGAGGCGGCTTTCGCTCATGCGGACGAGGGCATCGCGAAGGCGGCGCATTTCCAGCTCCTGCAGCATCACTTCCTGATCGGCCTGCGCGAGCAGCAGATTGCCGCGATCGTGCTTGCGGAACACTTCGTAGAAGAGGCCGCTCGACGCCTGCAACTGCCGCGCGCTTTTCTGCTGCCCCGGATGCCCCTGATAGATCAGCCCCGACACGCGGGCGATCTCGCGAAACCGCCGCGCCGACAACTCCGACGCGTTCAGGCTCGCGAGAATATCGTGCTCCAGATTGTCGGGCGAGAAGAGGCCGTCGGCGATCAGCGTTTCCCAGTCGAACGGCTTGGCCGACAGTAGCTCGAAGCCGTAATCGTTCATCGAAATGGAGAACGTGCTCGGCTGATCCCGCGCGACGCGCCAGCCGATCAGCGACCCGAGGCCGATATGCGCCATCCGCCCCGCGAACGGATAACAGAAAAAGTGATGCCCCTCGCGCGATCGCACCGCCTCGACGACCAGCACGCCTGGCCCGGGCAGCGCGGACCACTTCGCCTGGAGATCGAGCAGCGGCTTGACAGCGAGCATTTCGGGCTCGTCGTAGATGCCGTCGTTCGCGCGGGCGAGCATTACGAGCGCTGCCTCCGCCAGTTCGGACGACAGCGGCATCTTGCTGCCCGCCCATTGCGGCATCGCGCCGCGTGAGGACGTCGCGCGCTTCACATAGGCGGTCATGTCCCGCACGCGGATGAGTTCGAGCGCGCGGCCGCCGAACGTGAAGACATCGCCGGGCTTCAGGCGCGAGATGAACGATTCCTCCATCGCGCCGATGCGCCCGCCCGTCATATAGGCGACGTTGATGGTCGCATTGGCGACGATCGTCCCGACGTTGTTCCGATGCCGCCGCACGAGATCTTCGCGCGGCACGCGATACACGCCGTCATCGCCCGCCACGACGCGGTGATAGTCCGGATACGCCGCCAGCGACGCGCCGCCGCGCTCGACGAACGCGAGCGCCCAGTCGAATTCGGCCTGCTTCAGATCGCGGTACGCGTAGGCGGCGCGGACTTCATCGAGCATGTCGGCGGGATGGAAGCCGCCGCCGATCGCCACCGTCACGAGATGCTGCACGAGCACGTCGAGCGGTTTCATCGGCATGTCGCGCCCTTCGATGCGGCGTTCCTCGATCGCCCAGCGCGCCGCCGCCGCTTCGACGAGTTCGAGCGCGTGCGTCGGCACAATCGTCACGCGCGATACGCGCCCCGGCGCATGGCCGGATCGTCCGGCGCGCTGCATCAGCCGCGCGACGCCCTTTGGCGAACCGATCTGGAACACGCGGTCCACCGGCAGAAAATCGACGCCGAGATCGAGACTCGACGTGCACACGACGGCCTTCAGTTGCCCGTTCTTCAGCCCGAGTTCGACCCAGTCGCGCACTTCCTTGTCGAGCGAGCCGTGATGCAGCGCGATCAGCCCGGCCCATTCCGGCCGCAGATCGAGCAGCGCGCGATACCAGATTTCCGATTGCGAGCGCGTGTTGGTGAAGACGAGCGAGCTTTGCGCGTGCTCGATTTCATCGGCGACCGGGCCGACCTGGCGCACGCCGAGATGCCCGCCCCACGGAAAGCGTTCGATGGTGTCCGGGATCAGCGTATCGACGACGAGCGTTTTCGGCTGCGCGCCGCGCACGACGACGCGCGGCGTCGACACAGCATGCAGCAGCGCATCGTGCGCGAGCGCGAGATTGCCGAGCGTCGCGGACAAGCCCCAGACCTGCAGATCGGGCCGCCAGCGCGCAAGGCGTGCGAGCGCGAGCTGAGTCTGCGTGCCGCGCTTGTTGCCGAGCAATTCGTGCCATTCGTCGATGACGACGAGCCGCACATGCGATAGCTCCTCGCGGGCGTTGGCGCGCGTGAGCATCAGCGTGAGGCTTTCGGGCGTCGTCACGAGCGCGGACGGCATGCGGCGATTCTGCCTCGCGCGTTCGGTGGACGAGGTATCGCCCGTGCGCAAGCCGACGGTCCACGGCACCGAGAGCGCCGTGACGGCGGTTTGCAGCGCGCGGGCGGTATCGGCGGCGAGCGCGCGCATCGGCGTGATCCAGAGCACGGTAAGCGGCGCGGGAAGCGGGGCTTTGTCGGCGGCGTCCTTGACTGGCTTCTCGTTGCGCCGCGTCTTCGGCGGGCTCGCGAACGCAGCGAGCGCACCGAGCCAGATCGCCCAGGTCTTGCCTGCGCCCGTCGTCGCGTGCAGCAGCCCGCTCGCGCCGCGCCGGACTTCGCGCCAGACTTCGCTCTGGAACGGAAACGGCTGCCAGCGGCGCTCGCCGAACCATCGCGCGATGCGCTCGTCCATCGGTTTCGCCGCTTCCATCGGGTCGAAGACGAAGGGCGCGGGCTTGAACGCTTCGACGGCGGCATCGAGTTTGGCTTGCGCAGCCTGCGTGCGCGGCACGCGCCGGGGACGCGGCGCGCGGCGGCGAGCGCGGCTTGCGACGTCGGGCGGCGCGGTGTCGTCGTGTTCGTCGGGAGTGGTCATGGCGTCAGCTTCGCCTCGCTGCGATGAAGCCTGCCGCTTCATGCCGCCGCCTCGTTGAGGAAGCCCTTCAGCAGATCGAGCGTATCGGCATCTTCGATGGACTTGTCCGTGCGCCAGCGCAGCATGCGCGGGAATCGCACCGCGATGCCCGACTTGTGGCGCGGGCTCGCCTGTATGCCTTCGAAGCCGATCTCGAACACGAGCGTCGGTGTCAGGCTGCGCACCGGGCCGAATTTCTCGACGGTCGTCTTGCGCACGATGGCATCGACCTGGCGCATCTCTTCGTCGGTCAGGCCGGAGTACGCCTTCGCGAACGGGACGAGGGTGCGCACGCCGTCGGCTTCGTCCCAGACGGCGAACGTGAAATCGGTGTACAGGCTCGCGCGCCGTCCGTGGCCGGGCTGTGCGTATAGGAGGACGGCATCGACGGTATACGGGTCGATCTTCCACTTCCACCACGTGCCGGACGCCTTCGTGCGGCCGACGCCGTACATCGACGCGCGCTCCTTGAGCATCAGCCCCTCGACGCCCCTTGCGCGGCTTTCCTCGCGCAAGGCCGCGAGCGCGGACCAGTCGGATTCCTCGACGACCGGCGACACGCGCAGCAGATCGACCGACAGTTCGCGTGCGAGTGCATCGAGCTTTGCACGGCGCGCATGCAGCGGCTCCGTGCGCAGATCGCGGCCATCGGCTTCGAGCAGGTCGTAGGCGAGCAGCGCGGCGGGGGAATCGGCGAGCACCTTCTTCGTCAGCGACTTGCGCGTGATGCGCGGCTGAAGGCGCGCGAAGGGCAGCGGCATGGTCGCGCCCGGCTCCCATGCGAGGATTTCGCCATCGATCACGGTGCCGTCCGGCAGCGCCGCGCCGAGCGAGGCAAGCTCCGGAAAGCGCTCGGTCAGCAAGTCTTCGCCGCGCGACCAGATCCACACGCGGCCGCCGCGCTTGACGAGTTGCGCGCGAATCCCGTCCCACTTCCATTCGGCGATCCAGTCGGCCGGTGAACCGAGCGTCGCCGGTTCGGCCTGCAACTGATGCGCGAGAAAGAACGGATACGGCAGGCCGAGATCGCTTTCGTGCGGGGTATCGACGTCATCGCCCTCGGCGGCCGGTGCAACCAGCCGCAGATAACGCGCGGCGCTGGGCGCTTGCCGTGAATCGGTCCAGCCGACCATGCGTTGCGCGATGCGCTTGTGGTCGACGCCCGCCACTTCCGCGAGCGCGCGCACGACCAGTTGCCGCGCGACGCCCACGCGAAAGCCGCCGCCGATCAGCTTCGTCAGCAGGAAGCGCTCGCTCCAGTTCAGCTCGTTCCAGTAGCCGACGAGCCGCTCGCGCAGTTCGTCGGGATTCGCGCCGCGCAGCGTCAGCACGCGATCCTCGATCCACTGCGCAAGCCCGAGTTCGGACTCGCGTTCGGGCGGCGGCAGCACATGCGCGATAGTCTCGGCCAGATCGCCGACCGACTGATACGACTCTTCGAAGAGCCATTCGGGCAGCCCCGCGCGCTCGCGGGCAAATTCGATCATCAGGCGCGTCGGCACCGACTGGCGCGGCTTGCCGCCCGCCAGAAAGTACGACGCCCACGCCGCATCTTCAGGCTCCGCGCCGGAAAAATACGCGATCAGCGCCTCGAGCTTCTCATTGGTCGAGGTGGTCGCGTCGAGCGCGGCATAGAGCGTCGCGAAGCGTCTCATTGCGGTGGCGTCTCCGCGGTGGCGTCGCTCGTTGCGGTATCGGCCTCGATCGCATCGTCGCCGTATTCGGTCCTGAATGCGCCGGCGTCGAGGCCTTGCTCGCAAAGCCATCGCACCATCGGTTCGATCTGGCCGTGCGTGACGATCACGCGTTCCGCGCCGGTCGCGCCGATCGCGAGTTGCAGGCCGGGCCAGTCCGCGTGATCCGACAGCACGAAGCCGCGATCCACGCCCTTGCGCCGCCGCGTGCCGCGCAGGCGCATCCAGCCGGAGGCGAAGGCGTCGCTGTAATCGCCGAACCGGCGCATCCACGTGCTGCCTTGCGCGGACGGCGGCGCGACGATCAGCGCTCCCTTGAACGCGGCCTTGTCGCGTGCGGCGATTTCGCTGACGAGCCGCGTATCCGGCAGCGCGACGCCCGCCTCGCGATACGCGCGATTGAGAGGCTCGACTGCGCCGTGACAGAAGGTCGGGCCGATGGCCGCGTCGATGCCCGCGAGCAGCCGCTGCGCCTTGCCGAACGAATAGCAGAAGAGCACCGACGCGCGGCCCTGGCTCGCGTTGTGCCGCCACCATGAGTCGATGCCGTCGAACACGGTTTGCGACGGCTCCCAGCGATAGATCGGCAGGCCAAACGTCGATTCGGTGATGAACGTATCGCACCGCACCGGCTCGAATGGCGCGCAGGTCGGATCGGGCTCGACCTTGTAATCGCCGGACGCGACCCACACGCGCCCGCCGTGCTCCACGCGCACTTGCGCCGAGCCGAGCACATGTCCCGCCGGATGCAGCGAGACGCGCACGCCGTTCACGTCGATAGGTTCGCCGTAGGGAAGCCCTTGCACGTCGATGCCCGGCAGCCGCGACAGCAGCACGCTCACGCCGGCTTCGGCCGCGAGATAGCGCGCGTGGCCGAAGCGGGCGTGATCCGCGTGGGCATGCGTGATGATTGCGCGCTCGACGGGCCGCCACGGATCGATATAGAAACCGCCTGGCGGACAGTACAAGCCTTCGGGACGCGCGACGATGAGGTCGGATGAGGTGTCCACGGGTCGTCGTGTGTGCTGCGTTGCCTGCACGTTGGCCCTCGAGTGTTCAGTTCACGCAACAAAGCACGCCACGTGCCCGTCATGCCGCTTTCACGAAGACCGGCTACGGTGTAAAAGTATTGTTCAGTTACTGCCTTGTCGAAGCGCGGTGTTTTTCGCGCGGCGATTTTTCTGGTGAAGCCGAAATGGACACGATGGTTGCGCCGACCGCCGCGGAAGCGGTGTATATCGTCAGGCTGCGAAGCCACCCGCAGTACGACTTCGTGCGCCTGAAGCGGGTCTTCGCCGATGCCGGTTCGCGCCATCAGGTCGTGCTCGTCGACGTGAGAAGGCTGCTGCAATGCGCCGACCGGGACGACACCGACTACGTGCTCAAGGCCGTCGATGACTGGCACGCGGGCAAGGTGCGCGGCATTCGCGAGTTCCTCGATCCCGACAACCCGCGCGTGCCGGAGATGCCCTACGTGACCATCACCGCGCGGCGCACGGGCGGGCTGCTCGGGCTGCTGGGCGTGCATCGCGAGGGCGTCGTCGCCTTTCGCAACGGGCAACATCGCGCGCGTTATCTCGCGCATGCGGGCGCGCTGTGCATGCCGGTCGAGGTGCACGAGCGCGAAGCCGATCTGCTGCGCGCGATGTGCGCCGCGCCGGGCGAAACGAGCGCGGAATACGGCGAGGTGTGAGCCGGGCTTGATCTGCGTGCGTCAGGCTTCGACCACGTTGCGCGGCGCGCCTTCGGCCCATGCCTTCACGTTGCCGAGCGTCGTCTGCGCAATCTCCATCAGCGCCTCGCGCGTGAAAAACGCCTGATGCGCGGTGATGATCACGTTCGGAAACGTGAGCAGCCGCGCGAGGACATCGTCCTGCAGCAGGCGATCCGAATGGTCCTCGAAGAAGAGGCCGCCTTCTTCCTCGTACACGTCGAGGCCGAGATGTCCCAACTGGCCGCTCTTGAGCGCGCCGATCAGCGCATTGCTTTCGACGAGCCCGCCGCGCCCCGTGTTGATGAGCATCGCGCCGCGCTTCATGCGGGCGAGCGCGCGTTCGTCGATCAGGTGATACGTCGACGGCAGAAGCGGGCAGTGCAGCGACACGATGTCCGAACTGGCGAGCAGTTCGTCGAGTTCGACGTAACGCGCGCCGCGATCGAGCAGGTCTTGCGCGGGCGTGCCGGGATCGTAGGCGAGGATGCGCATGCCGAAGCCCACCATGATGTTGCCGAACACGCGCCCGATGATACCCGTGCCGATCACGCCGACCGTCTTGCCGTAAAGGTCGAAGCCGAGCAGGCCGTTCAGCGAGAAGTCGCCTTCCCGCGTGCGGGCCACCGCGCGATGAAACCGGCGATTCAGCGTGAGGATCATCCCGACGGCATGCTCCGCGACCGCATGCGGTGAATAAGCAGGCACGCGCGTCACGATGATGCCCAGCCGCTTCGCGGCGTTCAGATCGACGTGATTGAAGCCCGCCGAGCGCAGCGCGATGAGCCGCGTGCCGTCTGCATGCAGCTTTTCGAGGACGTTTTCGTCGAGGCTGTCGTTGACGAAGGGGCAAACCGCTGTGAAGCCCTGCGCGAGGATGGCGGTCTGCGCATCGAGATGCGCTTCCGGAAAGTCCAGCGCGACGCCGAAGGCTTCGTTCGCCTGGCGGAAGGTATCGGCGTCGTATTGGCGGGCGCTGAAAAGAATGAGCTTCGGGTTCGTGTCTGGATTCGCGGAGGTGTCTGGCGTCGTTCCGGCCGGCAGCGGGTTCGTTACGGGACTCGCGCCGGCCCGAATTCAGGCAAACGCGAACGTCAATGCGTTGTCGCCGCGCCGGCGGCGCCGGTCCCAACGGAAGCGGGGTAGCCAGCCGGCGGCTGACGGAACATCTCGTCCGGCCGGGTGTTGCCGGAGTTGATCTCCTTGGTCAGCCTTTCCAGCGCATAGTCGATGAAAAAGCGCGTCTTGGCGGGCAAATACTGACGGCCCGGATAGACGATCGACAGCTTCATTTCGGGGTCCTCGACCGAATAGTCGGGCAAGAGCCGCACGAGCGATCCGTCGCTGATGTCGCCGGCCACGATGCCTTCCGGCAGCACCGAGAAGCCCATGCCGCGCAGCGTCGCGAGCCTCACCATCAGCGCGCTGTTGACCGAGTAGACCGGCGCGAGCGTCACCTGTTCCGATGTACCCAGCCGATGCCGGAAGTGCCATGACGAACTGCGCATGTCGTTAGGCAGCCCGACCGACGGCATCGTTTGAAGGTCGGAGGGCGCGGCGGGCAGGCCGTGCTCGGCCACGAACGCGGGCGTTGCGACCGGCACCAGCGCATTCACGCCGATGGGCCGCTCGACCAGCGCGGTGCTCGTGACCATGAACGCCGCGACGATGCCGACGTCGTAACCGTCTTCGACAAGATCGACGTGCCGCTCGGCCAGTGTAAGGCGGACATTCACCTTCGGATAAAGCTTGCGGAAACCGTCGATGAGCGGCGTCAACGTGAGTAATGAAAGCGCACTGGATGCCACGACACGCAGCGTGCCGCTCGGCTCGCCTTCGGTATGCGTGACGGCGGATTCAAGATGATCGAGTTCTTCGAGTAATGCGCGGCATCCCTCCAAATAACGGGTGCCGGCTTCAGTCAATGAGAGATTGCGAGTGGTGCGGTTAATAAGGCGAGTTCGGAGGTGCGCTTCTAGCATTGCAATCGCGCGGGTAACCAACGCATTCGAAACGTCGAGTTGCTGCGCGGCACGTCGAAAACTTTCCGTGTCCGCCACGCGAACGAACACACGCATAGCATGGATCTGATTCATCGTTTGGCCCTCTCTCAGTTGTGCCGCGTTGAATGTGAGCGTCACCTTGCGGGTCACCCACTTTTTAAGATGCTTGTACGCATAATATTGACAAAAAGAAGATATTGCAATATCAGAATAACAATTCTTCAGCCCTTGGAAAAACTTGCCGAGGCGAAACAATACGATCAAGAAAACGTGCTTTAAGAAACATTATTCTCTTCGTTGCGCTTTAAATAGATCGTTCAACCGATTGGGTGAAATGCGTCTGTAATTTGCGAGTCTTGTTGCGCAGTGTTCTTCTTACCAATATGCTCGCTCACTAAATGGTGAATATACTTAATTGAACCGGCTGCTTGTTTATTGCTTCTCATTGCTTATGGCGAGTTTCCGCATTGTGGTGCACGCATGATTTTTTTGTACCGCGAGGGGAGTCCCGATAGTCTGAACCTGCACGTTTTGCATCGACCAACTAGCATTCAAGTCATATTGATAATGCACGTGATACGTTGGAACCGATAAGGATAAAGCGCCATGCTCTGGCAACTTCTCGTGCGACAACCGGAAATCGCACTATTCGCCAGCCTGGCGATAGGCTTTTTCATTGGGTCGCTGAAATTCGGGCCGATTCAACTGGGCGGCGTCTGCGGCACGCTGATCGTCGCGCTGATACTCGGCCAAAGCGGCGCGCGCATATCTCCGGATTTGAAAAACATCGCGTTTGCGCTTTTCATCTTCGCGCTCGGTTTCACGGGCGGTCCGCAATTTTTCGCGAACATCGGACGCGGATGGCGCTACGGGGCGCTGTCTCTTGTCGAGGTCATTTTCGTGGTCGCGCTCGTGCTCGGCATCGCGGCGGCGCTCAGGCTCGATGCAGGGACAGCGGCCGGATTGCTCGCCGGTGGCGCGACGGAATCGGCGGTGATCGGCACCGCATCCGAGGCCGTGGCGCGGCTCAACCTGCCCGCGGCGGAAATCGCGCGGCTTCAGGCGAACATCGTGACCGCGTACAGCGTGAGCTATCTGTTCGGGCTCGTCGCCATCGTGCTGTTCGTCAGCCAGATTGCGCCGCTCATCGTCCGTGTGAATTTGCGCGACGAAGCGGAGCGCGTGTGGCGGCAACTCGGCGGCGACGGCGCGCTCGCCGAAGGGCAGGCGCCCGCCGTGTCGCCGCTCGCCGCGCGGGAACTGAAGGTGACGACGGCCGCGGGGCTTGCTATCGGCGACCTCGAGAAGCGCTTCGGGCACGACATCAGCGTGCAGCGCGTGGTGCGCGAGCGTTCCGTCGTCAAGGCGCAGCCGGCCGTCGTGCTGAAAGCGGGCGATCGCATCGTGATCGCGGGGCGGCGCGGGGCGCTTCTCGATGCGATCCCGCTGATCGGCGAGGAAGTGTTCAGCAACGGCGGATCGGATGTCTTCGTCGAGAAAGTCGACGTGATGCTCACGAACCGCGCAATGCACGGACTGACGCTCGCGCAGGCGCGCGCCCGAGCGAATCCGGCGGAAGGGCGCGGCGTGTACGTCGCCGCCGTGACGCGCCTCGACAGCACGATCCCCGCGTTGCCGGGCACGCAAGTGCAGCGCGGCGACGTGCTGACGCTCGTCGGCGCAAAGGCGGATGTCGCGCGCGGCGCGGCAAAGCTCGGCTACATCATCCGCGCGACGCAGAAGACCGATTTCGTCTTTCTCGGGATCGGCGTGCTGATCGGCATCGCCATCGGACGGCTGTCGGCGCACGTGGGCGGCATCGACCTGTCGCTCGGGACGGGCGGCGGCTGTCTGCTTGCGGGGCTCGTGTTCGGCTGGATTCGCTCGCGGTATCCGCTGATCGGCTCGTTGCCGTCGGCGGCGGCGCAGATTCTCAAGGACTTCGGTTTGTGCACCTTCATCGCGGCGGTGGGGCTGTCGGCGGGGGCGGATGCGTTGCGGCTGATCCGCGAGTTCGGCATTGCGCTGCCGATCGCGGGCATCGCCATCACGCTCGGGCCGGCGATCGCCTCGCTTCTCATCGGCCGCCTGCTCCTCAAGCTCGAAGTGCCGATGCTGCTCGGCGCGATCGCCGGTCAGCAATGCAGCACGCCGGCGATTAGCGCGCTCGTCGGCGTGACGGGAAATTCGACGCCCGTGATCGGCTACACGATCACTTACGCGATCTCGAACGTGCTGTTGCCGTTGCTCGGCCCGCTCGTCGTCGGACTCGTTAGCAAGCTTGGCTGAACGATTCGGCCGCTACCCCGGAGGGCGCAGTGGACTGGCTCCATCATGTTTTCCAGAAGTCGCCGGAAACCGCGCTGTTCCTGTCGCTGGCGGCCGGGTATCTGATCGGCCAGATCAACTTCGGCAAGTTCCAGCTGGGCGGCGTCGGCGGTTCGCTGCTGGCGGCGGTCGTCGTGAGTCAGGTAGGCGTGCAGATCGACAACGGCGTGAAGTCCGTGATGTTCGCCGTGTTCATCTACGCGGTCGGCTACGACTCGGGGCCGCAGTTCTTCAACTCGCTGAATCGCCGGACGCTGCGCGAGATTGCGATGGCCGTCTTTCTCGCCGTCACCGCGCTCGTCACGGTGATCGGGTGCGCGAAGGTCTTCGGCCTGAACAAGGGACTCGCGGCGGGGCTGGCGGGCGGGGCGCTCACGCAATCGGCGATCATCGGCACCGCGGGCGACGCCATCGCGCGGCTCGGCTTGCCGGCGCAGGAGACGAAGGCGCTGCAGGCGGATGTCGCCATCGCCTATGCAGTTACCTACGTGTTCGGCTCGCTCGGCGCCATCATCGTATGCGTGAACATCCTGCCGAAGTTCATGGGACAAAGCCTGAAGGAAGCGTCGATCGAAGCGGAGAAGTCGCTTGCGGGCGGCCTCGGCGGTCCCGCGCCGGGGCAGGTTTCGGCGCTGCCGCCCCTGGTCGGGCGGACGTATCGCGTGATGCTGGACGGTGCTGGCGGCGCGGGCGCGGCAGGGCGCACGGTCGCGGACATCGAGATGGACGAACAGGATGCGATCACCATCGAGCGCATCCGGCGCGCCGGCCACGCGATCGAACCGCAGCCCGACATGACGCTCGAGCCGGGCGATATCGTGCTCGTCGTCGGGCGGCGCGAGGTGATGGCGGGCGCGGCGGCGCAACTCGGCGAGGAAGTCGCGGACACGGACGGCGTCAGCGTCGTCATGCAGAAGCGCCAGGGCGTCTTCGCGATGCGCGGCATGAATCACTGGACGATGCGAGCCGTGCGCGCCACCGTCGATCGCGACATGCGCCACGGCGTCTACGTACACGCCGTCACGCGCGCCGGGATGCCGCTGCCCGTGCTACCCGAAACGCGCCTGGAACATGGCGATGTCATCACGTTCTATGGCTCGCCGCAGGACACGAAGCGCGCCGTCGACGCGGCGGGCTACGAACTGCCGTACTCCGACAAGACCGATTTCATCTACATGGGCGTGGGCATCGTCGTCGGGCTGCTGATCGGGCTGATCGTCGTGCGCGTGGGCGGCATACCGATTACGCTCGGTTCGGGCGGCGGCTGTCTGCTCGCGGGGCTCGTATTCGGCTGGATGCGCGGCAAGCATCCGATGTACGGCGTGATGCCGCCGGCTGCATCGCAATTGCTGAAGGACTTCGGGCTCGCCGCGTTCGTGGCGGTCGTCGGGCTAAATTCGGGCTTGCAGGCCGTGGTCACGGTGAAGCAGAGCGGCCTCACGATCTTTCTGCTCGGCGAGTTCGTCACGCTGTTTCCACTGCTGCTGGCGATGCTCTTCGGGCGCTACGTGCTGCGCTATGACAACGCGGCGATCTTCGCGGGTGCGCTGTCCGGAGCGCGCAGCGCGAATCCCGCGTTCGGCGGCGTGCTCGACAAGGCGGAAAGCCCGGCGCCGACGGCGGCCTTCGCCGTCACCTATGCGCTCGCGAACGTGTTGCTGACGCTGCTCGGGCCGCTGATCGTCGGGCTCGTGTGACGGCATGAGATGCCGCCTTGCGCCATAATCGGCGGGACACAAGGAGGCTCCTCATGGCGAACGCAATTCCTGCCGTCGAACTGCCGGACGGCGAAGCGATTCCGAAACTCGGTCAGGGCACCTGGGAAATGGGCGAGCGACCGAACGCGCGCAAGGCGGAGATCGCCGCGTTGCGCGAGGGCGTCGAACTGGGGATGACGCTCATCGATACGGCCGAGATGTATGGCGACGGCGAAAGCGAGAGGCTCATCGCGGAGGCGTTGTCGGACAGGCGCGAAGATCTTTTCATCGTCAGCAAGGTGTATCCGCATAACGGCACGGAGCGCGGCGTGCAGGCCGCGTGCGAACGGAGCCTGAAGCGGCTGGCGACGGATCGCATCGACCTGTACTTGCTGCACTGGCGCGGCGGCGAGGATCTGCCGGGCGTGGTCGCGGGTTTCGAGAAGCTGAAGCGCGACGGCAAGATTCGCCATTGGGGCGTGAGCAACTTCGACACCGACGATATGGAAGAGCTTTTCGCGCTCGATGGCGGCGATGCGTGCGCGACGGATCAGATTCTGTATAACGTCGCGCGACGCGGGCCTGAGTTCGATCTGCTGCCGTGGCTGCGGGAACATCGGCTGCCGGCGATGGCGTATAGCCCCGTCGATCATGCGCGGCTGCCGCGCGGCGGAGTGCTGGAGAAGATCGCCGCATCGCGTGGCGTGTCGGCGTTTCAGGTCGCGCTCGCGTGGGTGTTGCAGCAGCCGGACGTAATCGCGATACCCAAAGCCGCCGATGTTGCGCATGTCCGCGAGAATCGCGCCGCACTCGATATCCACTTGTCCACCGACGAACTCGCGGATATCGATCAGCAGTTCAAGCCGCCGAAGGTCAAGCGGGGGCTGGAGATGCTTTAGCTTTCAACCGCTCAGGAACAAGCATGGTGCGCGTGCACCGACCCTAGCACCGCGACTTCGGCCGGCGTGCGCCGCAAATCGGCTTCGCTGACCTGCTTTGCATCGGCGATGAAGTCATCGACGATCGACGACACCGACGTGTTCGTGAGACACAGCGACCCGCGCTTCGTGTCGGTATCCGCGAGCGATGCACGTTGCGACAAGAACAGCACGCCGTACTGATAGCCCCGCACGATGCCGCGCACCGCGCCGACGCACTGGCCTTGCGCCGCGTTGTCGCCTTTCTGGCCGCATTGTTGCGCAAGCGACCACGCCGAGAAGGACGGATCGGATGCGCCGGGCGCGGGCGCCGACTGTGCATGAGCCGAAACGGCGGCGCCAAGCGCCAGGGAAGCTGCGAGCGAGAGAGCGTACTTTTTCATGGACATCCTCGTTGTTGTGATGTCGATGAGAGGCCCGTAACGCGCTTTGGTTCCGGCGTGCGTCGTTTCAGATGACCTTTTCCTGCGATTGCAGCGCGCGCAACTCGTCGACGGGAATGTGGCAGTCGATCGCGTGGCCGTTGCCCGCATCGCGGCAAGGCGGCGTCTCACGCTCGCAAATGTCGCCGATCTTGCGCGGGCATCGCGTATGAAACACGCAGCCGGAAGGCGGGTTCGCCGCGCTCGGCAAGTCGCCGGACAGACGGATGCGCTTGCTGCCCGCATCGGTTTCGTCGAGCGACGGCGCCGACGACAGCAACGCTTCGGTGTACGGATGCTGCGGGCCATCGAAGACATCGGCGGCGCGGCCAATCTCCATGATGCGTCCGAGATAGAGCACCGCGATGCGATCGGACAGATAGCGCACGACGTTCAGATCGTGCGAGATGAACACGTAGCTCACGCGCCGCTCGCGCTGCAGGTCCGCAAGCAGATTGAGGATCGCGGCCTGCACGGAGACATCGAGCGCGGAAGTCGGTTCGTCGCAGACGACGACGCGCGGATCGCCCGCGAACGCCCGCGCGATGGCCACACGCTGCTTCAATCCACCCGACAACTGCCGCGTGCGCGAGCCGAGATAACGCTCCGGCAAGCGCACCGCTTCGGTCAGCGCGCGCAGGCGCGTTTCCCTCGCTTCGCCGCGCAGCGCCGCGAGCTTCGACAGCGACCGCGCAATGAGCCGCCGCACCGAATGCGCGCGATTCAGCGCCGAATCGGGGTTCTGAAACACGATTTGCAGCGACTTGACCTGCTCGCCGCTGCGGCGCGTGACCCGCTCGGGCAACGGTTCGCCATCGAGTTCGAGCGTCGCGCCCTTGTCCGGAGCGACGAGGCCGAGCAGCAGTTTGGCAAGCGTCGTCTTGCCGCTGCCCGATTCGCCAACGAGCCCGAGCGTTTCGCCCTGAATGAGATCGAGCGAGACATCGTGCACGGCGCGGACCTCCTCATCGCCGACGCGGAAGGTCTTCGAGAGATGGCGCGCGGACAACGCGAGCGCCGGTTCATCGCCGGCGGCAGCGACGGGCATGGGCGCTTCCGCCGTGGATCGGGGCAAGTCCTGCGCGCGCTCATGGTAATGACAGCGCGCCATCTGATCGCCGTGCAGCGCCGCCATCCGGTACGGCGGCGGCGCGTCTTTCACGCATCGGTCATCGGCGAGCTTGCAGCGCGGCGCGAACACGCAGCCCTGCGCAATCGATCCCGGCAGCGGCAGAGAACCGGGGATCGTGTCGAGACGGCCGTTTTCCTTGCTGCGGCCGCGCGTCGGCAGGCATCGCAACAGGCCGACCGTGTACGGGTGACGCGGCTTCGCGAAGACATCGGCGGTTACGCCTTCTTCGACGAGCTTGCCCGCATACAGCACGCCGACGCGGTCGCACATGCGCCCGATCACCGCGAGGTTATGGCTGATGAACAGCACGGCCGTGCCGAGTTCCGCCCGCAATTGCGCGATGAGATCGAGCACTTCGGCTTCGACCGTGGCGTCGAGGCCGGTCGTCGGTTCGTCGAGGATCAGCAGTTCGGGATTGCATGCGAGCGCCATCGCGATGACCACGCGCTGCTGCATGCCGCCCGACAACTGATGCGGATAGCTCTCCATCACCCGCTCGGGCGATGCGATTCGCACGCGGCGCAGCATGTCGGCGGTGCGGGAGCGCGCTTCGTCGGCGGATGCGCCCGCCGCTTCGAACGCTTCGGACACTTGCCGCGCGATCGTCAGCGACGGATTCAGCGCGCGGCCAGGGTCCTGATAGACCATCGATACCGCGTTCGCCCGCAGGCCGCGCAACGCATCGGCATGAAGCGTGGCGACATCGCGGCCGCCGATCGTGATGCGCCCCGCCTTGACGCGGCCGTTGCGCGGCAGATAGCGCATTATCGCCAGCGCCGCCGTCGATTTGCCGCAGCCCGATTCGCCGACGAGCCCGTACGCTTCGCCGCGCCGCACGCGCAGCGTCACGTCCTGCAGCACTTCGCGCTCGTGCCCGCGCGCGCGATACGCGACGGTCAGTCCGACGACCGTCAGTGCATCGGCCTGATCGCCCTTGGCCGCGCCGAACGCGGGGAATGCCGATGGCGGCGGTCCGTTCATCGGTCGAGCACTCCTTGCACGGCATCGGCGACGAGATTGACGGCGACCACCAGCGACGCGATCGCAGCGGCGTCGAAGACGACCGTCCACCATGCGCCGCCCGCCATCAGCGTATAACTTTCGGAGAGCGCGAGGCCCCAGTCGGCGGAAGGCGGCTGGATGCCGAAGCCGAGGAACGAGAGCGTCGCGACCGCGAAGATCGCGTAGCCGAGCCGGACCGTCGCCTCGACGACGATCGGCGGCAGCACGTTCGGCAGGATCTCCGCGAACATGATGTAGAACGCGTTCTCGCCGCGCAGCTGCGCCGCGAGCACGTAGTCCAGATGGCGCTCGCCGAGCACGGCGGCGCGCACGGTGCGCGCGGTGATCGGCGCGAAGGTGAGGCCGATCACGAGAATCACGGTCGCGTCGCTTGCGCCGACCGCCGCCAGCGCGAGCAGCGCGACGATCACGAGCGGCAGCGCGAGCAGCGCATCGGTGATACGGCCGATGAGCGCATCGACCCATCCGCCGAAATAACCGACGATCAGCCCGATGGCCGTGCCCGCCGCCGTGCCGATGAGCGTCGCGAGCGGCGCGATGGTGAGGATGTCACGCGAACCGACGATCACGCGCGCGAAAACATCGCGGCCCAGCTGGTCGGTGCCGAACCAGTGTTCGGGCGACGGCGGCGCGAGTGAGTTGAGCGGATCGGATGCATACGGATCGAGCGGCACGAGCCAGTGACCGAACAACGCGCACGTGACCCAGAACAGCAGGATCAGCGCGCCGAAGTCGAACGTGCCGGAACGCAGCAGCGCGCCAAGCGCTTCGAAGCGGCGCGGTTTCGGTGCGGAGGCGGTGGCGGTGCTCATCGCGCGCCTCCGGTGCGCAGCCGCGGATTGAGCACGACGTAGAGCGCGTCGGCAATCAGATTCGCCGCCGTATAAATCACGCCGATGGTCAGCACGCCCGCTTCGAGCATCGGAAAGTCCTTGGCCTTCGCCGCGCCGTAGATCAGCGAACCGATGCCCTGATAATGAAACAGCGTCTCCACCACGACCAGCCCGCCGATCATGTAGCCGAGCTGCGTCGCGGCGACCGTCACCGTCGGCAGCAGCGCATTGCGCAGCACGTGCCGGAAGATCACGATGCGGCGCGGCAGCCCCTTGAGAATCGCGGTGCGCGTGTAGTCGGCATCGAGCGCCTCGACCGTGCCTGCACGCGCCATCCGCGCGATATAGCCGAAGAACACGAAGACGAGCGGCAGCACGGGCAAAATCAGATGCTTAAATTGCAGCAGAATGCTCGCGTCGGCGGGCGCGGTCGCTTCGATCGGCAGCCATTGCAGCCACACGCCGAAGATCAGGATCAGCACGATCGACGACACGAATTCCGGCACGACCGTCGCCGTCAGCCCGCCGATGCTGATCACGCGATCGATGAAGCGCCCCGCGTGGAGCGCCGCATACACGCCGCCCGCGATGCCCAGGGGCACGACGACCACGAAAGCGAGCGCGCCGAGCTTGGCCGATTTCAGCAGCGCCGCACCGATGAACGGCGCAACCGGCGCGCGAAACGCATACGACTCGCCCATGTCGCCGCGCACGAAATGCGTGATCCAGTCGATGTATTGCGTGACGAGCGGCCTGTCGACGCCCAGTTGATGATTGAGCGCCGCGACCGCGCGCGCGTCGGCGAGCGGGCCGAGAATCGCGCGGCCCACGTCGCCGGGCAGGAGCTGGCCGCCCGCGAAGACGATCATCGACAGCAGCCAAAGCGTGACGAGCGCAAGCAGCACGCGCACGCCGACGAAGCGCATGATGCGTTTCATTCTGGCGAAGTCGGCACCGTGCGCCGTTGGCGTGATCGTGCTCATGGACGCTCTCGTTTATGCCGATACCGTCGCGCGGTCGAACCACATTTGCGAGATCGCGTTGAAACGCACGCCGCTCACGGTGGCGCGCGTGACGATCAACTGGTCGTAGAAATACGGAATGATGACAGGCGTTTCATCGAGCAACAGACGCTGGATTTGCCCGGACACTTTCTTCTGCGACGCGACATCGAGCGCCGCGACGAACTGGGCGACGAGCTTGTCGTAATCGGCGTTCTTGAAGTGCGCCGCATTCCACGTTCCGCCGCTCGTGAGCGGCGCGTTGAGGAACACGTTCGGCACGCCGCGATGCCCGTAATCGGTGATGCCGAGCGGCGAATCGAGCCAGTCCGACTTGCCGAACGTGCCCGAGCCGTAATACAGGTCCTGGCTCTCGACCTTCAGCGTGATGCGAATGCCGATCGCCTTCGCCGCGTTCTGCACGACGACCGCGAGATCGGGGATCTCCATGTACTTCTCGGTCGTGAGCGTGATGTCGAAGCCGTTCCCGACGCCGGCTTCGCTCATCAGCTTCTTCGCTTGCGCGATATCGAGCTTGCGCTGCGGCACGGTGAGATCGCTCGACGGGAAGACGGGCGCAAACGGACTGTCGTTGCCGACGACCGCACGTCCGCGAAACAGCCCCTTCACGATGACTTCGCGATTGATCGCCAGCGCGAGCGCCTGACGCACGCGCTTGTCCTTGAACGCGCCGGTGTCGCATCGCATATGAATCTGCCGATGCGAACTCGACTTCGCGCCGAGCACCTTGTATTGCGGGTTCGTCAGCAGCGAGACGCCGCCTTGCACGGTGAAGTCGCCCATCACGTCGGCCTGGCGGCCCTGCATCGCGAGAAGCTGCGCCTGATGGTCCGCGTAGAACGAGAAATTGACGCGATCGGGCAGTGCCTTGTCGCCCCAGTAGTCGGGATTGCGCACGAAGGACGCGCCGACCTTCGGCGTGTACTTCTCCAGCTTGAACGCGCCCGTGCCGATGAACGACTTCTCGTACGATCCGCTGAAGTTCGCCGGAAGGATCACCGCGTTGTAGTTGTCCGACGAAACGTAGTACGGAAAATTGCCGTTCGGCGCATCGAGATGGAACTCGACGGTGTGATCGTCGATGGCTTTCGCCGAGTTCTTCGACAACACGCCCTTCAGCACCGACAGCGCCGCCGACCCCGCGCCGGGATCGGCCAGGCGGTTAAAGGTCGCGGCGACATCCTTCGCGGTCATCGGCTGGCCGTCGTGGAACTTCACGTTGGGGCGCAGCTTGAAAGTCCAGACATCGCCCGTCGCGTTCGACGACCATGACAGCGCGAGCGCCGGACGCAGCGTGAGCGTCTCGCTGTCGTCGTCGATCAGGAATTCGCCCGTCTGATTGATGAGCACGAGACCGGCTGCATCCGTGACGGTCAGCGGATCGACCGCGCCGGCCGGCGTCATGTGCGCGACGCGGATCGTGCCGCCGGGCTTGCCCGCGCCCTGCGCGCGCGCCATCGGCATGCCGAACAGCCCGCCCGCCGTCAGCGCGATGCCGAGAACGCTCGCATGCCGCAGCAGTTCGCGCCGCGTGAGGCGGCCGGCCCTGAATTCGTCGATCGCATGATTGCCGAGTTCGCCGGCTTGCGCGCGTGCGAGTTCGATGTGATGCGCGTCGGTCGAGTTTTTCTTCATCCGTGTCGTTCCGTGTGATTGTTGTCCGGCGTTTTCGTCAGGCAAGGACCCGCGTCGCGCGTCAGGGCGCGGGAGCAAGGAACGCGCCGCATGCGTTTTCAGGCGCGATGCGGCTTTAGTGGGCGTGCGGATCTTTGTGAATAGGATCGACCCAATAGACTTCTTCGGGCTGCTCGACAGCGTCGATGTTCAGATTGACGACGACCGCTTCGTTGTCGCTGCGCACGAGCACGCACTGCAGCGGCTCATCGGTGCTCGCGTTGATTTCCTGATGCGGCACGTAAGGCGGCACGAAGATGAAATCGCCGGGTCCGGCCTCGGCGGTGAACTCGAGGTGCTCGCCCCAGCGCATGCGCGCCTGTCCGTGGACGATGTAGATCACGCTTTCCAGCGCGCCGTGATGGTGCGCGCCGGTCTTCGCGTTCGGATGGATCGTGACCGTTCCCGCCCAGATTTTCTGCGCGCCGACGCGCGCAGCATTGATGGCCGCCGCGCGGTGCATGCCCGGCGTCTGCGCGGTGTTGGTGTCGAGCTGATCGCCCTTGATGACCTTGACGCCGTTTTCGCGCCAATCGATGTGATGTGCGTCGCTCATGGTCTTTGCGTCCGTGGACAAAAAAAGTCCGTTGCCGCCACCAACACGAGCGAGCAACGGACTTCCGATATTACACGCGAATGTCACAACGGCGAGCCGCGATCATTTCCCTTTGGAATTGATGATCGCTTCCGACACGTTGTTCGGCGTCTCCGCGTAATGCTTGAACTCCATCGTGTAGGTCGCGCGGCCTTGCGTCAGCGAGCGAAGGGACGTGGAGTAACCGAACATCTCGGCGAGCGGCACCTCGGCGCGCACGAGCTTTCCGCCGCCGCCCGCGATGTCCTCCATGCCCTGCACGATGCCGCGCCGGCTCGACAGATCGCCCATCACGTTGCCCATGAATTCCTCGGGCGTTTCCACTTCGACAGCCATCGTCGGTTCGAGCAGCACGGGCTTCGCGCGGCGCATCGCTTCCTTGAAGGCGATCGAACCGGCCATGCGGAACGCGTTTTCGTTCGAATCGACATCGTGATAGGAGCCGAAGGTCAGCGTCACTTTGGTATCGACGACCGGATAGCCCGCCAGCACGCCCGCCTTCAGCGTTTCCTGGATGCCCTTGTCGACCGCCGGGATGAACTCGCGCGGAATCACGCCGCCCTTGATGGCGTCGACGAATTCGTAGCCCTTGCCCGGATCCGGCTCGAGCGTGATGACCGCGTGCCCGTACTGGCCGCGCCCGCCCGACTGCTTGACGAACTTGCCTTCGACATCCGTCACCTTGTTGCGCACCGTCTCGCGATACGCGACCTGCGGCTTGCCGACGGTCGCTTCGACGCCGAACTCGCGCTTCATCCGGTCGACGAGAATTTCGAGGTGCAGCTCGCCCATGCCGGAGATGATCGTCTGGCCGGATTCCTCGTCGGTCGCCACGCGGAACGACGGATCTTCCTGCGCGAGACGGTTCAGCGCGATGCCCATCTTTTCCTGATCGGCCTTCGTCTTCGGCTCGACGGCCTGCGAAATCACCGGCTCCGGGAAGATCATGCGTTCGAGAATGATGATCTTGTCGGGATCGCAGAGGGTGTCGCCGGTCGTGGCTTCCTTGAGGCCGACCGCCGCCGCGATGTCGCCCGCGCGCACTTCCTTGATTTCCTTGCGCTCGTTCGCGTGCATCTGCAGGATGCGCCCGAGGCGTTCCTTCTTCGACTTCACCGGGTTGTAGACGGTATCGCCAGAATTCACGACCCCCGAATACACGCGGAAGAAGATGAGCTGGCCGACGAACGGGTCGGTCATGATCTTGAACGCGAGCGCTGAGAACGGCTCGTCATCGCTCGGATGACGCTCGGCTTGCTGATCGTCCTCGGTGTGGCCGAGAATCGCGGGCACGTCGACGGGTGAGGGCAGATAGTCGATCACCGCGTCGAGCATCGCCTGCACGCCCTTGTTCTTGAACGCGCTGCCGCACAGCATCGGCACGATTTCGTTGGCGATCGTGCGCTTGCGCAAGGCGCCCTTGATCTCTTCCTCGGTCAGGCTTTCGTGGTCGGTCAGATACTTCTCGAGCAGTTCCTCGCTCGATTCGGCCGCGGCCTCGACCATCTTTTCGCGCCACTCGTGAGCGATTTCCTTGAGATTGTCGGGAATCTCCTCGTAGGCGAACTTGATCCCCTGGCTTTCATCGTCCCAGAGGATGGCCTTCATCTTGACCAGGTCGACGACGCCCTGAAAATGCTCTTCCGCGCCGATCGGAATCTGGATCGGCACGGCGACGCCCTTCAGACGCTCGCCGATCTGCCGCTGCACGCGGAAGAAATCCGCGCCGACGCGGTCCATCTTGTTGACGAACGCAATGCGCGGCACCTTGTACTTGTTCGCCTGACGCCACACGGTTTCGGACTGCGGCTGCACGCCGCCGACCGAGTCGTAGACCATGCAGGCGCCGTCGAGCACGCGCATGGAGCGCTCGACTTCGATGGTGAAGTCGACGTGTCCCGGCGTATCGATGATGTTGATCCGATGCTCGGGGTAATTGCCGGCCATGCCTTTCCAGAAGGCGGTCGTGGCGGCCGACGTGATCGTGATGCCGCGCTCCTGCTCCTGCTCCATCCAGTCCATCGTGGCCGCGCCGTCGTGAACCTCGCCGATCTTGTGGGTCACGCCGGTGTAGAAAAGGATGCGCTCGGTCGTCGTCGTTTTGCCGGCATCGATGTGAGCGCTAATTCCTATGTTCCGATAGCGCTCGATGGGGGTCTTGCGGGGCACGTGAACCTCCTGTGGAAGATGTCATGGCGGCGCGGCGCAGGTCGTGCGCCGCGCCACGCGGCGGCCGCCGAACAGTGGGGGCAGCATCGCGCTAACCTTTTTAGGATAGCGCGTCGACAATCTCTTTGCAGGAATCTTGCCAGCTCGACGCAAAGGGCGGCCCACTTCGGGCGGCGGGGCGTGCAGGCGAAAAAAAAGCGCGTCGGGAAACGCGCTTTGGGACATTGGCCGACCGTTCAGGCCAGGCTCACTGAGCGCCCGGCAATCCCTTGATCTTCACGCCCGGCTTGATGCCCTTGGCCGCGAACCAGCCCTTCGGCATTTCGAGCGCATAGACGCCGTTATTGCGCGGGCAATGATTGTTCTCGGTCTCTGCCTGCATCTCGTCGATGTCGGTGATCGTGCCGTCCGCGCGGATAAACGCGATCGACAGCGGAATCAGCGTGTTCTTCATCCAGAAGCAGTGCACGGCGTTCTCGTTGAACACGAAGAGCATGCCTTCGTTCGCGCCGAGCTTCGTGCGGTACATGAGTCCTTGCTCGCGGTCGGCGTCGTTCGCGGCGACTGCGGCGTCGATCACGTACATCCCGGCGGTGAGTTTCGCGCGAGGAAAGTCGGACGGCTGTTTCGCGCCGGGCGGCAGGGTCTGCGCTTCGGCCAGCGTGATCGATGCGAGCGGCAGCAGCATCGCAATGAGAAAGGCGCGCGTTGCGTTGATAATCGTCAAGCGCCGCGCAGCCTTGGCCGATGTGAATGAAAAGCGCAAGGCACGCAGCAAAAGCAATAGCGAATTCACACGATGCTCCTTTGAAATCAGTCGTCGCGCCGGATAACCAGCAGGCCCGCGCATGTTACTTGAAGCGAGGACGAGGATACAAAACGAACGCAAAACAAAAGGGCAGATGCCTTTCGGCGATCTGCCCTTTAACGCCGCAAGCGGCGGTAATGCTCGTTGTTGACTTCGCTTTACCGCCTCTTACAACAAACTTACTGTGCTGCGGAAGCAGCTTCCGGCGCCGAAGCGGCAGCCTTGTGCGACTTCTTGTGCGAAGCCTTGTGTGCGTGCTTCTTCGTCGACTTGTGTGCCTTTGCCGGAGCAGCAGTCGAAGCAGCTGCCGGAGCAGCAGCTTCCGGAGCCGAAGCTTGTGCGAATGCAGCCGTTGCGAACAGGCCAGCGACGAGAGCAGCGATCAGTTTGTTCATTTGTGAATCCTCAGCTTGAGTTTGATTAACCAAACGACCCGGTCATTGAGTCATGTCGGTAAACGAGCCATCCACCTTTCGGTTGACAGTCGTATCGACAAAAGAAACTCGATACGGCTGTGAACGCCTTTTCTTTCAAATAGCCTGGAGCACACAGGTAATCGAAAGCTTGATTCGTTCATGCCGGATAGCTTTGCACGGCATCTGTGGCGCTTAACGCGTGGTGCAAAAGGTCGGTTGACGTCTTTTTCACGAGAATCGCGCGGAGAATGAAAAAAAAGTTCGCACTGCAAGCGGCTTGTCATTGTTCGATGTCATCGCCGTGAAAAAAACGCCGATAAAAATCGGCGTTCGCGAACGTCATTCAACCGGTACGCTGCCACGGCGATCGTGCCGGCACTTCGACGGTTTCGCCGGGCGCAAGTCCGAGTGTGAAGACATCGAGGGCGCCGATCGCCACGCGCACGAGCCGCAGCGTCGGAAAGCCGACCGCGGCCGTCATGCGCCTGACCTGCCGGTTCTTGCCTTCGGTGATCGCAAGCTCGATCCATGTCGTCGGGATGGCGGCGCGATACCGGATCGGCGGATTGCGCGGCCATAGCGCTTCGATGCGCGCGTCGGCGACGAATGCGGTGCGGCACGGCCGCGTCACGTAATCGCCGAGATCGACGCCTTTCGCGAGATGCGCGAGGGCGTCGTCGCCGGGTGCGCCTTCGACTTGGGCCCAATAGCGCTTCACGAGCTTATGACGCGGCTCCGCAATACGCGCCTGCAAAGCGCCGTCGTCGGTGAGAAGGAGCAGCCCTTCGCTGTCGGCGTCGAGGCGGCCCGCGGGGTAGACGCCCGGCGTCTTCACCCAGTCGCCGAGCGACGGCCGCGTCTCGTGCGCCGAGAACTGGCAGATCGTGCCGAAGGGTTTGTTGAGAGCGATGAGCGGCATCGGAGGGCAGGGCAGGCGCGAGGACGGTCGGAGCGGCATCTTAATGCATAATGATCCGCGAACCGCCTTCGCTTCGGTAGCGCGTGATTGCCGGCATGTGCGGCATAGAATGATGTTCTGGCCATCCCTGCGGACGGCGCCCGGCCGTTTCGCTGTATCCCGCCAGCTTTCCATTAGAGCCCGACCTTCTCTGGAGTCGACCATGCCGTATCAGCACATCAACGTGCCGGCGGACGGTGAAAAGATCACCGTCAACGCGGATTTCTCGCTCAACGTGCCGGATCAGCCGATCATCCCTTATATCGAGGGCGATGGCACGGGCGTCGACATCACGCCCGTCATGATCAAGGTGGTCGATGCGGCAGTCGAGAAAGCCTATGGCGGCAAGCGCAAAATCCGCTGGATGGAGATCTACGCGGGCGAGAAGGCGACGCGCGTCTACGGGCCGGACGTCTGGCTGCCCGACGAGACGCTCGATGTCGTGAAGGAATACATCGTGTCGATCAAGGGACCGCTGACCACGCCGGTCGGCGGCGGCATCCGGTCGCTGAATGTCGCCCTTCGTCAGCAACTTGATCTATATGTCTGCCTGCGCCCGGTGCGGTACTTCAAGGGCGTGCCTTCGCCGCTGCGCGAGCCGGACAAGGTGAACATGGTGATCTTCCGCGAGAACTCGGAAGACATCTACGCGGGAATCGAGTGGCCGGCGGAGTCCGCCGAGGCGAAGAAGGTCATCGCCTTCCTGCGCGACGAAATGGGCGTGACGAAGATTCGCTTTCCGGAGTCGTCGGGGATTGGCATCAAGCCGGTGTCGCGCGAGGGTACTGAGCGGCTCGTGCGCAAGGCAATCCAGTACGCGCTCGACAACAACCGGCGCTCGGTGACGCTCGTGCACAAGGGCAACATCATGAAGTACACCGAAGGCGCGTTCCGCGACTACGGCTACGCGCTCGCTCAGAAGGAGTTCGGCGCGGAACTGATCGACGGCGGCCCGTGGATGAAGGTGAAACATCCGAAGACGGGCGCGGAAGTGGTGGTGAAGGACGTCATCGCCGATGCGTTCCTGCAGCAAATCCTGCTGCGTCCCGCCGAATACGACGTCATCGCCACGCTCAACCTGAACGGCGACTACATCTCGGATGCGCTCGCGGCGCAAGTGGGCGGCATCGGCATTGCGCCGGGCGCGAACATGTCGGATTCCGTCGCGATGTTCGAAGCGACGCACGGCACCGCGCCGAAGTATGCCGGCAAGGATTACGTGAACCCCGGTTCCGAAATTCTCTCCGCCGAAATGATGCTGCGCCATATGGGCTGGACCGAGGCGGCGGATCGCATCATTGCGTCGATGGAGCGGTCTATTCTGTCGAAACGCGTGACTTACGACTTTGCGCGGCTGATGGAAGGCGCGACGCAAGTGTCGTGTTCGGCGTTCGGCGAGGTGATGATCGAGAATATGTAAGCGGCACGGCTCGATTCCCGAATAACCCCGAACGGTTTAGGCCTTTCGGGGTTTTTTGTCGGCCGCATTCTCCGAGTGCCGGGATCTGGCAACGGATGAAAAAAACCCGGCACGGAGGCCGGGTTTCACGAGGCAAATGCATCCGAACGGTCAGGCAGCGTCCTGAATATTCGATGCCTGTTTGCCCTTCGGTCCCTGGACGATCTCGAAAGAAACCTTCTGGCCTTCCTTGAGCGTCTTGAAACCGTTCATTTGAATCGCCGAGAAATGTGCGAACAGATCCTCGCCGCCTTCATCGGGCGTGATGAATCCGTAGCCTTTCGCGTCGTTGAACCACTTGACCGTACCAGTAGACATTCGTACTTCCCCTCTAACTCTCGTCGCAACCCGAGCACGTTTGAAAAGCTCGACGGCCCACCCCACAAGCCAACCGCCCCTCCTCACTAGCTCACCTCGGCCTTTTTTGCCCGGAGGCCCCCGGAAAAAAGTGCCAGTTTGATTGTTGAATCTCTTAAATCGAGTGTCAAGATTTTTTTGGGATAGAGCTTATGCTCGTTGCAGAGAACGCATTCGTAGGGTAATTCCTGCTCCGCGTGTGCGCCTCCGTCCAAGCAAGCCATCTTGAAAAGTCGCATAATCGACTCACTTGTGTGATACGCCCGGCGGCCCGCCACGGTGTCTTCGATTGTTTTTTTTGAAGCTGTGCGATACTGGTTTCAACGAGATGCAAGCGGGCCGCGCCGAGATTCCTGGGCGCCGGCGGGATTCGATGGACGGTAGCTGCGCAAGGCGCGTTTCAGTAACCCTTTCCGGTTTTTGGCCGGTGCTGGAGCGGCAATTGCGAGAGCGCCCGTGTTGTTTAGAATGGGTGTATGGCGATTAATCCCAACAAGCAGGATGGCACGGTACTCGAGCGGCAGGAGCAGAAGCTCAAGAAGCCGGCGATGTACAAAGTGGTGCTGCTGAATGACGACTTCACGCCGATGGAATTCGTCGTGATGATCGTGCAGGAATACTTTAATAAAGATCGTGAGACTGCGACGCAGATCATGCTGAAGGTTCATCGCGAGGGCAGGGGAGTTTGTGGGGTCTACACGCGGGACATTGCGTCGACCAAAGTTGAGCAAGTCGTTAGCCATGCACGGCAGGCGGGGCATCCGCTGCAGTGCGTGATGGAGGAAGCATGATTGCCCAGGAACTGGAAGTCAGTCTGCACATGGCGTTTATGGAAGCACGTCAGGCGCGGCACGAGTTCATTACGGTCGAGCATCTTTTACTGGCCTTGTTGGACAATCCGACCGCCGCTGAGGTGTTGCGCGCCTGCGCAGCAAACATCGAAGATTTGCGTCAGAACCTGCGCAATTTCATTCACGACAACACGCCGACCGTGCCCGGCACGGACGACGTCGATACTCAGCCGACGCTTGGTTTCCAGCGCGTGATTCAGCGCGCGATCATGCATGTGCAATCGACCTCGAACGGCAAGAAGGAAGTGACCGGCGCGAACGTGCTCGTCGCGATCTTCGGCGAGAAGGACTCGCACGCGGTCTACTACCTGCAGCAGCAGGGCGTGACGCGTCTCGATGTCGTGAATTTCATTTCGCACGGCATCGCGAAGACGAACAGCGGCGACGCCGCGAAGGCGAGCAGCGAAGCGAATCCGGAATCGGAAGACGCCGCCGCTCAGAAGGAAACGCCGCTCGCGCAGTTCACGCAGAACCTGAATCAGCAGGCGAAGGACGGCAAGATCGATCCGTTGATCGGCCGCGAGCTGGAAGTCGAGCGCGTCGTGCAGGTGCTCTGCCGCCGCCGCAAGAACAATCCGCTGCTCGTGGGTGAAGCGGGCGTCGGCAAGACGGCGATCGCCGAAGGCCTCGCCTGGCGCATCACGCGCGGCGAAGTGCCGGACATCCTCGCGGATGCGCAGGTCTACTCGCTCGACATGGGCGCGTTGCTCGCGGGCACGAAGTATCGCGGCGATTTTGAGCAGCGCCTGAAGACGGTGCTGAAGGAACTGAAGGAGCGTCCGCACGCCATTCTGTTCATCGACGAGATTCACACGCTGATTGGCGCGGGTGCGGCATCGGGCGGCACGCTCGACGCCTCGAACCTGCTGAAGCCGGCGCTGTCGTCGGGTCAGTTGAAGTGCATCGGCGCGACCACGTTCACCGAATATCGCGGCATCTTCGAGAAAGACGCGGCCTTGTCGCGGCGTTTCCAGAAGGTGGACGTCACCGAGCCGTCGGTCGAGCAGACCGTCGCTATCCTGCGCGGTCTCAAGTCGCGCTTCGAAGAGCATCACGGCGTGAAGTACTCGTCGGGTGCGCTGTCGGCGGCGGCTGAGTTGTCGGCGCGCTTCATCACGGATCGTCATTTGCCGGACAAAGCGATCGACGTGATCGACGAAGCGGGCGCGGCCCAGCGCATTCTGCCGAAGTCGAAGCAGAAGAAGACCATCGGCAAGAGCGAGATCGAAGAGATCATCTCGAAGATCGCGCGCGTGCCGCCGCAGAGCGTGTCGCAGGACGACCGCAGCAAGCTGCAGACGCTCGATCGCGATCTGAAGGCTGTCGTGTTCGGCCAGGACCCGGCAATCGATGCGCTGTCGGCATCGATCAAGATGGCGCGTGCGGGTCTCGGCAAGCTGGACAAGCCGATCGGCGCGTTCCTCTTCTCGGGGCCGACCGGCGTCGGCAAGACGGAAGTCGCGAAGCAGTTGGCGTTCACGCTTGGCATCGAGTTGCTGCGCTTCGACATGTCCGAGTACATGGAGCGTCATGCGGTGAGCCGGCTGATCGGCGCGCCGCCGGGCTATGTCGGATTCGATCAGGGCGGGTTGCTGACCGAGGCCGTCACGAAGAAGCCGCATTGCGTGCTGCTGCTGGACGAAATCGAGAAGGCGCATCCGGACATCTACAACGTGCTGCTGCAGGTGATGGACCACGGCACGCTGACGGACAACAACGGACGCAAGGCGGATTTCCGCAACGTCATCATCATCATGACGACGAATGCGGGCGCCGAGACCATGGGCAAGTCGGTGATCGGCTTCACGTCGCGCCGCGAGTCGGGCGATGAAATGGCCGACATCAAGCGCATGTTCACGCCGGAGTTCCGCAACCGTCTGGACTCGATCATCAGCTTCCGTTCGCTGGACGAGGAAATCATCCTGCGCGTGGTCGACAAGTTCCTCATGCAACTGGAAGATCAGTTGCACGAGAAGAAGGTCGATGCGGTCTTCACCGATGCGTTGCGCAAGCATCTGGCGAAGCACGGTTTCGATCCGCTGATGGGCGCGCGTCCGATGCAGCGTCTCATCCAGGACACGATTCGCCGCGCACTCGCCGACGAACTGCTGTTCGGCAAGCTGCTCAACGGCGGCCGCGTGACCGTGGATGTCGATGCGGAAGACAAGGTGCAGCTCACGTTCGACGAGAACTCGGCGCCGCCGCGTAATCCGAATCCTGAAGCGATCGAAGTGGATTGATTGCGGCAGACAGAAGCAAAAACGGCGCGGTTTCCACCGCGCCGTTTTTTTTCGCGTTGAGCAAGGTAAAGCTCAGTGCTTGCCCGTGCTCCCGAATCCGCCCGCGCCGCGTTCGCTCACTTCGAAGTCGTCGACGATATTGAACTCGGCCTGCACCACCGGGACGATCACGAGTTGCGCGAGCCGCTCCATCGGGTTCAGCGTGAACGCGGTATCGCCGCGATTCCACGTCGAGACCATCAACTGGCCCTGGTAATCCGAATCGATCAAACCGACGAGATTGCCCAGCACGATGCCGTGCTTGTGACCGAGGCCCGAGCGCGGAAGAATGAGCGCGGCATAGCCGGGATCGGCGAGATGGATGGCAAGACCGGTCGGCACTAGCACCGTCTGATGCGGTTCGATCATGAGCGGCGCGTCGAGACACGCGCGAAGGTCGAGGCCCGCGCTGCCGGGTGTCGCGTAGGCGGGCATGAAGTCGCGCATGCGCGCGTCGAGAATTTTGACGTCGAGTTTCATGGTCAGGCTGAACGGCCGAGCGCGAACGCGTCGGCCAGAAGTTGATAGGACCGCGTGCGCGCGGCGTAGCTGCCGGCGACCGTCAGGACGATAAGCTCGTCGGCGTTGAATTGTTCCTGCAGCGCATGCAGCTTGTCGGTCACACGCTCAGGCGTGCCGATGATGCTGCGTGCTTTTTCCTGCGCGATCACGGCGAGTTCGCGCTCGCCGTAGACCTGCGAGATGCCTTGCGCGGTCGACGGTATCGGCTGATTCAGGCCGTAAGCCATTTGCACGCGGCGCAGATCGACCGCGCGTTCGAGCGCTTCGGCTTCCTTGTCCGTATCAGCGCAAATGACGAAGACAGCCGCCGCGAGATACGGCATCTGCTCATGCCCGGCGGTGAAACGCTCGCGATACGCCTCCGCCACCCGATGCCCATACTGCGCGTTGATGAAATGCGCGAACGCGTAGCGTATGCCGAGCTGCGCGGCCAGCAGGCCGCCGAAGTCGCTCGAGCCGAGCATCCAGAGTTCGGGGCGCGTGTCGATCTGCGGTTGCAGCAGCACGCCTTTGGCGAGGGAATCCTCGGGGATGTTGCCGCTGAAAAGCGCAATCAGTTCCGCGACCTGCTGCGGAAAGATGTCGCCGCGATTGTAGGAGCCCGAAGCGACCGCCTGCGCGGTCCGCATGTCGCCGCCCGGCGCCCGGCCGACGCCGAGATCGACGCGATTCGGGAACAGCGCTTCGAGCATCAGAAACTGCTCGGCCACCTTGAACGGACTGTAGTACGGCAGCATGACGCCGCCCGAGCCGATGCGGACGCGCTTCGTCAGACTGCCGATGCGCGCGAGCATCACTTCCGGGCACGGGTTCGAGACGCCGTAGAGGCCGTGATGCTCCGCGCACCAGTAGCGCGTGTAGCCGAGATCATCGGCGAGCTGCGCGAGATCGAGCGTGGCCGCGATCGCATCCGCAGCCGTGTGGCCGTGGATGACCGGCGTTTGATCGAGGACCGATAGCTTCGTCATGGCTCAGGAGAAGAGCGTGCCGGCGCGCGGCGCACGTTTGGCGATTTCCCCGATCAGCGTGCGCGCGAGAAGCTGCTTGTCGGCGCGCGGCAGCGGCGTGGCGCCCGATGCTTCGAACAGCACGACTTCGTTATCGTCGCGGCCGAAGGTGAGCGGGCCGAGATTGCCGATCAAAAGCGGCACGTTCTTGCGCTTGCGCTTCTCTTCGCCATGAACGTCGAGATCGGCGCTTTCCGCTGCGAAGCCCACGCAAAAGGGCGGGTTCGGCAGCTTGGCGACGGACGCGAGAATGTCCGGATTTTCGACGAAGTCGAACGACGGCAACGGCTGCCCCGGCGCCTTCTTGATCTTGTGCGCGCTCGCGTGATCGACGCGCCAGTCCGCGACGGCCGCCACCGCGATGAAAATGTCCGCGTCGGCCGTGGCTTCCATGACGGCGTCGTACATCTGCTGCGCGGTCTGCACGTCCTCGCGATACACGCCCCACGGCGTGGCCAGCGACACCGGGCCTGCGACGAGATGCACGTCCGCGCCCGCCTGCGCCGCTGCCCGCGCCAGCGCGAAGCCCATTTTCCCCGACGAGCGATTCGTGATGCCGCGCACCGGATCGAGCGGCTCGAAGGTCGGTCCGGCGGTGATCAGCACGCGCTGGCCGCGCAGAATCTTCGGCTGGAAGAACGCGCAGATGGCTTCGAACGTCGCCGATGGCTCCAGCATGCGTCCGTCGCCCACTTCGCCGCACGCTTGCGAGCCGGAATCCGGGCCGAGCACTTCGATGCCGTCATCGCGCACTTGCGCGACGTTGCGCTGCGTGGCCGGGTTCTGCCACATCTGGCGATTCATCGCGGGGACGACGAGCAGCGGACAGTCACGCGCGACGCACAGCGTGGAAAGCAGGTCGTCGCACATGCCGTGCGCGAGCTTCGCGATGAAGTCGGTGGAAGCGGGCGCGACGACGATCGCATCGGCCTCGCGCGACAGGTCGATGTGCGCCATGTTGTTCGGCATGCGCGCATCCCATTGCGACACGTACACCGGACGGCCCGAGAGCGCCTGCATCGTGACGGGCGTGATGAACTGCGTCGCCGCTTCGGTCATCACGATCTGCACCGTCGCGCCAGCCTTGACGAGCAGCCGCGTGAGTTCGGCGATCTTGTAGCACGCGATGCCGCCCGTCAGCCCCAATACGAGATGTTTGCCTGCGAGTTCCAACTTGCCTCCGTCGCAAAGAGGCGCGGCTTGCGGATGAAGCCGCGCCGGAACATCATCGCGATCCGCGCACGCGCCGCAGTTCGTCGAAAATCAGCAGCACGGCGCCGATGGTGATCGCGGTATCGGCGAGATTGAACGCCGGCCAGTGCCACGCGTTGACGTGGAAGTCGAGAAAGTCGATCACGTGACCGTACGCGAGGCGATCGATCACGTTGCCGATCGCGCCGCCCATGATGAGCGCGAGCGCCGTGCAGAAAAGCCGTTGTGTGGCGTTCTTCTTGAGCAGATAGCAGATTACGGCCGCCGCCACGACGCCCAGCGCCGTGAACGCCCAGCGCTGCCAGCCGCCCGCCGCCGCGAGGAAGCTGAACGCCGCGCCGCGGTTATAGACGAGCAGCAGGTTGAAGAAGGGCGCGAGCGCGTGAGGCTCGCCGTAGGCGAACACCTTCTGCACCGCGATCTTCGTCAACTGGTCGAACAGGATCACGATCAGCGCGATTCCGAGCCACGGCGCGAGCGATCCACTGGAAGAGCTTTGTTTCGCCATCGTTCTCGTTGCCATTATGCTGCGCCTCGCGTTTCGCCAGCGCCGAAGAGGTTCGAGAAGCAGCGGCCGCACAGCCCCGGATGCTCCGCATGCGAGCCGACGTCCGCGCAGTAGTGCCAGCAGCGCTCGCACTTCATGTAGCTCGATGCCGTCACGTCGACGCCTTCTTCCGCTTCGCTCGCGACCTGCGCGACTTGCGCCTGCGACGTGATGAGCACGAAGCGCAACGCATCGCCGAGACTGGCGAGCGCGTCATAACGCGCGCCGCTTGCCCGGACGACGACTTCCGCCTGCAGCGACGAGCCGATCAGGTTCGCCGTGCGCGCTTCTTCGAGCGCCTTCGTCACGTCGCCGCGA
The DNA here is from genome assembly GCF_000698555.1 of Caballeronia grimmiae. Lineage (GTDB taxonomy): Bacteria > Pseudomonadota > Gammaproteobacteria > Burkholderiales > Burkholderiaceae > Caballeronia > Caballeronia grimmiae. The sequence goes on along the minus strand of NZ_JFHE01000027.1, from coordinate 18,565 downwards.
GCGGAGCGGATCAGCGTCCACTTGTCGAGCAGTTCGCCCGCATTCGCGATGTCCGGATACGCGTGGAAGACTTCCGTGAAGATCGTGTCCTGACCGGGCTTCAGCACCTTGTACGCTTCTTCCGCCGTGAACGACAGATACGGCGCGACCAGACGCAGCAAGCCATGCGCGATGTGATACAGCGCGGTCTGCGCGCTGCGGCGCTCGCGCGAAGCGGGCTTCATCGTGTAGAGACGGTCTTTCAGGACGTCGAGATAGAAGCCGCCCAGGTCTTCGGAACAGAAGGTCGCGAGCTTCGCGACGACCGGGTGGAATTCGTACTTCTCGTAGTGCGAGAGCGCGTCGTCCTGCAAGTTGCGCGCGAGCGCGATCGCGTAACGGTCGATCTCGAGCCAGTCCTGCACCGGCACCGCGTCACGGTCGAAGTCGAAATCGGACAGGTTCGCGAGCAGGAAGCGCAACGTATTGCGGATACGGCGATACGTCTCCGTCACGCGTTTCAGAATTTCCTCGGAGATGGCGAGCTCGCCGGAATAATCCGTCGATGCGATCCACAAGCGGATGATTTCCGCGCCGAGGCGGTTCGCCACTTCATGCGGATCGACGCCATTGCCGAGCGACTTCGACATCTTGCGGCCTTCGCCATCGACGGTGAAGCCGTGCGTCAGCAGCGCGTCGTAGGGCGGGCGGCCGTCGAGCATCGACGCGGTGAGCAGCGACGAATGGAACCAGCCGCGATGCTGGTCCGAGCCTTCGAGATACAGGTCGGCGGGGAACTGCAGGTCGTCCTTGTGCGAGCCGCGCAGCACGTGCCAGTGCGTCGTGCCGGAGTCGAACCACACGTCGAGCGTGTCGCGGTTCTTCTCGAACATGTTGGCGTCGTCGCCGAGCAGCTCGCGCGGATCGAGCGATTGCCACGTCTCGATGCCGCCCTGTTCCACGCGCTTCGCTACTTCTTCCAGCAATTCGAGCGTGCGCGGATGCAGCTCGCCGGTTTCCTTGTGCACGAAGAACGCCATCGGCACGCCCCATTGGCGCTGCCGCGAGAGCGTCCAGTCCGGGCGGTTCGCGATCATGCTGTAAAGACGCTGCTTGCCCCACGCCGGGTAGAACGCCGTGTTCTCGACGCCTTCGAGCGCGGTCTCGCGCAGCGTCTGGCCGCCGTCCTTCGGCTTCACGTCCATGCCGGCGAACCACTGCGAAGTCGCGCGATAGATGATCGGCGTCTTGTGACGCCAGCAATGCATATAGCTGTGCGTGTACTTTTCCGTCTTGAGCAGGGACCCGGCATTGTCGAGCGCGCCGACGATTTCCGGATTCGCCTTCCAGATCGACAGCCCGCCGAAGAGCGGCAGCGATTCGATGTAGCGGCCATCCCCCATCACCGGATTGATGATGTCCGAATCCGCCATGCCGTGCGCCTTGCACGACACGAAGTCTTCCACGCCATACGCCGGCGACGAGTGCACGATGCCCGTGCCGCTTTCGGTCGTCACATAGTCGCCGAGATAGACCGGCGACGTGCGCTTGTAGCCCGGATGCGCGGCCGCGAGCGGATGATGGAAGCGCAGGTTGGCGAGCTTCTCGCCGGTCGTCGTCGCGATGACGTCGCCCGGCAGGCCGTAGTTCTGCAGGCACGCTTCGACGCGTTCCTGCGCGAGGATCAGCAGGCCGCGCGGCGTATCGACGAGCGCATACACGATCTCCGGATGCACGTTCAACGCCTGGTTCGCGGGAATGGTCCAGGGCGTCGTCGTCCAGATGACGATGCCGCCTTCGGTCTTCGGCAGCGACGGCAGGCCGAACGCGTGCGCAGTCTTTTCCGGCTCGGCGAACGCGAACAGCACGTCGATGGTCGGATCGGTCTTGTCCTTGTATTCGACTTCCGCCTCGGCCAGCGCCGAGCCGCAATCGAAGCACCAGTTCACCGGCTTCAGGCCGCGAAACACATAGCCCTTTTCCATGATCTTCGCGAGCGCGCGGATTTCACCGGCCTCGTTGACGAAGTTCATGGTCTTGTACGGATTGTCCCAGTCGCCAAGCACGCCGAGACGACGGAAGCCGATCTTCTGCTTCTCGATCTGCTCGCTTGCATAAGCGCGCGCCTTCTGCATCACTTCGGCGGCGGGCAGCGACTTGCCGAACTGCTTTTCGATCTGGATTTCGATCGGCATGCCGTGGCAGTCCCAGCCCGGCACGTAGACCGCGTCGAAGCCCGCGAGATTGCGCGCCTTGACGATCATGTCTTTCAGGATCTTGTTGACGGCGTGACCGAGGTGGATGTCGCCGTTCGCGTACGGCGGGCCGTCGTGCAGGATGAACTTCTTGCGGCCCTTCGAGGCGGCGCGGATCTTCTCGTAGATCTTCTTGTCCTGCCATTCCTTCACCCACGCGGGCTCGCGCTTCGGCAGGTCGCCGCGCATGGGGAAGGGCGTATCGAGCAGATTGACCGGATATTTCGAGGAGGCTTTCTCTTTCTTGTCGCTCATGAGTGACTCAGTGAATTCGGTGAGACGGCGCTTGCAAACGGCGCGCGATGATTCGAAGACGGGGCAGCGGGCGATGCGGCGTGCATCGCGCGCTCACCTAATTCGGTCGGTGGCCGAAATGGCGAAGCCCGTGGCGCGGCTGCCGGCGTTGCTCGCGGGCGGCAGGCCGAAATAGGCGCGCGTGTTGTCGACATCTTTGGCGATGGCGGCGGACAGCGTTTCGAGGTCGATGTACTTTTCCTCGTCGCGCAGCTTCTTGAGGAATTCGACGCGCACGAGCTTGCCGTACGCGTCGCCGTGCCAGTCGAGCACGAAGACTTCGAGAAGAACGCGGCCGGAATCGTCGACGGTCGGGCGAAGGCCGAGACTTGCCACTGCTGGCAGCGGCTCGTCGGCGAGGCCATGCACGCGCACGACGAAGATGCCCGACGCGGCCGGGCGCTTGTGCGCGATCGGCAGATTGAGCGTGGGAAAGCCGAGATCGCGGCCGAGCTTCGCGCCATGCACGACGTGACCGCTAATGACATACGGACGCCCGAGCGCGAGATGCGCGGCGTCGAGATCGCCCGCGACGAGCGACGCCCGCACCGACGACGACGAAATGCGCGCGCCGTTCGGATGCGCAACGGTGGCCATCTGCTCGACTTCGAAGCCGTACTGGTCGCCGGCCGCCTTCAGCGAGGCGAAGTTGCCGGCGCGTTTCGCGCCATAGCAGAAGTCGTCGCCGACCATGACCCAGCGCGCGTGAAGGCCATCGACGATGACGTTCTTCACGAACGTATCCGGCGACTGGCTCGCGAATGTGTGATTGAAATGCTCGACCACCACGCGATCGACGCCATTCGTGCGCAGCGCTTCGAGCTTGTCGCGCAACATCGCGATGCGCGGCGGCGCGCCTGCCGGATTGAAGAACTCGCGCGGATGCGGCTCGAAGGTCATCACGCAGACCGGCAGCCCGCGCGCGTCGGCGGCGGCACGCACGCGCGCAAGCAGCGCCTGGTGGCCGCGATGGACACCGTCGAAGTTGCCGATGGTCAGTGCGCAGGGCGCCCGGCTCTCGGCATTGGGGAGGCCGCGGAAGACTCTCACGATAGGCTTGGTCGGTGGGAGGGCTGATGCCGCAAAGCATTCGATTATAAACGCTCGCACGCGGAGACGGTTCCCGGGCCACGCGGCGGCGCTTACAAGGGCTCGCTGGCGGTTCGCTGTCCTTTGGCACGATTTTCGCCGTCGCCAAATGATAAAATCGGCGGATGAAAAAAATCGTTATTCTGATTTCCGGACGCGGGAGCAACATGGAGGCCGTCGTGCGCGCGTGTGCGCGGGAAGGCTGGCCGGCTCGCGTCGCGGCGGTCGTTTCCAACCGGCCCGATGCCGCCGGACTCGGCTTCGCAGGCGCGAACGGCATCGACACGGCGGTGGTCGATCATCGCGCGTTCGATGACCGCGGCGCATTCGATGCCGCGCTCGCCCGCGAAATCGACCGCTTCGAGCCGGATCTCGTGGTGCTGGCGGGCTTCATGCGCGTGCTCACCGATGCCTTCGTCGAACGCTATGCCGGGCGCATGCTCAATGTCCATCCGTCGCTGCTGCCGTGTTTTCCGGGTCTGCGCACGCATCAGCAGGCGCTCGACGCCGGCGTGCGCGTGCACGGCGCGAGCGTCCATTTCGTGACGCCGACGCTCGATCACGGACCGATCGTCGCGCAGGCCGCGGTGCCGGTCATCGCCGGCGACGATGCCGCCGCGCTCGCCGCGCGCGTGCTCACGGTCGAACACATCATTTACCCGCGCGCGGTGCGCTGGTTCATCGAAGGGCGTCTTGCTATCGAGGGCGAACGTGTCGCCCTCACGCCGTCTGAGCCGCAATGGCTCTTTGCCGACATTGCCGGGGAGGGCGTATGAGGCTGCATGGATTTCTGATTGGTCAAACCGAAACGCTGCTGGCGGACGTGCTGCGTTTCGCCGGTCCCGCTGATGCCGCGACGAGCCGCTTTTTCCGCGCGCATCCGAAGCTGGGTCACGGCGAGCGTGGCGTGATCGCGGAGGCGGTGTTCGCGGTGCTGCGCCGGAAAATGGAGTTTTCGCATCTCGCGGAAAGCGGCGCCGGCAACCAGGCGCGGCGTCTTGCGCTGCTGGGGCTGATGCAGACCGCCGGTCTCAGCGCGCTCAAGCCGCATGTGTCGGCTGACGAGTACCAGTGGTTGTCGCAGGTATCGAAGATCGATCCGGCGAGCCTGCCGGTGCGCGTGCGCACGAATTTGCCGCAGTGGATCTACGAAGCCATGGCGAAGCGCTTCGAGCCGGAAGAACTCGCGCAGCTCGCCGCCGCGCTGAACTATCCCGCACCGCTCGATCTGCGCGCGAATCCCATCAAGGCGACGCGTGAAGCCGCGATCAAGGCGCTGGTCGAAGCGGGCATCGACGCGGGCGAAATGCCGTTCGCGCCGTTCGGCATCCGCGTGGACGGCAAGCCGGCGCTCACGCGGCTGCAGCCGTTCCAGGAAGGCTGGATCGAAGTGCAGGACGAGGGTAGCCAGTTGCTCTGCTCGCTGGTGGCGCCGCGCCGCGGCGAGATGATCGTCGATTTCTGCGCGGGCGCGGGCGGCAAGACGCTGGCGCTCGGCGCGATGATGCGCTCCACCGGCCGGCTGTATGCGTTCGACGTATCCGACCGCCGGCTCGCGAAGCTGAAGCCGCGCCTTGCGCGCAGCGGCTTGTCGAACGTGAACCCGGTGCTGATCGACAGCGAGCATGACGCGAAGATCAAGCGTCTTGCGGGCAAGATCGATCGCGTGCTCGTCGATGCGCCGTGCTCCGGCCTCGGCACGCTGCGCCGCAATCCCGACCTCAAGTGGCGCCAGTCGCCGGCCACGGTCGCCGAGCTGACGCCGAAGCAGTTGTCGATTCTCACGAGCGCCGCGCGCCTCGTGAAGACCGGCGGCCGTCTCGTCTACGCGACCTGCAGCACGCTCGAGGCGGAAAACGAAGGCGTCGTCGCGCAGTTTCTTGCGACGCATCCGAACTTCCGCGTCGTGCCCGCTCGCGACGTGCTCGCCGAGCAGCGCATCGAGCTGGACACCGGCGATTATCTGTCGCTGTGGCCGCACAAGCACGGCACGGACGGCTTTTTCGCCGCCGTGCTCGAACGCGTGCCCGAAGCGAAGCCGCAGAAGCCGGCGAGCGACGACGTCGGGGAACCCAGCGCTTAAGCGCCGATGCAGAGCCGCTTCCTGACGCATCTGTCCGAGCGCCTGTTCCGCGATTTCGGCGAGCCGCAAGCGCTCTGGCAGGTCGCGGCGCTGCTCGGTTTGCTCGCGATCGCGTGGTGGTGCGCGCGCGTGTTGCGCAAGAAGCTCGACGCGCGCCGCCAGTCGCGCTTCGAAGCGGTGCGATTCGGCGCGGAAAGCCTCAACAAGGCGCTCTTTCCGCTCCTCGGGATGGTCTTCGTGGCCATCGCGCAACTGGCGCTGGCGCCGTTCATCCACACGGCGCTGTTGCGGCTCGCGCTGGTGCCGCTGTGCGGCATCACCGTCATCTACATGATGTTCTATGCCGTGCGCCGTGTGTTCCGCACGAGCGGCGGCGAGAGCGGGCACGAAGCGCATGCGTTGCTCTTCGTGTTCGAAAAGCTTGTCACGGTGCTCGTCTGGCTCGCCATGCTGCTCACGGTGATGGGCATTCAGGACGACGTGGTGCGCTGGATGGCGAGCGTGCGCTTCAATTTCGCCAACGCGCACATGACGCTGCTCTCGCTCGCTTCGGGCGTGCTGTGGGTCTGCGTGACGCTGATCGGCGCGATGTGGGCCGGCGCGCTCATCGACGAACGCCTGATGCGCGCCCGCTCGCTCGATGCGAATCTCAAGGTGGTGCTGGCGCGCGTCGCGCGGGCGCTGATGATTCTCGCGGCGATTCTCGTCAGCCTGTCGATCGTCGGCATCGACGTGACGGTGCTGGGCGTGTTCGGCGGCGCGCTCGGCGTGGGCCTCGGCTTCGGCTTGCAGAAGATCGCGAGCAACTACGTATCGGGATTCATCATCCTGCTCGACCGGTCGTTGCGGCTCGGCGACATGATCAGCGTGAGCGGCTCGCAGGGCACCGTCACGCAGATTCGCACGCGATACACAGTCGTGCGCGGACTCGACGGCATCGAAACATTGATTCCGAACGAAAAGCTCATCACCGATGTCGTACAGAATCACTCCTCGTATCTGACGCGGGGGAACGCGAAGATCGCCGTGCAGGTCAGTTATCAGAGCGACGTGGAACGCGCGATGCAATTGCTCGTCGAAGCAACGGAGGGTGTCGAGCGCGTGCTGCAGAACCCGGCTCCCGCCGCGCTGCTCGCGAGCTTCGGCGCGGACGGCATTAATCTGGAGCTGAGTTTCTGGATCGAGGATGCAGCCAAGGGGACCGGCGGCGTTAAGTCGCAAGTCAACCGGCGCGTTTGGCGGTTATTCTCGGAGAACGGAATTTCGATTCCGCATGCGCAGCGAGAAGTCAGAATCGTCCAAGGCGCGACGGTCGATTCGGTCGGAATGACCGAATCGCGGCAAGTTGACGGCGCGCAAGCGCCGCGAAGCGCCCTCTGACCGATGCCGTGAGCGTCATTCCTTCCGGTTCCGTAAGGAATCGAACGGAAAGGCGGGCGTGAGATTTTTCTCGTTTGTCGCGGATTCAAAAAAATCCACCTTTACGACAAAGACTTGGAACGACTGCAGTAGAATGCGATCGAACTCGCGCGCACACCTTTCACGTGCCCGACAAGCCGGCCGCCTCGCGTTTCGGATTCACTTCGGAACAGTTTCAACCGGCCATTTTTCCCGAATTTCACAGCTACACAGGTAAACTGCCTTGCTGAATTCTTCCCTCGAATTTCTCGCCAACGGATTGCTCGACTTTTCTTGGTGGCAGATTCTGCTGTTCACGCTCGCGATGACGCACGTCACCATCGCCGGCGTCACCATCTATTTGCATCGCTGCCAGGCGCACCGCGCGCTGGACCTGCATCCCGTCGCAAGCCATTTCTTCCGGTTCTGGCTGTGGATGACCACGGGCATGCTGACCGGCCAATGGGCGGCGATCCACCGTAAACACCACGCGAAGTGCGAGACCGAAGAAGATCCGCACAGCCCGCAGACGCGCGGCATCTGGAAGGTGCTGCTCGAAGGCGCGGAACTGTATCGCGCGGAAGCGAAAAACGAAGAGACGCTGCGCCGCTTTAGTCACGGCACGCCGAACGACTGGCTGGAGCGCAACGTCTACACGCGCTATCCGATTCTCGGCATCAGCATCATGATGGTCATCGACGTCGCGCTGTTCGGCATCGTCGGTCTGTCGGTGTGGGCCGTGCAGATGATCTGGATTCCGTTCTGGGCGGCGGGCGTCGTCAACGGTCTCGCGCATTTCTGGGGCTATCGCAACTTCAATTCGGCCGACGCGAGCACGAACATCTTCCCGCTCGGCATCCTGATCGGCGGCGAAGAGCTGCATAACAACCACCACACGTACGCGACGTCGGCGAAGCTGTCGAGCAAGTGGTATGAGTTCGATATCGGCTGGATGTACATCCGCATTCTGTCGGCGATCGGCCTTGCGAAGGTGAAGAAGCTCGCGCCCACGCCGCGTCTGTCGGAAAGCAAGGCTGTGGTGGATCACGACACGCTGCAGGCCGTGCTGGCGAACCGCTACGAAGTGATGGCGCGCTACGGCAAGGCCCTCAAGCACGCCTACGCGCAGGAACTGGCGAAGCTGAAGGAAGCCGGCGCACGCGAGAAGTACCAACTGATGCGCGGCGCGCGTAAGTGGTTCCACAAGGAAGAAGACGGCCTGAACGAACCGCAGCGCCAGCAACTGCCGGAACTGTTCTCCGACAATCAGAAGCTGCGCACGTACATCGAACTGCGCAAGGACCTGGCGGCGATGTGGGACCGCTCCAACGCATCGCGCGAGCAACTGCTGGCTCAGTTGCAGGACTGGTGCCATCGCGCGGAACAGAGCGGCATCAAGGCGCTGCAGGATTTCGCGCTGCGTCTGCGTCGCTACGCTTTGTGAGCAATATCCGCTAAGATTTAAAGACGTCACAAGACCCCGCTCTGGCGGGGTCTTTGTTTTTGTGCGGCGGATTTCGCGTTGTTTTTTGCTCGAAGGGCGGGACAGGGGACATGGAAGCGATCAGGAGCGTCGAGTACGACCGGCCGCAAGGCCTGACGTGCGGAGTGGGCGAGGCGTGGGCGAGAGTGCCGAACGCGCCGTCGCCGGAAGAGAAACGGGCGTTGAAGGAGCGCATTCGTGCGCTTCTGAAGCGCGAAGAGGCGGTGCTGGTGGCGCACTATTACGTCGATGCCGAGCTTCAGGAGCTCGCCGACGAAACGGGCGGCTGCGTCGCCGATTCGCTCGAAATGGCGCGCTTCGGCCGCGACCATGCCGCGAAGACGCTGGTCGTCGCGGGCGTGCGCTTCATGGGCGAGACGGCCAAGATTCTGAGCCCCGCCAAGCGCGTGCTGATGCCCGACCTCGACGCGACCTGCTCGCTCGATCTCGGCTGCCCCGCCGACGAATTCTCCGCTTTCTGCGATGCCCATCCGGACCGCACCGTCGTCGTCTACGCGAACACGAGCGCGGCGGTGAAGGCGCGGGCCGACTGGATGGTGACGTCGTCGATCGGTCTGGAAATCGTTGCGGATTTGCACGCGCGTGGTGAGAAGATTCTGTGGGCGCCGGACCGGCATCTCGGCGGCTACATTCAGAAAAAGACCGGCGCGGACATGTTGCTGTGGCAGGGCTCGTGTCTCGTGCATGACGAGTTCAAGGGCGTCGAACTGGATCTTTTGCGCGCCGAGTATCCGGACGCGAAGATTCTCGTGCATCCGGAATCGCCGGAAGCGGTCGTGCGGCTGGCCGATGTCGTCGGCTCGACCACGCAACTGATCGACGCCGCCGTACGGCTCGATGCGAAACGCTTCATCGTCGCGACGGACCTGGGCATCCTGCACAAGATGCGGCTCGCCGCGCCCGGCAAGACGTTCATCGAGGCCCCGACGGCCGGCAACAGCGCGACGTGCAAGAGCTGCGCGCATTGTCCGTGGATGGCGATGAACGGCCTCGCCAATCTTGCCGACGTGCTCGAACGCGGCCACAACGAGATTCACGTCGATGCCGCAATCGGCGAACGGGCGCGCGTGCCGATCGACCGGATGCTCGATTTCGCCGCACGCCACAAGAAGCGCGTGCAGACGAGCGGCGATCTGGCGAAGGACGCCGCGCTGTTCACGAACGTCGGAGCCGCGTGATGTCGATATTCGAAGAAGTCCGCGCCCAGTACGGCGAAGCATTCGACGCGGCGCTTTCGCGCAATGTCGCCGATGCGCTCGCGGAAGACATCGGCAGCGGCGACGTCACCGGCCGTCTCGTGCCCGCCGACGCGCGGCGCACGGCGCGCATCCTCGTGCGAGAGGACGCGGTGCTGTGCGGCGTGCCGTGGTTCATCGAAGTGATGCGGCGGGTCGATCCGTCGATCGAGATGGAATGGCATTACAAGGAAGGGCAGCGCATGGCGGCCGATACGCCCGTCGTCCTTCTGCACGGTCCGGCGCGTGCGCTGCTGACCGCCGAGCGCAACGGCCTCAACTTCCTGCAGCTGCTTTCGGGCGTGGCGAGCGCGACGCGCCGTTATGTCGATGCGATAGAAGGCACGCGCGCGCGCATCCTCGATACGCGCAAGACGCTGCCGGGCTTGCGGCTCGCGCAGAAATACGCCGTGCGCGTGGGCGGCGGAGCGAATCAGCGGCTCGCGCTGTATGACGGCATTCTGATCAAGGAAAATCACATCGCGGCGGCGGGCGGCGTCGGCGAGGCAATGGATGCGGCGCTCGCCCTGAACGCCGGCGTACCGATTCAGATCGAAGTCGAAACGCTTGCGCAGCTCGAAACGGCGCTGGCGCATCGCGCGGAATCCGTTCTGCTCGATAACTTCGCGCTCGACGCCATGCGCGACGCCGTGCGCATCACGGCAGGCCGCGCGTTGCTGGAAGTATCGGGCGGCGTGAATTTCGACACCGTGCGCGCGATCGCGGAAACGGGCGTCGACCGCATCTCGATCGGCGCGCTCACGAAAGACGTGCGCGCCACCGACTTTTCGATGCGCATTCTCTAGCGTCCGTCAGACGCCGCGCCGCCGCTTCGGTGGCGGCATCAGCACGGTCGGCAGCGCTTTCGGCAGGGTGCCGGGCCAGTCGCGGCTGAAGTGCAGGCCGCGGCTTTCGCGCCGCGTGCAGGCGCTCTCGACGATCAGCGACGCCACGTCGACCAGATTGCGCAGTTCGAGCAGATCGCGGCTCACCTTGAAGTTCGCGTAGTACTCGTGGATCTCGTCGCGCAGCAGCGCAATCCGGTGTTGCGCACGCGCGAGCCGCTTGTCCGTGCGCACGATGCCGACGTAATTCCACATGAGCCGCCGCAACTCGTCCCAGTTGTGCGCGACGACGACTTCCTCGTCCGGGTCCGACACGCGGCTCTCGTCCCAGTCGGGCAACTCGGCGTGGCAGCCGGAGGAGAAGCCGTCGGCTTCGATGGCGCTGGCCGCCGCGCGTCCGATCACGATGCATTCGAGCAGCGAATTGCTCGCGAGCCGGTTCGCGCCATGCAAACCGGTGCAGGCGGTTTCACCGACCGCATACAGCCCCGGCCGGTCCGTGCGCCCGGCCAGATCGGTGACGATGCCGCCGCATGTGTAATGTGCGGCGGGCACGACCGGAATCGGCTCCTTCGCGATGTCGATGCCAAATTCGCGGCAGCGCGCGAGGATCGTCGGGAAATGTTCTTCGAGGAATGCACGCGGCTGGTGGCTGATGTCCAGATACACGCAGTCGATCCCGCGCTTCTTGATTTCGAAGTCGATTGCCCGCGCGACGATATCGCGGGGCGCGAGTTCGGCGCGTTCGTCGTGTTCGGGCATGAAGCGCGTGCCGTCCGGCAGACGCAGGATGCCGCCTTCGCCGCGCACCGCTTCGGAGATGAGAAACGACTTCGCGTACGGATGGAACAGGCACGTCGGATGGAACTGGATGAACTCCATGTTCCCGACACGGCAGCCCGCGCGCCACGCCATCGCGATGCCGTCGCCGGTGGCGGTGTCGGGATTGGTCGTGTAGAGATAGACCTTGCCCGCGCCGCCCGTCGCCAGCACCGTATGCGGCGCCTGGATCGTCACGGTCCGGCCGCTTTTCAGGTCGAGCGCATAGAGACCGTGGCAACGATGGCCGGGCATTCCAAGCCGGTCGGACGTGATGAGGTCGATCGCGTAGTGATCTTCGAGAACGGTGATGTTCGGATGATTGCGCACGCGCTCGTTGAGCGTCGTGACGACGGCGTGGCCCGTCGCGTCGGCGGCGTGAATGATGCGGCGGTGACTATGACCGCCTTCGCGCGTCAGATGAAACCCGAGTTCCGCGGAGCTATCGCGGGTGAAGGGGACGCCCGCATTGATCAGCCATTCGATCGCCGCGCGCCCGTTCTCGACGATGAAGCGCGTCGCGGCTTCGTCGCACAGGCCGCCGCCCGCGATAAGCGTATCGGCGACATGATTGTCGATACTGTCGGCCGAATCCAGCACCGCCGCGATGCCGCCCTGAGCCCAGTCGCTGGCGCCCTCGCTCACCGGGCGTTTCGCGACAATCGCGACGCGCCGCGTCTCGGCCAGGTTCAGCGCGACGCTCAGTCCCGCGAGGCCGCTTCCTACGATCGCTACATCGAAATTCATGCTGCCGCGTCTCCGTTCCCGTGCTTGCCTAGCCGGCAAGCATAACGCGCGGTGTGCGGCACGAACAACGAAAACCCGCGCACGGGCGTGTGAAAAGCGTGTGAAAACGCGAAATATCGGGCCGAAACGCAGAAAGCCCCGCATGGGCGGGGCTTTCCGGTGTCTTCGTCAAGGACTCGAGATCAAGATTTACTTGATCTTGGTTTCCTTGTAGTCAACATGCTTGCGGGCGACGGGATCGAACTTCTTGATCAGCATCTTTTCCGGCATGTTGCGCTTGTTCTTGGTCGTCGTGTAGAAGTGACCCGTGCCTGCGGTCGACTCCAGCTTGATCTTGTCGCGTGCGCCTTTGGCCATGTGCGTGCTCCTTAGATTTCACCGCGTGCGCGCAAGTCTGCGAGCACGGCGTCAATACCGTTCTTGTCGATCAGGCGCAGGCCGGCGTTCGAGACGCGCAGACGCACCCAGCGGTTTTCGCTTTCAACGAAGAAACGGCGGTTCTGCAGGTTCGGCAGGAAACGACGCTTGGTCCGGTTGTTTGCGTGGGAAACGTTGTTGCCCGACATCGGGCCTTTCCCAGTTACTTGGCATACGCGTGCCATGGTGACACTCCTAATACACGTTGAGTCTGAATCGAACGCTCGAATGAAGGAGAATTCCTTCGTCGATGCCTCTAATCGCCCAATTTGCCGATCGGGGACTTGGCAGCACGGTTATGCCAATGAGGACTGCGTGGATCAGAACAGGCGGGTTGAAAAAAGCAAACGAGGATTCTAGCAGGAAAAACAGTGCGTTATCAAGATTTTCTGGTCCGGGCGCGCCTGTGTTTGGAGCGTCACAGCCAGCCCTCGCGCGCGAACGAAAAAATGTCATTGGACGCGACGACCATATGATCCAGCAGCTTGACGTCGATGAGTGCGAGGGCATCCTGCAGCGTGCGCGTGAGCTTGCGGTCGCTGCCGCTGGGCTCGACGCCGCCCGACGGATGATTATGCGCGACGATCAGCCCCGCCGCATTGAATGCAAGTGCGCGCTTGACGATCTCGCGCGGATAAACCGCCACCCGCGTCAGCGACCCTTGCGCCTCCTCGCAGATATCCAGTAGTTGATGACGCGCGTCCAGATAGATGCAGATGAACACTTCGTTCGTCCGCGTGCCGATTTTCAGGCGCAGGAAGTCTTCCACCGCGCCGGGCGAATTGAGGAGCATGCGGTCGCGCGCCTTCTCGGCGAGCGCCCGGCGGCACATTTCGGACACGGCGAGCAGCGTCGCGGCGCGCGCTTCGCCGACGCCGCGCTCGTCCTGCAAATCGGACGCGGACGCATCCAGCACCGCGCGCAGTGAGCCAAATCGTCGCAGCAGCGCGCGCGCTACGTCGACGGCGGTCAGGCCCGGCACGCCCGTCCGCAGGAAAAGCGCGAGCAGTTCGGCGTCGGAGAGCGTGGCTGGTCCGGCCTTGAGCAGACGCTCGCGCGGCCGGTCGGCCTCGTCCCATTCGGGAATCGACAGTGAGCGCAGCCGCTCCTGCACGATTGCATCGACGGGCGCGGGCAGCGGAAGGGCGGCTGTCATCGCACGCTCCGTACAAGCAAACTTGCGAGGCGCGCCGCACGAACGCCGCGTGCGCCCGTCACGACGTTACGCAACTCTGTCTTACAATAGCGGTTTTGGCGCTCGTTCCGACGATGCGCCCCGCGGTTCGCAGCTTCGTGCCGAAGAGCCGCCGCTCGCCCGGCGCACGCCGCGCTTCTCACTGAACCGCCACATCCAATACTCATGAGCATCATCGATATCTCCGAGGTGAAACCCGGTTCCCACGTCACGCTTCATTACCGGCTCGCACTGGCCGATGGTGCCGACATCGTGAATACCTTCACCGAAAAGCCCGCGACGCTCCTCCTGGGCGCGGGCCAGCTCGCGCCGCCGCTCGAAGAAATTCTGCTGGGATTGAAGGTCGGCCACCATTCGACCTTTCAGCTAACGCCCGAGCAGGCGTTCGGGCCGCGCAATCCGGAACTGGTGCAGCGCGTGTCGCTTGCGACGCTGCGCGAAAACAGCATGATCGGCGAGGATTTTTCTCCGGGCGATCTCGTCGAATTCAACGCGCCCAACGGCGGGCGCTACGCCGGCGTGCTCAAGGAAGTGGGCGAGACGTCGGCGCTGTTCGACTTCAATCACCCGCTCGCCGGCCAGGCGCTGGCCTTCGAAGTGAAAATCATCGGAATTCTGTAGCCATGAGCCTGACCGAAAGCCTCAACGACATCGAAACCGACCTCGAAATCCTGCTCGCCCAGCCGCGCGGGTTCTGTGCGGGCGTCGATCGCGCCATCGAGATCGTCGAGCGGGCCATCAAGCTGTTCGGCGCGCCGATCTACGTCAGGCACGAAATCGTCCATAACGCCTATGTCGTCGCGGATTTGCGCAAGAAGGGCGCGATCTTCATCGAGGAACTGACGGACGTGCCCGAGGGCAGCACGCTGATTTTCAGCGCGCACGGGGTATCGAAGGCAGTGCGCGCCGAGGCCGAAGCGCGCGGTCTGCGTGTGTTCGACGCCACGTGTCCGCTCGTGACCAAGGTGCACATGGAGGTCGCGAAGATGCGCCAGGAAGGCTTCGATATCGTGATGATCGGCCACAAGGGCCATCCGGAAGTCGAAGGCACGATGGGGCAGTCGGGCGAAGGCATGCATCTCGTCGAAGATATCGACGACGTGCAGAAGCTCGACTTGCGCGATCCGAACCGCATCGCCTATGTCACGCAGACGACGCTTTCCGTCGACGATGCCTCCGCCATCATCGATGCGCTGAAGCGCAAGTATCCGAGCGTCAAGGAACCGAAGAAGCAGGACATCTGTTACGCGACGCAGAATCGCCAGGACGCGGTGAAGTTTCTTGCGCCGCAGTGCGATGTGGTGATCGTGGTCGGCAGCCCGAACAGCTCGAATTCGAGCCGCCTGCGGGAAGTGGCGGAGCGCAGCGGCATTCCCGCTTATATGGTGGACTCGCCTGCCCAGATCGATCCGGCGTGGCTGAAGGGGAAGAAGCGCATCGGCGTGACGGCGGGAGCATCCGCGCCGGAAGTGCTGGCTCAGGCGGTCATCGAACGGCTGCGGGAACTTGGCGTGCGCAGCGTGCGGTCGCTCGAAGGCATCGAAGAAACGATTTCCTTCCCGCTGCCGCGCGGTTTGTCCCTGCCGCAGTAATTAGACGGATTCCTCGAAAAGCGCCTCCGGGCGCTTTTTTTTCGTCCTGTGCTTCGTACCGCGACGGGCTTCATTGAACAGGATGCACCAATCTGGACCACTTCGCGACTCAAGTTTTTGAGGCTCGCTGTAGGCCCACTGCTGAAGTGGTGCAACTACTGCACAACGGTGGATCGCAACCCGGTTGCGCTTTTGCTGCGAAACAGCCCGAAAATGCGGGTTGCAATGCTGGAAAACCCCGCCACGCAAGAATATTGCTCGTCTCATATTTGGCGTTACAATTCGCGCGTCTTGAGTCCCAAGGGGCTTTGGTAACCGTTTTGAAAGCCGCAGGAGACCTATTTGATGCGATTCAAGTTTGCTCACGCCGTGTCCATCGCGGCTGCGGTTGCAATGGCAACTGCATGCGGCAAGAAGGACGAAGGCGGAGCGGGCGGAGCAGCGTCGGCGGCCAGCGCCGCTGTCGCGCCGGCGGCAGCCGTGGCGCCCGCGAGCGAGGCGACGATCGTCAGGATCGGTCATGTCGCGCCGCTCACCGGCACTCAGGCGCATCTCGGCAAGGACAATGAAAACGGCGCGCGGCTCGCGCTGGAAGAAATCAGCAGTCAGGGTCTGACGATCGACGGTCGCGCCATCCGCCTTCAGCTCGACAGCCAGGACGATGCCGCCGATCCGCGCACCGGCGAGGAAGCCGCGCAGCGCCTCATCGATGACCATGTGGTCGCCGTGATCGGACATTTGAATTCGGGCGTGTCGATTCCGGCGTCGAAGATTTATAGCGATGCGGGCATCGCGCAGATCTCGCCCTCGACGACGAACCCGCAGTACACGAAGCAAGGCTACAAGACGACGTTCCGCGTCGTGGCCACCGACGCGCAGCAGGGCCCCGTGCTGGCCGGCTACGCGATGAAGACGCTGCATGCGAAGAAAGTCGTGATCGTCGATGACGCCAGCGCCTACGGCCGCGGCCTCGCGGACGAGTTCGCAAAGACGGTTCAGGCAGGCGGGATAAAGATTGCGGCGCGCGAGTCGACAACCGAGAAGGCGCGCAATTTCAAGGCGATCATCACGAAGATCAAGCGCGTGCAGCCCGACGTGGTGATGTACGGCGGCATGGACGTGACGGGCGGCCCGTTCGCGAAGGAAGCCGCGGCGCTTGGCGTGAAGGCGAAGATTCTGGCGGGCGACGGCGTCTGCACGCAGCAGTTGCCGGAGCTGGCGGGCGACGCGGTGCAGAACGTCGTCTGCACGGAAGCCGGGCCCGCGCTCTCGAAGATGGACAAGGGGGCGGACTTCGCGCAGAAGTACGAAGCACGTTTTCACACGCCGGTGCAGATTTACGCGCCGTTCACGTATGACGCGATGTACGTGATCGTCGATGCAATGAAGCGCGCCAATTCCATCGAAGCGGGCAAGGTGCTCGCGGCGATGGCCACGACGGATTTCAACGGTCTGACGGGGCATATCGCGTTTGACGATAAAGGCGATCTGAAGGCGGGCACCATCACGCTTTACGACTTCAAGGACAAAAAGAAGGAAGTGCTCGACGTCGTCAAGCAGTAGCAGCAGGCGTTTGCAGTCTTGCGGCGCCTTATCGACAGCGCCGTTTCGTATCCGTCTGCCGGAAGCCCGCACCTATCCGGCGGCGGGCCGAACGGCAGGCGATTAACCCTTACCGGTTTTTTTCAAAAGTACGCGCAGTGCTGCTCCAGATTTCGCTTCACACCGGTTTATCGGCCGGTGATAAAGGCGTGATCTGGTCGCACGGGGCTAAGGAGCTTTTAATGGATATTTTCATCCAGCAGATCATCAACGGTCTGGTGCTTGGCAGCGTCTACGCCATCATCGCTCTGGGCTATACGATGGTGTACGGGATTCTCGGCATCATCAACTTCGCGCACGGCGACGTGCTGATGGTGGGCGCGATGGTCGCCCTGTCAGCGATAGGCGTCATGCAGAACCACTTTCCATCGATGCCCGGGCCGATCATGCTGACGATCGCGCTCGTGATTGCCGCGGTTGTTTGCGCGGTCGTGGGTTATACGATCGAGAAAGTCGCGTACCGGCCGCTGCGCAAGGCGCCGCGTCTCGCGCCGCTGATCACCGCCATCGGCGTGTCGATTCTGTTGCAGACCATCGCGATGATGATCTGGGGCCGCAATCCGCTCGCGTTCCCGCAGCTTCTGCCGACCGATCCGATCAACGTGATCACCGCCGGCGAGAACAACCCGGGCGCCGTGATCTCGATGACGGAAATCGTCATCATCGTGGTCGCGTTCCTCGTGATGGCCGGTCTCCTCCTGCTCGTGCACAAGACCAAGCTCGGCCGTGCAATGCGCGCGATCGCCGAGAACCCCGGCGTCGCATCGCTGATGGGCGTGAATCCGAACTTCGTGATTTCCGCGACCTTCATGATCGGTTCCGCGCTCGCCGCGCTCGCCGGCGTGATGATCGCGTCGGAATACGGCAACGCGCACTTCTACATGGGCTTCATCCCCGGCCTGAAGGCGTTCACGGCGGCGGTGCTGGGCGGTATCGGCAATCTGGGCGGCGCGATGGTCGGCGGCGTGCTGCTCGGCTTGATCGAGCAATTGGGCGCCGGTTACATCGGCAATCTGACGGGCGGCGTCTTCGGCAGTAACTATCAGGACGTGTTCGCCTTCATCGTGCTGATCATCGTGCTCGTGTTCCGTCCGTCGGGTCTGCTCGGCGAACGTGTCGCGGATCGCGCTTAAAGACCGTGTGAGGAGCTGAATAAAATGACATCGATTCAACCGATTGAGCCGTCGACGACGCTCATCCCCGAGAAGAACACGACGAAGACGCTCGTCGTCGGCGTTCTGACCGCCGTGTTCGTGATCGCAGCGCCGATGGTGATCGGCGCGGCCGGCGGCAACTACTGGGTCCGCGTGCTCGACTTCGCGATGCTCTACGTGATGCTGGCGCTCGGTCTCAACGTGGTGGTCGGCTTCGCCGGCCTGCTCGACCTGGGCTATATCGCGTTCTACGCGGTCGGCGCGTACACGGCGGCGCTGCTGTCGTCGCCGCAGCTCACGTCGCAGTTCGAATGGATCGCGCACCTCGCGCCGGGCGGCCTGCACGTGCCGTTCCTT
>NZ_JFHE01000026.1 GCF_000698555.1 Caballeronia grimmiae | reverse complement strand
CGCTGCGCGGCTGGCCGACGCCGTTCGGCGCCGCCGTCAACACGCTGGAAACGCGCTTCGAAACCGCTGGGACCTGCTCGGACCCGAGGGTCGTCGAGCAGCTTCGCACCGTCGGGCAGCAGGCGTCGAACTTCGCGCTGGCCTTCGGCTCGCATCGGGCGGATGCGTTGCATGACGTCGGGCGCGATGTCGCGCTCGCGCAGCGCTGACTCGGCGCATCGGAAGCGCGCCCGGGCTATCCGGTATCTGCGCGATAACGGCGGATGCCGCGCGCATCAGCGATTTTCGAAGAACCGGTTGCCCGGCCTCGGCAAGCCGAGATGCTCGCGCAACGTCGCGCCTTCGTAGGCCCGCCGGAAAATGCCTCGTCGCTGCAACTCGGGCACCACCTTCGCGACGAAATCGTCGAGGCCCTCGGGCAGGAACGGGAACATCACGTTGAAGCCGTCGCTGCCTTCCTCGACGAGCCATTGCTCCATTTCGTCGGCGATATCCGTCGCCGTGCCGACCATCTGCAAGCCGGAATAGCCGCCGACGCGCTGCGCCAGCTGACGCACCGTGAGTCCTTCCGTGCGCGCCATATCGATCACGCGTTCGCGCGCGCTTTTGCTCGCGTTAGTCTCCGGAATCTCGGGCAACGGGCCATCCGGATCGAAGGACGAGACGTCGTGTCCGAGCGCGATCGACAGCGACGCGAAGCCGCTGTCGTCGTGCACGAAGGTGTCGAGCAATGCGCGCTTCTCGTGCGCTTCGTCGCGCGAATCGCCCACCACGACGAACGCGCCCGGCAGTATCTTCAGATGCTCGCGTGCGCGGCCCGCGCGTTCCATGCGGCCTTTGACATCGGCATAAAAACGCTTGCCCGCCGCGAGATCCGGCTGCGCCGTGAAGACCGCGTCGGCGGTTTCGGCGGCGAGCTGCCGCCCCGCTTCCGATGATCCCGCCTGTACCACCACGGGCCAGCCCTGCACCGGGCGCGCGATGTTCAGCGGCCCGCGCACCGAAAGATACGGCCCTTTGTGATCGAGCACGTGTAGCTTCTCCGGGTCGAAGAACAGGCCGCTTTGCGTGTCGCGCACGAAGGCGTCGTCGGCCCAGCTATCCCAGAGGCCCGTGACGACATCGTAAAACTCTCGCGCGCGGCGATAGCGCTCGTCGTGCTCCATGTGCTCCTCGCGGCCGAAATTCAGCGCTGCATCAGGATTCGACGTGGTGACGAGATTCCAGCCTGCGCGCCCTTCGCTCAGATGATCGAGCGACGCGAAACGCCGCGCGATGTGATAAGGCTCGTCGAACGTGGTCGATGCCGTCGCGACCAGTCCGATGCGCTCGGTTACCGACGCGAGCGCCGACAGCAGCGTGAAGGGCTCGAACGACGTCGCCGTATGGCTGCGCTTGAGCGCGTTCACCGGCATGTTGAGCACGGCGAGATGATCAGCCATGAAGAAGGCATCGAAGCAGCCCTTTTCCAGCGTCTGCACGAAGCGCTTGAGGTGCCTGAAGTTGAAGTTGGCGTCGGGATAGGCGCCGGGATAGCGCCACGCGCCGGTGTGCAGGCTGACCGGACGCATGAATGCGCCGAGATGGAGTTGTCGGGAATGCGGCATCGCGTCGGTCGATCGGAAAGTGGCGGGTCGCGCCAAGGTACTCCAGGTTTCGAAAAGGCGCTCGAATCACCCGCCTCCCGCTTCATGGGCTGCCAGGATAGCGCCCCCGCGAAGAACTGCTCGTCCGGCACGACGTTGAGCGCGATCGTCAGCCGGTTGGCGTAGTTAAAGAACGCCGATCTCTCCAGCACCTCCGTCATGGCCTGTTGCGTGAAACCGATCAGGCGCAGCCTTGCACTACGTCGCGAATGCCGCCCGGATCGCGCGTGAGACGCTCCGCGATATCGGCAAGCGCGGCCTCTGTCGCCGACAGCCGCACATGGCGATCGCCCTGCGCGATGCGCTGCGCGCGCACGGTATCGTTCAGCACGTTCGCGAGCGCCGCCTGTAATTGAACACGCGATAGCTGCATTCGTTCGCCGCCGACGTGACCACCGCGATCGCTTCGCGTTCCGCCGCCGTCAACTGGCTGCGACGCGGGTCGAACAGATGTTCGTAGAAGGTCACGAGCCGGTACGCGGTGTCCGGATTGATCGACAACGCAGCGAGCCAGTTTGGCACGAAGCCATACTGCCGGCGAAACTTCGCGTGAATCGACGCAACGTGCGGCGGCAGGCGTGCCTCGTCGGGCACGGTGAAGCGCGAGACGGGCTCGCGTTGCGCGTCGGTGTCGTAGGCATAGAGATGATCGGCGAATGGGTCGGAGGGTGCAATCGTGGACATCTTCGGTTGCTCCTGCGCTGGAGTGCGGAACTTCTGAGTTAGCGCCCGCGCCGACGCGCGGGTGTGATCGATTCCTCATGAGCTAATCGGCGTTCGGGCAAATCGGGCGAAACGGACGAGCGCGGGTTGATCGAGATCATCGTATCGCGCGCGAACGGCTGCGGCCTGTGCGCGATCCCGCCATCAGACGGACTCATCGTGCCGCAGCGGAGCGAGAAGACGGGCCATCGGCACGGCCAACGCCTTCGCGAGTTTGTCGACGGTGACGATCGACGCGATGCACGCGCCGCGCTCGACCTCGCCGACATACGACCGGTTCAGGCCCGCGTATTTCGCGAGCTGTTCCTGGGTCCACCCTTGCGCTTCGCGCAATTGACGCACCGTGGCGCCGAAGCGGCGCACGAGCGTGCTCATGGCGCAAGCTGCTCGATCTGCGCCGCGGGCGTGCGTGCCCCTGCATCGCCGCTTTGCGTCAGTGCCTGCGTGATCGAAGCCCCCGGCGCGACGTCGTGCGTAAGCCAGACGTTGCCGCCGATCACCGCGCCGCGCCCGAGCGTCACGCGTCCGAGGATCGTCGCGCCCGCATAGATGACGACATCGTCCTCGACGATCGGATGGCGCGCGACGCCCTTCTCGAGATGACCTTCTGCATCGCGCGGGAAACGCTTCGACCCGAGCGTCACCGCCTGATAGATGCGCACGTGATTGCCGATGATGGCTGTCTCGCCGATCACCACGCCCGTGCCGTGATCGATGAAAAATCCCGAGCCGATGCGTGCGCCCGGATGAATGTCGATGCCGGTTTCCCCATGCGCGAGTTCGGCGACGATGCGCGCAAGCAGCGGCAACCCGAGCCGATACAGCTCGTGCGCGACGCGATGATGAATCATCACGAGAATGCCGGGATAGCAGAGCAGCACTTCATCGACGCTGCCGGCCGCCGGGTCGCCGTGATAGGCCGCGAGAATGTCGCTGTCGAGCAGGCTGCGAATGCGCGGCAGCGTACTCGCGAACGCGCGTATCGCATCGCTCGCGCGCGTTTCCAACGCGTGTTCGTCGCGCGGCAGGTGACGCGCCTTGTATTGCAACTCAAGCCTGGCCTGCACGAGCAGGCCTTGCAGCGCGAAGTCGAGCGCGTGGCCGACGTAGAAGTTTTCGCTCTCCTGACGAAGGTCGGGCGGGCCGAGCCGCATCGGAAAGAGCGCGCCCTTCAGCGCGCCGATGATGTCGCCAAGCGCCTCGCGCGCGGGAAGCTCGCGCCCGCCCGGCGAGCGAGCGCTTTTGCCCTTCTCGCCACTGCTGGCGGACCGTCTGAAGCGATTGGACGATGTCGTCGATGTCGAATACAGCCATGGGTGCAGTCCTTTCGATGTAGGGAAGTCCGCTCTAGTCCCGAACCCACGGCAGGCCGAGGTAGTGCCAGCCGTTATGCGTGCCGCGCCGCTGATGACAGGCGTGTGATGGAGTACTGCTGTCTATAGCCATCACGCTCGACTATGCGAGACATCCACCGATAGCAGAACCATGGATTTCTCATTTGGAAATGAAGATTTGCATCGAACATGGATGAAGGGTGTTTTGCGTCATTTGCTACGCACAAATCATTCGTAGCCGCGGCACGCAGAGTGCCTATAGTCGAAGGCTTCACCACACCATCCGGCACGCGCCATGACACACACGAACCACCGTCGCAAACTGATCGCAGGCATCGCTTCCATCCTGTTCGCCGCCGTCGCGCTGGCCCCTGTTCATGCCCAGGCCGAAACGCGCGAAGTGGTCATCGGCTATCAGGACATGGTCGTGCCCTGGCGCTATGCGCAGGCGACGGGCGCCGTCGAGAAAGCCACAGGCTACAAGGTCACGTATCGCAAGCTCGGCAGCGGCGCGGACGTGATCCGCGCGCTCGCGTCCGGCTCCATTCAGCTTGGCGAGGCCGGTTCCAGCCCGATTGCGGCGGGTCTTTCGCAAGGTGTCGATCTTTCGCTGTTCTGGATTCTCGACAACATCAACGACGCCGAGGCGCTGGTCGCGCGCAACGGCTCGGGCGTCAACAAGCTCGCCGATCTCAAGGGCAAGACGCTCGGCGTGCCCTATGTCTCGACGTCGCACTTTCATGCGCTCGTCGCGTTGCAGCAGGCGGGCGTCGATCCGTCGAGCGTGAAAATCGTCAATCTGCGTCCGCCCGAAGTGGCCGCCGCGTGGGAGCGCGGCAACATCGACGCGACGTATATCTGGGACCCCGTGCTCGCCAAGGCGAAGCAGAACGGCAAGGTGCTCATCACGTCGGGCGAAGTGGCGAAGGAATCGGGCAAGGCAACCTTCGACGGCTTCGTCGCGTCGCGCAAATTCGCGCAGGACAATGCCGCGTTCCTGGACGGCTTCGTCAAGGTGCTCGCCAATACCGACGCCCAATACCGCGATCACAAGGCTGACTGGAGCGTCGGCTCGAAGCAGGTTCAGGCCGTCGCGCAGGAGTCCGGCGCGAACGCCGCCGACGTGCCCGCAAGCCTCGCGCTCTATGCGTTCCCGAACGCGAGCGAGCAGGCGTCGCCGGCCTGGCTCGGGGGCGGCCAGCAATCTGGCGCGGCCAAGTCGCTCGCCGCAACCGCGCAGTTCCTCAAGCAGCAGGGCACGATCCAGAACGTGCTCGCGGATTATTCCACCGGCGTCGATCCGCGCTTCGTGCAGCAGGCCGCGAAATGACGTCGCTTTCCATTCGCAACCTCGGCGTCACGTACGAAGGCGCGAGCGCGCCCGCGTTGAAGGGCGTCGACCTGCACATCGGCAGCGGCGAGTTCGTGGTGGCGCTCGGCGCATCGGGTTGCGGCAAGACCACGCTGCTCAATTGCCTCGCCGGCTTTGTCGATCCGACCGAAGGCGAGGCGTCGCTCAACGGCGAGCCGATCGCCGGACCCGGCGCGGAGCGCGGCGTGGTCTTTCAGAAATATGCGCTGATGCCCTGGCTCGACGTGCTCGACAACGTCGCGCTCGGCCTGCGCTTTCGCGGCATGAAGCGCCGCGAGCGGCGCGAGATCGCGCGCCGCTCGCTCGCGCTCGTCGGCCTCGCGCAGCACGAGCATGCAAAGGTCTACGCGCTGTCCGGCGGCATGCAGCAGCGCGTGGGCATCGCGCGCGCGCTCGCGAGCGATCCCGAAGTGCTGCTGATGGACGAGCCGATGGGCGCGCTCGACGCCCTCACGCGCGAAACCGTGCAGGAGCTGGTGCTCAACGTCTGGGCGCGCACTGGCAAGACGGTGTTCTTCATCACGCACAGCGTCGAGGAAGCGCTCTTTCTCGCGACGCGTCTCGTGCTGATGACGCCCGGTCCGGGACGCATCGAGGAAGTGCATGAACTGCCGTTCTCGCGTGAATATATCCGCAACCGCGATGCGCGCGCGGTGAAGTCGTCGCCCGCGTTCATCGAATGGCGCGAGCGGCTGACGCGCCGCCTGCATCGCACCGAGACGGAGGCCGCATGACCCAGCCCGCCCAGGACGCGCGATTGCCGCGCCCGGCGACTGCGCCGCGCGTGGCGCCACGCACGGCGCACGGTAAACGGGGCGCGCGCTATCGCGGCATGCCGGGTGCGGGTCCGACGGCCGTGCCCAGCGTGCTGTGCGTCGCGACGCTCGCGGCGCTCTGGTGGGCAGCGACGCATTTCCACTGGCTGCCGCCGCTCTTTCTGCCCTCGCCCGAAGCCGTGTGGCGCGCTTTCATCGATGCAGTGCACGGACGTCTGCAGGGCGGACTGCCGCTGTCCGAGCATCTGCTGTGGAGCGCGATCCGCGTGTTCGGCGCGTTCGCGCTGGCTGTGGTCGCGGCGGTGCCTATCGGCATTCTGATGGGCGTAAGCCGCATCGCGCGCGGCGTGCTCGATCCGCCGCTGGAATTCTATCGGCCGCTGCCGCCGCTTGCGTATCTGCCGCTCGTCGTGATCTGGTTCGGTATCGACGAAACCGCGAAGATCGTCGTGATCTGGCTCGCGTGTTTCGCGCCGATCGCGATGGCTGCGCGCGCGGGCGTCCGAAGCGCGAGCGCCGAACAGGTGAACGCGGCGTGGTCGCTCGGCGCGAACTTCAGGCAAGTGGTGTGGCACGTGGTCCTGCCCGCCGCGCTGCCCGAAATACTGACGGGCTTGCGCATCGCGGTCGGCTTCGGCTGGACCACGCTCGTCGCCGCCGAAATGGTCGCCGCGACCGCCGGGCTCGGACAGATGGTGCTCAACGCATCGAGCTTCCTGCGCACCGACGTGGTGGTGATGGGCATCGTGCTAATCGGCGCGATCGCGTGGATCTTCGACTTCGGCATGCGCGTGCTGGAACGGCGGCTCGTGCCGTGGAAGGGACGGTGATCGCGCAACGCTATGTCAGCGCGCCGCCTGGCCCGCGCGGATGTCGAACGCGCCGCCCGTCTGCCGCGCGTCGCTCGTCACGCGGCCCTTGCCGGGCAGCAGCGGAAACACCAGCTCCGCGAAGCGATACGCCTCTTCCAGGTGCGGATAGCCCGACAGCACGAAGGCGTTCGCGCCGGCATCGACATATTCCTGCAGGCGCGCGGCCACCGTTCGGGCATCACCGACGAGCGCCGTTCCCGCGCCGCCGCGCACTAGCCCGACGCCGGCCCACAGGTTTGGGCTGATCTCCAGCCGGTCGCGCCGGCCGCCGTGCAGCTCCGCCATGCGGCGCTGTCCGACCGAATCCATCTTCGCGAAGTTCTGCTGCGATTGCGCGATGTCCTCGTCGGTGAGGCGGCTGATCAGCGAATCGGCCGCGGCCCATGCTTCCTCGTTGGTCTCGCGCACGATCACATGAAGGCGCACGCCGAAGCGCAGCGTGCGGCCACGGCGCGCGGCGCGCTCGCGCACGTCTGCAAATTTTTTTGCGACGGCCTCGGGCGGCTCACCCCAGGTTAGGTACGTATCGACGTGTTCGGCCGCGATCTCATGCGCCGCCTCCGATGAACCGCCGAAATAGAGCGGCGGATACGGCTTCTGCACCGGCTCGTGGAAATTCTTCGCGCCTCTGACGCGCACATGCTTGCCGTCGAAGTCGATCGACTCGCCCGTGAAGAGCTTGCGCCATACGTGCAGGAATTCGTCGGCGTATTCGTAGCGCGCTTCGTGATCGAGAAAGACGCCGTCGGCGGCGAGTTCGGTCGCGTCGCCGCCGGGCACGACATTGAGCAGCAGCCGGCCGCCCAGTGCTTCGTCGAGCGTGGCGGCCTGACGCGCGGACGCCGTGACATTGCCGAGCGACGTGCGCAGCGCGACCAGCAGCTTGATGCGGCGCGTGACCGGCGCAAGACTTGCGGCGGTCACCCACGGATCGAGGCAACTGCTGCCGGTCGGAATCAGCAGGCCGTCGTAGCCCAGCTCGTCGGCGGCGACGGCGATCTGCCGCATGTAGGCGTTGGTCGGCGCGCGGCCGAAGTCGGACACGCCGAGATAGCGTGTGTCGCCCGAGGTGGGCAGGAACCAGAAGACGTCGAGACTCATCATGCACTCCAAAGCCGCATTCGCGCACAGTCTAGCGACGCACGTAGGACGGACTAACCATCGAATGCACCTATGAATATGCGCGATGTTGCTAAGACGCGTTCAGACGCTTCAGAAAGGCGGCGGCTCGAACAGATTGATCGCGTTGCCCATGTTGAAGTAGCCCGCCTGCGCGAATAGCGCGATGGACTGCAGCCGTTCCGCCCGGCTCGCCTCTTCGCCCCAGCGTGTGACCGCGCGGGGCGCATCACACGTGCAGGCGTTCATCGCGCGTCTGGCTTCGCGCAGAAAGCGGCGTTCGCTCGCCCGGTCGAAGCTGTCGGAGAGAATGCGCCAGTAATGCGTGAGGAGATGCGCCATGACTCGCTGCCTTCGGATGACGGTGACTTCCAATCTAGGCCCACGCGATGCGTTTCACAAACGAGCTTTTCTGCGATGCATTGCAGGCGAAAGCAGCCCATGTGCAAGCCCTTGCAGCGCGCCGCACAACATCAGATAGACGAAGCCGACGAACAGAAAGATTTGTGCCGGATAGACCATCAGCCGGTTGTTGAGCTGGTTCGCGAGGAATGTGAATTCCGGCACGCCGACGATATACGCGAGCGACGTGTCCTTGACGAGCGACACCCACTGATTCACGAACGACGGCATCATCACGCCCAAGGCCTGCGGCAGCACGACTTCGCGGAGCGCCTGCCAGCGCGTGAGTCCGAGCGACAGCGATGCCTGCCACTGCCCCGTGCCGATCGACGCGATGCCCGCATGGACCGAATGCGACAGATACGCGCCGCCGATCAGCGCCAGCGCGCACACGACGGTCGCGAGGCCGGGCACGTTCACGTGCAGCAGAATCGGCATCAGGAAGAAGGTCCAGAAAATCAGCATCAGCACGGGAATCGCGCGAAAGAATGCGACGATTCCCGTCAGCAGAAGATGCACGACACCGCGTGTCATCGCGAGCGCGATGCCGCCCACGAGTCCGATTACCGCGGCGAGCAGCGCGGAGGCGATCGAGAGGACCACCGTCAGCGCGATGCCGCCCAGCGGCCCCGAAGGAAAGGCGCCGAGCAAGAGGTAGCGAAGCGAAGCAAGCCAGTCGAAGCTGCTCATGCGTGGCTCCGATGCAAGGCACGCACGCCCGTGCGCTGCCAGACGACCAGCGCCACCTCGATCACGGCGATCGTCAGCACGTAAAAGATTGTGGCCGTGCCGAAGGCCTCAAATGTCCTGAAGCTTTCGGTGTCAACTTGACGCGACATGTACGACAGCTCCGCGACGCCGATGGCCATCGTCAGCGACGAGTTCTTCACAACGTTCATGTACTGCCCCGCGAGCGGCGGCGTCGCGATGCGCAACGCCTGCGGCAGGATCACGTAGCGCAACGCCGCGTAACGGTTCAAGCCGAGCGCGGCCGCCGCCTGTTCCTGCGCCGGGCTCACGCCGCGCATGCCTGCACGAAACTCTTCGCCGATGAACGCCGTCGTGTAGCACGTCAATCCGATCCAGCCGGCGAACAGCTCAAAACTCGGCCAGCGCAACGTGATTGGCCCGAGCGTCGCGGCATGCGGCGAGTTGAGCCACGTCATCCAGTCAAACGGCAGCAACGCGGCCGCGCCGAAATACCAGAACAACAGTTGCACGAGCAGCGGCGAATTGCGGAACACGAACACGTACGACGCCGCGACGCGTGCGCGCGCCGCATTGCGCGATGTGCGCCCGATGGCCAGCGCAAAACCGAGCAACGTCGCGCCGATCGCCGCGCACGCGGACAGCGCCAGCGTGACGGCGAAGCCCTGCTCCAGCCACGCGAGATATTTCGGATCGAGCCAGCTATGCATGACCGGAGGCGATCAACCGTTCTTCTGCGGATCGCCGATCTTGAACAGACGCGGCAGCGGCGCGGCGCTCTTCGGTCCGAACCACTTGTCGTAGATGCGCGTGGCTTCGCCGTCCGCTTCGAGTTTCGTGAGCGTGCCGTTGACGGCATCGAGCAGACGCGTCTCGCCTTTCGGCACGCCGACGCCTTCGTAGTCATTCGAGATGGTGAAGGCAGGAATCTCGTAGCTGGCCTTGTCCGGCACGCGCGCGAGCAGCGCCACCAGCTTCGGTCCGTCCTGCGTGATCGCCTGCACGTTGCCCGTGCGCAGCGCGGCGAACGCAAAAGGCGTGTCGTCATAGGCGACGATGGTCGCGCTCGGGAATTTCGCGCGCACCTGCTGTTCGTTGGTCGTGCCTTTATCCGCGCCGATACGCAGGCTGTTGAGTTGATCGGGCGACTTGAGCACGCCCTTTTTCGCGATGAACTGCGTGCCCGAGGCGAAGTACGGCGTGCTGAAATCGACTTCCTTCTTGCGCTCGTCGGTGATCGTGAAGTTGGCGAAGACGAGGTCGACCTTGCCCGACTTCAGGAATGCGATGCGATTGGCCGGATTGGTCGGTTGCACTTCCAGCTTGACGCCGAGGCTCTTCGCCAACGCGCGGGCGTAATCGACATCAAGACCGACAATCTGGTTGTCTTTCGGATCGACGAAGCCAAACGGCGGATTGCTGTCGAACGCCGCGACGCGCAGCACGCCTGCCTTTTTGATGTCGTCGAGCCGGTCCGCATGCGCGGCATTCGATGCTACCACCAGCAGTGACGTGAGCACTGCGCCCCAGGTCTTGATTTTCATTGGTGAGTTCCTTGTTCGTTGCGCCGGTGCTCATGTCGATGCGTCGGCACGGTGGCGAGGCTGGCACTCTATCGGCGCGGCCGCACGGAG
Organism: Caballeronia grimmiae; assembly: GCF_000698555.1. GTDB lineage: Bacteria > Pseudomonadota > Gammaproteobacteria > Burkholderiales > Burkholderiaceae > Caballeronia > Caballeronia grimmiae. Next base: position 66,337 of record NZ_JFHE01000026.1, on the reverse strand, counting down.
GGAACGAAGTTTTTGTCACGAAGAAAGCTGGCGTGGAGATTTGGCGCGACGCCCGGAGCGAATTCATTGCGCGTCGACATGCCGAGGGCCGCGCCACCCGGTTCTGCCTGACCGCCTGCGCCATCTCAGGCGCCGCCGCCCGCGAAACCGCCGAGCCGGCCGCGCACGTCAACCGCGCGCGCGGCGCGGCAATGCACTGCATGCTTCATCGTCACGCGCGTGTACACGCCGCGCGAGCGTCTCGATGAAGTGCCGCGCCAGCGGCCACGGGCTAAAATCCGCCGAGACGTCGACATGCCGCGCATCGTCCGTTGTTCCGCCGGGACGCGAGGTGCCCGCTTCCGTCGATGCGCCGCCGAAGATCGCCCCTTGCGCCACACGCTTGATCTGCAATTCGTTGAACGGCGTGCGCGGTGAAAGTGGGAGCGCTTCGGTCTGATCGAAGTGGCTGCGCAGCGCATGCGCGACGTTGCTTTCGTGTGCAGCGAGTGTTGCGATCATTTCGAGGACGTCTTCGAGCGAGCCGCCCAAGCCACCCCGTTCGAGCGGAAAACGCGGCGGAACAGCGCGAACGCTTCGAACGGCAGTTCACGGCGCGCCTTACGCGCGGCCGCATCTTCGCCGATGGCCTTCGCCAGTTCGGGCAGTGCGGCGAGCGCGGCTTCGAGCTTCTGATTCTTATTCGACCTGTGACGTGACATGCCTATGGTCTTGATGCGCGCCCTACGCAGCTTGGGCATCGAATCGTTTGCCGGGAATCGCATCGAGCAGCGTGCGCGTGTATGCATGCTTCGGCGCGCGCCATATCTCGCGATGATCTCCGCTCTCGACGATGCGCCCGCCGTTCATCACATGGACGCGATCGGCGATATAACGCACCACGGAAAGATCGTGCGAAATGAAGAGATACGCGAGCCCGAGATCGCGTTTCAGCTCGACGAGCAGATTCAGGATTTGCGCCTGAATCGACACATCAAGCGCGGACACCGGTTCGTCGCAGATCAAAAGCGCGGGCTCCAGCACGAGCGCACGTGCAATGCCGATCCGCTGACGCTGACCGCCCGAAAACTCGTGCGGATAGCGATGAAGCGCGGCGTTCGGCAATCCGACACGATCGAGCATCGCGGTCGCGCGCCGGCGGCGTTCGCGCGCATCGGCGATACCGTTCACGGTCATCACCGTATCGAGAATGTCGCCGACGCTGCGGCGCGGATTCAGCGATGCGTACGGGTCCTGGAACACCATCTGCACCTGAGCCCGCAACGGACGCAACGCGCGTTCGCTCAAAGGCGCGAGATCGACGCCGCGCAGGCGGATCGCGCCGCTCGACGCCGGCACGAGACGCAGAATCGCTTTCGAAAGCGTCGACTTGCCGCAGCCGGATTCGCCGACGAGACCCACGGTTTCGCCGCGCGCGATATCGAACGACACGTCATCGACCGCGCGCAGCGCACCCTTGCCATGCCGGTGCGCATATTCGACGGTCAGATGTTGCAGCGAAAGCAGCGGCGCGTCGCCGTCGAATTGCGTCTGCGGCGTGCGGATGGGCGCAAGCGGCGTCACGTCGAACGCGGGCCTGCCATCGGCGTCCTGCACGTGACGAATCTCCGGCAGCTTCCAGTCACGGTAATGCAGTTCCGTCGCCACGTTCAGCGATGCGCCCAGCAGCCCGCGCGTGTAAGCATGCTGGGGCCGCTCGAAGAGTTCGCGCACCGGCGCCTCCTCGACCTTCTCGCCCGCCAGCATGACAGCGACGCGATCCGCATGCTCCGCGACGACGCCGAGATCGTGCGTGATGAGCAGCAGCGACATGGACAGATCGCGCCGCAACTCCGCGAGCAATGCGAGAATGCGCGCCTGAATCGTGACATCGAGCGCGGTGGTCGGCTCGTCCGCGATCAGCAGGCGCGGACGGCATGCCACGGCCATCGCGATCATCACGCGCTGGCGCTGTCCGCCGGACAGTTCGTGCGGATAGTCGGACACGCGCCGGTGCGGCTCCGGAATATGCACGAGATCGAGCAGTTCGATAGCGCGCCGGGTCGCCGCTTCCTTCGACAACGGTTCATGCCGCCGCAAGGTCTCGACAATCTGCGCGCCCACCGACAACACCGGATTGAGCGACGTCATCGGCTCCTGAAAGATCATCGAGATCTGGCTGCCGCGCACATCGCGCATTTCACGCGGCGTGAGCGCGAGCACGTCGCGTCCGTCGAAACGCACGCTGCCGGACACCACGCCGGGTTCGGGCACGAGGCGCATCAGCGAGAGCGCGGTTGCCGATTTACCGCAGCCGGATTCGCCGACGAGCGCGAGCGTCTCGCCTTCGGCGATGTCCAGATCGATGCCGCGCACCGCGCGATGCGCACCGAAACTCACGCGCAGATCGCGCACTTCGAGAAGATTCGCCACGGATAGCTCTTGGGTCAGGAACGTTCGCGCATGCGCGGGTTGAGTGCGTCGTTGAGGCCGTCGCCGAGCAGATTGAGCGCGAGCACCGCAAGGACGATCGCTGCGCCCGGCACGGCGGTCAGATACCACGCGGTGCGCAACGAATCGCGCCCCGCGCCGATCATGCCGCCCCACGTGACAACGTTCGGGTCGCCCATGCCGAGAAACGACAGCGAAGACTCGATGAGAATCGCGCTCGCCACCATCACGGATGCGGTGACGATCACCGGCGGCAGCGCGTTCGGGAGGATCTCGCCGAAGATGATGCGTGCGTTCGAGAAGCCCTGGCTGCGCGCGGCGAGCACGAAGTCCGCCTGACGCAGCGTGCGGAATTCGGCACGCACGATACGCGCGACCGTCGGCCACGAAGCGATGCCGATGGCGAGCGCGATCACCGTCACGCTCGGCCGCCCAATCGCGACGATCACGATCACGAGCAGAAACGACGGCACGGTCTGAAACAGCTCGGTGACGCGCACCAGAAGATCGTCGATGACGCCGCCGAAGAAGCCGCCGATCGCGCCGACGAGCGTGCCGATGACAAGCCCGATCGCCGCCGCCGATGCGCCGATCAGGAGCGACACGCGCGTGCCGTGCGCGATGCCGGCGGCGACATCGCGGCCGAGCGAATCGGTACCCAGGCGGTACAGCGGATCGCTGCCGGGCCATTCGAAGGGCGCGGCGACCATATCGAGCGGATCGCCGGGAAAGAAGTGCGGCGCACTCAGCGCGAGCGCGATGAACGCGCTCAGCAGCACGATGCCCGCCAGCGCGGACGGATTGCGCAACAGCGCACGCCACATGCCGCGCGAAGCGTGGGCGGCCGGCGCGCCTAGAGTGCGTTGAGCACGTCGAGCGCCGAACAGCGCGCCTGCGAGCTGACGCCGCCATGCCGAGCCGTGCTCGGATGAAGCGAGTTGAGTGGAATCGGAAGGCATGCGTTTTCGGGTTCGGTAAGTCAGACGATGCGCGGATCGAGCCACGCCTGCAACAGATCGACCGCCACGTTGGCGACGATCACGAGCAGCGACGAAAGCAGCAGCACGCCGAGCAGCACGCTGAAATCGCGCGCCATGACGGCATCGAGCGCGAGACGCCCGAGGCCCGGCCAGCTAAAGACAGTCTCGGTGACGGCCGCGCCGCCGAGCAGCGTGCCGAAGTGGATGCCGACCATCGTCGTGAGCGGCATCAGCGCGTTGCGCAGCACATGGCGCACGGTCACGCGCAGTGGATGCAGCCCCTTGGCATGCGCGGTGCGCACGAAGTCCTGGCGCTTCACTTCGAGCATCGCGGCGCGCGTCAGCCGGGCATAGATGGCGACGAAGAAAGTCGCGAGCGTCACGGCCGGCAGCAACACGTGCTTCGCGACATCGGCGAGATACGCGAAGCCGTGCAAGGACGCGCCCACGGTGATATCGCCGCCGCTCGGCAGCCAGCCGAGATGCACCGAGAACAGCACGATGGCGAGCAGGCCGATCCAGAAGCCCGGCGTCGAGTACAGCAGGAGCGCGAGCACGGACAGCACGCGATCCGGCCACTTGCCCGCCCAGTGCGCCATGACCGCGCCGAGCACGATGCCCGCGACAATCGCGAGCGAGAGCGCCGTGCCCATCAGCAGCAAGGTGTTCGGCAGACGCGACAAAATAAGCTGCATGACGGGCGCGTCGTAACGCGGCGAATAACCGAGACTGCCATGCGCGAGATGCGACAGATACGCGCCGAGTTGATGCAGGACCGGCTGATCGAGGCCGAACTTCGCGCGCAGGGCCTGCAACGTCTCGGCGGTCGCGGAGCCCGCTTCCCCCGCGAGCACGTCGGCGGCGTCGCCGGGCATCAGCTTCAGCAGGAAGAAGTTCAGGACCACGATGGCGAGCACCGTCGGCAGGGCCTGCCATGCGGTGCGTCGCGCGATGGCGCCGAAGCGCGTGCGTCGGTTCATCGCTTCTACCCTTAGGCGCTCAGCCAGACATCGGCGAGATTGCCTTCCAGCCCTTGCGCCGACACCGTGTGATTGCGCACGCGCCGGTTCGCGAGCGTGACCATGCGCGGCGCGACCAGGTTGAGGATCGGCAGGTCCCGATACACGATCTGCTGAAACTGCTGGTAGAGTGCGACGCGCTTCTTCTCATCCGTTTCGATCGACGCCGATTCCAGCAGCGTATCGACTTGCGCATTGCTGTAATGCGGCGCGTTCGAAAACGGCACGCCCGGCCGGATATTCTTCGACCAGTAGAGCCGCTGCACGCCCACGCTCGGATCGAACAGCGTATTCACGCCGATGCTCGTGAAGTCGAACTGACGGTCCGCGTAGACGCGCTTGAGGAATGAAGGCAAATCCTGCGAGCGCACGGTCACGTCGATACCCACGCGCGCGAGCGCCGACTTCACGTAGTCGGCCTGTCGCCGGTACATGTCGCCATAGGGCAGAAAATCGTGCGTCAACTGAAAGCGGGGGCCGCCGTTCTTGCGCGGATAGCCTGCGGCGTCGAGCAGCTTTTCCGCGCTGGCGATATCGAATGAGTAGGGTGCGAGCTTCGCGTCGTGATACGGCGAGGCGGGCGTGATCGGCGTCGGCGAGATATCGGCGTAACCGTAAGCGATCGTCTTCTGCACGATCTGCGGGTTGATCGCATGGGCGATCGCCTGCCGCACGCGCACGTCCTTCAGGATCGGATGATCGAGATTGAAGTCGATCTCCGACAGCGGCTCCAGAAAGCGATAACCGCGCGTCTCCGCGGCGAGTTGCGGCAATTGCGTGAGTCTCGGCAAGTCCGAAAGCGGTACGGGATTCTCGCCGCCGAGATCGAGCGCGCCGGTTTCGAACGCGGCGGAGCGCGCGGCGGCATCGGGAATCACCTTGAACACGAGCGCATCGATATACGGCTTGCCCGCGTCCCAGTAATCCGGATTGCGTTCGTAGACGATGCTCGCGCCCCGCGTCCACGACTTGAAGCGAAACGGCCCGGTGCCGACGGGCGCATTGTTGTGCGGGTTCGTGAGCGGGTCGCCGTTCGCATAGAGATGCTTCGGCACGATCGGCGATTCGCCCGCCGACAGCGCCTTCAACAGGTACGGCGCGGGCTTCGACAATTCGATGATCGCGGTGCGCGCATCGGGTGTCGAGACGCGCGTCACGTTGGCGAAGGTGCTGCGCCCGCGCGGATGAACCGACTTCAGCAAGTCGATGGAAAACGCCACGTCCGCCGACGTGAATGGCTCGCCATCGTGCCACTTCACGTTCTGGCGCAGTGTGAACGTATATTTGAGGCCGTCCGGGCTCACGCTCCAAGCGGTCGCGAGCTGCGCCTTCGGCTTCAGATCGAAGTCGTATGCGAGCAGGCCTTCGAGCACCTTGGAACTCGCGACGAGCGCGGGGCCGGTCGTCTGGAAGATAGACACGAGCACGGGCGGCTCGGGATTGATCAGCATGTTGAGCGTGCCGCCGCGCTTGGGCGCCGCGTCTTGCGCGAAGGCGAGCGAAGACAGGCCGGCGGACGCGAGCGTCACGCCTGATGAGACCAGAAAATCGCGTCGATTGAAGCCTGCCATGTAGTGCCGTTCCTCTTTGTTCGTTGTTCGACGGCCCAATGTGACGCGCCGCGGCGATCACGATAAAACGGCATCGCGCGTGCGTGAACGAACGGTTGCGCATAAGGAAAGCACGCCGCGGCGAAAAGCATGTGACGGGGAGTGCAATGCCACGTCGAAAGCAAACCGCAAATGATTCTTTGCCGGGACGGATCAGCGCGTGCTTAACTTTCGTGCCCCGATGAATGACGTCGACAGTAACTTACGGACACGCAAACATGAGCGAGACCGCGCTTTCACTTGACGCTGAATCTCACACCACGCAGGCGCATGCGAGTGCATTCGTCGATGTCGCGTCGCCCGCGCAGTTCCCCGACAGCCCGGTGTCGCGCGTGTTCGCGCAGCCGCTCATGCTGGGACTCTTCCTGCCGATCCAGGCAGGCGGCTGGAGCGCATCCACGCTGCCGCGCACGACCGACTGGTCCTTCGACTACAACGCCGATCTCGTGCTGAAGGCCGAAGCGCTCGGCTTCGACCTCGTTTTCGCGCTGTCGCAATGGTTGCCGAAAGGCGGTTACGGCGGCGTCTTCAACGGCGAGGCGCTCGATTCTTTCATGACGCTCGCCGCGCTCACCGCACGCACCGAACGCATCCTTCTCGCGGCGACCAGCCACGTGCTGTACGGTCCGTGGCACCCGCTGCACTTCGCGAAGTTCACCGCGACGCTCGATCACATCTCGCGCGGGCGCTGGGGCATCAACGTCGTGACGGGACATCGCGCGGTGGAGCACGAGATGTTCGGCTGGAACCGCATCGAGCACGACCGGCGCTATGAGATGGCCGGCGAGTTCATCGACGCCGTGCAGCAGCTCTGGGCGCAACGCGAAAACTTCACGTTCGAACCGGAGCTGTCGAGCTGGAAGCTCAATGGCGCGTTCGTCACGCCCAAGCCTCGCTACGGCAGGCCGCTGCTCATCAATGCGACCGGCTCGGACGCGGGCATCGAGTTCGCCGCGCGCTATTCGGATGTCGTGTTCATCACGAGCCCGGCGGGGCCGGACATCGATCGCGCGCTGGAGGCGCTGCCCGCGCACGCCGCGCGTGTGAAAGCCGCCGCTGCGAAGCATGGCCGCACGATTCGCACGCTGCTCAACCCGCTCGTCGTGTGCCGCGAGACGGCGGCGGAAGCGCGCGCGTATCGCGATGCGATCGTCGCGCATGCCGACGAAGGCAGCTTCCAGCGCTTCGACAGCGACGCGCACGCGTGGCGCGGCAACATCGATCAGCGCACGCAGGCCGCGGCGCGCGCAGTGGGCGGCAACGTCTCGATCACCGGATCGCCGGAGGAAGTGGCCGACACCATCGTGCGCCTGCATCGCGCCGGCGTCGACGGCGTGCAGCTGAGCTTCTTCGATTTCAAACCCGATCTCGACTTCTTCGGCGACCGCGTCCTGCCGCTGTTGCGCGAAGCGGGCCTGCGGCATTGACCTTCACGCTTCCCATTTCCATGAGCCGAATCTGGTACACCCGTTGCCCCACGCCGACGCCGTTCGGTATCGGCGCGCAACGCGATGCCGCGCCGCTCGAAGCCGTCGTCACAGGCCGGCGGGCGGGCGGCGCAGAGGCGGCCGCCTGAACGCCCTTTCCCACTCCATCGATTGCTGCCCATGATCCGATTCCCGATGCGGCGCGCACTCCTCATCACGGCCGTGAGCCTCGCCTGCACGACGCACGGCGCACGCGCGCAGACGCGCGGCGGCACGCTCAATTTCGTCGTAACGCCCGAACCCACCGCGCTCGTCGACCTCGCGACGACCGCGGTCAACGTGCTGAAGGTCAGCCCGAAAGTCGTCGAAGGCCTGCTCGATTACGACTATGGGTTCCAGCCGAAGCCCTCGCTCGCCACCTCGTGGGAAATCGCAGACAACGGCCAGCGCTACGTGTTCCATCTTCGCCAGGGCGTGAGGTGGCAGGACGGCAAGCCGTTCACGTCGGCGGATGTCGCGTGGTCGCTGCAGACTTTGCGCACCGTGCATCCGCGCGCGAAGACGACCTTCGCGAACGTGACCGCCATCGACACGCCCGATGCGGGCACCGTCGTCATCACGTTGTCGAAGCCCGCGCCGTATTTGATCCGCGCGTTCTCGGCCTCCGAAACGCCGATCCTGCCGAAACATCTCTACGAAGGCCGCGATGTGCTGAGCAACGCCGCGAACAACGCGCCCGTCGGCACCGGGCCGTTCCGGTTCGTCAAATGGGTGCGCGGCAGCTATATCGAATATGCGCGCAATGACGATTACTGGGACAAAGGCAAGCCTTATCTGGACAAGCTCATCGTGAAGGTGATCGCCGACCCGGCCGCGCGCGCCGTCGCGCTGGAGAACGGTTCCGTCGATCTCGGCTCGGACACGCCCGTGCCGCTCGCCGATCTCGCGCGTCTGAAAGCCGATCCGAAGCTGGGCATCGAGACGCGCGGCTACGAGTTCCAGGCGGGGGTCGCGCGCATGGAGTTCAATCTCGACCACCCGGTGCTGAAAAACCTGAAGGTGCGTCAGGCGATCGCCTCGGCGATCGATCGCGAGGTGATCCGCAAGGTCGTCTACTACGGCTATGCGACCGCGAGCGCGAGTCCCCTGATGCCGACCAATCCCTACTACGATCCCGCGCCGACGCCCTATCCGTTCGATCTCGCGCGCGCCAACGCGCTGCTCGACGAAGCCGGGTATCCGCGCCGCGCGGACGGCACACGTTTCGCGCTGACGGTCGATCCGCTACCCATCGGCGATCTGCCGCCGCGCACGGCGGAATACGTGAAATCCGCGCTGAATCGCGTGGGCATCACGGTGACGATCCGCACGCAGGACCTGCCCGCGTATCTCAAGCGCATCTATACGGATCGCGATTTCGATTTCAGCGTCAACGGCATGAGCAACCTGTTCGATCCGGTGGTCGGCGTGGCCCGCCTCTATACGACCGACAACTTCCGGCCCGGCGTGCCGTTCACGAACGGCTCGCACTACAGCAATCCGGAAATCGACCGCCTTTTCGCCGACGCCGCGCAGGAAACCGACGAAGGGAAACGCAAGCAGTCTTTCGCGCAGATCCAGCGCATTCTCGAAAAGGACGTGCCCGACCTGAATCTCGTCTCGCCGCAGTACGTGACGGTCTATTCGCGCGGCGTGCGCAATCACACGATATCGCCCGACGGCACGGCCGCGAGTTTCGCCGATGTCTGGCTGCAACGCTGACCCCCTCATCTTCAATGACACGAACGACATGGAATATCGCCAGCCCGGCCATAGCGGCCTGAAAATTTCCACCCTCACGCTCGGCACGATGATGTTCGGCGGCGCGACCGACGACGCCACTTCGGCGCGCATCATCGATCAGGCGGCGGAACAGGGCGTCAATTCGATCGACACCGCCGACGTCTACAACGGCGGAGAATCCGAGCGCGTCGTCGGACGCCATATCGCGAGACAGCGCGATCGCTGGGTGCTCGCGACGAAGTTCGGCAATCCGCTGCGCGACGCATCGGGCCACGCGGATGCGGATGTGAACGCCGCGGGCGCGTCGCGCAAGCACGTGCTGCGCGCGATCGACGCGAGCCTCGCCCGGCTCGGCACCGATTACATCGATCTGGTCTATCTGCATCGAGAGGATCACGCGACGCCCGTCGAGGAAACCGTGCGCGCGCTCGGCGACCTGATCGCGGCGGGCAAGATCCGCTATTACGGGCTGTCGAATCACCGCGCGTGGCGCATCGCGGAGTTCGCGCATGTCGCCGACGCGCTCGGCGTGCCGCGCCCCGTCGCGAGCCAGCCGCTCTACAACATCGCGAACCGTCAGGTCGAGGCCGAGCAGCTCACGGCCGCGCACCGTTACGGTCTCGGCGTGATTTCGTATAGCCCGCTCGCGCGCGGCGTGCTGACGGGAAAGTATCAGCCGGGCGCGACGCCCGCCGCCGACACGCGCGCCGGACGCCGCGACCGTCGCCTGCAGCAGACCGAATGGCGGCCGGAGTCGATCGAACTCGCGCGTCGCGTGCACGAACATGCCGCGTCGCGCGGCGTCACGGCCGGCCAGTTCGCGCTCGCGTGGGTGCTGAACAGCCGTTACGTGACGTCGACCATCGCGGGGCCGCGCACCGAAGCGCAGTGGCAAGACTATCTGCCCGCGCTCGGCTTCCGGCTCGATGCGCGGGACGAGGCCTTCGTCGACGCGCTCGTCGCGACCGGCCATCCGTCGACGCCGGGCTTCAATGATCCGGGCCATCCATTTTTCGGGCGCATCGCCCGTCATGGTTCGGACGACGATACGGTGACACGATGAACGCACACCGGACGCTGATCGACGCCGCGGCCGAACTCGGGCGCACGTTCGCCGCGCAGGCCGCGGAGCACGACCGCACCGGCGCGGCGCCCGTCGCGCAGTTCGATGCGCTCGAACGGGCGGGCCTCGTGCGCGCCAACATTCCGGCGGATGAAGGCGGACACGGCGCGGGACTGGCCGTGTCGCGCGCGATCGTGAGCGAGATCGCGCGCGGCGATCCGTCCGTGGCGCTGATTCTGTCGATGCACTATTGCCAGCACGCGATCATCACGCGCGCCGAAGGCACGGGCTCGGACGACTGGCCGCCCGCGCTCGCGCGACGGTTGCGGCGGGCTTCCGTCGAAGGCCGCGCGCTGCTCAACGCGGCGCAGGTCGAACCGGCGCTCGGCTCGCCGTCGTTCGGCGGATTGCCCGATACGATCGCGCGCCGCACGCGCGACGGCTGGCACATCTCCGGCCATAAGGTGTATGTGACCGGCGCGCCGCTGCTCGCCTGGATAAACGTGCTCGCGCGCACCGACGAGGACGAGCCGCGCCTCGGGCATTTTCTCGTGCCGCGCGACGCGCCGGGCGTGCGCATCGTCGGGACATGGGACCCGATCGGCATGCGCGCGAGCGCGAGCCACGACGTGCTGTTCGACGACGTCGCCCTGGCACGCGACGACGCCGTCGCGCTTAAGCCCGCCCGCCTCGGTCTGCAGCGCGACCCGCACAGCATTGCGTGGTATCTGAGTCTGATCGGCTCGGTCTACGACGGTGTCGCCCGCGCGGCGCGTGACTGGATCGTGTCGTTCGTGAAGGAGCGCAGGCCGAGCGCCCTCGGCGGCGCGCCGCTTGCGACGGTCTCCGCGGTGCAGGAGGGCATCGGCAGAATCGAAACGCTGCTCGCCACCAGCGACTGGCTGCTCGTCTCGCACGCCCGCTCCTTCGATACGAACGAAGCGCCGGATGCGCTCGCGACGGTCGTAAAGCACGCGGTCATCGAAAACGCGATCGAAGCGGTGGACATCGCGCTCGACCTGGCGGGCAATCACGGACTAGCGCGCCGCAATCCGCTCGAACGACACTATCGCGACGTGCAGTGCGGTCGCATTCATGCGCCGGTCAACGCTCTGATTCGCGCCAACGCGGGGCGTGCCGCGCTGGGTGTGCTGCCGCGCGCCGAAGCTTGAACCGATTGCTCATCCCCGCAAGCCAGGCCGGGCCGGATGCGCGACCTCGACGGCAAGCGCATGCACCGGCGTTGGCCTGAGAGGCACTTTTGCTGGCCTACCTGTGCTGCCGTAACCGGGACCGAAGCCGAAGGCAAGCCAGCATAAGGCGAGGGCTACCGCAAGTTCGCTGATCTGCCGGACAGCGCGACCAGCGAGGCGGGATCATTCGGCGTTCTTGAGCTAAGTAAAAGCAGCCTGCATTGATGCGCGCTAAGCCGCCGTGCACTGCGTGCCCCGCCAAAGCACGTGCGCCCGGCGCAGGCGGCGGCTCACTTGATCTGCAACACCGCCTGCCGCACATCGATGCGGCGCGGAATGACCTTCGTATCGAAAGCCAGATCGGCCGAGTTTTGCTGCGCGCGGATCACATCGTCGGGAATCGGATAGCTCGCGCCCCACTCCAGACGCGAGATCGCGCGTTTCCACACCTCCAGCGGCACTCCCGTGTTGGCGGACAGGAATCGCGCCGTGTCTTGCGGATGCGTGAGGCTGTCGCTCGTTTGCCGCGCAAGCTGATCGAACAGCAGGCGCAGCGCGGCGGGATACTTTTGCGCGAAGCCGCGCGTCGAGATATAGAAGCCGTATTGCGGCACCGACAGATCCCCGATGGTGAGAATGGTCCGCGCGCCGGTGGTCAACTCGGTGTCCGCGTAGCGCGGATCGGGCACGGCCCACGCATCGATGAAGCCGCGCTCGAACGCCGAGCGCGCATCGCCGTAGGACAGGTACGTGAACTGCGCGGAGTCCGGGTTCATGTGTGCGTCCTGCATCGCCTTGAGCACGAACAGGTGCCCTTGCGAGCCCTTGGCGAAGGCGATCTTCCTGCCCTTGAGATCGCTCAGGTTCTTCACGGGCGAATCCTTCGGCACGACGATCGCATAGCTTCTGACGAGTCTCGGCGCATACGCCACGTACACGACCGCCGGCGCCGCGCCCGCCTGCGCCATGATCGGCGGCGTCGAGCCGACCGTGCCTACATCCACGTCGCCCGCGTTGATGGCTTCGACGAGCGGCGCGCCATAGACGAACTCATGCCACGAAACCTTGACGTGATGCACAGCGAACACCTGCTCCAGCTTGCCCGACGCACGCAGCGCGACGAGCCCGTCGCCCTTCTGGATACCGATGTGAATCTGCGCGGGATAGCCCTCGTCCGCGTGCGCGGCGCACGCGACGGCGAGGCACCCGGCGGCGATGATGTATTTCAGGGATCGAATCGGCATCAAGACTTGAAATGAGGATTGGCGGGACGTGCGAGACCGTAGTGACCGCGCAGCGTGGCGGCTTCGTACTCGCGCCGGAACAGGCCGCGACTTTGCAGGATCGGCACGACGTGTTCGGTAAAGTGTTCGAGCTGCGCGGGCAGCACGGGCGGCATGACGTTGAAGCCATCGGCGGCGCGGCTTTCAGCCCAGTCGGCGATCACGTCGGCGATCTGTTCAGGAGTGCCGGACAGCGTGAAGTGCCCGCGCGCCGCGGCGAGCCTCCTCAACAGGCTGCGCAAGGTCGGACGCTCGCGCGCCACCAGTTGCGTGATGACTGCCGCGCGGCTTTGCGCGGCCTGCACCGTGGACGGGTCCGGAAAGTCATCCACGGACAACGGCTGATCGAGCGGCAATGTCGAAAAATCGTAGCCGCCGAAGCGGTTCGACAGGCGGCCGAGCCCCACGCTGACATCGGTGATCGAGTCGAGTTCGTCGAGCAGGGCACTGGCTTCGGCTTCGGTCGACCCGATCGCCGCGCTGATGCCCGGCAGGATCACGATGTCCTGTTCCGAGCGGCCCGCGGCCCTCGCGCCCGCCTTGAGTTCGGCGTAGAAGTCGATCGCGGACTGCTTCGTCAGATGCGCGGTGAATACCGCTTCCGCGTAGCGCGCGGCGAACGCCTTGCCCGTCGCCGACGATCCCGCCTGCACCAGCACCGGATGCCCCTGCGGCGGGCGCGGCAGATTCAGCGGCCCTGCTACGCGATGAAACTTCCCGCGATAGCCGATCTTCCGCACGCGCGCCGGATCGAGAAAGCGGCCGCTCGACGCGTCATCGACGATGGCGTCATCGGCCCAGCTATCCCATAGCTGCGTGACGACTTCGAGAAACTCATGCGCGCGCGCATAGCGTTCGGCATGCTCGATCTGCTGCTCGTAGCCGAAGTTCGGCCCCGCGCCGCCCACCCACGAAGTCACGATGTTCCAGCCGATGCGGCCGCGCGAAATATGATCCAGCGAGGCGAACTGGCGCGCGAGATTGAACGGCTCCGTGTAAGTGGTCGATGCCGTCGCGATCAGTCCGATGCGCGAGGTCGTCTGCGAGAGCGCCGCGAGTGTGGTGATCGGCTCCAGTGCGCCGGACGCGACGAATTGCGCGCCATCGCCAAGCGCGAGCGCATCGGCGAAGAACACGGAATCGAACCGGCTTTGCTCGGCCCTGACGGCGAGATCGCGAAAATAATCAATATCGGTCAGCGCCTGGCGCGTCGCGCCGGAATGACGCCAGCCTGCCTCGTGATGACCGCGTCCGTGAACGAAGAGATTCAGATGTATGGGTCGGGCCATGAGCGAATAGTCTCGTATGCCGGATCAATCATGCACTTTCGGAAAACCGTGCCGCTGCGCAAGCAACGCGAGAATGCGGCGCGTATCGGTGACGAAGCGTTTCTCGCCCAGGCTCTTCGCGTCGGACGGTGCGGGGTACTCGTCGCCGAGCACCAGCACGGGCAGACTTTGATGCGCCTCGCTCAGTGCTTCGACCGCCGCCTGGCGCGGACGCTCGAACGGCACGCGGCGGATATCGAGCCGGGCGTTGCGCGCCGGATCGCTTGCGAGCAGGCCCTCGATCGGTGCGCCATCCGGACAGATGAACACTTCGCCGGGGCGCTTCGGATCGGTGAGGCCCGGTTCCAGCAGAATCAGTAGATCGCGTTGAGTCATGGTCGGCGTCATGCGTGGTTGAGAGCCGCCACAGCGTAGCCATCTCGCGCGGGGATTGGAACGAATTGCATCTGATAACCAAATCTGCGGCGCGCATGACGAAAAGCCGTGCCCGACTTAGCAGTCCGCGCGCTTTTCAAACGCGGATTTCTTGGTTTTCCACGGCTGTCCGCTGAACTACATTCAAACGTTGAGCCCGCGTCACGCGGCATCCCTCTTTTTTACTTCCGGAGTGTTTCCGATGAAGCCGTTCTGCTCGCGCGTGCTGCACTACGCGGCCATTCTGTGCATGTCGCTGGCGAGCGTCTTGCCGCTGCATGCCCGCGCGGCGACCGCTGCCGCTCCCGCCGAGATCCGTGTGGACTATGCGTACTACTCGCCCGAGAGTCTCGTCATCAAGCACTTCGGCTGGCTGGATGAAGAATTCAAACCGGACCAGACGGCGATCCGCTGGGTGCTGAGCCTCGGCTCCAACCGGGCGCTCGAATATCTGAACAGCGGCGCGGTCGATTTCGGTTCGACCGCCGGACTTGCGGCCGTGCTCGGACGCGCCAACGGCAACCCGATCCGCGCGGTGTACGTCTTCTCGCGTCCGGAGTGGACCGCGCTCGTCGTGCGCCGGGACTCGCCGATCCACTCGCTCGCCGACCTGAAAGGGAGGAAGATTGCGGCCACGCGCGGCACCGATCCGTTCCTCTTCACCCTCCGCGCATTGAAGACCGCAGGCCTCTCACGCGACGACGTCGAGATCGTCAATCTCCAGCATCCGGACGGACGCGCCGCGCTGGCGAAGGGACAGGTCGATGCGTGGGCCGGCCTCGACCCTCACATGGCGGCCGCGCAGATCGATGATGGCGCGCGTCTGCTCTATCGCAACGTCGGCTTCAACACATACGGTTTCCTTAACGTTCGCGAGGCCTTCGCCAGCCAGTATCCGCAGGCCGTCGGCCGCGTGCTGAAGGTCTACGAGCACGCGCGCGTGTGGATCATCGCGCATCCGGACGATACGGCGAAGATTCTCGCCGACGAGTCCAGGGTCTCCCTGCCGGTCGCGAAACTGCAACTGGAGCGCAACGATTTCAGCGATCCGCTCCCCGGCGACACGCAACGCGCGGCACTGAAGGCAGCCGCGCCGATCCTCACCGAGGAGCAGCTCGTGAAGGCGGGCGTCGACCCGGCCCAGGTGGTCGATGCCCTGATCGATCCGGCGTTCGCGCGGCCGGTCGCGGCTGCTGCGCGCTGATTTTCCCGCAAAGATGACCAATACCGCCACACGCCGCGACGCGCTCGCGCCCGCACTCGGTTCGCCATCGCCCGGGCCGCGCGATGCGTTGCGGATCTGGCGCATCGCCGGCATCGCGCTGCCGTTCGCCGCGCTCGCGGCGGTCGAGCTTGCGGTGCGCGCAGACTGGCTGCCCGATCACCTGATTCCCGCGCCCAGCGAGATTCTGGCCACGCTAGCGCACATGGGCGCGGCGCGCGTCGCGAGGCACATCGGCGCGAGCACCTTGCGCGTCTTCGCGGGGTTCGGCGCGGGCGCGGGGCTCGCGCTCGTCGTCGGCGCGGCGATGGGGCTTTCGCGCCGCATCGAGGCGCTCCTCGAACCGACCTTTCAGGCGTTGCGCTCGATTCCGTCGCTCGCGTGGGTGCCGCTGTTGCTGCTATGGCTCGGCATCGACGAAGCGCCGAAGATCACGCTGATCGCCATCGGCGCATTCTTTCCGGTGCATCTCGCGGTGGTCGCAGGCATTCGCGGCGTGGATCGCAAGTTCGTCGAACTCGGCGCGGTGTACCGGCTGGGTTCGTTTGCGCTGTTCCGGCGCATCCTTCTGCCCGCCGCGCTGCCGCAGATCGTGACCGGGCTGCGCACCGGCCTCAGTCTCGCATGGATGTTCATGGTCGCGGCCGAGCTGATCGCCGCCACGCGGGGTCTCGGCTTCATGCTGAGCGATGGCCGCGAGACCGGCCGCCCCGATCTCGTGTTCGGCGCGATTCTCCTGCTCGCGCTGCTCGGCAAGCTCAGCGACGGCGCGATGCGCCGCATCGAGACGCGTCTGCTCGCCTGGCGCGACGCCTTCGACGGCGCCGCGCGCAAGGAGGGGCGATGACCCTTGCGCCGCCTGTTCTGCTCGAAGCGCGTGTCGTGCGCAAAAGCTATGCGCAACGCACCGTGCTCGCCGATGTTGCGCTGACCGTGAGGCGTGGCGAGATCGTCTGTCTCGTCGGCCCGAGCGGATGCGGCAAGAGCACGCTCCTGCGCATCGTCGCGGGCATCGACCGTGATTATCGCGGCGCGGTGACGCTGGACGGCACGCCGCTCGACGGACCGTCGCCGCGCGTCGGCGTGATCTTCCAGGAGCCGCGCCTGTTACCGTGGCTCAGCGTCGCCGACAACGTCGGCTTCGCGGCGGGCCGGCGCGGCGGTCGCGATCCGCGTGTGGCGCGGTTGCTGAACGAGGTGCAACTGACCGACGCGGCCGATGCGCTGCCCTCGGCGCTGTCCGGCGGCATGGCGCAGCGCGCGGCGATCGCTCGCGGTCTGTTCGGCGAGCCGGAAGTGCTGTTGCTCGACGAGCCCTTCAGCGCCGTCGACGCCATGACGCGCATGCATCTGCAGGGATTGCTGCTCGATATCGTGGCGCGCCACGGCGCCAGCGCCATCGTCGTCACGCACGACCTGGACGAGGCGCTCTACCTCGGCGACCGCGTGCTGATGCTCGCCGCCGATCCCGGACGCCTCGACGGCGAACTGACCGTCGGGCTGCCGCGTCCCCGCGATCGCCGCGATCCCGAGCTTGCACGGCTACGCGCCCGGCTGTTCGATGCATTCCAGCGTTTCCAGGAGAACGCCGCGGTGTCTCGTTGAACCTGACCGCTTGAGGAACGAACGCACCACCCAACAATCCTTCGGCGATCGCAAATCACCGGCGGCATCGATCCATCATTACGGCATGCCACGCATTCCAAGCCAATGCTTTTGCTATCGGATCAAGACCCGTAGCACAGAGGGCGGGTCCCGGTCGAGCCGCGGACATTCCGCTTAAAGGCGGCCCGGTCGCGGGTCCGGAACGAATCCATCGCGGTTCGGCATGCGGATGGCGGCCAGCGAACGCGCATCGAGACGAGCGTCGTCGGCAACGACGCCATTCTGATTCAGGATCCACGCGCTCACTGCATAGACCTCGTCCGCGCTCAACGATTGCGGCGCGTTATAAGGCATGGCGCGGCGGATGTAATCGAAGAGTGTCGTCGCGTACGGCCAGTAGCTTCCGACCGTGCGCACCGGGTTCGCGCTCGTGAGCGTGCCACGCCCGCCGATCAGCCGGTCGCCCAGCACGCCCTCGCCTTTCGCGCCGTGGCACGCGGCGCACTTTGCGGCGAAGATCCGCGCGCCGGTCGCCACGTCGCCACTGCCCGCAGGGAGGCCGTGACCGTCAGGCGCGATATCGATGTTCCACGCGGCGATGTCCGCCGCGCTCACGGGCGTGCCGATCGTGCCGATGGCGGCGCGAGCCGTCGCATCATCCGTCGTGGACCGCGATGCGCGCCCGTCCCGCGACGGCGCCGAGCAGGCGGCCAGGCAGAGCGCCGTCAGGCCCGCGATCAGCGGACGCACGGAACGACGTTGTCGAGCTGATTCCCTATGCATTTTTTACGCTGCCATCGGCGTAGACGCGCCATTGCTGAATGCCGTTGTAGTGGTAAATCGAGTTCAGCCCGCGCGCCGCGACCAGCGCCTCGCGCGTGGGCTGGATGTACCCGGTCGAGTCCGTCGCCCGCGAGAGGATCGTGGCCGGCTCGCCGTTCCACACCCATCCCGCATGAAAACGCGTGAGCGCGCGATCCCTGGGCGGCCCGTCGAGCCGGGCCTGCTGCCATGACCGGCCGCCATCGACGGACACTTCGACCTGACGAATCGCGCCACGTCCCGACCAGGCCAGCCCCACGATCGGGTAGTAGCCGCGGGTCGTCAATGTGTGCCCGGGCGATGGCCGCGTGATGACCGATTTCGCATCCATCTCGAAAACGAACTGGCGGGCGCGGCCATCGGCCAGCAGGTTCGTGTATTTCGACGTTTCCTCGCGCGTTTCGAGCGGCGCGTCGACGAGCTTCAGCCTGCGCAGCCACTTCACATTGGTATTGCCTTCGAAGCCAGGGATCAGAAGCCGCAGCGGATAGCCGTTCTCCGGCCGCAGGCGCTCGCCGTTCTGCGCATACACGACGAGCGCGCGATCGAGCACGCGATCGAGCGGCAGGCTGCGCGTCATCGCGGCGGCATCCGCGCCCTCCGCGAGAATCCAGCGCGGTTCCTGGCGCTCGTTTGCAGCGACCCCGCCGGCGGCCTCGATCAACGTCGAAAGCCGCACGCCGGTCCACTCGCAGCACGACAGAAGCCCGTGCGTGAGCTGAACGGGCAGCCCGCTCGGCCCTTTCCATTCGCTCCCGGTATTGCCCGAACATTCGAGAAAGTGCACGCGCGATTCGGAAGGCAGCCGCAGCAAGTCGTCCATCGTGAAGAGCTTCGGCTCGCGCACGAGGCCGTGAATCACGAGCCGGTGCTGGTCCGGATCGATATCCGGCACACCGGCATGATGACGCTCATAGACGAGCCCGCTCGGAGTGATCGCGCCTTGCAGATCGGCGAGCGGCGTGAGCGACGAAGCCGCGCCCGGCACCGGCCACGCACGTGCCGCGCGGCGCACGACGTTGGATTCGTGCGCGGATGGCTGGCCATAGGGATGGTCGAGAATCGGCGCGCCGGGCATGCGCGTCCACGGCTCGACGCTGAGCGGCTGCAACAGCCCCGACGCCGCATTCGCGTGAGGCGTCACGACAGCCGACAGCGCGAGGCCGCCCAGCATCCGGCGTCGCGGCGACGCGGGGGATTGTTGCGCGGGCTTCGCCGGATCGACGGGCCTTTTGGCGGAAAACGATGAAAAACGCGGAATTTTCGGCATGCTCGATGAGTCGGGCAGAAGAAAGACAGACAGTTGCACGCGCGGTCATGGGTCGCCGTTTCGGGATTCCCATTCGAGATTGCGGCTATGCAAACGACAAGGATTGCTCGAGCGCCATCGTCCAAGGCGCGCCTGGGAATGCAATGACGGCGATACGGGCCGCCTCGCCCGCTAACCCGCCTGGCGATACACGCGATCCGCGTAAGCCGCCTCGTCGAAGTCAGCTGGAACATCGCCGCCCATGCGGGCTTCATGCGCTTCGAGATCCTCCAGGAACAGGTCCCGGCTGATGCGCCGTACGACTGCCGGAATATCGCGCTTCATGCACGGCACGTCGCCGACCGGCACGCCGCGGCTCACGAATCCTGCCGGATTGAAGACGTGAATGTTCTTCAGGAACGATGCCTCGCCGGGCCGCTTCTCGATATATTCGAGCGCATCGCCGAGGTAGGGATGCGCGCCGAGCGCATCATCGCGTTCGCCGGATGGCGGCGTATAGCGGTCGCGCCAGAGCAGCACATGATCGGCGATGCCCGCAAGCTCGGGCCGTGCATGCAGATCGACGGCGTAGCCCGTTCCCGCGATCACGAAGTCGAATTCGAACGCGCCGTCTGCCGCACGCGCGCGCACGCGCCCGCCATCGACGAAGGCTTCATGCCAGGGCGCACCCAGATGCAGATGGAAGTTGGCATGACGCGCCACGCGTTCGATAGCGTCGGCGGGCGCGGTCGAGCCCGCGCGACGGAAACGCAGCGCCTGCCGCCAGCGCACGGCATCCGGCAGCGAGGGAAAGTTATCGTACGCGCCGGGATACGCCCGTGCGCGGCTCACCGGGACCGCAGGCAATGTCGCGCGCCGCACGAACAGATGCACGTCGCGCGCGCCGGCTTCGAGTGCGGCCGCCGCCGCATCGAAGGCCGATGCCGCGCCGCCGATCACCGCAACCGTCTTGCCCGCGAGCGACGCGAAATCGATCGCATCGGACGTATGCGCCAGATGCGTGGCCGGCAGCGACGCCAGCGGCGGCACGATGTTCGGCCGCCCGTTGCCCGATACGCCGTTGCCGAGAATGATCTTGCGCGCCGTCTCGACGCGCAGCTCGACGCCGCGTTCCGTGCGCACCGTCAAATGCAGGCGGAAATGCGCGCCTTGTGGCTCGATGAGCGTGAGCGTTGTGCCATAGCGAACCGGAATGCCGAGAAACGCGCGATACCACGCGAGATAGTCGGCCCATTGCCTGCGCCCAATCCGCTCGATATCGGCATACGACGCCTCGCCGTGACGCGCCTCGTGCCACGCCTGAAAGCTCAACCCCGGCACGCCCCCTTCAGGTCCGGGCAGACTCTTCGGCGTGCGCAGGCGATTCATCCGCGCGTAATTGGTCCATGAGCCCGCGCGCGCTTCGTCGGGCGCGGCGTCGATCACGCTGACCCCGCCGATGCCCGCGCGACGCAACGCGAACGCGAACGCCGCACCGGTTTGTCCGCCGCCGACGATCAATACGTTATGGTCGATGCCCGGCCGCGCGACGACCCAGTTCTCCGGATCGGGGCCGATGAGACACAGCGTGTCGAGCGCGTGCTGGTCGTGTGAGTGGTTCGATTCGCTCATGGGCTTTTCGGGGTGGTCACGCAATGACATCGGAGAACACGCGCGTCGCGAAGCGGTTGCTGTCGGTGCCGGCATTGATCACACCGACCGACTTCAGATCGTCCGCATATAGCGCGATTTCCTCCTTGAAGGCATCGCCCGTCGGATGATGGTGATGCGTGTGGCTGCGCAACATCGCCGCGAGTTGCGCGACATTGGCGCTCGGCGCATTGGGCGCGAAGATGGCGGCGGCTTCATCGGGATGGTTTGCCGTCCACTCGGTCGCTTCGAGCAGCGCCTGGGTCAGCGCCTGCGCCGTCGCGCGGTCCTTGCGCACGAGCGAGCCGCGCACGCCGAGCACGCAGCACACGCGGTTCGCATATTCGCCGCACAAGTTGTTCGAGACCTCGTAGAGATGATCCGACTCGCGCAGGTTCCAGATGGTCGGATCGCCGTCGGCAATGGCCTGCACTTCGCCCTTTTTCAAGGCTTCGCCAAGAAGCGGCGCGGGGTACTGGCGCCAGTGCACTTCGTTTTCCGGATCGACGCCGATCTTCCTGAAGCTGATCGCGAAGAAGTTCTTCGCGGGACTGGCCATGTCGCTCACGCCGATGGTGCGCCCCTTCAGACCTTGCAAATCCACGATGCCCGATGACTTCGCCGACAGCACGCGCATGCAGCCGCCGTGGATGCCCGCGGTCAGCTTCACGTCGAAGCCCTGCTCCAGCGGCTTGATCCAGCGCAGCGCCATGCCGACGCCCGCATCGGATTTGCCTGTCGCTATGGCTTCCAGCAACTGGTCCGTGGAGCCCGCGAAGTTGACGAGTTCCACGTCCAGCCCGTGCTTATGGAAGAAGCCCTCCTTCACGGCCACCGGCACGGGCGCCGTGCAGATGCCACCCGCGTTCCATGAGAGCTTGAGTTTTTTGAGGTTTTCATCGGCTGACGCGCGCGTGGCGGGCAAGCCGAAACTCGCGCCCGCGAGTGCGAGACCGCCCGCGCTCCAGGCGGTTTTCCTGAGCCACGCACGTCGTGACGGATCGTTCAGCAGGGTGTGCATCGTATCGTTTCCTTTTTGATCAGGCCGCGAGCCCAAGTCGCCCGAGCACTTCACGCCGCAACCCGACGAGTTTCGGGTCGTCGCGATGACGCGGATAAGGCAGGTCGTTGCGCACTTCCGTCACGATGCGCGCCGGGCGCTCTGACAGCACGATCACGCGATTCGCCACGAACAGTGCTTCTTCGACGTCGTGCGTGACGAGCAGCACGGAGAAGTTCGCGCGCTGCCACAGCCGCACCAGCTCGCCCTGCATGCGAATGCGCGTGAGCGAGTCGAGCTTGCCGAACGGTTCGTCGAGCACGAGCAGACGCGGATCGTTGACCAGCGCGCGCGCCAGCGCCGCGCGCTGCGCCATGCCGCCCGAGAGCTGATGCGGATGTGCGTGCGCGAATGCAGTGAGGCCGACCAGTTCCAGCGCGGCATCGATGCGCGCATGGACATCGCGGCGCGCATGCCTGTCCTTCAGCGCACCCTGCGCCTGCGGTCCCAGACCGACGTTCTCGCGTACCGTGCGCCACGGGAACAGCGTCGGATCCTGAAACACGACCACGCGCGACGGATCGGGACCGGCGATCGGCGCGCCATCCTCGTGCAGCGCGCCTTTCAGCGGGCGGTCGAGACCCGCGACGAGCCGCAGCAAGGTGGACTTGCCGCATCCGCTCGGGCCCAGCAGCGCGACGAACTCGCCGGGTTCGACCGTGAGGCAGATGTCGTCTAGTACGGGCAGCGTTTCGCCTTTAAGCGCGAACGCATGACCGACGTGATCCACCTCGATGCGCGCTCCTTTCGCGACCGGCGTCCCCGCCCGCAATGCCGATGCGCCTACCATTTGAGCACCCCCTTCTGCCAGCTCAGCAGCCGGTCGCGCAGTTTGAACAGCAAGGTAATGAGCCCGGAGCACATCAGCGCCATGACGAGCAGCGCGGCATACATGTTCGAATACGCGGCCCAGCCCTGCGCCCATTGCAGATACCAGCCGAGGCCCGCCTTCACGCCCATCATCTCGGCGACGATCAGCACCGAAAACGATGCGCCCAGGCCCATGAACAGGCCGACGAACACGTTCGGCAAGGCGGCCGGAATCGCGACTCGCAAAATGAGGAACGAGGGTTTCGCGCCGAGCGTGCGGGCGACGTCGTAGAACGCCTTGTTGACGCCCGCCACGCCCGACCAGGTCAGAACGGCCACGGGAAAGCCCGTCGCGAGCGCGATGAGAAACACGCTCGCGGAGAAGCTCGATGGAAAGAAGAAGAACGCGAGCGGCAGCCACGCCGTCGCGGGCAACGGCCCGATCAGGCGCAATACCGGATGCAGCCAGTAACCGACCGCGCGCGACCAGCCGATCGAGACGCCGACGATGAACCCCGTGAGCGCGCCCAGCACGTAGCCATAAGCGAGCAGGACGAACGAATGACCGACGCTGGAAGACAGGCGCGGCAGATCGTCGAAGAAGACGGCGATGAGCGCCTGCGGCGGCGCGAAGAAGGGACGCGGCAGCCATTCGAGCTGCGCGGTGACGGCCTCCCACGCCGTGATGCCGATCGCCAGCGCGAGCAGCCACGGCGCGGTCTCGATCCACTTCGCGGCCAAGCGCGCGTGCCTCAGACTGCCAGCGAACAACAGCGCACCGGCCAGCGCTAGCAGGAGCTTGAGAACCAGCAGCTCGCGCGTATCAGGCCAGTCGTCGAGCGCGGGCCACCATTGTGTGAGCGCCGCTCCGCCGAGCCAGCCGAGGGTGGCGAGCGCCGCGACGAGCGTCTTGCGCTGCGGAACGAGCGGCCCCGGCGCGGTCTCGTGCGCCGGCGCGATGCCGCCTGTATCGAGCGTTTGAATGCGTGTGGACATGAGTATGGCCTGAGGACAGCACGATTGATGTTGCGCAGCGTAGCGAGGCGCGACGCCGAAGTGAATCAATGGATTCGACTATCGATATATGCGGGGCGGCCAGTCACTCAGGATGACGAACCGCTCGCGCTCCGCGATGCATTCACGCCTCTCGATCGCATATCGATAGCGCTGGATATTGTTTGCCGGGCGCACGCCGCGCCTCTAGCATGGGCAGTCTCTCAACCTGTCACCGATGATTTCGTGAAGATCAAGCTGCCCTTCAAAACCGCCCTGTTCTCTGTTGCACTCGTCTGCGGCATCGCGAGCGCGCCACTTTCGTCAGCGGCCAGTCAGACCGTGCGCGTCGGCATCATGTCCGGCGAGGACGAGGACATCTGGCGCACGGTCGCGGCGAACGCCGCGAAACATGGCATCACCGTGAAGCTCACGACTTTTTCGGACTACACCCAGCCGAACGAAGCGCTCGCCCAGCATGATCTCGACCTCAACGCCTTCCAGCACAAGCCGTATCTCGACGCGCAAGTCAAGGCGCGTCACTACGATATCGTGCCGGCGGGCTACACCTACGTGCAGCCGATCGGCCTGTACTCGCGCAAGTGGAAATCCATTGACGCCCTGCCACAGAACGCGACTATCGGCGTGCCCAACGATCCGAGCAACGAGGGCCGCGCGCTGCTGCTGTTGCAGGCCAACGGCTTGATCAGGCTGCGTGAGAACGTCGGCCTGCTGCCGACCGCGCGCGACATCGCCGACAACCCGAAGCACGTCCAAATCAAGGAACTCGACGCGGGCATCGTGGGCCGCGCGATCGACGATCTCGACGCCGCCGTGGTCAACACGGGCTGGGCGTTCAAAAGCGGCATCAAGGTGCCGCAGGAGCGCATCGCGCAGGAGAAGGTGACGGACAATCCGTATCGCAACTTTCTGGCCGTCAACGCGAAAGATGCGCAGGCTCCGTGGGTGAAGGAACTGCTCGAGAGCTATCAGCAGGCGAATGTCGCGTCGGTCATCCTGAGCGTGTACCACGGCGCGGTGCTGCCGGCATGGGACGGCGCACCCTCGAAGTGAAACGGTGCGGCGTGAGGCGCTGTCTTGCGCGCCCCCTCCTTCGCCGCTCTCCGGAGCGATCAGCCGCTCACGCCGACGACGGCGCGCAGAATCACCGGCTGCCCGCCGCGCAGCGACACGGCGCCCAACACCGAACGCGCGTGCACGCCGGCTTCGCCCAGAACCTCGACCAGCACGTCCGATGCGCCGTCGAGCACCTTCGCGTGGTCTTCGAAAGCGGCGTCGGCGTTCACGAAGCCCTGCACGTCGAGCACCTGCTTCACGCGTTCGAGCGAGCCGAGTTCGTCGCGCAGCACGAGCAGCAGCTCCAGCGCCGCCTCGCGTGCGAACGCGACGCCGTCTTCGAGCGTGAGCGTGTCGCCGAGCCGTCCTCTGGATGGCTTGCCGTCGATGGCGGCGCCCGCCGACTTGCCCGACACGAAAACGAGATCGCCCCAGCGCGTGGCATTGCGATAGTTCGCCTTCGGATTGCTCGAAGTGCGGTCGGGGTCGATCAGACGGTTGAGTCTTTCGTCGGCGCTCATGGTGCTCCTGTCGGTACGAATGCGTGGAATAACGCGAAGCCGCTCATGTTATGCAGCGTCGGTCAACGCGCTAACCAACGAAGCTTCATATCGATATGACAGTCCATGCGCGGCGCAGGGCGTTCGTTACCCGCCTGCTCAGTGCGCGCGGCTCAGCAGTTCATAGCTCGCATCGTCCGCCGCGCCGGACCGCTGGCCGCGACGCCAGCCGATGGCTTGCCGATAACTCCCCTTGAGCGTCGCCGCCGCATCGACGCTCACGCCGGATGTGGTCTGAGGCGCGACATACAGCGCGTCTTCCGGGCAGTACAGTTCGCACATGAAGCAGGTCTGACAATCGTCCTGCCGCGCGATGACCGGCGGGCCATCCGTCGATGCCGCTGCATCGAAAACATTGGTCGGGCACACGCGCACGCAGATGTCGCAGCCGGTGCAGCGTTCCGTATCGACGATTTCGATCATGCGGCGATATCCCCGTTCGCGTCATGGCGCACCGCGTGGCGCGCGACCCAGACTTCATCGAGACCGCCGCTCAGCAGGCGATGCCGCTGCGCCGCATCGGCCGCCGGGTAGTCCTGTCGGCGGGCCATGCCGCGCGTCTCCGTGCGGGCGAGCGCACTGCGATACATCCAGCGCGACACGGCGAGCATGGCGACGGCTTCGCGGGCACGGACCATCTGGTTCAGATCCGACGCCGCTGCGCCTCGCACCCGATGCCAAAGCGCATCGAGCCGCCCGAGCGAGTCTTCGAGCAGGTCCGCACGACGTGTCCAGTTGCGCTGCGTCGGCAACACTTCGTCCTGAACCGCGCGGATGAGCGCGGCGGGATCGATGGGCGCGTTCGCGCCGCCATCGCGCAAACTCGCACGGCCTGCCCGAAGCAACGTTCGCGGCGTGCGCAGCGCGCGCACCGTGCGGGCGTGATCGGCCGCGCCCGCGCCGGCCCAGAAGCCGGACGACATCGCCCATGCGGCGTTGTGGCTGCCGCCGCCCGTGAAGCCGCCGCAGATCAGCTCGCGCGTGGCGGCGTCGCCGGCGGCGTACAGGCCCGGGACCGAGCTCGCGCAGGTCGCATCGGTCACGTGCAGGCCGCCCGTGCCGCGCACGGTGCCTTCGAGGCGCAACGTCACCGGAAAATGCCGGGTGAAGGGATCGATGCCTGATCGGTCGAACGGCACGAAGAAGTTCGGCTGCGAGCGGCGCATCCACGCGCGGATGTCGGCATCCGTGCGATCGAGGCATGCGAACACCGGCTGCGATTCCAGCGTCTTCGCGATCACCCCGCGCCCGTGCGACGAACCGGCGCCGGGGATCGCCGTGCCCGTGGCATCGTAGAAAGTGGCCCAGTTATAGAACAGCGATTTCGTCACCGAGGAGAACGCCGGACCGAGACCGTAAGCGTTCGAGAACTCCATGCCGGAGCATTCCGCGCCGGCTTCGGCGGCCATCAGATGACCGTCGCCCGTCAGCACGTTGCAGCCGAGCGCGTTGCTCAGGAACGCGCAGCCGCCCGTCGCGATGACGACGCTGCCGGTCCGCGCACTCCAGGTCTCGCCCGTCTGCCGATGCACGCCCGAAGCGCCCGCCACCGCACCGCGCTCATCGATCAGCAGTTCCAGCGCCGGACTGTGATCGAGAATGCGCGCGCCCGCCTCCTTCACACGCTTGCGCATGAGGCGCATGTATTCGGGACCCTGCAGAGAGGTGCGGCGCGCGTTGCCGGCTTCGTCGACCGGAAACGGATAGCCCCATTGCGCCAGGCGTTCGCAGTTGAGCCAGGTCTGCTCCAGCACGCGATCCATCCACGCGCGTTCGGCGAGTTCGCCGCCGAGCGCGTAACGGCTGGCCCTCGCGCGTTCGCGGGCGTCCCTGTCGCGCGGCACGTACCAGACGCCCGTGCCCGATGGCGCCGTCGCGCCCGACGTGCCGCAAAAGCCCTTGTCCGCGAGCACCACGCGCGCCCCTCTTGCGGCGGCACTGATCGCGGCCCACGTGCCCGCCGGGCCGCCGCCGATGACGAGCACGTCGGCGTCGTAGTGACGTTGTGCATCGGTCACGCTCGCGCGCTGCGTCATGCCCGCTCCTTCCATGCGGCAAGCCGCTTTTCGGCGAACAGCACCGTCTGATTAAAGGCGAGTCCGAGCAAGGCAAGGGTGAGGATGCCCGCGTACATCTTCGGAATCTCGAAGGTGAATTGCGAATAGTTGACGAGATAGCCCAAGCCCGCCTTCGCGCCGACCATTTCGGCCGCGATGAGCACGAGAATCGAATACGCGCCCGCGATGCGAACGCCCGTGAACACCGAGGGCACCGACGCAGGCAGAACGACCTTCGCGAACAGTTGCAGCGGCTTGAGTCCCATCGAGCGGGCCGAGCGGATCAGCAGCGGATCGACGTTGCGCACGCCGCTCACCGTATTGAGCACGACGGGCCAGATGCACGAGTACACGACCATCGACACTTTCGAGGTTTCGCCCATGCCGAGCACGAGCACGAAGACCGGCAGCAAGGCGAGCGGCGCGGTATTGCGAAACAGTTCGAGCAGCGGATCGAGCACTTCCGCGAGCGTTCGATACCAGCCGATGAACAATCCCAGCGGCACGCCGAACGCGACCGCGATCGCGAAGCCGGAGAGCGCGCGCGCCGCGCTGGCGAAGAGATGCACCCAGAGCTCGCCCGACAGCGCCATGTCGCACAAGGCGCGAAGCACCACGGAAAACGGCGGCAGGAAGGTCGCATCGACCCAGTGCAGGCGCGGCAGCGCTTCCCACAGCGCGACGAACGCCACGACGGCGATGCTCGACCGAAGCGCCCGCGGCAAGCCCCAGGCGACGCGCGGGGGCGCGGTGATGACCGTACTCATCGAAGCTCCTTGAAGGGTGGATCAGGCCGCCTGCGCAACCTGCAGATGTGCCGCCGCGCGACGCGAGCGGATGATCTGCCAGATCTCATGCCGCAGCCGGACGAATTCAGGCGTCGCGCGCACGTCCTCGCCGGTAGCGTCCTTCGGCGCATTGACCGGCAGCACATGCGTGATGCGCCCGGGCGATGCCGCCATCACCAGCACGCGCTGACCGAGATAGATGGCTTCGTCGATCGAATGCGTGATGAAAACGATGGAGGTCCCGGTGTGCTTCCAGATGCGCAGCAGCTCGTCCTGCAAGGATTCGCGCGTCTGCGCATCGAGCGCGGCGAACGGTTCGTCCATCAGCAGGACGTCGGGTTCGTAGGCGAGCGAACGCGCGATGGCGACGCGCTGCTTCATGCCGCCCGACAACTGATGCGGGTAGCGGTCCGCGAACTCGCCGAGTCCGACGAGTTCGAGAAAGCGCCGTGCCCGCGCGAACCGCTCCGCCTTCGCGACGCCCTTCGCTTCCAGCCCGAACGCGACATTGCCGAGCGCCGTGCGCCACGGAAACAGTGCGTACTGCTGGAACACGATGCCGCGATCCAGGCCCGGCCCTTCGATCTTGCGTCCGTCGATCCGAATCTCGCCTGCATCCGGCAGCGTCAGCCCGCCGATGAGATCGAGCAGCGTGGTCTTGCCGCATCCGCTCGGGCCGACGAGCGAGACGAACTCGCCCGCCGCCACGTGAAAGGAAACCTCGTCGAGCACCGCGAAGCGATCGCGCCGATTCACGCGATAGCCCTTCGCGACATTGCGCACATCGATCGATGCACTCATTGCTGCGCCTCCCGATGCGTCAGTGGCTGGCCACGGCCTGGTTAAACGGATTGAACTGGTTGGAATACACCGTTTCCGGCTTGACCTGTCCGGGCTTGAGCACGCCGTTCTTCACATACCAGTCGATGTACGTCGTGAAATCCTCCGCCGCGATCAGGCCGCCCTTGCCGCCCACGCCCGGCGATTTCCAGTAATTGACGATCGTCGCATCTTCATTGCGATGCCGCGCCTCGACGATCTTCTTCAGGCGTGCAACGACCTGATCGCGCGGCGTCGTGCGCGCCCATTCGATCGCGCGGGCAGTGCCTTCGACGAATTTACGCACCGTGTTCGGGTTCTGCCCGATGAAGCGGTCCGTGAACAGATAGCTCGCATAGCCGTAAGAGCCGAACTGCGCGTAGTCGGTCGTGAGCAAGCGCGCGCCGCCATCGGCGAGCAGCTTGTCCTTGATGATGTCTTCGAGAAAGATCGCGTCGAGCTGCTTCTGCTTGAGCAGTTGCGCAAGATTCACCGGCGGCGCGGGCACGAACGTCACGCGGTCGATATCGGCCTGAGTCAGCCCAGATTTCTGAAGATACGCCGTCACGAGATATTGCTGATACGCGCCCGGCGTATTCACGCCGATCTTTTTGCCGACGAGATCGCGCGGCTCCTTGATCGCGCTGTCCTGCAAGACGAAGAGACCGCCGTTGGTCTCCTTGTCCGTGCCGACATACGAGATCACCGCCTTGACCGGCGCATGCGCCGCGACGAGCTTGACAATGGAACCGTTGAACGCGCCGCCGAAATCGACATCGCCGGTCACGGCCGCCTGAATGTCCTGCGGCCCGCTGATCGTGTTGCCGACCCACTTCAGCCTGATCGGCGCGAGATAGCCCAGTTCTTCGGCAAGCTCCGGATACAGGACCTTGCTCGCCCAGCCCTGATAGCGCAGTTCGAACTTTTCGGGGGTCTGCGCAAGAACCGCCGTCGCGCTCGCGGCGAACGCGACGACCGGCAACGTTGCTTGAATGAATCGCTTGATGAAAGTCACGCGTGTGCCTCCGGTCAGAACACGCCGTCGTGTTCGAGCGTGATGCGGTGAATGCGCCGCTTCGCCGCGCCGTAATCGCGCGCCGCATAGTGCTGCACTTGCCGGTTGTCCCAGATGGCGACATCGCCCTGCTTCCATTCGAAGCGCGCCTGCACTTCGGGTGTCTTGATGAGGTCGTAGAGATAGTTGAGCAGGGTCTGACTCTGCGTCTTCGATACGCCGAGGATATGGCTCGTATGTCCCTCGTTGACGAACACGAGCTTGCGTCCGTTCTCGGGATGCGTCTTGATGACGGGCACTTCGATCGGCGGATACTTCTGCGCGGCGTCACGCACACGCGCGAGCCCGGCCTCGACGCTGTTGTCCTCCGTGCCATCGGGAATCTCATAGCCGCTCAGCAGATCCGCGAGCGCGCCCTTCTTCGGCGACGCGATGAAGGTGTTCACCGCGGTCAGCTTCTCGAAGTAGCGGGCCAGATCGGCATCCAGCAAGTCGTAGACTGCCGCCGACGAGGCCCAGATCGTGTCGCCTCCGCCACCTTCCGGAATCTCCTGCGCGTGAAGGACGGTGGCCTTGGGCGGCTGATGCTGCCACGAAACATCGACATGCCAGTTGTCCGTGCCGCCCGAGCGGGTCTTGTCGCCGCCGTGCGCGATGACCTCGATCTCGGGAAAACCGGAGACGGCCGGAAGATAGACGTTCTTGCGGATCGGGTTGCCGAAGATGCGCGCGAGCGCCACGTGCTGCGCCGACGTGAGCGTCTGTTCACGAAAAAAGATCACGCCGTGATCGACCAACGCCTGACGCAGCGTCTGACGGTTGTCCTCGCTGAGCGGCGCGGCGAGATCGACATTATCGATGACCGCGCCGACGAGCGGCTTGTAGCGCCGCACGCGCAAGTCCTGGTGGCCTTTAGTTTGCGACTGCGCTTCTCCATGATCCAGCACCGTGCTCATACATCCTCCGTCGTCGTTGGGTCGTTCAATCAAACCACCGGAGCGCGGTGCTTCGCAACGAACGAATCGATGCAAGCGTATGAACGCATCGTCGATGACCCTTTTCACGCGAGCGCTCGAATGCATCGAGCAAAGCGTTACATACGCATTGCGTGGGGATGTCCTATTTTTTTAGGTCGCGCTTTTTCTGGACACATCGCTCTCTATGTCATCCGGAATGTAAATAAGGCGTGCGAGCCATTACAAACAAGAAATGCATCGTTGGACTTCGGTAAGCACGACCGTAATATCCGGCTTCCTCGAACTCATGGTTAATACTAAGGAAGCGAATGAAACGAGTCGCACACGCCGGCGCCGCTGGCTTACTGGCCGCCCTTCCCGGCATCGTTCAGGCACAGAGTTCCGTCACCTTGTACGGGATCATCGACGCGGGCCTCGCCTATACGAACAATCAGCGTGGCGCGTCCAACGTGCAGGCGACGAGCGGCAAGCTCAACGGCAGCCGTTGGGGCCTGAAAGGCGTCGAAGATCTCGGCGGCGGCTACAAGGCGCTGTTCACCCTCGAAAGCGGCTATCGCGTCAACGACGGCACGCTCGCTCAGGGTGGCCGCGAGTTCGGACGGCAAGCCTATGTGGGCGTGGCAAAGACGGGCATCGGCACGCTGACGCTCGGTCGTCAGTACGATCCGAACACGGACCTCGTCGCGCTGTTCGCCGGGCCGGGCTTCTGGTCGCCCGCCACGCACGTCGGCGATAACGACAATCTGAATCAGACCTTCCGCATCAACAATGCCGTGAAGTTCAGGAGCGATACCTTCGCGGGCGTGACTCTCGACGCGCTCTATGGGTTTAGCAATCAGGCCAGCAACGGCGCGGGCGCGGGCTTCGGCAACAACCGCGCGTGGGGCGTATCGGCGAGTTATGCCGCCGGGCCGCTGCAACTCGGCGCGGGCTATCTGCGGCTCGATCATCCGAATGTCGCGTCGAACACGAGCGGCGCGATCGGCGGGGCATCGACCACATCCGGCGACGACTACAGCGGCGCATTCTTCTATGGCGTCAACGGCGGGGTGGCGCGGCAGCAGGTGGCGGTCGCAGGCGGCAACTATGCGTTGGGCTCGGTCGCGACGGTCGGCTTCGCATGGAGCCACACGCAGCTCGACTACAACGACGGCTCGTCGCGCAAGTTCAACAACTACGACGTGAACGGCCGCTACAACATCACGCCGGCGGCGACCTTAATCGGCGTGTATAGCTTCACCGATGGCCGCGCAAACAGCCTGCCCGGCACCGCCGGCGCGACGCTCAAGCCGCGCTGGCATCAGTTCACCCTCGGCGTCGACTACGTGTTGTCCAAGCGCACCGACATCTATCTTTCCGGCGTCTATCAGCTCGCGGCGGGCGATGCCTCGACGCGCGTCGGCAACGGCTATCAGAAGATCGCCGCTATCGCCGATGCGGGCACGCCGTCGTCGACGAACCGGCAAGTGGCGGCGTTCGGCGGCGTTCGCGTGCGCTTCTGACAGGCGGAGTCGCACCGCATCGATTGACCATCATAAGCTCGGCACGAGTGGGCTGA
This sequence comes from Caballeronia grimmiae, assembly GCF_000698555.1. Taxonomy (GTDB): domain Bacteria; phylum Pseudomonadota; class Gammaproteobacteria; order Burkholderiales; family Burkholderiaceae; genus Caballeronia; species Caballeronia grimmiae. Next base: position 33,585 of record NZ_JFHE01000026.1, on the reverse strand, counting down.
TATCGATCGAATGATCCATTCCTTTGCATGACGAACTGGCGGACGTATCGTCTGTCAGTGCCGCAAAACCGCATAAGGCGGCGCGTGCGGACCCGACAGCAACGGAGCATCCATGATGCGCAACGCCTACGTTGAGGTCCGCTTCAACTTAGCAAGGATGGAGTCATGGCAACGGGGACGGTCAAGTGGTCCAACGACGCGAAAGGCTACGGTTTCATCATCCCGGACGTCGGTACCGATGATCTGTTCGCCCATTTCCCGGAAGTGTGCAGCGAAGGATTCAAGACGCTGCACGAACATCAGAGTGAATTACGAGGTCAAGCAGGGACCGAAAGGCCGGCAAGCCCCGGAAATCGATCCCCTTTGAGATGATGCCGGGTTTATCCCGGCAACCCACGCCCGGCAATTGCCTTTGCGCTGGCCAACGGCGGAATCAGCCGCCGCTTCGCCCGATCGAGAAACTGAATCCACGCTGCTCGGGTCACCATGCATGCGTACACATGGAATCGCCGATGATTTCATATCACAACGGAGCCGCGATTCAGGCATCCGCGCTCCGCATGGGCAATGTCTTCATCGCCCGAGCGTCCATTCTCGAGAAAGACGGAGAATCGACTTCTCTGGGCGATCTCGGCGTCTTCGCGAACCGAGTGGGTGCGTACCGGTTCGCCGTCCGCTGTGCCGCGGCGTTCATCGATGGCGACGTCATGCCGCGTCCTCCGTGCGGAGTGCCCACGGTCTCGACAGCCAGCATCGTGTTCCGTCCCGCGTGATCGAACCATATCGGACAGGCGCGCGTCGCATCGTCAATGAAGGCGTCCGGCGATGAAGCCCCCGGACTTCGCTTTGCCCACACTGCAACGCTTCGTTCAGGGACCGATCCATGACACGACCCGCCCGACAGTTAGCGCTCGGTGCATTCTTAATGCAGACCGGCCATCACATCGCCGGCTGGCGGCACCCCGATGCCCAGGCCGACGCCGGCAGCAACTTTCGCCACTACGTGGAACTGGCGCGGCTCGCGGAAGCTGCGAAGTTCGACACGATTTTCTTCGCGGACTCTTCGGGCATACGCTCGACACATCTGCCATCGCTTGCGCGCACGGCCCGCAGCGACTTCTTCGATCCCGTCACGCTGCTAGCGGCGCTCGCCGCGGTGACCGAACGCTCCTGGCTGCGCGTGGCCGTTTGATTCCTCTGCTCGCGCGTCTTCCCGCCGATGTGCCGCTGGGCCTCTACGAATGTCCGGCGCCGTATCGTCGTCTGCTTTCCGACGATGAACTGAAGCGCTGCATTGACACGGGCCGCTTCATGATGCTGAAGGACGTGAGCTGCGACCTCGATACAGTCAAGCGCCGCGTGGCGCTCGCGCAAGGTTCGCCGCTCAAGGTGTTGAACGCCAATGCGGTCACCGCGCGCGATGCCATGAAGGCGGGTTCGGCCGGCTTCGACGGCGTGTTCACCAACTTTCATCCCGATCTGTACAAATGCCTGCGGGAGCGACAACCAGCGTCTATCTGCATGTGGACCACGATCGGCGCCATCAGGAAACCGAAGAAAAACACCGGGTGGACTGGTGACCCATCGGCCTCGCGCCGGTCATTCCTTCATTCAGTCATCGCATCACCGCTCATGAAAGTGCTTGTACCAGAAGCGCAGATCTCCGCAGATAGACAGACGCTAACCTTTGTCCTCGATTGGCGTGAGCAAACCGTGACATGTGTCGTGCCGCGTAAGTGTTCGGAGGTGTTCTTTTGGCTACCGCCGGATGCGGACGATGCCCGAACGGTGAGAGTGTTCGGGGACGGGTTTGCGCGCATTGAATCGGTCGCCCGGCGCAAGTTGCTGGCGCATCCGACGCCTAATATGCTACTTACGCGCGCAGATTTTTCGAATAGATAATGGTCTACCGTCGCTTTGGACATTGCTCCTGCAAATCGCTGAGCTCGGTTCAAGTTTGCCGGGACGGCCAACGCGGAGACTCGTAGTTGCGTCCGACAAAAACGAGAACCGCCTTGCAGCGGCAACCTCGCGGCCGGTTAAGCTTTCACCGCGAACTCACACTTTCGACCCACTGCGGCCGTTGGACCCGAGCTCCTCGAATGGCTTCTTCCAAGAGTCGAACGGTCGCACGCCACAATGCTATCGCTGCAACCCCAGATACCGTCGCTCGCAAAATGGCTAAGGTTTTCCAAAGGCCCGACGCTATCGTTCTCACTCACCTTGCCATCATGGGACACGAGCGCCGACGAAGGTCTCCACGCTCTTACCCTTTGCGCGGGCTCAACCGCGTGTCGACCGCGACAGGCTGTCGTATCTATGGGTCGATGCCTGAGATCACCCGTCCAGTCTGATGAACGGCGTTTGAACCGGTCCCGCCCGCAATTAAGTTTTACTTATACCCCCTCCTTTTTGCCTAATTCGACGCTGAGAAATCGGCCACCGACCATGGATTCATGCCCGACGCGCCTGTGCGCGCCGGAAACGCAACGAATCCACGGAGGTCATCCATGCAAGCCGATGTTCTCGTCGCCCGCAACGCCGAAGTATCCGATCTGCGGCGCGCCCTTTCACGCGCCGTCGCCGCAAGCAGTCAGGAAGTCGTCGATCTGGCGCGCGCGCTGGTCGCGGAGCCGAGCCCATATCCGCCCGGCGACACGCACGCCGTCGCACAACGCATTGAGGCCATGCTAGCGGGCACCGGCGTCGAGATCACGCGATACTGCACCCTTCCGCACGTGATGAACCTCGTCGTGCGGGCGCGCGGCATGCGGCCCGGCCGGCGGCTCGTCTTCAACGGCCATCTCGACACCTTCCCGCTCGTCGATGCGGATCGCTGGAGCGTCGACCCCAACGGCGAGGCCCGCGACGGCAAGCTCTACGGCCTGGGCGTCTCCGACATGAAAGGCGGCATCGCGGCAATCGTGTTCGCGCTGCGCCACCTCGCGTCACTGCGCGACACCCTGCCGGGCGAAGTCGTCGCGACCTTCGTCGGCGACGAGGAGAGCATGGGCACCGAGGGCGCGGGCTATCTGCTCAAGAACGTGCCCGAAGCCTCCGGAGACGCGATGATCAGCGCCGACACCGGTTCGCCCGGCGTCCTGCGCTTCGGCGAGAAAGGCATGATCTGGCTGCGGCTGGACGCGTCCGGCAGGTCGGCGCATGCGGCCCATGTTCACCGCGGCATCAGCGCGATCGAGCGCCTGCTCGACGCCATTCAGGAACTGAAAACACTCCGCGATCATCCCGTCGACGCGCCCGCCGACGTGCTCGCCGCGATCGAACACGCGGGCCCCGCATCCGAGGAACTGTCCGGCCGCGGCGAAAGCGACGTGCTGCGGCGCGTGACGGTCACCTTCGGCACCGTTCAGGGCGGCCGGTTATCGAATCTCGTCGCGGATCACGCATGCGCCACCGCCGATATCCGCCTGCCGGTCGGCGTGAGCGTCGCGCAGATCGAAGCGCGCATCGACGCGATCGTTGCGCGGCACGAAGGCGTCAGCGTCGAGATCACGCGGCGCTACGAGCCGAACTGGACCTCGCCCGATCACGAGATCGTGCAGCGCGTGCGCCGCAATTGCGCGGCGCGGCTCGGCATCGAGCCGGTCGTCAACATGCGCGTGGGCGCATCGGACGCGCGTCACTACCGGATGCACGGCGTGCCCACCGTGGTCTGCGGACTCACCGCGCACAACATGGGCTCGTTCGACGAGCACGTCCACGTCGACGAGCTGCGCGCGCTCGGCGAGATCTACGCCCTCACCGCCTTCGATTACCTGCACGGCATCTGAACGGCCGGTCCCGCTTTCGTATCGCGTATCGCGTCAGCTTCCACACGTCGCATCGACCAAGGAAAACGCCATGTCACACAACCTGAGTCTCAGCTGCGAGCAGCGCGGCAAGTTCCGGCGCATTCTGGCCTCCGCGCTCGTCGGCAACATGCTCGAGTTCTACGATCTCTTCATCTACGGCTTTCTCGCCGCCATCCTCGCGAAGGCGTTCTTTCCGACGGGCGACGCCTACACGTCGATGCTCGCCACCGCCGCGACCTTCGGCATCAGCTACTTCATCCGGCCGCTTGGCGCTGTCGTGATCGGCGGATACGCCGACCGGCGCGGCCGCAAGTCCGCGATGATGCTGACCATCTGGCTCATGGCGCTCGGCACCCTCGTCATCGCCTGCGCGCCTTCGTATGCGATGCTTGGCGCCGGCGGCACGCTGATCCTCGTGCTCGGCAAGATCCTGCAGGGCTTCTCGGCGGGCGGCGAGTTCGGCTCGACGGTCTCGTTCGTCACCGAGCACGCGCCGCGCGGCATGAAGGGCTATTTCGCGAGCTATCAGGTGGTCGGCATCGGGCTCGCGACGGGACTCGCGAGCATCGTCGGCCTCGGCACGACGCGCCTGATGACGCCTGAAACGCTGCTGTCCTGGGGATGGCGCGTGCCGTTCATCATCGGCCTCGCGATCGTGCCGTTCGGCTACTGGATTCGCCGCCGCGTCGACGAAACGCCGGAGTTCGAGGCGAGCCGGCACGAACACCGTCCGCTGCGCGAGACGCTCGCGACGGCCAAGGCGCGCATCGCGGCGGCGATCGGTCTGTACTCGCTCGCCGCGTCGACGAACTATCTGCTGGGTGTCTTCATTCCGCTCTATGCGCAGAAGGTGCTCGGCCTTTCCCCTGCCGATTCGATGCTCGGCGCGATCGGCTACTCCGTCGCGCAGATCTTCCTGCCGCCCGTGTTCGGCGCGCTGTCGGATCGCGTGGGACGGCTCGCGCTTATCACGGCGGGCACGCTGCTGACGGTCGCCCTCACAATGCCGGCGTTCCATCTGATGGTCGCGCAGCCCACGGTCGGCATGTACGTGCTCTGCATCACCGGCCTCACCGCCTGCGTGATGGTATTCCAGGGCGCGATGCCCGCGTTCGTCGCGGAGCTGTTTCCGCACGGCACGCGCACAACCTGCCTCGCGATCGTGCATAACCTGACCTTCGCGGTCTTCGGCGGGCTCTCGCTGATCATCTGCACGTGGATCGCCAACGAAACCGGCAGCAAGTTCGTTCCCGCGTGGTACGTGATGGTCACCGCGGTGGTCGCGCTTACCTGTATCCTCTGGTTCAGGTTGCGCTATCAACCCGCGCGCATCGAGGAGAACGCGCTGAACAACGCGTGAGCATCGCGCCGGTCTTGCCGCGCGGGCCGGCTCGCCGGCCCTGGCCGACCCAGACCGAAAACGACATTCGATGAGACTTAGGCACATAGAGGTAGTCAACGCGATCCGCGTCACGGGCACGCTGAAAGCCGCCGCAGCGCTGCTGTCGCTGACGCAGCCAGCGGTCACGCAGATCCTGCAGAGCGCGGAGCGCCAGCTGGGCTACGCGCTCTTCGAGCGCACGCGCGGCAAGCTGGTTCCGACGCGCGAGGCACAGCGCCTCTTCCCCGAGATCATGAAGCTCGACGAGCAGTTGCACGCGGTGCAGCGGCTCGCCGACAACCTGCGCGGCGGCACCGACGAATCGTCGATCCGCGTGCTGGCCGCACCGGCGCTCGCACAGACCGTCGTCGCCGATGCGGCGCTTGCGTTCGCCGCGATGCATCCGAACGTAAAGCTCTCCGTGCGCTCCGACTACTCGGCGACCGCGGTTGCGAACATTGCCCTGATGGACGCCGATGTCGGCGTGCTCTATCACAGCATTGCGCATCCGGCGATCCGGGAGATCGAGCTGGCGTCGAGCCGGCTCGTGTGCGTGGGTCATCCCGACGTGCTCGAAGACGCCGCGTCAATCGACCTCGCCGCCTTCGACGGGCGCGAGATCCTCGGCCCCGACCCCGACGATCCGGTCGGCCGCCTGCTCAACAAGCGCTTCGAGGAGCATGCGCTCAACGTGCGTACGACCATCACGGCGCAGTCGTATCACTCGCTCATCGCCCTTGCCGCGCGCTCGCGGCTCGTTACGATCGTCGATGAATTCTCGGCGCTCTCCGCGCGCGCGTTCGGTCTGAACGTCGCGCCGCTCGCGCCGGAGATCGCGATTCCGGTCGTCGCGAGCCTCGCGATCAGCGGCGAGCGTTCTGCCCTCGTCGATCAGTTCGTGCAGATGTGCAAAAAAATCATGCGTACGCAGATGAAGCCGCGCGCCGTTCAACCCTGAACCTTTCCGCCACCCGAGCCATGACCATTCAGACGTTCAATCCGTCGCGCGGCACCCGCGGCATGGCGGTCGCGCCCCACTCGCTCGCCTCGCAGAGCGCGCTCGCGGTGCTGCGCGAAGGCGGCAACGCCGTCGAAGCCATGATCGCCGCCGCCGCGACAATCGCGGTCGTCTATCCGCACATGAACGGCATCGGCGGCGACGGCTTCTGGCTGATCTCGCGGCCCGGCGCCGAACCCGTCGGCATCGAGGCGTGCGGCGCGGCTGCGGCGGCGGCGACGCTCGATCGGTATCGCGCGCTCGGGCTCGATCGCATTCCGCATCGCGGGCCGCTTGCCGCGAATACGGTTGCGGGCACGGTGTCGGGCTGGCATGCGGCGTTCGAGTGGTCGCGCACGACGCTCGGCGGACGCCTGCCGCTGTCGCGCCTGCTGGACGATGCAATCGACTACGCGATGCACGGCGTGCCCGCCACGGACAGTCAGGCGCGCTGCATCGCCGCCAAGCGCGATGAACTCGCAAGCGTGCCCGGCTTCGCGAACACCTTCATGCCCTCGCCCTTGCAGGCCGGCGATCGCTTCACGCAGCCGCGCATGGCCGCGACGCTCGCGCAACTCGTGCGCAGCGGGCTCGACGATTTCTATCGCGGCGATCTCGCGCGCAGCATGGCAGCCGAACTGAGCGCGCTGGGAAGCCCGCTCGCCGCCGGCGATCTGGAGCGCCATCATGCGCGGATCGTGACGCCGCTCGCCCTCGCGCATTCGCTCGGCACCGTCTACAACATGCCGCCGCCGACGCAGGGCATCGTTTCGCTCATCATCGTCGGGCTTCTCGACCGCGTGCTGCGCGACGACATGGACCCGCTCGGCCCGGAGTATGTTCACGCGTGCGTCGAGGCGACGAAGCTCGCCTTCGTGATCCGGGATGCGCACGTCACCGATCCCGATCACATGGACATCGATCCGCAGGCGCTGCTCGCCCCCGAACGTCTCGACGAACTCGCCGCGCAAATCTCGATGGATCGCGCCGCGCCGTGGGGCAACGGCCTCGGCCCCGCCGACACGGTATGGCTCGGCGCCATCGATGGCAATGGCCTCGCCGTGAGCTTCATCCAGAGCATCTATCACGAGTTCGGCAGCGGAATCGTGCTGCCTTCGTCGGGCGTCAACTGGCAGAACCGCGGCTGCAGCTTTTCGCTCGACGCAGCCTCGCGCAATCCGCTGATGCCGGGACGGCGGCCGTTCCACACGCTGAATCCGGCGCTCGCGCGTTTCGCCGACGGGCGCGTGATGGTCTACGGCAACATGGGCGGCGACGGCCAGCCGCAATCGCAGAGCGCGGTGTTCACGCGCATCGCGCGGTACGGATGGAATCCGCAGACGGCCATCGATGCGCCGCGCTGGCTGCTCGGCCGCACGTGGGGACAGGCGAGCGATTCGCTCAAGCTCGAAGCGCGCTTCGGCGAAGAGACCGCCGGGGCGCTTCGAAGCCTCGGACATGATGTCGATGTGTTGCGGCCCTACGACGAAACGATGGGCCACGCAGGCGCTATCATCCGTTATCCGAACGGATGTTTCGAAGGCGGACACGATCCGCGCAGCGACGGCGCGGCGATCGGCTGGTAACGTACGTTCCCCGCGTCATGCTTCATGCGGGGAACGCGACGCTCAGAGCAGCGCTTCGCTGCGCGCCATGCTTGCCGACGGCGTAGCGGCGACTGAACCGGTTTTCCCGGCCACTTACGCAGCACGGCTTGCGCGACGAGTTCCGCCGTTGCTGCCGAAAGCGTCCATCCGAGATGCCCGTGCCCGGTGTTGTAGAACACGCCGGGACGCCTGCCCTGCCCGACCTTCGGCAGCATGCTCGGCAACATCGGCCGCAGGCCGCTCCACGGAATCACGCGCGCGGTCGAAACTTCAGGAAAGTAGCGCCGCGTCCATTCGACGAGTAGCGCGATGCGGTCGGCGCGGATATCACGGTTGAAGCCGTTCAGTTCCGCCGTGCCCGCGACGCGGAAGCGATCCGCGCCGAGGCGGCTCGTGACGATCTTCGCGCGGTCGTCGAGCAGGCTGGCCCACGGCGCGTGCTCGCGGCTGCGCGCATCGTCGAGACAGACGGTGATCGAATAGCCTTTGACGGGATAGACGTTCACGTGATCGCCCGCCATCGAGGCGAACTCTCGGCTGCCGACACCCGCGCAGATCACAATGCCGTCGATCTGAAGAAGCTGTTCTTCGCCCGCCTGCTCGACCGTCAGCGCGACGCGGCCCGTTGATGGCCGATCGATTTGACCGACGTGTCGTAACGGAACTCGACGCCGTGACGCATGCATGCATCGGCGTCACCGCGCGTGAACTTGTGAATGTCGCCGGTCGAATCCACGGGCGTGGAGAAACCCGCGTGAAAACTGCCCTTCAGCGTCGGCTCGATCGACGCGATTTCCTGCGCCGTGACCGCATGTAGACGGGGGCGGCGTCGTTGTTTGGGCGGAGGTTCGCGTTAGGCTTAGTGGCGTTCGACGTAGTGCCGTTCCATGTAAACCGCGAGCACCGTAGCGGCTGCGCGCGACGTACATGCCGCCCGCTGCGCAGCCGCAACGGCGGTAACAGGACCCGTAGTCGACGTTCGGACGCCCATCCGGGAGCCCCATCGAGTGGCTGCAAGTGGTTGACCCCGGAAGTCCGACCGGCGCCCGTCAGCTGCCTGCACGAACTCGACACGAACTTCCCTTGCCGACCCAAAGCGGACCTAGAACCTTCTTTCACAGCTACGACTGCTTCCGACAACAGCGGTCAGCTAAAACGAACGGCTTTTCCAGACTGAGCGGCCTGTCGCACGGATGCAGTGATTTCAAGCGTTTTGGCTGCGTCAAACGCATCGCACAGCGGCTCTTCCTCTTTCCGAATGACGGATCCGAAGTGGCGCATCTGCTCAACATAGGGGTCTGCGGCTGCGTAGTCCACTATCCCAATCGAGAGCGGGTGGAACCATCCTCGATCTCCCGCGTAGTGCCACATCCGCAAGGTGGGCAGCGCCAGCGACGCATCGGTCCCAGACAGGAAGTGACTCTCGATGGAATTTTTCGCAAACGAAGCGTTTTCACCGGAAGACGTGTCCCAACTCCAAGGGGAGGCTGCCGTATCGGACAAGGTAATCGTCGCGACCGCGCCGTTCTTTAACTGAATGATAATAGCCGCCGTATCCTCAACTTCGAAACCGCGAACCGCATTGGAGGTAATGGCTTGCAGGCTCCCGATCTCGCCGCAAACGAAGCGCAATAAGTCGATCTCGTGGATGAGGTTGATCAACACCGGTCCGGCCGCCGTCGTCCGGCGCCATGCTTCGTCGAAGTAGGCGTCCGGTTTGAGGAAGGTAGCGAGCGCAGACGCGGAAACCAGCCGACCCAGCTTGCCGTCCCGCACCAGCGAACGCGCCGTGCGGATAATCGGGTTGTGTCGCCTGTGATGACCCACGAGCAAGGGAACGTTCGCATCGGCTGCCGTCCTGGCCAGGCGCAATGCGTCCTCGACCGTATCGGAAATCGGCTTTTCGACCAGCACGCCGATGCCCGCGCCAATCAGTTCCAGCGAAATCGGCACATGCAAGGCGTTCGGCGTTGCGACGATGGCACCGTCGAGCTTCATCTGATCGACAAGTGCTCGGTGGTCGGCGAACCACGGTATCGAGAACTCATTGGCCAACGCCTTCGCAGCGACGTTCGGGTCTGCGATTCCAACGATCTCGACTCCTTCGGCTTCGGCAGCGCCGACCAAATGCGCGCGCCCTATTGCGCCCGCACCGATGAGACCCACTCGCGATACAGACATCGATGCTCTCCTTGGTTCAATGCGTCGTTGCATTGCGCAGCACGGGTGCCGCATTGGTACGGACTCGGCCCTGCACATATGCTGCGACGATGGCAATTGCGATAGGAGCCGTCAGGAACAGAAAGAGCTGACCAAAGTTCCATTTGAAGCTCAGCAGCACGGCGCCGATCGATGCGCCGGAGATGGCGCCGAAGCGGCCGATGCCCGTCATCCAGCTCGTGCCCGTCGCGCGCATCTCGGTCGGGTAGTAGCTCGCCGCCATCGCGGTCCAGCCGGTATTCGTCGAGTTGGTGCAGTAGCCGAGCAGGAACACGAGGCTAATGAGACCGGCCAGGCCCACGTTCAACTGCGAGATGGCAATCGTGAAAATGAGCGCCGCGAACAGTGTCGCGATCATGACCTTGTGCGCCTTGAAGCGGTCCATCTCCCAGCCGATGACAATATTCCCGAGCGTGCCGCCCACCTGCATCATCGCGCCGACGAGCGCCGCATCGGCGAGCGAGAAGTTATTGTCCCTGACGATGATCGGCAACCAGCTATTGAGGAAGTAGACCGTCATCAGGTTCATGAACAGCCCGACCCACAGCGCCAGCGTGACCGAGGTATGCGGCTTCGACACGATGAGCCGGATGGCGCCCTTGCCTGCGTGTTCCCGTTCGGCCGTTGTGAGTTCGGTGGAAGCGTCCACCGTGCCGGGCTGAATTTTGTTGATGATTTTCGCGAGGGCCTTTCGTCCTTCGTGCTTCACGGCCAGGAACTTTGCAGATTCCGGCAGAACGAAAAACAGCACCGCTGCAAACAGAAGCGGAACCATACCGCCCACCACCAGAATCGATTGCCAGCCGTGAGTGGGAACAAGGTAGCTGGAGAGAAAGCCACCCCCGGCTGCGCCCAGCGTGAATCCGCAGTAAATCACTGTCACCATGACCGATCGATGCTTCTTGGGGGCGTATTCGGATGCCAGGGTCGCGGCGTTCGGTTGCGATGCGCCCAAGCCGAGTCCGGTCAGAAAGCGCAAGACGGAGAGCACTTCGATGTTAGGCGACCATGCGGATGCAAGACTCATCACGCCAAAGAAGATGACTGCGCCGATGATGACCTTGCGACGACCGAAACGGTCCGCCAGCGGCCCGCCGGTCAGCGCGCCAATAGCGAGGCCGAACAGGCCCATGCTGAGCACTGGCCCAAGCGCGGCACGGCTGATTTTCCAGTCGGCGATCAGCGCGGGAGCGATAAAACCCATCGCGACCACGTCGAAGCCATCAAGAATCAGGACCACGAGGCCCAAAAAAAGAATCTTCCAATGGAAGCCGGCGAACGGCCTCGAATCCAAGAATTCCTGGACGTTCAGTTGCTTGGCAGGGGCGCTCATGTTGTCTCCTAGTATTTCGAATGCGGCATGCTTAAAGCAGTCCGCGCATGTATTCGATGCTGTCGGCGATAGCCTTTTCGTCGTCTTCGTAGGCGGGATGCAGATAGTCGATCTCGAGTGCCAGCAAGCCGGCATAGCCATGCTTGCGTAGCTCGTCGAATGCTCGCGGAATGTCGATGAGACCTTGTCCCAGCGGCACGCTTGGCCAGAAGGCGAACTCACGCGGATTACCGCTTTTCGCGGCGATGTCCTTGATGTGCGTTGCACGCGCGTAGGGCGCAAGCTTCTCGATGGCGAGCGCCGGGTCTTCGAGCATGCGCAGGTTATTGGCGGTATCAAGGCACACGCCGAGTGCGGGCGAATCGACGGTCTCGATGAGCTCGACCAGTTCGTCGGCCAGCAGGTCGATATGGTTTTCGATGGCGAGCACGACACCGTGGCGTCCGGCGTGGCGGGCGGCATCGCTCAGTAGCGGAACAAGGCGGGCCTTGTGCTCCGTCCAATCGTCGATGCGCGTGCGGCGTCCGCCACAGCAAATGCGCATCACCTTCGCGCCGATAGCCGCGGCAATCTCCGTATGCCGCTTGAGGTCCGCGACCTCGTCCGGCGCCGCGCCCGAGCGCAGTCCGCCTGGATGTCCCCACGCCCATACCCGGTCGAGTTCGAGACGCTCGAGCTGCGCGCGCAGACGTGCGATTTCGTCGGGCGTCGGATTCGGCAGAAAGCACGATTCGAGCGAAACGCCATCCACGCCTAATGCTTTTGCGCGGTCGACGAATCCTTCCATGTTGATTCGCGTTCCGGGGTCCTGCTCCAAACCTGAATAAATCTCGCCGAAATAGCGGTGGTAACTGTATGAATCGATTGCCAGTTTCATGTCCATCTCTCTTTGATGGTTTACCTTACCAACTGGAATAGAACACCACATCTGCAGTAAACCCTAAAGCCCTCCAGATGAAACAGGATTCCAGATGGGATAGAATGGTGGGCCCATTAATCCCTTCTCGATTTATATGACTGCCGTCCGCGACCGAGCGCTTGCGATCGTCGAGCTGCTTTCCCACCACGTCCACGGCCTTCCGATGTCCGAAGTAGGCGACCGCCTTGGCATTCCACGTACGGCCGCGCATCGTCTTCTCACGGATCTGAAGGAAACGGGCTATGTGAAGCAGGACCCTAATACCTCGCAGTACCGGCTCACCGTTAAACTCGCATCCCTTGGTCTGAGCTACCTCGCGGCGACCGGCATCACGGACGCCGCTCAACCGCTGCTCGATGACCTTGCCGAGTTCAGCGGAGAGCTAGTCCGGCTTGCAGTGGCCGAGGGAGAGGACCTGATCTGGGTGGCCAAGGCCCAAGGCGCTCGCACAGGGCTGCGGCTAGACGCGGACGCGGGACTCGAGATTTACTTTCCGGCGACGGCAAACGGCATCGCATATCTAGCGGCCTTCGATGAAGAGCGCGCGCTGGCGTTGATATCGCGCCAAGGAATGGAGCGGGCTCGGGAAATGGGACCTGGCGCGCCGCAATCGCTTCGAGCCCTGCTTGAGCACATCGAGCTGGCTCGCCAGCGAGGCTATGCCGTTGTCTTCGACGCCTATGAGGCTGGGACGAGTGCCATCGCCGCGGTAGTCCAGCTCGGCGGGAACAGCGAGCCACTTGGCACGATCAGTATCGCTGGGCCGTCTATCCGCATGACAGCGGAACGGATGGAAGCGCTCGCTCCGAAGCTCATCGAATGTGCGAAGGCCATGGCGATCGCCAGCCGGAGTTCTCCGTTGTTCGCACGTGGTTGATGCGGGCAGAATGTAGATATCGGCACCCCGCGCGAATCACAAGCGCGGACTAGCGCATCGGCCTTTGTAGGACTGTGCTCAGATCCGGTGAACACTACGGCGACCGCCCTTGGAGACGATCCCACACGTCACACTTGCGAGACGTCGCGGCCCACCATCGAAGCTTCAGTGTCTGCCGAGAATCCAAGCTTAGAACTTTCCGACCAGGAAATCGTTAAGGGACGTCAACACCTCATTCGGCGCATCCTCGGGAAGCAGATGGCCGCCGGGCAACCCCCTTCCCGTTACGTTCGTTGCCCATCGGGACCAAGCGTCGATGGGCAATCCGCTTCTCGCCTGCTGTTCCCTCTCACTCCACAGTATCAGGACCGGACAGGTGAGTTTTCGGCCCGCCGCAAGATCGCTCGCATCGTGTTCCAAGTCCTCGGAAGCCGCGGCGCGATAGTCTTCGCACATGGCGTGGCGCACGCGCGGATCTCTGAACGCCGTTCGATAGGCGTCGAGGGCCAAGGGATCGATCCGCTCGAGACCGCCCGCCATGCTCGCCAGGGCAGTGTCGAGATAAGCGTCGGGATCCGCCGCAAGCATCCGCTCCGGCAGATCGCCCGGCTGCGCCAGGAAGAACCAGTGCCAGGCGTTGAGCGCGAAGCGCTTGTCGACGCTCGCGAACGCATCGAGCGTGGGTATGACGGTCAGTGATGCATACGCGGCGACGCGCTGCGGATGATCCAGCGCAAGCCGGTATCCCGCACGAGCGCCCCGGTCATGCCCGACCACGGCGAATCGTTCGTGCCCGAGTCGATCCATCAACGCCACGAGCGCGTCGGCTGCGCGACGTTTGGTCCATCGCGGCTGATCGTTGCGGGTCCGGCTGTCGCCGTATCCCGGCAGATCCGGCACGATGACCGTATGCGACCTCGCGAGCGTCGGAGCAATCAATCGCCACGCAACGTGCGTTTGCGGGTAGCCGTGCAGCAACAGAACCGGCGATCCGGTCCCGCCGATCCTGCCGCGAAACGAGACATCGCCCGCCTCGACGTCGAGCCTCGCAAAGCACGGAAAGAGGTCCTGTCCGACTTCATGCGTCATGGTTATCTCCTCGTCAAACGTGACTTCATTGCTGCGACGCCGACCTGACGAACCCGGCCAGATCGCGATTGAAACGCTCGACTTCCTCGATGAACGGCGCGTGACCCGAGTCCGCGTACACCTTGCTGACGATGCGCGGATTCAACTCAGCCGCCCGAGCCAGCGTCGCATGCGTGTCGACCAGCGCGTCGTGGCCGCCGTAGATGAAGAGCAGCGGGACGCGCGCCTTGCCGAGCCCCTCCGCAGCGAAGACCGTCATCGTCGGCACTTCCTTCTGCATGTCCCACGATGCCGTCGCGGCGTTCGCGAGCAGCCGGTCGAATGTATCGGTGTCAGGCCGATGGTTGAAACACAGGCCGACGAACGTGCGCTCACCGTCGAGATGCGTCCTCAGATCCGGCGAGTTCATGTCCCGGTAAACGTCGGGATGATCGACGATCTGACCCGGCGCAAGCTCCACCACGCCGTCGACATACACGGCGCCCGCGATCGCGCGATCGCCATACTTCGCGAGGTAGTTCGATATCACCACACCGCCGAGCGACCAGCCAACCACGACGGGCTTGCGCGCGTGTGAGCCCTGAATCACCGCTGCGAGGTCGTCCCCCCAACGGTTTCCGTCGTGATATGGCTCCGGGCCGGATGGCTTATCCGACAGACCGTGGCCGCGCAGATCGTAGGTAATGATCCGGTATTGGCGCAATTCGGGACTCTGCACCTGCGCGTCCCAGTTCAGGCGGCTGCCGAGCAGCCCATGCACCAGAATGATCGGCGGGCCGTTGAGGTTGCCGCTTTCCTGAACCGCCAGCTTCACCCCATCCGTCGATGTAACCGTATAACTGCTCGGCGCCGCGATCGCGTCGGGTACGGAAGCAAACAGCGTCGCCGCAGAGAACGCCGACATCAAAAAGCGAGGAAACGTTCGTAAGCTCATTGCCTTTCCTTGAGAGTGTCAGTGCGCCTAGTCTCAACCCTTACACTGATGTGAGAGTCAAGAGAATTGTGTTAGCCTGCTTTTCATGAAAGACACGCCTTCACAGGAACTGCTGACGATTGGACAGCTCTCTCAACTCACCGGCGCGAGCCTGCGATCCATCCGACATTACGACGAACACGGTCTGCTCGCCTCGGTACGTGCGAGCAATGGCTATCGCATGTTCCCCGAGAAAGCAGTCACGCAGGTCAAGCAGATTCAGCGCATGATCGCGACCGGTTTCACTATCGACGATATTCGCGGCTTTCCGGACTGCATGCTTCTGATCGAAGGCGCACGCTCTTGCGATCAGATCACCGACGTCCAGCGAGTACGGCTCGAAGCTATCGATCGTCAGATCGCGGACCTCGAAAAGCGTCGCGCGCGGCTCATCAAGACCTTGCTCGAAGGTGCGGTGCCGCCCGTCGAATGACGCGGACTGCCCACACAGAGATCGCCCTCAAACGGGAACATCCGACGCGGTTTTCTTCCTGCCGATATCCGCACGCAGGCTGTCGTATTCCTCCTGACTGATCGGCGCTGCGTCTCGCTGCCCGAGCGCGTTGACGGGCAGCCGATAGGTTTCGCGCGCCGTCCATGCGCCTAGCGCCCCGATGCCGCAGACGGTCAGCGTGATCGTCCCCACAATCAACGGAATGTGCTGTGTACCGGGCGGCACGGCGGCCGCGATGAACGCCGGCAGGACCGCGGTGATGGCCGTGCCGATGTTCTGGCCGATCGCCATGGCGGTAACCCGGATACGCGTCGGGAACAGTTCAGGCATGAAGCTCGGATAGACCGCGTTGAAGCACTGATACACCACGCCCCACATCACGATCGCGATGACGATCGCCAGCATGGCATTGTGCAGACTGATGGCATAGAGATATGCATAAGACAGCAAGCCCGAAGCAAGCGCGCCGAATATGATGAGCGGTCGGCGTCCCCATCGATCGGACAGACTGCCTGCGAAGGGAATGAAGAACATCGCGGTCAGATTGGCGAGCAGCGGAATCCAGAGAAAGAAGCCTTTCGAAAGACCGATACCGTAAGCGGGCTGTACTGCATAGGCCGCGCCGAAGATCGAAGTCACTGCGAGGATGATCGCAATCAATGCGATTGCAGCAATGCGGACAATATCCCGCCAGCCATCGCGCAATGCTTCCTTGACGGGCGACGCGGGAATCTGCCGATGTTGAGCTTCATCGACGAAAGCCGGCGTCTCCGACACTTTCCGCCGAATCACATAACCGGCTATGAGCACGAGCACACTCAGCAGGAACGGTACGCGCCAGCCCCACGCCAGGAACTGCTTCTCGGGCAAATAGTAAGCGAGCGGCATGAAGATGGCCGCCGCGAACACCTGGCCGGCGGTGACGCCCTGCATCGCATAACTCGCAAAGTAGCCGCGACGGCCGAGTGGCGCATGCTCCAGCACGAGGGAACTGGAACCGGAGATCTCCCCGGCGACCGCGAAGCCCTGGATGAGCCGCAAGGCCACGAGCAGGATCGGCGCCGCGAATCCCACTTGCGCAAAGGTCGGCAGAAGACCCACAGCGAGCGTCGACAAGCCCATCATGAACATGCAGGTAAGAAGCAGGTTCTTGCGGCCATGCGTATCACCACGACGGCCGAGCACAAATGCGCCGACCGGGCGAGCGAGATAACCGACGCCATACGTTGCGAGCGACGCGGCAATCGCAACGCGACTGTCTCCGGACGGAAAGAAGAGTTGCGGAAAGACCAGCGCAGCGGCCTGCGCGTAAATGAAGTAATCGTAGTACTCCAGCGCCGATCCGATCCACGCGCTCGCCGTGGCGGTTCGTGCCTGATTACTGCTCTGCTGATGCGTTGCTGACATTTCGTCTCCTGCGTGTGTCTTGTCGATGGTCGCGAGCACGGCTCGCGTAGCGTCGCGCGCTCAATACGTCGCGCGGCCGCCCGACAGGTCGAAGGTGAAGCCGGTCGTGAAGCTGCATTCGTCGCTCGCGATCCACGCCACCATCGCGGCGATTTCCGGCACGGTCAGAAATCGCCCCATCGGAATGCGTGCTTTGCTGCTCTCGATGTGCTCCTCCGTCATCTCCCGGAAAAGGTCCGTTTCGGTGATCGCAGGTGCGATGCCGTTGACCGTGACACCCGTTCCGGCCAGCTCGCGCGCGATGGATTTAGTCAGACCGATGACACCCGCCTTCGCTGCGGCATAAGCGCAAATGTTCGGATGCCCCTCCTTGCCGACGATCGACGCCACGTTGACGATGCGTCCCGCACCGCGCGCGCGCATGTGTGGCACCGCGAGGCGGCAGGTGTGGAAGACGCTGTTCAGATCGACGTCGAGAACGCGCTTCCATGCGTCGACCGGATAGTCCTGGATCGGCACGACCGGACCGTTGATGCCGGCGTTGTTCACGAGGATGTCGACATGACCGAACGACTCGAGCGTGGCAGCGAACGCGGCCTCGACGGAACGCGCGTCGGCAAGATCGACGGCCTGCACGAGGGCGGCGAACGAGTCACCGCCTGTTTCGAGCGATGAACAATCGATGTCCCAGCAGGCGATCCGGCAGCCTTCGTCCGCGAGACGCTCTGCGATACCACGCCCGATGCCGCGCGCGGCGCCCGTCACGATGGCCGTGCGTGTTTCGAATCTTCGTTCCTTTACCGGTTGCGTTTCCATATCCCTTGTTCCTCCATATAACCTAGTTCCCATGCTAGAAACGAGATTACGATTCGTCAACGGTCATCCCTCCATTCGTTCACAGACGGGAACAAACTAGGGAATGTCCCGGTTTGCTGCAAAAACCGCTTGACCGCGCACGGCCATGAGTACCACCATAGAAACGGATTTCTATACGTGAACTCGGAGGACCGATAGATGGGACAGGCGATGATTGATCGATGGACGATCCGCGAGACGATCGAAAACTGGGCGGTATGGCGAGATGCGGGAGACTGGGAGCGCTTTGCGACGCTCTGGCATCCGGACGGCCGCATGATGGCGACCTGGTTTCAGGGAAGCGGTCGTGAGTTTATCGAAGTGACGAAGGCCGGTTGGGCGAACGGCGTGAGCATCCTGCATTTTTTGGGCGGCACGTCGATCGAAGTGAACGGCTCCCGTGCAGTCGCGCAGACCAAGATGACCATTTCGCAACGTGGAGAAGTCGAAGGCACGTTATGCGATGTCGTGTGCACCGGCCGCTTCTACGACTTCTTCGAGAAGGTCGACGACCGATGGTTGCTGCTGCTTCGTCAGCCCATCTACGAAAAGGATCGTCTCGATCCGGTCAGGCCGGACGCCCGTCCCGTGCTCGATGCCGCGCTGCTGGCCGAGTTTCCCGCCGGCTATCGGCATCTCGCGTACATGCAGACCCGAATCGGCTACAAGGTCAAACGCGACATGCCCACGCTGACGGGCCCGGAAGTCGAAGCGCTCTATGCGCGCGGCCGCCAGTATCTGCAAAGCGGAGCGCTGTGATGGAGGACGTCTCGCCGATGCGCTTCGATTACCACGCGCTGCCGTCGCGCGTGCTGTTTGGTGCGGGCAGGCGTCGGGAAACGCCTGAAGTCGCGCGGCAACTCGGCTGCACGCGTCCGTTAATCGTCTCCACGCCGGAGCAGAAGGATTTGGCCGGCGCCATCGCATCGTTGTTCACCGGTTCGCCGGCTCAGATTTTTCCCGAGGCCGCAATGCATACGCCGTGGGACGTGACAGCGCGTGCGCTCTCGCTTACGCAGGCGAGCGCTGTCGACTCCTTGATAGCCGTGGGCGGCGGCTCGGCAATCGGCCTCGCGAAAGCGCTTGCACTCCGCACCGGCCTGCCGCAGATCGCACTGCCCACCACGTACGCCGGCTCTGAAGTCACACCGATCATCGGGGAAACGCAGGACGGCGAGAAACGTACGCGTCGTACGCTCGACGTGTTGCCGGAGGCCGTGATTTACGATGTCGAACTCACCCTGACGCTGCCCGCGCGCTTGTCGGCGACGAGCGGTCTGAACGCAATGGCCCACGCGGTGGAAGCGCTCTACTCCGTCGACGCCAATCCGGTCACGTCGATTATGGCTGAACAGGGCATCGCGGCCCTCGCCGCCGCGTTACCCGAGATTCTCGCCGATCCCGCGAGTCGTGATGCGCGCAGCCGCGCACAATACGGCGCGTGGTTGTGCGGAACCTGCCTCGGCTCCGTGGGCATGGCGCTGCATCATAAGGTCTGTCATGTGCTGGGCGGCACCTTCGATCTGCCGCACGCCGACACGCATGCGATCATGCTGGCGCATGTCGTCGCTTATCAGGCTGGCGCGGCGCCGCATGCAATGCGCCGCATCGCACGCGCGCTTGGCGCCGATGACGCGTGGACTGGACTGCACGCACTCGCCGCAAGGCTGCAAGTTCCGCAGTCTCTTGCCGAGATCGGCATGCCGCACGAGGGCATCGGGCGCGCGGCCGAACTGGTGCTGCAAGAGACCTATGCGAATCCGCGCACGCCGGACTATGAGTCGATCACGCTGATGCTCGAAAGAGCATGGCACGGCGCAGCACCACAACCCGATTCGCCGTGAGGAACACGATGCGCAACTTGAACGAAGACAACATCACCGCAGCGGTCATCGAGCGTCTTGCGGGAAGCAAGAGCGAACGCGTGCACCAGATCAGCGCCGCGCTGGTTCGTCATCTGCATGCATTCGTGAAGGAGATCGAGCCGACTGAAGACGAATGGGCTGCTGCGATTCGCTTTCTCACGCAGACGGGGCAGATGTGCACCGACACCCGGCAGGAATTCATTCTGCTGTCCGACACGCTCGGTGTATCGATGCTGGTGGACGCGATCAATCATCGCTACCCGGGCGACGCGACGCAAACCACGGTGCTCGGTCCGTTCTATGTCGAAGAAGCGGCTACGCTGCCGCTCGGCGTTTCGATCGCAGATGGCGAGCCGGGCGACCCTCTGCTGGTCGAAGGCACCGTGCACGATCTGAACGGGAAGGCGATCGCGGGCGCGCTGGTCGAGACGTGGCACGCGGACAGCCATGGCTTCTATGACGTGCAGAAGGCCGCTGGCAAGTCGGATCTGCACATGCGAGCGCGCTTCCTGACCGATCCGGATGGTGCATTTTGGTATCACTCGATCGTGCCCGCAGCCTATCCGATTCCGAACGACGGCCCGGTTGGCCGCATGCTCGACGCGCAGGGACGACATCCTTACCGCCCGGCCCATGTGCACTTTCGCGTCAGTGCGCCCGGCTTTCAGACGCTCGTTACGCATGTGTTCGTGAGCGGCGACAGCTACCTGGATTCGGACGTCGTGTTCGGCGTGAAAGACGCACTGATCGAAACGCTGGTGCCGCTCGCACCGGGCCTGAGTCCGGCCGGACATCGCGTCGATGTTCCCACTGCCCTGCTTGCCTATGATTTCGTCCTGCCGCCGCAGAACTGATCGCGCTGCGCCACGAGCCTTTCTTTAAGTTATGGACGCGTTCCCATGCATGAACTGTCGTTGCATCATCTGACCATCCTCGACGCGCATCCGCTGCAACTCGTCGATGCGGCCGCCGCTGCGGGATTTGAATATTGCGGCTTGCGGCTGGTCGCGCCTACCGCTGCGGACGCGATTGTGGATGTCGCGAGCAATCCCGCACTGATCCGCGAGTTACGCACGCGACTCGACGCAACCGGCGTCAGGCTCCTCGACATCGAAGCCATCTGGCTGAGTCCGCAGACGGATGTCGCGTCACTACTGCCTGCACTCGAAGCGGGTCGTATGCTCGGTGCGCGGCACGTGCTCTGCGTCGGCAACGACACCGAAGGCAATCGCCTGCGGGACAACTTCGGCCGTCTATGCGAAGCGGCGGACGGTTTCGGCCTTACGGTCGGACTTGAAGCGATCACGTACTGCGCGGTCGGTACGCCCGCCGACGCGCTCGAGGTCGTGCGAGCCAGCGGACAGTCGAACGCACGCATACTCATCGACGCACTGCAGTTCTTCCGTTCGGGCGCGACGTGCGAGCAGATCGGTGCAATCGACCCGGCGCTCATCGAATACATCCAGATTTGCGATGCACCGAGCGCCGCACCGCAGTCTCTTGAAACGCGGCGACAGGAAGCGAGAACAGCCCGGCTGTTGCCCGGCGATGGTGAATTACCGCTGCGCGAAATGCTGTCGAAACTGCGGTCCGGTCTGCCACTCGCCGTCGAGGCACCGACGCTCGCGCTCCGTGGCCTGCCGTTCGACGAACAGGCGAGACGCATCCTTGCGCGCATGCGGACGTTCCTCGCTGATCCAGCATCCTGATGCTAGTATGTTCCCATACGTAAACAGGAGCCGGATATGCTGTTGGAAGACGAATCGAACGGAGTGGTGAAGTCGGCGGATCGCGTGCTCGACGTGATCGAGTTGCTCGCGAGATGGGGACGCGAGATGCCCCACACGGAAATCGCGGAAGCGCTGGGCATACCGAAGAGTTCGCTGACCAAGCTGCTCAAGAATCTTACGGCTCGTGGCTTTGTTGAATTCGTCCCTGTCACCAAGGGTTATCGCCTTGGCGAAGCGCTTATCCGGCTTTCTCAACAGTCCACGCAT
Source organism: Caballeronia grimmiae (assembly GCF_000698555.1). GTDB lineage: Bacteria > Pseudomonadota > Gammaproteobacteria > Burkholderiales > Burkholderiaceae > Caballeronia > Caballeronia grimmiae. Next base: position 11,799 of record NZ_JFHE01000026.1, on the reverse strand, counting down.
AGTCGCTCGCTCGTCAGTTGCGCGCAGCCGGTGCTGGCAGAGATCACACAGCAGACGCTGGAGTCGTGCGCGCTCAATCAGCTCAAGGGCGATCAGGTTGAGGTCGTTGCGACGGTGACCAGCCCGCAACGGTTGGTATCGCACCTGCGACTCGGCGATCTTGCGCCGCTTTATGCAGTCTCGGGTGGAAAGGTGATTCTCGCGTTTCTTCCGGATCAGATGCGCAGTGAGTACGTAAAGACCGTGAAAATGCAAGCCATCACACCAAAAACGATCACGGCCAAGAAGGCGCTGCTCGCACAGATCGAAACGATCCGACAGACCGGAGTCGCCTATTCGATGGACGAATACACACCGGGCATCGTAGGCGTGGGCGTGCCGGTGTTGTCATCGTCGGGCTTTCCGCTCGGATCGCTGAACGTCGCGATTCCGTCGGTCCGTTATTCGGAACGTGTCGGCGCACGGGCCGTCGCCGTTCTGGAGGCCGCCGCGGAGCGCGTGCAGCGCGATTACATCGCTGCAAACGAACATACCAGGTAAGTCCGCTGACACATTCGCGATGGCCATCGTCTGTGTGGCCGCCCAAAATTGATTCCGACTCTCTGAGCTATTTATCAAGGATACCGAATTTAATGCACACGAAAATTGTAGAACACAAAGGAACCGTGAAGTTTCCTCGGGTCGGAGTCGGAGCCGGCAGCCTCGCTAACGCCGCGGGCGAGCAGGCGTTCTTCAACATGATTCATGCCGCGTGGGCGAGCGGCGTTCGATACTTCGATACCTCGGCGGCTTATCTTGGCGGTGAAAGCGAGCAACGGCTTGGCGCGGCGCTAGAAGCGTATCCGCGCGACGAGTTGTATGTGTCGACGAAGCTCGGCAGGTATTTGAGCCAGCCCGGCGCAAGCTCTTTGCCAGGCGCTAGCGACTTCTACCTGGACTACACCTTCGATACGACGCTTCGATCGGTAGAGCGCAGTCTGTCGCGGCTCAAGGTCGATCGTCTCGATGCCGTTTTTATTCACGATCTCGACCCCGGTTTTGCACAAACGGCGTATCGAGAGGAACTCAAGACGGCCGTCGAAGGTGCGTTTCCCGCTTTGCAGCGGCTCAAGGATGAAAAGGTGGTCGGCGCGATAGGTGTTGCCAGCATGGACTGGCAGGCCTGCCTGGACTTCGCCGAACTGGCCGACGTCGATGTCGTGATGCCTGCGGGAGAGTACTCGTTGCTTCGGACGCGCAGCACTGCCTTACTGGAGCACTGCGTCGAGAAAGGCATAGCCTGGATCGCAGCGTCGCCATTCAACTCGGGCATTCTCGCGACCGGTCCGCTGCCAAACGCCTTCTACAACATGCGCCCCGCGACACGGCAAGTCCTATCGCAAACGGAAGGACTCGAGTGCATTTGCCGGCGCCACGACGTGTCGCTGGCTACCGCTGCCCTGAATTTTCCGCTGCGGCATCCGGCGGTAAGCACGATCGTTTTCGGTGCCAAAACCGCAGACGAATTCAATGAATCTTTTGCGCGTCTCTCTGAAAGCCTGTCCGATCAGTTCTGGCAGGAAATGGACACATTCCTGGTCGAGACGAAGGATTGGGAAAAGCATAATTGAGCGGGTACTCGCGCAAGCAATCACGAAGGCGGCCTTGCTATCGGCGCGCTGATGGGAGGCCTGCTCCCCGATCGGTTCGGCCGACATAAATTCTGCACCGGAGTACCTCCCTCAAAAATTCAAACGCCGCGCGCTGATGTCCGTTCCCTGCTGAAGAGTTGACGTACTGATGGCCGCAGGAGCGCGGCGACCAATGACTGTTTGTGGCCGAGCTGGGTCGATGGACCCGAGCCGGTCCAATGTCCGCCTAAGAGCTTCGTTGCTAGACCGCCGGTCCCTCAGGTGGCTCCTCTCGAACAGCAACAGCGATCGAGCTGCCGACAAGCGCGGCTATTCCAATGACTGGCACGAGGCCTAACGTCTCGCCTTACAACAAGAAGCCGAAAAACGTTGCCCAGATGATGCTTGTGTAAGTGTAGGGAGCCGGTTTCGCAGCACGATCTCACCTTACCGCCACCGTGAAGAAAAGCTGGCCGGCTGTCGCACATAGAGCCAGCAGTGCCGTGCTCAGCAGGTCTTCGCTAGATTGAGTGGGCGTAGCCCCGGCGGGCGACGTTGGGGGCCGGTAAGCATGATTCAGTCACAACGGCCATAGGCCGATCACGAGTGAGGCCACCGCCCTAAACGTCCAACAGCCTGGCGGACGATCGACAGCTATTGGCAGGTCAACGCCCGACGACTGACTGGCACCCCGGACCGTGCACGAAAGCCCAAAGTCAGCGCGCGTGACAGCGCCCCGGATAGACCCCGGGCAAAATTCAGTCCTCGTCGACGTTCTGAAACAGACGTCGTTCCTGAATGGTCAGTTCCAGAAAGTAGCGGCGAGGATTGCCGCACATAAAGCATGAACAAGGCGTGGCCGTGTGCGCCAGCTTGCCGACTGCATTTCCCTCAAGGGACAAGTCGCCACAGAAGTAGAAGCGACGCGCACGCTTTACCCGTGCGAGGTGATGGCGCCGAAGGGCGCGCTTGGTGGACTTCTCAACCATGTGTGCTCCAAAAAGGAGCGACTGGCCGTCAGCTGTACGAGACCGTTCCCGTACTAGTTAAGGGCTGACGGCCATTCGCATGGTCGCCACCTGGTCTCGTGTATCCATTAAATTTTCCCCACTCTGCGCACAATCAGCGGGCATTATTGCACTGGTCAGGTAAGTTTGCCGGATTAATGTAAGGGCCGAGTGCGAGGCATTCACTGTTATACGGCAGGGCCCGTAGGAGTCGAACCTACGCAAGCTCGCGATCGACGCACGCGACCCTGAGCGGCCAATCAACCCAGCGCGTAACCGATGGCCGCTCCCAACGTGCAATGGCCGTTAGTGCGGCCGGTCTGACGACCGGGGAGCGCAGCACGACACAAGGATCTGACGCCAGCGCGCGACCTCAATTATTTGAACATAGCGTTCACTGGTCTCAGCGCTCGCGCTGGGACCATCCGGGGGCCGCTAATGATCTTCTGTGACCGACGCTGAGCGAGACGATCCCGATCAAGTCGGTCGTTTCCGGCGCACTGCTAATTTTTCGTCGAACCGCATCAATCGGAAACGTGATCCTGAATGTGGCAGTCGATTGCACAACGCCATGTCCGACGGCGACCTCACGTTAGAGCTACCTATTGTGACGCTGGACGACAATGTAAAGGCGCAGCGCGCATCGAGCCGTCGTCAACTTGTTTGGCGCTTACTCCCTGGCGATATATCGATAGCGTCATCTTGATTATTCGTTTGAGCCGACGAGTGTGTTCGTCGCCACCTACTATCTCTCGCGATGCACCGCCCCTATAGTCGATCCAACCCCACGCAACCGATGTTAACGGTTACGGGAGCCGCTAATCCTTCGCGCCGGAACAGCGCTTGAGAACAGGCCTGCTCCGGTCAAACATCCAACCAAGGACTGACATGACAAAACTAGCGGGAAAGATCGCCTTAATCACGGGCGGAAACAGCGGCATGGGCTTGGCAACGGCCCGACTCTTCGCTAAGGAGGGAGCGAAGGTCATCATCACGGGGCGCCGCCAGAAGGAGCTCGACCAAGCGGTGGAAAGCATCGGTGCTGACGCGGAAGGCGTGCTGGGTGATGTCTCCAAGCTGTCGGATCTGGACAAGCTTCACGACCACGTGAAAGCGAAATACGGCCGCGTGGATGTCATCTTCGCGAACGCAGGTTTGGGGTCATTCGCACCGATCGATCAGGTTACGGAAGTACAAGTCGATGAAACCTTCAACGTCAACGTGAAGGGTACTTACTTCACGGTGCAGAAGCTTCTTCCGCTAGTGCCGGACGGTGGATCGATCATTTTGAACGCATCGATTGCATCGTCCACAGGTATGGAAGCGTTCAGCGTTTATTCGGCCACTAAAGCTGCGGTGCGTTCGTTCGCGCGTACGTTGACGGCGGATCTTAAGGCACGCAAAATTCGTGTGAATGCGATCAGCCCAGGTCCTATAGATACGCCGATCTTCGGCAAGACCGGCCTAACCGACGAACAAATCGAAGGCTTTAAGTCGGGCATTGCTTCGCAGGTGCCACTAGGCCGCATTGGTCTGTCGGAAGAAATCGCCAAGCCGGTGTTGTTCCTGGCATCCGACGATAGCAGCTATATCTCGGGCATCGAACTTACCGTTGATGGCGGTATGGCACAAGTCTAAGATAACGCGGCAGGTGGGCGGCATCGGCCTGAGTCAGCGACGCCGCTTATTGCGTTGGCGCTGAGATTGTCTTTCCCGACGGGAGACGAATAGCGTAGTTAAAGATGCAATGGACGTTGCATCGGATATGACGAACACTCGGACGATGGCTTCGGCGCAATGGCCGTTGACTAGAGCCGGTTCGATGTCCGCAGAAGAGCATCGCACTCAGACGTTCGCTAGCGAATCGATCGTTGCATCCAGAAGTGCGCGCAGGCGTGCGACGCGACGTAAATCGCGATGAAAGCCAAGCCAGACATCGCGGCCCGGCGGCGCTTCGCCCAAATCGACTCGTCGGATGCCCGGCGTCGCATCACCGAGCGGGCAAGGCAGCACTGCGAAGCCAGATCCTTCGGCACACATGCGCGCCTGTACTCCACGATTATTGCTGCCGAAGACGATCCGGGCCCGGGGCAACATGCGCGCGACCCACTCAACGTCGGGCAGGGAGCCGAACTCGCTGTCCATACTGATCAGCGCATAGCCGTCACCATCACCGCGTGTCGGCGGAACGAGATCGACGTGCCCATACAACGCGTAGTCGATGCGCATCAGTTTGCGCTGGATGACATCGGGTTCGTCAAACGGCGTAATGCGAAACAGCAGATCCGCATCACGGCGCGCGAGGTTGTACAGGCGCGAATCCGTGACGAGTTCCAACGAGATGGCCGGGTGCTTTGCGAGAAAGCGCGCGAACACTGGCGTGAGTATGTGCACGCCAAACCAGTCCGAGGAGGAGACGCGGAGCAGACCTGTCAACTGAGCCTCCTTCCCGGTGAGCGCGCGCGTGAGACCATGCGCTTCCTCCTCCATTCGCTCGGCATAGGCGAGCACCGTGGCGCCCTCATCCGTCAGCACGAAGCCATCGCTCGTGCGCTGGAACAGCGCATGTCCGAGCGCATCTTCGAGTGCACGCAACCGGCGCCCCATCGTCGGCTGGGTCTGGCCGACGCGCTTCGCTGCTGCCCCCAGCGTGCCGCAGCGGGCAATGGCCAGAAAGATCCGCACATCGCTCCAATCCAGGCGGGGTCCATTCAAGTTTGCATGGCGCATATGCGAAAACGTGGTTTTACATGCGTTTCAGCATAAACCAACATAAAGCCATTGGCTCGTTGGCTCAACGAGCAAGCAACCCGATAGGAACCCATCATGACCATGCAAGCGCTTGTTCTTAACCGCTACAACGGCCCGCTCGAGTTAACCGAAATCGCGATGCCCGAACCGTCAGAGGGCCAGGTACGTGTGCGCATTGCCGCAAGCGGCCTTAATCCGCTCGACACCAAGATCCGCGCCGGTAGCGCAGCACATGCGAAGCATCCCCTCCCACTGGTGCTTGGCATCGATATGGCTGGCGTGGTCGACGCCGTTGGGCCGGGGGTAACCGCGTTCCATGTCGGCGACGAGGTCTATGGCATGACGGGTGGCGTCGGCGGTATTCAGGGCTCGCTGGCGCAGTACGCGGCGGTCGATGCCGACCTGCTTGCGATCAAGCCGGCCAACCTGTCGATGCGTGAATCCGCAGCGCTGCCCCTTGCGTTCATCACGTCCTATTCCGGCATTGTCGACCGAGCCCATCTGAAAGCGGGCCAAACTGTGCTGGTGCAAGGCGGAGCAGGCGGTGTCGGGCATGTCTCCGTGCAATTGGCGCGCGCGCTTGGGGCCCAGGTCTTCGCAACAGCGAGTTCCCGTGACCACGAGCTCGTTGCGCGTCTTGGCGCTACGCCCATCGACTACCGGTCGCAATCGGTTCAGCAGTATGTCGCTTCGTTGACGCAGGACGCAGGCTTCGACGTTGTTGTCGACACCGTCGGCGGCCCTTCGCTCGACGCGTCGTTCGCCGCGGTCAAGCATTTTGGCCATGTCGTCAGCGCCTTGGGCTGGGGCACGCACGCGCTGGCTCCCCTATCGTTTCGAGAAGCGACGTACTCGGGAGTCTTTACCCTCTATCCGCTCCTGACCGGCACGCATCGCGCGCATCATGGAGCGATGCTGCGCGAGGCCACACAGATGATTGAAGCCGGCAAGCTCACGCCGAATCTCGATGCTCGCCGGTTCGACCTGCAATCCGCGGAACTCGCCTACGATGCCATCACGAACGCCACCGCACGCGGAAAAATCGTGGTGGACGTCGCATGAGATCGAACATGCCAGCTTGAGTGCCCCGTTGAGGCCGGTGCACGCGGCGTTCAATTCGCTAGTCAGAGGCAAGAGGTCACTATCTGAACGAACCGGACATTTGAGCGTCCGCCACAGGAAGTAAGCGAGGGACTGAAACTGGCCGCTTGCTGCCTCGCGCGGGCCAACGGGAGAACGCGACCCCGAGCCGTCAGCCGACTTCCTCGAAGGCGGCCGTTTCATGCAGTAAGTGGCCGTTGTCGAGAGCCGCCTTTCCAATTTCGCTTTGCCTTAGATTTCGCATCGCATTCGCGCAGCAAGATCTTGTCAATCCAGTTCCAGTCAGATCGGTCAGGCGCAATCGGGCGTGGCGTTGTCCGAAGAATGCCGACGCGCTGGCATCGCGTGACCGAAGCGCTAGAACAGCGGAGTTTATGGATAGACGACCGTCATCCTGAACGGGCCGCCATTCGCCGCAGCATGACTGATGGCTTCGTTGACGTCGTCGAGTGCGAAGGACGTCACGTCGAAGTGACCGAGATCGAGCAGACCGCCACGAATCAGGCCAGTCATAAGCGTGACCGCTTGCGGCGGATACATCCATTTGCCCCGCACGGTGATGTCGTTGCGCATGATCCACGGATAAGGCAAATCAAGACCGTCGCCGCCGAGCATGCCGACACCGCCCATTAACACAACACGTCCGTAGGGCCGCACGGCCATCACTGCCGCGCGCACCGTCCTCGTGGTCGCAGAAGGCGGCAGCAGGTCCATTACACAGTCGACAGGGGCTCCGGCAGCAGCACGCATCCGTTCCCGATCGTCGTCCTCGTTGCCAGTCAGCTTCACTGTACGGATGCGTTCGCCGAAGCGCCTTTGCAGATCCGCGAGTACGCGTTCATTGCGGCCTGGCGCGACCACGCAGCGCACACCCATTGCGAGGGCAACGGCTACGCACGCGCTGCCGAAGTTGCCGGTTGCCCCGCTCACAAGCAATGTCTCGCCAGCCTGCAGATTCGATGCAAGTAGCCCGCCGTACGGAACCAGCATCGTGTTGAGCGCGCACCATTTCGCGGCGTCGGCTGGACCGATTTCACCGATGCGAATGGCGTTCTCGGTCGGCACGCGCATTTGTGCGGCGAACGAGCCGTGGTGGAAATGGCGCGCGAGTCGCAGGCCGCCGTCGCCGCGCGCACTCCACCCCTGCAATGTGATGTCGGGCGTGAGCGCGTCGTCGCGTGAACGAACGGTCGGATCGCAGAAAACCCAGTCGCCTATCTTGAGATGAGTGGCGTCGGGACCGAACGCACGCACGCGCCCGATTGCCCCGCAGCCAGGGACGATCGGCAATTCAATCGCGTAGCGACGCTCCCCGCTGAACACTTCTCGGGCATACGACAATACTGGCGCGGCAACGACGTCGACGATCACTTCGCCGGTGCCCAAGGAAGGATCCGCTACATCTTCAATCGTAAGCGGCTCGCCGAGTGTCTTCAAAATCGCTGCCTTCATCGGAGTTTCCTTTGATGGTGGTCGGACAAGGCCATTCTGGCAGGCGTAGAATCGGTAACAAGGCCTAGTACTATCCTGGGATTCGTGCATACCTGCTTGTGGAGGAAGGACGGTCGTGACAACAGCGAGCCGAAGGGAATTTGGCGATTTTCTGCGCTCACGGCGTGAGAAGCTAAGTCCCGAATCGGTGGGACTCAGTAACGGGCGGCGGCGTCGCACGCCCGGTTTGCGTCGCGAGGAAGTCGCAGAACTCGCGGGCATCGGCGTGGACTGGTATGTGCGGCTCGAGCAGGGCCGCACGGTGAGTCCGTCCGATACCACGCTCCAGGCGCTGGCTCGCGCGCTGCGGCTCGGCAAAGTCGAGGCAGCGCATCTGCGCGCACTGGCACGCAGTGGCGATCGGCAGCCCTTCGCTCGCGAGAACGTGCCGGGACCCATCGCGAATCTGATCGCGACACTCGAACTTCCGGCGTATCTCACGGGCATGCGTTGGGATCTGCTGGCCTGGAATGCAGCAGCGGCCGATCTTCTCGGCTTCGACCGCCTTGCCGAAGCGGATTGCAACATTTTGGTGTTCATGTTTATCGAACCGGACTCACGCCGGCTTTTCGGCGCGACCTGGACCAGCGAGGCGCGTCGCATGATCGCGTTGTTTCGCGCAACGCATGATCTTTATGCCGACGATCCGGCGTTTGTTGAACTGGTCGAACGACTGCGCGCACACAGCACCGAGTTCGCGAAATGGTGGAACGCGCACGATGTTCGTGGGGGCGCGTCCGGGCAGAAGGTGCTGACCCATCCTGAGCGCGGCGCGCAACGCTACGACTACGCAACGTTTCAGGCGAACGACGACCCTGCGTTGAAACTCGCGATATACACGCCCGCGTGAATCGAACTCACCACGCGCGGCGCATCAGCATGGCGAGGCCGGTTAAGCCGGGTTCCGGATAGGCTCCAGCGACCGACGACATGGGACGGCTCATTGCCCCGCATGTGTTTGATCGCTAGGCGCTCGTCGACGATTAGTGGTCGGAAGCCGGGCGTCCGTTCTTGGCCGACTGCCGCCGTCGGCTGAACCGGACCGTCTCTGCGATTCGTTCCCCGGAAGACTGCATGTCTCTTGACGGAACAGAAGCGGCCGTCCGTCGCGTGCTCTGGTTCTGACGCCCAGCATTTTCGACGCTACATGTCATCGCCGATTAATCTTCGCTTTTTCGCGACGGACGAATCGCAGGGCACTCAGATGGTCGGATGCAGATCGCGCACAGGGCTGACCGATTCGAGCAGCGACGCCACGTGAAGAATGGTTGACTCATCCTGCCAACTGCCGACGATCTGCACGTTAATCGGCAAGCCCTCCGTGCTCGTGCCGAACCGCATTGAGACGCCGGGCAAACCCGTGACGTTCAATGGCACAGTTGCGCCCTGAAGATAAGTCGCATCGACTAAGTGACCATCGATCGCGAACGTGTCCACGCCGTGCTTGTGAGCCGGGATGGGAAGCACATGCGTGATCAACACGTCGTATGTCCGGAAGTACTCAGCGTATCCGTCCCGAAGACGCTCGGCAGCCTGCTCAGCATCGATATAGTCCTTCATCGACGTATCGGGCAGCGCCAGCATCGTTTTGGCCATCTTGTAGAGTTCGTCCTGTCCGCGACCTGCTGTCGCTTCGGCGAAAGCCGGCTTCATTTCCATGACGTGCAGGCGGTTGAAGACATCGAGAGCGAAGTCGCGCTCTAGCGCAGGAATGCGCACGGGCTCCACGAGAATGTCAAAGCTCTTGAGCGCCTCCGCTGCTGCCTCAACGGTGGCGGCAACTTCCGGGTCGACCGGCCCGAAGCCAGGCCCGACCATCCAGCCCACTCGCAGCGGACGGTCCGCAGACTGGCGCAGCCCGGCATGGAACGGGACCGTACTGCTGGCGAAAGCATCGTGCCCATCAGGACCTGACAGCTGCGAGAACGCGAGCGCCAGGTCGCGGATGCTGCGGGCCATCGGACCCACGTGCCAGAAGCGGCGCGGAGCGCGCGGCCAGATGCCTGTCATCGGTATGCGTCCGTGAGTCGCCTTCAGTGAGACGATGCCGGTCTGAGCAGCTGGCCCGCGCACGGATATCGCCAGATCGGTGCCGAGTCCCAGCGGCGACATTCCTGCTGCGATGGCCGCCGATTCGCCGCCGCTCGAGCCGCCCGGAGTGCGCTCCAGGTCCCACGGGTTATTCGATCGTCCACTGAGCAGGTTGTCGCTTTCGATCCAATATGAAAATTCGGGCAAGTTCGTTTTTGCGAGGAGGATGCCGCCCGCTCTTTTCAACCGCGCAACGCTGGTCGCGTCGGCGCCAGGAATGCGTCCTCTAAAGATCGGCGAGCCACGCTGGGTCGCCACGTCGACCGTGTCAATTGAATCTTTGGCGGTGAAAGGCACGCCGTGCAGCGGGCCCAGAGCCTTACCCGACAACACAGCCGCTTCGGCAGCCTTGGCGGCTTTCAGCGCATCCTGTGCGACCGAAACAACGGCGTTGACTTTCGGATCGACAGCGTCGATGCGGTCCAGATGCGCCTGCACAACTTCCACCGGCGAGACTTCGCGCGTGCGAATGAGTTCAGCGAGACGGGTGGCGTCGAAATAGAACAGTTCGGAGGTCATGGTTGTTCCCTTGCAGTTGTGAATTATCACCCCGTTGAATCTACCTAACATTAGGTAGATTCAACGGATCAAAAAAATGCCGCCATTTTGTGCGGCACCAAGCACCCTGCCTAACGTTTGTTAGGGTGACTCTAAGCGGTACAATGCGTCGGGTCAACCATTTTTTTACGAAGGCTTTGATGACTACTGAGGCCGTCGCCCGCTCAGGGGACCGGATCCTCGTGGCTGCGACAAGAATGGCGCAGGCGCACGGGTACACCGGGCTCAACATTCGAGAACTCGCGCAGGAGGTCGGCATTAAAGCGGCCAGCATCTACCATCATTTCGCGAGCAAAGCGGACCTCGCGGCGGCGGTCGCGCGACGATACTACCAAGACGCGGCCGCTGCGCTAGAAGAACTCTCGGCGTCGTCAGGCGATCCGCTCGTCAGTTTGCGACGTTACCCGGAGACGTTTCGCCGGTCTCTAGAGTGCGACAACCGCATGTGCTTAAGCAGCTTTATGGCCGCGGAATATGACGATCTGCCTGAAGCAGTCAAAAAGGAAGTGCAGACCTTTGCTGACGTCAACGTGGCCTGGCTCCGCAAGTCTTTGGAAGCGTCGGGCGTCGTCACTGCCGAGGGGAGCCAAGAGCGCGCGTGCGCGATCTACGCCGCAGTGGCCGGTGCTCAACTGATGGCGCGCGGCCGGGCAGACATTGCCTTGTTCGACGCCTTGATGAGCAGTTACAGGAAAGTCGGCTTGTTGCCCGGGTAGGAGATGCTCTTGAACTTCGCGGTGAGTGCAATCAACGTCCATCCGCAACATTCTCCGCCTCGCAACGGCGACCCGTACGTTAGGCGGCTTTATCAGGTTCGGCCTGTCGCCCGGATACCCCCGCTACGAGACGCGGCAAATGAGATGAGCCCGCCGTCGCGTTTCATGCGACTTGGCGCGCCGCGACCCTACCCACTTCGTTTGGTTGGGAGTATTCGAACAGAGACAGCTAGACGCTGCCAGGCATCCTGATCCGCGACCCTGCGCTGGTCTGGCAAAAATCCGCGGCCTAGTGCAGATTCCCGCGACCGCGCTTTGCGTGTTGCCATCGCGCACCGAGGTGCGTCAATAAAATCGCGCCTATCGCGGTTCGACAACGGTCACTAATCACCATCTTTTATCCCCTAGATCCGGGCACGGGGATAGCTCCCAATCCTGCTTAAGCTGCGTAATTCGCGAAAGCTGGACACGCGG
>NZ_JFHE01000025.1 GCF_000698555.1 Caballeronia grimmiae | reverse complement strand
ACCGTGTATCAGTTTACAAGTGCCGATGACAACAGCACTTCGATCACCCGTCCGGAGCGAATCGACCCCGCCACATCGATGGCCAGGCATTCGCGCGTGTATTCGTCGATCACAGTCAGACACTTCAACTGCTGACCGTTGGCGCAGGCATCGAACACGAAGTCATACGCCCAGACATGTCGTGCTGCCGTAGCTGGCTGAGGCCGGGGTCGATGCGTCGACACGCAGCGCCGCGGGCGTTTGCGCGGCACCTGCAGTCCCGCGAGCCGCCACAGCCGCCAGCCCGGTCTGCACTCATCGGATGGCCTTTTCGATCCAAAAAATCCGGATGGTATCCGCGCTATGGTTACCGTCACTGCGCCGACAAAACACGCATCGCCGCCCGCACCGGGCGTCATGCTCGGCCAACTTCGACTGGTAATGCAACGCGACCTCGCGACCGACATCAGCGCGCACGCACGCCGCTCCAACAGGCCTCGCGCTCTCGCGTAGGCAACCTGCAGGCGGCGAGCGGGCGCGCTCACCACTTTTTTGCGTTGACCTCCCTCATTACATCGAGCTCCAGGTCACGCTCTGCCACCATCTTCTTCAGTGGCGCGTTTTCCTGCTCGAGCTGCTTGAGGCGCTTCACATCCGCAGCCTCCATGCCGCCGAAATGTTGACGCCAGTTATACAACGTCTGCTCGCTAATCCCGTGCTTCTTGGCCACCTCTGCGACCGACGTCTTGTCCGCCTCGCGCAGCATGGTGACAATCTGTTCTTCGGTAAATCGGCTATTCTTCATGACTTCCATTCCTCCGCTGGAAGCCATTCTCTCAAGTTTCAACTGGTCCGAAAATCGCCAGGCAGGTCACCTGTCCGACGGTTTCGTTCCGCGGTGTGCGGCATAAGGGGGCGCGACGCAGCCCTTAATCAGCCGCGGCGAATAGGCCAGCCGCGGCACAGATGTCGTTACTTCACGCTCTGCTTTCCAGCGCGGTTCAGGGCCGACGTTCCGGCCTCTTCTTCGGACACTTGTTGCTCGGCCAACAACGTCAGTTTTTCGTCCGTTGCCTTCTCTTCTTTCAGCGTTTCAAGCAGCAGATTCATCGCGTCGGTGTAGCCTAGCTTTTTTGCAAGCGCCGCCAATGTCCCATAGGTGGCGATCTCGTAGTGCTCCACTTTCTGCGCAGCTGCGATCAAGGCCGCGTCGCGGATGGGCCCCTGCTCGATCTCTTCAATGTGCTCCTGCCCCTCCTCAACGAGCCCCTCCATAGCAACGCACTTTACGCGCTTGAGTTTGATGTCAGTGCTTTCCACCACCCGGTCAATTCGCTCAATCTGCCCCTGTGTTTCTTCAAGATGGGCCTTGAAGGCAGCGGAAAGATCAGGATTGGTTGCAGCTCGGGCGAGCTTGGGAAGCGCCTTAGTCAGCTGTTTCTCTGCACTGTAGACGTCCGACAGGGCGTGCACGAACAAGTCATTTAAGGATTTTGCAGCCATGAATTTTCTCCGGTTGGTTTCTAGCGGCCCGCTTTCAGCGAGCGTGCATCACAGGCCCCCTTTATTCCTCTCGCCGAAAGCACCGGGCTACGTCTCCCGCGCCTAGACGTGTTCCGGTGTAACCCCGCATTGGAACCTTTGCTTGCTGCGAGCGCCTGCAACATTCGTCTTGGGCCCATATATGACAGAATGAGCAATTGATATGCCCCGCGGTCCGAGACCTGCACCATGTACAAGAGCGAGCTGTAGCGGGATTCGGGAACACACCAATCATGGGGTCGCTACTTCACCCCTTTCTTTGCCGCCCGCGCTTGCGCCATCTCGAGATGATGCGGATCGTCGGCAGCGCCTTTGTGGCCGCATTTTTTAGATCACCATTCCGTCCCTCTTGTGCTTCCTTCTGAAAGGCTGCGACCGCCTTTGATGTCCTTCGACATCAACGGCCTTGATATAGGCAGGGCGAATGCCTTCCCTTTCAACGGTCTGAGCGCGTCGAGCACTGCGTGATACGAATTGTCTTTTGGAACCTTGACGCCGTGCGGCGCCGCCATTCTGAGCTGAACCATGAGCTTGGTGTGATCCACCATCATTTGATGGGCGAAGTCTTTAACATCCTTGTCCTGAGACTGCTTCGTGGCGCTTTTCGCCGTATCGATTTCGGTCGAGCTCGATTCGGATGCGGCCTGGACGAACGCCTCGTCGACGAGAGAAAGGTCGTTGATTTGCGTCGCACTGGCAGCTTGCGCTTGAGCAAAGGTGTGCGAGAAAGCGCTAAACAGCGCGAATCGTCGCTGCGCGCGCAGCCATATTTCGCTTCACAGGAGGCCGCTTAGATTGGTATGTAAGACTAAACAATCAGCAACTGCTGTGCCGATAATCTGGCGTCTGTTTACGCTGACTGCGCCACTGCAACTCGCCTCCGCGGCACGGCCATGCTGTTTTAACGGTTGCACGAATGCTCGATACAATTGTTCCCTCCCATCGGCGATACCGACCAGGCACGCATCCTAACGGACTACGCCGAATCCAACCCCCATTGAGTCGCACTAGAGAAATATTGCAAGCGTCGAGGATGGGCGACGTTGGCCGATCCGTCACCGGGCGGCAGCCTCGGTCTTTTATTGTCTGGCGAGTCACCGATCCCCTTCGAGCGTGGCCGTCTTCGTGGCGGGTCAACTACCGCGCCGTTTCAATGAACCGCACACAAGACAGTGAATCAAGAAACGGACATAAGAGCGGGACGCGGATAGCATAACGTCTGTCCGACACATAAAAAAACGAAGGAACCAGCCCGTCGAAAAAGGCGCGGATGGCTGGAGGTTTTCATGCACCGAACGATCGACTACCGTGGCTTTGAGCTCATGTAATTGACGCCGGCCGCGGAGGACACGTTTAACATGTCTTTCCAGATAAGGGGCGGCACCAACATTGAAGTGCTCGGTGTACGGGAGGCCGCATTGCGCCGTGCAACGATCCCTTCACTGAGCGCTGGGCTTACCTGGCGGCAGAATAGCCGGCCAGGCCGCGATCGACTTTTTGCTGGGGCCAGTCGGTTGAGGTATTCCGCGTTCTCTCGGGTAGGTGACTTTCGACTTATGGCATTGGCGCGCCTCGGATTGGGTGAACTCAGGAGGAATCATGAAGCTTCGCGTCGGATACGAACTGTCGTACGAGTGCTGCCAGCCCACACCGATGATGCTGATGTTAAACACGCATTTCTCGCATGCGAAGGACATTATCGTTGCGGATCTACTTGTCGCCGATCCCCCGGTGCCGATTTGGCAGTACCGTGATCTGTTCGGCAACCTGTGCAGCCGGATCGTCGCGCCCGTCGGGCGTCTGAGACTGCGTACGACTGCCCTGCTGAGTGTTTCGAGCGCGATGGAAACCCGCTCTGGCGGCGGGTGGGGACGCCCGGTGGAGCAGTTGCCCGACGACACTCTGGTTTTCCTGCTGGGCAGCCGCTATTGCGAAACGGACCTGCTAGTCGAGACCGCATGGCAGCTTTTCGGCCAATGCGCGCCGGGGTTGCCCACAGTGCTCGCCATCTGCGATTTCGTGCATCGACACATTGAATTCGACTACGGGGAAGCGCGACCAACGAAAACCGCGTGGGACGTCTATCGCGAACGTAAGGGCGTATGCCGTGACTTCGCGCATCTAGGCGTGACACTATGCCGTGCGATGAATATTCCGGCGCGTTACTGCACCGGCTATATCAGCGACGTGGGCTTGCCGCCCGTTACTGCACCGATGGATTTCGCCGGATGGTTCGAAGCCTACGTGGGTGACAGATGGGAGATCTTCGACCCGCGAAACAACGCGCCGCGAATCGGGCGCGTGTTGATGGCATACGGCCGCGACGCCGCCGACGTCGCGATCAGTAATGCTTTCGGGCCCGCCGTGCTGACGCACTTCGAGGTGCAATGCGATCAGGAGTGAGCGCTGATTTACATTGACTGTCGGGTGCATTTGTACGAAGTTGGCAACACGCGGTGGATCTCGCCCACATCGGCATACCCCACTTGGCCGGATGACCCGGCAAGAGCGACGGAGTAGCTCGTCTTTGTGAAGCGAACAAAGACCTCAAGGGCCGTCTGGTGATTGGCGAGAAACGTAACGGCCGACGCGAATATGACGAAAGGCACACGCGACGAACCGACGAACTAGTGAGCAAGGGGATGCTGCCTCCCCGCGCACCGAGCATCGAGCACCGAGCACTTCGAGGTTTGTGCGCCTTTTATCTGAAACGTCACGTCAAAGGTGTCCTCGTCAGCAGCCGAAGTCCGTTCGATCTGAATCTCGAAGGCGCGGTACGCGATCGTTCGGTACATGAACGCCCCCCTTTTGTCTTCGGAGGCTAACATGAGCGCCAGCATCGGATGGTCTACGCAACCATTGGGATAGGTCCATGCATGCCCCACCACGCGTACTCAAAAACCACGTGCCGGAACGTTCGGACCGCTACTACCAATTTATTGAGTAGTTCGTGGCCATCTCCACGACCGACGTTTTGTCGTCTCGCGGAGCATCGTGACCATCTGTTCTTCCGTGAATCGGCTGTTCTTCATGACTTTCCGTTCCTCAGTAATCAGTGCGGTCGCCGCAGTTGCCGGAAACGATGACCGCATGCTTGCTCTCGCCCGGTATATGGAAATCTTGCGGTACCGACACTCGTAACTATTTATGTTGGCCTTCGTCTTGAGGGTAAACGCGAGTAAGATGAAATCGAAGCGCCCAATTACAAATCTTGATCAACGGCGCTAATCGTATTTGTTTGTCCCCACCACCCTAATTTTTCAAAGTTTGCCCTCGTCGGAAGATAGGCCATTCGAGTTCCGCTGGCCGCCCCCTGACACGCCCGTATCCGATCCACGCTTGACACATGCCGATGTCATTTCTATTCAAGAGCGTCTAATGAAAAATATCAACGCAGCAACCGTAAGAAGCAGTTCTAGTCATCCGCCCGTCGGAAGCTTGTCATCCCCGAGAAAGGGGCTATTTGTATCCACAGTTTCTAATGACGATTTCGCAGAAGAATCGAACCTCGATTCCGACTCGTCGAAATCAGGGAATAAAACGGAACGCGCGCTGCAATCCGGCCCGCAATGGCTCTCCGGTCGATTTTCTCACCCGACAGGTGCGCATGAATTCAAGGTATACGTGCCATCGAGCTATCACGGCGCAGCCACATCGTTGATCGTCATGCTTCACGGCGCAGGCCAGGACGCCGACGACTTTGCACTTGGCACCGAAATGAATCTGGCCGCTGAAAGCGGCGGTTATATCGTCGTGTACCCCGAGCAGGGGACGAGTGCCAATATGTTTCGATGCTGGAACTGGTTTCGGCCGACAGATCGGATCCGCGATTCCGGCGAAGCCTCCATCATCGCAGCCATCACGCGCGAGGTGATGGCATCTTACGAGATCGACCCGACGCGGGTTTTTATCGCCGGAATGTCGGCCGGCGCCGCGATGGCCGTCAATCTTGCGGTCGCACATCCCGATCTTTACGCGGCGGCTGGAATTCATTCCGGGCTAGCGTTCGGCGTCGCTGACGAAGCTTTTTCGGCGGTGTCCGCGATGACGATGGGCAACTCCGCGGCCCAACTTAGCGCCGCACGAGATGCGATAGGCTTGCGTCGCGCGGTGCCGCTTATCGTCTTTCATGGCGATCAGGACACTACGGTGCATCCGCAAAACGCCGAGGTCCTCATGGAGATGCATCAGGGCCTGATGGTGGGCACCAATGACGCGTGCGCATCGGTTACGACCGAGCTTGGACAAGTCGAGGACGGATATTCCTTTACCCGCAATACGTTTTGTCATGGTGGCGGCGAGGTTTTCGGCGAGCAGTGGGTGATTCACGGGCTTGGGCACGCCTGGTCGGGCGGCGATTCGAACGCCACGCATACCGATGCCCGTGGACCACACGCTGCGCGCGAGATGATGCGTTTCTTCGACGCCGTCGCCGACGCACGATATGCGACTCAATCAGGCGGCGTGCTAGAAAATTGAATAGGTCGTTTATACCTGTGCCCAGTCCTTCAGGGAATTACCGAATTGGGGCGGCGTAAAAAATACGAGCGGGCAATCTGATTCCAGGTTAAATGAAATAACGCTTGACGCTCCAATTTAATGCTGTAGCATGAATTTCACTGTGCGGCAACAAAAAACTCCCCGCGTGCCTCGGATTCAAACCCTGTCTAAATTTCTACGGAATATTCCATGTTCTTGATTTCCCCCCAACAAGTAGCGGCGTTTCAAAAAGCCAAATTCCAGGGCTGGATGAGCCTTACCGATAAATATATGGACGGTTTTCAAAAGCTGACACAATTGAACGTGCAAACGGTTAGAACGCTCATTTCCGAAAATGTGGGTGAAGCTAAATTAGCGCCTGAGAACGAGAGCGACGCGAGCGAATGGCAATCGAATTTGCTCAAGCAGTTTCAGGAAAAATCGGCATCGTATAGTCGACATTTTTATGCAATTGTCTCGGCGACCGGTGAGGACGTGGTGCGCGAGGCGCAAAGCCAGGTCGCTTCCTATGGCGGTCAAGTCAACGAGGTCTTCAAGACTGCGGTCGAGAACGCATCCGCGGCGTCCGAGAAGGCTGCTGCGGCTGTGGAGACAAACTTGAAGCAAGCAACCTCGGCCTCGTTAGATGCCACAGCGAACGCGGCGGATTCACTCGCCAAGGAAACCCAGTCAAACGTCTCGGCCGCTGGCAATGCCGTGAAGACCGGCGCGGATACGGCCATCCAGTCGGTGAACAAGCCGAATCAGAAGCATTGAATCCGTGGGTCTGCTCGTTCCAGCAGGACCCATTGCGGCAACAAGGAAGGACCCGCTTTCGAGCGGGTTTTGTATGCCAGACGCCGGTCGACAATGCGCAGCGAACCTCGCGTGGCCGCCAGTTCAGCTACTGGAAACTTCGCCCTGCTCGAATTCTTTCAAGTGCATCCGTCGCCGTAGCGCCCACGGTATTTAAACTTATCGCACTCATACATTGAGTGGATCTCGCTTAATTGCGTTCAGCCGGGCAACGGACGTGCGGAATATGCTTCGCTCTATCCGCTTCGCCCCTGGGTATAGCCGTTGCGCTATCAAACCTCAGCACCACCTCCGAGAACACAATTACTTTCGGGGTCCTAACGTTATGGATTCGAACATGCGCCTGCTCACTACCCAAGACGGTCTTCCCCGCATCTCCTGGGGTGCCGTCATCGCCGGGGTCATCCTGTCCCTGATCGCTTACCTCATTCTCACGGTGCTCGGAACGGCTATCGGGGCGTCGGTCCTGTCGCCGCTCACTCAGCCCGATCCCACGCGCGGCTTCGCGTTCGGTTCGGGCGCCTACATGATCGCGATGACGGTTATCGCTGTCTTCATCGGTTCGTACTTCGCCGGCCGTTGCGCGCCGGTGTTGGGCTGGCTTCACGGCCTCCTCGCCTGGGCAGTCATGATCATCGTGATGGCTTACGGTGCAACGTCGCTCGTTGGCAGCGCCGTCAACACCGCGGGCAATATTGCATCGACAGGCGCGACGGTAACCGCCGCTGCGAATCCGTCCGCCGCCAGTGGAACGAGTATGGGTTCGCTCAAGGCCCAGGTTCAGGGCGCGATGGCCTCGGCGACCGCCATGGCCTCCAGTCCTCAGGCTGAAGCGGATACGCGCCAGGCCGCCGACACGGCAGCGCGCGGCGTTGCCCGTGCCTCATGGTTCTCATTCGCGGCACTCGTGGTCGGCGCGATCATCGCCCTGGTTTCGGGTGGAGCGGGCTTTCGTCATCAGCCGCCGGTCGAGGACGCCGGCGGTGCTGCCTACGAGGACGATGCCCTCCGCTCGAGTGACCGTACCGTACCGCGCAGCCGTCCTGTGCACTGAGCGATGCGCCTCGCGAACCGGAGCACGGATATGAGCAAGTGACGCTGCACCTACACCAGAACTCGCTAGCGAGTCGGCTACGCTGACCGCTAGCGAGCAACGGCTAGCCCTCTCGGCCCACGAACAGGAAACCGGCGCGGGTCGCGTTCGCACCATCCCCACACCGAACTGCGTGAGCTTCCCGTTCTGTTGCACAGCGCTGCCGCGCAGACCGAAGGTGTTGCAGTCAAAAAATTCGTCGACGCCGAGTTCGCCCCGCGTAAAGAGGACGACGGCTTGATCGTGCCCGTCTGCGAGTACGTGCCGGTGACCGACCTCCGGCTGACGCTCAGGGAAGAGCTGCGTACCGCGACGGTTGTCTCCATCACGTCCGACGTCCACGTCGCCGAGGCGAAACGTCAGGAAGTCGTCATCGAAAGACGAGTCGGATCAGCTGGAGACGGGATCGCAGATCCCGCGACACCGTCCTCAGGCGTGGGCGAGTCCGCTTCAAATCCCGCTGTATAGATGTCAATTTCTGGCCGGCCGTCAGGCCGCCAACATATATTCGGAGCTACGCATGACTCAGGCAATCGTAGGTATATTCGACTCGTTTAAAGATGCTGAGACCGCTGTCGCGCGCCTCGTCCAAGGCGGTTTTGACCGCGCCGATATGGAGGTGCACGCCACCGGGCAAGCAGACATGCCCGGCGAGCGCACGGTGATCGATACGCGAACGTCGAGCGCGACGGCGGACGAAGTCGGCGTGTTCGGCAAGATCGAACATTTCTTCAGCAATATGTTCGGCGCAGATGATCGGCCGGACGAGGTGGGCGACTATCAGGAAGCCGTCCGACGCGGCGGCGCATTGCTCACCGTCACGATGGTCGATGAAGCGCAGGTTAGACTGGTGCGCTCGACACTGCATGGAGCGGGCGCCGTAGATATCGATGACCGCGTCGCGCAATGGAAAAGCAATGGCTATGCAGGCTTCGACTCCACCGCCAAGGCTTACACACCGGATGAAGTCGCGGCGGATCGCAAGGCGTTCGCAGTGACGCGTGAATCGCTCGAGGTGGGCAAGCGCGAAGTGCAAACCGTGGCGTGCGCGTCTACTCCCGTGCCACGGAAACGCCTGTTTCCGAAACCGTGAATCTGCGCGAAGCTCACGCGACGATCGAGCGCCGGCCGGTGGATCGCGTGGCCACGGCAGCCGATCTGAAGGAAGGTTCGGTGGAGATTCGGGAGACGGCTGAGCACGTAGTGGTGGCCAAGACGGCACGCGTCATCGAAGAGGTCGTCGTCGGCCGCGAGGCGACCGAACGCACGGAAACCATCAACGAAACCTTGCGCGGCACGGACGTGGAAGTCGAGCATGTCCGTGGGGGCACGGCCGGTTTCCAGACGGCGGAGCAAGAACGTGCGCTTGGCGCGCAAAGCGCGGACGACGCGATCATAAAGACGCCGACGAAATCGGTTTAAGTGAAAACCGGGGCGCCTGCCGAATGATGTTTGCGCTTGTTCATGTCGAGACGAACCTGTTGGTCCGTTGTGAGGGTTCCAGACGTGAGCCGACCGCTTCTACCTTAGCTTCGATCAGCCCGTCCTAAAGCCCCGCCGACACAGCGCTGCAGGTTGTTCGGCGTCTCCGGCGGCTACGCCGCCTGCGACTGCTCACCACCGGCTAACACAATCGTCAACACGTGACCCCATGCAGTCGATGAGGGGGCGTAACCCGAAGGATTCAACATCTGCGGCCCAGCGTTTGAAACGTATCGCTGTAACGGGAAGCAAGACCCGCTTTAGAACAGGCTATCCCATGCTAGCGCTGGTGCGCTCCAGTCCGCAATGCAGGCGACTTCCATCGACTTCACGCGGTCGCGAAACCTTTTTTCCAGGTCTCTGAAACATCGCCCTTTGCGCACATCCGATTGATGGAAGCTCGCAAATATGCTTCGCCCGACCGTCGCAGTCTCCTGGCAACGGCCTAGCGGATATGATCGTTGCGCAATCACATGCTTAGACCTCGGCGACATGCCGATCGATTGGTTGTAGCACGACCCTCCTCAGACGTCCTAGCCCTTTCGTTTCAACACTTATTGGAAAGCGCAGTCCTCCGTTGTTCTAGCCATCGTCTAAGTTGCGGCATTGCTGTCCACCACCCGACATTCATCGAGAATTTGATGCCCTATCTTCCTCCCAAACGTAAAACCATGTCCCCCGCAGTAGCCACGCTGGCCGTGGCGGCAACCACCGCAATCGCGGCTGCTGTCTGGAACCGATATAAGGCGAAACAAGCAGAGCGCGACGACCCACCGATCGGCCGATTCATCGATGTTGACGGCGTTCGCCTGCACTACACCGACACGGGGAGGGGTCCATGCGTGGTGCTCCTGCATGGCAATACCGTGCTGCTTCAGGACTTTGAGGCTAGCGGCGTAACCGGCATGCTCGCTGAGGACCACCGGGTGATCTCGTTTGATCGACCTGGCTTCGGTTATAGCGAACGTCCGAGAAATCGTTTGTGGACGGCACAAGCGCAGGCGGCCCTGTTACAGCGTGCGCTCGAACTGCTTCGTGCCGATAAGCCAGTAGTCATTGGGCATTCGTGGGGTACGCTGGTTGCGCTTTCTCTCGCCGTCGATTCGCCCGCGCAGGTGCGGGGCCTCGTTCTGGTTTCGGGCTATTATTTTCCGTCGGCGCGTCTGGACGTAGCGATGACAGCGCCCGCCGCGATGCCCGTGGTCGGCGACGTGCTCCGATACACCGCATCACCCTTCGCGGGCCGCCTGCTCATGAAGAAAACCGTGCAGGCGATGTTCGCGCCCGCGTCTATGCCAGAAGCATTCTTCGGTAGCATGCCGCGTGAGATGCTGTTGCGCCCGAGCCAGATTCGTGCGACATCCGAAGACGCGGCCTTCATGATTCCCGCAGCGACGCGACTGCGCGATCACTATCCTTCAATCGACATGCCTGTGCGTATCTTCGCAGGCGCAGGCGACAAGGTGGTCGATCCGGAATCGCACTCCGCCCGCCTGCATGCGGTCTTGCCAAACAGCACGCTCGATGTCGAGCTGGATGCAGGACACATGGTGCACTACAAGATTGCCGCGCTTATCTGCGCCGCGGTCTCCGACATTGAAGCGCAGACGCCCCACTCCCCAGCTGCTAAAGGAAGCGGCCAGCCACATGCCAACCGGCCGGAGGCCATTGCCGCATCATAACTTGCGCGGCCAGACAGCCGCTATTTGACAACTAGGGCGAATAGGCGCCATTGATGAAAGGACGACGAGGGGACGAGTCGGTTACGAACGTGACCGCGTCAGGCTTCATTTAGACTGTCCCCAATACTCCTCCTTTGTCCCGGTTGACCATTTCTGCTACCGTGATACCGGTGCTAAGGTATGTTTGCAGCCGTTCTAGTTGCCGAAAGCTGAACAGACCGGGCAACACAAAGTTCGTAGTTTCCAGCGGGTGTCGGTCGCTCCCCGCTGGACCACAGCCGGTTCGGGAACGAGCGACCGCATCGAGCTCGCATTTCGCCAAGTGCCGCGCATCGCGCAGGAGGCACCGTGCTTCACACGTTTCTGGCAAACAACCGCGACGAGCTGATTGCGCGATGCAGGACCAATGTGGCCCAACGACCCGCGCGGGGCGCGTCAGTCTTGCAGCTCGAAAACGGCGTTCCGCTGTTTTTGGAACAACTCATCAACACGTTGCGCATTGAGCAGACAGACCGCGCCGCAGACAGCGTCGTTGTGTCGGGCTCGCCTGGAGGAAATGCCGAGCGTTCGGAGATCGGTGAGGCGGCAGCACAGCACGGGCACGAGTTACTGCGCCTGGGGTACACGGTCGACCAGGTTGTCCATGATTATGGAGACTTGTGCCAGGCAATTACCGATCTGGCACATGAACGGGATGCGCCGTTTTCCATCGACGAGTTCCGCACGTTGAACCGCTGCCTGGACAACGCGATCGCCGATGCTGTCACGGAATTCGGCTATCAGCGCGATTTCACGGTAGCTTCCCAACGCGCCATGGAGGAAAGCGAGCGCATGGGATCCTTTGCCCATGAGCTTCGAAACTTCCTGCACACGGCAAATCTCGCCTTTGCCGCCGCAAAAGCTGGAAACTTGCCTTTGTTCGGTGCAACTGGCGCCGTCCTCGAGCGAAGCTTAGCGGGGTTGGGAAAACTCATTGATCATTCAGTTGAAGACGCTCGTATCTCCTCTACCGATAGCGCGAAGTGGACGCTGTTTTCCCTTTCGGACTTTATCAATGAAACGAAGCATGCGGCAGATCTAGCCGCACAGCTATGCGGGTGCCGCTTCGTGGTGACGCCAGTTGATCCTCGGCTCGCTATCAGTGGCAACCGCGACCTGCTTTATTCGGCGCTCGGCAATCTCCTACAAAACGCCTTCAAATTTACTCAGCCAAATTCCGATGTCACACTGAACGCATATGCGGTCGCCGACAAGATTCTCATTGAAGTGAAGGATCATGGCGGGGGTCTCCCGCCGGGCAAGGCAGAACAGATGTTTCTGCCGTTCACCCAGTTTGGAGCGGATAAATCCGGGCTTGGGCTCGGCCTGTCCATCGCACGTCGCAGCGTCGAATTGAATGATGGCGTGCTGAGCGTGCGCGAAATTCCGGACGTCGGATGCGTATTTACGATCAGTCTTCCGCGACACGCGTTGATGAAGAAATAGCCGATGTCCCGCTGCGGACATTCCCGGGCGGCGCGCCGGTGATGCTCCGTGGCCGAACCGAACGGATCTCGAGCAGCTTAGCCATTCGGCAGGCGGCCCGGGGATAACAAAACTCCACAAAGACGTTCGCCCGCACGCTCCGCAGCCATAAGGACAACACAAGGTGAACGAACGGACGGAAGATACGCCGGCGTCGGGCGACCGCATTCGGCTGGCTAAAGAGAACCTCACGGAATAGCACCGACAAGCGCGGGCCCATCAAAAAGTCTGAAGGAAACTGCCATTTGTCATGGTGGAGAGGCGTTCAAGCCCAAGGTCACGCGTAACAGAAACACATTCGTGCCGACCGCCCCGGTTTCTTGAAAGGGACGTCGTGTGACGTCGCTCGAGAGGTCGGGGCTTTTCGCTGACGAAGAACGGTAAGCGACTGGCCAACTCACCTTGATTGTCGTTGAAGCGCTTGGGAGTATCGTGTCCACTAAAGCGAATAAGCGGACACGTGAACACTTTCGAAGAAGAGGCGTTGCCGACGCGTCGCCGTAGTCGGCGCTACACCGAAGACTTTAAGGCACGCGTTGTTGCCGCCTGCCAGGGTACCGGCGTGTCGGTGTCGGCCGTCGCGCTGGAACATCGGCTCAACGCGAACCTGCTGCGACGCTGGCTTGATCAGGCAGAAGGCAGACTTCCGAAGCGGTTGTCTGAACGCCCGGTAGAAGCTCAATCGACACCACTACCAGCGATGCTGCCTTGAAGGCCGACCCCATGGCGTTACGTTTGAGATAATTATGCGCTTACGCGAACAAGGCCATGTGTGAGCTCGCGAGCTGCTCCGCGCTTACCGCATCGCAATTTTGATGAAGAAGCCTGCGATCGCCTGATCGCCTAGATTCGCCGGCGCATGACCGAATATGGAATAAGCGCCGGAAATCTTCCCGCTGTTATCTAAGAGGATAAGCCGCTGACGTCCCTTTATTGAGAAACGGAGGCAATGAATGGAACGGTGAGGCCGATCTGCTGGACTGGCTTTACCTGTCCGGCGCGGTATAGATGTCAACGCTTTGCTGTCCGGCAACAGGATGCCACTCCGGCGGGATGTTGGCTGTGATGCGGAAATGCCAATTTCCTTCGTTGTTTGACAACGACTGGCCTCGGTTGCACTCATGCAGGATGCCATTTGATGCAGACGTCCTGTGTAACCGTAGAGACATGGCGGCCCCGACTGAGGGGCACTCGCGATGACATCGCTGCGCCCTGTCTCGTTGCTCATCGGTAGCTACTTTGCGCTGCAACTCAGTTTTGGTGTTTTCCTCGCTATCTTCCCTACCTCAGAGGGCCCTAGTGTTGTGGAAATCGTTTGCTGAGCTACGCCGACAGCCTGGTGGAAGGCCTCGACGTGTTTTTTGTCGAGCCATGTCTCCCGGGGGGCGTCGCGTCGTACACTGTCAGAATATAGATAAAGGAGGCCATCATGAGCAAAGCCCATGACGCCAAGAAGACGGAAAAGAAAGTAGCGACTAGAACGCCCAAGGAGAAGAAGGACATGAAGAAGCTGAAGAAGGAAGCTTCGAAGCGTCAGTGATCTCAATGTCAAGGGCGCCGCTGGATCGAACTTCGGGCCAAAAGCGCTCTTGCCAGAGTAACAGCAACGGTTCCGCCTGCTAAAAGCTTCAAATGACGGCTTCAGTCGTGCCGGCTCGCAAAAGAGCACGCCCCATCTTCGGGATCAAGTCCGCGGCTTCTCCCTGCTCCAGCAGACCTGACATCAAAGCCCCTTTATGATTCTTCTACCGGGACGATGCAGCGCCGCCGGAAAAAACCGCCGCTTCGCAGATTCTTCCACGTTCAAGGTCGCATAAAGCTGCTTCCCGCACCCACCAAATTCCTTGCTTGCCTCACCCATTGCTTCGGACCTCTGCACTGACTCCCGTCGGCGACCCGCTTTTCTTCTTCGGGGGCCACCGGCATGCCATCATCCGTCGCATCCGCCGCGGCATCTCTCTGTTTCCTGCTTTCTGCCAGTTCTTCGGCATTTACCTGGTCATCAATCATGATTCACTCCTGCTACGGGAGAACGGGTTCGCCAACAGGCGGTCGGCATCGCCCCCGATAGCAGGGACGACGCGACACGTTTCGAATAATGACGCGCTCGTGGCGCGCGATGTAAGCGGTCCGCGAATGCCAACCGAAGACTGAAATCTAGGACAATTGCCCTTCGCCCCCGTTTCCGAGTTCGTGCACAGCAGCCAGCGTAAAGAATGTAGAGCGCGTCGAGTGTCGCTCTTTTGTTGCAGCATCGACTCTCTGCATCAGACTCTCAGGCAAACTGAATTGAACGCTCACAGCTTTGGAGGTAACCCGCGTCAGATTGATCTCGATGAACATCCAGATCCCTTGCCCATCGTCCATGTCAAGTGATTGCAATTCCGATGTACTGCAGGTGGGAGCGGGTATGAGTTGCTCGCTGCGGTCATACATCAGCTCAACGACCTCTTGCGCGTTGCGTTTGAGTTCATCGAATGAATGGCCGTGCGCAACTGCTCGTGGAAGGTCGGGAAAACTGGCGCGAAAGCCGGCGAATCCATCACGGTGCACATAAAGCGGATATTGCATGACCTGCCCTCTCCGTTGCGGGGTGACTCGCGTTCGGTCTGTCATAGTTCGGTAGCCTTAACCTTGCCATCGACGATGTCTTTGCCGTATTGCATCGCAAGGTCGATGGCAGCGCCCATGGTGGCGGGACTTACCACATCGAACAACGTTGCATAGCGCCGAGCCTTAGCTTCGCTGGACGGAATGGTGTCTATCCTTACGAACGATGAGAACTGCCTTGGTCCTTTGGCATACGGATCACGATGCAAGGGGAATACCTGGTGAGAGTAAGCACCTAGCTCGTACCCTCTGTATTCAATAGTAGGGATGGTCATGATGGCGCGCTCCTTAAGCGATCGTGACCGTCAGGAACCGATACCTGTCCGGATGCGAAAATGGGCGGTCAGGTGCATCTGGATCTTTTCACCATGCGCTCAAAGCCGTCGAAAAGCAACCTAAATGTTGACGTTGCGCAAGGGAAAGCTTGACATGCAACTGTGCCGCCTCGCCAAGTCAGCAAAGGGAGGTGCAGCAGCCGCACGTCGGCTGAACGGTGAGCGTCGGCTACGGCTGACGAGGGCCTGTCGGCAGCCGTAAAAAAAAAGGAACGGCCGTCCCACCTTGAAAGTGTGAGTCGCTGATCCGAAAGACGGACCCGTGCTGAAGGTTTGATATCTCCACTTCACTCTGGTGCCTGCCGTACACATCGCGACGATCCGACGGTCGGCAGGGGTCGACGACACTCGTCAACGGTAAGGTAAGCCGACGTGCGCCCCCACCGAGCAGCGAATGTTGAATAAGCAGTTCCGCTGCGCGGTTTGCTTCCGGATCGCCCGACTTTAAGGCGTTGCCGCCGATACTTAACTGGACTGAGTGCTCAAAGAAGTCAGGGTAAACCGACAGCGGAAAATCCCAAGGGAGCACGTCGGAGGCGCGCGCGAAGGCGATTTCAATCGAATGGCAGCTTCCGATTGACACGATTAATGTCAATCCGACAAAACTGATTTCGTCGCATCAGGGTTTGTACTGAGACGCAACCGGCTTACACTGCCTCTCAACGACGAAGCAGTGGAGAGACACCCTCCCGACTGCAACGTTCCCGCGAATCGGAATACGGAGAGTCATCATGTTCAAGTCGATCGTTCCCGCCATCGTCATCGCTTCTGCTTTGGTTGTCCCGGCGCTGGCTCAAGCGCAGAGCAATAGCCCCATCACCCGCGCCGAAGTCCGGGCGCAGCTGGTCCAACTCGAGCGCGCAGGCTACAACCCGGCAAGCGACCACACGACCTACCCCGCCAACATCCAGGCTGCCCAGGCCCGCGTGAACGCGCAGCAAGGCGTCGCGGAATCGTCCTTTGGCGGTGCGGCGGAAGGCGCGTCCGCATCGGGCCGTGCGGCTGGCATCGTCAACGCCGGTATCTACGATCGCCCCTAAATTGACAGGCCGTTGCCGCCAGCGAAGCCCGGCTCCCGCGCCGGGCTTTTTCGCTTTCTGCAACGGCGCCCGAACGCCCGTCCAGTACGGGATCGCGCCAGTCACCTCGCTGTAAGCCACGGATTTCGCAACGATTTCGGATTCCGCTTTTTCATCGGACAGTCCGGCGGCACTACAATTTGGGTCTGCGTTGTCACACATTTCGTTTTTGCCGCCGCCCATGCCTATCTCGTCGTTGCGCCTCGCCGTTGTCTCCCTCGCTCTACTCGCCCTCGCCGCCTGCGGCGGTCGCGCCGCCACCACCCCGAGCTATCAGCAGGAGTTGTTCAGTTCTGGCGTGAGTCCCTACGCGCATAATTTCGACGCCACCGTGAAAGAAACGTGCGAAGCCGCCCGCCGCGCGCTGCTGTCGCAAGGCTTCCTCACGACGATGGCCCAGCCCGACACCGTCGACGCCACCAAGAATTTCCAGCCGAACGCCGACACGCACGCCGTGGTGTCCTTTCACGTGGTCTGCACGCCCGGCGAGAACACCGCGAATCAGAGCATTGCCTACGTCAACGCCGTGCAGGACGGCTACGCGCTTAAGAAAAGCGACACGTCGGCGAGTGTCGGCCTCAGCGTGCTCGGCTCGCTTTCGCTGCCGATCCGCTCCAATAGCGACGCAATGGTGAAGATTTCGAGCGAAACGGTGCCGGCGGGCAAGTTCTACGACCGTTTCTTCAACCTGATGGGCCACTATCTGAAGACGGTGCCGCGCAGTTCGCCCGTCGCGGCCGACGAAGTCGAGAGCAAGCCGCTCGTGCCTTCGCTGGTGCTGACTTCGCCCGAACTCACGCCGACGCCGATCGTCGTGCAGGCGCCCGCCGCGGCCGCCACGGCGATTCAGGCATCGGATGGCGCCGCCGAGAGCAAGCGCCAGGCGCAGGCAGCGGCGACGGCCACTCCCGTCGCGGCATCGGCGGCCGAGGCGGCATCCGCGGTCGCGCACTGAGCGGCGGCATCCATCGAACGATAACGAAACCCGCAAGCGCAAACGAAAACGGGCCCCGGCGACAAACCGGAGCCCGCTCGACATTTCCCGGCGGCTGCCCGCCGGAATACGCCGCTTATTTCCCGCCGTTCTGCGCGCTCAGCGAGAGCTTGTTCGACACCGACGTCACGCCCGACACGCCCTTCGCGACTTCTTCCGCCTGCGCGATCTGCGCGCCTTCCGGCACCGTGCCCGTCAGCGTGACCGCACCGCCGCGCGCACGGACGTACACATTCGACACGTCGAAGCCTTGCGCTTTCGACAACGCGCGGCGCACGGCATAGCCGAGCGAGCGGTCGGTCTTCTTGGTCGCGGATTTTTGCGCCTTGGTCGGTGCGCTGGCTTCGGTGCTCGTGGTGGCCGCCGCATCGCTCGACTGGGCATAGGCGCTCGACGCCACCGCCACACAGACCACGACGCCCAGAGCCTTCAACAGATCGACAACTTTCATGGTTTCTCCTTTTGTTTCGCTTGTTGACTTCGCACAGTTGCTACTTCGCTCGTTTGCACATCAAACCGGATCGCATCGCCCGGGAAGAGGCGACGGCATCGGGCGATCGTGGCCGCGCGAATCGTCGATGCCGATTGGCTGACGATTGCACGGCGAAGAAGCCGCGATGCTGTGATGCGGTGCTGCGAGAGGCTGGCGAAGAAACGAATTCGGCCGATCGGTCGGGCTCGATGGCCCTCGGCTCGTCTATGAGTGTCCAGCCGCACGGCGCATGCTCGATGCGCGTCTGCGCCAGCGATGCGGCGCGTGTCCTGACAGCCCAACTATCGGGTTTCGGACGAATGATTCTTATCGTACGGCGGCGAACGTCAATTTAGCCCAGCGCGGCCGTTAGCGCAAAGCTTTTAACGACGCGGCGCCCGCTGGCAGCAGCCGGACGCAACAAGGGTGGACAAAGGGCCCGGCGCGTCCATACGCGTGTCACATTCGGCTGACCCGCGATGCACGAAACGCCCGCGTCGCTCGTTCGGGTAAGCTCTCGGCACAAATTGACTCGAAGCACCGATATGACCCAGCCCGACGCGCACAAGGAACCCGCAGCGTCCGACGCCACTTCCAGTTCCCGCCGCAGACCGCAACCGAAGATCGTTGCGCGCTTCGTCGCGATCTCCTGGCGCGACCTGGCGATGACTTTCGGCCCGATCGTCCTCGTGAGCATCGTCGCGCTGTACTTCGCCGTGCGCCTGATCCAGCCCGCGCCGCCGAGCGCGCTGACCATCGCCGCCGGTCCCAAGGGCAGTTCGTTCTGGAACAGTGCGCAGAAGTACAAGGCGATCCTCGCGCGCAACCGCGTCACGCTCAACGTGATGGAAACCCAAGGCTCGTTCGACAACCTTACGCGGCTCTCCGATCCGAACTCCGGCATCGATGTGGCTTTCGTGCAGGGCGGCATGACGAAGCCGGGCGCCACGCACGACGATCTCGAATCGCTCGGCAGCGTGTCGTATGTGCCGCTCGCGGTGTTTTATCGCGGTGCGCCGGTATCGCGATTATCGGAACTGAAAGGCAAGCGCCTCGCGATCGGCGCGGAGGGCAGCGGCACGAGGCTGCTCGCGCTGACGCTGCTGAAGGCGAACGGCATTCAGCCGGGCGGCGATACGCCGCTGCTTCCGCTCGCCGGCGACACGGCCGCCAAGGCGCTGGAAGACGGCCAGATCGACGCCGTCTTCCTGACCGGCGATTCCGCCCAGCCGCCGACGATGGCCAAGCTCCTGCGCACGTCCGGCATCCGCTTCATGGATTTCTCCCAGGCCGATGCCTACGCGCGCCGCTTCCCGTACTTGACCGAAATCGAATTGCCGATGGGCGCGTTCGATCTCGCGGCGAACCTGCCGCCGCATCCGGTTCACATGGTCGCGCCGACCGCAGAGCTGGTTGCGCGCGACAGTCTGCATCCCGCGCTGTCGGACCTGCTGATCGAGGCCGCACGCGAGGTCCACAGCCGCGCGGGCTTGCTGCAACGGGCCAACGAGTTTCCCGCGCCGCTCGTCCACGAATTCCGCATCAGCGACAACGCCGAGCGTTATTACAAGTCGGGCAAGAGTTTCCTGTATCGCACGCTGCCGTTCTGGGTCGCGAGCCTCGCGGATCGCGTGCTGGTCGTGCTGGTGCCGCTGATCGTCGTGCTGATTCCGGCGCTGCGGCTCGTGCCGGGTCTCTACCGGTGGCGCGTCAAATCGCGCATCTATCGCTGGTATGGCGCGCTGATTGCAATCGAACGGGAAGCGATCAGCGGCCCCGACACCGCCCAGCGCGACGCCCTGCTCGACCGCATCGACGCGATCGAATCGGCGGTCAACCGGATGAAGATGCCGCTCGCGTTCGCCGATCAGTTCTATGTGCTGCGGGAACACATCGGCTTCGTCCGCGCGCGGCTCGCGCACGCGGCCATCGCCGCGAGCGACACAGATGCGGACGCGGATGCCCATGCTGGCCAGCCGCGCGAGCGTCTTGCCGCGTCGAGGGCTGCTTCGCGTGCAGACACGGAGCAAGGCAGCACGTAATATCGAATCATTCGGCCGTGGAAAGTGCACGCGGCCGGAAGGACACGCGGCGCTTTTTTGGCCACGAAGAATGCAGGACACGACGCCCGCGCCTGACGAAGCTGGCCGAAGCTCGCGACACCCGCACGATCGGACGATGAGCGGCGATGAGCGGCAGCAGGCGACGAGGCCAGCGCCAGGCGCGCAAAAAGCAAGGAGAAACGACATGAGTGCCCCGCATTCGACCACTGACGGTCGGCCGTACTTTTTCTTCGATTTCATCTCGCCGTTCTCGTACCTGCTCCTCGAGCAACACGAGAAGTGGCCCGACATCCCGTTCGAGTTCGTGCCCGTGCAGCTGCTCAAGCTGCTCGACCGCTGGAAGCAGCCGCACGCCGCAACCATTCCGTCGAAGCGCGTCTTTACGTACCGGCACGCGCTCTTTCGCGCCGAACAGCTGGGCATTCCGTTCCGGATGCCGCCCGCGCATCCGTTCGATCCGGCCAAGGCGCTGCGGCTCGCGGTGCTCGCGGACAGCGATATCACCGTCGTGCGCAACATCTTTCGCTTCATCTGGCGCGAAGGACGCGATCCGTCGACGCCGGAAGGCTTTCACGCGCTGTGCGCGCACGTCGGCATGCCGGAGGCGGAATCGCGCATCGACGATGAAGACCTCAAGGCGAAGCTGCGCGACAACAACGACCGCGCCGTCGCGATGGGCGTGTTCGGCGTGCCGACGTTCATCGTCAACGATCAGATTTTCTGGGGCGAAGACACCTTGCCGATGGTGCTGTACGTCGCACGTTCGCCGAACTGGCTCGACGCCGCGGAAGTGAAGCGCATCAGCAATCTGCCGATGGCGCCGAAGGAAGCGGACTTCGGCAACGCGGCCGAAATCGGGGCATAGGGCGCGCCGAGCGACGCAATCGGCCGATGCCGCGCATAGGGCGTGCGCTATGGCGTCAAAAATCGGAACGCGGTTAACTTCGGTTGCGGCGTGGCGCGCGTGATGACGATGCGCGCGCCGCGCCTTCCGGTCTCTTGCCCCAAGCCATGAACGATCCCGCCGATTCCCTCGACATCTGGCTCATCCGCGTGTTGCGCACGCTGCTGCTGGAGCGCAGCGTCACGCAGACCGCGCAGCGGCTGAATCAGACGCAGCCGGCGATCAGCACCGCGCTGCGCCGTCTGCGCGAGATTCTGGGCGATCCGATCCTCGTGCGCGGCAAGCAAGGCATGGTGCCGACCGAATACGGCGAGACGCTGCTCGCTCCGGCGCAGCGCGCGTTGCGCGAGGTCGAGTTCGTCGCGACGCCGCACGGCGATTTCGATGCCGCCAGTTCTCGCCGCACTTTTCGCATCGCCGCGCCGGATTACCTGAACGATTTCTTCATGCCGACGCTCGTCGCCGCCTTCCGCGAGGCCGCGCCGAATGCGCGGCTGGAGATCGAATCGCTGAACCCGATGCGCGATCACGAGCGCGCGCTCGACGAAGGCGAGATTGACCTGATGGTCGCGAACTGGACGAAGCCCGAACCGCGTTTCGAACGCCACGACCTTTTCGCCGATGTCTTCGTCTGCCTGATGCGCGCGAATCATCCGCTTGCGCGCGAGCCGCTGACTGTCGAACGTTATGCGCTCGCCGCGCATCTCGCGCCGACGCCGTATAGCGGCGCGAAGCGTCATCCGATCGATATCGGCCTGGCGCGGGCGGGCATCCGGCGTCGCATCGTCACGACCATTCCGTACTTCGGGCTCGTGCCGCAAGTGCTGCTCCAGTCGGACCTGATCTTCACCGCGCCGCGCCGGTTCGCGCAGCATTATGCGGCGATGCTGCCGCTCGCCGTGCTCGATTCGCCGGTGCCGTTCCCGCGCATCAAGTGCTATCAGCTTTCGCAGCCGCAGCCGGATGAATCGACGGATATCGCCTGGCTGCGCGCGTTGATGTCACGCGTGTCGGATTCGCTGACGAACAGGAAGGTCGTTGTCGCCGACGAGTGGGCGAGCGCGGATTCCAAATGACATCGCTGTGACGATATGGACGCTCTCGACCGTTTGATTCAGCTGGCGCATCTTTCGGGCACGCTCGATTTGCGCTGTCTGCTGAGCGGCCCGCTGGAGCTCGACCATGCGCCCGCGCCCACTGGCGAAGCGGTTTATCACGTGGTGTTGAGCGGCGCATGCCGCGTGTTGCGCGAGGGTCATGCGCCGGTCGCGCTGGAGGCGGGCGATATCCTGTTTCTGCCTCGCGGCGATGCACACGTGCTTTCCATCCATGCAAACGCGCACGCCGGTTCCGGCCCGATGCAGGCGCGCGACAACGGCGCGGTCACCGTGCGAAGCAATTGCGGCGAGCAGGGGGCTTCGCTGGATCTGCTATGCGGACGCTTTCTGTATACGCCGCGCGCGCTGTTGATCGATGTATTGCCCGATTTCGTGCACGTATCGTTCACGAGCGATTCGGCGCCTTATCTTGCGCCGCTCGTCGGCGCAATGCGGCGCGAAGCGGAGGAAGCCGGACTTGGCGCACCGTCGATCGTGGCGGCGCTTTCCACTGCGCTTTTCACGATGCTGCTTCGCGCGTGGCTCGCGGGGCAGCCGACGCTCGCGGGCGTGCTCGGGCTGCTGGCGAACCGGCGATTGGGCGCAGCGGTGATTGCGATGCTCGAACGCCCCGCCGAACCGTGGACCGTCGAGATGCTGGCGAAGGAAGCGGCGATGTCGCGCGCCACGTTCATGCGCGCGTTCTCGGCGCATTCGGATACATCGCCGCTCGCGCTGCTGAGTCATGTGCGGATGCAGCTTGCAAGCACGATGCTCGCGCGCACGACGAAGAGCATCGCGGATGTTGCGGCTGAGGTGGGGTATCAGTCGGAAGCGGCTTTTTCGAAGCGGTTCAAGGAGGTGTATGGGGTCGCGCCGGGGAGGTATCGGGTGGGGGGTGTGGCGGGTTGAGGCCCCATCGCTCGACGAAAGCGCAAATTCCTACGCGACCGCGCGCATCGTCACTGATGCGCGCACAGCCTCCCGCACCCGCAACACCTCCGCCGCCACGGCCAGCGCGATCGACGGCGGCGCTTTATCGGCGATTCCTTCGACTCCGATCGGACACGTCATCTCCTGCAACCGCTCCGGCGCCAATCCACGTTCGACCAGTCTCCGCTCGAACTTCACGCGCTTCGTCTTCGACCCGATCAGCCCGAAGTAAGCGAAGTCCCGGCGCCGCATAATCCGCTGCGTCAGCGCGAAGTCGAGCGAATGATCGTGCGTCATCACGATGAAATACGCCCCGGCAGGCGCTTCGTCGACGATAGCCTCTGGCGCATCCGTCGCTTCGATCTGGACGTTGGCAGGAACCTCGTCGGGGAACAGCTCGTCGCGCGCATCGACCCATTGGACGACGCACGGCAGCATCCCGAGCACGTTGGCAAGCGCATGGCCGACGTGGCCCGCGCCGAACAAGACGACGTGCATCATGACCGCGCGCTCCTCACCGCATTCACCGCGCGAAGAATCTCCTCCGCGGTGGCCGGCGCGTTCAACGGCGGATTCACCTTGTGATCGCCCACAGCCGAGACCGCATCGCGAATCGCGAAGAACACCGAGAACGGCAGAAGAAGCGGCGGCTCGCCAACCGCCTTCGAGCGATGAATGCTGTCCTCCGCATTCCGGTTGTTGAACAGCGACACGCGGAAGTCGGCGGGCATGTCGTTCACCGTCGGAATCTTGTACGTGGACGGCGCGTGCGTCATCAGCTTGCCGTTATCGTTCCACCAGAGTTCCTCCGTCGTGAGCCAGCCCATGCCCTGCACGAACGCGCCCTCCACTTGCCCGATGTCCAGCGCCGGATTCAGCGATGCCCCCACGTCGTGCAACGCATCCGCGCGCAGCACGCGCATCTCGCCAGTCAGCGTGTCGACCACCACTTCCGACACGGCCGCGCCATACGAGTAGTAGAAGAACGGGCGGCCCTGCATCGTCGCCTGATCCCAGTGCAGCTTGGGCGTCGCGTAGAAGCCATCGGACCACAACTGCACGCGCGCGAGATACGCCTTGGCGACGACTTCGCCGAACGGGATCGCGTCATCGCCGACGATCACGCGATCGTTCGCAAAGCGCACCTCCGCTGCCGATACCGCGCCGCCGCCGAACGTCTCCGCCGCAAACGACGC
The DNA here is from genome assembly GCF_000698555.1 of Caballeronia grimmiae. GTDB lineage: Bacteria > Pseudomonadota > Gammaproteobacteria > Burkholderiales > Burkholderiaceae > Caballeronia > Caballeronia grimmiae. Next base: position 53,374 of record NZ_JFHE01000025.1, on the reverse strand, counting down.
AAGCCGCTCGCGCAACTGACGCGCCGCATCCTGCGCGGCCTTGCCGTTGAGATCCGTTCCCGTCGATGCCGCCGTCGCCGACGTATTCGCCACCTTGCTCGTATCGGTCGCCGTCACGCGCACGCGGACGAAGTCGATGCCCAGCTCATGCGCCACCACTTGCGCGACCTTGGTGTTGAGGCCCTGCCCCATCTCCGTGCCGCCGTGGTTCACGAGGATGGAGCCATCGGTATAGATATGCACCAGCGCGCCGGCCTGATTGAAGTGCGTCACGTTGAACGCGATGCCGAACTTCACCGGCGTGAGCGCGAGGCCCTTCTTCAGAATCTCGTTGTTGGCGTTGAACTCGCGCACGGCTTCGCGCCGGCGTCGATACTCGCTCGTCGCCGCAAGCTCGCCGATGAGTTCGTGCAGCACGTTGTCTTCGACCGTCTGTCCATACGGCGTGCGATTGTTCTCTGTCTTGCCATAGAGATTGGCGAGGCGCACATCAAGCGAATCGCGGCCAACCGAACGCGCGATGTTGTCGATGATGTACTCGATACCGAACGCGCCCTGCGGCCCGCCGAAGCCGCGAAACGCGGTGTTCGACTGCGTGTTCGTCTTGCCGCAAAATCCTTCGATCGCCACGTTAGGCAGCCAGTACGCGTTGTCGAAGTGACAGACGGCGCGCGTCATCACCGGGCCCGAGAGATCGGCGGAGAAGCCGCAGCGCGAAGTCATGTCGACGGCGACGCCTTCGATCACGCCGTCATCGTCATAGCCGACCTCGAAGTCGTACACGAAGTCGTGGCGCTTGCCGGTGATCATCATGTCGTCGTCGCGATCGGGGCGCAGTTTGACCGGGCACGACAGCTTCCACGCCGCCAGCGACGCGCAGCACGCGAACAACCCCGACTGCGATTCCTTGCCGCCGAAGCCACCGCCCATGCGTCGGCACTCGACGAGCACGTTATGGGACTGCACGCCGAGCACGTGCGCGACGAGATGCTGCATCTCCGTCGGATGCTGCGTTGAACAATAGACGTGCATGCCGTCGTCGTCCTTCGGCACCGCGTACGCAATCTGCCCCTCGAGATAGAACTGCTCTTGTCCGCCGAGCTTCATCGCGCCGCGTTCGTGATGCGTGGCTTTCGACATCGTGCCGCGCGCATCGCCGCGCGCGAGCTTCAGCGGATTGAGCACATACGATTGCGCGCGCCGCGCGTCCTCGGCGGTGAGCACGGCGGGCAAGTCCTCGAACGCGATATCCGCGCGACGCGCGGCGAGGCGCGCCGTATCGTGCGAATTCGCGACGACGACGAACATCGGCTGGCCGACGTATTGCACGACGCCCGGCGCAAGAATCGGATCGTCATGGATGATCGGGCCGCAATCGTTGACGCCGGGGATATCGTCGGCGGTGAAGACGGCGACGACGCCCGGCGTCGCGCGCACGGCGTCGAGGTTCATCGAAACGATCTTCGCGTGCGGCTTCGGGCTCAGGCCAAGCGCGGCGTGCAGCGTGCCCGCAACGAGCGGGATGTCGTCGGTATAGCTTGCGCGGCCACTGACGTGCAGATGCGCCGACTCGTGCGGACGCGACACATGGACCTGCTTGAAATCGCCGGCGGCGTCGGCGGCGGATTGCGCTTCGGCGAGAAAGGCTTCGGCTTGCTGATTCATTTCGATATCCTCACTTCACTTCGACGAGTTCGATCGCGCGTACATCCAGCTTCGATTTCGCGAGCGGATCGTGCGGACGCGTCTCCAGCCAGAAGCGGTACAGCAGGCTCTTCGCCGTATCGAGCCGATAGCCGCTCGACGCGCGCATGTCGGTGAGCGGCGCGTAGTCGTCGGCGAGCGCGCGCATCGCGGCTTGCGCAGTCGCTTCGTGCCATTGCACATCGGCGAGCGCGGCTTCGGCGCGCGCGGCGCGCTTCGGCGTCGCCGCCATGCCGCCGAACGCGATGCGCGGCTCGCGGATCACGTCGCCATCCGCGATATAGGCGAACGCGGCGCAGACGGCGGAGATGTCGGAATCGAAGCGCTTCGAAAGCTTGTAGGTCCGAAAGCGCAGGTTCGCACGCTTGCCCGTGCGCGTCGGCACCCGAATCGCGGCGACGAATTCATGCTCGGCCATGTCCTTCTTCTGATAGGCGATGTACAGGTCTTCGAGCGGCATCTCGCGGGTCCCGTCGATGCTCGCCAGCACGACGCGCGCGTTCAGCGCGATGAGTCCGGGCATCGAGTCGCCGATGGGCGAGCCGTTCGCCACGTTGCCGCCGAGCGTGCCTGCGTTGCGAATCGGCAGCGACGCGAAGCGCAGCCACATTTCCTCGAGTTCGGGATACGTCTTCACGAGTTCGGCATACGCGCGCTCGACCGTCACGCCCGCGCCGATTTCAATCCACTCATCCGTCGTCTCGACGCGCTTCATCGCCTCGATCTGGCCGATGTAGATGACATCGCCGAGATCGCGCAATTGCTTCGTCACCCACAGGCCGACGTCCGTGCTGCCCGCGAGCAGGCGCGCGTTCGGCTTCCCGGCCTTGAGCTTCGCGAGGGCTTCGAGGGTGCGCGGGGCGTCGAACTCGCGGCCGGCGTGCTCGTAGTGGAATGTGTCGTCGCGCTGAAGCGTAGCGAGCGTCTTTGCCAGCGATTCCTTGTTGAGCGGCGCGAGCGGCGCGTGATCGAACATGCGCTCGGCGGCATCGATGATCGCGCGATACCCCGTGCAGCGGCACAGATTGCCGGTCAGCGCGTCGCTGATTTCCTGGCGCGACGGCGGCGGCTTGTGCGCGCAAGTCGCGTTCGCGTGGCCGTGCTTCTCGTAGAGCGCGAACATCGACATGGCGAAGCCAGGCGTGCAGAAGCCGCATTGCGAACCGTGGCAATCGACGAGCGCCTGCTGCACCGGATGCAGCGAGCCGTCCGGCTGGCGCAGGTCTTCGACGGTGCAGAGCGCGCGGCCATCGAGCGTCGGCAGGAACTGCACGCACGCGTTTACCGCCTTCAATGCGACGCCGCCCGCGCCGTCCGGCTCGCCGACGACGACCGTACACGCGCCGCAATCGCCTTCGGCGCAGCCTTCCTTCGTGCCGGTGCAGCGCGCGTCTTCGCGCAGGTATTGCAGGACGGTGCGCGTCGTCGACGCGCCGCTGATTTCGCGGATGGCATTGCGATGATAGAAACGGATGGGCTCGCTCATGGAATCGTGTCTCGCGGGGCTTCATGCGGCTTGCTGGTTGCGCGGGGTGCGCAGCCGGTGGCGGTGAGGTCGGTGGACTCATTTTCAGACTGGTCCTACCGCCTCGATGGTTCGAAACCTATCACTGCCAAAATCCGCGACCCATAGCCGGCATTGCATGAACGACATATTGGCGTTGCGATAAGTCCCGAAAGCCTTATCCGGCAACGAAGAGGCGGAAAGCGAACGATCGACCGCATCGCCGGTTTGGACTATCCAGTTACAAAACGACCGCGACGCTGCGCCGCAACATATGGGAGAATCACGCCTTCCCGCCGAATTCAACCCCGCACTTTCCCTATGTCCTCCGACTCCCGCACTGCGGCCGCCCCGCAAAGCGACCTGGCTGTGACTCTACGCATCGTCTCGGTCGTGCTGTACACGTTCCTCTGCTACCTGACGATCGGCATCCCGCTCGCCGTGTTGCCCGGCTTCGTGCATACGGACCTCGGCTATGGATCGGTGATGGCCGGCGCGGCGATCAGCGTCCAGTACTTCGCGACGCTCGTCTCGCGGCCGCTGGCAGGCCGCACCGCCGACACGCTCGGGCCGAAGAAGACCGTGCTTTACGGGCTGGCGGCGTGCGCGGCAAGCGGCGTGCTGCTGCTCGGCTCCGCGCTCGCGGCGCAATGGCATGCGGTGAGCCTCGTGCTGCTGGTCATCGCGCGGCTCGTGCTCGGCTTCGGGGAAAGCTGGGTCGGAACGGGATCGATTACGTGGGGCATCGGGCGCGTGGGTGTCGCGAACAACGCGAAGGTGATCTCGTGGAACGGGATCGCCACGTATGGCGCGCTGGCGATCGGTGCGCCGCTCGGCGTCGCCATCGATCACTCGCTGGGCTTCGGTGCGCTCGCGCTGATCGTGATTGCGCTCGGCGCGCTCGGGTACTGGCTCGCGACGCGCATGGCGAGCGTGCCGGTCGTGCATGGCGAACGGATGTCGTATCGCAGCGTGTTCTTCCGCGTGCTGCCGTATGGATTCGGCCTTGCGCTGGGATCGGCGGGCTTCGGATCGATCGCGACCTTCATCACGCTGTTCTATGCGGCGCATCACTGGCCGAACGCGGCGCTGTCGCTGACGGTGTTCGGCACGACGTTCGTCGGCGCGCGGCTCTTGTTCGCCAACACGATCAAGGCTTACGGGGGATTTCGCGTGGCGATCGTCTCTTTCGCGCTCGAGTGCGCTGGGCTGTTGATGCTGTGGCTCTCGGCGGACCCGACGTTTGCGCTCGCGGGTGCGGCGTTGACGGGATGCGGCTTCGCGCTCGTGTTCCCGGCGCTAGGCGTGGAAGCGGTTGGCCTCGTGCCGCCCGCGAGCCGGGGCGCGGCGCTGTCGGCGTATTCCGTGTTCCTCGATTTGTCGCTCGGATTGACCGGGCCGCTCGCGGGGTATGTCGCAGGCGAGTTCGGGTATGGATCGGTGTTTCTGTTCGCGGCGGTCGCTGCTGCGGCGGCGGTGGCGTTGTCGGTTGCGCTTTATGTGCGCGGTGGCCGGGGTGTGGGCGGGGCGGCGACGGCTTGACGGCATCTGCGTCTTTGTAGCCGACACCTCGCGCTGATGCCGCTGTCGCGCGCTCGCGAAATCGCGCCGGGCGCATGCGCGATGAGATCGGCATCATCACGATACTTCTTGCGGGCAGGCATCGATTTAACCGGCGATGTCTTTCTCGGTTGACGAACATTCGGTCGGCTTCCGCAGAGCGTCTCGATTCTCCAGTCGCGTCACCTACTTGCTGAAGCATCGCAAGATGCGCCAGCCTCCTGTCGCACCGATGCGTCTCCCCCATGCATTCATCGACAAACGACGCAATCGCCCGCCCCTTTGCGTCCACCGTTTGTCTTAAAATCCCCGCTTAGCCCACAGCGTCCGATTTATGAACTCGACCTCGGAAGACCGCTGGCGCGACTTGCGCCCGGACCCGGACAGCGACACGCCGCTTTATCTCCAACTCGCCCGCAAGCTCGCCACCGCCATTCACGACAACCGCTGGCACGCCGGTGAAGCGTTGCCGTCCGAACGCGTGCTGTCCGAGGCGCTCGGGGTATCGCGGATCACGTCGAGAAAGGCCATCGCACTGCTCGTCGAACAAGGGCTCATCCGACGCGAACAGGGTGCAGGCAGCTTCATCCGGCCACGCTACGAGGACCCGCTCTCGCGTCTGTCGAGCTTCTCGGAGATGCTCCGGCGGCGCGGCTTCCAGCCAAGTTCGAAGTGGCTCTCGCGCACCATCGAACCGGCCAATCGCGAAGAGGTCATTCAGCTTGGACTGTCGCCCGCCGCCGCCGTCGCGCGCCTCAAGCGCCTGCGTCTCGCCGACGACACCGTCATGGCCGTCGAGAACTCCACCTTTCCCGCCTCGCTCGTCCCCGATCCGCTTTCCATCGGCGACTCGCTCTACAGTTATCTCGATGCACACGGCCTATCGATCGTGCGCGCGCTCCAGCATTTCCGCGCCGTGAACGCGAGCCCGGAGATTGCTGAGCAAATGGGCATCGCGCCGCACGACGCGCTCTTGCTGATCACGCGCGTCGGCTATACCGCCGATCAGCGCGCCATCGAGCTCACCGATACCTACTGTCGCAACGAGTATTACGACTTCGTGGCCGAACTGCGCAAATAACGCCGCCCCGCTCATGACCGATACCGCCACAGCGCAGCCCGACGACCGATCGCTCTCCATCATGCTGTGGCTCGTCGCGACGGGCTTCTTCATGCAGACGCTCGATTCGACTATCGTCAATACCGCGCTTCCCGCGATGGCCAGAAGTCTCGGCGAGGCGCCGCTGCGCATGCAGGGCGTCGTGATCGCCTACTCGCTCACCATGGCGATGATGATTCCCGTATCCGGCTGGCTCGCGGACAAGCTCGGCACGAAGCGCGTGTTTTTCAGCGCGATTCTCGTGTTCACCATCGGCTCGCTGTTGTGCGCGAAGGCGCAATCGCTGCAGGCGCTGGTCGCTTATCGCGTCGTGCAGGGCATCGGCGGTGCGATGCTGCTGCCCGTCGGACGCCTCGCCGTGCTGCGCGTGTTTCCGGCGGAACGGTATCTGTCCGCGCTCGCGTTCGTCGCGATTCCGGGGCTGATCGGGCCGCTCATCGGACCGACGCTCGGCGGCTGGCTCGTGCAGATCGCGTCGTGGCACTGGATCTTTCTGATCAACGTGCCGGTCGGCGTGATCGGCTGCATCGCGACGAATCTGTATATGCCCGACAGCCGCAATCCCGCGACGCCGCGCTTCGATCTCGCGGGCTATCTGCTGCTCGCGGTCGGCATGGTCGCGCTGACGATCTCGCTCGACGGCCTCGCCGATCTCGGCCTGCAACACGCGATCGTGCTCGTGCTGCTGATTCTGAGCTTCGGCTGCTTCATCGCGTATGGACTGCACGCGACGCGCGCCGCGCAGCCTATTTTCTCGCTCGATCTCTTCAAGATTCACACGTTCAGCGTCGGCTTGCTGGGCAATCTCTTCGCCCGCATCGGAAGCGGCGCGATGCCTTATCTGATTCCGCTGCTGCTGCAGGTGAGCCTCGGCTATTCCGCATTCGAAGCCGGCATGATGATGCTGCCCGTCGCTGCCGCCGGCATGCTGAGCAAGCGGCTCGTGACGCGGCTGATCGAACGGTACGGTTATCGGCCAGTGCTGGTGGTGAACACGGTGCTCGTCGGCCTGATGATGGCGAGCTTCGCGCTGACGAGCGCGCATCAGCCGCTTTGGCTGCGCCTCGTGCAACTGGCCGTGTTCGGCGCCGTCAATTCGATGCAGTTCACCGCGATGAACACGCTGACGCTCAAGGACCTCGGCACCGGCGGCGCGAGCAGCGGCAACAGCCTGTTTTCGCTCGTGCAGATGCTGTCGATGAGCCTCGGCGTGACCGTCGCCGGCGCGATCCTGTCGACGTTCACCGGGCTTTTGCCGCGCGTCACCGAGACGAACTCGCTGCCCGCATTCCACGCGACCTTCCTTTGCGTCGGCGTGATCACGGCGGCGACCGCGTGGATCTTCGGCCAACTCGCGCCGGAAGTGCGGGGGACATTGAGGAAGCCGGACCCGTCGGAATCCAATTGAACGCGTGCCGTACGGAGCCTCGCGTGTATCCGCCATTCCGATGTGCGCGCCGCACCGCGCCGGTGCCATTCGCACCGCGACGCGACGCTCGCATGACGCTTGATTCATCGGCTTGTCCACCCCACGCACCGCTCCGTGCATTCGCATGATTTTTGCTCGAACGGTCGGACGCCCGATCTTGTAAACTCCCTCTATCCCAATAAGCCGGTTCCCGCGCGCCCAGACCATGAGCATGGTTGATATCGACCCTCCCCGCTTCCAGCCGCCGCGCCCTGTCGCCGGCGACGACGGCTCGCGTCGCACCGTGCTGTACGGCGAATACACGGTCTTCAGCGTGTTTCAGCCGGTGTTCTCCGTGTCGCACAGGCGGGCGATCGGCTATCACGCGTCGCTGCGCGCGCGCGACGATACGCATCGCCATGTGCCGTCGCACGAGGTTTTCACGCAGGCCGCGCGGCGCGGCGATCTGCTCGAGCTCGGGCGGCTCGCCGAGTCGCTCCATCTGGGCAACTTCAACGCGTTCGACAGCCACGACGAATGGCTTTTCCTGAGCCTTCATCCCGCCGCACTGATGGACACGAGCTACGGCGATGCGCTTCTCGCCGCGCTGAAGGACATTGGCTTGCCGCCGCAGCGCGTCGTGCTCGAAGTGCCTGAACAGGCCGGCGGCGAGACGGCGCGTTTCACCGCAATCGTCGATTCGCTGCGCAAGTCCGGCTTTCTGATCGCGCTCGATGGCTTCGGCGTCAAGCATTCGAACATCGATCGCGTATGGCATTTGCGGCCCGACATCGTGACGCTCGACCGCTGCATCCTTCAGCAAGCGACCGAGCATTCGCATATCGAGCGCGTGCTGCCGCGGCTCGTGTCGCTGCTGCATGAATCGGGGCAGCTCGTGTTGATGGGCGGCCTCACGACCGAGCGCGACGCGTTGATCGCGCTCGAATGCAACGTCGATTTCGTGCAGGGCGCGTACTTTGCGCAGCCGAGCGTGGACGCGGTGCATCCGCAAGTCGCGGCGAGCACGATGGATGCGCTGTCGGCGGCGTCGCGCGAACGCGTCGTGGCCCGCGAGCGCGCACAAGCGACGCGTCTCGAGCCGTACGTGAGCGGGCTCGAGCGTGCGGCGGTCAGGCTGATGGAAGGCGAAGCACTGACTTCCGCGACGAGCGAACTGCTGCAACTGGCCGATACGGCGCGCTGCTTCCTGCTCGATCACGCGGGCCGGCAGATCGGCGATAACGTCGTGCCGGTGGTGCGGACGTCGCAGCGCGCTAAGCGGTTTAGTCCGCTGCTGCATTCGGAAGGCGCGAGCTGGGAACGCCGACCGTACTTCATCGAGGCGCTGCGCGCGCCGGGGCGCGTGCATCTGACCGCGCCGTATCTGTCGATCAATGAAGCGCACTTGTGCGTGACGGCGTCGATCGCCGCGCAGACGCCGTTTGGCTTGCAGGTGTTGTGCGTGGACATCAACTGGGAATCGACGCCGCGGCGGCGGTGATCTTCAACGCAAGCTGTCCGAAGCAAGTTCGGATCGTTGTCTTGCGAAGAAGCTCTAATTCAGGCGCTCTCGTTCGAATCGGGCCGCAGCAGATCGAAGCCCGCCAGCACGAGCACGCCCGACAGCACGATGAAGGCGGCCGAATGCCGCCCGAAGTAAAGCAGCGCGGCGGCCGACCAGGCCGTGAGGCATAAGGCTGCGAAGCGTTTCATGATGCGATCGTGTTGCGATGAAACCGGTATTTTAATCGTCTCGCAAAAGCGCGCCACGCGCCGAACGGGCGCAAAAAAGCCCTCGCGCAGAGGGCTTCTTCGCTTCAACCGGCATCATCGCGAAGCCGATTTTGAACCAACGCTACAGCGAACTCAGGCGCCGAAATTCTTCGCGGCGAAGTCCCAGTTCACGATGTTCCAGAAAGCCTCGATGAACTTCGGACGCGCATTGCGATAGTCGATGTAGTACGCATGTTCCCACACGTCCAGCGTCATCAGCGGCTTGCTGTCGGTGGTCAGCGGCGTGGCGGCGTTGCTCGTCGAGACGATGTCGAGCGTACCGTCGGTCTTCTTCACGAGCCAGGTCCAGCCCGAGCCGAACGTGCCCACGGCGACCTTCGCGAACTCTTCCTTGAACTTGTCGAACGAGCCGTATTTTGCGTTGATGGCGTCAGCCAGCGCACCGCTCGGCGCGCCGCCGCCGTTCGGCGACAGGCTGTTCCAGAAGAACGTGTGGTTCCACGTTTGAGCCGAGTTGTTGAACACACCGCCCGACGACTTCTTCACGATCTCTTCGAGCGACAGGTTCTCGAATTCCGTGCCCTTGATCAGCTCGTTGAGCTTGGTCACATAGGTCTGGTGGTGCTTGCCATAGTGATACTCGAGCGTTTCTTCCGACATGTGCGGAGCGAGCGCGTTCTTGTCGAACGGCAGCGGCGGGAGCGTATGTTCCATGATTGCGAGCTTCCTTTCTATGTGAATTGTGGGACTGTGAGGAGTGAAGCAGTGGAGCAATGGATTGTAGGCGAGTTGGGATAACCCCGCAAACCGCCAGCCTTTATGAGGAAGATCGCTTTCATACCGCTAAAAGCGGCGTAAAAAGTGCTCGCGGCGACGTGCCGGCGCATCGCTCGACACGTCAAAAATGCGCCGCGTCCGCTTCAGAATTCGTCCGGCAGGCGCGGCTGGACATCGGCCAGCAACACATCCGCCGATCCTTCCGCGAGATGCACCGTAAGTGGCCGCTTCGGCTTCAGCGCATTCGGCGCACGCAGCGCACGGCCCGTTTGCGCGTCGATCAATGCCGCATAGCCGCGTTCGAGCGTGCGCTGCGGACTGAGCACCTGCAAGCGCGCCGACAGCTCCGACAAACACGCCTTCTCGCGCTCACGGCGACGCTCGCTCGCGTTCCTGAGACGCCCCGCCAGCCGCAGCACGTGCTCGCTTTGCGCGGCGACATCAGGACGTCTGCGCGCCCATCGATACTGCAGGAGCGCGAACCGCGCACGCGCATCGCGCACCGGCCGCCCGCCCGCCGCCGCCAGCCTGCTCGCCAGTTGCCGCAGATGCACGCGCTGCCGTGCAAGCCGCTCCGCCGGACTCACGAGCCGGCGCGCGAGCCAGTCGAGTTGCTGCGCGCGGCGCTCCATCGACCGGCCAAAGCCGCGTGCCAGCGCCGCGTGCCGATGATCCAGCTCGCGCAACAACAGCACGCGCTGCGGACTGACGAGTTCGGCCGCGCCGGTCGGCGTGGGCGCGCGGACATCGGCGGCGAAATCGGCGATCGTGAAGTCCGTCTCGTGGCCGACGCCGCTCACCACCGGGAGCTCGCTCGCGGCGATCGCCCGGGCGAGCACTTCCTCGTTGAACGCCCACAGGTCTTCGATGGACCCGCCGCCACGGCACACGATCAGCACGTCGAGCGCATCCGCTTCGCGCCGCGCGTTCGCGGCTTCGACCATCGCGGCGAGCTTCGCGCCGGCGCCCGCGCCCTGCACCGGCGCCGGATAGACGATCACCGGCACATGCGGCGCGCGGCGTGCGAGCGTGGTGAGCACATCGCGCAAAGCCGCCGCCTGCAGCGACGTAACGATGCCGATGCCGCGCGGATGCGTCGGCAAACTGCGCTTGCGCTCGGCGGCGAAGAGTCCTTCGCTCTCCAACTGGGCCTTGAGCCGCAGGAACGCTTCGTACAGACGGCCCTGGCCCGTGCGGCGCACCGCTTCGACGCCCAGTTGCAACTCGCCGCGCGGCTCGTACATCGTCACGAGGGCGCGGACTTCGATCTTGTCGCCTTCGCGCGGCGTGAATTCGGCGTACTGCGCGCGGCTGCGGAACATCACACAGCGCATCTGCGCATTGGCGTCCTTAATCGAGAAATACCAGTGGCCGCTCGCCGCGCGCGTGAAATTCGATACTTCGCCCGATACCCACACGAGCGGAAACGACCGTTCGAGCATCGTGCCGATCGCGCGATTGAGGACGGAAACGGGAATGACGGCGTCGCCGCCTGGCGTCGGCAAGGAGTCGGGAGTCATGGCTGAGAGTCGATGAAAGCGGGCCGAGGCAGTGTCTTCGTGCGGCCGGATGCGTGCCAGTGTAACAAGTGTCCACACAGAAAGACTTACCGAAGCGCAATCGACGCCGCCCTTGGAAGCTGATGAGTTCGTTGCAACCCATTGATTTTGATGCGTTAAATATCGCTGACCATGCTGTGCGCCGAAGCAACTCTTGCTTGAAGCCGTTTAGCGCCTTTTCCGGCGCAAGTTCTTCACAGAGTTATCCACAGACTGCTTGCGTCGCGCGGCGACTGGCGCGCAGACCGCTCGCGCGCTAGAGTGCCGGGTTCGTGCACCGGCGCGCCGCCCCCTGGCTGGACCTTTGGGCGGGCAGCGCCGGTCGAACCGTTCAACGAGAGACCGACATCGAAGGAGTTGCCGTTGCGCGCCCTGCCGTATCCGAAGTCTTTGCCGCATGCTCATGCAAGGGCGGTTCATGTCTGACTTCAAGCCGCCGATCGAAAATTTTCTCGCCCGCGAGTGGCGCCGGCGCGGTCCCGTCGCGTGGGCGCTGACGCCCTTTGCCTGCATCTTCGGCGCAATCGCCGCGACGCGCCGCGCGTTCTACGAACTCGGCTGGATGAAGCGCGTCGATGTGGGCGTGCCGGTGGTCGTCGTCGGCAACGTGACCGTCGGCGGGACCGGCAAGACGCCGACCGTGATCGCGCTCGTCGAGGCGCTGCGGGCGGCGGGCTTCCAGCCCGGCGTCGTCTCGCGCGGATACGGCGCGAAGATCAAGGAGGCGACGAGCGTCACGCCGTCGAGCGCGGCCGCGCAGGTCGGCGACGAACCGCTTCTGATCGCACGGCGCACGCACGCGCCGGTGTTCGTCTGCCCGGACCGCGTCGCGGCGGCGCGTGCGCTGTTGCAGGCGCATCCGAACGTCGATGTCCTCGTCAGCGACGACGGCCTGCAGCACTATCGCCTCGCCCGCGCGTTCGAGCTCGTCGTGTTCGACGACCGGCTCGGCGGCAACGGCTTCCTGCTGCCCGCCGGGCCGTTGCGCGAGCCGATGTCGCGCCATCGCGACGCCACGCTCATCAACAGCCCCTATGACCGCACGCTGCCGCCGTGGCCGAATACCTTCGCGCTCGAACTCGAATCGGGCGACGCCTGGCTGCTCGACGATCCCGCCATGCGCCGGCCGCTCGCCGCGTTCGCGGGCGAGAAGGTGGTCGCGGCGGCCGGCATCGGCTCGCCCGAGCGATTCTTCGCGACGCTGCGCGCGGCGGGCATCACGCCGGCGACGCGCGCCTTTCCGGATCACTACTCGTATCGCGAGAATCCGTTCGCCGCCGTGGAGGCCGACGCCATCCTGATCACCGAGAAGGATGCAGTAAAATTCGGGGCCTGGCGCGATGCGCGCATCTGGGTCGTTCCCGTGCAGGCCGTGCTCAGGCCTCGCCTCATCGCTCTCGTTGTGGAGAAACTCCGTGGACGCACGTCTGCTTGAAATCCTCGTCTGCCCGATCTGCAAGGGTCCGCTCAATTACGACCGCGCGGCGCAGGAACTCGTCTGCAACGCGGACAAGCTCGCCTATCCGATCCGCGACGGCATTCCCGTGATGCTCGTCGACGAAGCGCGTCAGACGGTCGAAGGCACGCCAGTCGAGCCGCTGAAGCCGGTCGGCGACGCGTAAGCGGAACCGGGTCATCGCCATGTCCGTGCCGTTCATCGCTGTCATTCCCGCGCGCCTCGCATCGACGCGGCTGCCGAACAAGCCGCTCGCCGATCTCGGCGGCAAGCCGATGGTCGTGCGCGTCGCCGAGCGGGCGCGCGCAGCGGGCGCGAGCCAGGTGCTCGTCGCGACCGATTCCGACCGCGTCGTCGAAGCGGCGCGCGATCACGGTATCGAAGTGATGCTGACGCGCTCCGATCATCCGACCGGCACCGACCGCCTCGCCGAAGTCGCGACGCGCCTGAACTGGGACGACGACGCGATCGTCGTCAACGTGCAGGGCGATGAACCGCTCATCGACCCGCAACTCGTGCGCGATGTCGCCGCGCATCTGGCGGCGCACCGCGAATGCGCGATCGCCACGGCGGCGCATCGTATCCACGATCCCGCCGACGTGTTCAATCCGAACGTCGTCAAGGTCGTGCTCGATGCGAACAGCGTCGCGCTCTACTTCTCGCGCGCACCGATTCCATGGTCCCGCGACGCGTGGCAATTGCAGTGGCCCGACGTCGCCGCACTCTCCGCGCTACCGGCCGTTTCCGAAAACGTGCTGCGGCATATTGGCCTATACGCGTATCGCGCGAAGTTTCTGCGCGGCTTCCCCAATCTCGCGCAAGCGCCCATCGAAGCAGCCGAAGCGCTCGAACAATTGCGCGCGCTGTGGCACGGCGAACGCATCGCGGTCCGCGTCACGCATGACGCACCGCCGCCCGGCGTCGATACACCCGCCGATCTCGCGCGCGTTCAGGCGCTCTTTGCCGGGGCGAACTGAAAGCATCGCGCAACCGGTGTAAACCCCGCCAAACGCCCGCGCGACGGGCGTCATAGCTGTTTCCATACTCGCTATTAGGGCCGCGATCGTAATGAGCCGTGGCATAATCAAGCGATTGCGCGAGCCTCCCGGTCAGCGCCACGCTCAACGTTGCGCCGCTGTCCGCGGGTGCCGCGCCGCCTGTCGAATCGGCCGCGCCGCCCTGTCGTCGACGCCGCACGAGCGTCGCTACCGGATGTCATCCCCTCGCGCCGAGCGGTTTCTAGACGATTCGGAGATATCACCATGCGTTTGATCCTGTTGGGCGCGCCCGGCGCGGGCAAGGGCACCCAGGCAAACTTCATCAAGGAAAAGTTCGGCATCCCGCAGATCTCGACCGGCGACATGCTGCGTGCGGCCGTCAAGGCCGGCTCGCCGCTGGGCATCGAGGCCAAGCGCTTCATGGACGCGGGCGAACTGGTGCCGGACGAACTCATCATCAATCTCGTGAAAGAGCGTCTGCTCGAAAGCGACTGCACCAACGGCTATCTGTTCGACGGCTTTCCGCGCACCATTCCGCAGGCGGAAGCGATGAAAAGGGCGGGCGTCGTCATCGACTACGTGCTTGAAATCGACGTCCCGTTCGACGAGATCATCACTCGCATGAGCGGGCGCCGCGTGCATTCGGCATCGGGCCGCACGTATCACGTCAAGTTCAATCCGCCGAAGAACGACATGGTGGACGACATCACCGGCGAGCCGCTGATTCAGCGCGAGGATGACAAGGAAGAGACGGTGAAGAAGCGTCTCGACGTGTACGAAGCGCAGACGAAGCCGCTGATCGCCTATTACAACGACTGGGCGAAAAGCGGTCCGTCGAACGGGCTGAAGGCGCCGGAATATCGCCGCATTTCGGGCCTCGGTTCCGTCGATGAAATCCGCGCGCGCGTGTTCGAAGCGCTGAAGTAAAGCGTCGCACGCAGGGCAAGAAACCCGCTCCAAACGAGCGGGTTTTTTTACGCCCGGATTCGCTACACTCGATGCGAAGCCTCACAAATTCGATCAAAGACGGAGAAAAAAGATGGAGATGAAGGACAACGTCGTTCTGATCACCGGCGGCGCGTCGGGTCTTGGCGCGGCCACCGCGCGGCTCGTTGTCGCGAACGGCGGCAAGGTCGTGCTCGCCGACATGAACGAGGACGCGGGCGTCGCCCTCGCCCGCGAACTGTCCGGCGAATTCGTGAAGTGCGACGTGAGCCAGGAGAACGACGCGCAGAAAGCCGTCGATGCCGCGACGAAGCTCGGCACGCTGCGCGGACTCGTGAACTGCGCGGGCATCGCGCCGGCATCGAAGACGGTCGGACGCGACGGGCCGCATCCGCTGGATCTTTTCAGCAAGGTCGTTGCGGTGAATCTCATCGGCACCTTCAACATGATCCGGCTAGCGGCCAGCGTCATGTCGAAGAACGAGCCGAACGGCGCGGGCGAGCGCGGCGTGATCGTGAACACGGCGTCGGTGGCGGCGTACGACGGACAGATCGGTCAGGCGGCCTATGCGGCATCGAAGAGCGGTGTCGTCGGCATGACGCTGCCGGTCGCGCGTGACCTGTCGCGGGATGGCATCCGCGTGATGACCATTGCGCCGGGCATCTTCGAGACGCCGATGCTGCTCGGCATGCCGCAGGACCGGCAGGATGCGCTCGGCGCGATGGTCCCGTTCCCGCCGCGCCTCGGCAAGCCGGACGAATACGCGATGCTCGTGAAGCAGATTTTCGATAACCCGATGCTCAACGGCGAAGTCATCCGCCTGGACGGGGCAATCCGGATGCAGCCGAAGTAACGCGATGTGATGTGACGCGGCTTCAGTCGTCGTCGTGCTGCGCGCGCTGGCGAAGCTCGTGCAACTCCGATTCGACGACGGTTGCGTCCTGCGCATCCGGGCGTTCTTCGAGATAGCGCTCGAGGTCTTCCAGCGCCGGCCGCAGGTAGTCGAGGCGCGCGTAAGCGAAACCACGGTCGCGCACTTCCTCGATGCTTCCCGGCAGCACGATCACGAGCCGCTGCTGCACGGCGAGAAGCCGTTGCCAACGCTCCGTCTGCAAGTAGATGCTTTTGAGATTGCGAAGCATCCGCGCGACGATCTCGCGGCGAGTCGCAGGCTGCAGCAGCACGCGCAACGCGCTGCCGATGGATTCGCCCGCGCGCTGCACGTACGGCTCTAGCATCTCGACCATCTGCGATTCGGAAAGCGTCTGCCCGGTCGTCGGATCGAGCATCAGGTCGCCTTCCGGCGTGGTGACGCGCAACAGAAAATGGCCCGGAAACGACACGCCGCGCACCGGCAGGCCGAGTTGCTCGGCCATTTCGAGATAGATCACCGCGAGTGAAATGGGAATGCCCCGGCGACGGCGCAGCACCGCGTTCAGGTGGCTGTTGTCCGGATCGTAGTAATCGTTGAGATTGCTGGAGAAGCCCAGCTCGCGGAAGAAATAACGGTTGAAGGCATCGACTCTTTGACGAACATCGGCGTCCTCGGGCATGCGGCGGCGGGCGCGCAGAACAAGCTCGTCCATCTCCGCGAGCACCGCCTGCATGTCGAGGTCCGGATACGCATCCTGCGCCAGCGACAAAGCGGCCTCCGTGAGCGGCAGGGTTTCATCGTCTGCCATCAGCGAGCAGAAATAGTCGAGGATGCGCGTCGTCGTCATCAAAGCGTGCGTCTCTTGAAGTAGGCGTACTTGAAGCCCATCGCCGTCAGAATACCGAAATATAGCGCCGCGAACAGAACCAGGCTTGCTCCGAGCAGCACGATTCGTGCAAAGGGCGTCGCGCGCATGCCGATCCAGTCGAAGTTGAGCGACACCCAATGCATCGCCCCCGCGAGCAGCAGGCACGCGCCGGTCAACTGCACGAAAAAGCGTAGCCAGCCCGGCGACGGCTGGTAGATGTCGCGGCGGCGCAGGCCGACGAACAAGAGAAACGCATTGGCGAGCGCGCCGAGACCGATCGACAGCGTGAGCCCCGCGTGCGAGAAGATCGGCACGAAGACGTAATTGCTCACCTGCGTCATGATCAGCACGCCGATCGCGATTTTCACCGGCGTCTTGATGTCCTGCTTCGCATAGAACCCGGGCGCGAGGATTTTGATCAGGATCAGGCCGATCAGCCCGATGCCGTACGCCGACAGCGCGCGCCCGACCATCACGACCGAATGACCGTCGAACTTGCCGTAATGGAACAGCGTCGCCGTGAGCGGCTGCGCGAAGAAAAACAGTGCGACTGCGCTCGGCGCGGCGAGCAGGAACGTGATGCGCAAGCCCCAGTCGAGCAGTGCGGAATATTCGACGGGGTCGGCATCGACGTGCGCTTTCGAGAGACTCGGCAAAAGGATGGTGCCGAGCGCCGCGCCGAGCAGCGCAGTCGGGAATTCCATCAGCCGGTCGGCATAGTTGATCCACGACACCGCGCCCTGCCCGATATTCGACGCGATATTCGTGTTGATGATGAGACTCAGCTGACCGACCGATACCGCGAACGTCGCGGGCACCATCTTCGCGAGCACGCGCTTCACGCCCGGATGCGCCAGCGCGCGGCGGAAATTGAGGCCGACGTGCGGCGTCATGTCGATCTTCCTGAGCCCCGGCACTTGCACGAGCAATTGCAGCACGCCGCCCGCGATCACCGCATAGGCGAGCGCGTAGACCGGAATCTTCAGATGCGGCGCGACGAACACGGCCGCGACGATGAACGCCACGTTGAGCAGCACCGGCGCGAACGCCGGCAGTGAAAACTGCTTGTAGGTGTTGAGCACGCCGGAGGCAAGCGTCGTCATCGAGATGAAGACGATGTACGGGAACATGATGCGCGTCATCTCGACGGCGAGCGGATACGCGCCGCCATCGTGTTTCAGCCCCGACGCGACCGCGAACACGACCCAGCTCGCCCCCGCCATGCCGGCGAGCGACAGCACGACGAGGCCCCACGTCAGTACGGTCGACATCGCGTCGACGAGCGCCTTGGTTGGGTCGTGGCCCTTGCTGTTCTTGAACTCGGCCAGGATGGGCACGAACGCCTGCGCGAATGCGCCTTCCGCAGACAGACGCCGCAGCAGGTTCGGAATACGGAAAGCGACGTAGAACGCGTCGGTGTAGAGACTGGCGCCGAAAGCACGGGCGATCAGCGTTTCGCGGATCAGGCCGGTCACGCGCGACAGCAGCGTGAAGCCGCTGACCGTCAGGAGGGCTCGGAATAGATTCATGGGGCGCTTATTATACGGGCCATGCATGACCCTCCCCCGCAACGCTGGCGTGCAAGTCCGCGAGTTTGACGGATTGCACCAAATCCGTCGCCGGGCGTAGACGCTAGCTGGAAGACAGCCCGCGCTTGTCATATCTCGTATCCGCTTGCTATAATCGCGGGTTTCGAAGCTCCGTTTCGGCATTTTTGTGCCGAACGCGTATACCGTATCGGTCTCAAGCCGGTCTCAAGCCGGTCTCAGGCCGGTCTAAAGCGCGGTCTCGAACGCGATTTCGCACGAGCCGTACAGGTATCATGGCAGTAACGCTTTAACGTTTCGGGGCAATCGTTCCCCGGATTTCAGATCAAGGCAGCGCGCATCGTTCACCGCTTCCGGCCACCGCCGGCTTCGTGTGAAGCCGCTCCGACAAGTAACAGCAGAAACAGGACAAGGAACCGTCATGGCAAATACCGCACAAGCTCGCAAGCGCGCCCGTCAGGCCGCCAAAGCCAACTCGCACAACTCGGCGCTGCGCTCGAAGTTCCGCACGGCCATCAAGGCAGTTCGCAAGGCAATCGATGCCGGCGACCAGGCCAAGGCCGCCGAAGTGTTCAAGTCGTCGGTCAAGACGATGGACACCATCGCGGACAAGAAGATCGTCCACAAGAACAAGGCCGCTCGTCACAAGAGCCGCCTGGCTGCAGCCATCAAGGGTCTGCAGGCTTCCGCAGCCCAGTAATTCCGGCTCGCGTCCGGTGCATGCCTCCATCGCGAGGCGTTCGCCGGAACAGCTTCCTGTTTCCGCTGCGCAGTAACGAAAAAGCCCGCTTTCGCGGGCTTTTTTGCGTCTGTCGGCTTGCGTTTGTTCGTTCTCGCCGATCAGCCTTTCGGCGGCGTCGCTGTCTGCGTGCCGTGATGCGGCGGCAGTTCGCACGCTTCCGTCACCTGCAGATCGTTGTCCTTCGCGAAGTTCAACACGAAGTCGAAGGCCATCGGCTCGATCTCGCGCAGACGCGCATCGAGAATGACGACCTTGATGTCGCCGATCATCGTCGGACGCACGTAGATGGAATACTGCAGCCGCGCATTCGGCCCCTTCGCTTTCGGACCGTACGCCGACATGACTCCGCAGAGGCGCTCCGACCAGTCGCTCGGGCGAAACTTTCTCCCGTTCTTGGTAATGCCTTGAATGAAATACTGGGTCGGGGATGATTCAGCCATGTAGCGATACCTTTTGTCGGCCGGTGGCAGGCACCGGCGAATGCACACGCTCGACGCGGGATGCGCGCCGCCGGCACGCAACGGCGCCGGGCGATGCTTGCGAACCTGCCCGATGAGGACCGTTCACGCCCGCGACACGATGGCGGACTCGGCAGCACGGCGGATTCGCATACGCCAAGGCAATGCAGCGGTCTCTTGCGAGCTTCGCCGGCTGAGCGCGTGAAACGGTGCTGGGCGTTACTGAGTGTTGCAGAGTTGCTGAGACAAGCGCCGGCGATTATACCGCAGCGCCCTCTTTTCCGCAGCGCACACGGACGCCGGACAGGCTGCCCAAGGGCCGGAGAGCGCCGTACGCCGGGCTTCTCGATGGCGCACTCGCCTTTCGGCCAGCCTCGTAAAAGTTCGCAAAATCCTTTATGCTCGAACGCGATACCCACTCCGACGGCGGCGGCGCCCGGTCTGGCGACGCTCGCAGTTCGAGTCGCGCGGCCGGTTCGAAGCCGCCGCTTGCGTTTTCATGACCGCCAAGAAAATTCGCCACTATCTTCAGTTCAAGGATTTTTCGCTCGACGACTACGAGTACGTGCTCGAACGCGCCCGCATCCTGAAGCGCAAGTTCAAGAACTACGAGACGTACCATCCGCTGCACGATCGCACGCTCGCGATGATCTTCGAGAAGAGCTCGACGCGCACGCGCCTGTCGTTCGAAGCCGGCATCTTCCAGCTAGGCGGCCACGCGGTCTTCATGAACACGCGCGACACGCAGCTTGGCCGCGGCGAGCCGATCGAAGATTCGGCGCAGGTCATTTCGCGCATGGTGGACATCATCATGATCCGCACGTTCGGGCAGGACATCATCCGGCGCTTCGCCGAAAGCTCGCGCGTGCCGGTCATCAACGGGCTGACCAACGAATACCACCCGTGTCAGGTGCTCGCCGATATCTTCACGTTCTACGAGCATCGCGGGCCGATTCATGGCAAGACCGTCGCGTGGATCGGCGACGCCAACAACATGCTGTACACG
This sequence comes from Caballeronia grimmiae, assembly GCF_000698555.1. GTDB lineage: Bacteria > Pseudomonadota > Gammaproteobacteria > Burkholderiales > Burkholderiaceae > Caballeronia > Caballeronia grimmiae. Next base: position 33,114 of record NZ_JFHE01000025.1, on the reverse strand, counting down.
TGGATCGAAGCCGCGCAAATCCTCGGCTTCAAGCTGCGGCTGTCGACGCCGCACGGCTACAAGCTGGATCACGCGCTGGTATCGGCGGATAGCGCGCCGTTCTATCAGGAGTTCGCCGATCCGAACGAAGCCTGCCAGGGCGCGGACCTCGTGACGACGGACGTCTGGACCAGCATGGGATTCGAAGCGGAAAACGAGGCGCGCATGAAGGCGTTCGCGGACTATTGCGTCGACGCCGAGATGATGGCGCGCGCCCATCCCGACGCGCTTTTCATGCACTGCCTGCCCGCGCATCGCGGTGAGGAAGTGAGCGCGGAAGTCATCGACGGGCCGCAGAGCGTGGTCTGGGACGAGGCGGAAAATCGCCTGCACGTGCAGAAGGCGCTGATGGAGTACCTGCTGCTCGGCAAGTTGAACCACTGAGCCGCGTCCGCGGATTCAGAGGCAGACCGGCTCCATCTCCAGTTCGACGCCGAAGCGCGCGAGCACATCGCGTTTGATTGCTTCGGCGAGTTCGATCACTTCCGCCCCGGTCGCATTCCCGCGATTCACGAGCACGAGCGCCTGCCGCTCGTGCACCGCCGCCCCGCCGATGCCGCGCCCTTTCCAGCCGCAACGGTCGATCAGCCATCCGGCGGCGAGCTTCACCTGACCATCGGCCTGACGGTACGACACGACGCCCGGCTCACGCGCTTGCAGCGATTCGAACGCATCCGCGCTGACGACCGGGTTCTTGAAGAAGCTCCCGGCGTTGCCCAGCACGGTCCAGTCCGGCAGCTTGGCGCGACGCACGGCGATGACGGCATCGAAGATGGCCTGCGCGTCGCGAGCCGATGCGCCTTCCAGCGCGCGAGCGACATCGGCGTAATCGGCGCGTGGCGTCCACGCCTTCAGCAGCCGGAAGACGACCGACGTGATGATGTACCGCCCGCGCCCTTCCCGCTTGAAGAAGCTGTCGCGATAGCCGAACGCGCACGCGTCGCGATCGAATTCGGCGTGCGCGCCCGTCGCGAGTTCCACCGCATGCAGCCGCTCGAAGCGCTCGCCCATTTCGAGGCCATACGCGCCGATGTTCTGAATCGGCGCCGCGCCGACCGTGCCCGGGATCAGCGCGAGGTTTTCGAGGCCCGGCATGCCGTGTGCGAGCGTCCACGCGACGAAGTCGTGCCAGTTCTCGCCCGCGCCGGCTTCGACGAGCCACGCGTCGTCATCCTCGCCGACCACGCGTTTTCCCATGATGCCGACGATGAGCGCGACGCCGTCGAAATCGTGCGTCAGCACGACGTTGCTGCCGCCGCCCAGCACGAGCTTCGGCATGTCGATGATGCGCGCGTCGTTCGCGAGCGCGGCGGCGGCATCGACGCTGTCGATTCGCATTGCATGGCGCGCGCGCACGTCGAAGCCGAATGTGTTGTGCGGACGCAGGGAGTAATCCGCGAGTAGTTGAGCGTGGGGCATGGGAAACCGCGTGGAGAAGCCGGGAAACGCGCGCAGTCTTGGGGAAATCCAGGGCGCGTCGGTAGAATGACGTCAGGTCCGTGATTATAGCGATTGCGCGAGCCGCTCCCGGGCGCTCGCCTCAAGAAGGGGAAAACAGATGCCATCGTTTGACGTCGTCAGCGAAGCAAACATGATCGAAGTGAAGAACGCCATCGAGCAATCCAACAAGGAAATCTCGACGCGCTTCGACTTCAAGGGTTCCGATTCACGCGTCGAGCAGAAGGAGCGCGAACTGACGCTCTACGCCGACGACGACTTCAAGCTCGGTCAGGTCAAGGACGTGCTGCTCTCGAAGCTGGCGAAGCGCGGCGTCGACGTGCGGTTCCTCGACTACGGCAAGCAGGAGAAGATCGGCGGCGACAAGCTCAAGCAGGTCGTGACGATCAAGAAAGGCGTCTCCGGCGATCTCGCGAAGAAGATCGTCAAGATGGTCAAGGACAGCAAGATCAAGGTGCAGGCAAGCATTCAGGGCGACGCCGTGCGCGTGACCGGCACGAAGCGCGACGATCTGCAGAGCACCATTGCGCTTTTGAAGAAGGACGTGACGGACACGCCGCTCGACTTCAACAATTTCCGCGACTAAGCACTTTTTCTGCGCATCAAGGAAAAAAGCCGTTCCGTTCTACGCGGAACGGCTTTTTTATTCGGCCGCCGCCGGCTTCTTCTTGTCGCCGATCCGGCTTTCCTTCCCCGCCATCAGCTTCGAAATATTCGCGCGATGCCGCCAGACGAGCAGCGCGCTCATCGCCAGCACGGCGAGCGAGACGCGGCTCGGCCCGAACAGGAACACCTGAAACAGCGGCGCGAACCCGGCTGCGACGAGCGCCGCAAGCGACGAATAGCGGAAAAAGAACGCGATGATCAGCCACGTCAGCAGCGTGGCGAGCCCGAGCACCGGATGAATCGCGAGCAGCACGCCCGCCGCCGTCGCCACGCCCTTGCCGCCCTGGAACCTGAAGAACACCGGGTACAGATGCCCGAGGAACACGGCGATGGCCGACAGCGCGACGACCGTGGCAAGCCCTGTCGCATCGAGGCCGTAATCCGCGCCGAAATGCCCGACGAGCCATACGGGCAGCCAGCCCTTGAACGCATCGCCGATGAGCGTCAGGATTGCCGCGCGCTTGTTGCCGGTGCGCAGCACGTTGGTCGCGCCGGGATTGCCGGAGCCGTAGGAACGTGGATCGGCGAGGCCCATCGCCTTGCTCACGACGACGGCGAATGAAATCGAGCCGATCAGATAGGACGCGACGGCGACGATCAGATAAATCATGTTGTCTCTTGTGTCTTGAAAAGCGCGGTCAGCATTCTAATCGACGCTCGCGCACTGGACGGGTTTCGCGTCGAGCAATCTGGTCAACACCGCCGGATCGAGGCTCACGAGATAACCGCGCCGCCCGCCGTTCAGATAGATGGCGTCGAGTTCGAGAATGCTCGATTCGACGTACACGGGCATCGCTTTCTTCGTGCCGAACGGCGAGGTTCCGCCGACGAGATAGCCCGAATGCCGGTTCGCCACTTCGGGCTTGCACGGCTCGATGCGCTTTGCGCCCGTCTGCCGGGCGAGATTCTTCGTGGACACGGTCCGGTCGCCGTGCATGAGGACGATGAGCGGCTTCGCGTGCTCGTCCTCCATCACGAGCGTCTTCACGACGCAATGCTCGTCCACGCCGAGCTGCCGCGCGGACTCTTCGGTGCCGCCGTGTTCGACGTAATCGTAAGGATGCTCCCCGAACGCCACCTTGTGACGGCGCAGGAATTGCGTCGCGGGCGTTTCGGATACGTGTTTGGATTTCGGCATGGACGCATTGTAGCGGCGCTCACGGCGGCTCACCATCGGCCGTTCGGCCAGCTGGTCGAATGCCCGCGCGTGCCGTACGATCGTTCGCCAGGGAGGAAACCATCATGATCCGCGACACCGAAACGCAAACGCTGCTTGAAGACACCATCCGCCGATTCGTGCGCGAGACGCTCGTGCCGCGCGAAAGCGAAGTCGACGAAACGGATGCCATTCCCGCCGATGTCATCGACGCAATGCGGGAAATCGGCCTGTTCGGGCTCACGATCCCCGAAGCGTACGGCGGGCTCGGCCTCACGATGGAAGAGGAAGTGCGTATTGCGTTCGAGCTTGGGCAGACATCGCCGGCGTTTCGCTCGATGATCGGCACGAACAACGGCATCGGCTCGATCGGCATTCTGCTCGACGGCACGGACGAACAAAAGGCGCACTATCTGCCGAAACTCGCGGCGGGCGAGCTGATCGGCTCGTTCTGCCTGACCGAGCCGGATTCGGGCTCGGATGCCGCGTCGCTCAGAACGACAGCGAAAAAGGACGGCGACGCCTACGTGCTCAACGGCACGAAGCGCTACATCACGAACGCGCCGGAAGCGGGCATCTATACCGTGATGGCCCGCACGAGCGATGCGAAAGGCGCGAGCGGCATCTCGGCGTTCATCGTCGAACGCGACACGCCGGGGCTCTCGCTTGGCAAGCCAGATCGCAAGATGGGCCAGCGCGGCGCGCATACCAGCGACGTCGTCTTCGAGAACTGTCGCGTGCCGGCGCGGCAATTGATCGGCGGCGTGGAAGGCGTCGGCTTCAGAACGGCGATGAAGACGCTCGACAAGGGGCGCATCCACATTGCGGCCATCGCGGTGGGCGCGGCCAAACGCATGTTGCGCAACGCCCTCGCCTACGCGATGGAGCGCCGCCAGTTCGGTCAGCCGATCGCGGAATTTCAGCTCGTGCAGGGCATGCTCGCCGACAGCAAGGCCGAACTGTACGCCGCCGAATGCATGGTGCTCGACGCCGCGCGCCGCCGCGACGAGGGCCGCGACGTGTCGATCGAGGCGTCGTGCGCGAAGTACTTCGCCACCGAAATGTGCGGGCGCGTCGCGGACCGCGCGGTGCAGGTGCATGGCGGCGCGGGATATATCGCGGAGTACGGCATCGAGCGGTTCTATCGCGACGTGCGGCTCTTCCGGCTTTACGAAGGCACGTCGCAGATTCAGCAGGTGATCATCGCGCGGGGGCTGATGCGGGGCGCGGACATCTGAAGCGTTCTACGAACGAACGCGCCTCTCCTGTGCTCGACGCATCATGACGGAATGAAACGGACGTTCTGCGATCCTTAATTAAGTGCTGAGTCGATGGGGCTCGACCGACAGCACGCACCGTTTCGCAGAGCAAAGTTCTTCCCATGGCGGTGCGGCGTGGTTCGAACTTCGCGAAATGTGCGGTACCCCACCTTCGCCAAAATAGACATCAGCGAACATGCGCGAGGCGGTTCGGGCAGCTCGCTCAATTGCACCACCCCGATGTCGAAACGCGCCTCGGTCGATCAACCGTCTGGAGATCGCAATGTTCAACGAACCGGTCTTGCGCCGCGGTGTTCGCTGGATGCTGCTCGTCGTGATGTATTACGTGGTCGCGGCAGCGTCGTACAACGGCTATTTTACGAAGTGGCAGTTCCGCGATCAGACGCCGCAGTGGGCGCTGCCCGCGATGCTGGAGGGAACGATCGAGCGTCCGTTCGTGTACCGGCAACTGCTGCCGGCGATCGCAAACGGCGTCGAACGTGCGATGCCCCGGACGCTGAAAGAGCGCATCACCAGCGTGCTGATGGACGACAACCGCACGCATCACCCGATCACATGGTTCTATCCCAACGCGGTGGATGCGCACAATCCGCAGTACGCGCTTCGTTATTACCTGATCTTCGGCATGTCGTTCACCGCGCTTTTTCTCGCGCTGTTCGCGATGCGCGCCGTGTGCATGACGTTCCAGATGAATCGCACGGCGAGCACGCTTGCACCGATGGCGCTCGCCGCGATCTTTCCGTTGATCCTGACAGATGGTGCGTATTTCTACGACTTCCCCGAACTTCTGTTCATGAACCTCGCAGTATGGCTCGCGGCGAGAGGCCGGGCGCTGTGGCTCATTCCGCTGACGGTCATCGCCACATTCAACAAGGAATCGTTCCTGTTTTTCACGCTCACGCTATTTCCGTTTCTTCAAGCGCGCTATTCGCTCGGCAAGGTGCTGACGTTGCAGGCCGTCATGCTTGCGATCGCCGGCGCGATCAACTTCGTCATCAAGCTGAAATATGCGGGCAATGGCGGCGGTATCGTCGCGTTCAACCTGTACGAGAATCTCAACTTCCTCGTTCATCCTTTGAGCTATCTGCGGTTCGAATACAACTACGGCGTGGTGATGGCGAAGGGCTTCAACATCATTACGATAGCCATTGCCGCCATCCTTCTTCGCTCGGGCTGGAGCAAACTGCCGCTGGCGCTGCGGCGTCACGTGCAGATCGCCATTGCGATTAACGTGCCGCTTTTCATGGCCTTTGGTTTTCACGACGAACTGCGCAATCTGAGCATGCTGATCGTCGGTGTACTGATGATCTTCTGCGTCAACATCGCGCTCGTTCTCGAGCAGGCGAACCTGCGCGCGGTCGCGGACATGCAAAGCGGCAACGGCCTCGACGAAGCGGCGCCGTCACCGTCGCGCCTCGGCAATCACGGCGCGATCGCGCGTTCCGCCCGCTATCGGGTACGCGTTGCGGATTCGTCGGAGCAGGATCGCGGAGACACAGGCGCAGGCATGCCGTCAGGCTGGAAATGACTGCCCTGCATCGGCGGGCGCGCAACTCGAGTGTCCTAGCGCACAGAGCGGAGAAGTAACGCATCGCTATTCTGTGCGCAAACGATTCAACGAGCCGCACCCGAATCGACAGACGAATTACAGCGTCGAGGAAGCTATGTCCGAAGCAAGCGTTCCCCTCTGCGTCGATCTCGATGGCACGTTGACCGCCACCGATCTGCTCGTTGAATCGTTCCTCGTGCTCGTCAAGAAAAATCCGCTCTATGCACTGTTGAGCATCGTCTGGCTGATGCGCGGAAGGGCCTATCTGAAGGCGCAGATTGCAGCGCGCGTGGCCATCGACGTATCCGTGCTGCCATACAACGCGCGCTTCGTCGCGTATCTGCACGAACAGCGCTCATGCGGACGCGATCTGTATCTTTGCACCGCATCCAACCAGCAGGTCGCCGAACAGATCGCGAAGCACTTCGGCATTTTCAAGGGCGTGCTGGCAAGCGACGAAGCCCACAATCTCAAGGGCCGTCACAAGGCCGGCGCGCTGACGAAGGAATTCGGCGCGCAGGGCTTCGATTACTGCGGCAATGCACGCGCCGATGTGCCCGTGTGGCAGCAGGCGCGGCAGGCGATCGTCGTCGGCGACCGGCATATCGCAGCGGCGGCTGAGGGCGTCAACGAGACGATCGTCTTCTTCGAGCAGAAGCGTTCGCTCGTTGCGCTGACGATCAAGGAAATGCGCGTCTATCAGTGGGTGAAGAACCTGCTGATCTTCGTGCCGCTGCTCGCGTCGCACCGCTTCACCGATCCGTCGACGCTGCTCGCCGAAACGGTTGCGTTCTTCTCATTCAGCTTCTGCGCGTCGGCGGTGTATCTGCTCAACGACATGCTCGATCTCGACTCGGACCGCCGTCACGAGAAAAAGCGCAACCGGCCGTTCGCATCGGGTCAGTTGCCGCTCACGTTCGGGATGGCGCTGACGGTGACGCTGCTCGTCGCATCCGCTGCGCTCGCAGCGCGGCTCGAACCGAACTTTCAGCTCGTGATCGGCGGCTATTTCATCACGACGCTGGCCTATTCGTTCAAGCTCAAGCGCATGATGCTCATCGACGTCTTCACGCTCGCGGCGCTTTATACGTCGCGCATCATCGCGGGCGGCGTGGCTGCGGACATCGTGTTGTCCGACTGGCTCATCATGTTCTCGGTGCTCATCTTCCTGAGTCTCGCGATGGTCAAGCGCTACACCGAACTGGACGCGCTGCTGCGCGACGGCAAGGTATCCGCCGCCGGGCGGGGCTATGTCACGCAGGACCTCGGCATCCTTCGTTCGTTCGGCACCGCGTCGGCCTATGCGGCCGTGGTGGTGCTGGCGCTCTACGTGAACTCTTCGGACGTGCGGCTTCTCTATCGGCATCCGCAGGCGCTGTGGGTGCTCTTCGGCCTTCTGCTGTACTGGGTAAGCCGCGTGTGGATGCTCGCGTTTCGCGGCGAGATGCACGACGACCCGATCGTCTACGCGATCAGGAACCGGATGAGCCTTTTCATCATTTGCCTGTGCGTGGCGACCGTGGTCGCCGCGATCTGACCTATCTCAACGATGCAATACATCACGCTTTTGCTGAGCGGCACGTGCAGTGCGCTCGCGAGTATCCTGCTGCGTCTTGCCGGCACGCTTCCGTCCGAGGGCGGAGCGTTGCTGTTCGGCATGCAGGCGCGTCCGCTGATCTACCGGCTCGGTGCGATCGGCGCGTACGGCGCGGGCTTCGTGCTGTATGCGCTCGCGTTGAAGCGCGTGGAACTGAGCGTCGCGTACCCGCTGATGGTCGCGGTGACGATACTCGAAATCATGCTAATCGGCGTCGTGCTCGGCGAAGCGATGTCGCTGCGAACGCTTGCCGGCGCGACGCTGCTCATTGCAAGCGTCCTGCTGCTTTACGCGCCGGCTGCCAGCACGGCATGAGCGACGCGAGGCACCGCCGCCGATCTCAGCCGCGCGGATGATGCTCGCGATGCAGCTTCTGCAGGCGCTCGCGGGCGACGTGCGTGTAGATCTGCGTGGTCGAAATATCGGAGTGGCCGAGCAGCAGTTGCACCACGCGCAGGTCCGCGCCGTGATTGAGCAGATGCGTCGCGAATGCGTGACGCAGCGTGTGCGGCGAAAGCGGCGCATGCACGCCGCCGTTCAGCGCATGGCGCTTGATGATGTTCCAGAACTGCTGACGCGTCATGCCCTCGCCGCGTGCGGTGACGAAGAGCGCATCGGCGGCGCGCGGGCCGAGCAGCGCCGGGCGCGATTCGCGCAGATATCGCGCGATCCAGCCGTGCGCCTCTTCGCCGAACGGCACGAGACGCTCTTTCGAGCCTTTGCCCATCACGCGGACGACGCCCTCGTTCAGACCAAGCTCGACGGTCTTCAGCGTCACGAGTTCGGTCACGCGCAGGCCGCTCGCGTACATCAGTTCGAGCATCGTGCGGTCGCGCAGGCCGAGCGGCGTTTCGATATCGGGCGCGCCGAGCAGCGCTTCCACTTGCGCTTCGTTGAGCGTGGATGGAAAGCGCGGCGGCTGCTTGGCCGAGCGCAGCTTGAGCGTCGGGTCGGCAATGGCCCGATGTTCGCGCATCGCCCACGCGTAGTAGCGGCGAAACACCGAAAGACGCCGGTTCGCGGAAGTCGCCTTGTCGCTGCGGCGCGCGGCCATGTAGCCGTTCATGTCGGCTTCGCTGGCGGCGTCGATGGACGCGCCGCGCGTCTTCGCGAGCCACTCCGCGAAGAGCCGCAAGTCGCGCCGGTACGCGTCGAGTGAATTCTCCGCGAGCCCGTGTTCGAGCCACAATGCATCGCAGAAGAGATCGATCGCATCGCTGCTCGCGATCAGCTCAGGCGTTTGCTGTTCTTCAATGATTGCGCTCGTCATCCGATCGATACACCTTCATGCGCCAGCAGCCAGCGCTTCACGTCACGAAAAAAGCCGTCGCCGGGATGATGCGCGAATCCGCCGATCCCGCCCGACGCCACGACCCGGTGGCACGGTATCACGATCGGCAGCGGATTGGAGCCGCACGCCTGCCCGACTGCGCGCGGCACGCTGCCGATTTCGCGCGCTAGCTGTCCGTAGGTCCAGACTTGTCCCGCCGCGATTGCGCCGATGCCGCGCCACACGCGCTGTTGAAACGCGGTGCCGCCGATGGCGAGCGGAAGATCGAAGCGCATCGTCGATGCATCGAAGTAACGGCGAATCTGCATCGCGGCTTCCTGCGCGAGCGGTTTGCCCGGATCGACGTTCGGCGTCTCGTGCGGCAGATAGACGATCTCGCGCACGAAGCGATCGTCGGCGCGGATGCCGACTTTGCCGAACGGGGCGTCGATGACCGCATCGAATGACACGTTACTCATGCCTGTCCCCCTGCTCCAGCGCCCACGACACATGCTCGCGCACGAGCGCCGACGCATCGTCCGCGCGCGCGTGCAGCGCGCCGATGATCGAGCCGCGTTCGCGCGCATCGAGCGACGCATCGCGCAACGCGTTGCCCATCGCCACCGCGATATTGCGCAGCCATCGCTCATGTCCGATGCGGCGGATCGCGCTGCCCTGCATCCGCGTATCGAAGTCATCGGCGCTCCATGCGAACAGTTCGACGAGCGTCGCGCGATCCAGCCCGTGCCGCACGTCGAAGTCCGCAACCGGCGCGGCCTGCGCGAACTTGTTCCACGGACACACGAGCTGGCAATCGTCGCAGCCGTACACGCGATTGCCGATCAGCGGCCGCAGGTCTTCCGGAATGCTGCCGTGCAGCTCGATCGTCAGATACGAGATGCAGCGCCGCGCATCCACGCGATACGGCCCGACGATCGCTCCGGTCGGACACGCGCCGATGCAGCGCGTGCATTGCCCGCAGTGCGCGCCGTCGTGCTCCGGTTCGGGATCGACGGGCAGCGCCAGATCGACGTAAATCTCGCCGAGAAAGAACAGCGAACCGGCATCGCGATCCAGCAATAGCGTGTGCTTGCCGCGCCAGCCGTTGCCCGCCTTCTGCGCGAGCGCCACTTCGAGGACCGGCGCAGAATCCGTGAACGCGCGATGCCCGAACGCGCCGATCTCCTTCTCGATACGCTCGGCCAGCTGCTGCAACCGGTTGCGCATGACCTTGTGGTAGTCGCGGCCGCGCGCATAGATCGACACCTGCGCCTGCGCGGGCTGCGCGAGCCGCTTCCATTCGATCGCGCGCCAGTCGTTCTTCTGACCGTCCGCTGTCGCGACACTTTCATCGCCTGTCGACGCGAGCGTCGCGGCCGGCAGATAGGCCATGCGCGCGGTGATGACGCGTCGCGTGCCGGCCACAAGCTCGGCCGGCCTCGCGCGTTTCATCCCATGTTTGGCCATATAATCCATTTCGCCGTGATAGCCTGCTTCGAGCCAGCTGGCGAGGCCTTCCTCGGCGTCCGTCAGGTCGGTATCGCTGATTCCGACCGCACCGAATCCCAGCTCGCGCCCCCACGCCTTGATGCGCTGCGCGAGCTCCGCCAGCCCCGCCTCGTCGCTTTCGAGGCGATGCAAGGCACGCGGCTCGACGGCGGCGTCGCTCGCCGCGGTCGTGACTTCATCGGAGTGTTCCGGCAATCGGTTCATCACGACATTTTACGAGCAATGCCCGAAAGCCCCGCACCATCGACATCCGGTTCACCCGCCGCGCTCATCGAACGCCGCTTCGAACTGCGCGACGAAGCCGCGACGCTCGCGTTCGGTGAGCGCTTCGCACGCGCTATCGGCGAGACGCGAACAATAGCCTCGTCTGAACCATTCCACGGCTTGCAAGTCCAGTTGATCGGCGACCTCGGCGCGGGCAAGACCACGCTCGTGCGCGCGACGCTGCGTGCGCTCGGTCACGCGGGCCGGGTGAAAAGCCCCACTTACACGCTCGTCGAGCCGTATTCGCTGGATGCGCCAGGCGGTCCGCTCGACGTGTATCACTTCGATCTCTATCGCTTCGCCGATCCCGCCGAATGGGCCGACGCCGGGTTTCGCGAGTATTTCGACCGGGGCGCGTTGTGCCTCGTCGAGTGGCCGCAGCAAGCGGGCGGCTTGCTCGGCGTGCCGGACCTCGTTTTCGCGCTGACGCTGCCGGACAGCGGCATCGCACCCATGGAAACGACGCAGTCGAACGAAGAAGAAGGCCGCGTGCTGACCGCGCGGGCGTTTAGCGAAACAGGAAAGACATGTCTCGAAAGATGCTGATCAAGCCGTTCCACTCGATCGAATCGAGCGCGAGCGCGCCGCACAACTGGCGCCGACGCCAGGTGCTGCGCGCGGGCGCATCGACGCTCGTGCTCGCGCTCGCCGGGCCGAAGCTCGCGCACGCCAGCTCCGTGCTCGGCGTGCGCGTGTGGCCGGCGCGCGATTACACGCGCGTGACCATCGAATCCGACCAGCCGCTCACGAACAGCAACCAGCTGCTTCAGGGACCGGACAGGCTCGTCGTCGATCTCAATGGAATCGATCTGGATCAGGCGTTGCGCGAGCTCGTATCGAAGATCACGCCGAACGATCCGCAGATTCAGGCGGTGCGCGTTGGGCAGTATCAGCCGCATGTGGTGCGGATGGTGTTCGATCTGAAAGGCTCCGTGAAGCCGCAGGTGTTCACGCTCGGGCCGATCGGCAGCTACAAGTATCGCCTCGTGTTCGACCTGTATCCGGCCGTCGCGCCCGATCCGCTGATGGAACTGCTCGCCCAGACCGAGCGCAAGCAGGAAGCATTCGACCGCGCCAATCCGAATCCGTCGACGCCGCCGCCCGCGACGCTCTCCGGCCCCGCGACCACGCAGAAACCGCTCGCACAGGATTCGACCGACGAGTTCTTCCAGAAGTACGCGCAAGGCGATAGTTCGACCGACACACCCGCGCCGGCCGTGCCGAAGCCTGCGCCCGCGACGCCGAAGCCGCGCGTCGCGCCGCCGGTCATCGCGAAGAAAGACGACGACGACAACGACCAGTACGCATTCTCCGCACCGAAGCAGGACCGCTCCGGTACCACGCGCCTTTTGACCGTCGCCATCGATCCGGGACACGGCGGCGAAGACCCCGGCGCGATCGGCGGCAACGGCACGTACGAGAAGCACATCGCGCTCGATATCGCGAAGAAGCTGCGCGCGAAGATCGACGCCCAGCCGAACATGCGCGCGATGATGACCCGCGACGCCGACTTCTTCGTGCCGCTCAACGTGCGCGTGCAGAAGGCGCAGCGCGTGGGCGCGGACCTGTTCGTATCGATTCACGCGGACGCGTTCACGACGCCGTCGGCGCGCGGCTCGTCGGTGTTCGCGTTGTCGGAGCATGGCGCATCGAGCGCGGCGGCGCGCTGGATGGCGACCAAGGAGAATGCATCAGACCAGATCGGCGGCATCAACGTGAAGACCAACGACGCGAGCGTGAGCCGCGCCCTCTTCGACATGTCCACGACCGCGCAAATCCGCGACTCGATGCGTTACGGCAACTTCGTGCTGAACGAGATCGGCGGCATCAACAAGCTGCACAAGGGATCGGTCGAGCAGGCGGGCTTCGCCGTGCTGAAAGCGCCGGATATTCCGTCGATCCTCGTCGAAACGGCGTTCATCAGCAATCCCGAAGAGGAAGCGCACCTGAACGACGACGCCTATCGCGACAAGATGGCCAACGCGATCATGAAGGGCATCAAGCGGTATTTCGCGGCGAATCCGCCGCTCGCGAAGAGCCGGATGACCTGACGCTTTCGATGGCGGGCGCATTGCGCGCCCGCCCGACGATTACCGCGCCGCCGACGCGAACCGCTGCACGATCCGCCCGCCGAACACGTTGACGGCCAGCCCTGCCATCACTAGCGCGGCACCGGCGACTTCCATCGAACTCATTCCTTCATCGAGAAACAGCGCCGCCGACGCCAGGCCGATCACCGGCACGAGCAGCGAGAACGGCGCGACTTGTCCCGCCGCATAGCGCGCGAGCAGTTTCCCCCACAAGCTATAACCGACCAGCGTCGCGATGAAGGCGAGATAACACACCGCGAGCACCGACACGAGCGGGATCGACGCGAGGCTCGACTCGATACGCGCCGGGCCCTCGAAGATCAGCGACAGCACGAGGAACGGCAGCGGCGGAATCAGGCTCGCCCACACGACGAGCGACAGCAGATCCACCTTGCCCATGCGCTTCGTCGCGATGTTGCCGAGCGCCCACATCGACGCGGCCCCGAGCGTGAAGAGAAAGCCGGTGAGAGTCATCGCCTGCCCGCCGTGCATGCCGATCAGCGCGAGACCCGCCGCCGCGATCAGCAGACCGATCACGTTGGCCGCGCGAATGCGCTCGCCGAGAAACATCGCGGCGAAAATCAGCGTGAAGAACGCCTGAGCCTGCAGCACGAGCGACGCGAGCCCCGCCGGCATCCCGACGGACATGCCATAGAAGAGCAGCGCGAACTGCCCGAGCGAGATGGTGAGACCGTAGGCGAAGAGCCATCGCAGCGGAATCTGCGGACGCTTCACGAAGAACGCGGGCAGCGCCGCGAGCGCGAAACGCAGCGCGCCGAGCAGCATCGGCGGGACGCCATGCAGCCCCAGCTTGATGACGACGAAGTTCACGCCCCACGCAAAAATAACCACCGTTGCAATCAGCAAATCCCTGGGCGACATCGCCATTCCCCTCTTGTCGTGCGCCGCATGCGCAATCAGGCGAGTGTAGCGAAGGGCGCGCGCGAAGGATTGTCAAAACCTGCGGCAGGCGTGGGATTGGGAAACGAATGTGAAAAGCGCCCGCGCCGTTCGACGGCGCGGGCGCTCGCAGCCTTCGCGAACGAAGACGCTTTACTTGCTCTGGCCGGACTCGGTGCCCGCGTTGTTGCCGGTTTCGGCTTCCGGCGTCTTCTTGGTCGCTGCCGACGACTGCGTGCCGTGCTTGCGCGCCTTGTGGTGCTTCTTGGTCGTGGTGCCGGAACCCGTTCCCGCCGATGCGTCGCCCTGAGTGGCCGTCGAGGTATCGCCGCCCATTGCCGCCGACGAGTTGCCCGACGAGGTCTGCGCAAACGCGCCAGTTGCGGCAGTTGCCGTGAAAAGGCCCGCGGTGATGGCGATCAAAAGTTTGTTCTTGCTCATTGTTTCCCTCTCCTATCAAGATTGCGCGACCTGCACGCAGCTTCAAAAAGCGCGGCCGGTCACGACCGCACGGAACTTCGAAAGGATGAGCGTACGCCCGGAGTCCGGGCAATGCGCCGCCTGGCGGCCACCGGTAGAATCGGCAGTTCTGGTGCGCCATTCCGGCGCCCGCCTTTCTTCGGTGAACCGCCATGTCCTCGACGATTCGCGCGCAGTTGAAACCTCATCAACACGACGTCGGCGGCCTCATGGTGAGGCGCGTGCTTCCCGCGCTTGCGGCGCGCACCGTCGGACCTTTCATCTTTTTCGACCACATCGGACCCGCAACCCTCGTGCCCGGCAAGGGCCTCGACGTGCGGCCGCATCCGCATATCGGGCTTGCCACCGTCACTTATCTGTTCGACGGCGCGATCATGCATCGCGACAGCGTCGGTTCCGTGCAGAAGATCGTTCCGGGCGATGTCAACTGGATGACCGCCGGGCGCGGCATCGTCCATTCGGAACGCACGCCTGACGAAGAACGCGCGAGCGGCCAGACGATGCACGGCATCCAGACGTGGGTGGCGCTGCCGGTCGCGAGCGAGGAAGTGGAGCCGTCGTTCGAGCATCACGCAGCCGCGACGCTCCCGCAGATCGAGCGCGGCGCCGTCACCTTGCGCGTGATCGCGGGCACCGCGTTCGGCGCGACAGCCCCGACGCGCACTTTCTCGCCGACGCTCTACGTCGCCGCGCACTTCGCGCTGGGCAGCGAACTCACGCTCGACGCCGAGCACGAGGAACGCGGCGTCTATCTCGTCGATGGCGATCTGTCGGTCGACGGCGTTGCCGTCCCGCCGCAGCAGATGTCCGTGCTGACGCCAGGCGCGGCCGTGCAGCTCGCGAGCACGAGCGGCGCGGTCGTGATGCTGCTCGGCGGCGCGCCGCTCGACGGCACGCGCTTCATCGAATGGAACTTTGTATCGAGTTCGCGGGACAAGATAGAAGCCGCCAAGCTCGCATGGAGCGAGCAGCGCATGGGCGAGGTTCCGGGCGAGACCGAGTTCATTCCGTTGCCGCCGCCGCGCCGCGAACAGCGTGCGCCGGAAGCGTGAACCATTGATACCTGCGTCGGGCGTCCCCAACTAGGATGTCGACACAAATCACAAGCATGAGGAGAGAACGCATGGATACCACCCTTGCCACATTCGAGAACGACGTCATCAACGCGTCGATGCTCGCGCCCGTCCTCGTGGATTTCTGGGCGCCCTGGTGCGGCCCCTGCAAGACGCTTGGCCCGATGCTGGAAAGGCTGGAGGCGGAAGCCGGCGGCGCATGGAAGCTCGTCAAGGTGAACGTCGACGAGAATCAGGAGCTTGCGCAGCACTTTCAGGTACGCAGCATTCCGCACGTGATCGCATTTGCGGAAGGCCGGCCGATCGATCAGTTCATCGGCGTGCTGCCCGAAGGCCAGTTGCGCGCGTTCCTCGACAAGCTCGTGCCCGACGGCGCCGATGCCGAGCGCAACGCCGCGCATAACGCGTGGGCCACAGGCAACCGCAAGGAGGCGATCGACCGCATCAAGGCCGCGCTCGCGCTCGATCCGGGCTATGACGACGCCCGCCTCGACCTGATCGAATGGCTGCTCGCCGAGCGGCGTATCGACGAGGCGAAGGACGAGGACAAGCTGCTGTCGCCGAAGACCACGCAAGGCATCGATGCCCGCTACAACGCGCTGAAAACCGAGCTGGACGCCGCCGAAGCCGCAGCCGAACTGCCGCCCGCCGACGCGCTGATCGGCGCGGTGAATGCGAATCCCGACGATCTCGAAGCGCGCTTCGCGCTGGCCAACCGGCTGATCGCGGGCCGCGACTATGAAGGCGCGCTGGAACATCTGCTGGCGATCGTGCAACGCGACCGCGCCTTCATGGACGATGTTGGCCGCAAGACGATGCTCTCGGTCTTCGAACTGGCGTCGAATCAGCCGGATCTCGTGTCGCGCTGGCGGCGCAGGCTGAGCGCGGCGATGAATTGATCGTCGCTGTACAAAGGCAAACGGCCAGCTAGGAAGCTGGCCGTTTTTGCATCCACGCCGATCCGGCGATCAAGCCGCCCGTTTGGCCAGTTCCCGAAGGACGAACGCCGCCGCCGCAAAACCGAAGCTCGCCGTCACGCAGACACTCGAACCAAAGCCCGCGCAATTTAGCCCGACCGGCCCCGCGTAGTTCGCGCCCGTCTCCAGATGCTCTGCGCCTTCGCTGATATCGCACGCGGGGGCATCGGGATAAATGAGCGGCTCGTCCGAATACACCGCACTGACCTTGAAGCGCGACTTCGGCCCGCGCGGAAAGCCGTGCTGCTTGCGCAACTGGCCGCGCACTTTCGAGAGCAGCGGGTCCTGAATGGTGAGCGCAAGATCGTCGATGCGAATGCGCGTCGGATCCAGTTGCCCGCCCGCGCCGCCCACGGTGATGAGCGCCTGCTTGCGCGCCACGCACCACGCGATCAACGCCGTCTTGGTACGCACGCTGTCGATGGCATCGACGATGAAGTCGAAGCCGCCGCCGAGCGTCGCATCGAAGTTGCCGGGCTCGACGAAATCCTCGACCTGCCGCACATCGCACGCAGGATCGATCAACGCGATGCGCTCGGCCATCGCGCTTACCTTCGCCTTGCCATAGTTGCCGTCGTGCGCGTGAATCTGACGATTTGTATTGCTCTCGGCGACGTTATCGAGGTCGATCAGCGTCAGCGCGCCGACCGCGCTGCGCGCCAGCGCCTCCGCCACCCACGACCCCACTCCGCCGATGCCGATGACCGCGACATGTGCGCGCTCGAACGCGGCGAGCGCGTCCGCGCCATACAAACGTGCGACGCCGCCGAAGCGCCGCTCGCGGTCGGCGGCGTCTTCGACGGAAAGCGTGACGGCGGAATCAGGTGAAGTCATGGCGCTGGTGCAAAATGGGTGACGGACGCAAACGCCCGCTCATCAAGGCTTACAGGCGGCTGTCGATGCATGGTAGTGCGCAGTCCATTCATGCAAAGTGGCGCTGAATTGCGTATTCTGCCTTATCGATACCGAAGCCGTGATAGCTGCAGCCGATGCGAACGAAGAATTATGTCTTCCCTCTTCGATGCCTTGACGCCGGTCATTGCAAGCCCTTGGTAAACGGGGCAAGAACGTATCACCTTGGCTATACTGACGCGATTGTAGCGTTTGCATAAAAATGACGACCTTAGCAGACCTTCGAAAGAATTATTCGCGCGGCGCGCTGGACGCCGCTGACGTCGATCCCAACCCGGTGCGCCAGTTCCAAACCTGGTTCGCCCAGGCGCTCGATGCCAAACTGCCCGAGCCCAACGCGATGACGCTCGCCACCGTCGACGCACGAGGCCGCCCGTCCGCGCGCATCGTGCTCATCAAGGGCGTCGACGAGCATGGCTTTGTTTTTTTCACCAATTACGATAGCCGCAAGGGCCGCGAACTCGCGGAGAATCCGGCGGCGAGCCTGCTGTTTCACTGGATCGAACTCGAGCGACAGGTACGCATCGAGGGCACGGTGGTGAAAACGAGCAACGAAGAAAGCGATGCGTACTACGCGTCGCGTCCGCTCGGATCGCGCATCGGGGCGTGGGCATCGGACCAGAGCCAGCCGCTCGACAGCCGCGAGACGCTCGAAGCGCGCGAGCGCGACATGATCGCGCGATACGGCGACGCGCCGCCGCGCCCGCCGCACTGGGGCGGCTACCGGCTCGTGCCCGAGACGATCGAGTTCTGGCAGGGACGGCCCTCGCGGCTGCATGACCGCATCGTCTATACGCGCGATGGCGCCGACGGCCCGTGGCGCATCACGCGGCTCGCACCGTAAGGCAGGCACGCCAGAAAGCACCGCAAGAAGCACGGCCGGCGCAACACGGGGCAACGAACATGAGGGCGCGAGCCTTCACCTTGGATTTTCTTAGCGCGGAGAAACAAGCATGTTCTGGGAGAAGAAGCTGACGCAATGGGTTGACGAGGTGCGGGAAAGGGCCAATCTCCCCGCGCGCCTCGTGCTGTGGGACGGACAGCAGCATGACTTCGGCAGCTTTGCCGCGCCTCAGGTGACGCTGCACGTGAAGAGCGCGACCGCACTGCCGTACTTGCTGGAGCCGAGCCTCGACAATCTCGGCGAGGCATATGTGAAGGGCAAGATCGATATCGAGGGCAAGCTCTCGGACATCATCGACATCGGCTACTCGCTTGCGAAGAGCACGGTCACGAGCGCCGGTAAGCTCGCCCGCGTGCGACGCTACTTCACGCATTCCAAGGCGTCCGACAAGAAGGCCATCCAGTATCACTACGATGTGTCGAACGAGTTCTATCAACTCTGGCTCGACAAGAACATGGTGTACTCCTGCGCGTATTTCGAAAACGGCGACGAAGACCTCGCCACAGCGCAACTCAAGAAAATCGACCACATTCTCACCAAGATTCAGGTGCAGCCGGGCCATCGCCTGCTCGATATCGGCTGCGGCTGGGGCGCGCTCGTCATTCGCGCGGCGCAGAAGTTCGGCGCGAAATGCGTGGGCGTCACGCTTTCCGAAAATCAGTTCAAGCTCGCGACGCAGCGCGTGAAGGACGCTGGCCTCGAAGACCAGATTGAAATCCGCTTGCAGGATTATCGCGATGTGCCGGGACAGTTCGACCGCATCACGAGCGTCGGCATGTTCGAGCACGTCGGGCGCAAGAATCTGCCCGGCTACTTCGCGCGGATTCACGATCTGCTCGTCGACGACGGCGTGGCGATGAATCACGGCATTACGTCGTCGGATGCGGATAGCGGCGAGACGTCGCTCGGCGGCGGCGAGTTCATCGACAAGTACGTGTTTCCGGACGGCGAGCTGCCGCATATCAGCCTCGCGCTCGAAAGCATGCAGCGCGGCGGGCTGGAGGCTGTCGATGTCGAGAGCCTGCGGCGTCACTACGCGCATACGCTCGATCTGTGGGCGCACAACTTCGAGACGCATGCGGAAGAAGCGAGAAAGCTCGTCGACGACGAGAAATTCCGCATCTGGCGCGTGTATCTGGCGGGCTGCGCCTATGCGTTCGAGAACGACGACGTCTCGATCTATCAGGTCGTCTGCCGCAAGGCCGGACGCAGCGCCCGGACACTGCCGTGGTCGCGGCGGTATATCTACGAGAAGCCGCTCTGAGTCACGATGAAACGCTGATCGACGCAAGCGCGGACGATAACAACGACGAACAGTCCGATCTGTTCGGTTCAGCCGCGCCCGTGCCTGCTGCCGCTTCGAAGAGGCGCGGCGTGCAGCCCGCGGTTTCCCAGCCGGAACTGGAGACGCTGGCTCGACGGCTACCGTCGGGCGTACATCTCGGCACATCGACGTGGTCGTTTCCGGGCTGGCGAGGCATCGTCTACGGCGACGATTATTCGAACACCAAACTGTCCCGCGACGGCCTTTCCGCTTACTCCGCGCATCCGCTCCTGAGAAGCGTGTCGATCGACCGCTCGTTCTACGCGCCACTGTCGCTCGCGGAGTATGCGCGCTACGCATCGCAGGTGCCGGAGCATTTCCGCTTCATCGTGAAGGCGCCCGCCTCCGTCACCGACGCCTTCATTCGCGGCGAGCGCGGCGCGCCCGGTTCCGGGAACCCCTCGTTTCTCGACGCGCGCATCGCCATCGACGAGTTCGTGACGCCGTGCATCGGCGGTCTGGGCGCCAAGGCCGGCGCGCTCGTGTTTCAGATCCCGCCGCTGCCCGACGCGATGATCGTCGAGCCATCGCGCTTTACCGATCGTCTCGCGACGTTTCTCGGCGCGCTGCCGCCGCTCGAAGGCGATGCGTGCTACGCGGTGGAGCTTCGCGACGCGGTGATGCTCACGCCGCGCTTCATCCGCGCGCTGCGGGACGCGAACGTGCGGTATTGCATCGGCGTGCACGCACGGATGCCGGACGTGCGCCGCCAGGCGAAGGCGCTTGCGCTGCTGGACGAACAAAAGAGAGGGCCGCTCATCGTGCGCTGGAGCCTGCACAGCGGCTTCAAATACGAACAGGCGAAGGCGAAGTACGAGCCGTTCGACAGAATCGTCGATGAAGACATCGACACGCGCGCCGCGCTCGCCGAACTGGCGGCGCAGTACGCGATTGCCGGCCAGCCGGTGGTAATCGCGGCGAACAACAAGGCGGAAGGTTCCGCGCCGCTGACGTGCTTCGAACTGGCGCGCGGTATCGCAGAAGCGTGCGAGCGCGCGCAGTCGAATTAGCGATGCATCACGCCTTCAGCCGATGCGCGAACTTCTTGCGGAACTTCGCCACCTTCGGCCCGACGACCGCCGCGCAATATCCCTGATTCGGATGCTGCGCGAAGAAGTTCTGGTGATACGCCTCGGCCGGATAATAGTCGTCGGCGAGCGGCGTGACTTCGGTGACGACCTTGCCGCCGAAGACATCCTCCCGCTGCAATTCGTCGATCACTTCGAGCGCGATCTTGCGTTGCTCGTCCGAATGCGTGAACACCGCCGAGCGATACTGCGTGCCGACATCGTTGCCCTGACGATTGAGTTGCGTCGGATCATGCGTCGCGAAGAAAATCTCCAGAACTTCGCGATAGCCGATGACGTCCGGATCGAACACGACTTTCACGACTTCCGCGTGGCCGGTGTCGCCGTCGCAGACCTGCTCGTACGACGGATTCACCACCTGCCCGCCCGCATACCCCGATTCCACCGACTGCACGCCTTCGACCGCCAGAAACACCGCTTCGGTGCACCAGAAACAACCGCCGCCGAGCGTCGCGGTTTCGAATCTCGCCTGCGCGTTTTGCTGGGTCATGCCTGCTCCTCATCAAGTGCATGCGGCGATGCCGCGGACCTTCCATATGGATGCGCCGACGCGCTTCTTCAATGACGACGAGCTTAACCGCGATTACAAAGCGGCGTCGCCCACACACTCCGTACTGGCTTATGGCGGCTTGCCGCAGCCGATTCCGCTAGAATCGACACAAATCTACAGCTTTTTTATGCTTTCAAAGAAGGTCGTTCCGACTCAGGCGCGACGCGCGGCCGGCTCGGTTGCACACAACAAACTCGACCGTACACTCGCCCGCCCAGTTGCCACATGACACGCGCCAAGACCCCGAATTTCGACCCGACCACTTTCCGCGCCGCACTCGGCCAGTTCGCGACCGGCGTGACGGTCATCACCACCCGCACGGACTCCGGCCAGCTGATCGGCATCACGGCAAGCTCATTCAATTCGGTTTCGCTCGATCCGCCGCTCGTGCTGTGGAGTCTGGCGACGCGCTCGGCTTCGATGCCGGTCTTTCGCGCGAATAGTCATTACGTCGTGAACGTGCTGGCGGCCTCGCAACTCGACCTTTGCCGGCGTTTTGCGACGGTCAAGGGCGACCGCTTCGCAGGCGTTTCCCACGCCGCCGGCGATACCGGCATGCCCGTGCTCGATGGCGCGCTCGCCTGGTTCGAATGCCACAACCGTAGCCGCTACGACGAGGGCGATCACGTGATCTTCGTCGGTGAAGTGGAACGCTGCGGGGTGCATGAGAACGCGTCGGAGATCGCGCCGCTCGTCTTTCAGGCGGGCGGATTCCATACGGTCGGACCGCTCGAATAAGGCTGCGAGGCGCGGATCAGCCGTTCGACACGCCGCGCGCCGGCTGGTCGATCAGCGCGACAGGCACGCCCGCGTCGTCCTTCATGGTTTGCAGCACGATGTTCGAGCGTATGTCGATGACGCCCGGCGCCTTGTACAGCTTCGTCAGAATGAAATCGGAGTAGTGCTTGAGGTTGTGCGCGAGCACCCGCAGCACATAGTGCGTGTCCCCGGTGACGACGAACGCCCCGACCACTTCCGGCCATTCGCGCACCGCCGCCGCGAACTTCTCATGCCAGTTTTCCTGGTCGTTGCGCATGGAGACGTGGACGAACGCCTCGAGTTCGATGCCTAGCCGCTCGCGGTCGAGGCACGCGCGATAACTCGCAATCACCCCTTCTTCTTCGAGCAGCCGCATCCGGCGCAGGCACGCCGACGGTGAGAGCGAGATGCGCTCCGCCAGGTCCAGGTTGCTGATCCGTCCATCTTCCTGCAATACCGCCAGAATTCGGCAATCCGTTGCATCGAGCGTGAATCCGGTCACTTTTTAGCCTCCGAGCCCGTTTCATCGAATTATGTTCTAGCCGGAACGTTTTTGGGTGGTTATTTCGCAATCACCTTTCCGATTCGGACGGCTATGATTTGACGCATATCCACACTCTCTGCTAGGCCGCGCCATGACGCTTTTCGATATCTCCGCGCCGATCGCCAACGGCGCGCCGGTCTGGCCGGGCGATACGCCGGTCGGCATCGAGCGCGTCTGGCGGATAGAAGCGGGGTCGCCCGTCAACGTCGCCCGCCTCACGCTTTCGCCGCACACGGGCACGCACGCCGATGCCCCGTTTCACTACGATGCCGACGGCGCACCGATCGGGGCTGTCGCGCTGGACGCGTATATCGGTGCGTGCCGCGTCGTGCACTGCATCGGCGCGAAGCCGCTCGTCACGCCGGAGATGATCGCCGCTCATCTCGACGACGCCCCGCCGCGCATTCTGCTGCGCACCTATGACCGCGCGCCGCTCGAAGCGTGGGATAGCGCGTTCTGCGCGGTCGCGCCCCAAACCATCGACTTGCTGGCGGCGAAAGGCGTGAAGCTCATCGGCATCGATACGCCTTCGCTCGATCCGCAGGAGTCGAAAACGATGGACGCGCATCGCCGCATCCGCGCCCATCGCATGGCGATTCTCGAAGGCCTCGTACTCGATGCCGTCGCGCCCGGCGATTACGAACTCATCGCCCTACCGCTCAAATTCACGACGCTCGATGCAAGCCCCGTGCGCGCCGTGCTCCGTCCTCTTCGCTAGATAATCCGCCCACTCATGGACTTTTCGATGAAACATCGTGACGATGCCGCCGCGCTCGACCGCGACGATCCGCTCGCACCGCTGCGCCAGCAGTTCTCGCTCGCCGAGGGCGTAATTTATCTCGACGGCAATTCGCTGGGCGTGCCGCCCATGTCCGCAGCCGCGCGCGCCGCCAGCGTGATCGGCGCGGAATGGGGCGAAGGGCTGATCCGAAGCTGGAATACAGCCGGCTGGTTCGCCCTGCCCAAGCGCCTCGGCAACAAGCTCGCGGCGCTGATCGGCGCGGGCGAAGACGAAGTCGTCGTCACGGACACGATTTCCTCGAACCTGTTCAAGGTACTGTCGGCCGCGTTGAAAGCAGTGAACGAGCGCGATCCCAAGCGTCGCGTGATCGTCTCCGAACGTTCGAACTTCCCGAGCGATCTCTACATCGCGCAGGGGCTCATCGAGCAGCTGGATCGCGGTTATGAACTGCGTCTCGTCGATGACGCCGCCGGGTTGCCTGCCGCCATCGACGAGCACACGGCCATCGCGATGATCACGCACGTCAACTACCGCACCGGCTACATGCACGACATGGCCGCGCTCACCGAGACGATTCATCGCGCGGGCGCGCTCGCCGTATGGGACCTCGCGCATTCGGCGGGCGCGGTGCCGGTCGATCTGAACGGCGTCGGCGCAGACTATGCGGTCGGCTGCACGTACAAGTATCTGAACGGCGGCCCCGGATCGCCGGGCTTCGTATGGGTCCCGAAGCGGCATCAGAATACGTTCTCGCAACCGCTCTCCGGATGGTGGGGCCACAAGAAGCCTTTCGAGATGGACCCGGTCTACCGGCCGGACGACGGCATCGGGCGCTTTCTCTGCGGCACGCAGCCGATCGTCTCGATGGCGCTCGTCGAATGCGGACTCGATGTCTTCCTGCAAACGGACATGCAGACGCTGCGGCGCAAGTCGCTCTCGCTCGCCGATGCGTTCATCGCGCTCGTCGAAGCACGCTGCGCCGGCTTCCCGCTGACGCTCGCGACGCCCCGCGATCATGCGCAGCGTGGCTCGCAAGTGAGCTTCGAACATCCGCACGGCTATGAAGTGATGCAGGCGCTGATCGCGCGCGGCGTGATCGGCGATTATCGCGAGCCGCATATTCTGCGCTTCGGCTTCACGCCGCTCTACACGCGCTTCGTCGATGTGTGGGACGCCGTCGAAGTGCTGCGCGACGTGCTCGCGACCGAAAGCTGGCGCGCGCCGGAATTTGCCGAACGCGCGTCGGTGACCTGAGGGCAGAGAACATGAGCGAAGTCAAAGGTTGTCCGTTCGGACACGGCGCGGCGGCATCGCCGGAAGGGGAAAAGGAAGGCTGGCACGACGCCCAGCTCGATTTCTCCGATTCGATGAGCTACGGCGATTATCTCGGCCTCGATTTGATCCTCACGGCGCAGCATCCGCTGTCGCCGGATCACAACGAGATGCTGTTCATCGTGCAACATCAGACGAGCGAGCTCTGGATGAAGCTCGCGCTCTACGAACTGCGCGCGGCGCTGGACTCGGTGCATCGCGATGAATTGCCGCCCGCGTTCAAGATGCTCGCGCGCGTGTCGCGGATATTCGAGCAACTGGTGCAAGCGTGGAACGTCCTCGCGACGATGACGCCGTCCGAATACACCGCGATGCGGCCTTATCTCGGCGCGTCGTCGGGGTTTCAGTCGCATCAGTATCGGCAGATCGAATTTCTGCTGGGCAACAAGAACGTGCAGATGTTGAAGCCGCACGCGCATCGGCCGGACATTCTCGGACAGGTGCGCGAGACACTGGAAATGCCTTCCTTCTACGACGAAGTCATCCGCCTGCTCGCACGACGCGGTTTCGACATTGCGCCGGAGCGGCTGGAGCGCGACTGGACGCAGCCGACGACGCACGATGCCTCCGTCGAAGCGGCGTGGCTCGCGGTGTACCGCAATCCGTCCGAGCACTGGGAACTGTATGAGATGGCCGAAGAACTCGTCGATCTCGAAGACGCGTTCCGGCAATGGCGCTTCCGCCACGTGACGACCGTCGAGCGGATCATCGGCTTCAAGCAGGGCACGGGCGGCACAGCGGGCGCGCCGTATCTGCGCAGGATGCTCGATGTCGTGCTGTTTCCGGAGCTTTGGCACGTCCGGACCGTGCTTTGATCGCCTCGCCGGCCTAGCCGAGGCGTGCGGCCAGCGCCTTCAGTTTCGGGCCGATGATGTCGCGGAAATACGCTTCGTCCATCGACGACGCCGGCCCGCTGCTGCTCAACACGAGCCATCGGCCATTGCGCACGTCGCGAAACGGCGCGGCGATCGCGTTCACGTCGTCGTGCCACTCGCGAAACGAATAGCAGCAGCCGTCACGCGCGTAATCGTCGATGGCGCGCGCCGCCGCTTCCACGCGTTCCGCGCCCTGCTCTCTTGCCAGCTCTTCCAGTAACGCAGCACGCGCCGCCGATTCCTGCACGGCGAGATATGCGCGGCCCATCGAACTCGTGAGCATCGACAGACGCGACCCCGGCGCGAGGCCGAGCGTCAGCGCCGTTTCGCTGCGGATCGTTTCCAGATAGATCATGTCCAGTCCGTCGCGGCATCCGAGCGATACCGCCGCGCCAATCTCGCGCGCGAGCGCGCGCATATGCGGTCGCGCCAGTTCCAGCATGTCCGCGCCCGCGAGCAGCGCAAAGCCGAGCGACAGCACGCCGGTGTCGAGCGCGTACTTGCCCGCGGCTTCGTCGAAGCGCATGTAGCCGAGCGTGGCAAGCGTATAGGCGAGGCGGTTCACGGTCGCTTTCGGCAAGCCCGTGCGTTCCACGAAATCGCGGTTGCCCAGCAAGGTTTCGCCGGGGCGAAATGCGCGCAATATGTCGAGGCCGCGTGCGAGCGCAACGACGAATTTGCGCTCGTCGATGGCATCGGATTCTAAAAGGCGCGACGCATTTACGGGGAGCCTGCGATTGTTGGAGGGTTTCATCGAATGCTAAACTCGAAGCGGATTTGCAGAACATTGTTTCGCACAGCGGAACTCACGTCAAGCGCCGTTCCGACGACAGTGCGCGACGCCCCAATACGCCAAACAGGAGAACGCACATGGCCGACGCCGCCCGATTCAACTGGGAAGACCCGCTGCTGCTCGATCATCAACTGACCGAAGAAGAGCGCATGGTGCGCGACGCGGCGCGCGCCTACGCGCAGGACAAGCTGCAACCGCGCGTCTTGCAGGCGTTCCGCGACGAGAAGACCGATCCGGCGATCTTCCGCGAGATGGGCGAACTCGGCCTGCTCGGGCCGACGATTCCCGAGCAATACGGCGGGCCGGGGCTGAACTACGTCAGCTACGGGCTGATCGCGCGTGAAGTGGAGCGCGTCGATTCGGGGTATCGCTCGATGATGTCGGTGCAGTCGTCGCTCGTCATGGTGCCAATCCACGCGTTCGGCAGCGATGCCCAGAAAGAAAAGTATCTGCCGAAGCTGGCGCGTGGCGAGTGGATCGGCTGCTTTGGCCTGACCGAGCCGAACGCGGGCTCCGACCCGGCGAGCATGACCACGCGCGCGAAGAAAGTGCAGAACGGTTATTCGCTGTCCGGCGCGAAGATGTGGATTTCGAACTCGCCGATCGCGGATGTCTTCGTCGTCTGGGCTAAGCTGGAAGAAGACGGCCGCGACGACATTCGCGGCTTCATTCTCGAGAAAGGCTGGAAGGGCTTATCAGCGCCCGCGATTCACGGCAAGGTCGGGCTTCGTGCATCGATCACCGGCGAAATCGTCATGGACGACGTCTTCGTTCCGGAAGAAAACCTGCTGCCGGACGTGCGCGGACTGAAGGGGCCGTTCACCTGTCTCAATTCGGCGCGGTATGGCATCTCGTGGGGCGCGCTCGGGGCCGCCGAGGCATGCTGGCACACGGCGCGGCAATACACGCTCGACCGCAAGCAGTTCGGCCGTCCGCTTGCCGCAAACCAGCTGATCCAGAAGAAACTCGCCGATATGCAGACTGAAATCACCCTCGGACTGCAAGGCGTGCTGCGGCTCGGCCGCATGAAGGACGAAGGCACGGCGGCAGTCGAGATCACGTCGATCATGAAGCGCAACTCGTGCGGCAAGGCGCTCGAAATCGCACGCCTAGCCCGCGACATGCTCGGCGGCAACGGCATCTCCGATGAATTCGGCGTCGCGCGGCATCTCGTCAATCTCGAAGTCGTGAATACCTACGAAGGCACGCATGATATCCACGCGCTTATCCTTGGCCGCGCGCAGACCGGCATTCAGGCGTTCTTCTGAGCCAGTGATCCTTTTGTAACTTTCGATAGGCGACTGAAACTTTTACGGGTCAGATCGTCTCAGTGTTGCAACGGTGTCGGACTTTCGACGAAGGCAGGCGCTGTTCACAGCCTTTGTTCCGATAAACGGGGCAGGAACGAAATC
This sequence comes from Caballeronia grimmiae, assembly GCF_000698555.1. GTDB lineage: Bacteria > Pseudomonadota > Gammaproteobacteria > Burkholderiales > Burkholderiaceae > Caballeronia > Caballeronia grimmiae. The sequence continues at coordinate 5,571 of NZ_JFHE01000025.1, read as the reverse complement.
TGCATTCATCGGCACTGTAACGAAGCCTCCTCGTCAGCGATGGCGTCTTTGGTTACGATCTCGTAGCCACAACGATTGGAGCCTTTAATGTCAGAAATCAATAAGGAGCAATTCATGTCGGACATCAAAAGCGTTCTCGCTGACGCCGAAGACCTTCTCAAGCAAGCCGCTGCCGCAACGGGCGAGCGCGCTTCCGAGCTGCGCGAGAGCGCGATGACGCGTCTCAAGCAAGCCAAAGAGAAGGCCGCCGATGCACAGGTCGTCGTGATCGAACGCGGCAAGAAAGCTGCGCGCGCCACTGACGATTACGTGCACGAGCATCCGTGGGCGTCCATCGGCATAGCGGCGGGCGTAGGCATGGTCATCGGTCTCCTTATCAATCGACGGTAAGCGTTTGAGGCAGGCCACGTTCGATGTGCATCGCTCTTTCGAACGAATGGCCCGCCGTTTGCTAAAGGGGTAACCGACGCGATCCGGCCTAGCCAGGACGGATCGTTTCAGGCCGAACCGCGAACGCCCTGCCCGGGACCGCGGTTCGGCACTCGCGCCGGCCGGCTGCCTCGTGCACCGGCCGGGACCATGAAGGCCGCATCCACCGCGCCCCCGCACCCAAACCATGACGACAGAACGGCTACCGCGCGATTCCTCCCAAGGACCCTTGCGCCGCATCGTGAGCTCCGTTTTCGCGATCTTCGAAACGCGGCTCGAACTGATCGGCATCGAACTGCAGGAGGAGAAAGAACGGCTGATCGGCGTGCTCTTTCTCGGGCTTGCGGCGATGCTGCTGGCCATGATGGCGCTGATTTCCCTCACGGTGCTCATCGCCATATTCTTTTGGGACACCTATCGCTGGCAGGCGCTCGGCGGTATCACGTTGCTGTATGCGGTCATCGCGATCATTTGCGGCCTGAGCGCGCGCGGCAAGCTGCGCAGTGCGCCGCATCTGTTCGACGACACGCTCGATCAGTTCCGCAAGGATCGCGACATTTTCGACTGAGCAGCACGGCGCACGAATCCCGTCCACGTTGAATCACACATGCCCGTTCGACCATGAGCCATAACGACGACACCTATAAGGCAGGGAAGCGCGAAGTGCAGCAACAGCTTCGCACGCCGCAAATGCGCACGCTGCGCAAGGAACTGCTGCTTGCTCGCGCGGATGTCGAGCGCATGGAACTGCGGCAAGCGACGAACGATCTTCGCGAATCCGTCGCGCACCTGCCTCTCATCGGGCTGATGGTGACGGGCAGGCGTTCGGGGCGGCGGTCGGCCCGGCGCGGCGCGGCGGGCGGCGGCATCGGCAGTTTGCTTGGCTCGCTCAATGCACTGATGAGCGGCCGTGGCCCGGCTGGCGGAAAGTTCGGGTTCCTGTTCAAGCAGTATCCGATCGTCGGGTCGCTCGCTTCGCTCTTGCTGACCCGTCCCGTCCGCAAAACGGTGGTGCGTGGCGCGAAGCCTTTGCTCAAGTGGGGCGGGCTTGGGCTGGCGGCCTGGGAAGCATGGCGCATCTATCAGCAGATGAAGGCCACAAGCACGGAGACGTCGACGAACGCGGTCGATCCGACCGTTTTCTAAGCGCGTCATCCCTTTCCCGTCCAGCATGCCGACGATTTCGCCGCATCGAGCGGGGCCGCCGTGTCCGCAAGCCGGTTCGACCGCAGGCCGGTTGCATCGATGATGAACACGCCGCATGCATCGTCCTGCATGACGCCGGATGCGACGGGCGCAGCGTCGATCGTGTAGCCGCCGTTCGCCGCAGACTCTGGCAACAGCGCGAGCTTATAGACGGGCGTTCCGCTCGACGGCGCCTGATCCAGACCCGCACTCAACGCAATGGAGTCGGTTCCGGTCTGTGCGAGCCGCGCTGTCTCGATGAACTGCACCGCTCGCTGAAGCGCTGCCGCAGCATCGAGCCGATGCGTTTTCGCGACGTGCGTCCGGTACGCCGGAAGCGCAAAGGTCGCGATGATCGCGGCCACGCCGAGCGCGATCATCAACTCGAGCAAGCTGAAGCCGTCTTCTATCCGATACCGGTTCTTCACTGTAAAGCCCCTCAAAATGGCTTGGCGACGACGCGCCGCCAATGTTGCGTGATGACGCCATCAGCTAAATCGATCCGCACCTGTAGCCACGCTTCGGACTGCGGCTGTGCCCCGAAACCTCGCGCGGTGACGAGATACGACATTGCCGCCGATTGCCATGAGCGCGACCACGCCTCGATCAGACATTGCGGCGCGCGCATCGCATAAGGCCAGGTGACGAATGGCGCAACCGCCACCGCCGGCGCCCCTTCGAACGACGCCCTGAGCCGCCAGCGAGCCGGCTCCTGATCTACCGCTCCAGTCGCAGGCAACGCCGCCGAAAGCATCCGGCTGCAACGCAGCAGCGCGCTGTCCGCCGCGTGGAAAGCCTGCATGCGTTCGCGCGCCGCTACCGTCGTCCGTGCCGCCACGAGCGATGTCTGGAGCCATGCGCTCGCGGTGACGAGCATCATCGCGGCGAGCAGCAACACGATCGGCAATACCGCGCCGAGAGACTTCGACCGGAGGTTCATGTTGAACCTCGATCGCTTGCCGCCGCCGCATTGCGTATCTCGGCGCGCCGCGAGAATGCTTGGCGCACGCGGCCGTCGTCGGCAACGGCGGTTGCGCCGCTGCAATCGATATAGTTCGCCCGCGCTTTCGTCAACGTCGCGAAGCCGCGTACGAACACGCAGAGGTCGACGGCGTGGACGTCGGGCCAACGCTCGCGCGGGATCGCGGAGGCATCGACCGCGCTCGAGGCGCCCGTCAGCCAGTACTGAACTCGCAGGCGCTCGATGCCCTCGACCAGCGGTTGCGCCTGCTTGCCGCTTCCCTCGCAATACAGTTCCGGCTCGCCGGCCGACGTAGCGGATTTCGCGTAGAAGCGATTGGTCACGTAGTCATCGGCGACGGACTGACCGAGGCAATCGGTCGGCGCACCCGTCGCTGCGGGCCACGTCGATACCGCACCGCCGCGTATCGAACCTGCACGCCATCGGATCGGCTCGTGAGCGATTCGCACGATGCCGCCGTATCCGCGCCGATGACGCGGCCTTGCACGCACCCGAACAGCGGCGCGTCGGCGTGGGTGGATGCGAAAACCGCCATCTGCACGTGCTGCGCGATCAGTTCGAGCGCGGCGACGGCGGCATCGTGCATGCGGGCGGCGTCGGCGGCACGCTCGAAAGCGCCACGCTGCGCGCGATACAAGGACAACGCCGCCGCCACGATCAGCAGCCCGAGCGCGAGCGCAATTGCAAGTTCGAGCAGCGTGTGGCCGCGCGAGATGAAGAGCCGCGTTTTCATCGTGCGAACGCCACCACGATGCACGAAGTGCGCGGCCGGGCCTGTGGCTCGGGGCAAAGATCGGCGCGATCGTCCGCACGCCAGCTCACGGTGGCGACGCGCACGCCATCGACACGGTCTTGCACGGATATATCGGCATCGGGAAGCATCGCCGCCGCCCTCGCCTGCCACTGCGACACGACGGAGGCGCGATCCGCATCGCTGCGAATGCTCTCCACGACCGAATCCGCGATGAGCGCCGCACGCTCGCGGATCAGCGCAGACCGCTCGCCACGCGCAAGCACGCTTTGCAAGGCGACAAAGCCGAGCGCCGTCACCGCGGTAATCGACAGCGCGATCATGACTTCGAGGAGCGAATCGCCAGATTGAAGCGTCTTCATGCCGATGCTCCGCAACTGCCCGCCGTCATGCGTGGACGCCCGCCCGCCGCTAGCCGGATGCAGCGCCGCGCGGCCGCATTGGAAGCGGAATCCGCACCGCGCGGGGCCAGGTCGAAGCTGCGAAAGCCGCCGATCACTTGCCCGGCGGGCGGCGTGAAAGAGAGATCGGTTGCGGCGCCCGCTATCGAGATCGACGATATCGCTGGTTCAGCGCGTAACAGCGCAGGCACGCCGTCGCGCTCGACGAACAAGGCCCAGCCGCACGACCAGTCCGTGATGCCGTTATCGCAGCTCTTTCCGGACGCAAGACAATGCCGCGCGCCGTCGATGCGGCACAGCGTAATGCGCGCGCCCCGCCGCAGGGATTCAGCGCGGGCGAGTGTCAGCGTCGAGAACAGCGAACGCGCGCGGGCATCGACCTGATCGCGCGTTTGCCATGCAAGAAACGAGGGCGTTGCGAACGTCGCGAGGATCGCCATGACGGCAAGCACCGCGCAGAGTTCGACGAGCGTGAAGCCCGCAATGGATGGTCGGTTCATCTGCATCCCTTATCGATCGAGTTGAACGAAGGTCGAATCTATCGGGATGCAAGACGCGCCGCCATTAGCCGAATGGCCTAGTGTTCACGTGATCGCGTCCTGTGCAGACTACGCGAGGACACGCAAAGGGCTTGGGGGAAGGATGAAACGAGGATCAGCGCTTGCGCGAGGCGGACTTTTTGGGCGCGGCGCGGCGGAATTCGTCGAGCACGTCTTCGAACTCGGAGACATCTTCGAAGCGCTTATAGACGGATGCAAAGCGCACATACGCGATGGTGTCGAGCTGGCGCAACTCGTTCATCACGAGCTCGCCGAGCCGCTCGCTTTGCACTTCGCGCTCGCCGCTGCCGAGCAACTGATATTCGATGCGCGCGACGGCGGCATCGATGGCGTCCGCCGCAACAGGACGCTTGCGCAACGCGAGCTTCATGCTCGCGACGATCTTGCGGCGGTCGAATTCGGTGCGGCTGCCGTCTTTCTTGACGACGGACGGCAGCGCCAGCTCGACGCGCTCATAGGTGGTGAAACGCTTGTCGCATGCGGGACAGCGCCGCCGCCGCCGAATGGCCGCGCCGTCCTCCGACACGCGAGAATCCACGACCTGAGTGTCTTCGTGTCGGCAGAACGGGCAGCGCATTGGCGGGAGTCTCTCGGATTAACGGTAGACCGGGAAGCGCTTGGTCAGCTCGGCCACTTGCCCGCGCACGCGCTCGATCGTTGCCTGGTCTTCCGGGTTGTCGAGCACATCCGCAATCAGATTGCCGACGATCTCCGCTTCCTTCGTGCCGAAGCCGCGCGTGGTCATCGCGGGCGAGCCCAGACGCACGCCGCTCGTGACGAACGGCTTCTCCGGATCGTTCGGAATCGCGTTCTTGTTGACCGTGATGTGCGCGTTGCCGAGCGCCGCTTCCGCTGCCTTGCCGGTGATCTTCTTCGCGCGAAGGTCGACGAGCATCACGTGACTCTCGGTGCGGCCCGACACGATGCGCAAACCGCGCTTGACCAGCGTTTCAGCGAGCACGCGCGCGTTGTCGATCACGGCTTGCTGATACGTCTTGAACTCTGGCGCGAGCGCTTCCTTGAACGCGACGGCCTTCGCCGCAATCACGTGCATCAACGGGCCGCCCTGAATGCCGGGGAAAATCGCCGAGTTGATCTGCTTCTCGAACTCCGCCTTCATCAGGATGACGCCGCCGCGCGGCCCGCGCAGGCTCTTGTGCGTGGTGGTCGTGACGAAGTCCGCATGCGGTACCGGGTTCGGATAAAGCCCGGCGGCGATAAGACCCGCGTAGTGCGCCATATCGACCATGAAGTACGCGCCGA
>NZ_JFHE01000024.1 GCF_000698555.1 Caballeronia grimmiae | reverse complement strand
GCGCGTCTCTCATCCGGATTGTCGCGCCACATTCCGACGGCAGATATGCCGCTCGATAGGTAGCCATCGCGTTTTCTCTCGTGTTTCAGACCCAGTATCTCCGGCCCTCGCTCAGCCCCCGTCGTCCGCAAGCAGGGACGCTTGAGCCAAATCAAGGTTGGGCGTTGCCTTCGGCTTAGCGCTGCGCGGCGGTAGTGGGAACGGCTCGGCGTGCATCGCCTCAACTGGATAAAGCTGCAGGAACGAGCGCGCTTCATCCGTGCTTTTACAAGACAGCCAGTCCTCATATTCCGTTGGCGGGATGATGACCAGCGACCTTTTCTCCGCTCCCGGCCTATGGAACCGCTTCATCAGCGGGTGATCGTCGGCGTTGACCGTCAGCATCGTCATCGACAGGCTCGTTGAGCCGTCGGCGGGATCTTTCCAAGCACGCCATAGCCCAGCTATAGCAAGCGGAGCGCCATCGGCCATCCCGATGCGCCAGCGCACTGCCTTGCCCGTCTCATAGTCCGGCTCGTAGAACCGGCGACATGGGATCAAAGCGAGTTGGAGCTTGTTCCACGCAGTGCGAAAACTTGTCTTCTGCCCGACCGACTCGGACCGCGCGTTCATAGTATCGAAGGCTTTGACGCCCTGCGGGATGAACTTGCGCGGGACCATGCCGAACGTCGCGGCGTCAGTCAAATACTCACCGTCGATCCGGCGGAAGATCGGCGCCGCATAGTCCTTGTAGATTTCGGGCTTGTAGTCGAAGTTCGGTACCGGGAACAGACTGAAGACGTCGAACGCGTCTTTCGGATTAGACTCGTAGCTCGTGCACACTGTTTTTGCCCTCCGTTGCTGAAAATATACACGGAGGCGGAGAGGTCCCCGCCTTCTCCGTCTTGCGACTCCGGTTGGGAGTGTGGCACTCGTTTTGCGCAGAATGACCGTTGGCCTTGCCGCGTGACCGTGTTGCGCCGCCAAGAGCGGCATCGACTGTGGCCGGCCAAATAACCTACGCGAGAGGTTCCTATGGCTGCCCGTTCTATCGCCTCGATGACGCTCAGTTTTGGACTCGTTTCCGTTCCGGTAAAGGTCTACACCGCGACGGAAAGCAAGTCAGGCGTGGGTTTCAACCTAATGCACAAAGAGTGCGGCACCCGGCTGAAACAGCAGTACGTCTGCCCTCACGATGGGAAGGTCGTCGAACGCGCCGACATGGTCAAGGGCTACGAATTCGAAAAAGAGAAGTACGTGATTTTTGAGAAGTCGGAACTGGAGGCGCTGGAAGCTAGCGCGAGCCACACGATCGACATTGTGTCGTTTGTCCCGACCGAGGCGATCGACCCGATCTATCTCGACAAGCCCTACTACCTCGCCCCCGACAAGCGCGGCGGAAAACCGTACCGGTTGCTGCAGGAAGCCATGAAAGACAGTGGCACCTGCGCGGTAGCTCGTTGGACGTGGAAGGGCAAGCAGCACATGGTGCAGGTGCGCGCCGGCAACGACGGCTTGATCCTCCAAACCTTGCTCTACGCCGACGAGGTCCGCTCGCAAGCGGATATCGGCATTGAAGAGACGGATATTCAGCCGACGGAATTACAACTCGCCGAGCAACTGATCGAGCAGCACCGCGTCGACAGCTACGACGCGGGCGCGTACAAGGACGAAGAAAAAGAGCGCATCCTAGCCGAGATCGACAAGAAGATCGCGGGCAACAAGATCACGGCGGCACCGGCCATCGAGCAGCCCGGCGCACAAGTCATCGACCTCGTAGAAGCCCTACGCGCCAGTCTAAAGAAAAAGCCCGCCGCAGCAGCGGAACCGACAGCGGCACCGCGTGCCGCACGGAAGACAGCCCGAACCGCCGCACAACCGCCGGAACCGGCGGAGGAAATGCCACCCCCGAAGCGCCGAGCGGTGCGCCGCGCGGCGACAGACGATCAACCAGCACCAGCGCGCAAGACCGGCACGAAGCGGTGATATGCACGACGACGGGTACAGCCTTCGCGAAGTGCAGCGCATGCTCGGCGTGTCGCGCAGCGTGGTCGAGCGGTTGATCGCTGCAGGCTTCGTTTCGCCGGCGAGCGGTGACAGACGAGAGCGGCGCTTTACCTTCCAGGACATCGTCATGCTGAGGACCGCGCATGCGTTGCGCGTGGCAGGCGTCTCCCCGATGAAGATCGTTCGCGCGCTCGATCATCTGCGGAAAAGCTGGGGCCGCGAAGGGTCGCTCACGGGCGTGCGGTTCGCGGCCGTCGGAGACCGGGTGGCGGTCCGGGACGAGGCGAGCCGCCAATGGGACGCGGAGACTGGCCAGTTGCTTCTCGATTTCGAGGAACAACAAGCATCGGGAAACGTCGCTTCTTTGCAAGCGCCGCGCGCGCAGCGGGCACGCGAAGAAGCCGTCGAACTCTTTCGCCGAGCGCGCGCACTTGAGGACGACGACCTCGACGCCGCTGAAGCGGCCTATCGAAAGGCGCTCGAACGAGCACCGGACTATACCGATGCCTCGTTGAACCTCGGCGGCGTCCTTGTGGATACCGAGCGATTCGACGACGCCATAGCGGTTTATCGGGACGCGCTGCGATACCGGGCAAACGACCCGGTGCTGCTGTTTAACATCGGGGTCGCGCTCGAAGATTCGGGCCACTTCCGCGAAGCACTGCAGTCATACGAGGCTTGCATCCAAAACGCTCCTGATTTCGCCGATGCTCACTTCAACGCCGCGCGCATCCACGAAGAACTTGGTGAGGCGACTAAGGCCATCCGCCACTTCAATGCGTACCGCTTGCTCCAGAGAAACTCATAGGCGCCGCGGAATATGTTTTGCTTCAGGGCGACTGGAACAACAACGAGGAGTCGAGAATGGCAGACCAGCACAAGCCCGGCGAGAAAGTTCAGACGTCGGGCATCTACAAGGTTGTGAAGGAAGGCGACGGCGGCTCCGGCTTCGAGGTGACGTGCGTCGAGGGCGAGCATTTCCCGCCGACCCGAAGCGGCAAGGGCGCTCACTACGAACTCGTCCATGCAGCCACGCATTCACACAAGCACAGCGAGCTTGGTAGCGGCGACTAAATAAATTTCGGATCATGGGCACAACGCGCAAACGCTGGCTGATCGCCTTCGCGGCGGCATCCCTGCTCGGCGGTTGCGCCGTCGGCGAGATGCCGCCGCCAGGCAGGTACCTGACTGACCGCGAGTGCCATGACCTGACTGCCCTGAGGACGAACGCAAGCCCCACGATGGCGGAGCACCAGTCAGAGTTAGCCGCGTTGCGGAAGGCCGGATATGACCCGTCGCCGTTTTGGGACGACCCCTACTATCCCGAAGATCTGCAATACGCGCAGCGCCTCGTCGACTACTGGTACCAGCACGAGTGCGTGCCAACACGAATTCCGTGAACCGGTGACCGACGACGAGCCGACCCAAACGACCCACGCGCGGCAACTGTCAATTGCGATCAGCAAGGCCCGCATCATCCCAGGCTCCCCAGGGAAGGTGACGTTCGTCTTGGAGAATCGATGCGACTGGGGTTTCGAGGTCGTCAGTAGCGCGTTTGAAATCAAGCGTACGTACATCGGTGCACGGCACGCGCTGCCGAAAGCGGGCTGGGGATACACCGTCACCGACACGGTGAAGCCCGGCACCATGCTGCCGGCGAGAAGCGAGCTCTGGACGACCTTTGCGGCGGACACCCGAACGACATTTCACGGAGACGTCCCAGCAAGCCCGCCGTCTGTGCTCGACCCACATTACTACTTCGCTGGGCGCCTGCTCTACCGGCGGTTCCGCGGTGAACTGATTGAAACCAGCATTTATCGCAGGCTCTCTTATCCCGAACTCGAGTGCTCAATTGTTGAGCCGAGCGATGCTGGACTAAATCAGGAAGGCGTCGTTGTGTTTTCCGCAACCGGATAGCTTGGACGTCTGGGGTGGCCAGCATCGGCGTGCTGCTACGTTACTGTATCGGGGACCCGTGCTGCTTTTTAGTGAGCATGCGTTTGCAGACGCCAAAGTGCTCTTGCGTCACCGCCTTCACAAACCAGATTGGATTGCTCGGGCGCGAGGCCAGTCGCAATGGCCCTCCCAACTGCGGGGCGCACACGCGGTCGTCGGCCATTGTTGTGCCGATCGTGATGTCGTAGGCCACTGCCAAAAAGACAAACTCGACAATGCGCGCCCGCGCCCCCAGTTTGTTGTCGACGTCCCGGTCAGGCACGCGCTAGACGGGGCGCCAACTAACGCATCTGGTCAGGATGCAAGCTGGTGTCCGCGGGAAGGCACAAATGCGCGAATCAGCATGTAGACCCCGGCGAGCCCCACGAGGACATACACGATCCTTGCGGCAACCGTGCCCGCCCCGAAGATTGCGGCGACCAGATCGAACTGAGCCGCACCGACAAGGCCCCAGTTCAACGCGCCGATGATGACCAGTGCGCCCGCAACCCAATCCACCGGAGTGCGTTTTACGACGGTGCCCTGCGAAGTTACTGTTGGCATGACTATGCTCCCTAATTGTCGGTTGCAACGATCGTCGCAATAACCTTGTAGGAGCAACGACTGTACCCTTGCGACAACCGATGCAATCTTGGGGCCGCCCTGCCATGGACAGCACGTCAGCTCACGTGACATTGTGGAGCGACATCAACAAACTTTGCTGCAACACCTCTGGACTGCCGGACTTCAACCACAACTACCTTTAGCGCTCTTTCCGGCCGAAAGAAGCGCGGCGCGACCGACTCTCGTCAATCCTACCGCGCGCTTTAACGCGTCAAAGCCAGTAGCCGCTGCGTGGTAGAAAGCAGGGTACGCCCTCACCTATTGGCTGTTTTGTGTCGAACCTGTCGCGCCGGTACCCTTGGCGCGGTGCGAGCCAGTACCCTTGTGCGTTGCACTACCGTTTGACCGGTTTGACGAGCCGTTTGTCATAGCGCCGGTGCCGGTGCCGTGGGTCATGCCGCCGGCGGCGCCTGCGTTACCGCCTGCCGCACCGCCCGGGTTGCCAGCACCACCACCGCCTGCGCCAGCGCCCATACCGGTCCCACCGCCGGCCCCTGCCGCCATCCCGCCGCCTGAGCTGTTGCCACCAGCGCCGCCACCACCTGCGCCGCCACCACCGGCCCCGCCACCCTGGGCGTATGCGCCCACCGACAGCGCCATCGCGAGCGCCGAAGCTAAAACTTTCGCGGTCATGCTTTTCATCGTTGCCTCCGATAACGATATCTTGCTAGCCCCCCGGCTCGCACCGACTCGGACGGTCTCGCATACGTCATGCCGTCGTCGCAAGCGTGTCATGTTGATCGTCTCTAATGCTGCGCGAACATCCGGGTGGCGCACCGGGACCAGCGTTTGCGATGAGCGCGCCCGGCGGGACAGAACGGCCTTATCGTCCCACGCGTGAAACGACAGACTGAGGAACAAAATGAATACAGCAGCGAAATGCATTGTGACGACGGCCCTTGCGTGGGGCCTTTCGACGGGCGCTCTCGCCCAAGGCAACGCCGGCGGCGTCCCCGGCGGCAATGGGGCGGGTCGAGGCGGTGTCGGCATCGCCACGCCCAACGGGAACGGCGAGACAGGCACGCCCGGTGGGCCGACCGGCAAGCACTCGACGCTCCCTGTTAAGCGTCACCACAAGACCAAGAAGCAAAGCTAGGTCTCGGTCCGCGGGCGTTATCGCATGCCGACCGCCCTTCGCATCGCCACGGTGATGCCTTGCCGCGTCCGGTGAAATCCGTCCCAGGGATCGCTACGCAGCGAATGCATGCGCTGTGCGGCCGATTTGATCGTCCACTGATCGGCGCGGCCAATATCGCTCAACTCGTCCCACGCGATAGGCATCGATACGCCCATGCCCGAGCGGGCGCGCGCCGAGAACACGGCGACCGTGCTCGCGCCTTTACTGTTGCGCAGGTAGTCGATAAAGATCTTCTTCACCCGGTTCTTGGGTCCGAGGACCGCTGAGAAGCGCTCGGGCATCAGTCTCGCCATGTAACGCGCGACTGCGTGGGAGAAGTCTTTCACTTCATCCCACTGCTGACGCCGCGTGAGCGGCACAACGATGTGGAAGCCCTTGCCGCCGCTCGTCTTGATGAAGCTTTTGAGTCCGATCTCGTCTAGCAACACCTTCGACAGCGTCGCCGCATCGAGCATCATCTGCCATGACAGCTCCGGGTCTGGATCGAGGTCAAGGATAAAGCGATCGGGGTGATCCAGGTCCGGCTGAACAGCGTTCCAACTATGCAGCTCGACCACGTTCATCTGTGCGAGACCGATGAGCGCTTCGTGATGGTCGACGACCAGCAGCGGCGGGTGGCCGGGGTGGATCTCGGATGGCAGTCGTGTGATCCCCGGAATCTTCGAACGCTCCTCGTGCTTCTGGAAGAACAACTCCCCGTGAATGCCTTCGGGTGCGCGTACCAGCGACACAGGCCGATCCTTTAGGTAAGGCAACGCGAACTCGGCGATCTCGTCGTAGTAGCGAAGAAGGTCGATTTTCTTCATGCGCGTGACGTCATCGATGATGCGCTCGGCGTTGGAGACTTTCACACCTGAGATAACGAGCGTTCCCGCGCGGCCGGGCGACACGCGCGTCGTTCCTGTCGCCTGAGGCAAGCTCTCTGGTTCATCCACGTCGACGACCGCCTCTTCCGTCACGGCCGCGGCGGGCTTGTCGTCCCGCATGCCTTGAAACACGGGATGACGAACCTCGCCGGCAGGCGTCCATTCGAGAAACGACGCTTCAACGACGAGTTCGGGCTCCAGCCACACGAAGTCGCGATCCTTCTCGCGTGGAGGCGGGTTGTAAAAAGGCGGCTTATGGCGAATCAGCGCAACCGCTTTCTTCTCGAGTTCAGCAAGCGGGCGCGGTCTAAGTTCCGCCTTCACGGTGCCGGCGAACCGCAGGCTGCCGTCTCGCTCGTGTACACCGAGCATGAGCGACCGCATCCCGCTTTTCGCGCCCGCCACTCTCGTGTATCCGCCGACGACAAATTCCTGGCGTTGCAGGCACTTGAGTTTTATCCAATCCGTTGACCGGCCAGAGCGGTACGGCGCATCGGCGCGTTTGCCGATAATGCCCTCGAGCCGCATGCGGCACGCGGATGCGAGCAGCGAATCTGGGTCCTCCGTGAAAGATTCGCTAAAGCGGATGCGCTCGCTAGACGTCTGGCTGATCAACTCGCCAAGCAACTCTCTGCGCTGCGAGAGCGGGACTTCCCGCAAATCACGCCCGTTAAGAAAGGGGAGATCGAACGCGAAAAAGGTCAGTCGCGCGGTGCTGCGACGGTCGAACGCATTCTGCAATGCGTTGAAGTCGGGTACACCGCTCTCGGTGAGCACGACCACCTCGCCGTCGAGCCACGCGTTGTCGACCGGCATTTCGTCGATAGCGGACGCCAGCGTGCGCATCTTCTCAGTCCAGTCGTGGCCACCGCGCGTGATGAGCTTCGCTTTGCCATGTTCGACTCGGCACATCAGGCGGTAGCCGTCGAACTTGATCTCGTAGAGCCAGTCGCCGCGCACGGGCGGGCGTCGTGCAAGCGTCGCGAGTTGCGGAGCGATGGCGTCGGGCAATGACTCACCCGCCGTCTGACGACTTGAGCGCGCGCGACGCATTCATGCCCCCGACGGGTCATCGATCACGCGAACGTGGGCCGTCGGATACATGTCCGCGGCAAGTCGCAGCGCATCCTGTTTATGCGCGACGATGGTTACAAACACACCGTCTGGGCGCGCGGCATCGGGAACCTCGAGACGCCACCCAGCATCGTTGTCTGGTCGGACGACCACTTCGTCCACCGGCTTGTCGCTGAGGGTCATGGCGCTCGGCCTTGCAGATCAGCCAGCGCTCGCTCAACAGCAAGGTGGCAGTTAGGAGTTTTCATCGAGCCACGCCTTCGCCCATGCGATCGCCCTTTCGTGCGCCGCCCGTTCCGTATCGAAATAGCCGATGTCCGAGAAGTGGAAGATCTGACCATTGTCCTCGTCTTCCCAAGGCGGCCGCTCTACCTCGCACCACGAATGCCAATGATGTCCAATTCGCTTGGGCCGAGAGTCGATCGTCCACTCACGGTGCTCGACCTTCATGGTGGCGTCGTCTTCTTCCTGCTTGCTGTACGGGAGCGTCATTGTCATCCGTGTAGGTGTTCCCAATCAGATTGTCGTAATCGCTCTCACCGGCGCTCACGATCGCGCGCAGCATCTTGGTGAGCGCATCGTCGGGGGGCTTGCCTTCTAGAATCACCCGGGCCGTGCGCAGCGAAATCGAATGGCTCTTCGGCAAACCCGTGCCGTCGGCTGTCTCAAAGCAAAACCGATGGAGTTCTCCCGCCGAGCCGGCCGGCGCATTCTCATGCGAGACGATCGTCACTTTCATGGCATTAAAGATCAGTACCATTGCCTGCTCACGAAGAGCAATCATTGCGCCAAAGCGGGCACGACTGCGTGCACCGCTCAAGAATATCGCGCTGTCGCCGTAAGAACGTAAGCTTCCGAATCTATAGCAAGGGCTGCAGACCACCGGTCGCATTCACGTCCCTTCTCTTCATGCAGACAACCCTCATCCACCTGCCGTCGACACCGCGGCATCAAGTCATTGCCGCGATCGTGGCCGTGCTCTCGATTGCTGCGGCCGTGCTCGTCTGGCCGTACGCCAAAGACCCGGGACCCGTCATCGCGCCGTTTCTGCCGGTGTTCGCAACGTGGGTCACGTTGACCGAAGGCCTGACGGCCCTGCTGCTGTGGACTCAATATGCGGTCTCGGGCAGGCTCCTGTTCGCAGCGCTCAGCGGCGCGTACGCGTTCACTAGTGTGATCGCCGGCATCCAGTTGCTCGTCTTTCCGGGCGTGTTCTCGCCTGCCGGGCTGCTTGGCGCGGGTCCGCAAACGGCGGTATGGATATGGGTGTTCTGGCACGGCGGCTTTCCCGCGCTAGTGACCGCATCCTTACTTGCCCGCAGCGTTCCATTAAACTTGGGTAGACGCGCTAAGGGACGCTTCGCCGTCATTGGGGCCGTCGCCCTCGCAGTGGCGTTATGTGCGCTCGCCACCGCCGGGCAGTCGCACCTCCCGCCGGTTGTCGCTCAATCCGGCTCGTACACTCAGTTGTCGAGCAGCCCCGCAGCGATCATTGTCGAAGCGCTCTGCTTAGCGGCGCTTGGGCTCCATGTATCGACGACCCGTCTGCGCTCGTTGATGGACTTATGGCTCGCCGTCGCCCTTCTCAGTGCGCTCATCGACGTGACGCTCACGCTCTCCGCAGGTGCCCGCTATAGCGTGGGATGGTATGCAGCGCGGGTAGCCTCGATGGTGTCATCCAGCGCCGTGCTGGGCATGCTGATTTACGAGACGACCGGCCTCTACCGGCGACTGTCCGAGGCGCACCGCACGCTGATTGAGACGGCCGCACGCGACGGCCTCACGGGCGTGTTTAACCGCGCCTACTTCGACGACCGATTTCCGCGCGATTTCGTGTTCGCTTCTGCCAGCGGCCAGCCGCTTTGCGTGTTGCTGATCGACGTGGATCACTTCAAGCAGTACAACGACACGTTCGGCCACCTTGCCGGTGACGACTGCTTGAGACAAGTCGCAGGTGCGCTCTCAAAGGCGTTGCGCCGGCAAAGCGACTTTGTTGCGCGCTACGGCGGCGAAGAGTTCGTTGTGGTGTTGCCCGCCTGCGAAGCGGCGGCAGGACTGCGCGTTGGGGAGTCCCTCAGGTCGGCAGTCGAGCAACTCGGAATCCC
Source organism: Caballeronia grimmiae (assembly GCF_000698555.1). GTDB lineage: Bacteria > Pseudomonadota > Gammaproteobacteria > Burkholderiales > Burkholderiaceae > Caballeronia > Caballeronia grimmiae. Next base: position 69,205 of record NZ_JFHE01000024.1, on the reverse strand, counting down.
GTCGGCCGCTTCGAGCGGCGCGCCGGTCACCGTCTCAGTCGGTCTCGCCTGCACATTCCCGACTCCGCCCGGGTCGGCGCCCGCGCTGTTAGGCCTTGCAGACGTTGCGCTGTATCGGGCAAAGGCACGCGGCCGCAACCGGGTGGTCGATGCCGCAGAGCTTGCCGACCACGAGACGATGGCAAAGACTGGCACCGCCAAACATCGTTTCGGTCACTAGGCCCTAGAGCGGTGCCTCACACGAGGCACTGCAATCCGCATCGGCCAGTCCGGCATCGGCGGCTCCCGATGGTCGACTTCCGCCATCCCATACGCAAGTGCGTACTGCCGCGCCGATAGCGCGCACGGGAATTGGCCGAGCGCGCCGCTTGCCCGGCTTTCTCCATCGGGTGGCGCTACGATCACCATCGCAGTGTAGGAATCGCCCTCATCCACCACGATGGGCGTCAGGGCCCATCCGTTATAGCGCACGTCAAAGTCAGCTTCCATTGCTGCATCTCTCAGTTTCTAAGTCCTTGTTTCCTAAATGCTAGTCGAATGGCGAAGTAAATAATACCCCTCCTTAAGGCGGGTAAGTAATTTCTTCATACACATGGTCACGCCGGTTTTCTGCGCGGTAGGGAACGTCTCGTGCTCAATCAAGTGCTTTCGCGCAACGGAGAAAGCAATGAACCCGATCTTTGATGAAAAGACGCGCGATGGAGAAATCGCGAGGGCGCTGAACGCGGCTCTGCACGCTTTGAGCGTTCATTCCGGCGCAATCGTGCTGCTCGGCGACAGCGAACCGGTGATGCTGAATTTCTCTTACGAGACGGCAGCTATCCTGCGCGCCATGGAACTGCTTGGCGTGAAGCCCGGGGAAACGCTGCCTGCGCCGAATTTCGTCGATCACAATCTCCGAAACAAAAACGTCCCGGGGTTTTAGGCCCCAGGACGTGCGAATAAACCCCGCGGTTTGCGGTTAGGCTGATGCGACCGCACCTTCAATCGCTTGGCTGAGCTGGCCCACGTCGACAGGTTTGGTGAAGTGGAAGTCAAATCCGGCGTCTGCGGTGCGCGCCCGGTCTTGAGGCTGGCCCCAGCCGGTAATGGCGACGAGCGTGACATCTTTCATAGAAGGCGTCGCCCGGATATGGCGAGCCACGTCCAATCCGCTCATTCCCGGCAGACCGAGATCAAGCAGAATCACCTCGGGGCTGTACCGGCTAAGGATCTCCACTGCCTCCTCGCCTGAATAGACGGTGCGGACTTCGTGGCCCTCCAATTCGAGGAGCGCCGTCATTGCATCAGCGGCATCGACATTGTCATCAACGACTAGAATGCGGCGCGTCTTAATCGACGATGGGATTGCAAGCGCATCGCGCGTCGGCATCTCCGGTGGCACTACCCTGCAATTTGCCGGCAGATGAATGGAGAAACAGCTCCCTTTATCTTTTCCGGCGCTTGATGCCGTTAGACGGCCTCCGTGCAGTTCGATCAGTGATTTCGACAGCGCCAGTCCAATGCCCAGACCCCCTTGCCGATGATGATCCGGGTTCACTTGCGAGAACATCGAGAAGATCGCCGACAACTTGTCCGGCTCAATGCCAATGCCGTTATCCCCAACTGACAAAACGATCTCCGCCTCGTCAGCTGTCGCCGTCAGTTCGATGTGCCCGCCCGGTTGAGTGTATTTCGCCGCGTTGGTGAGAAGGTTGGCGATCACCTGCGAGAGCCGTAGGCGGTCTGCCTCAAGATGGACGGGCCGCGCGGGAAGCTTGACGACGAGCTCATGGCCCTTGCCGTCAAGCATCGGCCTCGCGGTTTCGACCGCATCGTCGATGGCCTCCTTCAGCGCCACCGCTTCCTTGCGCAGCGACAGCGCCCCGCGCGTGATGCGCGAGACGTCCAGTAGGTCATCCAGTAGAAGTGCCATTGCTGCCGACTGCCGGCGCAGCAACGTGGTGCACCACTTTCTGCGTCCATCCGTCAGCCCAGGTTGTTCGAGTATTTCCGCGACTTGCCGGATGGGCGCGAGCGGATTGCGCAGTTCATGGGCGAGCGTCGCGAGAAACTCATCTTTTCGGCGGTCAGCCTCTGCCAGCGCCTGCTCGGCGCGCACGCGGGCAGTCACGTCGCCAAACCAGGCGACGACCGACCCATCGAGCGACGCAGCGACGACGTGAAACCACTGCTCGCCGTTGCCTCCTTGAACGCGCACGTCGAAGGCGTCGCGTCCGTGCCGTTGCGCCGCAAGGGGCGCAAGTCGCTCGAGCAAGATATCGGCATCCCAGCCGGCCGGGCGGACATAGGAAGTCGAACTGCCGATCACGACCCCTGAGCCTTCGTTGAATAACTGCGCGGCCGCCTCGTTCAGGTAGTCCCAACGAAGCTCTGTCACTTGGCCATCGCGCACCACCGGGGTCACGATGAAAAAGGGCACGCCGGCGCTATTCAACGCTACGTCGAACCGGTGGCGAGCGTCGCGCTCGACTTGTAGAAGGTGATCCGCTGCATCGCGCGTCGCCGCTTCTGCTCTCCCTGCCCGCCTTGCCACCTTCGCCAGTTGCTGTCCTGTCACCAGCAGAAGAGTGCCGACGACCGTGTACGCGAGCAGCACGGCACGGTCCTCCGATTGCGGAACAGCCAGGGTGCCAAATGGCGGCATCCAGAGGGCGCCGAAGAAAATACCGCTGAGCAAAAGCAAAAAGCCAGAAGGGGCGCCAAAGAGCACCGTGATAAATGGAAGAGACGCACTGATAAGCAAAAACGTCAGGCGGCCATGAGCGAACGTTGTGAGCGCCTGTTGAGCCAGAAGTACGACGGCTGTCGCGGCGACACCAAGCAGCAGCCGCTTTATCGGTGAAAACTGGCTGATCCTAACGATCATAGCGATGCCCCTTGTCGACAACGGGGCTTCCCTTGCATTATGCATTCCTCCTACTGCTCGAAATGCGAACTTTCTTATCAAAAAAAAAGTCCCAGGGTTTGAGCCTCGGGACGTGTTCGAAAAGCAACGGCCGCTAGGCGGCTTCAGCAAAAAGGCTTAGCTGCGTAGGGTCATATCTCAACAGCGCGTCGTGTTCCTCGTCACCGATCGCGTTCGCGATCAGATGCGCGTCGAGCCCCGCCGGTGTGAGGTTCAACCGCTGAGCGAGTCGCGAAAAGTATTGCCCGCGCTTGGCCATGTCCTGATACCGCTGCGCCATGCCGGTCGGCAGTTTCACGATGCCTTCGTTCAGCCAGAAATGCGCTGAGTCGATTGCGTCGCGATGCTGCGTGTCCAACATGAAAGCAGTGTCATACGTGCACGTCACGAAGGCGCAGGCGGCTTCCGCATCCACCTCAAACTGCGAAGCTTCTTCGAAATACACCGTCTGTTCGCCACCGGTCGTCCTCGCATACCGCCCGGGCCGGCCGGGATGCCGATACGGATTCCACTGCTCTGCGTCGAACGAGCGCAGCCCGAGAGACGGTGCTTCCCGGTCGTACTGCCCGACCGGATACCAGCCGTGCAGGACGATGTCGGTCTTCGGCAAGCCGTCGAGCTTCGGAACCGGATACCGACGCCCAAGCACGTTCACGTCATGCCAGACCGCCAGCGCCGGAAACGCATGCGGCGCGTAGTGATGCATCGACAGAAAGAAGTCGATGGCCACCAACTGCTGCGGCGTCACGAACTCGAACTGCGGCTCACACAACGCCCGGTTTTCTTCCGTATCGGGAATTAAACCAGTCACCAGCGCCCCCGAGTGCTCTTCGGCGCGGTCGCGTTCGGCCGCGTCAATACTGCAGAGCTTTTTCAGAAGATCGACGCGCGTCAGGTAGCTGTACGTGTCTGCCTGGATGCGCGTGTAACCGGCGTCACTCAACGACCGGCCCACCAACTCTCGCCGCGACATGTCCCACTGGATCGCAAGCAGATAGTTGCGGAAGTCGTTCAGGGGTCGAAGATGCCCGTATTGCTCATCCTCGATCATGGCCTCGAGCGACTTGTCGCGATCACCGGCGACGCAACAGAAGGAGCACCCAAAACGCGAGCCGCACGCGGCGCGAGCACCCGATTCGCCCACCACGACACCGCACGTTCCACCGTTTCCTGCCCGGTAGATCTCGGACAGGCGGTGAATCGTGCCGGGCATCAATGGCGATCGGAAAGTCAGGTCCTGCGCATCGGCCAGCAGCGCGAGCATCGTCCACACATCATCGGACGTCCATTCGCTTAGCGGGCTGAGGGTCAGCGCCCCGGTTCTGCTTCGGACCGCAACCTCGGCGCTGTCGCGTCGCTCGGTCATGGCGACCGCACGGGAGGCACTTTCATCCCTGCGCAGACCGAGCACCGTTATGACTTCGCGGGCACCGTCATCTGCCGCCCGGCGTTCAAGCAACGTTCGAAGACGGCCGCCCGGCCGTACCTTCCACTCGTCGGCGCACGCTCTCGTCCTTCTACCGTCGCGCACGCCATTCTCAGGCGTGCGTACCAAAGTGCCGCGCCCTATCGTCGAGACCACGAACTGGCTCGCCTACGAAGGCGCCGTCACGTGGACTTGCACCGGCAAAGCCGACGCTTCGATATACAACTGCAACTCGTCCAGCACGGAGTGCAGGAAGTTTGCGATCGTTGGGTTCTCGATGGTCGTGTCGGCCGACTGAACGTGGTGCGTGATCGTCGTGCCGCCGGCACGGCGAATCGCCTCCACCATCAGCACCAAAGCGCACGTGCTGTCCTTGCCGCCCGAGTAGGCGCAGCTCAGGCTATGCCCGAGTTCGATGTATCGCTGCATAACGCTGATAGCAGCTTCCATCTTCGAGAGAATTTCCTGTTCCATCTTTTCGCTCCAAAACAAATAGGAGCGACCCTTTCGGGATGCGCTCCCGAAAGGGTTAATGGTTTAAATCAAAAGGTCAGCCGTCGCTCTTTGCGCCTCTTCGAGGCCATCGTGCGCAGCCGCAAACATGTCGCCCTGCCGCGTCGCGCGGTCCAGGCGCGGCAGCGTCTTCGCATACCGGCTCACACTGGTACCGTCGAAACTGTCCGCACCGGCGGCCGCGCAGATGCGGATTCGCCGCGCCGAGTTCACGCGACCAACGTGCAAGTAGCAGTGACGCCGTCGCGCGAGGGACCCCCACACGTGCGCGGTCAGCTCTTTCCACTCTGTCGAACCGCCGATAAAAATGCCAACGGCAGGCGACAGAAGCGAGGCGAGGTCATCGACCTGCATACCGTTCTGAACTGCGATCAGCATCCGGCACGGCATCCCGCGAAGTCGTTCGAGCCACTTCAGCGAATAGTCGAGCGAGGCCATGCCACCCATGACGATGTCCGGAAGGACGAGCCAATCGGCCCGCTCGCCAAGCCGTTCGACAGCAACAGAAAACGCGTGCTCGTCGAAGGGCTGGCCCTGCTGGTAAGCGGTCCAAGCGCCGTTATCCAACGCGTAGCGATCGAAGCCCTCAGTACGCAACTCGCCCTTTGCCGAGACCAACAAGCGCCAGTCGGCGCCCTTCAGTGCGGCCAGGTTGCGGCGTGCGCCTGTGCGACTGGCGTAACCGACGAGCGGCTGCCGATGCATGGCGATCCGCTCCTCAATTTCCGGGTCATCGTCAGCAGATCCATCGACTCCGTAGTACTCGGCGTACGCCATGAAGGATTGCGCGTAGCCGGTCTTCTGGCCGCTGGCGTATAGCTCCAGCCAGGGCGGCGTCATTGGCGCACCGCGTTTTGAGGTTGCACTCTCCCGCCGATGATCAGAAACACCTTCGTATCGACGTTGCGGACCCAGGGGCGAACTTCACCCGCGTGCGTCGCGGTCCCGGCAATGTAGCGGATAGCCGCTTCGAGGTTGGGGAACTGCTCGGGCGCTGCGCCGAGCTTGGCTGCTTCAAACATAAAACACTCCACACAAAGAACGCGGAGCGACCCCGGCGGGCCGCTTGCCCGCAAGGGTCGAGAAAAAGAAATTGAACAGCGTTTGTGCCGCTTACTCGATCAGCTTGACGCTCTGCCACCAGCGACCGCCCGAGGGCAGCCCTCTGACAAACGAGATTGCCTGCGCCTCGTCGCGCGTGAGCTCGATCACCCCGCCCTTCAAGATGGCCGTCTGTAGATAGACGACATTCGCGCGGGCAAGCGCGCCGTGCTGCTCGGCGATGGCGGTCAGGGTTTCGACGGCATCTAGCAGTTCGGCATGAAACTGCTTAGCGTCAGCGGCCAGACGAAGTGAAACGTCGGCATCGCCGATCGCGCCCAACACCGCATCGCACTGGGCTTGCGGGTCGTCAGGCCCGTACTGCGCGGGCTTGATCCAGTTTCGGATCACCATGTCGTTAAGAACGTCGTCGACGAAATCAGTGCAGGAATAGGTCATGGAAGGCTCCAGTTAAGAAGTAAAAGAAGAAGAGCCGTTGTCAGATGCGACGCAAACGGCCGGTATCGAACGCAGCCGCACGACGCAGGGTCGGCGGACGGCGCGGCTGCGACGGAGCAGTAGCCGGTGCAGCTTGCTGCGCAGGCGGCTGGTGAGGCGCCGCATTCGAGTGAGACGGACTGCCGGCTGCCGCGAGCAGCAGCATCAAAAGGTTTGCCATAGTGGGAACAGCGCCGAAGGGCGCGAGAAAGAAGGGAAAAGGGAGCGCCCTTGTGGGCAACTCCCCACAAGGGTTAAAAAGAGATCAGGCGGCAAGCGCCTGTACGTCGATGACTGCGTCGGCCTCTGCAACAAGGTCGGGCGTCTGCGAGATGAAGAACTCCCGCTGATACCCACCTTGGCGCAGCACCTCGCGCTTCATGCGCATGAACTGCACTTTCCGTTCGGGATCAAGCGGGCCGTCTGACTCGTCGCTGAACAAGGTCTGATACGGCTGACCGGTGTTCTGCGCGAGATAGAGCGCGATGCCCCGCGTGAGGCACTCGTTGATCCAGACCTTCTGACCGCCGGACATAACGGAGACCGACTTGCTGCTGTCGGACTCGGCATCGTGAACGAGGATCTCGAAGCCCTCACGCAGTTCACCGCTCGCAAGCGTGCGCTGCGTGCGGATCTCCACCGTGAAGCGCATCCCGTAGCAAGCGAGCAGCAGCTCGTTGACGGTATGCGTCAGCGCCGGACCCGCGTCATCAATCGTCAACGCGATCACGCCGTCGTTGCCCAAGCCCTTAGCCAGCAGCTTCCATTGCGCGATCTCGTCGGAGAGGCGATCGGCACGCGACTGCGTGGCCGAGAACTTCGCCAACTCCAACGCCAACGCTTCCGCTTCGGCCTGCAATACACTTTGCGCGCGGATCGACTGCTCGATTCGACCATCCAGTGCGGCGATGGTCTCCCGGTTCGCTGCAATGTCACGGTCCAGCTTCGCAATGGCGGCTGTCACATCGACGGCGGCCAGTCGCCCGACTTCCTCGGTAATGCGAGCAAGCTCCGCTTCTATACGCGTCTTCTCAGACTGGTACTTTGCGGTACGTGCGGCACTTTCCTCGGCGATCGAACGCAACTCAGCTTGCGCCGCTTCGAGTCCCGATACGGCGGCATCCAGCAACGGCTTCGTCGCAGCAAGCTCAGCCGCCGCCTGCAGTGCACGCCGAAGCTGCGCGGCCGCATCGGTGATGGCCAGCATCTCGACACGCTTCGCCGCCAACTCAGCAGGCACGAGCGCCAAGGCTTCGGCCTGCGCTTTCTTCTCGCGATACTCCGCGCGAAGATTCGCCACCGAAACACGCTGCACTTCCGCTTGCTCTTTTGCTTGAAAGGCTTGCGCGAGCAGTGGACATTGGGCATGCATTGAATGACCGACGCACGGCACCTGCTCCGCCACCGAAGCCTGCTTGCTCAACGTATCGAAGTGCGCGGCTTTCGTCGCGCCTTGGCTCATCAAGCTAGTAAGCGTCGCATCGAGCGTGGTCAGCGTCGCGCGTTTGACCTCCAAATCGGCGATGTCGCGCTGCAGGGGAGCGAACCTCGCTTCCTCGCGCGCAATCGCCAACTCGGCCTCCTCGCGCTTCGCCGCCGCACCGAGGATCGCCTCGCGGCGAGCCAGCGTTGCTTGGTGCGTGGCCACGGTTCGACTCAGCACCGAAACGCGCTGCTGACAGCGAACCGCTGCCGCTTGCTCGTCGTCGGCCGCGCTTTTCAGGGCACGCCCCAACTCGTCGCGGCGCACGCCCAGCTCTCGCAGGCGTGCTTCGGTTGTTGCTGATTCGCTTTGCTTGGCCGCAAGGGTCGCCCGCTCTTGAGTCAGCTTGCTCGCCTGCTCCAGCGAGGCGTCGCGTTGCTCCCGAGCGGCACGCAAGGTGTTGCCCTGCGCGACGATCGACTGCTCAGCGTCTGCTTTACGTTGCCGCTTTCCGGCGAGCGCACCAAGCTCAGACTGGATGCCTTCGAGCGACTTGCCGAGCACCTTCGCGACCTCACCGGCTCTCGCCGACAATGCTTTCAGGTGGTCGATGCCAAGAAGTTCAGCCAGCAGCGTCTTGATCTCGCCCGCACCGAAGGACGCGAGCGGCCGTCGGTTCTGAGCAGAGAACACGCTCGTGAAGAACGTCTCCAACGAACCGTTGATCGCCTCGACACAGCGGTTATACGACTCTGCCTTGCCGTCCGACACGGTCCCGTCGGGCAAAGAGACCGGGCGCCACGTACCGTCGACGCCGCGATAGGCAAGGTAGTACTCCGCCTTGCCTGTCTTGCCGGGCTTGCGGAAGGTGAGGGACGAGCGATAGCGGATGCCGTCGTGCTCCCATTCGAGTTCCTTCAACGCGCTGGTGCCACAGATGTGATCCCAGTACGAAAAGGCGTCGACCGACAGCTTCGACGCGCGCGACGGCATGATCGGATACGGGTGCAAGTTGTCCATGATCGTTGTCTTGCCCGCCCCGTTAGGGCCGGTCAAGGCGATCAGGCCATCCGGCAACGTCTCCAGATCGAGCGTCACGCTGTCGCGTTTCATGCCATCGCGCACGCCAACGAAGCCTTCAAGTGTCAGTTTCAGAGGCCGCATGACAGATCCTCCGGCGCGCTCATCGAGGCCGACATAGCAGCCATCTGCGAATAGAACGCGTCGTCGTCCTCGTTGGGAAACGGCTCATTCATCACGACGGACACCACAGACTGCACCGCCGCTTTGGGCGCTTGAAGTGTTCCGTCTAGGGCGGCCGCGACGTTGTCGCAGACTTTGCCGAACTCGCGACGCGCGTTCGTCAGAAGCTCCGACCAGCCGCTATACCCGGTGAGGCTATGGATCTCCGCAGCAGACCACTGACTTGCATACCCTTCCTGATACGACCAGAGAAGGTGCTGCATTTCGACCGTGGGCGTGACTGCAACTTCGCACGCGCCGGGCGTCGTGGCGACCAGCAACAGCGTCTGACCGAACTGCGCCAGTACAGCGCCGCGGTGTTGACCGAACGGCTGATGTTGGATCGCAGCGGTAAAGGCCGCCAGATCGACCAACGACTTTTGAAGATCACGCGATGAGCAGTCGCCCAGCGCAAAGGTGCGAACCCAATTCGGGCCGGCGGGATAAAGACCAAACATGATGCACTCCGTTATGGTGGGCGGAGTGCGGCCCCGGTAGGGATCGCTCCCCGCCAGGGTTAAAGAAAAAATGAACTGCTAGAGAAAGGTCCTGCCACTACGAATCGATGCGTCAAAGACGCGGTGAAACCTCTGTTTCGATAGCGACGATGAAAGTCGGCTATCGGAACACGGCTTGCGTGTTCAGGCGAAGGAGCCATACTGGCCTCCTCTGCATGCGCGGCTACTTCATTTGCTAATTAAGCCGCGAACAAATCATCGTTGAGCCACGAAAGCTGACTTGCCGAAGCCGACTCGACAATTTCCACCGTCGCATCGGGCATGGGCAGTGCATCGTCGCCAACATCGCTATCCGGAGCGACGTGGGCCGTCACCGGCGCAGGCTCGGATATGCTCGACAATGCGTCAGCGTCGCTCAGTCGCGCCAGCACGCCAGCGGCGATTGCCTCCGCGTCCCCGGTTTCCAACAACTGCAGCCGGTCAAGCAAGGGCGCCGGATCAACATCAGCGTGCTCGCACCAACGCTCGAGCTTTCGGTCAATCGACGTCTCGAGGCTGATGCCTTGGGCGCGTGACCGGACGACGGGAAGAATGCGAGCTTCGACCTTCAGCTCGGCCGCGCTGCTAAACAGCGCGGCGATCGCGTCGCGGTCCACTGACTGTTTGTGCTCTTCGTCAACCTGCCAACGAACTCGCACAAACTTGTCGGTCGCGTCGAGCGCGATTGCCGTCAGGCGTTGCATGTCGGGCGGTCCGTCAAAGTCGACGCAGATCGTCTGCCGGGACGGCGTCACGACCAGATCAGCCTGCGCGCTTCCCACCTCGACATTCCACATGAGAAAGCCCTTGTCGCCTTCCTCACCGTAGTGGAATCGCCCGATGGAGCCGGGATAGGCCACAACTCGCCCCGCTCGCTCCCACTGCTGCGTTTTGTGGATATGCCCAAGCATGAAGGCATCGCATTCGGCCTCGAACAGACTCCCGAGCGAAAACTCATGATCGAACCCCGCCATCGTGACGCCGTGCTCGGTCGTGCAACCGTTGACCGTCCCGTGCGACACCCCGACCGTGCGTATTCCCGCCGCTCTGAGCTTCTGGTTAATGCGGCCAGCGGCGACCAGGTAGTTGCCGAGCACAGCTTCGAGGCCCGTTCCGGCTTCCTTGGCACCGACCGCGGCCGCCAGTTGCCCCTTGTTGACCGTGGGCAAGCAGGTGAACACGACGTCAGCGCCAATCGCGAGAACCTCGCGAAGCTCTTCGTCCGAGAACACCGGACCGTCCGAGGGGTAGAACCGCCCCTCGTGAAGGCTCACCTGCTGAACGCGCTCCGCCACGTAAATCTGATGCGTTGTTGCCATCAGTTCGAAGTTGCGTAGCGTGCCCGGCGGTTCATGGGAGAACGTGCCCTGCAGCATGAGAACGGGCATGCTGCCGCTCAGACCATTGATCCGCCGCGCAAGGCGGTTTAAAGAAGGTGCATGTGCGTCAAGACGATGGTCCGTCGCGTCGCCCGAGATCACCGCAACATCGGCGTGTGCGAGAACCGCGTGCTCGGTGGCAAAGCCAAAGCACCGGTCCGACTCTTCGATGTTGCCCGGCGCGTAGTGCAGGTCAGAAAAATGTGCGATCTTCAAATCGCCTCCTATAAATGAAAAAGGCCACCCGAAGGTAGCCAGTATTTGCCGATGCGCCGCTCGGGCGCGCTAAGAATGGGATTGCGATGACAGCGTGTCGCGGACTTTCATCAGCGCCTTGCCCAGTAGGTTCTGGCCGCGCCACTTCGATTTGTCCGTGATGTCGGGATGATGCTCTCCGAGACCCACGCCCCATATCGTGTCGTAAGGACTTGCTTCGACTAGCTCGGTCGGCGCCGTCGCAAGCAACAGCGCTCGCAGACCCGGATGCTGCGCGAACTTCTCGCGGCATCCGACGTACACGATCGACTCGCGCTTCGCCTTCCACGTGTCGAGGTCGAAGCCTTTGACCTTGCGGCCGAGGGCTTTCTGTTCCTTAGGCAGATGCGTGGCGAGCACAGCCTGAGCGATGTCCTCGTCGCCGAACAGCTTGGCTTTCGAAAACATCATGAACTGCTCTACCGACCGAAAATCGACGTCATGGTAGGTAAAGCGGCACGGGTGCCAGTTACTAAAAGCGTCCTCCGCGCCGAAGAACAGCGTGAAGTTGCCGACTCTACGCATTGGAAGCTCCCTCGCGTGAACAAGTAGATGGGCCGCCGAAGCGGACGAAGTCGATGCGCGGGTACAGCGCGGTCGAAAACATTTGAGCAAGCGGTTCTTGCTGAAATGCTCTCATGCGCGAGCGAGAAAGGCTGTGTGACACGGAGAAAGGATGCCAGCCCCCGAAGGGGACTGGCCAAGGTTAGACGTAGGCAGCTTGTGCAATCGCGTCTTGAATTTCGACATCGAGCGAGGCGGGATCATCGAGCGCGTTCTTGAGACGCGCATTCATCGCATCGACATCAGCGATGCGTTCGATCCAACCGCGACCGTAGGTCTGGTGCGCGTACTTGCGAAAGCCGTTCTGTCGCTCCGGCTGACTAAGGCCCAGACGATGCAGCAGGTCGGACATGCGGTGACGCTTTTCTTCCAGCGTCTCATTGGGGTCGAGCGAGTCGTCGTCATGACCAGTTGCGCCGTCGATTCCCGATGGCCCTCCATCGCCTGCCCGTTCGGCCCCAGGTTGCTCCTGCTCAGGCTGAAGGATCGGATCGCCAATCGACTGCACCGTTCCGTCCGACTCCAGCAGCGCCACTGCACGACTGGCAGCATCGAGCGCCGGTTGAACCTCCTCCGCGCCATCCAGCAGGGCGCCTAGGTCGATGTCGGCATCGAGCACCGTCAACATCTGCTTCTGACGTACGGCCTGGCCGTTGTCGTCAATCCGCGTGATGTCGAACTCTTTCTTCGAGAGCCAGAAGCGCGTGCCGGTGAGCCTGCCGCGCGCCAATGCCACGGTCTGCATCGCCGAATACGCTTTCTGCAGCACGTAGATGGAATTGGTCGGCAGTTCGATCAGGCCCAGCCCCTTCACGTCGGGCACAGCAAACAGGAAGTTCGCCGTCAGATTGCACTTGCGGTCCTGATACTGCGGACAGACGTGCGGATCGCAGACGCCATCTGGAATGTCGTCGTCCTGTCGATGAACCACAAGCCGTCCGCCGAACGAGCGGCGCGCGCGCTGCGCACGTGCGTCGCGAGCAACCGGCGCGTAAGTCTTGCAGTAGCGCTTGCCGTCGCGGTCGTACTCCGAGAAGTACTGACGCCCGGTTGTCGTGTACGCGGCCATCTGATTCGGCACATTGCGCAGCCAGTCGTCGAACGCAAACATGATCGGGAAGCGGTATAGACGCAATCCGTGACCGCGATCTTCGCCATACAGCCGGAGGATCTCGTCGGCCGTGTCCGGATTCGAGAAATCCGAGCGTCTGCAGACGAAGTAGTCGACGTTGCGCGGAATGAGCGCGTTGCGCAGCTTCAGCGAGGTTTCGAGCACCTTGCCGATGGCTTCGAACGACTCGCCCGCAGCCACCATGTCGTTGTACAGCTTGACGGCTTTTTCGTTGGACTGGTGCGCCCGCGTGAGCACTTTGATACCCGGTCGAATCTTTCCGATCGTGGGCGGGCGGATAGCTCGTTCTTCAACGAGACTGCGCGGCGCGTGATCGAACATCTGAACGACTGCATTCATGATGGTTTCCTTGCAAGAATGAAGATGGCGTTGGTCCGCAGTGATTCGGCCTGAGATTGCATCTCTCGGGCTGCCGCACTGCCGCGACGTTCGCTGATATGGGAAATGAAGACAGAGCGCTCTGCGTCGCTGAACATCGCGACCCGAGCTACTTCGCACCGCTCACGCCAAACGGGGGACGAAGTGTCCGCCTGCTCGCGCTCGGTATTGATTTGATGCGTGATGGCCTCGGCGATACGCTGATTGAGGCGGTCGGGCAACAGCATGGAACAGCACCTCCGTTGAGAAAGGTCCGGCCGCAAGAAGCGACAGACGAAAAAAAAGCCCGCTCCGGTGAGGGAGCGAGCTTCGTGAAATCGATATTAAGACCTACGCGCCACGTCCCTTCCGGGGACGTGGCGTGCAGGGAGCGGCCGGCATAAGCCGGTGGCGCTCAGTCAGAGAACGTAAAGTCGTTCTCGCGCAGCATGGTCACGCCGCGCAACAGCCCTTTCGGAATTACTTCCGCCGCAGGAATCACGGATCAGCCAACTTCGATCGTTCTACCCAGATCAGGCTCTGGAGAGAGAACACCCGAAAACCCGGGTTCGAACGATGTACCGGCGCAAATGAATGCAGCACAGGGTACGAGTATCACGGCTGAAATTGGGGAGTGTGTAGCGAGCACACTCAGCACAAGGAAGATTTCCACACCGGTAGCTATCCGGTCGGCGCATGCCAACGCACGAGGCGGGCACGACTTGCAGAGAAAAGATGGACTCCGGGCTTGGAGTCGAGGTCGATGCGTCGGTGACGCGGGGAATGGAGTTGAGTATCCGGGTTAATGACGTAAGCGTGCGCTCGAAAGCTCACGAAATTCATATAGCTTTCGCCCGTTCGACTCTTGCCTAATCAATGAAAATTATATGTGAGAGAGAACACAGACATCCCGAAAAATCCCATGGCCGTTACTGACCTAGAAGCGCCTGACGAAGACCCTAAGCAAACCCCTGCACTCGGCAACGAGAGCGGTGCGCAGACCGGTCTTCGTCCGCTGAACCGACTGACGAACGATAGTCGTCTCGCTCGCATCAACGGCGACACGCTGGCGAAAACGGAACTGCCGTACTACTCATTGTTCGCGCGTGAATTCCTGCGCGCCGACTTCAACTTCGCCGCCGCAAAGATGACCGTTGCGCGCGGAGGGAAGCTCATCGCGATCGAGTCGGAGTTTCGAACTGCCGAGGCGTTCATGAAGAAGGCGCTCGCATGGGCAGGTAAGTTTCCAGGTCGACGTGCACCGACTCCGCCCGAGATGGTCACGCTTGAAATTAAGCACGCCATGTCGGGTCGTCTCGTGCGACTCCTCTCGATGTATGACCAGCTTTTCCTCAAGACGATGGAAGCGCTGATGGCGAGAACCATGACGGCTCAAGTGCGCCAATCCGCACTGGAGGCTGCCGAGGCACGCATCAATCAAATCCCTTTCTTGTGCATGCCGGACAACGACCGCTTTGCGCCAGAAGGTGTGCTGCTTCCAGACTCGGATCGTACTCACTGACATCCGATATGAACGGCCCTGCGCTTCGCGCTTTTCACGCGTTGGGCCTGGACTTGCTCGACCTAACAACGACGGGAGGACCCCGCATGGACTTACGCGAAATTCAACGACTGCATGCGCAGTTCGCACCTGACTCGATGACCATCGATCTGCCGCGGCAAATCGCTTCGCTCCCGGCGCCGGCCGACCTGACGGCAGACGCCAAGACACCCACGCTCAGACTGCGGCTTCCGAAGGCGGCGCCTGTCGCTCGCCGGAGCGTTGTAGCAGTTGCTATCGCCGCTGTGGTGGCTATGGCGGGTATGGGAGCCGCGTCGTTGTACAAGTCGGTGGGCGCGCCCTCCGCGCACGACGTAAAGAAGACCGCGGCGCTGCCGAAATCCAACGGAAGCGAACTACCAGCAACGGAAGCAGTCGCAGCGGCGACGCGCCCGATCGACGCGGAGCCACCTCATCCGGTAGCGGTCACTCCAATGCTGACAGGAAGAGACGTTGCTGCGGCTTCTGCAATCGGTCTGACGGCTGACCAGTTCAAGAATTCGCTGGGTACAACGAGCGGCCCAGCAGCGAGCACGGCCGCCAGCAAGGCCGTCGCTCCTGTCTCGACCGATGTACAACACGCGGCTGCCTCGCCTATTCATCAAGCGCGTCGCGAGGCAGAGGTGGCTACTCAGGCTCCCGCTCAACCCACGGCTTCAGTGACGCCCGCGCAAGCTGCGGCGCAGCCTGCCGCCGACGAACAAGCGTCGCAACAACACGCGGCACCGGCCCGTACGCACAGCTACCGTCATCGCTCGCATTCAAGGGATGAGCAGGTAAGCGATGGCGACACGGGGTCGGCTGCAACCAAGAAGTCAGCGCCTGCGAGCCGCGGCGGGTCGAACGAAGTGCAAATGTTTTAAGGAATCGACACCATGAAAACCGAACTCAATATCACGCTTATTGCGCGCGGCTGCGCGATCTCCGGCGACATGGTCGTAGATCACGGCATTTCGTTCTTCGGCCTGCTCGACGGCGGCATCATCTCGACGCAGGGTCTGCTGCACATCGGCGAAGGCGGACTCGTAAAGGGCTCCGCGCAGGGCGAGCACGTTCGCATTGACGGGCGCGTCGACGGCGATGTGCACGCGCGGGGCTCGCTGGAAATCAACGGCCAAGTCTCGGGCGACATCTTCTACTCCGGCACGATCCGCCTTGGTCCGCGTGCGTCCTTGAACGGCACGCTCAAGCGCGTTGCCAGAATGCTGACGATCGAGGCAGATTCGACGCCGGACGAAGGGCCTATCGCCGGTCCGCGCCTGGATGACGTGAAAGGCCACGAACGCGCGGAATCAAATGTGACAGAGCTCTCCCGCGCAATGGCCTGAGTCTTTATAAGCCCCATGACGTGCCGATAACGGGTCAAAGTCTCTAAGAACCCCGACCATGAAACCGATTGACCCGATCTTCGATTTCCTCACCGTGACGTGGGACGCGGCAGCGCAAGAAGCCGCGTTCGAAGGCCATTGCTTTTGCATGCTCGACACCGGGCGGCTTGTGAACGGTCAGGGGATGACGCCCGGCACGCCACACTGGAACCGCCCGGCGTACAAGTCCGTTGTGACCTACAAACTCGCTATGCGTCAGAAACCGTAGGGTTGACTGAATCCTCATCCCCCACGCTCGACCGATACCGATTGCTGCCCGCTTCTAAGCGGGCTTTTTTTTGCTACGAGGGTATTAACGTCACCGGTTCTGGTGACGATGAGGCGCGCCGCTTCGCCTTCAACTGCACGCTGCAAGCATCTTCGAAGGCGCCGTTTGATGGCGTGCACGATCGTGTCAGAAGAGTGGTGAGGGACGCTCTCCGGAGAGCGTCCCACTGAGTGGGGGCATTTCGTTAGTGGCTTGAATCTAAAACGAAAAAGCCTTGTTACAAAACTTGCCGAATAGTCACACCCCCCTTATTCGGCAAACTTTCCATATTATGAAAACCTATCGATACTCACTTTGCGCACGTCTCCTCCAAACAACACGTGGTTTGAGTACCCGAAATTCGCCCCTCTAGCGCAGTTCTGCTGACGTGGAATTATCCCGCGATAGCGCCCTGGTTAAGCTGCGCCTCGGTTACAAATCGGGACTCGAAGTTTTTCGACGTCCCCGAGACCATTAACGATTCGCGAGCACGGGTCATGGCGACATAGAACAGCCGCCGCTCTTCTGGCTCGGTCGATTTCGGGTCTGGGACGATCGTCTCCTCGCTGCGGGCAATCCAGACGTTATCCCATTCGAGGCCTTTGGAGCTGTGCATTGTCGTGAGAATGAGCGCGCCCGGCGTCGGCTCATTGTTGTCTTGGCGCAGAAACAGCAGGCGCTCAGCGAAACTGCCGGACAGGCGCGACAAGACGTCGTTCGTCGCCTGAATTGCGCGGATTGCGGAATCCTTCTTCGCGTACTTCAACATCCATTCGGCGACGCCCGAGAGCGTCAGCGAATAGAACTTGCGATCGCACAGGCTTTGCCATTCAGCGAGCCGCTTCATGAACTCACGGTAGTTCGTCGCCACGTCCTCGGGCAGCCCGAGCGCAACCAACTCCGCCCGCCCCTTTTGCGTCAGTTCCGCACCCATGTCCGCGTGGAGGGCACGTAGCTGTTGGGCGGTAAGCCCAAGGTGCGCCAAGACCGCATCGAGGCCGGTGTCTTTAATTCGCTCCACGATTTCAAGCAGATTGCACATCAGCGCGCCCTCCGGGCGGCTCAGGACGGACGCGCCCGATGCCCGGTAGTACTTGATGCCGTGCGAGCGGCAGACTGCCTCAAGGGGGTCTAGTATGCGGTTTGTACGGGCCAGGATCGCACACGACTGCCCTTTCGCGAGCAACGGCCCTAGCACCTCGACCGCCGCGGTTGCCTCCTCGTATTCGTCTGGATGGCGGGACGTTTGCACAATACCGCCGGAGCCCTTTTCGGCACGCAGCACTTTTGCGATGCGGTCGGCGTTATTCCGAATCACCCGGTCCGCTGCGCCCAGAATCTCCGCGCGGCACCGGTAGTTGCTGCCCAAGACAACGGGCTTTGCGGCGAACGACTGGATAAACGACTCCATGCCTCGGTACCCAAGCGCCTCGCGGAACGCGTAGATGCTCTGGTCGTCGTCGCCCACGACCGTCACGACCGAACCGGCCTTCGCATGAAGCTCGATCCACCGGTACTGCAGCGGGTCGGTATCCTGAAACTCGTCAACGAGCAGATAGGTGAACGCGTATGGGGCAATCGTGCCTTGCTCCATCCCCTCCACAGCGAGGCGCAGCATGTCCTGAAAATCGATCTTGCCGTTACGCGCAAGCGCGTCCTGATAGGCGTGGTAAAGCTCGCCGTCGGCAGTATCCGGATCGCACCGCCCAAAATTGGTTTTGATCTTCTCGATCGTTGGAATGACGTCTTCTGCCTTTCCGTCGCGCCCGAGTTCCTGCATCACGCGGATGAGGAGACCAAGCCGGTCGCCGTCGGACGCAATATCGAGCGCCCGCGCGCCGGGGCGTTTGAGTTGCTTGAATGCGAGGGAATGGAAGGTACCGGCGATCAGGCGCTTCTTCACCGACTCGCCGGCGGCAGCGAGGATGCGCTCGCGTAATTCCAGCGCGGCGTCCTTCGAGAACGTGACGGCGCCGACCGTCGCGGCGCTGTCTTGTAGCAGCAGGGCTGCTTTCGTGGCGATGGTTTTCGTCTTGCCCGCGCCCGGACAGGCAATCGCCACGCAATGCTGGCGCAACTGGGCGACTTCCCGTTGCTGGGGATTGAGTTCGTCCAGCATCGCGCCCTCCTTAGTTGCCGCGGACCGTCGTCATCAGCTTCAGGTGCGTCATGTACCCGCGAATGCCAAGCGGGTTAAAGCGCTTGAGGAAGTTGACGGCTTCATCGTCCACGTCCGACTGATCGCGGATGCCGTTCCAGACCATAAAGTCGAAGTGATCCATCGCGCGGTCGAACTTCATGATGACACCCAGCACACGCATCGAAAAGCGCGAATACGCCTCGACCTCGATGTCCATCGCGGGCATCGGGATCGTCGGCTCAAACACAAATTCCTTATTCGCCCGAAGCTCCGCTTCCTTTTGCTGGCGAAAGCCTTCGGCCACGCGCAGTTGCTCGTCAACGTAGCTCTCAATGCCCGCGAGCAGCTTTTCGAGCGCGCTGTTGACGACTTCCTTGTCGTTTTCGCCGAACGTCGAGCGGCCGAAACGCTGCATGTTGATGCTCATGCGGTTGATGTACGGCCACCATTGTTCGAACAGCGGTTTCAGGCGGGTGTGGTTCAGACGCACGCGTGCGGTCACGACGGCAGCGCCCGAAAGCTGGCGGTCCAGCAATTGACGGCCGATATCGCGGCGGCGCTTGATGATGGCAATACGCTCAGCGGCCGGCAGGTCGCGGAAGAGCTTGCGGGTCTTCGCGACTTCCGCCCGCTTCATGTCGGCGTCGTCGGTGGAGATAACGCCTTCCTTCTGGAGACGATCCGCGTCCGCCTCCATCTGCGTCAGTTCGCGCTCTAGCTCGCCGTCGTCCGCGCCGTCGGTCGTAAGCGGCGCCTCGACCGTACCTTGTTCAAGTGCGCTCAGCGCGACTTTTTCTTCACTGCCAGGTTCGACAACCGTGCTCATTCGCCATTTCTCCTGTCTGGACCGCATCGGTCCCGTTTCATCGTTGGGGATCAGGCAAGCAAAGCGCGTTGCCCATCCTCAACATTGTTGCGGCGCTGGCAACGCGGAAAAGCTCGAAACGGTGGCTATTTCCAGCGCCTTTCGCCGAAATATCGGTGCGCCTCTGGGCAGGAGGTCGCGAGAACGGCGGCGAAAAAAACAAAGGCAACGCTATCCGCATAGCGTTGCCCGAGCGACTAAAGCAAATTTTGATGTGCTGCTAATGCGTCTCGCGATGTCTTTTTTCTTATCTCGATGACTGGAAGGACTCGGCAGCTTTCCACAGGAGACCTCCGAGGAGCGCAGCGACGGCGACCCAGTAGCCAACCAAGACAGGCAACGGAACCACCAGCACCGCGAACATCGTTCCAGTGACAAGCAGCAGTCCATGGCCTGCCAGATGGAAAGACAAGGGACTTACGAAGCCAGCAGCCGACGCTTTTATCTTTCTGCGCGCCGCACCGTCTATGAACATGCCGATCGCGAAAAGAAGGGTTCCAATGATCCACATCTTCATAACCATCGCGCGGAAAAGCATGCGGTACACCAGTAACCAGAAGTTCTCCGTCCACGTATGCGCGAACGACGAGAACCCGCCGTCGTCCAAGCCGCCTACCTTTCCGGAGGCATTCAGCGTGCGGTGCAGCAGCCCGCTGTCGACAAAAGCACGGCGGAACTCGTCGTTGGCACTGCGCATCGCGCGGTCGACCCGGTCCTGCCCGACTGACTCAACGAGAGAATGGGTTTCCGCTTCCGGCACTTCGAATAGCTTGCGCTCCGGGATCGCCGGCATGACAGCGATGGCTATCACTGGCACGAGCAGAAACCACACCTTGATGTGCGAACCAAAACGACTAGCCATGCAGCACCTTGGCCAGCATGAGGGCGGGAACCGCGACGAGCGCCATAAGTCCGCCCCAAAACAGCGCAGGGCGAAACTCGGCAATCGTCGCCAACGCGTAGCAGCGGGCACCCGCGCCGTACGTGAATTCCTCGGGCACGGCTGCGTTCACATCGCCGTCGAACGCGGCGGCAGTGTCGCGCGCCCGCTGAGCCGTACGCGGCTCAACTCCCGACAGCTTCGCTATGATCGTAACGGTGAGCGACATCGTATTCCTCGAAGTAACGGCGGAAAGCTTCTCCTTGAAGCACGCGTGCGGCAAGTTGGAACGCGGCGGTGCGCTCAGTGATCTCGTCCGGGCAACGCTCATCGACCATCTCGAACTGGTACTCGAGATGACGCGCCTCGAACGCGGTGATTGACTCGACCATCGGGCACCACACGGAGACTTTGTCACCGAAGCGCGCGACAAGACGCCGGGCGTACAGCGCTTTCGACGGCTCGAACAGACCTTGCATGAACGCGATATGCTGGTCGCCCGTGCGCTTCGCGCGCCGGAAGCCATCGAGCGCCGACTCGATCATCTCCGCAGCCAGCGGCCCTTTGTCTCCCCTAAACCGCTCCCCGATGAAGTCGGCCACACGCGAGCACGCGAGCTCCAGCTCCGGTGCGACGTTGAAGACCGCAACCAGCCTGTGCGAGAGCTTGTGATCGCGAATGATGTTTTTATATGCAGCGGACATAACTGTGTTTTTAGCCTTCGATGATAGGAATGCGACCCTGATACACGGCACCGCCAGAGATGCGCATGAAATACTGCAGATTCGGCAAACTGTGAAGCAGCTTCACGGGAATGAGCGGCACCTTTTCCAGCTGAATGGAGCGGGACTGCGAGCCACTGAATTCGAGCGCATGCGCCTCGGTCGTGGTATTCGTGCTGTTGGACACGTTCACCACGCGGATCGCAGTCTCTCCGACCTTGTCCGAGAACCACTTTGCTGTATCTGAGTCCTCTAGTCTAAGCACCACCTGATTATTGAGGTTACCCAAAACCTGCAGCATTTTCGCTGCGTTTCCGAGTTTCGCTTCCAGGTCGGCACGCGCTTGGAATGCGACGAACGCTTTGAACCCCGCCCCGCGCCCCTTGTTCAGGATTTGAATGACCTGCTCGTTGATGGCCTCGGCGATCTCGTCGATGATGAGCACGACGTCGGGCTTCTCTGCGTAAAAGTTATAAATCGCGCCGCAGACCGCCGCAACGTCCGACAATGCCATGGACGCGATCGCCTTCTGGACGATGTTGTTCGACAGCGAGTCAAGCCCCATGTACAAGACCGCCTTCTGCTTGATGATCTTGTCGATGTCCCATATTTCGCGCTCGTCCTCGAAGTCATCCGCCTTTGGCGCTAGCATCAGGCCGGTTTCGCCTGTCGCGAGCATTTGGAGCAGCGGCAACGCCGACGCGATGATTTTCATGTAGTGCTCGCGGTCGTGGGTGTGCGTGGCGATCAACCCATCGATCGTCTCGTGCCCTCGGTCGTGAGCGGCAAATCGGTCGAGATACAACTTCACCATCCCGTCAATCAATGAGGCGTCGTTGCGGCGCTGCGCGTCTTTTACCGTCGCGGTGACGGTCAGTTCTTCCCAATCGGTCAGGCCGTTCTCGATAAAGAATCGCCGCAACCCACGGTCGAGCAGATTGCCAATGCCTGACTGTGCGTATTTGAGAATCGAGCGCAAATTGGGCTTGTCGCCAACATACAGTTCGCCTTTCACCGCGCGATCGATGAAGAGAAACGCGAAGTCACGGAACTGGCCTTCTTCCATCAACTGCGCGATGCGCGACGGGATTTCCGACGGCTGCGACCAGTTCTCAAGCGGGTTCAGGCGGATCGACTCATGCGGCTTCGCCTGATTGAAGTACAGGAACTTGCGCCCTGTGCGCGCACACTCCTTCTCCACGCGCTTCTTCCACTCGTCGTCGTTCTTGGGGTCGACGATGATCAGGACGTCCTTCGGGTTGTGGATCACCTGCGTGGAGATGACTTCGTAGGTGCGGGTCTTGCCCGCGCCAGTCGTGCCCGCCACCAGCGTGTGACCGCCCATCACCTTATAGTGAAACGGCACCTCGACCTTCTTCTGCTCCATACCGTGGATCCAGGACGATCCCTGCGGCATGCGATCGCGAATGCTGTCGCGCGGACCAAATAGCCGCTCGATGCGTTCCTCAACGGTCCGGCCAATCTCGGTTTTTGGCAACCACTTCGGCAACGACGGAATGTCGGTTACGGGCATCCGCAGGATTTCGTGGGCAATCTGCGTATGCTTCTGCGTCCACTCGTACCCGATGCCCAGATACATCGAGTCCGCTCTTTTCCGCATCGCGTTCTGCGTGGCAAGAAGCTTTTCGATGCGAATCTTGCTCAGCCATTTCGTTGAGATGGCCATGCGAAAGCTCAGTGCCTTCCATATCTGGAGCGCCCGGATCGCGAGGAGCGCCCCACCAACTAGCGCGAATGCCCATCCGTACGGCATTCCAGAGATCAGAATGCCAACGATGACGATGGGCCAAACGAGAAACGGACGAAACTCGTAGATCGGACGGAAGTGATTGACGTAGTTCATGCCGCGGGTCGCTCCACGATGAGACGGCCTGCGCGCTCGACAATGCAGATGTCATTGCCGTGTGCGCGCATGAGCAGGCTGCGCTTCTTGAGTTGTTCGACGAGCGTATCGCTCGTGATGCCGTAGCCCCCGACGAGCCGCTTCTGAACGGCCAGCCCCTTCTCTTCCCACGTCACATTCGCCTTTCCCGTCGCCACGTCTCCAGCAAGGGCTTTGAAAAATTCTTTCAGCATTGCAGCGCCCGGCCCCAGGAGTTCAGTCAATTCTTCGTCGGAAGGCCCAACCCTGTTCGCATTGGACCGTGCGGGGCGGGCTGCCGCAGGGTCGACCGGTGCCGGGCGCGGCGCAGGCGCGCTCGCGCTGGTCGAGGGCTCAGCCGCAGCCGCACCAGCGGCCTGTGCTTCGCTGCGCTCCAACGCATCGAGCAACGACTGAGAGAACTTCGGCGCGGAGGCGCTCGCCTGCTGCTGCGACGCGGCCGTTGCTCCAACGACGGCAGCTTGCGGCTCGGGAGTCTTCGTCGACGACTCTGGAGCAACGCCCGCGTTTGGTTCCCCGGAACTCGCCGACGGGTGCCCCGAGGCCACCGCCGAATCGGCGGTCGCCGGGGCGGCCGCGACGAACTGCGGCTCAAGCGCGAGCGCGACGTGCACGGCTGAGGGAACGTCGTACTTCACTGGCGCAAAGACGGCGCGTTGCGCCTTGCGCTCAAAGTCCACCGCAACATCCATGGCCTGCCGCACCACCTTGTGGACGAGGGGTTCAAACCCCTGCGGGCTGCGCTCCGGGTTGATTGCGTTGAAGAGGTCGTCGAGCACCGTTGTATCGAACCCGGAAAGCAGCTCGGGCATGATGACGGTCTGGGCAAACATGGCAGTGCGCATGCGCTCATTCTTCAGTGGCGTCACACGCCGCTCAACGGCGAACTGACCGGTTCCTATCCACGTGCCGAACGCCCCGTGCGCCGCTGGATTCCACTTCGTGCGGTCCGAGAGCCGCACCATCTCAAAGTGACGAAACGGCTCATCAAGGAGCGAGCATGCGGCGGCCAGGAAGACGGCGTAGTTGTATTGCGGCTCCAGCCGCCGACGCTTATCTGACGTGAGGTCAGCCGCGAACTTTTGCCCGCCCGCGAGCCGCATCGCATAAAAGGTCGATTCAATCGTCGCGCGGAAAGCACCGCCCGGCTCGCAATGCAGTTCGGGCGTGAGCGGCATCGACAAAAACCAGTTAGCACAGCGACGCAGCACAGACACCCACTTGCGTGCGAACTCCGTTTCCGTGCTTTCATTGGCGCATTGTCGAACCAGTTCGATTCGCTTTTGGTGCGTGGCGAAAAGCTCCTCGACAGGGATTGCAAGGTGAGCGGTCGTCATGGGATAAATTTGGCCGCCAGCTTCATTGCACCGGTACCGGTTGCTGTCGCTCCGCCGCCGAAGATCGTCGCGAGCTTCGGAACCTCGAACGAAAGCAGCAGCACGAATATCGCTAGATCCAAGACATACGCTCCGTTGACGGTAGTTGAGCCGCCGACTTCGGTCGCCTTTTTCACTGCGTCTGTGATCGACGAGCCGACAAGCCTGATCAGAACGGCAACTACGACCGTGTACATCCCCGCACTGATCATCCAATCGAGCCACTTTTTAAAATAGCTCCGCGTGTACGAGGAAAAGCCCAGCGCGATGGCGATAGGGCCGAGGACGATACCGATCGCTGCCTGGATTTGGCCTATCGCCGTGTAATAGACGAAGATGATCGAGGCGAGGGCCATCACAAGCGCAGAGATGGAGAGGACGACAACGTCGGTCAGCAGCGCAGGGATGTCCCACAACTTGACCGTTTTCAGCTTGGTGGTCAGCGCGTCGATGATGGTCCCCGCAAGCGAGGCCATCTGAGAACCGACGGAGCCGTTGTCCGCGTTGCTGATATGCGCCGCCAACTGCTCGAACCATGTCCAGAAACCTGCCGCAGAAGTGGTGTATCCAAGGTACAAGGCGACAAAAATGCCTAAGATTGCCACTTCTTCGAAAAGGTCGACCCACGCCGAAATTGGATGATGCGTCCCGGCGAACCGAACGCCCACGAGAACGAGGGAGATCACACCCAGGCCCCATGCAAACTTGTTCGCCTCGCTCATCACCCCCGAACTGGCATCGACCGCGGCATCAACGACGTTGGAGAGCAGAACGTGGATCTGCTGCGTCGCACTGGTCGCCCCTTTAGCGAAATCGCCTTTCTGGCTCGCGAGTAATGCCGCAGAGCTTGTTGCCGCCGAAGCCGGCGCGTCGGCCGCTGCTTGCGCCATCGCCCGGCCGGGGGTAATGGCTATGCAGCCGATGGCCGTCGCGAGAACGAGCAGCGTTCTAATGAAATTTATGACAGACCGCAGCATCATTGCCCCAGCGCCTTCGCAGAGCCGATCTGCGCGTCGAAGGCGGCACGCTCTCTATCCTGTTGCGCCTTGAGCGCCGCCTGACTCGCATTGTTCGCCTTCTGATCCGCGACTGTTGCGGAATCTTTGACTGCGTCACTGCGTTGCTTGGCCGCCATCATCGTCAGGAGGTCGCTGTTTTGACTGGAGATGATGTCCAGCATGTGTGTGGTCAACTGAGCGGTCGCCTGCATCGTCGGCGACATGTTCAGTTGGTCCTGGATTTCCTGCCGGCGCTTCGCGAGCGTGCTGACGTGCGAGATGACGTCGTTGCCTTGCTGGAAAAGTTGCTTCGCCGTCTTGTCGTTGTTCTGAAGTAGCGTGTTTTGGTCCGTGAACCACTGGTCGGCGGTCTTCCCCGATTGCGTAATCAGCGCCTGTACCTTGTTTGCGTACTCGGCGTTGCTCTGCAGGCCGCCGTACAGGTCCTTCAGCGCATCCGTGTATTTCGACAAGTTCGTAATGTCGCTGGTGATGCTGTTGAACTGCGCCAACATCGCTGCAGGGTTGAGGTTGGTCGCCTGCTTCAACTGGTTGAGCATCATCTGGTACTGGTACACCAGGTTCGAGTCCTGATAAACCTCACCCTTCACGGCGGCCGCCGCCGTCATCGTGTTCTGAATGAAGTTGGACGCGTCGAACACCGGCATGTTTGCGTTGGCGTATTGCACGAATCCCAGCGTCAGAACGCCGGTGGCTGCGACGCAGCGGAGCAGTTTTTTCATCATGGCGATACCTTTATCTAATGCGTTCAAGCGTTGACGAGCACGTCGCGCACGTAGTCCTCCCGCCATTGCGGGCTGCCTGACTTCACGTGCTTGTCGAGGAGCGCCTGCGCGCGACCGTCCGAGCGCAGGTAGGCAAGTGCCTCCTTCGGGAACTGCGCCTGCAGCATCCGGCTCTGCTTGGCCGTCACCCACAGGTAGTCGCGGTTGGGCACCGCGTCCGAAATCATCTTGATCTGGTGCTGCGTCAGACCGAATACGTCGCTGTACAGCCCTTGATTGTTGATCGCGTCGCTGTTCGGCAGGTAGATGATGTTCGGAATGTTCTCTTTCAGGATCTCGAAGTTCGGCACACGAGCCAACTGGCCGAGCGACTGCGTGGCCATCAGCAGCGCCGCGTTGAGCTTTCGGATCGTCACCGCCCATATTTCGAGGCGCGCATAGAACTTCGGATAAGTGAAGAAGAAGCCCGCCTCTTCGATCTCGATCACGGTGTAGCGCTTGCCGTCGAGGATCTGCGCGATACGGTAGAAGGCGTAGTCCATGAACAACGCGGCGGCGACCGGGAAGTTCTGGAAGAGGTCGCCCATTTCGATCGACAGGTCGTCCGAGATAGCGAAGCCGTCTTCGGCGTGGTCGAAGAATTTGCCGTTCTTGTTGCCCTCGGTCCAGACTTGCAGGCGCTCACGCAGATCCGCTGGCAGCAGCGTGATCAGGCCCGAAAGACGCCACTTCTCGGGCGGAAAGCCGAGCGCCAACGTCCGGATGCGCTCGTAAATCTCCGTCTGCTGCTGCGGCGTGCAGGTGTAGTCCTCGCCCTCGATGGCAAGCTGCACCCAGTCCGCGACGTACGACCAGTGCTTCTCTTCGCCGATGAGCGAGAGCGGGTTCACGGAGGTTGCCGCCTCAAAACGTCCGGTTGCGTCAATGAACCGGCCACCCGCCAGCAACGTGGGGATGCGCGTCGAGCGGTCTTTGTCAAAACGGATGCGGCGCGCCCCGTGGCGCCCGGTCTGCGTCATCAGGTAGTTCAGGAACACCGACTTACCGGCACCGATTGGGCCGACGACCAGCGTGTGCGCTTTGCCGCCGGGATGATGCAAGTCGAGATACTGCAGCGTGCGATGGCGGGTCGGCAGGCACGTGAGCGGGCCGGTTTTCGTACCGGACTGCTGCGTGAGCCACTCGTTGACCTTCGATCCCTCACCCACGCTGCACAGCGGCGCGATGTCGGAGACGGCGGGCGTCTCTACGAACTGCAGGCGCTTTTGCTGATCCCAACGGCCCGGTAGCGTCGCGCTCCACGAGGCGAAGAGGTTCGTCTTTTCCAGGATCACGCCGAAGCCCGCGTTGCCGATGACGCCGACCACCTGACGCGTCGCGTCTTCGCACTCCTCGGGTGTGCTCCCATAGACGACTACCGAAATGTTGGCGAAGCCGTACTGCTGGCCTTCGGCGTCCAGCTTCGCGAGTGCGTCGCCCGCCTCTTTCGCCAGAATCTCGCGACCCTCATCGTTTTTCTGCTCTTCCTTCGTTGCCCACTGCTTCAGGATCGCGACCGGATTGAAGGCCGCGACCTTATAAAAGCCGCGTATCTTCTTGATGTACGCGCCCGCCCGCGAAGTGTCGAGAAATCGGAACATCACACAGACGTCCAGTTCCGCGTCCACCTGGGAGAGCACGTCGAGCGCCGCCTCTTGGAAGCCCATCCATTCCTTGATTCCGATGATCCGCGCGTACAGCTTGCCGTGCGCCGATTCGAACATCAGCTCGGTCGCGCCGATCGTGACTTCGCTCTCGGTCAGGTGGGTATCAAGCATCGTGACCGGGTAGCGCACGCGACGCTTGGGCGTCGACGGATTCGCTCGCTGGTGCAGGAACGAGAGCACGTTCTGAAGCTGAAGCCGCTTCATCTTCAGGCGCGTAACGCCGCCGACAAAGCCGTCGATCACCGATTCAAACCGCTTGATCTCGTTTTGGATCTTGGTCAGATCGAACGCAAAGGCGCTGCGCGCGAGAATCGTGTCTTTTGCGGCTTCGAACATCGCCACAGCCAGGTTCTTGCCGCCGACCGTCATGTGGTAGCTGATCTTGTCGAAGATCCGCGAGATGCCGGTTTCAGGCGTGAACGCCAGCGCCAGCGAGTGCGAGTTTTTGAAGTACTTGCCGCTGCCGATGATCGCCTGATTGATCGCGTCGACGCGCGCATCGGCCTCCGACGCGAAGTTGCCGTCCATGCCACCCCGCACGCGCCGGTGCGACATGCGCCACCACGCGGTCACGCGATGGTCGAAGTTGCGGCATGCATGGTCGAGGTTGTCGCGGGCGGCCGTGATGTCGCCGGGATTGGGCGAATCCGCGTCGATGCCTTCAAACTCGAACACGGTCAGCAGCGACCCGTCCTTGTTGAGCACCAGTTCGGGCGTGACCATCGTCGCCCACGGCGCGATCTCCTGTACCGCGCGCTTGGTGAACATCATTTTCAGCATGGAAGGTCCTGATCAAACCCATACGGGCGCTTGAAGCGCGCGCTAAAACGGCTGCTCGGCCCCGGCTCATAGACGTCCGGGTAGCGGTTGTACACCAGCATCACGATTCGCCACCACGGGTCAGTCGAGCTTTTCCAGCGCAAGAACACATGCACCACCACGCCGACAATGAGAAACCCCGGTGTCCAGCTCGTGTAGGTGAGCAGCGCCGTCATCGTCCCGTTGAAAATGGCGAGTCCACGGTCTGCACCGCCCATCTGGCGCGGCAATGAGAGGCCTCGACTAACCTTGTGTTGGCGCATATCAGCAGGCGTTGGCCATGTGGAAGTGGCTCTGCATGATCGGCACGGCCACCGAGGCGATACCGAGGCCGACCAGCACCACCGAGAAGGTCTTCGCGATGTTGCTTTCCGAGTTCGCCACTGCGACGCCGCCCAGCGTGATGAGCACGATGCCGATGCCGTAGAGGTACGGGCCGCTGATCAAGTTGCTGATCGTGCAGATGATGTCGGTCAGACCCGTCAGGTTCGAAAAATCGCCCGCAGCCATTGCCGCAACCGACACGACGCTCAGCAGCGCGCCGACCAACATCGACTTGCCCGGACGCAGACGTTTTGCCACCGTCGCGGCTCTGTTGAGTACCTTCTTGCCCTTCATTTGATGCTCCCGTTAAAAAACGCGTTGTAGGTCGTAATCGTTGTTTTTGAATCCCCTAATTTCGAGGATTTCGGAGACGTGCCGCATCTCGCCGGTGCGCTTGAAGTGCACGACGTAGTTGAAGCAGTCAGCGATGTTTTTTCGCATGTCTTCCAGCTCCCACCGCGATCCGGTCGGGATGCCGAGCATGGCGAGCGATTCAAGGCGGCTCAACGCCGTGCGCCCGTTGTTCGCGTGAATAGAAGCGAGGCCACCATCGTGGCCGGTGTTGAGTGCCTGCAGCAGGTCATAGGCTTCACCGCCCCGGACTTCACCAACGATGATGCGGTCGGGGCGAAAGCGCAGGCACAGCGCGACGAGCAGTTGCGTTGTCACGTTCGTGTCGGCATTGGAGAGCAGCCGCACGCGGTTAGGCACGTGCAGCTTCAGTTCCATCGTGTCCTCGATTGAGATGACCCGCTGGTCCGACGGGATCTGCTCGATCAAAGCATTAAGGAACGTCGTCTTACCCGCCGACGTGCCGCCGGCGACGAGCACGTTCTTGCGCGACTGGACGAGAGCCACGAGCGCGCGCATGAGCGCTTCGTCCTCGATGCCGTCCTCGAAATGAATGGCTTCCGCATATTCCGGTCGGGCGTTGGCTGCCGAAAACGCGCCCATGTTCACGTAGTCCGACAGCGTGAGTTTCGATTCACGGTGCTTCCGGATGCTTAGCGCATGCCCGTCGATCGACGTCGGGCTCATGACCGCCGCAATACGCAGGTTCTGGTGACCGGCATTGATGATGCCCTTGTCACTGCCCGCTTTTGCCGACTTCTCAACGGAAGAAGCGAGCGAGTGGATCGCGCCTTCGAGCTGTTCCGGGCGCAGGTCGATATTTTCGCGTGTCATCACGCCACGGCGCTCCACCCAGACGTTGCGGTAATCGTTAATCATGATTTCCGCGAGGTCCGGCGCATCGAGCAGCTCGCGCAGCGGCGAAAGCGCGTGGAAAAACATGCGCACGGCTTCCGCTTCGAGGGGACGCAGCTTCAAGAGTTGGTTATCGGCAGACTCGGACATGCGATGCTTTGTGGGCTATCTAACATGTCGGCTATTGTTGGCGTTGGCAAACGCGCGCAGGCAGCGAAAGAGGCGTCAAATTGAGCAGCTTTTGCGGCGACTGCGGCGATATCTCCTCTACTGTAAGGGACGGGATCGGGCGATTCTTTCCCCGAGGCAGGCAACCAACGCTCTCCGGAGAGCGTCCCACTCGGTTCGGTCATGCTCTTAAACTTATGAAAACACTAAGAAAACGGGCTGTTACAAAACTTGCCGAATATTCACATCCCCCTTATTCGGCAAACTTTTTACATTGTGAAATCGAGTTAGATTGACTGTCCGACGTGCGTCACTCCCGGCTTGTTATATTTATCGTTTCCGCCAGGAGTCCTCGGCGATGCGCGTAGGAAAACCAGTTAAGCCTCTGCCCCACCCCAATTGTGACTACTGCGGCACGCCCGCGACGCTCGTGCACGCCGGTGACGACGCTTACCCTTACCGCGACGATCACGGTCAGTTGTGGCTTTGCGTGGACTGCCAGGCGTGGGTCGGCGTGTTTCCGCGCAGCACCCGCCACGTACCGCTCGGCCGTCTCGCCGACGCCCGCCTGCGGGACCTAAAGGCGAAGCTCCACGCGGCGCTCGAGCCGCTGATTGCGGCGAAGGTACGGCGCGACGGCTGCAACGTATTCGAGGCGCGCGCCAAAGCGATGAAATGGCTGGCGGCCGAGATCGGGGCGGATGCGGAGAAATGCTCAATCCATACGCTCGACCCGGATCAATGCGAGCGCGCGATCGCTGTTGTTGAGCGTTTTCAGCGCGCACGCACCGTAAGCCATTCAGAACCAGCGTGGGAAGATCGTTAACACGGGCAGTCAATCAAACGTTTGCTATGTCTCGCACCCTTCCCTTCCAACGCTCCGCTCAAGCGGCTCGTGCGCGCCTCACCAAGGCGCAACTGCTTCCGATCCCGCGTGCCGTCGCCGGTGACCTTGCGCTGCGTGCCCACCTATCGTTGGAAGCGATCCGCGGCGCCTGCGACCACATCGGCCCCGCGCAGCACATCACCGAAGTCGTGTTGCTCGGCAAGTTTCTAAGCGAGGCGGGCCACGGCGAGTTGTCGCACGAATCGCTGCTGGCGGCAGACCGAGCAATGGCTGAAGTGTTTGACGGTGGCCGGCGCACAGGAACGTGGGGTGTGTCGTCGGAGTCAGCCTTTGCGCTGCTGGCTGCGATCGTCACCATGTACGACCGGCAACTCCATAGCGCAACGCTCGGCGCGCTGACCACGGCAAGCGACCGTCTGGAAAGGTTCAAAGGCGGCGAGGCATACCAGCCGCTGCAAAAACGCCGGGCCTGAGCCTCGCGCGTAGTCGAAAAAAAAGCCCGGCAAAATCGCCGGGCTTCGTCTTTCAGGGAATGCCCGGCCAAAGCCGGGGACTAGCAGATCACCTCCATCGTTTGGCCAAACGGCGCTTTCCGAGCCCGTGCCAAAGGCGTGGTTGACGCCCACAGCACCGGGTAGTGCGGCGCGACTGTCGGGAAGCGCCCCACCATATCTGTCAGATAGACCAGAAAGGCGGGATTCATGCCGTCTTGCGCGACCCGATTGAACGGGTCGACGAACGCCGTCCCGCCACCACCACGCACGGGCTTGATCTCGGGCGAGTCTCCCCGCTCGAAGATCTGAACCTGCGTCACGCGCGTGTCGCAATCCATCACGACGAGGCGCGCGGGCTTCAACGAGTGGAAAACGGCGAGGATCTCCGCGTCGAACTGCGCCTGCGTCTCGTCGAACACCGAACCGCTGGAGTCGCGCACGAAGACCGCGTCGCCAATCGCCGGTGTATGCAGCGCGGGCAGATAGAACCCGAGATGCAGATACCGCCGGTTAGGCGTCGCGAAGCTGTAGTCCGACGGCGACGATTGCTGCGCGAAGCGATGCAGCACCGCACGCCAGTCAACGACAGGCCGAACCGCTTCGCCGGCCATCGCCTGCAAATCGCCGGGAAGCTTGCCGCGCATCGCGGCCGCTTTCGCGGCTTGGGTGACGGCAACCTTCCACTCAGCTTCCTTCACTGGCTTGTCAGGACCTTTGAAGGGCCGCACTTCGCCGAACGAGCCGGGCTTCCCCGGCTGATCGGCCGGCGACTGCCCCGGCGCCGTGCCGTCTTGGCCACCGGGCTTCGGAGCTTGTTTGCCGTTCGGCGGCTGCTGATCTTGCTGGCCCGGCTGCGGCTGCTGGTTCTGCGGCTGCCGCTGATTCTGCTGCGGAGGCTGTTGCTGCTTTTCTTTCGCCTCCTGCGTCAGCAACCCGTAGATCTCCTCGGCCGACTTGCCCGTATAGCGCGGATCGACGAGCGCCCCTTTCGGCAAAACCATGCCCGACGACAGCACGATCGGGTTGATCGCGTAGTCACAGGCATCGTTCCATCGGTCGGGATCGCGCGCGCCCTGACGCCAGCAGTGACCATTGGCCACGTGCAGCACCTCGTGCGCGACGACGCCGCGCACTTCGAGGTCGCCGAGCGATTCCATGTACGTCGGGTTGTAGCCGAGCGTCTCGCCGTCGACCCAGAACGTCTTGGCCGACGGGTCCTCGCGAACATTCAATCGGAGCGCGAGCGCCCCGAAGAATGGTTGCGAGAGGACGAGCTCGGTCCGCTGGCGGGCAATGCGCGGATGGACCGCGCTACTGCCCAACACCACATCATTGCGGTCCATGACGCCCCCTTAGGCGACGAGGCGCAGTTGGCTCGCGTGCGCCGATTCGACGACTTCCATCGGCTCCGGCTGCATGCCCATGAAAGCGGCCATTAGCCCTTCAATCTCCTGTGCCTTGCTGGCCACCTGAGAACGAAGCACGCGCGAGTCTTTCAGTTCCGCCCCCGTGTGCACGGCCAGATGCGTCTTGGCCTGCTCGAGGATGTGCGTGAGCTGCGGGTCGTTCGCGAAGTTGAGCTTCGGCAGCAACGCGCACAGTTCGCGCACGTTGTTGGCGACGTCCAGTCGGACGTTGCCCGTCGCGTACAACCGATTGGCCATCTGGGACACGGCTTCGTACAGACGCCGCACCAGGTCCTCGTTCGCGGTCGCGATCGAGGCCAGAACGTGCTGGTCCAGTTCGCTCTTGAGCGTGTTGAGCACGTTGGCCGGAAGCTTGACGCCGAACTGGCTGGCGTCGGGAAACGGCAGAACCGCCATCTTCACGCCGAACTTCGTGGACAGTTCCGCGAGGGTCGGATAGTCCGCCTCGTTGAACAGCCCATTCAGTTCTTCGCGAGCCGCTTCCTTGAGATTCAGATAGTCGGTGAGGAACACGGAGACCGCCAAGTCGAACTCGTCTTTCAACGAGCGCATCTTTTCCGCGAAATCCATGTAGACCATCGTCGGCAGCAGCCGCACGCCCAACTGGTCGTACTTCAGCGTGTGGTCGTAGAAGTACGAGCGGATACGGCCGGCGAGCGTCACGACTTCTGCGAAGCTCGGCGCGTGCTCGGGCAACAGGCGTTTGTTGAATCTGCCGATGCCCTTCGCGTGGTGCTTGTTCTCGACTTCCTGCGTCACCTTGCCGTCGAAACGGCGGGCGACCCAGGTCGAAATCGTGACGGAGCAGAGCATGACCTTCGATTGGATGGAAGTGATGTCCATGAGAGCACCTCGTAGAAATGGAATGGATGAAGCAAAGAAAAAGGCCTTGTGCGTCCGAAGACGCGACAGGGCCAACATGGGTGATGCTGAGAACAGTGGAGTGCTTGTTACTCGCCGCGGATGATCTTGCCGATCTCTCCGCCCTGCGCGCCAATGAAGGCATACGAGTTCTGGATCTGCGGGGTGCGCTGCACTGCATCGCGCACCAGCAGCGCCGCGAACTCGCGGTGCCCTTCACCGATCAGACGCTCGGTGTAGCGCACGACGCGATCGAAGTTGTTTTCGTTCGCGCGTGCCGCAAGCGCTGCCGCGATCGCGTACAACGCCGAAGGCGTCGTCGGGATCATGGCCGAGTCGGGCGCGAGAAGAATCGCGTCTGGATTCGGCAGCTCGCGGAAGATCTGGAGGAACGCGACCAGTTCCGTCGCGGCTCCCTCTCCCACCGAACCGGCGTAGGAGATGTGCTCCAGGTGCTTGGGGACTACATCCATGGTTTTCGCCACGAACCCCCAGCTACGTGGGCTCGGCGCATTCTCGATATCGCGCGACGTCTTCTGCACGGACAGCAAGTCCGGACGGAAGCGCAGGAACGCGATAAGCGCGGGCGGGATGTTTTCGCGCACGGCCCACTGCGTCCAGTCGTCGATGGTCGGTTCCAGTTCGACCACCGTGGCGAAACGCGAGATCACCGGATCGAGAATCCCGGAGACACCGGCGTTGTCGGTGCGGCGGTTGGTGGCCGCGAGGAACGTGACCTGCGGCGGCAGGACGTGCTCGCCGACGCGCCGCGCGAGCAGCAACTGCATCTTCGCGGCTTGCACGGCGGGCGAGGCCTGCCCGAGGTCGTCCAGAAACCAGATCAGCGGGCGTCTGGCTGTCATCGCGCGTTCCAAATCCCCGAACGGCAGGAACTTGGCGGTCGTGCCATCGGGCGAGGGAAACGGCAACCCTTTCGAGTCGGTCGGATCCTCGACCACCGGGTGGCTGATGAGCAGTTCGTGATCAGTCGCATGCGCGGTCTGTTCAACGATGTCGCTCTTGCCGATGCCGGGGCGGCCAGTGATGAGCACCGGCAGACGCTTCGGCACGTACAGCGAGAGTAGTTCGGTGAGTTGAGCGGGCGTGACTTTCATGATGGCTTCCAAAGAGAAGCCCCATAAAGACTACGCCCGTAGGGACGTGGTCCCTGTGGGGCAAGATATGAAAAAGCCGGCTCGTAGCCGGCTGGGTCGATGCGTCAGTGACGCGGGTGATAGATGCAGTGTAGGGGTCGGACAGTCAGGCAGTCTGTGGAAAGGTCACTATTTCGCGTCGTCTTAAGCTTTGACGCTGGCTCAATCGCCGAAAAAAAACCCGGCCAAAGCCGGGTTCGTCGAAAAAAATTCAGCTCGCGCGCTGTTCGAGCGCCAAACGCGCATAGGCAAGCGTACCGTCGTTTGCGCGAAGCGATACCTGCAACTGCCGCACAGGATCTGCGAGCGCGTAGCGCACGCTAGTCCCCTGCCGCAGGCTGACGATCTGCGAGAAGCCGTCGGCGATCGTGCGATCTACCCACTCCGCACCGGTCAGCACCGCGCCGTCTTCCGCACGAACGCGCGACATCTCAGCCGCCTCGCGCGCGCGAGCGACCTCGCGGGCGACCCGCCTCGCCTCACGTTGGGAAACCGACAACGCCTCCCACTCTGCTTGCTGCGCGGCGTCCATACCAGCCAGTTGAAAAACGCCCCGACGCCGAGCCGCGGCGCGAACGCCGATGACCTTGATGCCGAACACCTCGCGGACCGCTTGCTTGGTTGCGCGGTTGGCGTCGTCTGGCCGGTCCAGGATGCTGAGGAGATAGGACATGTCGGCCGTCTGCACTGCCTTTGCGAACTCGTTGGCGAAAGTGTGCGTGTGCCTGCCGTGATCGAGAATGGCCAGATGCGAGTCCAGTTGGAAGCGGCGGGCGCTGACGCTCCCCGACTTCCGCGCCTTATCGAGTTCCGCTAGCCGGTTGTCACGCGCGCTGTCGGCGAGCGTGCGCCGCAGTACCTCCGCAAACTGGCAGGTCGGTAGGCCGACATCGACGGGCTTCAGGTACGCCTCAGGCAAAGGATGCGCTTCGAGGATGCCCTTCGCGTACAGCAGGTCGTCGACTTCGACCGTCGTTGGCGAGTTCGGCACGAGACCCATCAGCATCGCGAGCAGCGCGGCATTGTCAGAGGTGATCGCCTGCTTCGAATGGCGCATCACCGTTGCGAGCGGCATGAGCTTCGCAAGCGGCAGCGCCCCGCGCAACTCCGGCACCGCGAGAAGCGGCTTGGCCCATTGCAAGTCGGAATCGAACTTCGACAACGAAGCGTAGTCATCGATCACCGCCTGCGGAACGGGCTTGCCCGCCGCGAGCGCGTAGGCGACATGAACCTCGTGCCGTCCATTGCTCTGCCGGTTGTCCAGAACCGGGCCCGCGTAGCGGAACCCGAACCGGCGTTGCGACTCGTCCTGCAGCAGCTCGAACAGGTCCAGCCCGCGACGGCCGGTCTTAGCCGCCTCTTCGTTGGCTTGCGCCACCTGATCCGATGAGAACAGATACAGCGGCTCGCGCGCCAGATCAAAAGCCAGATAAAGCAGTTGCCAGTGCTCGCGCCGGATTTGCCACGCTTCGAGCGCGGCGAACGACGGTCTGAAGTAGGTCGCGTCGATCTCGTCGATGAGCGACAGGAAGAGGCTTGTCGCCGTTCCGGGCCGACGAACGGTCAGCTTGCCGTTGTAGCGGGTAACGGTTACAGGATAGGCGAAGAACGTGAGCGCGATCTCTGCCGCGTCGACTGCTGCGACGCTCGCGTCGTCTCGCAGGAAACGGAGCACTTCGAGCATCGTACGGAAGGAATGGCCGGAGCCTGAGAAGGAAAGCTGATACATGGTCGATCGCCTCGGAAAGATGGCGGGCAATCGCGCCCTGTCGGGTCGATGCCCGGCAAGGGTTAAGTGCGCCGAAAATGGGCGCGGATAAGAGTTGTGAAGCCGCTACGCCGCGTCGATTAGACGGGCGATCAGACGAGCGAGCGACCACGCGTGGTCAGTTGAAAACACCTTCGCGCGGAGCAACGGCATGATCGCGTAGGTGCGGTCGAGCGAGTCGCTAAGCTGCGGTCGGCTGATGAAGTCGACATGAATAAGCCAGCCCTCGCTGTTTCCGATGCACACGGAAACGGAGATTCGTTCATATGACGACGGCTCGGGCCACGGTCTGCTGTGGCCCGCTCCGTACATGGCTTCGTTGGCGTCGTCCTGCAGGTTCGCGTGACAAAGCCACTCGGGTTCGAGCTCCGTTCCGCGCAAGAAGCGGCACAGATCCTGTAAGACCTGATCGACCGTCTTGCCGTCGGTGTCCAGCCGGGCGAGCGACTTAATATTGACCGCACCATCGGCGGCAACACCCGCGGGCAGCACATCCGTGTCTGCTAAAGACATAACAAACTCCTGAAAATGAAAAACCCGCCCGGAGGCGCGCTAGAAAAACGGAGGCGAAAAAAAACCGCACCCCAAAGGGTGCGGTCTTACCTGTGGACTCAGCTTGCGCTGTGTCTAATCATTTGCCCCAATCGCGCTCGCGATCGGCTTTGCGACCGTTATTCGCGGTCCACATGAAGAAAGCTGCAATGGATACGCCAAGCACTACAGTGAAAATTGTTGCGCCCACGTCATTCTCCTTTCATCACGTAATGGCCTGCATACCACAATACTACTCCAAGGGCAGCCAATGCGCTCGTACCGGCAATCGTCAGGGGATCCCAAGACGAGGCGGAATGCGCGTAGCCGACTGCACCACCAATCGATGCCGCCGAGAGGGTGTGCAGATAGCGGCCATTTTGGTGCCGCTGGTCCTTGCTCGGCGTCGCGACGGCCTGGAGCAGCCGGCGCAAACCCGGCCCGGGTTCAGGAGGAATGGTTACCACATAACCGCCGTCACCCACCGTATTCACCGGCAAGACAGCGCCTTTGTACTCTATGCTAAATGACGGCGAGCACTCGGATTCCTCCATCTTGTTGAGCAGCCCGAGTACACGCGGCGCCAGATGAACCTGACCCGTTGTTGGATCGAGAGTCACACGATCCAAGATCGTGGTGCCGGAGCTGTACTCGATCTTGACCTTCGCCAGCTTCATCGACGACCTCCGCACTTCAGATCGATGCCGCCAGCCAAACGCAGGCCGTCCAGCATCGCTCGATAGCCTGCGGGCGTCTCGAGTTGCGTCAAGGCGACGTGGTTCTCGCCACCGCCCGTGAGGTCGGAGCGGCCGCGCCGGGTTCTGAAGCTCAGCGCGACACCCGAACCACCTTGACGCTCGAGCACGTCGACAAACAACGTCTCCGTGCGCAACGACACCCGTACTTCGGCATTGCCGCGGCGCGTATCGGTGACGATTTCGTGAGCATGCGCCGGAAGACGCAAGTCCTGAGCAACACGTCGCAAAACGCGCGTCGCATGACGTTGCAGAGCCGCTTTCGCGCCAGCATTGGCACTACTGCGGTCAGCATAGAACACTCGGGGAAATTTCATGATGGCCTCATTGCAGACGAGGCAGGTCCCTTGCGGGGAGCCTGCCCCGCAAGGGTTGGCGCGGCTTTCACCGCGCATTCAAAAGATGCGTACTGCGATGCCCGGTTAGAGGAATCGCGCCTTGTAAGCGTCGAGCGCAGGCTTCAAGCGTTTGAAGCTCGCGTCGCCGTAACCGTCGCTGATCCGCCCGACTTCGGCGAACATATGCGGCCGCGCGCCCAACGGGTCGAACT
The DNA here is from genome assembly GCF_000698555.1 of Caballeronia grimmiae. Lineage (GTDB taxonomy): Bacteria > Pseudomonadota > Gammaproteobacteria > Burkholderiales > Burkholderiaceae > Caballeronia > Caballeronia grimmiae. The sequence continues at coordinate 30,534 of NZ_JFHE01000024.1, read as the reverse complement.
CCGGGTGAGACACGATCGCCGCGAACTCCTCAACGTCGCCTGCTTGCGCAGCAACTTCCACCGGAAGCATCCCGTAGAAATTCTTGCCGTTGACGTCATTGCTCGAAGCGTCCCAGCCGCTGGTCTGCCCGTGGGTGATCAATTGATAGTGGTTCATCGATGGTTCATCCAGTTGGTCGAGGCGTTGGCGCCAATTAGTGGGTGATCCGGTAGTCGGACCCATTCGAGACGAGAAACACCTGCTGACCCGCAGCGAACTGCTGATCGTCGACCTGCGTTACGACCACCGTCTGACCGTTGGCGCGACGAAGGAAGACTTCGACACCGCTGTGGCGAGACATAACGGCGCTTACGCGTTGAGCCACCAACCCGGAAACCGAGCCGGAAAGCGCGCCGGCGATATAGCGGCCGCTACCGTTGCCGATGACTTGCGAGCCCAGAAAAGCACCCGCTGCTGCACTGACGATAGATGCAATGCCCGACGAGCCAGAATTGCTCTCGATGGTGATCGGACGCACGCGCAGGATGGTTGCCTGCTCGAACTGGCCGATGCGTTGAACGTCGTAGCGCTGATACGTGTTCGGCGAACCGAAGTCCGCAGTGGCGCACGCGGAGAGCATGCAGACGAGGATCAAACTGGAGATGAGCTTGAACATGGTTGCCTCAACGAAATTGGGCAACCGAACCCGTCAGGGTGGTTGCCCTGATGGGAAGGAATCTGGAATAGAAACGAAGAAACGGCGTCCAGCGCAATGCAACTGGACGCGTCATTTACGAAGGCCTACGAGGTGGAACGGCTGAGGTGATGCAGTCTGACACGACCGCTTCGCACCAGATGCCGTTCGGCTTGATGGTTGAGCGAATAGTCCCAATCCACCATTGCCGTGCCGTCGCTCCACACCGAATGAATACGTCCGGTGTAAAGCTGCGGCGGGCTGGCCTCGACGTCCTGACCGACCACACGCTGATTCGCCATGAAACCGTTCTTGCTGGAAACTTTGACGATAGGTGCGAGATTGCGAGACATAGACAACTCCAAAAAAATAATGGGAGCTGTCTCCCGGAGGGATAGGCTCCCAACGGGATGAAAAAAGGCGACCAACGAGGGTCGCCAGAAGATTGCCGTCACAGACGGCTGAAAAGAAGATGGTTCTCCAGAACGCTGGAGGGGTAGGTCGATGCGCAAAAGCGCGGGGAATGGATCCAGTCTACGGAGTCAATTGCGCAGTCGAAGTCGGAAAGCTCAACAAATCGCTATGCCTTTCGCTCCAATACGGAGACGAACACTTCTCGGGCAGTGACTTCCCGCGCGACGAATCGACGAATCATCTGGAGCGGGACCGGCAGCACGAAGCCGGGACGAAAAAAAACGCGCCTGCTCCATCGCTGAAGCGGCGCTTGGAAGCTCGTCAGGTATCCGAGGCCATCGACGAACCTGAGAGACACGGTTCTAGGCACCGCTGGCGAGCGGCCATGCGGCGAAAAGGCCGTAGATACCGCGTCTATCCGAAATAACACGTCCCCCAATAAACTTAGCGACCGTTATGGGCGAATGCGCTACCTTGCAAGCTTCACCATCGCCCGAGTTGGACATGCTCAACCAGACTAAACGTCAGCGCCAGGCATACGCGCTGCGCCGTTATGAAGCGGCAGTGAACCGCTTGGTCCGGGCGCGCACGCCCTCGGAGAAACTGAAGGCCGGCGAATGGGCTCGGCGCTGGTCGAAAGCAGCGGGGCAGCCGTACCTTGATGCAGCGCAGAAATCGCGCGCTTGTAGGTGAGCGGACATCCGGCCTCAAATGGGCCGCGTTTTTTGCAGTGCCGCCCAAGCGTTTGCACACCGCCAATTTCACAGGGGGAAGCAAACGCTTAGAGCTCGGTCGCGCTAAGACCGTCAAGACCGAGAGTGGAGCTCAAAGTTAAAGAAAGGTCCGCTCTCACGGCGGGTTTCGTTCGACTTCCACGCGGCTTAAACAGTGTACAAGCCGCACGTCGCCATAAATTGCCATCACTAAGGCAAAAAAAGCCCGCTCTCCAATGAGATGCGGGCCTAGAAATCCACGTTCAGCGGGGAAAAGAACGCGGAGGAGATCAAAGAGCTTCGCGCAATCGTTGTACCTAACGCGTCGATGCTCCCCGTCTGCAATGGCAACGAAGTCGCAGACAGTGCGTATTGCTGCCCCTGCCCGTAACAGGCAAAGAAAAGGCCACCCAAGGATGCGCCCCGGATGGCCCTAGTTTGTCGTTTTCTGTTGTCTGGTCTCTCAAGCACCCTTATTAGCGGGTAAGGACACTATAGACTGACGAATCAAATCGGACTGTTAGGAACATCACAGACGTTTCTGTTGCCTCGTTCAGGGCCGCGATTAAATCAGGAAAAGCAAACGTTCGGACCAGCTTCAATCGGCGCCATTCTCACCCCGGCTCAATGCCCTTAATTCGCGCGCGCGCCGTTTTCTCTTGCATGTGCCTAATTAGCACCTAAGCTAGTACAGCGCCCTACCTGCTGGGCGCACGTTGTAGTTCATTCCGTTTTAAGCCCCGTCCTAGGTCTAGGCGGGGCTTTTTTACGCTCTCATCCTTCGCAGGTCTAGCCTGACGCGACCTCTAGCGCATAAGCCCACGTTGAGGTGGACGGCGTGAGCGTCACTTTCTTCAATCGTCCGAGCCGGCGCTTCGTAGTGACAGGAAGCGTATTGGGCGCGTCCTCTTGAGCTTCTAAAACTGGCTTGTACGAGCGGCGAAACCTGGAACAATCAATGCAGTTTGTATCCCGCCACCTCCATTACAAGGTACAGACATGAACGACGACTCGAACGAAGACCAATACAGGAGCACATTCCATGGTGACTCGGAAGCTCGCGACAAATTCGCTGCCGCAGCGATGCAGAGTCTACTGTCCCAAATGAAGCCTCCTGTAGAAATCGATGCAGATATGCTGGCGGAGGAGGCTTTCGAGATCGCCAATGCGATGATGAAGCGGCGCAAGAGGCGGTGAAAAGCCGTCCCTGCGCATGCGACCTTCAGAGGACGATGTGTCGACGTCCGCGCTCCGAAGACAATTAGCCTCGTAACGTCCTGTTAGGCGCTTTCTTAATGCCACCAAGCAGTCCGTGAACCTTACGCTGGCCGCCCTCGAACAAGATACGTCCACCAGCTGCGCGCGAATGCGGCTTTTCGGGGTGCGCTCCCGACGCTCGCTCACAGGCAACCCAAAAAAATGCCACGCCCCGGAAATCCGAGGCGTGGCGTTGATCAAAACAGCACTAGGCGAGACACAGCGAGAGCTGAACGTCCGCCGCAAAGAATGCAGGATCCGGCTCAGCGCCTGCGCGCGTGACGGGCACCTCCCACTGGAGTTGCGCATCGTCGAACGAACCCAAGCCGTACAACAGCCGGTCCGTGTCTTCGCGATTGAGCAGGTCGCCGAACGCGAAGCTAAAGACAGCCGGGACGGATGCGCGCTCCGTTACGAGCCCGAGCGTTTGCGCAAGCTCATCGGCGCGCCGAGCTCGCCACTCCTCGGTGCCCTCGGGCGCGCGCGTCACCGTGATGCGCGTCGCCGCAGGCACTTGCGGTGCGTTGCTCAAGGCGTCGCGGAACGCTGGAATCGCCTTCTTGGCGAAGCCCGGCGCTTCCATCTCCACCGGATAGGCAACCTCCGTAACGAACGAACCAACCGCGCTGTACTGCCAGCCAGCGTGACGCCACGGCGCCGCACCCATCGCGACCAGCACGTTGTGTTGGTCAATCGAATGACACCGTACCTCGGGCATCCGCTCCATCGCCGTCTTCGTTGCCGACGGCACCGGGACCTCTACCTGGGCGGTCCCACAGTCGTACTCTTTGAGCACTCGCCACACGCTGAGCGGGCCGCTGTTCCCGTAGATAGAAAGCAGTAGATCGATGTCCGCGTGCAACGAAACGCTCAAGCTGCCACCGACCAACTCATCGATACGAGACTCGTAGCCCGCCCGGATCAACGACAGCCGGACGTCGTCCAACTGCGACTCAGGCACCGCCGAGTAGCACGATGAGCCGACCGACAGATCGATCCTCCGGTCCCGAAGAAGCGTGGGCTTGGCGAGTTCACGTCTCCAGCTTTCGATGTAGTTTTCGGGGCGGATCGATCCATTGCGGCTTCGAAGCATCCCGCCTTCGCAACTGGTCGCATGCGAAAAGATGCGGCGCATCACCTGCGCGTAATTGCCCAGTGCCACCGCCGACCAGTGGTCGGTGTGCGGATAGACGTTCGACTCATAGCCACGCTCGAACAACGCGTAGATCCACTCGCCGTCGGCTTTCTGCATTGCTCCTGCGCGCTTGCCCGTCAAAATTGAAGAACCCATGTTTTGCTCCATTGGTACGCGGAGCAGCCCCAACGGGCTGCGTACCCGCTGAGGTGAAAGAGGACCGCTCCACGAGGGAGCGGCTAATGCTGTTACTCGTGTTGGGGTTGTCGTGCCCGTTGAGCACGAGAAAAAGAAAATGCCGACCCCTTGCGGAGGTCGGCAGTGATGGAACAGCGACTACTTACGCAGCGAGCTCGGCCTTGCGGCTCTTCTTCGCTTTCTTCACGGGCGGCTTCGGGACTTCGTACCCAAAGCGCGCCCACGCGGCCGGATCCAACGGAATCGGATTTGTGCGCCCCGTTGCGAGGTTCACAAACACGCCCGAGAACGGCACCGCGCCGGTTCGAAACATGGTCCAGAGCATGTTGAATGCTTGGACGGCGATCGCCTGATTGATGACCAGCGACTGCTTGCGCAGCGCCTCGGCCATCGAACAGGACGGGGTCTCGTCTTTTGCATCGAGCTTTGCGTCGATCAGTTCCGGAAACAACTCGCCCACATGCGGCAGCCGTTCAGAATGCTTCAGCGCGTAGCTCTTGCCACAGACCTGACCGATGACAACTTGGCCGCGATCCGTGTCGTTGCCGCAGTCGAGGTAGTACGCCCCGGTGTACTGGGCGGCGCCAACAATCGCGGCCCGAGCGGCCCGCGTATCCACGCAGCCGATCACGAGATCGACGTTGTAGAGCGGCTCGCCCAGACCGAATCGCCGGGTTTCCGCCCGCCAATTCGTGCCCATCAGTGCGTTTAGCCGATTGACGATGAGCGAGGCTTTGTACTCGCCCACGTCGTTCGGATAGAAGCCCTGACGGCCGACGTTCGTCGGGCTGACGGTGTCGTCATCGAACACGGTGCAGTCGATGCCGCCCGGGTGCCCCAGTTCCAGCATCGCGTGGTGCAGCCGCGCCAGGCTCGGGAGCACCGCACTTCCGGTGCCGCCCGCGCCCACTACGACCACATTCCAGCTCCGCTCGAGCATCCGCGAACGAAGTTGATGTCGGATGATCCCGGTCATGCAACCTCCTGATGACGAGCCGCCGCGTACCAACTGCTCGGCACGCGCTCGACGTTCTCGAAGATGCCTTTGGCGCACAGGCGCATCGCCATACTCGGCACCCACGACGCGCAATTCCCGACGACGAAGGCGAACTTCGTCTCGTGCCGGTCATCCTCGTTGTCTGTCGGCGAGAAGTACGCGGGATGCGCGCCATGGGAATGGCAGTCGATCACTCCCAGTTCCCTCTGCAGAAGATCCGGCCGCTCGTACCTCAGCGACCCGGTCCCCTGTGACAGCACCTTCACAGGCGCGAGGCGAAACTGCTTCGTTTCGACGTTCCAGACGATCCAGGCACCGGTCTCCAGCGGATGCGCGGCGCGCGCCATCGCGATGAATCCGCCGATCAACTCGGCCGGCACGGGGCCACAACGCAACTCAGTCGATTCGGCCACGTTCCCGTAGGGGATCGCAGTCGGGACCGTGTAGTGCGCAATGCGGCGAACGACCGAAAGCCACGGCAGATCGATTTCAAGAAAAACACCGTTCTCGCCGATGAGCAGTCGCTCGCCTGCCGCCTGCATTGGCGCGACCGGCTCACGCCGGGGCACCATCACAGTAGGGAAGGAGCGCTGAAGCGCGGCATCGGCAGGATTCAAAGCACCAGCATTCATCATCGAACTCCTTGTTTGCCGGCGATCAGCTCAGCGAGGGTAAGGTCCATGGGGACGAGCGCATCTTTCGGGAATTGCTCGCCGTACTTGCCGTCGAGCATTTCCTTCCAGAAAGCGAACTCGCCATTCGGATGCGAAACACGTTTGTTGCCGTGGTTCGGGTGCGTGAAGGCCGATTCGAAGAATCCGCCCTCCCATCCGCTGATCGACTCGATATCAATGCGCTTAGGCACGTGAGCCGAGCCGATGCAGATTCGCCCCCAGTCCCAGGTGTTAAAGTAAGGCGGTTCGTGCAGCTTCGATGCAGGCGTTGGCCGGCTGTCTTCCTGCAGCGCGAACACGGAGAACCCGCTGGAAGCTGCACGGAACACCAACCCCGGATGCGGGACGACAGCACTGCGCCGCCCGATCTCCTGACAGTCGAAGAAGACTCTTCGCATCGCCGGTCTGCACCACCACATCACCGCGTCTTGCGACACCGCGAGCACCGTCTCAGGCAAAAATTCCGCCTTCGGTGCCGCGTTCTGAGCCAACTCACGCAGGCAATCAACAAGCGCCATGCGGTCGATCGGCCTTCCGGCTCCAATCGTTGCCCGGCCGCTCTTGCCCTGCGTCACCGGATGAACGGTGCCGTAGACAGCGCTGCGGTCCTGACGGCCGTATAGCAAGATGGCACTGATCGCCGCCAGCTCGTCGACGCGGTCCGAGCCGATATCAAGCCCTTTCATATAAAGCTCCTAGTTATGCCGCGAGACACGCGATGACGCGGTCCAGTTGGCCAAGAATGGATAAGCCCTGCGACCAGTCCGCGTACTGCTTGCGGATGGCGTCAGGCGTAGAGGCAAGCGGCGTAAAGCCGAGGTAGGTGGTGCCGTCGCCGGCGCTGGCGAGGTACTCGTAGTGCGAATCGAGTACTTCACCCACGCGGGTATCGTTTTCCACGGTGAGGGTGGCCGACGCATAAGCGCAGCGCGGCCGATATTCACAGCCGAAGAGGTCGCGATTGCCGACCCGCTGCAACATCAGCGACAGCTTCTCCAGCTCCGCACAGATGCGACGCGTGCGACCGGCGGTGAACCGCTGAAGCCGTCTAAGCGCTGCAACGCCAAGTGCCCGTTGAGGCAGATAGCGCCGGGTTTTCGCGTGCCACCGGTAGACGTCCATGTCGTCGGGACAAAGCTGAGGACGTACAACGGAAGGGAGGTAGTAGTCCATCTCCGCCTCGTCCTCGCCGAATCGGTCCGTCAGCATCTCGCGCGCTTCCTCATCGGTTGCGTTCGAGTCGCCATCCCAGAACCAGGAAGCGAATTCCCCAAGGAACTCGTCCGGCGTCCGAACCCACATCGTGCGTCCGGCTGCACGATTGATGAGCACCATCGCCGTCGACACCAACCGCGGATGAACATTGCGAAGCTCGGCGGCACGTCTGCCGATCTCGAAGATGTTCTCCTGTGTGATCTCGATGCCGAGATAAACGGGCGAGGTCGGATTGAAGTCGCTGCAGTCCTCCTGGTACTGGACGACGTCTTGCACCGCCTGGACGTCGCACAACACGAAGTCAAAGCCGAGGCAGTCCAGACGCGGCGTATGACGCTTGGCCCACGCAAAAAACCCGTGGGCAAGCGCGTCACCCGCGCCTTTGAACTCCGGTACATCGCGCGGTCGCAGCACGCCCGAGTTGAACTGGGCGGAGATGAGACCGGCGACATCCTTTTCGGCGTTCCAACGCATCACTGCGCGCGTTTTGACGTCCGAGCCAATGGCCGGGAGGCTTAGAAAATCATGGGTAGCTCGACGTCGGGCAACGGAAGCGCGTCGCGGTTGCCAAGGCTCTCCCGAGACAGCGACTTCTGCACCAGACGGGCGAGGATCGAAGAGCATTGCTCGATCTCCTTGTCATGAAAAAAAACCGCCCTTCCGGGCGGTTGCTGATGAGAAAGAGCCAAGTCCGGATTGGACAAGGCTTTGAGGAGGTCGCGCTTACGCATGGTCGCCGCGGGGTATGACTGCACCCTTAGCACCAGCCGCACGCACGAACGTGAAGCGCATGACATCGCCCTCCGTCGTGGGTCCGTCGATCGCCGCGGTCGTCAGCTCCGGGTACTGCGCGGAGTAGAGATCGCGGACATCGTCCGGCGAGAAGGTCGGCCCGGGATCGGGGAACGTCACGCCGTTGTAGACGAACTCGCGCGTGAGCTTCGCAACTCGGATAGCCATGTCTGCCCCTTAGTCGAAAAGCGATGCGAGGTTGGTTCCGGTGTGAGCCGGTTCCGCCGATGCGTCCGATGAAGCAGATGCCGACGATGCATTCGGGGCGATGCTCTGCCCTTCAGCGCTGTCGCTCGCGTCGTCGTCATCGTTGTCCGCATCGGTGCTCGATCTGCCCGGCGCCGGCAATGCCGGCTTGCTGCTGCCCTTGGCCAGCGTCTTGGTCGCCTTGGAGACTTGCGTCGTCTTGGCGGCTTCGAGGATGGCGGTGGTCGCAGCAACTTGCTCGGCGAGTGACGCGTGCGCGCCGGTATAGGCCGCGAGCGCGTCGATGAAGCCCGCTTCCAGCTCTGCCGCCGTCGCGGTGAGCGCGAGCGGCTGAAGCATGGCGGCGTCTTTTGCCGTGCCTTGCGGCATGACACAGACAACCATCTCGTCGCCCTTCATCTGCAAGGACAGCGTGAGCTTCGTGCAGTGACGCAGAAGCGGTTCAATAGCTACAAACATGGGAAAACTCCTGGGAACGAAAAAAGACCGCCATCCAAAGGATGGGCGGTCTATAGAGGATGGGAACTACGGTCGATGCACGGGCGAGCCGCGCGATTAGAACTTGAGCACCTTCGGGATCTTGCCCGTGTAGTCGAAGCCTTCGACCGCCAGAAGCGCGTCGATGACTTCGGACTTGGACTTGCCGAAGACCTTCTTGAAGTTGTCGCCGAGCGCGGCACGAATGCCCAGCTCGTCAGCGACCACCATCATTTCCGACTTCGTGATCAGTTCCAGAAACTCTTTGCAGAGTTTCCAGTGCTTCGCGAGATCGAGGTGATGGTGCTTGCAAAGACGCGTGAGGTGCTGGACGTCGAGGCCTTGAATCGCGGCAACCGTCACGCCCGTAACGGCATGGGCGATTTGTGCGTCGTCGGCAGCGGTGGAAGCCGCAGCCGCTTTCGAGACGTCGCCAGCCGGGATCTGCTCTTGCGTGAGCTTTTCCCAGATGCCGGACAGCGTCTTCTGATCGACGCAGCGCATCTGGTCGGACAGTGCGATCGCAACGAGGTATCGCTGAGCGAGCGCGGGATCGGCTCCTACTTCGCGGCGCAGGGCTGTTCGCCACAACGCCACGCGATACGATTTGATCCTGTCCGATTCAGCCACCACCGTCGCCGGCGGGTTGCTCGTCGTCGACGGTGCGGACGAACCGCCCGCGCCCTTCGCTGCTGCAGGTGACGCTTTCGCGCCCGCCTTGGCTACTTCGGGCTTCGGCTGCGTCGCGGCTTTGACCGCTTGCAGTTGCGCCGCCACCTTCTTCATGTTGCAGACGGTGTCGAAGCACTGGCCGCGATAGACCTTGCCGATCGAGTCGGGCAAACCGCTCACCGCCGCGCCGTAGTTCTGGCACGCGTGACATGCCTTCGCCTGCTCCTCGCCAACGCCCTTCGGGCCGTCGACGGCGAGTTGCACGCGCGTGTGGTTGTCGCCAGCACGCACGATGCGCACGACCGGATATTCGTCGCGCAGGCCAGTGGCCGTCGCTTCGAGCATCTTTTCGGTCTTCTCGTTGTAACAGTTGCGGTTCGTACAGTTTCCCGTACCGATGGACTCTCCGAACATCTCGCCCTGTGTGGACGAGTTGTGCGGGCATCCGGCGCAGTCGGCCTTGTCGAAGATCGCGGCCGCCAACGAACAGGCGACCTGTTCGATGGTTTTCTTGACCTCCGCCACGGCCTTCCCCTCCTTGATGATCACCGGCAGCAGCTTGTCCTGCGTCTCTTTGGGGAGCGCAGCAAGCAACTCGGCGTGACCGAGGAGGATCTGGCGCGTGCTGAGCGCATCGAGCACAGGCGTGCTGCAGTTCATCAGCGCGAGTCGCTTATCCAGCGTCGCACGCGACCAACCGAAGATGCGCGCGACTTCGTCGCGATCGCCCTTGCACAGACCGACTTGCTCGGCTGCCGCAATGGCTTCTTCGGCGGGCGACATATCGGCTCGCTGGATGTTCTCGATGATGGCGAGCTGCCTCGCTTCGACCTCATCGATGTCGCGAACGACGACGGGGATCTCATAGTCCTCGCCGTGCGCCGCGAGCGCCGCCTTGTATCTGCGGCCGCCAGCGACGAGGCTGAAGCCACCGTCGGCGAGCGTGCGCACGATGACAGGCTGAATGACGCCTTTTTCGCGAACGGACGCGGTCAACTCTTCCATCTCCGCCGCATCAAAGTACTTGCGGGGATTGACGCTGACCTGGATTTGCTTGAGGGCGAGAGTAGGTTGCTGTTGCATGGCAGGGCTCCTGAGAGGGGAACCTGCCCCCTTTGGGAGTGGTTCCCAAAGGGTTGAACAACATGAGCTGACGGGAGTCAGCGCGGGGTCGATGCGTCTATGACGCGGGTGATGGAGTAAAGATAGCGGTTTAGATTGCGAGCACGCCGTGCAAAAGCTCACGAATTCATGCTGTCTTTCAAAGCCAGGCGGGTCGCGGCTCGTTTTCGTCTGCATCGAGCGGCTTTCCGCGCGTCCACGCAAGTCGGTGAACCGAGACGAGATCCGCCGCTAGCCGCTCCGAATCGGCCGCAGACAGCGCGAGGCTGATCGAGCGAATCTCGTCGACGCCGACTGCCACCTTTACGACCAAAGTGACGTCGCGATAACCCGGCGCATCGAGCTTGTTTTCGTACTGGCAGGAATGCACGACGTCATCGTCCGGCAGCGGCGTGTGCGCCGGTTCGTCAGCCAGCCCCCATCGTCTGATCATCGCCAGCCAGCGGGCTTCCCCATTGGAAAAGTAGCGATGCACTTCCGTCGCGTGCCGACCGTCCAGCCGCAGCACCTGCATGCAGTGCTCCAACAAATCCTCGTCGAGCCGTCGAAAGTCCGTGAGGCTGAATGGGAAGTCGTCGCCGTTGTAGAGGCCTGCGAGGAACTGAGCAGCGACCCGCGCCTGTCCAGAGCTGCCCTCGGCCACGTCAAGGGAGATAGGCGAGCGAGTCCAGGCTCGCGTCGCGGTCCTGAGCGCGTATCTCGGCCGCTCGCTGCGCGGGGGTCGTCCCGCCCGCCGCTTTTGCGAGAAAGTCGTGAACGGTCTCTTGGAGTGCTTCGGCTAAATGCGTTGGGATGGTGAAGGCGATGGATCGGCTGCTGGGTGTCGGCGAATTACTCATTGCATTTTCGTGGCGTGACGGGCGCTCGAGGCGGCGCCTGTTCGCATGATGCCATGGGTGAAAAAGTGCGCCGGCACAACGCCGGCGCCCAAGACGATCGGCGCATAACCGGGGGGACGCCTAACCGCGAACGGAGCCTATTGGCATTAAGGGCCAAATGATGCGGCGAAACGAACACTCGCACTCGCAATGGCGCAAACACCCCGGGGCGTGGCCGAACGGTCATCAATTCTCGGGTAAAGGGCCGAAAAAAAGGTTCATCGCAGTCCGGGGGACCGTTCGCGATAGGTTTTCCCCGGCCAATGGGAGACGGTCGACAGGCCCCGGCCAATCGTCGACAATCTGAGGCCGACGAACGCTAAGGCCACGGCTCATGAATCTAACAAGAACCGTTGTAATTGGAAATTCGGGTTCGGGGAAGAGTTGGATGTCGCAGCGACTCGCAGTTCTTACAGGGGGCAACTGGATCGATCTAGACGTGTTCAACTGGGAGCCTAGTGGCTACGGTGTTGCTCGGGAACGGGAAGACGTCATCTCGATGGCGCGTAATGCGGCTCGTGATCAACGGTGGGTGATCGAAGGAATCTACGGCTGGATCGTGTCTAACATTCTGCCAAGCGCGACCGCATTGGTTTGGATCACCCTCGACGAGTCTGAATGCGTTGCGAATATTCACCGACGCGGCATACGCGGCGGAGCGACTCCCCAGTCGTTTGCCGAACTGCTTACTTGGGCGCAAACATATCGATCCCGCACCGGCTCGAGTTCGTATGCAGCACATGAGGCGCTATTCACCTCTTTTCCGTTGGACAAGATGTCGCTCCGAAGTCGGGGCGACGTTACCTTATTCTCGGAAGGAAAGTTTCCCGCGCTGTAGGGCTATCGCTCGTTCGAACGCGAAGGCTGAGACCGGCCACTAGGAGACGCTCGCCAGAGGGTATCAGCGGACGTTCGCGCGACCGGTCATATCCTGGCAAGAGCCATTCGGGCCATCCTTGGGTTGGCCGCAAGCTTCGTTCAAGAGCATGCCGTGCGAATTCGAGAAGGCTAGACATGTTGCTGGCTCGACTCTCAGCAGACCGATTGCAATCGCTCCGCGCATGTCTGCAAGACGAGGTCGGGCGGCAGGTTCCACCAGTTGTCGCGCGAAAATATCTCGACTTCGACCATACCGGCATAGCCCGCATTCTCGACGCTCTGCCGAAAGCGCTTTAAGTCGATCACGCCATCCCCCATCATGCCGCGGTCGAGTAACAAATCGGTCGTCGGAGCCAGCCAATCGGAAACGTGATAAGCGAGAATGCGATTTTCATTGCCGATCGAAGTGAGCGCACCTTCCAACTGCGGGTCCCACCAGCAGTGGTAGACGTCGACCGCGAAACCGAGGAAACCGTCGTTATGCGGATCAAGCTCGCGCGCGATAGCTTGCGCCTGATCGATCGTGTTGACGACCGATCTTTCGCCCGCGTACATCGGATGGAGTGGCTCAATGGCTAATGGAACGGCGAGATTGCGGGCTTCTTGCAGCAAGGCGGCGATGCCGTCCTGGACCTGCATGCGCGCGGCTGATAGGTCGCGGCTACCTTCAGGCAGACCACCCACGACCATCACGAAACATTTAGCACCCAGTTCCGCCGCGTCGTTGAGCGCCCGAACGTTTGACTGAACGTTGGCCAGACGCTGCTCTCGTGTCGAAGCAGGGAAGTAAGTTGACCGACAGTACCCGGTGACCTTCAGGTCGAGCGCACGAATCTGCTTGGCGATCTTGCTGACGTCGGCGGCTTCGACTTCATGACGCCAAGGGGCCAATCCGCCAAACCCTGCCTTGGCGATCCGATCGATCGACACGTCGATCGGTTCGCGATGTCCGAGCGTGGCGGTGTTGATCGAGCAACGGGTAAGCTGCAGAGAATCCATGTCGCCAGTCCAGCCTTCGTTGAGGTTTGCTGATCTGAGAGAAAGCCGCCGAGCAGGCGGCTCCTGCCTTTATTCCGCGCATCCGAGGGTGGTCATGACCGCCCGCATACGGTTGACGGCCAACTCAGGATCTCTGAGCAGGTGCGCCTGATCGGCGAGTCGGAAGACCTCGGCCAAATAGGCGGGCGGCCTCATGCCGTGATGTCCACCCAACATGAAGAAGTGCGGCTGGAACCCGTTCAGGTAGGCGAGCAACACGACCCCTGTCTTGTAATACTGCGTCGGGGCACGAAAGATGTGACGCGACAACGGCACGGTTGGCGCGAGCAGCTCGTCGTAATGAGCCAGATCGTCTGCGGCGAGCGCGGCCAGCGCCTGCGACGCTGCAGGCGCGATCGCATCGAAAATGCCAAGCAGCGCGTGGGAGTAACCCAGCTCGTCGCCCGCAATCAGAACCGGATAGTTGAAGTCGTCGCCGGTATACATCTTCACGGACTGAGGAAGGCGACGGCGGAAGGCAATTTCCTTCGCATCATCCAGCAAGGAAATCTTGATGCCATCGACCTTCGCTTCGTTCGCGGCGATGACTTCGAGGCAGACCTTCGCCGCGTTTTCGAAGTCGGCGTGGCCCCAGTAACCGGCCAGCTCGGGGTCGAACGCCTCGCCCAGCCAGTGGAGGATGACAGGCTTGTCGCACGCCGACAGGACTTCCCGATAGACATGAATGTAGTCTTTTGCATCCTTGGCCACGCGCGCGAGGGCGCGGCTCGCCATCAAAATGATCTGACCGCCCGCGCGTTGGACGCTCGCGATTTGGGTCAGGTAGGCCTTGATCACATCCTCGCACGAGCGCCCGTCGCTCACCGGCACGTGATCGGTGCCGCAACCTGAGGCGATCAGCGCGCCAGGAATGTCGCGCGTTTCGTTCATCGTGCGGACAATAAGCTCTTTCGCTGAGTCCCATGACAGGCCCATGCCGCGTTGTGCAGTATCCATCGCCTCCGCGATCCCCAAACCTTGCTCAAGAAGATAACGGCGATATTCGATGGTCCGGTCCCAGTCAATCGCGCATGGCTGGCCGAGTTCGCCGCTACGCAGCGGATCGGCCACCACGTGTGCCGCAGAATAGGCGATGCGGTTAAACGGTGCCGCAGGCTTGACGACTTGCAGCGGGGTGCCAGTCAGACGGTAGTCAACGAGTGCGCCGTCCAGGGTGGGAAGCTTGATTTGCATGGCTTGAATCTCGAAATCAGTATTTAGAAACAAGAAGACCGCCATCGACCCGGATCGCTTGACCAACGCTGAACGGTAGGCCACCCGTTGCCAGCGTACGCACGGTAAGTGCGACTTCGTTGGGTGTTCCCCATCGCTTGATGGCGGTCAACCCGTTCTCCATCAGCGCGTCGTAACGCGCCTTCGACGGCGCAGTCATTTCAGTTTCGATCAGGCCCGGCTGCACTTCGAATACGCTGACCCCAAATTCAGCTAGCCGCAAACTGAACAGAGTGGTGGCCATCGACAGACCCGCCTTCGAGACGCAGTACTCGCTGCGCTGAGGCGACGCCGCGACGGCGTTGGATGAGGAAATTGTGATGATCGAGCGATTGACGGCTGACTGAGGTGCTTGAGCGGCACGCCGACCAAACGCTTGCATTAGGAAGAACGTGCCTCGCGTGTTGACGTTCACGCACCGGTCATAGCTTTCCGGTGTGACGTCCAGAACATCACCGCGCGACATGACGGATACGCCAGCGTTATTGACCAGACAGGTGACGGGACCGAGCGCCTCTTCCACCGCCTGAAACAGCGCGTCGTGGTGCGCAATGTCGGCGAGATTCGATGTACTCGCTACGCACCTTACGCCAATGCGTTCGATGTCGGCGCGCGTGGCCACCAGCTCTTCTGATGTCTCGACGTCGGTGATGGCGACGTCGAATCCTGCGTTGGCAAGTTCGAGCGCGATTGCGCGACCGATGCCGCGACGAGCGCCCGTAACCAGTGCGATTTGGCGTTGATCCATGTGTCATCTCCTGCATGGCTTTCTCTGACATGTCATCTTACGGGTTGCCAACCACGCCGTAGTAACGATCCAGTTCGTTATTTAATACTGGTCGTTGGTTGCTGTCAAAAACGGGTTTTCCCTAACAACTGGGAAAACCCTGTGCGCTGAAGCCGAAGGGGAAAGTGAGGAGATGTCGCCGCAATTAACGCGAGCGCAAAAGGCTAAAAATCGTTTCGAGGTTGAAGTCCAGGCGTTTCTGGAGGGCGTCCTTCGAAACGAAATCGAAGCCGAAGATAACCTCGCCGGTGAAGCGATTCGTCAGGTAATAGTAGCCCAGCGCGGCGATAGTCAGGTGCAACTGGCTTGCATCGATGCCGGCTTTGAAGTCGCCCGACGCCACCCCGCGATCAAGGATCTGCTGCAGCATGTTGGCGAAGCCACGATGCAGTTCGATGAAACGTCTCGATTTTTTGACATGCCGCGCCCGGTGCAGGTTTTCGCTGTTCACCAGAGACATGAACTCGGGGTTCTTCAGGTAGTAGTTCCACGTGAACGTCACATACGTCTGAATGGCCTCGACTGGCGGAAGATGGTCCAGGCCAAGCGCTCTTTCTTCGGTCCGGATATCCGTCCACATTTCTTCAAGGACCGTCTGGAACAGTTCTTCCTTCCCCTTGAAGTATTCGTAGATCATCCGCTTATTGACGCCGGCTTTCTCGGCGATCGTCTCGATACGCGCGCCGCCCAAGCCCACCTTAGCGAACTCTGCTTTGGCTGCGGCGAGGATCTTGGCCTGCGTCTGAATCGGATCACGCAGCCGCTTGGCACGCGCGGGCTTTTGAGCGACGCGCGCCTCTTCGCTCGGTTCGACTGTGGTCTGCATATCGATGGGTCAAATCCAAAGTTAAACGGTAACTGACAACGCCTGCACCTTGCAATCACGCAGGTGCTTCCGACCCCTTCGTCATCGTAAACCCGATTTCGGGTCTTTCTCTCTTGAACGTCGCGTTTCCCTATCCTACTATGCGTTGCAAGTAACGATACGGTTCGATACCAAGAGGATCAACATAGGAGTTGATGTGAACAAGTGGACCAATGCAGAGGCAGTTGCAGATCTGATCTTTGACGGTGCGACGATCGCGATAACCGGCTCAGGCGGCGGGCTGCTTGAGCCGGACGCCATCCTCGCGGCGATTGAAGGGCGATTTCTGGAAACGGGTCATCCCCGCAATCTGACGGTCGTTCACGCGCTCGGCGTCGGTGATGGTCAAGGCAGTGGCCTCGGACGGCTGGCCCACGCTGGGTTGGTCAAGCGCGTGATCGGCGGCCACTGGGTATGGTCCTCGGCGATGCAGAAGCTGGCTCATGACGGCGAGATCGAAGGCTACAGCTTTCCCGGTGGCGTCATTGCAACTCTGTTTCGGGAGATCGGCGCCGGTCGGCCGGGCGTGATCACGCGGGTTGGTCTGAGAACCTTCGTCGATCCGCGTCTGGATGGCGGCAAACTGAATGCCGCGACGACCGAAGATCTAGTTGAACTGATAGAGATCGACGGTAAGGAGTATCTCCGTTTCAAGCCACTCAAGATCGACTTTTCGATCGTGATGGCGTCCAGCGCGGACGATAGGGGCAATCTTTCGACTCGACACGAACCGGCAGACCTCGATATTTACGCTGTCGCCTTGGCAGCGCACAACAGCGGCGGGAAGGTCATCGCGCAGGTCAAATCACGACCGCGCTCCCACGTGCCCGCCCGCTTGGTGCGTGTACCCGGCGTCATGGTCGACTTCACCGTCGAGATTCCAGCTCAACGTCAGTGCCAGATCAGTGAATACGACGCAACGTTGAGCGGCGAAAAGCTCGGCGAGGTGCCTGACATTGAGATGCCCGATGGCATGCGCCTCATCGTGGCCGAGCGCGCTGCTCAAGAGCTTGGCTCGAATCAATCCGTGAACTTTGGCTTCGGTTTTCCGGGCGCCATCCCGGCGGTTCTGGCCACCCAAGGTCGCGGCGACGAGTACTGGGGTTCCGTTGAACAGGGTATTCACCGCGGCGCGATGCTTGATGGCGCGATGTTCGGTACGGCGCGTAACGCCGACGCCATCATGCCGAGCGTCGATCAGTTCGACTGGTATAGCGGCGGTGGAATCGACGTGACGTTCCTCGGCATGGGCGAGTTCGACGAAGAGGGCAATGTGAACGTTTCGAAGCTCGGTTCGACCGTAGTCGGTCCGGGCGGATTCATGGACATCGCGCAAGGCGCGAAAAAGCTGGTCTTCTGCGGGGCGTTCGAGGCCAAGGGTTTGCGCGTGGATCGCAAAGGCGACGCGCTTGAAATTCTCTCGCCGGGATCGGTGCCGAAGGCCGTCAAAAAGGTGCGACACGTAACGTTCAGTGGCGTGCAGGCGCGTTTGGACAGCAAGGAAGTTTTCTACATCACGGAGCGCGCGGTATTCCGACTTGATGCGCTCGGCGTGTGCCTCGTCGAAGTGGCCAAGGGCCTCGACATGCACCGCGACGTGCTCTCGCGTATGGAATTCACGCCGCTTATTGATGAGCGCCTGCTCGAAAACGCCCCGGCTCACTAAGCCCGATTAACTGCCCCTCATTCGATTCTCAGAAGAAGAGGTTCTTCATGTCTGACAGTGACATTCTTTACGAAGCAAACGGTAGCATCGCCACGATCACGCTGAACCGAGTCTCGCGTCACAACGCGCTGACGTTGGAAATGCTGGATAACATCGATCGCGCCGTGGCAGACGTCGAGCGCAACGATGAAATCCGCGTGCTAAAGATCGAAACCAACAGTCCGCGTTTCTTTTGCAGCGGCGCAGATATCAACGAGTGGGCCGATATTGATCCGCAAAAGATGGGCACCCGGTTTATCCGGGAAGGAAACCGTGTCTTCCGTCGAATCGCGGAACTTGACAAACCGACGATCGCTGTTCTTTCTGCCAGTGCGCTCGGTGGCGGATTCGAACTCGCGCTCACGTGCGATCTGCGCTACGCAAACACACAGGCCAAGGTTGGCTTTCCCGAAGCATCGGTGGGCGCCATCCCCGGATGGATGGGATGCGCGCGGCTTTCCGAACTAGTCGGCGCAACGCGCACGCGCGAGTTGATCCTTCTCGGTGAACCAATCTCCGCCGAAACCGCTGTCGCTTGGGGGGTGATCAATGAAGCCGTCGAAGCTGAGCACCTACGCAGCCGCGTCGATGCTGTCTGCAAGACGCTTATCAAACGATCAAGGACGTCTCTGTCGGTTGGCAAACGCCTCGTTCGCATGATGGAGACGGGCCAGCACGACTACGCGCACGAACTCGCCGCGTCGGTATGCAAAGCGTCGCCCGATGCAATCGAAGGCGTCGCCGCATTCCGCGAAAAACGCCATGCATCTTTCCGTTGAAACTCAGCTTAACCACGCAGTCATGTAAGCCGCATCAGCGGATCAAGCACCTCAGGAGACAGGAGTCGATCATGGACCGTACAGCTATCCGGTGGCGCATCTGCGCGCTGCTTTTCTTC
Organism: Caballeronia grimmiae; assembly: GCF_000698555.1. GTDB lineage: Bacteria > Pseudomonadota > Gammaproteobacteria > Burkholderiales > Burkholderiaceae > Caballeronia > Caballeronia grimmiae. The sequence goes on along the minus strand of NZ_JFHE01000024.1, from coordinate 11,704 downwards.
GCAACCACGATTAATTACCTGGACCGCCAGGTGCTGGGCCTGCTTAAACCCGAGCTTGCCGTCACGTTCAACTGGACTGAAACGCAATACAGCTACATCGTCATGGTGTTCACGGCCTGCTACGCAATCGGCATGGTCCTGTCCGGCAAAATCGTTGATAAGTTCGGCGTCAAGATCGGGTATGGCGTGTGTGTTCTGGTTTGGAGTATCGCCGCCTGCGGGCACGCGCTCGTGCGCAGCACGCTGGGCTTTGGCGCTATGCGCGCCCTTCTTGGCATTTCCGAATCGGGCAGCTTCCCGTGCGCAGTGAAGAGCGTGTCGGAGTGGTTCCCGCGCAAAGAGCAGGCACTTGCAGTCGGTATCCTGACTTCGGGCACCAGTATCGGTGCGGTGGCAGCACCGGCCACCGTGCCGTGGCTAGCCGCAACGTATGGCTGGGAGGCTGCATTCTTCGTCACCGGCATGACCGGCTTCGTTTGGCTGGCCTTTTGGTACTTCATGTATCAGGTGCCGGCAAAGCACGTGAAGGTCAACGAGGCCGAGCTCAATTACATTGGCGAGGATTCGGCTCCTGCTCCCGCGACTCAAAAGGTAAGCTGGTTCACGTTGCTCAAGCTGCGTCCGACATGGGCCTTCTTCGCCGGTAAGCTGCTGACCGACCCAATCTGGTGGTTCATGCTCTTCTGGCTGCCGTCATATTTCAACTCCCGCTTTCACCTCGATCTGAAGAATCTCGGGCTTCCGCTCGTGATCGTGTATGTCGCGACTTCGATTGGTAGCATTGGCGGCGGTTTTATCTCCTCCAAGCTGATTCAGCGCGGCTGGTCAGTGACGAAGGCGCGACAAACCACCATGCTCGTCTTCGCTTTCCTGGTGATGCCGATCGCTTTCTCGCCGTTCATCGAAAACATGTGGGCGATGGTTGGTCTTCTGAGCTTGGCAGCCGCCTCGCACCAAGCATGGTCCGCTAACCTCTTCACGACCGCGTCTGACATGTTCCCGAAGGCAGCAGTCGGTTCCGTTGTCGGAATTGGTGGGTTGGCCGGCGCGTTGGGCGCGACGCTGTTCCCGTTGGTCGTTGGCGCGGTGCTAGATCATTTCAATACGCTCGGTCAAATCAACGTCGGTTACAACGTCCTGTTCGTTGTCTGTGGGTCCGCCTATCTCGTCGCATGGGTTGCGATGGCTACAATCCGGAAGGCAAGTAAAGTTGTCGATATCGCCGAGATAACTCCAAGCCGAGTCAACAGTTAACCCGATTTCGGGGACGATCTAGCGATTCATCGGTGAGCTGTCGTTTGCCAGACTTTCGTACCGGCACCGCCTGAACGCTGTCAGTCGGCGTTCTCGGTCTTCCGCTCGAGGGCTTCCGTCGATTTAAGCAATGGACGCAATAGAGCGACGCCGAACCCCCGGTTTGTGAGACAAGGCCGCGGATGAGAACTGAGCACGACAACACTCTTTCAAGGCCGACATTAAGTCAGTAGCGTTTGGCGATCAAGTAGGCGGTCAGGCCGGGCGGCGCTGCTTGCTGTCGGAGCGACGAGCCCGTCTAAGGCTCTTCGCTCTACCGCGTGAGCGGAGGACCTGCTGAGAAGGTCCTGGCCACTTGCACGCTTTGCTCAAGAAACACTTGGCACGAGGTTTTCACCACCAGAAACCTCGATCACGGTTCCGGTCACGTACGGATTCGTCATGAGGAACAACGCCGCATGGCCGATGTCCTCAGTCTTACCCGCGCGCCGCGACGGGAATGTTTCCTCCACTTTCTTGCGCAGAGCGTCGCGGTGTTCAAGAGGCAGGAAGCTCCACATGTCGGTGTCGATGAAGCCCGGCCGGATCGTATTCACTCGAATCGGGGCGAGCTCTAGAGCCAGTGAACCAGACAGCGCTTCCACAGCAGCAAATGTCGAAGTAACGGCCGCGAAACCGAGCTTCGGCCGGACGGCCATGCCGCCCGTCAGGAAAGTAAGAGTGCCACCGGTATTGATACGCGGGGCGCCGTGACGAGCGCACGCCCAGGTGCCGAGGAACTTGCCCTCCACGTAGCTGCGCACCCCACGCATGTCGGCGTCCATAAACGCACCCCATGTGCCGAGGTCCGGCGCCGCAGTAATAATCAAGTGATCCAGCGAGCCGATCGTTTGGAACGCCGTTTCAACCGCCGACTCATCGCGCATATCCAACTCGACTTGCAGGAAATCTTGCAGATCCGGACGCTCCTCGATCGAGGCGGCGCGGCGGCTGGCGACGACTACCGTCGCGCCAGCCGCATGCGCGGCACGTGCCACACCCAAACCAATGCCCGTCTTGCCACCTACGACGACAACCTTCCGTCCTGTCATGCTTAACGACGGCGCTTTTGTTGCTGCTTGCTGTTCGCTTGCTTGAAACATAACTTCTCCTTGACTCGATAAACAGGTGATTGAACCCGCAACGACGTTACCTACCGAGCGGTTAGGTCGCCCGGCAAGTCACAATCGCTCGCTGAGCGCAGTCAATCTCAACGGCAGTGCTGCAATGGTAATTGAGCCGCTTTTCCGCGATAATTAGGCTAAATTTCATAAGACTTATTCTTTCAAAGAATAAGTCAGCCGCAGTCATCGGCGTGTTAAAGGCGCCCGCGTACATTGAACGATGAACAGGTAGAGATGGATCGCTTTCAGGAACTGGCCGCCTTCGTGGCAGTTGTAGAGGCCGGCGGCTTTTCGGCCGCGGCCAGACGGACTGGAGATTCGCAATCGGCCATCAGCAAATCCGTGAGTGCGCTCGAAAGGCGTCTTAGCGTCCAATTGCTCAATCGGAGCACGCGAAGCGTCACGCTGACCGATCAAGGTCGAAGATACTACGAGCGCACGAAGCCGCTCCTTGAAGAGATGGCGCAGGCGGACGGTGAGCTGATGAGCAGCACGCACGAACTCTCTGGACTTGTCAGGATCGCGACGCCGGCCACGTTTGGCCGGCTGCACGTGTTGCCACTCGTTCCGCAATTGCTTACGGTCCATCCGAAGCTGCAGCTCGATCTAAAACTCGTTGACTCCGTGCAAGACCTGCTTGTGGAAGGCATCGATTTAGCAATCAGAGTCAGCCCTTTCCACAGTCCCGACGCTGTCGTCAAGCGCGTGGCAAACACTTCGCTGGTGTGCGCGGGATCCCGCGTCTATTTCGAGCAACATGGGAGGCCGGAGGTGCCAGAAGATCTGGTGAATCACAACTGTCTCATCTTCAATGGAATGGAAAACTGGACTTTTAGCGGACCGCGCGGCAGTTTTAATGTGCCAGTCAGCGGGAACCTTTCGTCTAACACCGTTGAAACCATCTTATCCGCCGTCCAGGCAGGCGTTGGCATTGGGATGTTTTTTCGAGCCTCTTTGTCTGGCGAGTGGCGTGACGCAGACATAGTCACCGTTCTTGACGATTTCATCAGTGAAACTCGAGACGTTAGCCTAATTTGGCCGAATCGAAAGTTCATCTCCGCGCGAGTACGACAGGTGACTGATTTCTTCGCACTGCGGCTGGCTGAGCGCCTCTGAGCATCAAGGAGTGGGACCGCGCGCCATAGTCAGTGAACCAATCGCTGTGTTCGAGTCGGGCAAGCGGGCCCGCGGCAAGGCCATCAATACCACGCGGGCACGACTTGCTGCCGGTCTAGTTGGCGATCCACGTGCAGATCATCAGCGAGAGGCCGGCGAGCACCGCGAAGGTCAGGTTATGCACGATCGCGATGCAGGCTGTGCGCGTGTCGTGCGGAAACAGCTCCGCGACGAACGCGGGCATCGCGCCCTGGAATACCATCACGCAGGCGGTGAGGCCGGTGATGCAGAGCACGTACATGCCGACCGTGGGCTGCGCGACCATCAGATGGAACGCCGGCATCGTGAGGGCGACCGTCAGCAGGCGGGATAAGCGCGAGCCGTCCCACGCGATCCGACAGTGCGCCGAACACGGGCGGCAGGAAGATCTGCGCGACCGAGCATTGCATAAGAAGGCGCGCAAGCGATGACGAGCGTGCTGAGCGCCGGAACCCAGATGGTCCGCATCATCGCGGACTTGCGGCCGTGCTGGTCTGCGTATCCGCCGATCACGACCGCGCCGAGCGGCCGGATGAAGTAGCTGATGGCGAAGGTCGCGCCGGTCGAGCATCGATGTGTAGGCGTCGCCCGTCGGGAAGAACGCCTTCGTGAGGATGGCGGCGATAAAGCCGTAGATGAAGAGGTCGTAGAACTCGACATGTTGCCGACTAGCGCCGAGGCCGGAATGCGCCCTCACTTGCCGCGCTGCTCGCGGTTGAGAGTCAGGTCGTGTGACATGGCGTTTTACATGGTCGATGCGACGTGCGCAAGTTGACGCGATCCGCGATACGAAAGCTGAACGGGCCGGTCAGATGTCGTGTAGGTAGTCGGGAGGGCGTCGATTTCGCCGAGCGCGCACAGCTCGTCGATGTGGACTTTCTCGTCGAACGAGCCCATGTTGTGCGCGTTGAGTCCGCAGCCCACGGTGGGCACGCCGTGCATGCGGTAGTGCCGCGCGTCCGATGTGCCCACGCGCCTGTTGACGACCGGCGCGATGCCGAGCCGCGCCGCGCAATTGCGGCGGAGCGCGCTGCACTTTCTGGTGGTCGGGCGAGGTCAGTTTGGCTCGTACAGCCGCGTGATCTCGACGCTAACGCCTTCGTGCCGCGCAACGATCGCGTTGATGCGCGCCTCGATCTGCGCGACGCTCACGCCGAGGCGAGAACGTTAGGCCCGCGCCTTTGGAAAACTTACAGAAGCCTCCGTTGAAGCTTCTTGAGATCTGGGCTATTCGAGAAAGACTCCAGCTCTCGTCCGTCGCTCCCAAGTTTGCTCTATTCGACTTGGCAATCGACAGTAAGCTCCGTGCCTGCGGTCTGACGCGACTGGAGGTTCAAGACATCTGTATCGCAGGGCATGTTGTCGCTCGCGCGACTTTCATTCAGCAGGAAACCGGTCGACCGGTGCAGGTTGAAATGACGGCGCAGGCCCGTCAGAGATTTCAGCCTGGATTTCGGCCCGAGGTTAAAGCCAGCCGACTACCTGTTACCAAGTCGGCTGCACGCTTCAGCTCATGTGTCGACGCGGCGGTATGCGCGCATCGTTCATCGCTGTGTCGCGTCAGTCCGCCTCGACGACAGCGAGTACGGCACGTACACAATGCGACGAACGAAAGCCTCCTTTATTTATCGTCGCACCAAGAACCTGCGGGTGGTTCCGCTGCTGTTATCCACACGACGATTGGGAGTAAGGTGCGTTGCCTCGGGATCGAGGTCGACGACGCGCTTGAGATGGCTGTGAAAACGGAGGTCTAAATGCAGCGGCCGGCGAGCGTGCTCTTGTCGGCCAATCTCGGACTGTGGGAATGATAAAGCCAAGCCATTTAAGTAGCCATTTAATTGTAGCGTCGGCCTATTCAAAGAGGTGCAAAACATTCAGAGGTTCACGATGCCACCGCTTGATGCAACGAGAAGGCGTCAATGTGACAAAGGACCGTTTCGACTGGTAAGCGCGCGTCGCGCAAGCTGGTGGCAAGATCTCGTGTGGTCGATGCGCGCGTCAGCATGAGACATGCTGTTTCCCCCTTGCGGACACGTGTTGCATGCCATGTGCGCGCGTACATGCAAAGGCCTTGTCCCTGTTTGATCTCGAATGCCCGAAGTGTCCTCAGGTTCGGGTTTCCTTCATCATCGGAAGTCGCGAGTATCTGGATGATGGAACCGGTCAGTGGAACCACCGCCTGCTGCGTCAGATGGTGCGCCTCGAGCGTCGAAACCGACAACGGTTGCTCTCGGTACACCACCCATAGGATCTCGGCGGCGGTATCGCCGGTCTCGAAGAGCTGCGCGCGCCAGAAGTCGGACTGGGGACTCAGGAAGGTCGAGGGATCATCCGCGCGCGGCGGAGTTCCAAGCATGACGCCATAAGGCGCACAGGCAGTCGCATCGAGTTTCTCAATGGTGATGGCAGGAGATGTCGTCATGGGATTACCAAGTGGGGCGCAGTCTCAAGCGCGGGTGAAGGGTTCGTCGCCGATCGCGCCGTTATCGATTGCGGGTATCGACGCGTATCGCGGGCCGTGCAGAAGCGCATAGTCGAGCATGACGGAGCGGGCAAGACGTGCGATCGATTCGGGAAGAAGACTGTCGGGACTTCGACGGTATGACACGAACAGCGGAAGGTCAGGCACGCGATGCGCGACCTGCAGCACGCTCAACTGACCGCCTTCGATCTCGCTCAACACGAATGCAGCGGGGACCGCGCCAATGCCGAAACCATCGAGGACGAGGCGGCTGATCGCAGCCGCAGACGACAGACAGTTGATCTGCACCTCGTTCTCGCTGGCCGACGAAAAAAGCTCGACCAGATAAGCATGCGGCTGCGAGTGCCGCGGGAAACTGACGATCTGGAAAGTCGCCAGTTCGGCTTCGGACAGCGTCTCGGCTGAGATGCCCAGTCGGGGGCTCGCGACCCAGCACATCGGGAGGCTTCCGAGCATGATATTGCCCAAGTCCGCGCTGTTGATGGACGTGCTCAACAACGCGGCATCGAGATGGCCATTGCCGATCAGCGCCGAGAGACTTGCGGACGTGTCGCTCGTTAGTTCGAGCGTCAGTTTCGGATACTCCTCGCGAATCCGTTTCAGCAGGTCGGGAAGCCACGTATGCACGACCGATTCGATCGCGCCCAGCCTCAGCATGCCGCCGATTTTCTTTCTGTCACCCACGCTATCTGCCATTTCGCGCGTGATCTTGACGATCTGCTCCGCGAAAGGCAGCGCCTTGCTGCCTTCCTGCGTCAAGGTAATGTCGCGCGGGCCACGGTCGAACAGTTTCACGCCCAGTTCGAGTTCAAGCGCGGATATGCGGCTCGAAATAGCCGCCTGAGTCGCATGCATTCGCTCGGCTGTCAGACGAAAACTGCGCAAGCGCGCCAGCCAGACAAAAGACTCAAGGAATCGGACGTTCATGGTTCTTCCGTCGATCGACACCGTGTTGGAGGCTTCAGTGTAATCGCTTCGATGCTTCGTCCGGAGCAAGAAAAATTTAGTCAATCCATTAACTTTTAATTGTTGGACAATGCCAGGGCCGCGCGGAAACATGAGCACGTCGATACTCTGTTTGAACACACCATGTCTTCGCTTCAATTCGTCATCAACAACGACCTGCCAGTCCACTTCGATCCAGCACGCCTCGTGATTGCAGGATGGGCCGGGCGAAACGTCGAGGAAGTCGAGCGGCACATCGCCGAACTCGCCGCGATCGGCGTGAAAAGGCCCTCCACCGTCCCGTGCTTCTACGAGTTGTCTCCAGCGTTGCTGACGTCTCGTGAGACTATCGACGTCGTGGGCGACCACTCATCGGGTGAGGTCGAGGCGGTGCTGCTGCTGCATCCGGAACATGGGATGCTGGTTGGAATCGGCTCGGATCACACTGATCGCAAGGCCGAGGGCTACGATGTCGCCATTTCCAAACAAGTGTGTGCGAAGCCTATGGGCCCGCGCCTCTGGCGCTACGACGACGTTGTGCCGCACTGGGACCAGCTTGTTGCGCGTAGCTGGCTTATCGACGATCAGGCGCGCCGAACGCTGTATCAGGAAGGGCCGCTTTCACGACTGCTACATGCAGAGCAGCTGCTCGATGACGTAAGCGCTGCTTCTGCGATTGCACCCTATACCGTTATCTTTTGCGGCACGCAGGCGTTGCTCGGTCCGCTGGAACCTGCGCACCTGTTTGAGATCGAGTTGCACGATCCGGTGCTCGATCGCACTCTCGCACATCGTTACCGCGTCAATGCCCTGTTGCATGTGGAGTGAGCGTCATGCCGACCCTACGTGAGCTTCAGCAACGGATGCGTGAGCGTGAGATTTCGGCCGGCAGCCTGCTCGACGATTCGCTTCATTCCATACAACGCGACGCGCAAGAGGATGGCGCCATCTACGTGAGCGTCGATCAGCCGGCGGCCAGGCAGGCGGCCGACACCTGCGATGCATTGCGGATACGGGACTACGTGCCTTCGGCGCTCGCCGGTTTGCCGGTTTCCGTGAAAGATCTCTTTGACGTGAAAGGGCAAGTGACATCGGCGGGATCGCGCGTGTTGCGCGATGCACCGTCCGCATCCCGCGACAGCGTAGCGATCTCGCGGTTGCGCGACGCGGGCGCCGTGTTCGTGGGCCGCACGAACATGAGCGAATTCGCCTATTCTGGTCTGGGCGTCAATCCACACTACGGCACTCCGCACAATCCGCACGACCGCACGCGTGTCGTCGGTGGATCAAGTTCGGGGGCCGCCGTGTCTGTAGCACGCGGGCACGCGGCCTGGGGGCTCGGCACGGATACGGGCGGATCTTTGCGCATTCCTGCCGCGTTCTGCGGGCTGACCGCGTTCAAGCCGACCGCGCGCAGGGTGCCGCTCGACGGCGTGATTCCGCTCGCCGCCGCGTTCGATTCGGTCGGCGCGATCGCAGCCAGTGTTGATTGCTGCGTGATCGCGGACGGCATTCTGTCCGCGCAACAGTTGAACTCCGCTCCTCGCGCACTCGGCAAACTGCGTCTCGGCGTGGACTATCGGCATGTCGTTGACGAAAGCGACGATGACGTACGCCGCGCCTTCGACCGCGCCATAGGACTGCTTCGAGAAGCGGGTGTAACCATCGTCCCCTTCGATTTTCCGGAACTCGATGAAGCACTGGCGCACGCGCCACAACCCGGCATCACGGCCGCGCAAGCCTGGTCCTGGCACAGGCGTCATGTCGAAGAAAGTGCGCATCTGTATGACCCGCGCGTGCTGACAAGGCTGGAAAAAGGCAGAAGCATTCTTGCGGCAGATTACATCGATCTCATCGGTGTGCGCGAGCGTTTCGTCGCGGCGGCACGACGAAGGCTGTCGGCGTTCGATGCGTGGCTCATGCCGACGGTCGCATGTGTGCCACCGCTCATGGCGCCGCTCGAAAGCGACGACGAAGCATTCTTCGCAGCGAATGCGGCCGTTCTCCGCAATCCGAGCATCGTGAATCTCATGGACGGCTGCGCGCTCACGACGCCTTGTCATAGTAAGGGAGAATTGCCCGTGGGACTGTCGATCGTCGGCAGTTCGCTCGCAGATGCGAAGGTGCTTTCCATCGGTCGCAGCGTTGAAGCGCTTCTTCGTGAGAACGGCGGGGTGCCGCAAGGTTTTCTTATCGGCAGCAGCAAGAATTTGTAGTTGGACAGTGATTTTCGGCCACCGAAAACTGGAAGAACCTGCCAACTCATAATTAGGGAACCCGACCATGAACAACATCGAACCTTCTCTGGTGACTCGCCATGCATCCCTCGTCATTGCTCTGTGTGCCGTCGCGGCTTCGGCGCCGGTGCGGGCTGCGTCCGATGCAGTCGTCGTGATCGGACACGCGGCGCCGCTCACCGGTCAGCTCGCCAACATCGGCAAGGACAGCGAGAATGCCGCGCGCATGGCGATTGAGGATGTTAACGCACGGCATCTCATGATCGGTGGCAGGCCAGTTACGCTTCGACTGGACTCGCAGGACGACGCGGCCGATCCTCGCACCGGCACGCAAGTGGCTCAAAAACTTGTGGACGACGGCGTTGTGGCGGTCGTGGGAAATATCAATTCGGGCGTGTCCATTCCTGCTTCGCGTATCTTTAGCGAGGCGGGCGTAGTGCAGATATCGCCTGCGTCGACGAATCCGGCTTATACGCAGCAGGGCTACAAGACGACCTATCGTCTGGTGGCGACCGATGCGATGCAAGGCCCCGCCCTCGCGCGTTATGCGATGGGTTCGATGCACGCGAAGCGCATTGCAGTCGTCGACGATTCGACCGCCTACGGACAAGGCCTCGCGGAGCAGTTTGCCAAATCGGTGACCGCGGGCGGCGGCGTGATCGTGGCGCATGAAGCCACCAATGACAAGGCCTCGGACTTCCGCGCCATTCTGACGAAATTAAAAGGATTGAAGCCTGACGCCATCATGTATGGCGGGTCGGACGCGACGGCCGGCCCTCTCGTCAAGCAAGCCGCGAATCTCGGGGTCGGCGCGCGGATTCTCGCGGGCGATGGCGCTTGCACCGACAAGATGAACGCGCTCGCGGGCGACGCAATTCGCAATCTCGTCTGCTCCGAAGCGGGATTGCCGCTCGCGCGCATGCCCCGCGGTGCGGATTTCGAGAAGCGCTACGTCGAGCGCTTCAAGACGCCCATCAACGCGTACGCACCCTTCGCCTACGATGCGGTCTATGTAATCGTCGACGCAATGAAGCGCGCGGATTCGACCGATAAGGCGAAGATTCTCGCAGCCATGCCGGCGACGAAGTACGACGGCGTCACGGGAAACATATCGTTCGATCCGCATGGCGATCTGACCCGCGCGGCGATCACCGTCTATCAATTCAAGAACGACAAGAAAATCGTCGCAGACGTCATTCACGATTGATTCTCGCGATGCCGCTGTAGGGCGAGTCGTCCGCCGCGGCCTCCGCTTCCGCCTCCACCTTTCGAGCATTCGTCGCGGCCTGCACGAGGTGCATGCCGCGAAGTTTCGCACCGCATTTCGGACATTATGGACATTTTCATCCAGCAGATCCTCAACGGTCTGGTGCTTGGCAGCGTCTACGCCATCATCGCACTGGGCTATACGATGGTGTACGGGATTCTCGGCATCATCAACTTCGCGCACGGCGACGTGCTGATGGTGGGGGCAATGGTCGCCTTGTCGGCCGTCGGCGTGATGCAGAATCACTTTCCCGGCTTGCCCGGACCGATCATGCTGACCATTGCGCTTATCGTTGCCACATGCGTGTGCGCGGTGGTGGGTTATACGATCGAGCGCGTCGCTTACCGGCCGCTGCGCAAGGCGCCGCGTCTCGCGCCGCTGATCACCGCCATCGGCGTGTCGATTCTGCTGCAGACCATCGCGATGATGATCTGGGGCCGTAATCCGCTGGCGTTCCCGCAGCTCCTGCCGACCGACCCGATCAACCTGATCGCCGCCGACGAAACCCGTCCGGGCGCCGTGACCTCGATGACCGAAATCGTGATCATCGTCGTCGCATTCCTCGTGATGGGCGGACTGCTCCTTCTCGTGCACAAGACCAAGCTCGGCCGGGCAATGCGCGCCATTGCCGAGAATCCGGGCGTCGCGTCGCTCATGGGCGTGAACCCGAACTTCGTGATTTCCGCGACCTTCATGATCGGCTCGGCGTTAGCTGCCTTGGCCGGCGTGATGATCGCGTTGGAATACGGCAACGCGCACTTCTACATGGGCTTCATTCCCGGCCTGAAGGCGTTCACGGCGGCGGTGCTCGGCGGTATCGGCAACCTCGGCGGCGCGATGGTCGGCGGTGTGTTGCTGGGTCTCATCGAACAGTTGGGCGCCGGCTATATCGGCAACCTGACGGGCGGCGTCTTCGGGTCGAACTACCAGGACGTGTTCGCCTTCATCGTGCTGATCATCGTGCTCGTGTTCCGTCCGTCGGGTCTGCTCGGCGAACGTGTCGCGGACCGCGCTTAAACCTCGTGTGAGGAGCTCAGAAAAATGACTTCGATTCAACCGATTGAGCCGTCCACGACGCTCATCCCGGAGAAGAACATGACGAAAACGCTCGTCGTGGGCATTCTCACCGCCGTGTTCGTCATTGCCGCGCCGATGGTCATCGGCGCCGCGGGCGGCAACTACTGGGTCCGCGTGCTCGACT
>NZ_JFHE01000023.1 GCF_000698555.1 Caballeronia grimmiae | reverse complement strand
TCGTTTCGAAGTCTGTCAACAAGTTTTTGAAGCTACTTATCGACTCGCCTTTCGGCACTTCTTCCAAGACCCGAATCACACGTGATTCGCAGAAATCAAACGGGTCGTGCAAACCTCGCACGACCCGCCGATATGCTTCTTGGTGCCGGCTGCAGGACTCGAACCCGCCACCTGATGATTACAAATCAACTGCTCTACCAGATGAGCTAAGCCGGCGAAGGACGAGATTCTACTTCATTTGACGACTTTGAGGTGCGATCTCGCGGGAGATTTTGCGTCGTCGTCCGCAGAGCCCAGAGTCGGCTCCTCGTGATCCGACGCACCCTCAGCATCCGATCGCTCCTCGGCCATCGACTCGGCCGGGCGCGCCTCGCGTTCGGCGGGTCGCGCAGGCTCCACTGCAGGGTGCTGCGATGGCTCGACTGGGAACGCCATGCCCTGCCCATTCTCGCGCGCGTAGATTGCGAGCACGTTCGCGACCTGGACCTCGATCTTGTGCGACTTGCCCGAGAATCGCGCGCTGAACTCGATCCATTCGTTACCCATCTGCAACTGGCTCGTCGCCTCGAAGCTGATGTTCAACACGATCTCGTCATTGCGAACGAACTGACGCGGCACGCGCGTCGCTCCATCGACCCGAACGGCGATATGCGGAGTAAAACCGTTATCCGTGCACCACTCGTAGAGCGCGCGCAGCAGATAAGGCTTGGTGGAGATTTCTTGCATCAACTTTCCTCTGCCGGAGCACGGCCGTGCAAAACCACGCCGCCGCGCTCCGCTCTCGCAAACTATCGACGCATCACCTTCTCGGAAGGCGTCAGCGCTTCAATATAGGCCGGACGGCTGAAGATCCGCTCGGCGTACTTCATCAACGGCGCAGCATTCTTCGACAACTCGATGCCATAGTGATCCAGACGCCACAGCAGCGGGGCGATCGCCACGTCCAGCATCGAGAACTCTTCGCCCAGCATGTACTTGTTCTTCAGGAAGATCGGTGCGAGCTGGGTGAGGCGATCGCGGATCGCGCTGCGCGCCTTCTCGTGGTTCTTTTCCGCAGCCTTGCCCTTCTCGTTCTCGAGCGTGCCTACATGCACGAACAACTCTTTCTCGAAGTTCAGCAGGAACAGGCGCGCACGGGCACGCTGCACCGGGTCTGCCGGCATGAGCTGCGGATGCGGGAACCGCTCGTCGATATATTCGTTGATGATATTCGACTCGTACAGGATCAGGTCACGCTCGACGAGGATCGGCACCTGCCCGTAAGGGTTCATCACCGCGATGTCTTCCGGCTTGTTGAACAGATCGACGTCGCGGATCTCGAAATCCATGCCCTTTTCGAACAACACCAGCCGGCAGCGCTGGGAGAACGGGCAAGTTGTGCCGGAATACAGAACCATCATGTTTTTAAAGTCCCTTCAGTAAACTCGAAGGGCCGGCCGAGGCGGCTTCCTTGCGGAAGCGCCGTCGCACCGACCCACGCCGTCGATTGGCGTGCTATTTAATATCTCTCCAGTATGCCGCGTTCAGACGCCATGCGAGGAAGCTGAGGAGCGCCAGGAACAGCAGAACCCAGACGCCGAGACGTTTGCGGGTTTGCTGGGCGGGTTCGGACATCCACGAAAGGTACGACACGAGATCGGCCACAGCTGAATCATAATCCACGTTCGACAAGGCACCAGGCGTCACCTGAGTGTAACCCACGAATCTTTTTACCTTTTCGCCGGTCCTTTCGTCCGTTTCCGTCGTGAACCGCGCGTCGCGAATGCCCTGCAGCGTCCACAGCACATGGGGCATGCCGACGTTCTCGTACACGCGATTGTTCCAGCCGGTAGGCCGCGTCGGATCGCGGTAGAAGCTGCGCATGTAGGTGTAGAGCCAGTCCCGTCCACGCGCCCTCGCCTCCACCGACAGATCCGGCGGCGATGCGCCAAACCACGCTTTCGCGTCGTCCGGGCGCATCGCGATGCTCATCGTGTTGCCGATCTTGTCCGTCGTGAACAGCAGATTGTCCTGAATCTCTTTCTGGCTGATACCGAGATCGGTCAGCCGGTTGTAGCGCATCAGGGTCGCACTGTGACAATTCAGGCAATAGTTTACAAACATTTGGGCGCCGTGCTGCAACGACGCAAAATTGTCGGCGTTATTCGGAGCGCGGTCGAGCACCGCTTCCTCTTCCGCGTGAGCCGGCGCGCCGCCGAATGAGAACATCGCGGCGGCGATCATCGCCATCATAGAGAGCCATTTTTTCATCGCGTAGTCTCCGGACGTGAGCTCAGTGCTGTTTGTAGTTCACGCGCTCGGGCGGCGTCTTGAATCTGCCGCGCGGCGTCCAGAAAGGCATGCCCAGGAAAAACGCGAAGTAAATAAGTGCGCAAATTTGAGCGATGAGCGTCCCTGCCGGCGATGGCGGTCTCGTCCCCAGGAAGCCCAGCACGAGGAATGCAATCACGAAGATGGCGTAGAGAACCTTATGAAACAGCGGCCGGTAGCGGATCGACTTCACCGGACTGCGATCGAGCCAGGGCAAGAAAAACAGCGAAACGACCGCGGTGCCCATCACCACCACGCCCCAGAATTTCGACTCGGTCAACGCCATGAACACGATCACTACGAGCGCCAGCACCGGCAGCGCGATACGCCACTTGCCGCGCGCTCGCAGCAACGCAAGCACACCAAGCAGCGCAATTACGATCATCAGAACGATCTTGAACGGATCGGTGGTCGCGCGGAGCATCGCGTAAAACGCGGTGAAGTACCAGACAGGCGCGATCTCCGGCGGCGTTTGCAGCGGATTCGCCGGCACGAAGTTATTTGCTTCGAGGAAGTAGCCGCCCATTTCCGGCGCGAAAAAGATAATCGCCGCGAAGATGAGCAGAAAGACGCACACACCGAAGAAGTCGTGGACCGAATAGTATGGATGGAACGGAATGCCGTCGAGCGGTACGCCATTCGCATCCTTCTTCGCCTTGATTTCGATGCCGTCGGGATTATTCGACCCGACTTCATGCAGGGCGACCAGATGCGCAACGACGAGTCCGATCAGCACGAGCGGAATCGCTATGACGTGAAATGCGAAGAAGCGATTCAGCGTGACGTCCGATACCACGTAATCCCCGCGAATCCACAACGACAAGTCCGGACCGATGAAGGGAATCGCGGAGAAGAGATTCACGATGACCTGTGCGCCCCAGAACGACATTTGTCCCCATGGCAACAAATAGCCGAAAAAGGCCTCTGCCATCAGACACAGGAAAATAGCGCAGCCGAAGATCCAGACCAGTTCACGCGGCTTCCTGTATGAGCCGTAAATCAGGCTGCGGAACATGTGCAGATAAACGACGACGAAAAACATCGACGCGCCGGTCGAATGCATATACCGTATGAGCCAGCCCCACGGCACCTCGCGCATGATGTATTCGACCGATGCGAAAGCAAGCGTCGCATCCGGCTTGTAATTCATGACGAGAAAAATGCCCGTCACGATCTGAATAACGAGCACGAGCAATGCAAGCGAGCCGAAGAAATACCAGAAGTTGAAGTTCTTCGGCGCGTAGTATTCGGAGACGTGCTTTTTCCAGGTCGCGGTTAGCGGAAACCGGCGGTCGATCCAGCCCGTCAAGCCCGTCGTTTCGACATCCTTGTCTGCGGTCGCCATTTAAGCCTCTCCCTTTTCGTCCTTGCCGATCACGAGTTGCGTCGCCGAAGTGAACATGTATGGAGGCACGTCCAGATTCTGCGGCGCTGGCTTGTTCTTGAAGACGCGGCCCGCCAGGTCATAAGTCGAGCCGTGGCATGGGCACAAAAAACCGCCCGGCCAGTTATCGGGGAGATTGGGTTGAGGCCCCTCGGTAAATCGCGGCGTCGGCGTGCAGCCAAGGTGCGTGCACACGGCCACGGTCACGAGAATGTTCTTGTGATCGGCGCGCGATCGATATTCGTTGTTGCAGTACTCCGGTAACGGCATTGAGAATTCCATCTTGGAATTCGGGTCCGCTACTTCGCTGTCAGCCTTTTTGATGTCAGCCAACATTTCGTCGGTGCGATTGACGATCCACACCGGCCGGCCGCGCCACGCGACCGTCATCATTTCGCCAGGCTTCAGTCCGCTGATATCGACCTCGACGGGCGCGCCCGCCGCCTTGGCCTTCTCCGATGGAGCAAACGAACTGACGAAAGGCACTACGGTTGCCACACCTCCGAAACCACCTGCTACGGTCGTCGCAATCAGCCAGGTACGGCGGCCGCCGTCGACGCGGTTATCGTCCTTGTCTCGCATCACACGCCCCACTTCTGAGTTGGATTTATACCGTCACATCAGTGTTCCGCCGCTAGTGTGCGCGAATGGAGTTGCCATTTACAAGGCCCGCGCAGTAAAAATCACTCGAACTAACCGGGCCTTCCGGGTTTTCCCCACGTTTTCGCGCGTTCTAGTAAAGCAATGTTTTAAGGCAGACGCAGCCGCTCCGTGAACCAAACAATCGGCGACATGCCATTAAACCGGATTATCGATATCAATGAACAAGTGTTCGATATCGAATTCCTCCGACAGATGCGCGCCGAGCGCTTGCACGCCGTAACGCTCGGTCGCGTGATGCCCCGCTGCGATGTACGCGACGCCGGATTCCGCCGCGATGTGCATCGTCTGCTCCGAGACTTCACCGCTCACGTAGACATCCGCGCCGGCCTCGACGGCTTGCTCGAAATAGCCCTGGGCGCCGCCGGTGCACCACGCCACGCGCCGCAACTCCCGGTCGGAATCGCCGAATACTAGCGGCTTGCGGCCCAGCGCATTTTCCACGGTCGCTGTGAAGTGCTCGAGGGAAAGCGGCATCGTGAGCGGCGCAATCCAGCCGAGATCCTGATCGGCAAACCGGCCGTCCGCGATCAGCCCGAACCGCGCGCCAAGCTGCGCGTTGTTGCCGAGTTCCGGATGCGAATCCAGCGGAAGATGGTACGCGAACAGATTCATGTCGTTGGCGATCAACGTGCGCAAGCGCCGATGCTTCCGTCCTGTAATCTGCGGCGCTTCGTTACGCCAGAAATAGCCGTGATGGACCAGCACCGTGTCCGCGCCCCAGTCCAGCGCGGCTTCGAGGAATGCGAGCGAAGCCGTCACGCCGGTCGCGATTTTCTGAACGCGGCGAGTCCCTTCCACCTGTAGGCCGTTCGGGCAATAGTCCTTGAAGCGGCCGATTTCCAGCAGATTGTTCAGATACAATTCGAGTTCGATCCGATCCATGAAATCCTCTATCCCTTCAAATGCTTAGACGCTTCTGGCTGTTTTTTGCCCAAGCGGTCACCGTGCTTTTGGCTCTGATGTTTATCATCGCGACCCTGAAACCGCAGTGGCTTCAACGTCAGGGCCAGTTTGGCAAGCAACTCGCCGAGCCGATCGTCGCGTTACAGGAAGTGGCGCCGAGCATCGGTTCGCGCCCGCTTCAGTCTTCATATGCCGAGGGCGCGCAGAAGGCGATGCCCGCGGTCGTCAACGTGTTCTCCAGCAAGGACGGCAGCCTGCCGCCGGGCGCGCGCTCGAAGGACCCGCTGTTCCGCTACTTCTTCGGCGACAAGAACCGGCGCAAGAGCGACGAGCCGCCTGCGTCGAATCTGGGCTCGGGCGTCATCGTCAGCTCGGAAGGCTACATTCTAACGAACCAGCATGTCGTGGACGGTGCGGACCAGATCGAAGTCGCGCTGGCGGACGGCCGCACGTCGAGCGCGAAAGTGATCGGCGTCGATCCGGAGACCGATCTCGCGGTGCTGAAGATCAACATGACCAATCTGCCGACCATCACGCTCGGCCGGATGGATCAGGCGCACGTCGGCGACGTGGTGCTGGCGATCGGCAATCCGTTCGGCGTCGGGCAGACGGTGACGATGGGCATCGTCAGCGCGCTCGGCCGCAATCACCTCGGCATCAACACGTTCGAGAATTTCATCCAGACCGACGCGGCCATCAACCCCGGTAATTCGGGCGGTGCGCTCGTCGATGTGGAAGGCAACCTGCTCGGCATCAATACCGCAATCTACTCGCGAAGCGGCGGCTCGCTCGGCATCGGCTTCGCCATTCCGGTTTCGACCGCGCGCAGC
This sequence comes from Caballeronia grimmiae, assembly GCF_000698555.1. Taxonomy (GTDB): domain Bacteria; phylum Pseudomonadota; class Gammaproteobacteria; order Burkholderiales; family Burkholderiaceae; genus Caballeronia; species Caballeronia grimmiae. The sequence continues at coordinate 75,422 of NZ_JFHE01000023.1, read as the reverse complement.
GTGCTCGAAAGCATCATCACGACGGGCACGGTCACGCGCGGATGGATCGGCGTCGAGCCGCAGGACGTCACGCCGGAGATTGCCGAGTCGTTCGGGCTCGACCAGAAATCGGGCGCGATCGTCGCGGGCGTACTGCAAGGCGGGCCGGCGGACCGCGCGGGCATCAAGCCGGGCGATATCCTCGTCAGCATCAACGAGGACACGATTACCGATACCACGCGCCTGCTCAACGTCGTCGCGCAGATCAAGCCGGGCACGGCGGTGAAGGTTCACCTGATGCGCAAGAACAAGGAAATGGACGTCAGCGTGACCATCGGCAAGCGGCCCGCACAGCCGCGCGCCCCGCAAATGCCCGATGAGGAGCAAGGGGATCAGGGCGACGAATAAGGCGTCGGTGGCCGGAAGCGAAAAAGGCAGCTCCGTGGAACGGAAGCTGCCTTTTTTTCATCTGTGCGACCGCGATTGAGAAAGTGGCAACCGCGACAATCTGCCGCACCGCGCTCAACTTATTCGGCCGCCGCTTCCTCGCTTTTGACCGCTTCCTTGCCGACCACGAACCTCGCCGCAATGATCCCCGCCTCATACAGAATGACGAGCGGAATCGCGAGAATCAGTTGGGAGAACACGTCCGGTGGCGTCACGACCGCGGAGATGACGAACGCGCCGACGATCACGTAAGGCCGAATCTGCTTCAGTTTCGGAATCGACACCACGCCCATGCGCGCCAGCAACACGACGACGATCGGCACCTCGAACGTCACGCCGAACGCGATGAACATCGTCAGCACGAAGCTCAGGTAATTGTCGATATCCGTTGTCATTTCCGCGCCCAGCGGCGCGTTGTAATGCGCCATCACGCGGAAAATGGTCGGAAACACAATGAAATAGGCGAAGGCCATGCCGCACAGAAAGAGCGTATAGCTGCTGAAAACGAGCGGCCCGACGAGCTTCTTCTCATGTTGATACAGCCCCGGCGCGACAAACGCCCAGATCTGATACAGGACGATCGGCAGCGCGATGACAAAGGCCACGAGCATCGTCACCTTCATCGGCACGAAGAACGAGCCGGTCACGTCGGTGACGATCATCTTGCCGTCGCGCGGCAGGTTCTGCATCAGCGGCCGTGCAAGCAGCTTGAAGATATCGGGCGCCCAGTACACGAGCGAGATGAATACGACGATGACCGCCGCGCCCGCGCGGATGATGCGATCGCGCAGTTCGACCAGATGCGAAATGAACGTCTCTTCGACGGGCTCGTCTTTATTTTGTTGCGGGTCGCTCACGCCGGCCCTCGGTATGGGTCATCGATGGAAGGAATGCGGCCGTATCAGAAGAATTTCGTCGGACGGCGCAGGGTGGCGGGCGTGTGCCGCGCGACACGCGCCGCGCCCGACTGCACACGCGTGCGGCGCGCGGTCGTGCGCTTGTACCAGTTCGGAACCGCGCTCTGCTTGACGCGCCAGTTCTTGCGCTTGGCAGGCGTTGACGTCGCGGCGGGCCATTGCTCGCCGGAACCGCCATCGTCCGCACCCGACGATTCCCCGCCGCCCGCGATGCTGCTTGAAACCGATGTCCCCTGATTCCACGCGTCGTTCAGTTCGGACTCGTGGCGTTTCAGGTTGTCGTGGATCGTCGTCTCGACATTCGACGCCGCCGTTTCGAACTGCGTGCGCATCTTCTTGAGCTCATCGAGCTCCATCTCGCGCGCCACCTCCGACTTGACGTCGTTGATGTACCGCTGCGCGCGGCCGAAGAGCGCGCCAGCCGTGCGCGCCACGCCGGGCAAACGCTCCGGCCCGAGCACCACCAGCGCGACGACGCCGATGAGCGCCATTTTGGTCAGACCGAGATCGAGCATTGACGAGGAAGTGAGTGGTTGCGGTCAGCGGCCCGATTAACGGTAGTCGCCGGAACGGGACTTGTCCTTCGCTTCCACGTCGACTGCGCCGTTGCGCGGCAGTTCGCGCTGTTCCGGCGAGGCGGGGTTATCGCCTTCGCGCATGCCTTCCTTGAAGCCCTTCACCGCGCCGCCCAGATCGCCGCCGATATTGCGCAGTTTCTTCGTCCCGAAGACGAGCGCCACGATCAGCAACACGATCAACCAATGCCAAATGCTCAACGAACCCATGAATGAAAACTCTCCTTAGTTCGACCGACAAGCCATTTCCGCGACGGATGCCTGACTTTGCGGCCCTGGCCGAAGCGGTGGCGCTTCAGCTCACGAATATCGATTTTCCGCGCCCAATATTGCCTTGAACAGCCGACACGCCGATGAAAGCCGTGTCAGCCCATCCGCCGCCAAGGGCGCTCCCCGGCCAAAAGATGCGCATGAATGTGATACACCTCCTGCCCGCCGCCCGGCCCGGTGTTGATGACCGTGCGGAAACCGGTGTCGCCCCCTGTGTAGGAAACGCCCAGGTCTTTTGCCAAACGGCCAACGAGATGCACCATTCTACCAAGCAACGGAGCATCGCTTTCGGAGCAGTCCGAAAGTGTTTCAATATGCTTGCGGGGGATGACCAGCACGTGAACCGGCGCGGCCGGGTTGATGTCGTTGAAGGCGACGAACTCGTCGTCCTCGTAGACCTTCGTGCTCGGAATCTGCCCGGCGGCGATCTTGCAGAAGATGCAGTTGTCTTGGCTCATGAGTATCCAATGCCCGGAGAACCGGCGTTGACGATCAAAACCACGCGCGCGGCTCGATCGCTTTGTTTTCGTATAGAAACAGCCAGCCCTTGATGACGCGATAAAGGGTCCAGATACCGACCGCAAACAAGATAACGAAGCCGATGCCGACGAACAGCAACGCTACGCCAATGACATGCCCGAGCACCGCCCACCAGAACGTGCGTATCTGCCACGTGAAATGGGCTTCGTACGGCGTGCCGACGGTGTCGCCGCGCTTCAGGCAATTGATGATGATGGCGACGAGCACGGTCAAGCCGCCCGTCAGCCAATAGAGCGCGTAAAGCGCGTAGACGATATGCGTCAGCGTGCGCAGCCGGCGCAGGCGGTCCGCTTCGCCGGGGTCCGTGAATACGGTCGGCGGATACGGCTGATCGGGCGTTCTCATGCTTGCCTCCAACGCGTGCGCGAGAATGTGAGCGAAACTCTCGTCAGCCGCCGTTCTGTTCGCGCTCGCGCGATTTGCGCAGCGCCTTTTCCTCGATACCCGACAGACCTTCGCGCCGCTCAAGTTCGGCGACGACGTCGGCCGGGCTCAGGTCGAAATGCGACAGCATCACGAGACAGTGGAACCACAAATCGGCGACTTCGCCGACGAGCGCACGCGGAGCGCCGCCGTGGCGAGCGTCCTTCGCGGCGAGCACGACTTCCGTCGCTTCCTCGCCGATTTTCTTCAGGATCGCGTCGTCACCTTTATGAAAGAGTCGCGAAACGTAGGATTGTTCCGGATCTCCGCCCTTGCGGCTGTCGATTACCGCGGCGAGGCGCAGCAGCGTGTCCAGCGTGTTGGCTTGCGTCATTTATAGATGCTTTCTGGGTCTTTCAGGACCGGCTCGACGGCGATCCACTCGCCGTTGTCAGCCGTTCCTTCGAATTTCTGGAAGAAACAGGAGTGGCGGCCCGTGTGGCAGGCGATGCCCGAAACCTGCTCGACTTTGAGCAGCACGACGTCCTCGTCGCAATCCAGGCGAACGTCATGGACGTGTTGTACGTGCCCCGATTCCTCGCCCTTGAACCACAACCGCTGACGCGAGCGCGAAAAATACACGGCGCGCTTCAGTTCGATGGTCTTCGCAAGCGCCTCGCGATTCATCCACGCGAACATCAGGACGTCGTTCGTCGACGCCTCCTGCGCGATGACCGGGACGAGGCCGTTGGCGTCCCACTTCACCTTGTCGAGCCAGCTGGCTTGATCGGTCACGTTCAGATCCTCACCGAAATGCCCTGGTCGGCCATGAAGCGCTTCGCTTCCCCGACCGTGTGCTCGCCGTAGTGGAAGATGCTCGCCGCGAGCACCGCGTCGGCGCGACCGTCGACGATGCCGTCCGCCAAATGCTGCAAGTTGCCGACGCCGCCCGAAGCGATCACGGGCACCGGCACGGCATCCGAGACGGCGCGTGTCAGCGCGAGGTCGAAGCCAGCCTTCGTGCCATCGCGATCCATGCTCGTCAGCAGGATTTCGCCCGCGCCGAGCTCGGCCATCTTGCGCGCCCATTCGATCGCGTCGATGCCCGTGGCCTTGCGGCCGCCGTGCGTGAACACTTCCCAGCGCGCCGGCTCGCCTTCCGCCGATACGCGCTTTGCGTCGATCGCGACGACGATGCACTGCGAACCGTGCTTGTCCGACGCATCGCGCACGAGTTGCGGATTCGCGACCGCCGACGAATTCATGCTGATCTTGTCCGCGCCCGCGTTGAGCAGCCGGCGGACGTCTTCGACCGCGCGCACGCCGCCGCCGACCGTCAACGGAATGAAGACCTGGGACGCGACCGCTTCGATGATCGGCAGAATGAGATCGCGTTGATCGGACGTCGCGGTGATGTCGAGGAACGTGAGTTCGTCGGCGCCCTGATCGTCATAGCGCCGCGCGATTTCGACGGGATCGCCCGCGTCACGCAGTTCGACGAAGTTGACTCCTTTGACGACGCGGCCAGCGGTCACGTCGAGACAAGGGATGATGCGTTTTGCGAGAGCCATGTTCTTGCCACTGCCGGTTCGATACAAGTGAGGGCGGCCTGCGCCGCCCGGCGCGCTACCAAGCAATTCGCGCGAGAGGCGAAGCAGCGGGATTCAAGCGTCGTCCGCTTCGCGCAGCGCGTCGGCGCGCGTCTGGGCGGCGTTGAAGTCGAGATCGCCGGAGTAGATCGCGCGGCCGCAGATCACGCCTTCGATGCCTTCGCTCTCGACTTCGCACAGCGACTCGATGTCCGCGATGCTCGACAGACCGCCGCTCGCGATAACCGGAATCTTGACCGCTTGCGCAAGCCGCACGGTGGCGTCGATGTTGATGCCCTGAAGCATGCCGTCGCGGCCGATATCGGTATAGATGATCGACTCGCAGCCGTAGTCCTCGAACTTGCGGCCGAGATCCACGACTTCGTGGCCGGTCAGCTTGCTCCAGCCGTCGGTGGCGACTTTGCCGTCTTTCGCGTCCAGCCCGACGATGATGTGCCCGGCGAACGCGGTGCACGCGTCCTGCAGAAAGCCCGGATTCTTCACCGCCGCCGTGCCGATGATCACGTACGAGAGACCATCGTCCAGATAGCGTTCGATCGTGTTCAGGTCGCGAATGCCGCCGCCCAGTTGCACCGGGATCTCGCTGCCCACTTCTTCGATGATCGCGCGGATCGCGTCGCCGTTTCGCGGCTTGCCCGCGAATGCCCCGTTCAGATCGACGAGGTGCAGCCTGCGCGCCCCTTTGTCGACCCAATGCCGGGCCATCGCCGCCGGATCCTCCGAGAAAATGGTCGCCTGGTCCATATCGCCCTGCTTGAGGCGCACGCACTGACCGTCTTTAAGATCGATGGCCGGAATGAGCAGCATAGGTATCGCGTAGTGTCTGGGTGAAATTGATGAGAACGGCCGCCCGGGCCGTCTCGCTAGTGTAGTACAAGTCTTGCAGCATTCTGCCGGCGGCCGGCATACGTCGAACGGCTAACGTGCGGTGCGTCTCACGGATTCCAGTGCACGAAGTTCCGATACAGGCGCAGGCCCGCGTCCGCGCTTTTTTCAGGGTGAAACTGCGTCGCGAAGATGTTGTCCCGAGCGACCGCGGAGGTGAATGCGTCGCCGTAGACGGTTTCGCCGGACGTATGCGCGGGATTGTCGGGCACCACGTGATAGCTGTGCACGAAGTAGAAGAACGCGCCATCCGCAATGCCGTCCCATACCGGATGCGCTTGCGTCTGACGCACGCGGTTCCAGCCCATTTGCGGGACTTTGAAGCGCGAGCCGTCGTCCTGCACGCGGCCTTCGAGATGGAAGCGCAGCACCTTGCCGGGAAAGAGCCCGAGGCCTTTGGTGTCGCCCTCCTCGCTCCAGTCGAAGAGCATTTGCTCGCCGACGCACACGCCGAGCATCGGCTTTTCGCGCGACGCCTGCATCACCGCTTCCTGCAGCCCCGATTCGCCGAGATGCGCCATGCAGTCGCGCATCGCACCCTGGCCGGGCAGCACGATGCGATCGGCCGCATGAATGGCTTGCGGCTGATCGACGATCGCCACGTCGGCGTCCGGCGCGGCCTTCTTCAGCGCCTGATACACCGAGCGCAGGTTGCCCATTCCGTAATCAACAATCGCAATCGAAGTTTTCATTTCAAAGTAGGCAACAGGGCCTTCAATCCGTCGACGATGAATTCCACCGCCAGCGCCGACAACATCAATCCCATGAGACGCGTGCCGATGTTGATGCCGGTGCGCCCGACCCAGCGCGCGATCGGCTCGGCGAGGTTCAGCGCGCCGAAGCACAGCGCCGCGATGATCCCGCCCAGCACGACCAGCCCGAAGCGGTCGTACCAGTGCTGCGCATTCGCGGCGTAGACGATCACCGTGCTGATCGATCCCGGCCCGGTGAGCAGCGGAATCGCGAGCGGCACGACGGCGACGCTGTTGCGCTCCTCGGCTTCCATGCGCTCTTCCGGCGTCGAGCGCGCGTTGCCGATTTGCGCGTTCAACATGCTGATCGCCATCAGCAACATGATGATGCCGCCGCCGACTTCGAATGATCCCACCGAGATGCCGAAGAACGCGATGATCTGCTGTCCGAGCAGCGCGGTCACGGCGATCACGCAAAACACCGAAATGCACGCGACGCGGATGGTGTTGCGCTTCTCCACATCGGACTGCTGCGCGGTGAGACTGAGAAAAAACGGTATCGCGCCGATCGGGTTGATCAGCGCGAGCAAGGATATAAACGACTTGAAGAGATCCATCGCGGATGGCCAGCCGGGTTTTGCGCAGGATCGCGCCGAATCGGCCTGCAGCTTTTAGAGACTGCCCTTGGTCGATGGAATCTGCCCCGCCGCGCGTTCGTCCAGTTCAACGGCCATGCGCAGCGCGCGGCCGAACGCCTTGAACACGGTCTCGACCTGATGATGCGCGTTGATGCCGCGCAGGTTGTCGATATGCAGCGTCACGCCGGCGTGGTTCACGAAGCCGCGGAAGAATTCGATCGTGAGGTCGACATCGAAATTGCCGATGCGAGCCCGCGTGAACGGCACGTTGAACTCGAGCCCGGGCCGCCCCGAAAAATCGATGACCACGCGCGAAAGCGCTTCGTCCAGCGGCACGTACGAGTGTCCGTAACGGCGGATGCCCTTGCGGTCGCCGATGGCCTTCGCGACCGCTTGCCCCAGCGTGATGCCCGTGTCCTCGACAGTGTGGTGATCGTCGATATGGAGGTCGCCATGCGCTTCGATTTCGAGGTCGAACAGCCCGTGACGGGCGATCTGATCGAGCATGTGATCGAGGAACGGCACGCCGGTAGCGAGCTTTTGCTTGCCGGCGCCGTCCAGATCGAGCTTCACACGGATCTGCGTTTCGCTGGTGTTGCGAACGACTTCCGCAATGCGCATGGTGTTTCCTTGAGGCTTAATCAAAAGTAGAAAGTTTCTTGAGCGCGGCGATCATCTGCGCGTTCTCGTCGGCGGTTCCGACCGTCAACCGCACGCAGTTTGAAAGCAACGGGTGCATTTTACCCACGTTTTTGATCAGAACCCGCGACGTAAGCAGCGTTTCGAACGCCAGCGCGGCGTCCGGCACGCGCACGAGCAGAAAGTTGCCCGCGCTCGGATAGACTGTCATGCCCGGTAGCGCGGCCACTTCGCGGGCCAGTTGCGTGCGCTCTTCGCGCAGCGCGGCAGCCTGGGCGTCGAGCACGTCGAGATGATCGAGCAGAAAATCGGCGGTGGCTTGCGTCAGCACGTTGATGTTGTACGGCGGGCGCACCTTGTCGAACTGGTTGATCCACGCGGGACGCCCTGCCATGTAACCGAGGCGGATACCCGCCAGTCCGAGCTTCGATACCGTCCGCATCACGACGACGTTGTCGAACTCCGCCGCACGCGGCATCCACGTTTTCTCCGCGAACGGCTGGTACGCCTCGTCGATCACGACGAGACTCCTGCCCGCCGCCGCGATCACGCGTTCGATGTCGGCGTCGTCGTAAAGCGTGCCGGTCGGGTTGTTCGGATACGCCAGATAAATGAGCGCCGGCGCGTGCTCTTCGATGGCCGCGACGAGCGCGTCGGCATTGAGCGTGAAGTCGGCGTTGAGCGGCACGCCGACGAACTCCAGCCCCGCGAAAGCCGCCGACATCTGATACATCACGAAGCCCGGCACCGGTGCAACGACCTTCGCGCCCGGCTTCGCACACGCAATCGACATCAGGCTGATCAATTCGTCCGAGCCGTTGCCGAGCAGCACGTCGCAGGCGTCCGGCACGTGCATCGTGCGCTTGAGCTTCGCGATGAGGTCCGCCGGACGCGGCGCCGGATAGCGATTCAGCGCGACGCCCGCGAGATGCGCGCCGAGGCGCTCGGCGAGATCGGCTGGAAGCGTGTACGGATTTTCCATCGCGTCGAGCTTGATGAGACCCGTGGAATCGGGCACGGGATAGCTCGTCATCGCGAGGATGTCGGGGCGAATGATGTCTTGTGGTGTCGTCATGGAGCCGCCGGCGGCTCTCAGTCCGCCTTGGTCAATGGGATCGGCCCGCTTCAGCCGAGGTTTTTCATCCGGTATTCGGCGCTCTTCGCATGCGCCTGCAAGCCTTCGCCATAGGCGAGTTCGGCCGCGATTTCACCGAGCGTCTGCGCGCCGTCGGCGCTCACTTCAATCACGCTCGAACGCTTCATGAAGTCGTACACGCCGAGCGGCGACGAGAAACGCGCGGTCCGTGAAGTCGGCAGCACGTGATTCGGTCCGGCGCAGTAATCGCCGAGGCTTTCGCTGGTGTACCGGCCGAGGAACATCGCGCCTGCGTTGTGAATCTGCGCGGCCCACTGATGCGGATCGAGCGCGGAGATTTCCAGATGCTCCGGCGCGATGTCGTTGGCGATCGTACAGGCTTCGGCCATGTCCTTCACCTTGATCAGCGCGCCGCGATCCTCGAGTGAGCGTTGAATCACGTCGCGGCGCGGCATGGCGGGCAGCAGTTCGACGATCGCATCTTCCACGCGCTGAATGAACGCCGCATCGGGGCACAGCAGAATGGATTGCGCGAGTTCGTCGTGCTCGGCTTGCGAAAAGAGGTCCATCGCGACCCAGCGCGGATCGGTGGTGGCGTCGCAAATCACGAGAATTTCCGACGGCCCCGCGATCATGTCGATGCCGACGGTGCCGAACACGCGCCGCTTCGCCGATGCGACATACGCGTTGCCCGGCCCGCAAATCTTGTCGACCGCCGGCACGGATTCCGTGCCGTAGGCCAGCGCGCCGACCGCCTGCGCTCCGCCGATGGTGAACACGCGGTCCACACCGCCGAGCAGCGCCGCGGCGAGCACGAGCGGATTCTTCACGCCGTCGGGCGTCGGCACGACCATCACGATTTCCTTGACGCCCGCGACGCGCGCCGGAATCGCATTCATCAGCACCGACGACGGATACGCCGCCTTGCCGCCCGGCACGTAGATACCGGCGCGATCGAGCGGCGTGACTTTCTGGCCGAGCACGGTGCCGTCGGCTTCGGTGTATTGCCAGCTATGGCTTCCGCATTCGATGCGCTGCTTCTCGTGGTAGCCGCGCACACGCGCCGCCGCTGCTTCGAGCGCCGCGCGGCGCTTCGGCTCGAGCCCTTCGAGCGCGGCTTCCATCTCCGAAACAGGCAGTTCCAGCGCCGCGACGCTTTCCGCCTTCAGGCGATCGAACTTGTTCGTGTATTCGAGCACGGCGGCGTCGCCGCGCGATTTCACGTCCGCGAGAATCTGCGCGACGGCGCGCTCGATGGCGTCATCCTCGCTCGCTTCGAACGCGAGAACCGCGCGCAGCGCCTTCTGAAAACCGACGGTGCTGGAATCGAGCTTACGAATCTTGATAGACATGCTGGTTTCCGTGTGCTGTGGCGCACCGCGCGATGCGGCCGCCCTAGTTGTTCGTGCCGGCCGAGGCGCGCTCAAACGCGTCGAGATAAGGCTTGAGCGCCGCGCGTTTCAGCTTCAGCGCCGCCTGATTCACGACGAGACGCGACGAAATCTGCATGATTTCTTCGACCTCGACCAGATTGTTGGCGCGCAGGGTGCCGCCCGAACTGACCAGATCGACGATCGCATCCGCCAGGCCGACGAGCGGCGCGAGTTCCATCGAGCCGTACAGCTTGATCAAATCGACGTGCACGCCCTTCGCCGCGAAGTGCTCGCGCGCCGTCTGCGTGTACTTCGTCGCGACGCGCAGACGCGCGCCCTGACGCACTGCGTTTGCATAGTCGAAGCCGGCCTTGACCGCGACCGACATCCGGCAGCGCGCGATGTCGAGATCGATCGGCTGATACAAACCGCTGCCGCCGTGTTCGATCAGCACGTCCTTGCCCGCAACGCCGAAGTCCGCCGCGCCGTATTCGACGTACGTGGGCACATCGGTCGCGCGCACGATGATCACGCGCAGGTTCGGATTGGTCGTCGGCAGAATCAGCTTGCGCGAGCTTTCCGGATCTTCGGCCACCTGCACGCCGGCTGCCGCGAGCAGCGGCACCGTCTCCTCGAAGATACGCCCTTTCGACAACGCGAGTGTGAGCGGCGCGCTCGCGCCGACCGACGATGAGGTCTGCGGCAACGAGCTCATTGCTCGCTCCCCGTGCCCTTGATGCGGCGAACGTTCGCGCCCACGGCCGTCAGTTTCGACTCCATGCGGTCGTAGCCGCGATCCAGATGGTAGATGCGGTCGATCAGCGTTTCGCCGTCAGCGCACATCGCCGCGATCACGAGACTCGCCGACGCGCGCAGGTCGGTGGCCATCACCTTTGCGCCCGACAGTTGCTCGACGCCGGCGACGAGCGCCGTCTTCCCGTCGATCGTGATGCTCGCGCCGAGACGATTCAGCTCCTGCACGTGCATGAAGCGATTCTCGAAGATCGTCTCGACGACTTGCGAGGTGCCGTTTGCAATCGCGTTGAGCGCCATGAACTGCGCCTGCATGTCGGTCGGAAACGCGGGATATTCGGACGTGCGAATGTTGACGGCGTCGGGACGCTTGCTCATGCGCACGCGCATCCAGTCCTCGCCTTCCTCGATGGACACGCCCGCTTCGCGCAGCTTCGCCGTGACCGCGTCGAGCAGCGACGGGGCAACATGACGCAGCGTGACATCGCCGCCGGCGGCCGCCACCGCGCACAGGAACGTGCCCGCTTCAATGCGATCCGGCACCACGGCGTGCTTCGCGCCGTGCAGCTTCTCGACGCCCTGAATCACCAGCCGGTCCGTGCCGATGCCGTCGATCTTCGCGCCCATCGCGACGAGCAGGTTCGCCAGGTCGCTGACTTCCGGCTCGCGCGCCGCGTTCTCGATGGTCGTCTCGCCATCGGCCAGAACCGCCGCCATCAGCAGGTTCTCGGTGCCCGTAACGGTGATCATGTCGGTGACGATGCGCGCGCCCTTCAACCGCTTCGCCCGCGCTTCGATAAAGCCGTGCTCGATGTTGATCTCCGCGCCCATCGCCTGCAGACCCTTGATGTGCTGATCGACCGGACGCGCGCCGATCGCGCAGCCGCCCGGCAGCGACACCTTCGCCTCGCCGAAACGCGCGACGAGCGGCCCGAGCACGAGGATCGACGCGCGCATGGTCTTGACCATCTCGTAAGGCGCGACGAGGTTGTCGACCTTCGATGCGTTCAGCGTCACGCAGCCGTCCTGCAGCGCCTGCGACTGCACGCCCATCTGGCGCAGCAGTTCGAGCGTCGTGCGCACGTCCTTGAGGTTCGGAACGTTCGACAGCTGGACGTCCTCGGCGGTGAGAAGGCTCGCGCACAGAATCGGCAAAGCCGCGTTCTTCGCGCCCGAAACGGCGATTTCGCCGGAGAGCTTCGCGCCCCCTGTGATGACCAGTTTGTCCATGGTTGCTTGTCCTTCGACCGAGCGTCCTGCTGCGGAGCCAGATTCGGCGCCGCGGTTATCTTGAATGATTCGCACTGTTTCCTGCCGGTGATGCCGGGTGTTGCGGTGTTGCTGAGAGTGACTGTGACCTGTTGGCTTCGCCGGATGGATCAGGCCGATTTCCATTCGTCGGGGGTGAGGGTCTTCATGCTGAGCGCATGAATCTCCTCGCGCATGCGCTCGCCGAGCGCCGCGTACACCAGTTGATGACGCGCGATCAGCCGCTTGCCGACGAACGCATCGCTCACGATGGTCGCGAAGAAGTGCTGACCGTCGCCTTCCACTTCGAGATGCTGGCACTGCAAGCCGCCAGCGATGTAATCCTTCACTTGCTCCGGAGTCGGCAACATGACGTGTCCTTGAGATGAGTTAGTGACGCAGCTTGTAGCCGCTCGCGAGCAGACGCACGGCGATCAGCGCCAGCACGGCCAGAAAGCCGCCGACGATGCCGAGACTCACCAGCGGGTTGACATCGGAAAGGCCGAAAAAGCCGTAGCGGAAACCGTCGATCATGTAGAAGAACGGGTTCAGATGCGACACCGCGCGCCACAGCGGCGGCAGCGTGTGCGTCGAATAGAACACGCCCGAAAGAAACGTGAGCGGCATGATCAGAAAGTTCTGAAACGCGGCCAGTTGATCGAACTTGTCGGCCCAGATGCCGGCGATCAGGCCGAGCGTGCCGAGGATCGCCGAACCGAGCATCGCGAACGCAATGATGTAGAACGGCGAAGAAAAAGACATCGGGATGAACCATATCGTCACGATGAACACGCCCAGCCCGACGCACAATCCGCGCACGACCGACGCCAGCACGTAGGCGAAGAACATCTCCCAGTGCGCGATGGGCGGCAGCAGCACGAACACGAGATTGCCGGTGATCTTGGACTGAATCAGCGACGACGAACTATTCGCAAACGCGTTTTGCAGCACGCTCATCATCACGAGACCGGGCACGAGAAAGCTCGTATAGCCGACGCCAGGATAGACCTGGACATGGCCCGACAGCGCGTGGCCGAAGATGGTCAGGTAAAGCAGCGCGGTCACGATGGGCGCGAGCACCGTCTGGAACGACACCTTCCAGAAGCGCAGCAGTTCCTTGTAGAACAATGTGCGAAAGCCGCTCATGACAGGCCCTCGACGACTTCCGGCTCGTTCATCACCTGCACGAACACATCTTCGAGATCGGCTTTGCGCACTTCGATTTCGTCGAAACTGCAGCCGGCCGCGCGGCACTTCGCGAGGATCGGCTCGACTTCGTCGTAGCTCGACAAGCGCAACAGATGCTGCGCGCCCGATACCGCGTGAGGATCGACTTCCAGCTGACGCAGTTCGGCGGGCAGCACGCCCCTCGAAAACCGCAAGTAAAGCTGCATGCCGGAGAAACGCTGCAGCAGCGTGCTCGTGCGTTCGAGCGCGACGACTTCGCCACGGCGAAGCATCGCGAGCCGGTCGCACAGCGACTCGGCTTCTTCGAGGTAGTGCGTGGTCAGCACGATGGTGTGGCCTTCGCGATTCAAGCGCGAGATGAATTTCCACAGCGTTTGCCGAAGTTCGACATCGACGCCGGCGGTCGGCTCATCCAGCACGATCACGGGCGGCCGATGCACCAGCGCCTGCGCGACCAGCACGCGTCGCTTCATGCCGCCCGACAGCGCGCGCGTATTGACGTCGGCTTTCTCGGTGAGATCGAGGTTCGCCATCACTTCGTCGATCCAGTCGTCGTTGTTGCGCAAGCCGAAATAGCCGGACTGGATGCGCAGCGACTCGCGGACGGTGAAGAACGGATCGAACACGAGTTCTTGCGGAACGACGCCGAGCGCGCGCCGCGCCGCCCGGAAATCGCTGACGACATCGTGGCCGCGCACGCTGATGCTGCCGCTATCGGCTCGCGCGAGCCCGGCGAGGATGCTGATCAACGTGGTTTTGCCCGCGCCGTTCGGCCCGAGCAGGCCGAAGAATTCGCCGTCTTCCACCGTGAGGCTCACGCCTTTGAGCGCCTGAAGGTCCTTGTAGCGCTTCCTGACGTTTCGGATTTCTATGGCTGACATTGACAGTGCGCGCGCCTCGTGCGGCCGCGCCTCGATTGGCGGATTGTCGCTTGACGGGCCGGGGCTCGCTCGAAAGGAGCCGGGGATGGGCCCGAAAAAACGTTTGATTATAGGGCAAAGCCGATTGACCCGACGTCGGAACGATCCTGTTTGCGGCGGCAGTCGCGCTCGAAGCGCGCGCCGCCACGCCTGAAAGAACTCAGGACAGGATCAATGTCGGAAGGTGAGGAGCGTGTCGACGCCATAGGCTTGCGCGAGACTGGCAAGCCCGGAGGGAAGGTTGACGATACCGAGCGCAGCGCCGCGCGAGGTGGCCGCACGCTGCCATGCGAGCAGCACGGCGAGCGCGGACGAATCGAACTGCCGCAGCGGCGCGCAATCGACTTCCGTCGCGCCGGCGGCGATGCGCGAAAGCCCCGCCTCGAGCGCGGACTTCGCGCTCTCGTGGGTCAGCGTCGCGGCCGTCTGAAAACGGCCGCCGGTGCCGGCTGAACTCACGACGAGGCCTTGCCGTTCGCGAGTTGCTGGTTACGCTGCGTCAGGAACTGCAGCAGACCGTCGACGCCGTGTTGCGAGATCTGCTCGCTGAACTGCTGCTGGTATGCCTGGATCAGCCATGCGCCGAGCACGTTGATGTCATACACGCGCCAGCCTTGCGGCGTCTTGTACAGGCGATAGTCCAGTTCGACCGGCGAGCCGTTGTTCATCACGACCGAGCGGACCACGACATCCGTATCTTCCGGCGATGCGCGGAACGGCTTGTACTGAATGGTCTGGTTGCGAACCTGGCCGAGCGCGCCCGAGTACGTGCGGATCAGCAGCATCTTGAACTGCTCGACGATTTGCTTCTGCTGTTCCGGCGTGGCCGTGTTCCAGTTGCGGCCCATCACGAGACGCGTCGTGCGCGTGAAGTCCGTGTACGGGAGGATCTTCTGGTTGACGAGTTCGGTGATGCGCTGAATGTTGCCCGACTGAAGTTGCGGGTCCGACTTGATCTGATCGAGAACCTGCTGCGTGACGGTCTTGATCATGCCGTCGGGCGAGTTGGAGTCCACGGTCTGCGCCGAGGCCGCGCCGCACAGCGCCATGAACATGGCGAACAAGGGAAGCAAAAAGAATTTTTTCATCGCAGTTCCTGCAAAAAGGTGGCTTGGGTTTGAGCGCGCTCACTCGACCGTAGTTCAGTGAACGCACCGCTCAAGCTGTAAAAAATGCTGTCAGTTGTGTTACCGCGCGTTAGCGTCGATAAGCCTAGCGCAAGCGGAACGAAGGAAAACCTGGCGGGGCACGCGGCGGGACATACTGATTGCCCGGCACCGTGGTGCTGCCCGTCGAACTGGCCGCGCCCGGCGCCGCAGCGGTATCCGAAGCAGGAGCCGCGCCCGACGCCGCCTCCGCCGCCGCAGGCGAAACCGCAGTCGCGGAAGCGCCAACCGCACCGACAGGACCGGCAGCACCAGCCGCGCCTTCCGGCTCCGCGTAGCTCGGCAGCGGCGCTTCGTCGTAGTCCGGCGGTGCGGTGTCGTTGTCCGCGCCCCTGCTCTCGCCGATCAGATACTGACGTCGCTGCAGATACGCGTTACGCACGAACGAGTATTTGTCGAGCGCGGCGTCCGCGAGCACGTCGGTCGCGCCAAGCAGGTTCGCACGCACATTGACGAGGTTCACGCCGTACAGCGCCCAGCTCACCGAATCCGGACTGACGTAGCTCAGCGGATTGCCGAAATAGTCGACGACGAGCCCGCTGGTGTCGCGCACGGTGCTCGGCCCGAGCAGCGGCAGCACGACGTATGGTCCGGGCGGCACGCCGTAATGGCCGAGCGTGAGGCCGAAGTCGCCAGCATGCTTAGGCAGCTTCGCGACGGTGGCGACGTCGAACAGGCCGCCGACACCGAATACCGTGTTGATCGCGACGCGCATGATGTCCGACACGCCATCCGCGATCTTCAGTTGCAGCAGATTGTTCGCCGCGATGTAGACGTCGCCGATATTCGAGAAGAAATTCGTGACGCTGTTGCGCACCGGCTCCGGAACGGCCCACACGTATGCCTTCGCAACCGGTTTCAACGCGACCTGATCGACCTTGTCGTTGATCGTGAACATCGTGCGGTTGTAGCTTTCGAACGGATCGCCCTTGGTCGGCGTCGTCACCGTTGCGCAGCCGGCAAGCGTCACCACCGCCGCCGAGACAAGCACGCGCCGTAGCCCCATCGCGTACATACGATTCTCCTTATTGGGCGGCGTCCGACGCCGCCGGTGCGGGCGCTGCGCCCATCGCGCTTGCGGCTCCGGGGAACGCGGGCGCAGGGGCAGCAGGTGTCGCCGCTTTAGAGGCGCCCGAATCCGCAGCCTTGTTGTAGAGGAATTGACCGATCAGGTTTTCGAGCACGACTGCCGACTGAGTCATCGTGAGCGTGTCGCCATTCTTGAGCATCTGGTCGTCGCCGCCCGGCTCCAGGCCGATGTACTGCTCGCCGAGCAGGCCGGAGGTCAGGATCTTCGCGGACGAGTCCTTCGGAAACTGATACTGCTTGTCGATATCGATGGTCACGACCGCCTGGTACGTATTCCCGTCGAAGCCGATCGAGCCGACGCGCCCGACCGTCACGCCCGCGCTCTTCACGGGCGCGCGCGGCTTGAGTCCGCCGATGTTGTCGAACTTGAGCCGCACCGCATAGGTTTGCTGGAACGACAGGGAACTCATGTTGCCCGCCTTCAGCGCGAGGAACAGCAGCGCCACGAAACCGAGCACCACGAAGAGGCCGACCCAAAAGTCGAGAGCAGTCTTTTTCATCGTCTTTCCAAAGAGAATCTTGTCGCGGAACGCGCGTGATGGTCTGTGCCCCTCACAACGCCCACGTCCTGACGGACGGCCGCGCCGGGTCCATCAACTGAACATCAACGCGGTCAGCAGGAAATCGAGGCCGAGCACCGCGAGCGACGCATACACGACCGTCTTGGTCGTCGCGCGGGAGACGCCTTCGGGCGTCGGCCGGGCTTCGTAGCCCTGGAACAACGCGATGAACGTCACCGCGAAACCGAACACGACGCTTTTCACGACGCCGTTGCCCACGTCGCGCCAGACGTCCACGCCGCCTTGCATCTGCGACCAGAACGCGCCCGCATCCACGCCGATCAGCAACACGCCGACCACGTAACCGCCGATCACGCCGACCGCGCTGAAAATGGCCGCAAGCACCGGCATGGCGATGATGCCCGCCCACATGCGCGGCGCGACCACCACTTTCATGGGATCGACGGCCATCATTTCCATCGCCGTGAGTTGTTCGCCCGCTTTCATCAAGCCGATTTCAGCCGTCAGCGACGTGCCCGCGCGCCCCGCGAACAGCAGCGCGGTGACGACCGGCCCGAGCTCGCGTACGAGCGACAGCGCGACGAGCAGCCCGAGCGCCTGCTCCGAGCCATAGCGATTGAGCGTGTAATAGCCCTGCAGCCCGAGCACGAAGCCGACGAACAGGCCCGACACCGCGATGATCACCAGCGAATAATTGCCGACGAAGTGGATCTGCTTCGTGACAAGGCGCGGACGGCGCAGCAGCGGGAAGAATTCGAGCACGAGGCGCGCGAGCATGCGCGTCGCGTAACCGGCGGTGCCGAAGCCGTCGAGCACCCAGCGTCCGAGTGCGCTGATCATGCCTTGCCTCCGATGCCGAAATCCGCGGCGAGCGGCTGGCTCGCGTAGTGGAACTTGAAAGGACCGTCCGGCGTGCCGTCGATGAACTGACGCACCGTCGGGTCTTGCGACGCGCGCAGTTGGGCCGGCGTGCCTTCCGCGTGAATCCCGCCATTGGCGATGAAGTACACGTAGTCCGCGATGGCGAACGATTCGGGCACGTCGTGCGTAACAAGGATGGAGGTCGCGCCGAGCGCGTCGTTGATCGTGCGGATCAGCTTCGCGGTGATGCCAAGCGAGATGGGATCGAGACCGGCGAACGGCTCGTCGTACATCATCAGTTCGGGGTCGAGCGCGATGGCGCGGGCAAGCGCCACGCGACGCGCCATGCCGCCCGAGATTTCCGACGGCGCAAGCGCGCGCGCGCCGCGCAAGCCAACCGCGTTCAGCTTCATCAGCACGAGATCGCGGATGAGCTCTTCCGGCAGATCGGTATGCTCGCGCAGCGGGAACGCAACGTTCTCGAACACGGTCTGGTCCGTGAAGAGCGCGCCGAACTGGAACAGCATGCCCATCTTGCGGCGCAGCGCGTAGAGGCCGTCACGCGTTTGCGCGCCGACGTCCTGGCCGCCGTACAGCACCTGGCCACGGCTCGCCTTGACGAGACCGCCGACCAGCCGCAGCGTCGTGGTCTTTCCGCAGCCGGAGCCGCCCATGACCGCGACCACCTGACCACGCGGGAATCGCATGTTCAGGTTGGACAGGACGAGCCGGTCGCCGTAACCGAAGTCGACGTCGCGAAGCTCTAGCAGAGTCTCTGAAGAGGCTGGCACTGGGTAAGAAGTTCCGTTGACGCAAAACGCCGCATTATAGGGCCTGCGTGCAATCGGTGCTTCGCCCTAGGCTGCCAGAACTTGCTTTTTCAGAACTGTCAGCATTGACCTGCAAACTTCTGTTGCAACGACGAGACTGCCGCAGCCGTGTCCGGCGCTTCCGTGACAGCACGCACGACCGCCGCGCTGCCGACGCCCGTCGCGAGCACGTCGGCCATCACGTTGCCGTCGATACCGCCGATCGCGACCAGCGGCACGCGGCCACCGAGCAACTGCACGTAGCGGCGAAGACGCGCGAGGCCCTGGGGTTTCGTCGGCATGACTTTGGTCGTCGTCGGGAAGACTGCCCCCAGCGCGAGATAGCTCGGCTGGAAATGCAGCGCGCGCAGCAACTCGTAATAGCCGTGCGTCGACAGCCCGAGCCGCAGTCCTGCCCGCGCGATTGCGTGCAGATCGGCGGTCTGCACGTCTTCCTGGCCGAGGTGGACGCCGTACGCGCCGGCCGCGATCGCCGCGCGCCAGTGATCGTTGATGAAAAGCCGCGCCTGATGCCGCCGCCCCGCTGCGACCGACCGCTCGATCTCGCGCTCGAGGTCGTCGGCGTCGTTGCTCTTGCGGCGCAACTGCGCGGTGACGACGCCGAGGTCGAGCACGCGCTCCGTCCATTCGGCGCTCGGCAGCACCGGATACAAACCCAACTTGTCGGGGCACGACGGAAAGCCCGGTTCCGGCGCGGGCGGCAGATCGCCGACGCGCGGAAAGGTCGCGTAATCGACGGGCCATGCATCTTCCTTCGCCTCGTCGCCGCTGCGCCAGGCGAGTGCGAGCACGAGCGCGTCGTGCGGCTCGAAGTTGCAGTCCAGAAACGCAGCAAGCGCCGCGAGCCAGTCGTCGGACCGCGAGCCTTCCAGCACGAAGCGGTCGCCGGCGCGCGTGAGCGTCACGCGTTCGCCCTGCGCTTCCACGACTGCCGCGCCGCCTGCTTCGATCGATTCGACGTCGATGTCGTGCGCTTCGGTGAACACGACCAGATCCTGCGCGCCCGGCGATTCGGGCGGCGTCAGGCAGATGCGCCAGCGCGTCGAGGCGGCGGGCCAGTCGCCCAGTCGCGCACGGATGCGCTCCGCCACTTCGATGAGTTCGTCG
Source organism: Caballeronia grimmiae (assembly GCF_000698555.1). Taxonomy (GTDB): domain Bacteria; phylum Pseudomonadota; class Gammaproteobacteria; order Burkholderiales; family Burkholderiaceae; genus Caballeronia; species Caballeronia grimmiae. Next base: position 55,715 of record NZ_JFHE01000023.1, on the reverse strand, counting down.
GCCGGCGGCCAGAACACTTCGCGTCCGAGCAGGCTCATGCCGCACCTCCGTCCTGATGCCAGAACGGCATGCCGACGACCGGCGTGCTCGCCTGCGCGCTGTCGCGCTCCGCCATCGGTCCGGCGAGGAACGCCGTGCGTCCTGCCTCGACGCCCAGCGCGAATGCGCGCGCCATCTGCGGCGGAAAAGTCGCTTGCGAAACCGCCGTGTTCAGCAGCACGCCGTCGAAGCCCCACTCCATCACCTGACACGCATGCGACGGCACGCCCAGACCGGCATCGACGATCAGCGGCACGTCCGGCAAGCGCTCGCGCAATGTGCGCAAGCCATACGGATTCGTCACGCCCTTGCCCGTGCCGATGGGCGCGCCCCACGGCATCAACGCTTCGCAGCCGGCATCGAGCAGACGGCGGCCGATCACGAGGTCTTCGGTGCAGTAAGGCAGCACCTTGAAGCCGTCGCGCACGAGCTTCGCTGCGGCTTCGACGAGGCCGATCGGATCGGGCTGCAGCGTGTAGTCGTCGCCGATCAGTTCGAGCTTGATCCACGGTGTATCGAACACTTCGCGCGCCATGTAAGCGGTGGTCAGCACTTCGTCCACGCTCTGACAGCCTGCGGTGTTCGGCAGGAGCGCGACGCCGTGGCGCTTGAGCACGTCGAAAAAGCCGGCCTCGCCGGTCTCCGATTGCCGGCGCAGCGCGACGGTCACCATGCCGGGACGCGCGGCGTCGATGGAATCCGATAGCGACTGCAGCGACGGATAGCGCGACGTTCCGAGCAGCACGCGGCTCGGAAACGACTGGCCGTAGAGCGTCAGGGCATCGGCGGCGGGATGTGTGGTCATGATCGTCCTCGGTAGTGGACTCAGCCGCCCGCGACGGGCGAAACGATATCGAGCTTGTCGCCCGTGTTGAGCGTCTTCGTGCCGTGTTCGCCGCGCGCGACGAACTGGCCGTTCAGCGCGACGGCGAACGGCGGCTTCGCGCCGAAGGCGGCGAGCGCGTCGGTGACGGTCGCCGTGTCGGGTAACGTGAACTCGCGCTGATTGATGTGGATGTTCATGCTTTGTCTCTGATGTCGGTCACGCGGTCATGCGGTCGCCGTCTCGAATGCGCCGTGCAGCAGTTCGGACCATCGTGCGTGGCGGCGGAAGTCGTCGAAGGAAGCGGCGTCGCGCACGGTTCCGCCGGCGAGCGCATCCGCGAGCGCGCACGCGGAATCCGCGACTTCGGGCGCGATCATGAAGCCATGCCGGTACAGCCCGTTCACGCGCATGATCCGCGCCCCATCCCAGACGATGGCCGGACGATGATCCGGCAGCGTCGGCCGGCATTGCGAATTGAGTTCGAGGATGCGCGCCTCGCCGAATCCGGGATGCACCGCGAAGGCCGCGCTCAGCAGTTCCAGCGCCGATCTCACGCTGACGGGCGACATGTCCTCGCCTTCGACTTCGGTCGCGCCGATCACATAGAGGTCGTTCTGTTTCGGCGCGATATAGAGCGGATAGCGCGGATGCAGCAGCCGCACTGGCCGTGTAAGACCGATGCCCGGCGCATGGACACGCGCCACTTCGCCGCGGATGCCGCGCAGCGCGGGCCACGCGGGCTTGCCGCCGAGTCCACGGCAATCGATGATCCATCGCGCATCGGGCAATGCATCGACGGGCGTGTTCCAGTGCGTCTGCACGCCGCGCGCCGCCAGCCCCGCCGCGAGCGCCTTGAGCGCCTGGCGGTTGTCGAGCTGGCCTTCGTGCGGCAGCAGCCAGCCTTGCGCGAAACGCGAGCCGAGCGCGGGTTCCGCCTGCGTGAGCTGCGCGCCGGCGAGCTTCAGGAAACCGCCATCGAGCAAGGCGGCGGGCGCATTCGCGCGCAACCGCCGCTCGAAAAGCGGCGCTTCCGCGCGATCCGCGCCATGCCAGACGACGAGCGTGCCGTTGCGCTGGAAGAAGACCGCCTCGGGCAGCGCGGCGAGCAGATCCGGCCACCGCGCGAGCGACGCCGCGCCGAGTTCGACGACCAGCGGCTCGGCGCTCGTCGCTTCGGCGAGCGGCGCGAGCATCGCGGCGGCGACCCACGCCGCCGACTGCGCGCCCGATTCGTCGCCGCGCTCGTACAGCGCGACGCCGTGTCCCGCGCCCGCGAGTTGCCACGCGACGAGCCGCCCGACGAGCCCGCCGCCGATCACGGCGAAGTCGGGCTTTGCGGCGGTCTGATCGATGCTAATCACTTTCCGATGTCTCCTTTGGCGACGGGCGCGTCTTTGCACCGCAACAAGCGGCCATTGGCGAACCCACGCGAACAAGGACGAAACAGCGGAGAGACCGGCCCGGCGCGAGAAGGACGCACCGGACGGAAAGGAAGACTGGAAGAACCTGGAGGAAAGGCGCAGGTGTCGCGCGTTCTCCGGAAACTTCCCTCGCCGGTATTACCCGGATCGGGTGCAAAGGGTCTCTCTCAGCCTCGCCGCGCTCGATTCATTCGATACCGATCGCGCACAAAGCACCCCTGTTTCGCCAAAAGTCATTAGAGCATAAAAGCCGAAGCCGCTGCAAACCGGGAATGCCCGCGCGCGCTCGCCGCGTTGATCGTCCACTGCCTCACTCTGGCACAATGCCCCGAACGCGGTTCATCGAACGATCGCACCGTATTAAGCGGCAGTTAAGGGAACGTCCCAACAATCTGCGAGGCTGGAAGCGGCTGCGCGCGACATCGCCGCATACCCGATCCCGCAGCGACACGTGTCAACCCGCCGGCAAGCCGGCGCACAAGCAGAAAGGTCATGGCCAACTCAAATCCCGAAAACACGCAGCAGAAGGCGGACGAAGTCTCGGCGTGGAGCCTCATCAAACCGTACTGGATATCCGAGGAACGAGGCGTCGCGTGGGGGCTGCTCGTCGCGATCATCGCGATCAACATGACCGTCGTGTGGATCAACGTGCGGCTCAACAGCTGGAACGCGGACTTCTACAACGCGCTGCAGAACAAGAACGTCCGCGACTTCCCGCATTTGTTGCTCATCTTTACCGGTCTCGCGTTCGCCTACATTCTGCTCGCGGTCTACGGGCGATATCTGCGTCAGATGCTCGCTTTCCGCTGGCGGCAATGGCTCACGAACCGGTTTCTCGAGCAATGGCTTGGCGACCGCGCGTTCTATCGAATCGAGCGCGACCGCCTCGCCGACAACCCCGACCAGCGTATCAGCGACGACCTGCAGTCCTTCGCGACGACCACGCTCACGCTGTCGCTCGATCTGCTTTCGACGCTCGTCACACTCGTCACCTTCATCACGATTCTCTGGACCATCGCTGGCGCGCTGACGCTCACGCTCGGCGGCACGCCGATCGTCATTCCGGGCTACATGGTCTGGGCCGCCGCGCTCTACGCGATTATCGGCTCGCTGATCATTCAGAAGGTCGGGCATCCGCTGGTGTCGATCAACTATCAGCAGCAGAAGGTGGAAGCGGACTTCCGTTTCGGGCTGATTCGCGTGCGCGAGAACGCCGAGCAGATCGCGTTCTATGACGGCATCGCCACCGAAACCGCGAACGCGAAGAGCATCTTCCAGCGCATCCGCGATAACTGGTGGCTCATCATGAAGTACACGAAGCGCATGACCTTCGTGCTGAGCTTCTACGGTCAGATCGCGATCATTTTCCCGATCATGGTGGCCGCGCCGCGCTACTTCGCGGGCGCGTTTTCCTTCGGCGTGCTGATGCAGATATCGTCGGCGTTCGGCACGGTCAGCGATTCGTTTTCGTGGTTTATCAACAGTTACTCGACGCTGGTCGAATGGCGCGCGACTGTCAACCGTCTGCGCGAATTCAAGCGCGTGATGCGCTCGACGCATATCCGCGAAGAGACGTCGCCCGCGACGGAGCACGGCGGCATCAACCTGCATTACACGAGCACGGACTCGCTGACGACGACCGGCTTGCTGCTCGCGTTGCCGAACGGCACGCCGCTGTCGCGTGTGGCGGATGTATCGGTCGAGCCGGGATCGCGATGGCTCGTCGTGGGGCCGTCGGGATCGGGCAAGAGCACGTTGATGCGCGCGCTCGCCGGCTTGTGGCCGTTCGGCGACGGCACGATCGAAGCGCCGGTCGACGCGAAGATGATGTTCATCCCGCAGCAAAGCTATCTGCCGATCGGCACGTTGCGCGCGGCGCTGTCGTATCCGTCGCCGGGCGGCACGTTCACCGACGAGGAATCGCGCGAAGTGCTGCGCGCGTGCAATCTGGAGGCGTACGGGGATCGGCTGGAGGAGAGCGGACACTGGGCGCGAAGTTTGTCGCCGGGGGAACAGCAACGGCTCGCCGCGGCGCGCGTGCTGCTGCACAAGCCGGACTTCGTGTTCCTCGACGAAGCCACGAGCGCGCTCGATGCGGACAACGAACTGCATATCTACAACACGCTCGTCGATCGGCTGCCGAAGGCGGCTATTCTGAGCGTCGCGCACCGGGAATCGGTGGCGCTGTTTCATGATTACCGGATCGAGATCGAGCGGGCGATGGTGGAGGCTTGAGCCTCGGAAACCGGTGACGCAAAGCACAAAGGCCACGCAATCGCGTGGCCTTTCCGTTTCAACTGAGGCTGCCGCTAACCCTTACCGCGGCAACTCACTGCTCCCCATCAAATAAGCATCGACCGACCGCGCGCACTGGCGTCCTTCCCGGATCGCCCACACGACGAGCGACTGACCGCGACGCATATCGCCCGCCGTGAACACCTTGTCCGCCGACGTGCAATACGCCTTGTCGCCTTCCGTCGATGCACGCACGTTGCCGCGCGCATCCTTGTCGACGCCGAACGCTTCCAGCACCGGCGACAGCGGCTGCGTGAACCCCATCGCGAGCAGCACCAGGTCGGCCTTCATTTCGAACTCGGAGCCGGGCACTTCCTGCATCTTCCCGTTCTTCCACTCGACGCGCGCCGCGATCAGCTTCTCGACCTTGCCGTTCTTGCCTTCGAAGCGCTTCGTCGCCACCGACCAGTCGCGCTCGCAACCCTCTTCGTGCGACGACGATGTGCGCAGCTTGATCGGCCAGTACGGCCACACGAGCGGCTTGTTCTCTTCCTCGGGCGGTTGCGCAAGCAATTCGAACTGCGTCACGCCCTTCGCGCCATGACGATTCGACGTACCGACACAGTCCGAACCCGTATCGCCGCCGCCGATCACGACGACATGCTTGCCCTTCGCGACCAGCTGATCGACGACCTTGTCGCCCGCGTTGACCTTGTTCTGCTGCGGCAGAAATTCCATCGCGAAGTGGATGCCTTCAAGCTCGCGCCCCGGCACCGGCAGATCGCGCGGCGTTTCGGAGCCGCCCGCGATCACCACGGCATCGAACTGTTCCTTCAGTTCGTCCGGCGTGATGCTTTCCTTCGCCGTATTACCGATGTGCGCCGGCAGCGGGTCCTTGCCGACGAACACGTTCGTGCGGAACGACACGCCTTCCGCTTCCATCTGGCGCATGCGACGGTCGATCAGCCACTTCTCCAGCTTGAAGTCGGGAATGCCATAGCGCAGCAATCCGCCGATGCGATCGTTCTTCTCGAACACGACGACGTCATGTCCGGCGCGCGCCAGTTGTTGCGCGACCGCCAGGCCCGCAGGACCGGAACCGACGACGGCCACTTTCTTGCCCGTCTTGTGCTTCGGCGGCTGCGGCGCGACCCAGCCTTCTTCCCACGCCTTGTCGATGATCTTCCGTTCGATCGACTTGATGCCGACCGGATCTTCGTTGATGCCGAGCGTGCACGCCGCCTCGCACGGCGCCGGGCAAATGCGGCCCGTGAACTCGGGGAAATTGTTGGTCGAATGCAGCACTTCGATCGCGGTCTTCCAGTCTTGCCGGAAGACGAGATCGTTGAAGTCGGGAATGATGTTGTTGACCGGACAGCCGTTGTTGCAGAACGGAATGCCACAGTCCATGCAGCGCGCGCCCTGCACCTTGGCGTCGTCATCGGTCAGTGCGGCGACGAATTCCTTGTAATGCTTGACGCGGGTCAGCGGTGCTTCGTATGCCTCATGGCGGCGTTCGAACTCGAGAAAACCGGTTGCCTTGCCCATTTCTTTCTCTGTATTTGGTGAGGATCGCGCTCTCCGATGCCGCGCATCGGAGAGCCATGCTTTTATTTGTTTCGGACTTCAGGCCGCCAGGGCTTCCTTCGCCTTCTTCGCGCCGAGTTCACCGAGCGCGCGCTTGTATTCGGTCGGGAAGACCTTCACGAACTGACGGCGCGACGCATCCCAGTTCTCGAGCAGCGCCTTCGCGCGCGGCGATCCGGTGAACTGGAAGTGACGCTCGACGAGACCCTTGAGCAGCGCTTCGTCGGTCTGGCCGCTGTGCCACAGCGCGCGATCCACCGTGCGTTCCTGTTCGGCCTGCTGCAGGACCGGATCGAGCGCGACCATCGACTTGTTGCACTTGGCGGCGAACGTGCCGTCCGGGTCGTACACGAACGCGATACCGCCCGACATCCCCGCCGCGAAGTTGCGGCCCGTCTCGCCGAGCACGACGACCGTGCCGCCCGTCATGTATTCGCAGCCGTGATCGCCCGTGCCTTCGACGACCGCCGTCGCGCCTGAATTGCGCACGCAGAAGCGCTCGCCCGCGACGCCGCGGAAGTACGATTCACCTTCGATCGCGCCGTACATCACCGTGTTGCCGCAGATGATGTTTTCCTCGGACTTGCCGCGGAAGTCGTTGGTCGGGCGAATGATGATGCGCCCGCCCGACAGGCCCTTGCCGACGTAGTCGTTGCCGTCGCCGACGAGATCGAGCGTCACGCCCTTCGCCAGGAACGCGCCGAAGCTCTGGCCCGCCGTACCCTTCAGCTGAATGTGGATGGTGTCGTCGGGCAGGCCGTCGTGGCCGTACTTCTTGGCGATCAGGCCGGACAGCATCGCGCCGACCGTGCGGTTCACGTTGCGCACCGGCTGGATGAACGAGACATGCTCGCCCTTCTCGATCGCCGCCTTCGACTTCTCGATCAGCACGTGATCGAGCGCCTTGTCGAGACCGTGGTCCTGCACATCCTCATGCTTGCGCGCGACCTCGCTCGCCACCGGCACCTGATAGAAGATGCGCGAGAAGTCGAGACCCTTCGCCTTCCAGTGCTCGACGCCCTTCTTCGTGTCGAGCAGATCGACGCGGCCAATCAGGTCGTCGAACTTGCGCAGGCCCAGTTGCGCCATGATTTCGCGCACTTCTTCCGCAACGAAGAAGAAGTAGTTGACGACATGCTCCGGCTGGCCGGTGAACTTCGCGCGCAGCACGGGGTCTTGCGTCGCGACGCCGACCGGGCAGGTGTTCAGATGGCACTTGCGCATCATGATGCAGCCTTCGACGACGAGCGGCGCCGTCGCGAAGCCGAATTCGTCGGCGCCGAGCAGTGCGCCGATCACGACGTCGCGGCCGGTCTTCATCTGGCCGTCGGCCTGCACGCGGATGCGGCCGCGCAGGCGGTTCAGCACCAGCGTCTGCTGCGTTTCGGCAAGACCGAGTTCCCACGGCGTGCCCGCGTGCTTGAGCGACGACAGTGGCGACGCGCCCGTGCCGCCGTCATGGCCCGCGATCACGACGTGGTCCGCCTTCGCCTTCGCGACCCCCGCCGCGACGGTGCCGACGCCCACTTCCGACACTAGCTTCACCGAAATGCTCGATGACGCGTTCACGTTCTTGAGATCGTGAATGAGCTGCGCGAGGTCTTCGATCGAATAGATGTCGTGGTGCGGCGGCGGCGAGATGAGACCCACGCCGGGCACCGAATAACGCAGCTTGCCGATGTAGTCCGACACCTTGTGGCCCGGCAACTGGCCGCCCTCGCCGGGCTTCGCGCCCTGCGCCATCTTGATCTGGATCTGGTCCGCCGACGACAGATACTCCGCCGTCACGCCGAAGCGTCCCGATGCGACCTGCTTGATCTTCGAGCGCAGCGAATCGCCGTCCTTCAACGGAATGTCGGCGATGACTTCCTTGCCGATGATCGATTGCAGCGTGTCGCCGTTCTTGATCGGAATGCCGCGCAGTTCGTTGCGATAACGCGTTTCGTCCTCGCCGCCTTCGCCGGTGTTCGACTTGCCGCCGATACGGTTCATCGCGACAGCCAGCGTGGCGTGCGCTTCGGTGCTGATCGAGCCGAGCGACATCGCGCCCGTCGCGAAGCGCTTGACGATGTCCTTCGCCGACTCGACTTCATCGAGCGGAATGGCCTTCTGCGGATCGAGCTTGAATTCGAACAGGCCGCGGAACGTCATGTGACGCTTCGTCTGGTCGTTGATCAGATGCGCGTATTCCTTGTACGTCTGATACGAGTTGCTGCGCGCCGAGTGCTGCAGCTTGGCGATCGCATCCGGCGTCCACATGTGCTCTTCGCCGCGCACGCGGTACGCATACTCGCCGCCCGCGTCGAGCATGGTCGAGAGAACCGGGTTGTCGCCGAATGCATCGCGATGCAGGCGAATCGCTTCTTCCGCCACTTCGAAGATGCCGATGCCGCCGACCTTCGATGCCGTGCCCTTGAAGTACTTCTCCACGAGGTCCGACGACAGCCCGACCGCCTCGAAAATCTGCGCGCCGGTGTAGGACATGTACGTCGAAATGCCCATCTTCGACATGACCTTGTGCAGGCCCTTGCCGACCGCCTTCGTGAAGTTGTAGATCGCCTTGTCGGCCGACAGATCGCCCTTCAGCCCTTCGGCCATGTTGGCGAGCGTTTCCAGCGCGAGGTACGGATGAACGGCTTCCGCGCCATAGCCCGCGAGCAGCGCAAAGTGATGCGTCTCACGCGCGGAGCCCGTTTCGACAACGAGACCCGTGCTCGTGCGCAGGCCGTGCTGCACGAGATGCGTGTGAATTGCCGACGTGGCGAGCAGCGCCGGAATCGCGACGTTGTCGCGGTCCATCTTGCGGTCCGACACGATCAGGATGTTGTAGCCGGACTTCACGGCGTCGACAGCTTCGGCGCACAGCGACGCGATGCGCGCTTCCACGCCTTCCTTGCCCCACGCCGCCGGATAGCAGATGCTCAGCTCGTACGAGCGGAACTTGCCGCCGGTGTACGTATCGATCGCGCGGATTTTCGCGATGTCCTTGAAGTCGAGCACCGGCTGCGACACTTCGAGGCGCATCGTCGGGTTGATGTTGATGGTGTCGAGCAGGTTCGGCTTCGGCCCGATGAACGAGACGAGCGACATCACCATATTTTCGCGGATCGGGTCGATCGGCGGGTTCGTCACTTGCGCGAACAGCTGCTTGAAGTAGTGATACAGCGTCTTGTTCTTGCTGGACATCACGGCGAGCGGCGAGTCGTTGCCCATCGAGCCGATCGCTTCCTCGCCCGCTTGCGCCATCGGCGCCATCAGGAACTTCACGTCTTCCTGCGTATAGCCGAACGCCTGCTGGCGGTCGAGCAGCGCAGCGGCCTCGCGGCGCTGCGTCTCGACGTCCTCGGCCTTCGGCTCGATTTCGTCGAGCTTGATGCGCACAGCGTCGATCCAGCTCTTGTACGGCTTCGCGTTCGCGAGGTTGTCCTTGAGCTCCTTGTCCTCGATGATGCGGCCCTGCTCCATGTCGATCAGGAACATCTTGCCCGGCTGCAGACGCCACTTCTTGACGATCTTCGATTCGGGAATCGGCAGCACGCCGGATTCCGACGCGAGGATCACGAGATCGTCGTCGGTCACGATGTAACGCGCCGGGCGCAGGCCGTTGCGGTCGAGCGTCGCGCCGATCTGGCGGCCGTCCGTGAACGCGATGGCGGCGGGGCCGTCCCACGGCTCCATCATCGCGGCGTGATATTCGTAGAAGGCGCGGCGGTTCTCGTCCATCAGCGTGTGCTGTTCCCATGCCTCGGGAATCATCATCATCATCGCGTGGACGAGCGGGTAGCCGGCCATCACCAGCAGTTCGAGACAGTTGTCGAACGATGCCGTGTCCGACTGGCCCGGATAGATCAACGGCCAGAGCTTCGGCAAATCGTCGCCGAGCACGTAGGACGCGATCGCGCCGGTGCGGGCGTTCAGCCAGTTGACGTTGCCCTTTACGGTGTTGATTTCACCGTTGTGGGCGATCATGCGATACGGGTGCGCGAGTTCCCACGCCGGGAACGTGTTGGTCGAGAAGCGCTGATGCACGAGCGCCAGCGCCGACACGACGCGCTCGTCCTGCAAATCGCGGTAATACACGCCGACCTGGCCGGCCAGCAGCAGGCCCTTGTAGACGACCGTGCGCGACGACATCGACGGCACGAAATATTCCTTGCCGTGCTTGAGCTTGAGCGCCTGGATGCGATGACTCGCCGTCTTGCGAATGATGTACAGCTTGCGCTCGAGCGCATCCGTCACGACGATGTCCTTGCCGCGGCCGATGAAGATCATGCGGATCAGCGGCTCGCTCGCCTTCACGGCGGGGGAAATCGGCATGTTGCCGTCGACGGGCACGTCGCGCCAGCCGAGCACGACCTGGCCTTCGGCCTTCACCGTGCGTTCCAGTTCCTGCTCGCACGCGAGACGCGACGCGTGTTCCTTCGGCAGGAAAATCATGCCGACGCCGTATTCGCCAGCCGGCGGCAGCGTCACGCCCTGCTTGGCCATCTCCTCGCGATAGAAGCCGTCCGGCACCTGAATCAGGATGCCGGCGCCGTCGCCCATCAGCGGGTCCGCGCCGACTGCGCCACGGTGATCGAGATTCTCCAGAATCTTGAGACCCTGCTGAATGATCTCGTGGCTTTTCTTGCCCTTGATATGGGCGACGAAGCCGACGCCGCAAGCGTCATGTTCGTTCGCAGGGTCGTACATGCCCTGCGCGGCGGGAAGCGAACCGGCTGCCGGCTGCTGATGATCGTTCATGGGGACACCGTCTCTACTGTGAGGGGCCGACTCGGCCGTTGAATCGTTTTCTTGTTGCCCGCGCCGATTCTCTGATCGCGTACCGCGAGGCGACCTGCTTTGACGCACTGCACCGCAAAACCGCCGGAAATCGAAATATACGCGACGAATCAAAGCGCTGGCAAATAAAACGTGATGTTCTGACACCTATTATCGTTATGGTGCATGTTCGCCCCAATAAATAAGTGCCACATCATACGACGCCTAACATAAACGGCGCTCGCACGACTCGAGACGCCGTTTCTTTGAAGGCCTTGCCGCTGACTGCCCCGCCGTTACTGGGCTTGAGGCGTTTCGCGCACTTTGCGCGGACGCCCGCGCGGCAACGGCGATACGCGCCGATTCGCCGCCCGCGACGCCCATTCGCGATACGCGTCGCTGCCGAGCACCCAGCCTTTGAGCGTCGCTTGAAGGAGACGGTTGGTCTCCCGCTCGTCGAGCGGCTGCTCCGAAAGCTCCTTGTACGCGTGCTGGCGCTCGAACGGCGTGTTGCCGAGCGACCAGAAGAGCGGATGGTCCGTGATGAGCGCATCGAGCGTCACGCCGATGTGATGCCGGTAGCTCGACCACTTGTAGTCATGCGGCGACGCAGCGAGTTGCGCGCGAACCGGCGCTGTTTCGACGACGCGCGTCGCGAGCAGGAAATAACGCTCGCCTTCGATAACCGTCGCGCGATAGCGCCCCTCCCACAACGTGCCGCGCCGCACGTAACGCCGATTGAAATGCGCGACGTAACGGCGTCCGACCGCCTGCATCGCTTTGGGCAGGCTCGCCTCGTCGCGAGGCGTCACGAGCAGATGCACGGCCTGCGGCATCAACGCATAGGCATGGATGGAAAGATGATGATCGCGTGAAGCCGTCCTCAAGCAGTCGATAAAAAGCTCGTAGTCCTGGTCGTCGACGAAGGCAGGTTGCTGGTCGAGACCACGCAGGATGACATGCTGCGGCTGATCGGGAACGTAGAGTCGTGCAAGCCGTGCCATTCTGGATATTCCGTTGGTCGCGTTTGTGTTACCCCGATCGGGGGCTGACGGGAGACGCCTGTGCTACGGGGCTTTCAGGCACATGCAAGCGCCGTGCAACAGGACTCCAAAGCCGCTGCCATCCTAGGGAAAATGCTCTACGGCGCCGCTATGGTTAGTTTGAAACGTTGTGTTCATAATGGGCGTGCTTTCTGGAGGAGCACAAATGAAAATAAAACAAGTCGCAACCGGGATTGCAGCTTTGGCGTGCGTGTCCACAGCGGCGCATGCACAGTCGGCTGGGTCCTTTTTTGCAACGGCAGGCTGGTTTCACCTCGCCCCACAGGACAGCAGCAGCCCGCTCAAAGAGACAAGTGTAGGCGGATCTCCCGTCAATATCAGCGCGCCGGGCACGGGCGCGGGTATCAGCAGTTCGGATACGGCCGGCTTCACCGTAGGTTACTTCGCGACCGACCACATCGCCGCCGAATTCGAAATGGGCATTCCCCCAACGTTCGACCTCAACGGCACCGGCAGGCTCGAACCGTTCGGCAAGATCGGCAGCGCGAAGCAATGGAGCCCAACGCTGCTCTTCAAATACTTCTTCAACGAACCGCAAGCGAAGTTCCGCCCGTATGTCGGCTTGGGCGTGACGCGCACCTGGTTCACCGATGCGAAGATCAGCAACGCGGCTTTCGAGGGCTCCGTGCTGCATGGTCCGACCACGGTCGATACGGATAGTTCGTGGGCGCCGGTCTTCAATGTCGGCGCTGTCTACAATTTCACGGAACACTGGTTCGCGGGGTTCTCCGTGTCCTTCATTCCGCTGAAAGCGACCGCCAAGCTGAGCACGCAAGCCCAGACGCCGGTCGGCACGCTCAACGTTCAATCGCAGGCGAAGATCACGATCAACCCGATCGTGACGTATCTGCGCGTCGGCTATCGTTTCTGATCTGTATGCCGATGTCTCACCGTTTCAAGCTCTCGGCAAACGCCGTCATGCGCTACCGCATGGCGGCGTTTGCTTTTACACGCTCCTTGTAAAAGTGACTTGCGCCGGCGCGCGGACGCCGCAGTAATTACGCATCGCGAGCGCCCAGCAGCGAGCCGCGACGGTCCGGCATCCTACTTGCTCTAAGCACCTTCCCCGCGATGCAAGCGGACTCCATCCACGATTCATCCATCGACGGAGCGATCTATGAACGCACTGCCTAACACGCGAGACGCCATCGGAGATTCATGGAACGCCACCGGCCGCCGCGCACGCCGCATGGCGCGTCATGGCCGCGAAGCAGCCCAGGATATCGGCGGCGAACTGCGCGTCCTTCTTTCCGAACTCGAAGGATTGCTGTCGGACGGCGCGTCCGCTGACGCCGCCGCGCTTCGCGCCCGAATCGGCGATCAGATCGATTCTGCGCGCGCTCGCCTCAATGCCACACCCGCCGTGGTCCGCGAGCGCGCCGCCGCCGCCTTCGACGACGCCGACGCCTATCTTCACGACAAGCCCTGGCAAACCATTGCCATCGTCGGCGGGCTGGCGCTCTTCGCGGGCATCCTGCTCTCGCGCGCCCGCTAGCGCGCCCTCACTTCGGCGCGTCTTCCAGAAAGTTCGCGCCGATGACATCGATGCGATCGGTGCAGATCGCATCGACGCCCCATTGTGCAAGCAGGCGCGCGCGCTCGGGATCGTTCACCGTGTAGGCCAGCACGCGCAGACCCGCGTGCTTGATTTCGCGCACGAGTGTTTCGTCAAGCGAACGATGGTCCGCGTGCAGCGACACGCACGCGAGCGCCGCCGTTTGCTCGCGCCACTCCGCCGGCACGCGTTCGTACAACATGCCGCGCGGGAGATCAGGCGCGGCATCGCGCGCCGCCTCCAATGCCGCATACGAAAACGACGACAACAGCGGCTCCGGTTCGACATCGTTCCACAGGCGCGCCGCCTCGCGTGCGACCTGTTCCCCGGTTTCGACTTCGCGCCCCGGACACGGCTTGATCTCGATGTTAGCCGCCACATTCAGCGACGCGCATCGCTCGCGCACTTCGGCGAGCGTCGGCATATGCGCGCCCGCGAATTCCTTGCCGAACCACGAACCGGCGTCGAGCGCGCGCAACTGCGCGTAGGTCATCGACTTCGCCGGGCCGTGGCCGTTCGACGTGCGGTCGACATCGTCGTCATGCAACAGGAAGACGACGTCGTCCGCGGACAGCTTCGCGTCGAACTCGATCATCTTGAGACCGAGACGCGCGCCTGTATCGATGCCTTCGAGCGTGTTCTCGGGCGCGAGCTTGCCGCCGCCGCGATGCGCGACGATGGCGGGGTACGGCCAGATTCTCATCGCAAAGCCTCCTTCAGTTGGCGCGCAATCCGGTAGCCGGATCGAAAAAATGCAGATGCCGCGCCGGCACCGATACCGCCAGCTTTTCCCCGCGCACCGGCCGATGCACGTGCGGCAAGCGCGCCGCCACGTCATGCTTGCCCCACTTGCCGTGCGCAAGATTGTCCGCGCCGAGCAATTCCGCCGAATCGACGTCGAGCACCGCTTGCGCCGCCTCATGGTTGCCCGGCGTCATGTGTTCCGGACGGATGCCGACGATCCACTCGCGCCCGAACATGGCACGCGTCACGCCGCTCGCGCCCGCAACCGTCAGCTTCGGACCGCCGCCCGCTACTTCGAACACCGAACCATCGTCGGACAGTCTGCCTTCGAGCAGATTCATGGCCGGCGATCCGATGAAACTCGCCACGAACACCGTAGCCGGCCGCTCGTACACTTCAGTCGGCGCGCCGATCTGTTCAGCGTGCCCCTTGTTCATCACGATGACGCGCTGCGCGAGCGTCATGGCTTCGATCTGGTCATGCGTGACGTAAAGGCTCGTCGTCGCGAGGCGCGCGTGCAGCCGCTGAATTTCGAGGCGCATCTGCACGCGCAGCTTGGCATCCAGATTGGACAGCGGCTCGTCGAACAGAAACACCGCCGGCTCACGCACGATGGCACGACCCATTGCAACTCGCTGCCGCTGGCCGCCGGACAACTCGCGCGGCTTGCGCGCCAGCAAATGCTCGAGCTCCAGAATACGCGCGGCGTTCGCGACGCGGCTTTCAATCGTTCCGCGATCTACGCCGCCGATCTTCAACGCATAGGCCATATTCTGCGCGACACTCATGTGCGGATAAAGTGCGTAATTCTGAAAGACCATCGCGATGTCGCGATCTTTCGGCTCCAGCTTGTTCACGACCTTGCCCGCAATCTCGATCGTGCCTTCCGACACGCTCTCGAGTCCCGCGACCATGCGCAGTAGCGTCGACTTGCCGCAACCGGATGGACCAACCATCACGACGAACTCGCCATCCTCGATCGATACATCGATGCCATGAAGCACGTATTGCGTGCCGTCGTATGTCTTCTTGACGCCTTTGAGTGTCAGTGCAGCCATTGATACCCGGTCTCCAGTTTTATTTTTCCGCGTCCACGAGTCCGCGCACGAACCAGCGCTGCATCGTCAGCACGACGGCGAGCGGCGGCAGCATCGCAAGCAGCGTCGCGCTCATCACGAGATGCCATTCGGTCGCGGTATCGCCCGAGGCGATCATGCTCTTGATGCCGACCACCGCCGTTTGCAGCGACTGCTGATTGGTGATCAGAATCGGCCAGAGGTACTGGTTCCAGCCGTAGATAAAAGTGATGACGAAAAGCGCCGCGATGTTCGTCTTCGACAGCGGCAGCACCACGTCCCAGAAGAAACGCAGCGGCCCCGCACCGTCGATGCGCGCCGCTTCCATTAGTTCGTCGGGCAGCGTCATGAAGAACTGCCGGAACAGGAAGGTCGCCGTCGCGGAGGCGATCAGCGGCAGCGTGAGACCGGCGTACGTGTTGGCGAGATGCATCGACGACACGACCTGCACCGTCGGAAAGATGCGGACTTCCACGGGCAGCATCAGCGTGACGAAGATCAGCCAGAACGCGAGGTTCTTCATCGGGAAGCGAAAGAAGACAATCGCATACGCCGAAATGATCGACACCGCGATCTTGCCGATGGAGATGACGAGCGCCATCACGAGACTATTGATGAGCATGCGTCCGAAGGGCGCCGCCGCATTGCCGCTGCCGTGCGTCCAGATGTGCGCAATGTTTTCGAAGAGATGCGTGCTCGGAATCAGCGAAAGCGGCACGCTGAATACTTCGCTCGAATTCATCGAGGCCGCGCAGAACGCGACGTACACCGGGAACACGACCAGCGCGACGCCGAGGATCAGCACCGCGTGACAGAAGATATCGAAGCCGCGACGATTCTCGATCATGAGTATTGCACCCTGCGTTCGACGAAGCGGAACTGCACGATGGTCAGCGCGACGACGATCACCATCAGCACGACCGACTGCGCGCCCGAGCTGCCGATGTCGAGTCCCTGAAACCCTTCCGCGAAGATCTTGTAGATCAGCGTCTTGGTCGATTGAGCGGGACCGCCGCCAGTGGCGGCATCGATGACGGGGAAGGTATCGAAGAACGCGTAGACCAGGTTGACGACGAGCAGGAAGAAACTCGTCGGCGACAGCAGCGGCAACGCAATGCCGAAGAAGCGCCGCACGGGACCGGCGCCGTCGATCGCGGCGGCTTCGATCAGCGATTGCGGTATCGCCTGCAGGCCGGCATAGAAGAACAGGAAGTTATAGCTGACCTGTTTCCACACCGACGCGAGCACGACGAGAAACATCGCCTGCGTGCCGTTGAGGGCGTGGTTCCATACGATGCCCTGCTTCGCGAGCGCGTACGTGACCAGCCCGATGCTCGGATTGAAGAGAAACGACCACAGCACGGCCGCGATGGCCGGGGCGACCGCATACGGCCAGATGAGCAGCGTCTGATACGCCTTCGCCCCGCGCGTCACGCGATCTGCGCATGCGGCGAGCAGCAGCGAGATCACGAGTCCGGACACGGTGACGAGCGCGCAGAAGATCATCGTCGTACTGAACGATGACAGGTACAGCGGGTCCGCGAAGAGCTGCCGGAAGTTTGCGAAGCCGACGAATTCGCTGGACGTGCCGAACGCGTCCTGGCTTTGCGTCGCTTGCCATAGCGCCTCGCCGGCGGGCCAGAGGAAGAAGAGCGCGGTGATCGCGAGTTGAGGCGCGACGAGCAGATACGGCAACACGCTCGTATCGAAACGAGACCGTTTTTCCATCGGTATGTCCTGAACGGCGCCCGCGTTTGGCGCGGGCGCATGCCTGACCGTGGCGCTTAACCGCCGCTCTTTTCGAAGCGGCGCAGAAGTTCGTCGCCGCGCTGCACGGAAGAATCGAGCGCCTGCTGCGGCGTCTTCTTTTCCGCCCACACCTGCTCGAGTTCTTCATCGACGATGGTGCGAATCTGCGGCATGTTGCCGAGACGCAGGCCCTTGGTATAGGCAAGCGGCGGCTTGTTCAGCATCTGCTTGATGGCGATGTCCGCGCCGGGATTCTTGTCGTAGAAGCCCTGCTTTTGCGTGAGTTCATAGGCGGCGGTCGTCACGGGCAGATAGCCGGTGTCCTGATGCCACTTCGCCGCGACCGGCGGCGTGGCCAGATACGCGAGGAACTTCGCGACGCCCTTGTACACCGCCGGGTCCTTGCCCGCCAGCACCCAAAGGCTCGCGCCGCCGATGATCGCGTTCTGCGGCGCGCCCTTCACGCTCGCGTCGTAAGGCATCATGCCGACGCCGAAATCGAACTTCGCATACTTCTGGATAGTCGCCCGCGAGCCCGACGAGTTCGTGATGATCCCGCAGTCGCCGCTATAGAACTTGGATACCGGCTCGTCCTTGCGCCCGACGTAAGTGAACGTGCCTTCCTTCGCCATCTTCTGCAGGAACTGGATATGCGCGACCTGCAGCGGCTTGTTGAACTCGAGCTTGGCATCGAGTCCGTCGAAGCCATTGTTCTTCGATGCAAACGGCGCCGCATGCCACGCGCTGTAGTTCTCCAGCTGAATCCAGCTCTGCCAGCCCGACGAATAGCCGCACGAATAGCCCGCCGCCTTCAGCTTCTTCGCGTCGGCTTCGACATCGGCCCAGGTTTTCGGCGGCTGGTTCGGATCGAGACCCGCCTTCTTGAACGCGTCCTTGTTGTAGTACAGAACGGGCGTGGAACTGTTGAACGGCATGGAGATGAGATGGCCGGTCTTCGCGTCGCTGTAATAGCCGGCGATGGTCGGCACGAACGCCTTCTCGTCGAGCGGCACGCCCGCTTGCTTGAACACGTCGGAGACCGGGAGCACGGCCTTTTTCGCCTGCATCATCGTTGCGGTGCCGACTTCGTAGACTTGCAGGATCGCGGGCGCATTGCCGCTGCGATACGCCGCGATGCCCGCTGCAAGCGTCTGGTCATAGGTGCCCTTGAACACCGGGACGATCGTGTAGTCGCTCTGCGACGCGTTGAAGTCCTTGGCGATGTCGTTCACGCGCTCGCCGAGGGCGGCCTCCATCGCGTGCCAGAACTGGATTTCCGTCGCGGCGCGCGCTGCGGTGCTGGCGCCGAAGGCCAGAACGGCAGCGGCCGTGATCGAGCGGAACGAGGGCGTGCATTTCATCGATGAGTCTCCTTTTTTACAGATTCGCGCTTGAAAACGCGCGATCTTAATTGTTGTCGATGACAAACAGACGTTGGTATTCCTTCAGTGCATATCGATCCGTCATTCCCGCGATGTAATGCGCGATCAGCCGCGCCTGCGTGCTCTCGTGGCATGGCGCGGCGGCGTCGTTCGCGGACTCTTCGGCCACGGCGAGACGCGCCTGGTACGCGGGCGGCAGCAAGCGCGGGTCGTCGGTAAAGGCGTCGAACAGGCCGGTGACGACGCGCTTCGCCTTGTTGGCCATGCGCATCACGCGGTAATGGCGATACAGGTTCTTGAACAGGAAGCGCTTGAGCGCGGCGGCTTGCGCGGCGACTTCATCGCTATGCGCGACGAGCAGCGGCGCACTGCGCACGTCTTCGATGGATGCCGGCTTCACGCGCGCCAGATTGCGGCTCGTGGTCTCGATCAGATCCACGATCAGCGTATTGATGATGCGGCGTATGGTCTCGTGAATGAGCCTGCGGCCTTCGATGCCGGGGAACTCCGCGCGCGCCGCATCGAAGTGCGTATGCCAGAGACTCACTTCGGACATTTGCTCGAGCGTGAGCAGGCCGGAACGCAGGCCATCGTCGACGTCGTGATTGTTGTACGCGATCTCGTCCGCGACGTTGGCAATCTGCGCTTCGAGCGATGGCTGCCTGCCCGCGAGAAAGCGTTCGCCGAGTTCGCCCAGCTTGCGTGCGTTCTCGCGTGAGCAATGCTTGAGAATGCCTTCACGCGTTTCGAAGCAGAGGTTGAGTCCGTCGAACGCGCCGTAGTGCTCTTCGAGCTGATCGACGACCGCGAGACTTTGCAGATTGTGTTCAAAGCCGCCTTGATCGCGCATGCATTCGTGCAGCGCGTCCTGCCCGGCGTGGCCGAACGGCGTGTGACCGAGATCATGCGCAAGCGATATCGCCTCGACGAGGTCTTCGTTCAGCCGCAGATTGCGCGCGACGGAACGCGCGATTTGCGCCACTTCCAGACTGTGCGTCAGACGCGTGCGGAACAGGTCGCCTTCGTGATTGACGAAAACCTGGGTCTTGTATTCGAGCCGGCGAAAGGCCGTCGAATGCACGATGCGATCGCGGTCGCGCTGAAACTCGGTGCGCGCGGCGGGCGGCGTCTCCGCATAGCGGCGTCCGCGCGACGTCGACGAACGCGCCGCATACGGCGCAAGATGGGCTTCGAGCGCCCCTTGCGACGGCGCTCCGAATCCTGCTTCTGTTTCGCTCACCGGCTGCCTCCGCATCGTCGTGGTTCCGGCTGCTGCGTGGCGCTCAGACGCTAGCTGCGAGCGTCGCACGCACGGCCTGATCGGGCGCGCTCGTGATCTCCGTCGCGCCAAAACGAGTCAGCAGGATGAATTTGATTTCGCCGGCTTCGGCTTTCTTGTCGACTTTCATCAGGTCGACGTAGCGGTCATCGCCCAGCTTCGGGCCGACGACCGGCAGCTTCGCCGCCTCGATGACGCGCACCAGCCGCTTGCGTGCGGCGTCGTCGAGCTTGCCGAGGCGCACCGACAAGTCGGCCGCCATGACCATGCCGCAACCGACCGCTTCGCCGTGCAGCCATTCGCCATAGCCGAGCCCGGCTTCGATGGCGTGGCCGAACGTATGGCCGAAATTGAGGATGGCGCGCTGCCCGCCTTCGCGTTCGTCCGACGCCACAACCGATGCCTTGATCTCGCACGAACGTTTGACCGCATGCGCGAGCGCGCTTTCGTCGCGGCTGTTCAATGCGCCGATGTTCGCTTCGATCCAGTGGAAGAAACCGGCATCGGCGATCGCGCCCGTCTTGATGACTTCCGCGATGCCCGCGGCCAGTTCGCGTTCCGGCAGCGTGTGCAGTGCGGCGATATCGGCGATGACAGCCTGCGGCTGATAGAACGCTCCGATCATGTTCTTGCCGAGCGGGTGATTGATGCCGGTCTTGCCCCCGACCGACGAATCCACCTGCGCAAGCAGCGTGGTCGGCACCTGAATGAACGGCACGCCGCGCATGTAGCAGGCCGCCGCGAAGCCGGTCATGTCGCCGACGACGCCGCCGCCGAGCGCGATGAGCGTCGTCTTGCGATCGGCGCGTTCGGTGAGGAGCGCGTCGAAGATGGTATTGAGCGTTTCCCAGTTCTTGTGCGCTTCGCCGTCGGGCAGAACGACGGTCGTCACTTTCTTGCCGAGCGGTTCGAGCGCGGCGCGCAGCGCATCGCCATAGAGCGGATCGACGGTCGCATTGGTGACGATGGCCACCGACGAGCCCTTGATATGCGGCGCAAAAAGCTCCGTGCGCCCGATCAGCCCCGCACCGATATGAATGGGATAGGCGCGCTCGCCCAGTTCGACATTGACTGTAATCATGGCGGACATTATGACTCAGCCGACTTGATGACGCCGGCCACCTCCAGTTGCATCAGGACCATGTTGACGAGCGCGTTGACCGTCGGCCGCCCGGTCTCCACGACGAAATGCGCACATTCCTGATAGAGCGGATCGCGCGTCTTGAACAGCGCTTCCAGCTTGCCGCGCGGATCTTCGGTCTGAAGCAGCGGCCGGTTCTTGTCGCGGCGGGTGCGCTGCCAGAGATCGTGCGGATTCGCGCGCAGATAAATGACGATGCCGCGATTCCTCAGATGTTCGCGATTCTCCTGCCGCAGCACCGCGCCGCCGCCTGTCGCGAGCACGATGCCGCTCTTCTGCGACAACTCGTCGATGACGTTGGCTTCGCGCTGGCGGAATCCGGCCTCGCCTTCGAGTTCCCAGATCACGGGTATCCGCGCGCCGGTGCGTGCTTCGATTTCCAGGTCGGAATCGATGAACGAGCGCTGCAAACGGCGCGCAACCGCACGGCCCACGGTGGTTTTACCCGCCCCCATGAGTCCGACGAAGAAGATGTTCGCGTTCGCGTGCCCTTCCTGCAACCTTGATCCTTTGACAATATGCAATTTGTTCGTGCGGCAGCTTAAGGGCAAACCGCCCGCTTTGTCGAGTCGCGCGCCCCGCGTCATCCCTTCGCCGCCACCACATGCGGCGTGATCAGGATGACCAGCTCGCTCTGCGACTTGCGCCGCGCGTCGTGACGAAACAGCCAGCCGATCAGCGGCAGCTTCGACAATCCCGGCACGCCGGTGACATCGACCCGTTCGTCTTCTGAATAAATGCCGCCGATCGCCACGGTCCCGCCATCCTCCACTTCCACGCGCGTCTGCACGTGCTTCGTGTTGATGGCCGGCCCTGCCGCCGTCTGCTCGCCGACGCTGTCTTTCGCGACATCCAGATCGAGAATGACGTGCCCGTGCGGCGTGATTTGCGGCTCGACCTCCAGTTTGAGCGCAGCGCGCCGAAACTGCACGCCCGAGACGCCATTGCCGACTTTCGCCTGATACGGCAGCTCCGTGCCCTGTTCGACGATCGCCTTCACGCGATCCGCCGTCACGACGCGCGGTCGCGACACGATCTGTCCCCGCCCCTCGGATTCGAGCGCGCTGAGTTCGATGTCCAGCAGCCGCGTGGCCTGCGCGGCGAAAAGCGTGAGCCCAGCGGTTGCCGCGTCGAAACCGTTGAGCGGCCGCGCCGACAGATCGTATACCACCCCGTCCTTGCCGCCCGCGATGCCGCGCGCGGAGTCTCCTGTCGGCGCGACGCCCAGCTTGACGCCGAGGTTGCGCGACAGCCCGGTCTCGCCTTCGACGATGCGCGCTTCGATCATCACTTGCGGCGTCGGCCTGTCGATGGATGCGATCAGCTCGGCGATCTGCTGCACGCGAGCGTCGAGATCGGTGACGAAAAGCAGATTGGTGCGCGCGTCGGCCATGGCGGAGCCGCGCTTCGACAGCACGCGCTGCGTGCCCGAGCCGGTCAGCAGCTTGCGCACGTCTTCGGCACGCGGATAGCGCAACGTGAAGGTGCGGCTTGCGAGCGGCTCCAGTTCCGCCGCGCGCGCGTGCGCCTCATAGCGCAACTTCTCGCGCGCCGCGAGTTCGGCGAGCGGCGCGACCCAGATCACGTTGCCGTGCTGCTCCATCGCCAGGCCGTTGACCTCGAGAAGCGTGTCGAACGCGCGCCGCCACGGCACCGCGACGAGATTGATCGACACCAGCCCGCGCACCTTCTCGCTCGCGATGATGTTGAGGCCGGTGAAGCGCGCGAAGCCTTGCAGCGCGGCGCTCAGGTCGGCGTTTTTAAGGTCGAGCGTGATCGGCTTGCCGTCATCGGCCTTCGTTCCGCTGAGGCGTTCCAGTTGCCGCAGCGGCACCGGCGGTCCTTCGAGCGGCTCGGCGGATTCGGCAGCGGGCTTTTCCGCGCTTGCCGTGGCCGTTGTTTGGGGCGGCGGCGGTGGCGCCAGCGGAATGGCCGTATCGATTGCGAACTGATCCGTCGGGAGCGTATCCAGCGTTGCCGGTAGCGGCGGCAACGGCGCGACGGGCGCATCGCCGACGTCGGCCGCCGTTGCCGCACGCGCCACGATGATCGCCGCGACGCTCATCGCGCGGAAGATGCATAGCGCCTTGCTCACTTGCGATCCTCCGCGAACGTCAGCATCCGCGACGCGCCCTCGCCGCTTGCAAGCTGTATCGCGCGGGGCTGAACGCGTTCGAGCCGCTCGTCGCCGATCTGCTGTCCCGGTTCGTAGTGGTCGACGTTCTTCGCGCTCTGCACGAGCGCCATCGCGCGGTGGCGCGCCACCATCGTGCCGACGAGCAGCATGCCCGCATCACGAGCGAGACCGGTTGCGCCGTCCCTGCCGAACGGATCGACGATGAAGGCGTTCGTGCGCGCGGGCTCCGAAAGCGGCACCGCAGGCAGCGTTTCGTGGATGCGCAGTGTCGCATCGATCGTCACCGCGCCGGCCTGACGCTTGATTTGCACAGCCTCCGGCACGATCAGGCGCGGCAGGCCGGCGAGCGCCTCCAGAAAGCGGCGAACTTCGGGAAACGCGCCGTCCGCCCGGAAGGTGAGCGCGCGTTCCGTTGCCGGCTGCGTTGACGTCCGGGCTCCGCTTTTCGCCGACGATTGCGGCTCGATCTCCGTCACGCGCAGTCCGCTCTGCGCAGCGAGTGCGGCCACTGCGTGAAGCGCATCGGCAGCGGTCCAGGTGGCGGGCGTCATGCTCGTGGCCGCAATGCGCGCGCGTAGTTCCGGCAACGCCGCGACGATTCCGCGGGCATCGTCCGCTTTGCGTTGGGTTGCGGCGAGCGCGGTGCGGGCGGCATCGCGCTGGCTCAGGCCCGAAGCGAGCCAGCCTTCGACGCCCAGCGCGAACACGCATACGAAAAGCGCGAGCGCCGTAAGAGCCGTGCGGCGCGTCGACCACGCGTGCAGCGGTCGCAGCAGCGGAGTGCGGGCGCGCCCGTGCGAGTGCGAGCGCAAGCCCCCGGGGACAGTCATCGTCAGGGTGTTCATTGCGGTTTCCTTTGCATTGATGTTTTCGCCGGTGCGGCCGTGGTTTTCGCTTCAGCCGGCGCATAGCGCACCAGCGCGATAAATTCATAGCGATCGATTGCCGGCGCGACCGCATCGCGCTTCGCGGATGGCCCCGTTTCCACGCGCCGCTTCATCTCCACGACCTCGACCGATTGCACGCCGCGCAAGTCCTCCAGCCGTTTGAGCCAGCGCGCCGCCGTCTGGGAATCCGGGGCGAGCGCGGCAAGCTCGACTTCATCGGCCCGCTGGGAAATGCGTTGGAGAACGACGTCCGTGCGCGACGGCGCATCCGCGAGCGCTTCCAGCAGCGCGAGGAACCGGTCGCGCGGTCCGGCGAGCGGTTGCGCCGCGTCACGCGCCCGGCGACGCTCGGCCTCGGTGCGAAGAAGGCGCGCGTGTTCGTCGATAGCCGCGTTCGATGCGCGCAGCGTCGCTTCCAGTGCGATACGCCGTTCATCCAGACGCGTGCGCTCGAAGGCGTCCCAGCCCGCGACGCTTCCCACAGCCGCGCATCCGGCGAGGCTTGCGACGGCCAGGATCGCGAGCCGCTGCCGTCGCAGCGCACGACGGTTGCGAGACCGGTAAGGCAGCAGATTGAAGCCGTCGATGGTGGCGGCGCTCGTCATTGCAGCACCTCGCGCAATGCGAGTCCGAACGCGGTGGCGAAAAGCGGCGAATGCTTCATCGCGGCATCGATTTCCGACGCGCCGTTGCAATACGGCGCAGCCTCGAAGGGCAGCGCGGGGCAGCCGACGATCTTCGCCAGCGCCGGCAGCGGAAGGCCCGCGTTCGTCAGCAAGTGCGTCTGACCGCCGACGTACGCGCAGTCGATCGGCGTCGTTTCGCCCGCCAGATGGCGCAGCGCGTCAGCGATGCTCACGTATTCCGGCGCGGGATAGCGCGCCTCGCTCTCCACTTCGCCGGCGCTCACGACCCACGCGTGCAGCCCCGAGCTTTCGAGCCAGCAAGCGAGATAGCGCGCATCGGCGTCCAGTTCGACGCGGCCCGAATGACGCATCGCGCGCAGGGCCGCGGCCGGTTCGCCGTCGATGGCGCACAACGCGATGCCCGCTGCCGCCGCCGTTTCCACGCGCGCCTCGACGTGCCGCCTGGCCGTCGCCGCGATCGTCACATAGGCGTTCCCGTCGTCGCGAGCCTCGACGGACCAGTCGACTGCGAGCGCGCCGCGCTCCATGCCCGATGCGCGCTCCGCCTCGGCGAGCACCGCCGGCTCGAGCAAGCCGCGTGGATCGCTGCCGATATCCGGCACGTCCGGCTGACGCGCCTCGATCAGCCGCGCGAGCGGCACCCGTGTGGTCAGCGTCGCCGATGCGGGGAGGCCCATCGAACAGCGCAGCGCGCTCCACGCGCCGTTCTGCGGCATGCGTTCGACCGCTTCGCGCAACGCCGCAGCGACGGCCGCGCGATCGACGAAATCGCCGCCCACCACCGCCCCCGCCGCGATTGGAACCGCATCCAGATGCTCGACGCACACGGTCGAATCCCGCTTCAGCCGCCGGCTGAGAACCGCGAGCCGCACTGCGTCCTCGCTTATGTCGATACCCGCCGCGAACCGGCGCGTGACCGTCAGCACCGCGCCGCGCAAGGCGCTTTCCTTCTTCATGTCCACTCCTTCCGTCACTCGCGCGCCGAAACATTCGCGCGCTTTCGATGCACGAATTCTCGTGAAGGCGGCACACGGCGAACATTCGGCCGAACGGCTAACGCGAGCGATGACACGATGTTTTCGCGGGACATCGCGCGTATCTTGGCAACAGGAAAAGCGACGCGGATTGCATTGGACTGTTACCCGAGTGCCTAGGAAATTCCCGAAACCCGGACGGCTATAATCCCGGGACTGTTTTTGGTGGTGCTATGCAATCCTCTTCCCCGACTAATCCGCCGGCCACGCCGCCCGAAGGCCCGATAAAGCCTCGACGTTCGTGGTTTGCGCGGCTGCTTTTAGGCTCGCTCGTCTGCGTTTTCGCGCTGATCGTCTCCATTGCGCTGGTGTTCGGCTATGCGCTCATCGTGGCGATGCCGAACCTGCCATCGCTCGATGCGCTCACCGACTATCGGCCGAAAGTGCCGCTGCGCATCTACACCGCCGATCACGTGCTGATCGGCGAATTCGGCGAGGAACGCCGCAGCGTCGTGCGCATTCAGGAAGTGCCCGATCGCCTGAAGAAAGCCGTGCTCGCAATCGAAGACGCGCGTTTTTACGATCACGGCGGCGTCGATGTCATGGGCATCGTGCGCGCGGGAACGGTTGCATTGTCGAATGGGCATGCGTCGCAAGGCGCGAGCACGATCACGATGCAGGTCGCGCGAAACTTCTTCCTGTCGAGCGAAAGGACGTACACCCGCAAGATCTACGAGATGCTGCTCGCCTACAAGATCGAGCGTGCGTTGACGAAGGATCAGATTCTTGAGGTGTACATGAATCAGATCTATCTCGGACAGCGTGCGTACGGGTTTGCGAGCGCGGCGCGCGTCTATTTCGGCAAGGACCTGAAGGACATCACGCTCGCCGAAGCGGCGATGCTCGCGGGTCTGCCGAAGGCGCCGTCGGCATATAACCCGGTCGTGAATCCGAAGCGCGCGAAGGTTCGGCAGGAGTACATCCTTCAGCGGATGCGCGAGCTGAACTTCATCACGCCGGAAGAGTACGCGACGGCGGTGAAACAGCCGCTCATCGTGAAGGGACAGGGGCGCGAGTTCAGTGTCCACGCGGAATACGTCGCGGAAATGGTCCGGCAGATGATGTACGCGCAATATCGCGAAGAAGCCTATACGCGCGGCTTCAACGTCGTGACGACGATCGATTCCGCCGATCAGGACGCCGCCTATCACGCGCTGCGCCGAGGCCTGATGGACTACGAACGGCGTCATGGCTATCGCGGGCCGGAAGGTTTCATCGATCTGCCGGCGGACGCGGATGACCGTGAACAGGCCATCGACGATGCGCTCGCCGAGCATCCGGACAACGGCGAGATCGTCGCGGCGGTCGTGACGTCGGCGAGTCCGAAGGAAGTGAAGGCGAGCTTCATCGACGGCAACGTGGCCACCATCACCGGCAACGATCTGCGCTTCGTCGCGAACGCGCTTTCGCCGCGTGCGCAGCCGAACCAGCGCATTCGTCCGGGCGCGATCGTGCGGCTCGCGAAAAGCAGCGACGGCGACTGGTCCATCACGCAACTGCCCCAAGTCGAAGGCGCGTTGATCTCGCTCGTGCCGCAGGACGGCGCAATCCGCGCGCTCGTCGGCGGGTTCGACTTCAACAAGAACAAGTTCAACCACGTCACGCAGGCGTGGCGTCAGCCGGGCTCGAGCTTCAAGCCGTTCATTTATTCTGCGTCGCTGGAGAAAGGTTTGTCGCCGGCGACGATCATCAACGACGGCCCGCTCTTCTTCAGCGCCGCCGAAACCGGTGGCCAGGCGTGGGAGCCGAAGAACTACGGCGGCGGCTTCGACGGCCCGATGACCATGCGCACCGCGCTGCAGAAGTCGAAGAACATGGTGTCGATCCGCATCCTGAACAACATCGGCACGAAGTACGCGCAGCAGTACATCACGCGCTTCGGCTTCGATGCGGACCGTCATCCGGCGTATCTGCCGATGGCGCTCGGCGCGGGCCTCGTGACGCCGCTGCAGATGGCGTCGGGCTATGCGGTGTTCGCGAACGGCGGCTATCGCGTGAATCCGTATCTGATCGCCGATATCACCGACCCGCGTGGCGCCGTGGTGTCGCATCCGCAACCGCTCGTCGCGCAGGGCAGCGCGCCGCTCGCCATCACGCCGCGCAATGCATTCGTGATGAACAGCCTGCTGCAAAGTGTTGCGCAGCACGGCACGGCTGCGAAGACGAATCAGATGAAGCGCGGCGACCTTGCCGGCAAGACCGGCACGACGAACGATTCGCGCGATGCGTGGTTCGCCGGCTATCAGCGTTCGCTCGTCGCGATCGCGTGGATCGGCTACGACAATCCGCGCAGTCTCGGCGACCGCGAAACCGGCGGCGGTCTCGCGCTGCCCGTGTGGATGGAATACATGACGCGCGCGCTGCAAGGCGTGCCCGAGTACAGGCCGATGATGCCGCCCGATGTGAAATCGCTCGGCGGCGAGCTGTACTACGACGACATGACGCCGGGCCACGGCTTCATCGCGACGATCGGGGTAAGTCAGGCGCCGCCGCAGGAAGGCGGCGTGTCGGGCGTGACCGCGCCGACGCCGGATGTCGGCGAGCAGGAAAAGCAGGACATCATGAATCTGTTCAAGGGCCAGTAGCCCTTTTCCACACCGTCTGCTTTTCCCTCACCTCACGAGCCGGTCACGCTGAAAAGCGGATCGGCTCGCCTGCCTGCTCGGTCGAATACTTGCTCAGCGCGGCGAAAAACTCGCTGTCGTCCCGGGTGTCGCGCCACTGACCATCGACGTATTTGTAGTGGAATCCGCCCGACTTCGCCGCGAGCCAGATTTCGTGCTTCGGCGGCTGCAAGTTGACGATCACCTTCGTGCGATTCTCGAATTCCAGCGTCAGCACATTGCCGCTTCGCTCGAATTCGATGTCGGCTTCGGCCGTGTCCACATCGCGCTCGATCGCGGTCAGCACGGCCTCCGCCAACGTCAGGTATTCCTGGTCTGTCATGCTAAACTCCATCGATTCTATGTACAGGGACGGTCATGCGAGTTGTTTTCAGGATGAGCGCGATTGTAGCGGCTGTCAGCGTTTGCGCCGCGGCCACAGTCACGCTCGGCGGTTGTGGGCAACGCGGTCCGCTTTATCTTCCCGTCGTGCCTCCCATGCCGCAGCGTCCTGACAATCTGCAGGATACGCCGCCTTCCGACGTGACTCCCGACGACGAAACCGCCTCGCGCGCCAACCCGGCCCGCGCTGCATCCGGCGACATTCCGGATACGTCCGGCGACGCGCTCTCGCTCGCACCCGAGACGGACCTGAAATCGACGCCCGCCGCCGCACCGAAAGCGGCTTCGTCCGCGTACTGACAGCAAGCCTGTGTGCCTTCCGGCGCATCCCGAACCCGATCCCGATTCCACCCGCGCACACGCATGAGTGATTCCGCATTCCATTATGTCGACGGCGCACTTCACGCCGAAGGCGTTTCCGCCGCGTCGCTCGCGCAGCAGTTCGGCACGCCGCTCTACGTCTATTCCCGCGACGAGCTGACGCGCGCCTATCGCGCTTACGCCGATGCGTGCGGCGGCCGCCGCGCGAGCGTTCACGTCGCGGTGAAGGCCAACAGCAATCTCGCCGTCCTCAATGTGTTCGCGCGTCTGGGCGCGGGCTTCGACATCGTGTCGTCGGGAGAACTGGCGCGCGTGCTCGCTGCCGGCGGGAAAGCCCGGAACACGGTGTTTTCGGGCGTCGGCAAAACGGCGGCGGAAATGCGCGAAGCGCTCCAAGCCGGCGTGAAGTGCTTCAACGTGGAATCGATTCCCGAGCTGCATGCGTTGAACGACGTGGCGCAATCGCTCGGCAAGCGCGCGCCGGTTTCCCTGCGCGTGAATCCGGACGTCGACGCGAAGACGCATCCGTATATCTCCACGGGCCTGAAGTCGAACAAGTTCGGCGTAGCTTTCAGCGACGCGCGCGCGACCTACCGCGCCGCACACGCGATGGCGAATCTGGACGTGGTCGGCATCGACTGCCACATCGGCTCGCAGATTACGGAAATCAGCCCGTATCTGGATGCCATCGACAAGCTGCTCGAACTCGTCGAACAGATCGAAGCGGACGGCATGAGCATTCGGCACGTTGATGTCGGCGGCGGCCTCGGCATCACGTACGACGACGAGACTCCGCCCGATATCGGCGATTTCGTGCGCACGTTGCTCGATCACATCGAGAAGCGCGGCCACGGCCAGCGCGAAGTGTATTTCGAGCCGGGGCGCTCGCTCGTCGGCAACGCGGGCATCTTGCTGACGCGTGTCGAATTTCTGAAGCCGGGCGAGGAGAAGAACTTCGCCATCGTCGATGCCGCGATGAACGATCTCGCGCGCCCCGCGATGTACGAGGCGTTTCACCGCATCGTCCCGGTCGCGAAGCGCGATGCGCCGACGCACAAGTACGACGTGGTCGGTCCGGTCTGCGAAAGCGGCGACTGGCTCGGGCGCGATCGCGATCTGGCCGTCGAACCGGGCGATCTGCTCGCGGTCTGCTCCGCGGGCGCGTACGGCTTCGTGATGAGCTCGAACTACAACACCCGCCCGCGCGCCGCCGAAGTGATGGTGGACGGCGAGCGCGTGCGTGTCGTGCGAGCGCGCGAAGAGGTCAAACAGTTGTTCGCCGGGGAATCGATTCTGCCGGACTGAGCCGCTTCACGCGGTCGACGAAAGAACGAAGGCGACGCTCGACGAGCGTCGCTTTTTTTACGTGCGTGCGTTCCGCGCCCGAAGCCACGCGACCAGGCGCCAGCCCAGCAACACGATCACGATTGCGCCGTAGATCTTGGGCAATTCGAAATCGTGCTTGCCTGCCTTCATCCACCAGAAATGCAGGATGGCGAGCGCCGCGATGAGATAGATCGTGCGATGCAGCGTCTGCCAGCGGCGGCCGAGCTTCCTCACCATCGCCTTGGGCGATGTCACCGCGAGCGGAATCAGCAACACGAACGCCGCGAAGCCCACCGTGATGAATGGCCGCTTGCCGATGTCCTTCAGCATCTCCGCCACGTCGAACCACTTGTCGAACCAGATGTAGGTCGTGAAGTGCAGCACGGCGAAAAAGAATGCATACAGCCCGATCATGCGGCGAAAGCGCACGAGCGCGGTCACGCCCGTCAGGCGTCGCACCGGCGTGACGGCGAGCGTGATGCACAGGTAGACGAGCGTCCAGAGCCCGGTCGAGCGCGTGATGAATTCGATCGGATTCGCGCCCAGCCCTGACGTGATGCCAAGCACGACGATGCGCGCCAACGGGTAAAGCATCGCGATGAAGACGGCGACCTTGGCAGGCGCGATCCAGTTTCGAGTCTGCGGTGCGGCGGCGGTAGCGCGTTTGATTTCAGATGCGGTCGGCATGGTTCAGAAGTTTTTCTTGAGGTCCATGCCCTGATACAACGATGCGACCTGATCGCCGTAGCCGTTGAACATCAGCGTCTTGCGTTTCGGCGCGAAGAATCCGTCCTCGCCGATGCGCCGCTCCGTCGCCTGGCTCCAGCGCGGATGATCGACGCTCGGATTCACGTTCGAATAGAAGCCGTATTCGCTCGGCGCGTAAGTGTTCCAGCTCGTCGGCGGCTGCTTTTCGACGAAGCGGATTTTCACCAGCGACTTCGCGCTCTTGAAGCCGTATTTCCACGGCACGATGATCCGGACCGGCGCGCCGTTCTGGTTCGGCAGCACTTCCCCGTATAGGCCGACGGTCAGCAGCGTGAGCGGGTTCATCGCCTCGTCCATGCGCAGGCCTTCGGAGTACGGCCAATCGAGGATGGGCGTCGACAGCCCGGGCATCTGGGACGAATCGGCCAGACTGATGAACTGCACGTATTTCGCGTTGCCCGTCGGCTCGGCGCGCTTGATCAGTTCCGACAGCGAGACGCCGATCCACGGAATCACCATCGACCAGCCTTCGACGCAACGCAGCCGATAGACGCGCTCTTCCAGCGGCGCGATCTTGAGCATCTCGTCGATGTCATACACCTTCGGATTCTTGATCGCGCCTTCGACCGACACTTTCCACGGCCGCGGACGCAGCGTGCTCGCGTGCTGCGCGGGATCGCTCTTGTCGGTGCCGAACTCGTAGAAGTTGTTGTACGTCGTGATGTCCTTGAGCGACGTCGGCTTGTCGAGCGCGACGAACTTCGGGTTCGTCGTCGCCGAGAGCTTCTGGCCTTTGGCATCGGGTGAAGTCAGCGTCGCGTGCGCGAAACCGCTCGCGCCGGCGAGGCCCGTGGCGGCGAGTGCGCCCATCGACTGCAACACGCGCCGCCGATTTTCGAATACGTGCCGCGGCGTGATTTCGCTGCTGTCGATGTCGTCGCCGTAAAGCGCGCCATTACGTTTGATCCACATGAGACGACTCCCTTTGCATTCGTCGTTACCGGTGCAAACAGCACGGCGGGTGCCCGTATTCCACGTTAGAACGAAAAAAAACCGCCAGCGTGATGCGTGGCGGTTTTTTCCTTTCGATGCGGCCGGATCAAAGCTTGCCGTAGCTGTGCAAGCCCGACAGGAACATGTTGACGCCGAGGAACGCGAACGTCGTCACGATGAGCCCCGTCAGCGCCCACCATGCCGCCGCCGCGCCGCGCAGGCCCTTCATCAGCCGCATGTGCAGCCACGCCGCGTAGTTCAGCCAGACGATCAGCGCCCAGGTTTCCTTCGGGTCCCAGCTCCAGTAGCCGCCCCACGCTTCCGCCGCCCACAGCGCGCCGAGAATCGTCGCGATGGTGAAGAACGCGAAACCGACGGCGATCGACTTGTACATGACGTCGTCGAGCACTTCGAGCGACGGCAGGCGGTCGGCCAGCACGCCGCGCTGCTTCGCCAGATACGCGACCGAAACCATCGCCGAGAGCGCGAAGCTGCCGTAGCCGATGAAGTTCGCCGGCACGTGGATCTTCATCCACCAGCTTTGCAGCGCGGGCACGAGCGGCTGAATCTGCTGCGCGTCGCGAGCGATCGAATACCACATCAGGAAGCCGACCGCCGCGCTGATCACGAGCAGCACGAACGCGCCCATCTGGCGGGTCGCGTAATGCTGTTCGTAGTAGAGGTAAAAGAGCGAGGTGATCAGGCAGAACAGCACGAACACTTCATACAGGTTCGAGATGGGAATATGGCCGACGTCGCTGCCGATCATGTACGACTCGTACCAGCGCACCATGAGACCGGTGAAGCCCATCAGCACCGCAACCCACGTCATGCGCGAACCGATTGCGCCGCCCGTCTGCGAGCGCGTCAGCAGGCCGATCCAGTAGAACAGCGTCGCAAGAATGAAGAGCGCGCTCATCCACAGAATCGCGGATTGGCTCGACAGAAAATACTTGAGGAAGAAATTGGTGTCGGCGCGGGCGAGGTCGTGCTGATAAAGCTGAATCGACGACAAAGCGAGTACCGCGATCAACGCAATCAGCAAGCGCACCGGTTTCCAGCGCCAGCCGAGGACGACGAACGTCGGCACCGCGCCGATCAGCACGGCCATGTCGTACACGTCCATGTACGCGTGATACCGATTCAGCGCGAAGCCCGCGCCAGCGACCATCGCGAGGGCGAACAGCCAGTCGAGCGCGCCGAGCTTGCGGAAGAACGGACGATCGTCGAACGCGCCGGCATCGGGAAGGCCGGATGCCGGACGTTCCGTCTTGGCGGAGGCGTGGGAGGAAGTCTGTGTGAGGTCCATGATCTTACCGTGATGAAACTTCCGAGCTGGCAGCTTCGGATGTCGATTGCGACGAGGCGGCGACGGGCGCGTTCGCCGCAGCCGGATCGACCGGCGATGCGCCGAGAGCCGCCGCCACCGCGGCGCGCGTGCGCTCGAACTCCTTCTCGAAGTCGAGCGTGCGGCGTGCGGTGGACATCGCCATCAGCACGCTTGCGCCGCCTTGTCCTGTATCTTTGAGCCAGAACCAGAGCCGGCGTTCGCGCACGTAGAACATCGAGAAAATGCCGACCACCAGCAGGAGGCTGCCAAGATACACCACTTTTTTACCCGGCGCGCGCGTCAACTGGAAGACCGAAGCCTGGATCTGCTTGAACGTATCCAGTTGCAGGAAGACGGGAGAACCGTACAGGAAGCTGTCGGAAAGCGCGTTGATCGACGCCTGCACGAACGCGGTGCTCTTCTCGTCGATTTTCGCGGCGGGCAGGCCGTTCTGTTCGCGGGAAATCTGCCACACGTCCCACATCGCGCCTTCGAGCATGCGCATCAGAAGGCCCGCGGCTTTCTCCTGCTCGCCCTTCGGCACCGAGCGATCGATAAAGCCCGCGATGCTCTGGAAGCCGCCAATCATCTGCGGATTCGTGGCTGCCGCGCCGGTTTCATCCGCTCCGGCGAACAGGTTAAGCACACGGGTCGCGCTCTCCTCCAGATGCTTCTGCATCTCCATGTTCGTCGGCGGCACGGAACGCAGCGCAAAACGATGCGCCGCTTCGGCGCGCGTTGCGGGCGTCGCGAGTGCGGCGCGCAGTTCCATCCATTGCTTGACCGAGCCTTGATCGTCGGCGGGAATGCGCAGATAGCGGAACGAATCGTTCGGGCTCACGCGCATGCCGGCGAGAAACATTCGCTGCCCGCCCACATCGACCGGCAGCATGTAGTTGCTGTACTCGCGCGCCTGGCCGTCCGTGCCGCGCACCTTGTATTGCACCGACGGGCCGACGTTGCGCAGATCGGTCGGCTTCGACGTTTTCGCGCCGGAGCCGAGGCGCTCGTCGAACGCATCGCGCAGCGTCTCCTTCTTGCCGACGCCGCGTGCGTCCGGCGTGCCGCTGCCGTCCGTCATGTTTTCGACGTTGATCGCGCGGAAGTCGGTGAATTCGACCGTTTCGCCCTTCGCGCCCGCGAACTGAGCGCCAATCGGCGCGGTGCCGCCGATGGTCCCGTTCACGGGCAACGTCTTTGCGCTGCCGCCGGCCATCGGCCAGGCGGTCATTTCGAGCTTCGAGCCGCCGTCCTGAAAGCTCGACTGATAAATCGACACGCCTTCATACGTGAACGGCTTGTTCACTTCGATACGCGCCGGAATGCGCTTGCCGCTCTTGTGATCGATCACGACGATATCGCTCGCGAAGAGCTTCGGCATGCCGGTCGAGTAGTAGTCGACGATGAACTTGTCGAGCTGAATCGAGAACGGCAGATCCTGAATGATCGAGCCACCCGGCTGATTCAAAATCGCGGTGCCGACGTACTGCCCTTCCGGCACCCACGCGTAACCGCGGAAAGTCGGGTTCGACGTGGACAGGCGATGCTCGGCCGGAATGTCGTTGATGACGGCGTTGGAGTTGATGGGCGTTTTGTCGAAGAGCCACATTTGCAGCCTGATCGGCAGGTTGCTGTCGAGCAGCCCGCCAATACAGATGACGACGATCGCCAAGTGCGCCGAGATATAGCCAATCTTCGTGAGCGCGCCGCGCTTGCCGGCGATGAGCGTCGCGCCGGTGTCCGTCTCGCGCCGGACGAACCGGTAGCCCATCTTCGTGCCGAGGCGCTCGAGCGTCGCCGCATTCTGCGCGCGATTCGCCGGCGTCACGAACTCGCCCTTGTGATGAAACGCGCGCAGGCTGCCTTCGTGCACGCGGTCTTTCCAGCTCTTGATGTCGGCGATCATCTTCGGGCCATTGCGCACCACGCACAGCGACACGGAGATCACCAGAAAGATCAGGATCAGCATGAACCACCACGCGCTGTAGACGGTGTAGAGGCTCAGGCCGCGGAAAATGTCCGCCCAGAACGGGCCGAACTGATTGACGTAGTTCGGGTACGGGTCTTCTTGCGTAAGCACCGTCCCGATGATGCTCGCTATTGCCAATATGACCAGCAAGGCGATGGCGAAACGCATCGAACTCACGAGTTCGACGAAATGCCTGATGGCGCGGCGGCTAGACTTCGACTGCATACCCGATGTGGTGACGCTCATTCAAACTCCGGCTGACAGCAAAAAAGGGTGGAGACGCCCACGGTCTGACCGATCGACGTCCCACCCTTTTCTTGTTCTCGCGCCTGCCTCTGTGGGCCGGCTTCGTATCGTAGTATGGGCGATTCCGCGCTTTCTTGCTTTTCAGCCGGGAACCGCTGGACGCTGCGTGCTGCGTTTAATGCAATCCGGCGATGTAATCCGCTACCGCTTTCATCTCGGCATCGTTGAGGCGGGACGAGATGGCGTGCATCGGCTCGCTATTGTTGCGCGTGCCCTGCGCGAAGGCGTTCAACTGCGCGGCGGTGTAATCGCCCCACTGCCCCGACAATCGCGGATATTGCACCGGGATACCCAGGCCCGTTGCACCGTGACAGGCGGCGCACGCCGGCACGCCCTTGTCCGCGATGCCGCCACGGTAGATCTTCTGGCCGAGCGCGACGGTGTTCTTGTCGCGCGCATAGTTAGGCTTGGTCTTTTGCGAAGCGAAGTACGCGGCGACGTTGACCATGTCCTGATCCGACAGCGCGCTCGCAATGCCCGTCATGATCGGATTGTTGCGCGCCGGCGCTTTCGCGCCCGGCTGCGTCTTGTAATCCTTCAACTGCTTGACGATGTATTCCGCGTGCTGGCCCGCGAGCTTCGGAAATGCGGCGCCGGCGCTGTTGCCGTCCGCCGCATGGCACGCCGCGCAAACCTGGGTGGCGATGGCCTGCCCTCTCGTGACATCGGGCTTGGCCGGCTGGGCGGACTCCGCCGCGCTCGCCGATACCGCAAACCCACTCAAACTTGCACCGAAACCGAAAGCCGCCGCCGCCTTGAGCACCACCAGAGACCTGTACAGTCGGTTCATTCGCGTACCCTGTTTTTCGTCTTGTGAGAATGTGAGGTTCTGCAAAAAACGACGGCAACCGAACATGCCGCAAGATACCCGAACGACAGGGCTCCAAAGACGCCCTGAACACTGTCTCGCTCCTTGTTGGGCAACGCCTGCGGCCCTGGATCTTACGCCCTGCGGGTCTTTAAAAATCCGTCGTATTGTACAATAACCCGCTACACGCAAAGACGCCAGTCGGGGCATGCCCAGTATTTGCCGGGGTTCTCAAGGCTTCAGTCATCGCCTCTCTCTCGATCGCCCGCCAATGTCATTTCTGCTCCATCAAGCTCGCTTCTTCACTACCGTCAATCATCTGCGCGACCTTCCGCCGACTCCGCAGCCGGAAATCGCGTTCGCCGGGCGGTCGAATGCCGGCAAATCCACCGCCATCAACATCCTCTGCAATCAGAAGCGGCTTGCGTTCGCCAGCAAGACGCCCGGACGCACGCAGCACATCAACTATTTCGCGGTCGGTCCGAAGGACGCGCCCGTCGCGCATATCGTCGACTTGCCGGGCTACGGCTACGCCGAAGTGCCGGGCGCAGCCAAGGCGCATTGGCAGCAATTGCTGTCCACCTATTTGCAAAGCCGTGCGCAGTTGCGCGGCATGATCCTGATGATGGATTCGCGCCGTCCGTTGACCGAACTGGATCGGATCATGATCGACTGGTTCGCGCCGACCGGTAAGCCGATCCACGCGCTTCTCACAAAGTGCGACAAATTGACGCGACAGGAGATGACCAACGCACTGCGGGCGACGCAGAAAGCGTTCGGCGAATACAAGGCGGCGGGGTATCGCGGTGAGTTGAGCGTGCAGCTTTTTTCGGCGCTCAAGCGCACCGGTCTCGACGAAGCGCATGAACTGATCGAGAGCTGGCTGATTCCTGAACAGGCGGCGCCCGGCGACGCGGCAGAGTGACGGCACGACCGCTGCGATCAGGTCGTCGGCGCAGGCAGACATAAAAAACCCGCCGCATAACGGCGGGTCAACAGCCTAATCGCATAACGATTGGCGCCCGCTCAGGGAGGAGAAGCGGGGAGCGCGGCGCAAGCGCGTTGCTCGATCGGTATGATATACCATTGTCTCAAAACGTTTCCGCGACGCGGGCGGGCTTGTCCCATATGGCTCGAGCGCCCCGGAATCACGTTTCCGATCTCCCTCCGAAGCACATCACATCGAGTCACGTCATGAGTTTCTATCCCCATCATCGTCCGCGCCGCATGCGTCGCGATGACTTTTCGCGCCGGATGATGCGCGAGAACATCCTCACCACGAACGATCTGATTTACCCGGTTTTCATCGTCGAAGGCACGAATGAGCGTCAGTCGATTCCGTCGATGCCCGGCGTCGAGCGGACGTCCGTCGATCTGCTGATGAAGGTCGCCGAGCAATGCGTCGAACTCGGCGTGCCGGTGATTTCGCTGTTCCCGGCGATCGAACCGTCCATCAAGACGCCCGACGGCCGCGAGGCGACGAATCCGGAAGGCCTGATTCCGCGCGCCGTGCGCGAACTCAAGAAGAACTTCCCGGCGCTCGGCGTGCTGACGGACGTCGCGCTCGATCCGTACACGAGCCACGGCCAGGACGGCGTGCTGGATGAAGACGGTTACGTGAAGAACGACGAAACGAGCGAGATCCTCGTCGAGCAGGCGCGCACGCAGGCGGAAGCTGGCGTGGATATCGTCGCGCCGTCGGACATGATGGATGGCCGCATCGGCGCGATCCGCGAGATGCTCGAAAGCGACGGGCACATCCACACGCGCATCATGGCGTACGCCGCGAAATACGCGTCGGCGTTCTACGGCCCGTTCCGCGACGCGGTCGGTTCGGCGGCGAATCTCGGCAAGGGCAACAAGATGACGTATCAGATGGACCCGTCGAACTCCGATGAAGCGATGCGCGAAGTGCGCATGGACATCGAAGAAGGCGCGGACATGGTGATGGTCAAACCGGGCATGCCGTATCTCGACATCGTGCGGCGCGTGAAAGACGAGTTCCGCTTCCCGACGTATGCATATCAGGTCAGCGGCGAATACGCGATGATCAAGGCCGCCACGCAAAACGGCTGGCTCGATCACGACAAGGCGATGATGGAATCGCTGCTCGCCTTCAAGCGCGCGGGCGCGGACGGCGTGCTGACGTACTTCGCGCTCGACGCGGCGCGCATTCTGCGGGCATCGAAGTAAATCTGCGCCGTTGATGCGAAAAGGGCGATGCCTCGCGGCATCGCCCTTTTTTTATCCGTTGGAAGGACCCAGTTTGTCGAGGCTCTTCAGGAACTTGTCCGCCGATTCATAGCCGACGACCCGCGCCACCTCGTTGCCCTTCTCATCGAAAAAAATGATGCCGGGCGGGCCGAACAGCTTGAAGCGCTTGAGGAGGAATTGATCGTCGGCGCTGTTCGCGGTCACATCAGCGCGCAGCAAATTGAGTTGCGCGAGCCGCGCCTGGACCCGCGCATCCGAGAACGTCAGGCTCTCCATTTCCTTGCAGGACACGCACCAGTCGGCATAGAAGTCGAGCATCGCGGGGCGCGCGGCCGCCTTCACCGCGGAATCCAGTTCCGCCGATGTACGCACCGGCGCGAAGATCGGCCCCTGGTTCGGCGCACCGTTCGTCGCTGGTCCGCCACTGCGCGACGCCAGCACCGCCAGCGGACGCAGTGGGTCAGTCGAGCCTGCCGCGAGGCCGACAAGCAGCGTCGCAGCCCAGACGGCGAGCGCCGCGCCGACTCCGCGTCCCAGACGCGTCCAGACATTCGCCGGCGTTGCCGCGCCGCGCGCGAAAAAACCAAGCGACGCAGCCGCGATCAGCAGCCACAGCGCGCTCAGCAACATCCGCGCGGCACCGCCAGCCACCGGCCAGACGATCCACAAGGCCGCAGCAAGCAGCACGACGCCGAAGGACACTTTCACGCTGTCCATCCAGGCGCCGGCGCGCGGCAGTATCGAACCCGCGCCCAGTCCGATGACGAGCAACGGCACGCCAAGCCCGATGCCCATCGCGAATAGCGCCGCGCCGCCGAGCATCGCATCGCCGGTATGCGCGATGAACGCCAGCACCGCGAACAGCGGCGCCGTCATGCACGCGCCGACGACGAGCGCGGACAACGCACCCATGACGGCGACCGCGGCGAACTTGCCGCCAGTGCGCGTCTGCGACGCCTCGTTCACGCTGCTTTGCCACCGCTCGGGCAAGGCGATATCGATACCCGAGATGAGCGCGACCGCGAAGATCGCGAGCAGCACGCCGAACGTGCCCAGCACCCACGGGTTCTGCAGCCAGGCCCCGAGGCTCTGGCCGATCAGCGCCGCCGCCACGCCTAGCGCGGTATAGACGAGCGCCATTCCGACCACGTAGCACGCTGAGAGCGCGAACCCACGGGAGCGCGTCACCCGCGCGCCTTCGCCGACGATGATCGCCGACAAGATCGGGATCATCGGATAGGAGCACGGCAGCAGACTCAGCACCATCCCGGCGACGAAGTACAACCCGACGACGGCGAAGAATCCCCCGCCTTCGAGCATCGACTGCGCGTAGTCAGCGCTCGTCGCGCGATCGAACCAGGATTGCGATGCATCGGCGTCAGAGGGCTTCGACGGTGACGCGCCCGCCGCCTGAAGCGCCGCGCCCTTCACGCGATACGTGCGCTCCATCGGCGGATAACAGATGCCCTTTTCAGCGCAACCCTGCGACGTCACAGCGAGCTCGAACGGTCCCTTCGCCTGAGCAACCGGAATGCGAATGACCAGTTCGCCGCGATACGTCTCGACGTCCTTGTTGAACGTCTGGTCGAAGTGGACTTTTCCGGCCGGCAGTTGCGCCGCGCCGATAATGGCGTCACCGTTCTTCACCGCGAACGCGAACCGCTCGCGGTACATGTAATAGCCGTCGGCGATCTTGTATCGCACGTCGACCTCGCCCGGCTGCTCGGAGGCGCTGAACTTGAAGGCGACGGCGGGATCGAGGAAGTCGTCGTCTGCGCGCGCCACACCGATGACCGCGCAAAACATCATCAACAGGACGAACGGGCCGAAGACGCGACGCGCGGCGCTACGAGAAAGCTCAAACATGAAGAGGACGCTGCGTTTCTGCATTGACCCATTGACCGTAACCCGGCGACGCATCCGCCTGCCAGACGAGGAATTCGGGCGTTTCATAGGGATGCCGCGCCTCGATGAAGCGCTGCAATTCTTCGCTGCGCGCGACGCTCGTCTTGAGCAGCACCTGCACTTCCTCCGACGATTCCAGCGCGCCCTTCCAGTGGTAGTGCGACTCCACCGCACCGAGCCTGGTCACACACGCGGCCAGCCGTGCTTCGAGAACCGCCTGCGCGAGCGCGCCCGCCGATTCGGCGTCGGGCAGTGTCGTCAACATTAGAACGACAGGAACATTCACCTACGGCTCCATAGAGTTCGGACCACGCCTGATATCGTAGCATTCGCGACTGACCCGCATCGTCATTCACGAACTGACGCCGTCGCCGTCGCCAAAAACAAAAAGGCCAAGCAGAGCTTGGCCTTTTCGCTGAACCACTTACCGAACTTATTCAGCTTCCTGAACTTCTTCGGTTTCTTCGACTTCCGGGCGATCCATCAGTTGGACCAGCGCCATCGGAGCGTTGTCGCCGACACGGAAACCGAACTTCAGAATGCTCAGATAGCCACCCGGACGGTTCGCGTAACGCGGGCCGAGAACGTCGAACAGCTTCGCGACGGAATCACGGTCGCGCAGGCGGTTGAACGCCAGACGGCGGTTTGCCAGCGACGGCTTCTTGCCAAGCGTGATAAGCGGCTCGACGACCTTACGCAGTTCCTTGGCCTTCGGCAGCGTCGTCTTGATGACTTCGTGCTCGATCAGCGAATTCGACATGTTACGGAGCATTGCCAGACGGTGGCTGCTCGTGCGGTTCAGTTTCCGCAAACCATGCTTGTGACGCATTTTCAGTTCCTTTAACGAGTTTTGATCCAGCTCTTCTATTGCGCTTTGCCGGAATACGGCTGCGCACGGGCCGGTCGAAGAAAAAGCAAGACGCGGATTTTAAAGCAAAATCCGCGTCTATGCCAGTTACAGCGTGTCGACGCTTTTACTTGTCGAGACCAGCCGGCGGCCAGTTTTCGAGCTTCATGCCGAGCGTCAGGCCACGCGAGGCCAACACTTCCTTGATTTCGTTCAGCGACTTGCGACCGAGATTCGGCGTCTTCAGCAGCTCGTTTTCCGTGCGCTGAATCAGATCGCCGATGTAGTAGATGTTCTCGGCCTTCAGGCAGTTCGCGGAACGAACCGTGAGTTCGAGATCGTCCACCGGACGCAGAAGGATCGGGTCGATCTGCGGCGCGCGCGACGGCGCTTCCGCTGCGGCTTCCGTGCCTTCCAGTGCTGCGAACACCGACAGTTGATCGACCAGAATGCGCGCCGATTGACGGATCGCTTCTTCCGGCGAAATCACACCGTTGGTTTCGATGTTCATCACGAGCTTGTCGAGGTCGGTACGCTGTTCGACACGCGCGCTTTCCACTGCATAGCTCACGCGGCGCACCGGCGAGAACGACGCATCCAGAACGATGCGGCCGATGATCTTGCCCGA
Source organism: Caballeronia grimmiae (assembly GCF_000698555.1). Taxonomy (GTDB): domain Bacteria; phylum Pseudomonadota; class Gammaproteobacteria; order Burkholderiales; family Burkholderiaceae; genus Caballeronia; species Caballeronia grimmiae. The sequence continues at coordinate 13,791 of NZ_JFHE01000023.1, read as the reverse complement.
CTCTTCGCCATAGCGACGAACGTTGCCGGGCACATACCCGCGGCCCTTCTCGATCTTGATCTGAACGTCGAGCTTGCCACCCTTCGAGAGGTGAGCAATCACGTGATCCGGGTTGATGACCTCGCAATCGTGCGCGAGTTCGATATCGCCGGCCGTGACCACGCCTTCGCCTTCCTTGCGCAGCGTCACCGTGACTTCGTCGCGGTTGTGCAGCTTGAAGACGACGCCCTTCAGGTTCAACAGCAGGTTGACCACATCCTCTTGCACACCATCGAGCGTCGAGTATTCGTGCACGACGCCTGCGATCGTCACTTCGGTCGGCGCGTAGCCCACCATCGACGACAGCAGCACGCGCCGAAGCGCGTTACCCAAGGTGTGGCCATAGCCGCGTTCGAACGGCTCCATAACCACTTTCGCATGGCTCTCGCCAAGCGATTCAACTGCAATGATCTTGGGCTTCAACAAACTGGTTTGCATAGGTTTTCCTTTTCAATACCCTCGGCTCGTTACACCGATAAGGCTGACCGGTAACAACCTGAAAATTAAACAGCCGAGGATGCCGATTTGCCATGAGCAATCAGGCTCCCCGGCTGCTAATCCGATTACCGCGCGATTAACGCGAATACAATTCGACGATCAGGCTTTCGTTGATGTCGCCAGCGATATCGCTGCGTTCCGGCATCGACTTGAACGTTCCTTCGAACTTCTTCGCGTCGACCGACACCCAGCTCGCCATTCCGCCTTGCTCGGCCAGCGACAGCGCCTCGACGATACGAGCCTGCTTGCGCGACTGCTCGCGAACGGAGACGACGTCACCCGACTTGACTTGCATCGACGGGATGTTCACGACTTGACCGTTCACCATGATCGACTTGTGGCTGACGAGCTGACGCGCTTCAGCGCGCGTCGAACCGAAGCCCATGCGATACACGACGTTGTCGAGACGCGACTCGAGCAATTGCAGCAGGTTTTCGCCCGTCGGGCCCTTGCGGCGGTCGGCTTCGGCGAAGTAGCGGCGGAACTGACGCTCCAGCACACCGTAGATACGCTTCACCTTTTGCTTTTCGCGCAATTGGGTGCCGTAGTCGGACGTACGTGCGCCCGAGGTGCGGCCGTGTTGGCCGGGCTTGCTGTCAAGCTTGCACTTGTCGGCGAGCGAGCGGCGTGCGCTCTTCAGGAACAGATCGGTGCCTTCACGGCGGGACAGCTTGGCTTTAGGACCGGTATAGCGTGCCACGTTGAATCCTTAAAAATTAATCACGCGAACTCTCGTTCGCGCTAGTCCGAACCCTTTGGGCCGAACGGTGGGCTTAGTCAATTCATCACGCACGAAACCCGCCGATACTTACGCATCAGCAGGAACATGCTCGCGTCGTCGCCTTAGATGCGGCGGCGCTTCGGCGGACGGCAACCGTTGTGCGGGACCGGCGTCACGTCGGAGATCGCGGTGATCTTGATGCCAAGACCATGCAACGCGCGCACCGCCGATTCACGGCCAGGACCGGGGCCCTTGATCCGCACTTCGAGGTTCTTCACGCCGTATTCCATCGCCACGCGGCCAGCCGATTCGGCTGCGACCTGAGCTGCAAACGGCGTCGACTTACGCGAGCCCTTGAAACCCTGGCCACCGGAGGTCGCCCATGCCAGCGCGTTACCTTGACGGTCCGTGATCGTGATAATGGTGTTGTTGAACGACGCGTGAACGTGAACCACGCCCTCGGCGACGTTCTTCTTGACCTTCTTGCGAACGCGTTGCGCCGCGGAGTTGTTCGAAGCCTTAGCCATTACGTTTTCCTGTAACTGTCAGTTCCGCTTACTTCTTCAGCGATTGCGCTGCACGACGCGGACCCTTGCGAGTACGGGCGTTGGTGCGCGTACGCTGGCCACGCAGGGGCAGGCCCTTGCGATGACGCATGCCGCGGTAGCAACCCAAGTCCATCAGGCGCTTGATGTTCATCGTCACTTCACGGCGCAGATCGCCTTCGACGATGAACTTGCCCACTTCGTCACGCAGCTTTTCGAGGTCTGCGTCGGTGAGGTCCTTGACCTTCTTCGAAAATTCCACACCAGCAGCGGTGCAAATGCCGCGCGAACGCGTGCGTCCGATGCCGAAGATTGCCGTCAGGCCGATCTCGGTATGCTGGTGATTCGGGATGTTAACCCCTGCGATACGAGCCATTGTTTTTCCTCAAACAAAAAGCGCAAGCAAAAGCGCGGCGTTCAGCCTTGACGCTGTTTGTGGCGCGGATCAGAGCTGCAAATCACGCGCACAACGCCCTTGCGCTTGATGATCTTGCAATTGCGGCAAATGCGCTTAACCGATGCCATCACTTTCATGATATTACCCTTTTTTCAAATCACTTCGCCCGGAACACGATCCGTGCACGAGACAGATCGTAAGGCGTCAATTCAACCGTAACCTTGTCGCCTGGCAGGATGCGGATGTAGTGCATCCGCATCTTTCCAGAAATGTGTCCCAGGACGACATGGCCATTTTCCAATTTCACCCGGAAAGTAGCGTTGGGGAGGTTTTCTATGACCTCGCCCTGCATCTGGATTACATCGTCTTTGGCCATAGTCCTAATTAACGCATCGGGACGTTGCCGCCCTTGAAGTTTGCCTTCTTGAGCAGCGATTCGTATTGTTGCGACATGACGTACGACTGCACCTGAGCCATGAAGTCCATTGTGACGACGACAATGATCAGCAGCGACGTTCCACCAAAATAAAACGGCACGTTCCAGCGCAACACCAAAAACTCAGGCAACAGACAGACGAACACAATGTAGATCGCACCGGCCAGCGTCAGACGCGTGAGGATGCGGTCGATATACCGTGCAGTCTGATCGCCCGGACGGATACCCGGAACGAATGCACCGCTCTTCTTCAAGTTGTCGGCGGTTTCTCGGCTGTTGAACACCAGTGCGGTGTAGAAGAAGCAGAAGAAAACAATCGCCAACGCATACAGCAGCACGTACACGGGTTGACCAGGCTTGATGGCCTCGGCCACGCTATGCAACGTGTTTGCGACCCAACCGGTACGCGTACCCGAACTGAACCAGTTCAGGATAGTTGCCGGGAAAAGGATGATCGACGACGCGAAGATCGGCGGAATCACACCCGACATGTTCAGCTTCAGCGGCAGATGAGACGACTGTCCGCCGTAAATCTTGTTACCGACCTGGCGCTTCGCATAGTTCACGAGGATCTTGCGCTGACCGCGTTCGATGAACACGACCAGATACGTGACCGCCGCAATCAGCACGACGATGATGATCGCCGAGATGATGCTCATCGAACCGGTGCGGACAAGCTCGAAGAGCCCGCCGATCGCGTTCGGGAAGCCCGCCGCGATGCCACCGAAGATGATGATCGAGATACCGTTGCCGAGACCGCGCTCCGTGATCTGCTCACCCAGCCACATCAGGAACATCGTGCCCGTTACAAGCGTCACGACCGTGGTCAACCGGAACACCATGCCGGGGTCCAGCACCAGAGCAGGCTGATTCTCCAGCGCTACCGCGATACCAAACGCCTGAAAGGTCGCGAGCACCACGGTGAAGATACGCGTGTACTGCGTAACCTTCCGTTGCCCCGCCTGCCCTTCCTTCTTCAATGCCTCCATTTGCGGCGAAACGATCGACAGCAACTGCATGATGATCGAAGCCGAAATGTAGGGCATGATGCCCAGCGCAAAGATCGTGAATCGCGACAGTGCGCCACCCGAGAACATGTTGAACATGCCAAGGATGCCGCCCGACTGGCTTTGGAACAGCTTGGCCAGTTGATCCGGATCAATGCCGGGGACCGGAATGTGCGCACCAATGCGGTAGACGACCAGCGCCAGCAGCAGGAACACTGCACGCCGACGCAGATCGCCAAATTTCGCCGCGCTTCGACCGGGTTTTGCGAGACTCGGGCTGTTAGCCAAGAACCTTCTCCGATGCTAGTGCTAGTAACGGCGAAAGCGCGTTACTCGGCGAACGAGCCGCCAGCGGCTTCGATTGCCTCACGGGCGCCCTTCGTTGCCGTCAGACCCTTCACCGTGACCTTGCGGGTGATCTCGCCGGTCTTGATGATCTTCACGCTCTTGATGAGCTCGCCGACCAGACCCGCTTGCTTCAGCGCCAAGAGATCGATTTCGTCGACCGGCAGCTTCTCCAGATCAGAGAGGCGCACCTCACCGACGAATTCCTTCGTCAGCGACGTGAAGCCACGCTTCGGCAGGCGACGCTGCAGCGGCATCTGACCGCCTTCGAAGCCGACCTTGTGGAAGCCGCCCGAACGCGATTTCTGACCCTTGTGGCCGCGGCCTGCGGTCTTGCCGAGGCCCGAACCGATGCCGCGACCGACGCGACGCTTAGCGTGCTTCGAGCCTTCCGCCGGCTTCAGGTTATTCAATTCCATGTTCAACTCCTTGGATCCGTGGGTCGGGCGCTTAGCCGATGACCTTAACGAGGTACGCGACCTTGTTGATCATCCCGCGCACAGCCGGCGTGTCCTGCAGCTCGCTAACCGAGTTGAGGCGGCGCAGGCCGAGGCCACGCACCGTCGCCCGGTGCGTTTCGCGAGTCCCGATCAGGCTCTTGACGAGCTGAACCTTGACAGTTTTCTCAGACATGATGACCTCGAGGCTTAGCCCAAAATATCTTCGACGGACTTGCCGCGCTTCGCCGCGATGTCGCTCGGCGTCGACTGCTTGCGCAGACCGTCGAGCGTTGCACGAACGAGGTTGTACGGATTCGTCGAGCCGTGGCTCTTTGCCACCACGTTCTGCACGCCCATCACGTCGAACACTGCGCGCATCGGACCGCCGGCGATCACGCCAGTACCATCCTTCGCCGGAGCGAGGAGGACTGCGGAAGCGCCATGCTTGCCGTGCACTTCGTGTTGCAACGTACCGTTCTTGAGCGGCACCTTAAACATGTTGCGGCGGGCTTGTTCCATTGCCTTCTGAACGGCGACCGGAACTTCCTTCGCCTTGCCCTTGCCCATGCCGACGCGGCCATCGCCGTCGCCAACCACGGTCAGTGCGGCGAAACCGAGAATCCGGCCACCCTTCACGACCTTGGTCACGCGGTTGACCGAAATCATCTTTTCGCGCAGGCCGTCGTCGCGTTCGTCAGCCTGAACTTTCGCTTGCATCTTTGCCATGACGAATTCTTCCCTTAGAACTTGAGCCCGGCTTCGCGCGCCGCGTCAGCCAGCGCTTTCACGCGGCCGTGGTAGCGGAAACCCGAGCGGTCAAAGGCGACGGATTCGATGCCGGCAGCCTTGGCCTTCTCGGCAATACGCTTGCCGATCAGGGTTGCAGCGTTGATGTTGCCGCCCTTGCCCGACTTGTCGGCCAGCTCAGCGCGCACTTCGGCTTCGAGCGTCGATGCGCTTGCCAGCACCTTCGTGCCGCATGCCGAGAACACTTGCGCGTAGATGTGCGTATTCGTGCGATGCACGGCGAGACGCGCGACCTGCAGCTCAGCGATCTTGATACGCGTCTGACGAGCGCGGCGCAGGCGAGATTGAGTCTTATCCATGATTGCGCACCCTTACTTCTTCTTCGTTTCTTTGAGGATCACGACCTCGTCGGAATAGCGCACGCCCTTGCCCTTGTAAGGCTCCGGCGGACGATAGCCGCGCACTTCTGCTGCGACTTGTCCGACTTTCTGCTTGTCGATCCCCTTGATCACGATTTCGGTCTGCGACGGGGTTTCAGCCTTGACGCCTTCCGGCATCTGGTGCACCACCGGGTGCGAGAAACCCAGCGACAGGTTCAGCTTGTCGCCTTGCGCTTGCGCACGATAACCAACGCCAACCAGCGTCAGCTTGCGCTCGAAACCCTTGGTGACGCCTGACACCATGTTCGCCACCAGGGCGCGCATCGTGCCGGACATCGCGTTTGCTTCACGGCTTTCGTTAGCCGGCGCGAAGTTCAGCGTGCCGTTTTCGTTCGCCACGTTCACGAGCGGATTGGCCGCTTGCGAGATCGTGCCGAGCGGACCCTTCACGGTGATGACGTCGCCATTGACGGCCACTTCCGCGCCTTGCGGCAGCGCGATCGGGCTTTTACCTACTCGAGACATGTTTCCTCTCCCTTCGGCGTTAAGCGACGTAGCAGATGACTTCGCCGCCGACGCCGTTCTGGCGCGCCTTGCGGTCGGTCATCACACCCTTCGGCGTCGACACGATTGCAACGCCGAGGCCATTCATGACCTGCGGGATGTCGTTGCGACCGCGGTACACACGCAGACCAGGCTTCGAGACGCGCTCGAGGCGCTCGATAACCGGACGGCCAGCGTAGTACTTCAACGCGATATTCAATTCCGTCTTCGCACCTTCAGCCTTCACTGCGAAGTCGTCGATATAACCTTCGTCCTTCAAAACCTGCGCAATCGCAACCTTGACTTTCGACGAGGGCATAGTCACCGAAACTTTCTCGACCATCTGCGCATTGCGGATGCGAGTCAGCATATCGGCGATAGGATCACTCATGCTCATTTATGTTTCTCCTATTACCAGCTCGCCTTGGTGAGGCCAGGGATTTCGCCGCGGAACGCGATTTCACGAATCTTGTTACGCGCGAGTCCGAACTTGCGGAACGTGCCACGCGGACGGCCCGTGATCGCGCAGCGGTTACGCTTGCGAGTCGGGTTCGAGTTACGCGGCAGTTGTTGCAGCGACAGGCGGGCGAGGTAACGCTCTTCGTCCGACTTGCTTGCGTCGTCGATCACAGCCTTCAGTTCAGCACGCTTCGGAGCGTACTTAGCAGCCAGGCGCGCACGCTTCTTTTCACGTTCGATCAGTGCCAGTTTAGCCACGGTAACCTCAGTTTCTGAACGGGAACTTGAAGCCGGCGAGCAATGCCTTTGCTTCTTCGTCGGTCTTCGCAGTCGTCGTGATGCTGATGTTCAGCCCACGCAGCGCGTCGATCTTGTCGTAGTCGATTTCGGGGAAAATGATCTGCTCTTTCACACCGATGTTGTAGTTACCACGGCCGTCGAACGCCTTGCCCGACACGCCACGGAAGTCGCGCACACGGGGGAGCGCAACCGTCACGAAACGGTCCAGGAATTCGTACATGGCATTGCCACGCAGGGTAACCATCGTGCCAATCGGGTAGCCTTCGCGGATCTTGAAACCAGCGATTGCCTTACGCGACTTGGTGATAACCGGCTTCTGGCCGGCGATCTTCGTGAGGTCGCCAACGGCGTGCTCAAGGACCTTCTTGTCAGCGACGGCTTCGCCAAGACCCATGTTCAGGGTGATCTTGGTGAGGCGCGGCACTTCCATGACCGACTTGTAACCGAACTTTTCAACCAGTTGCGGCACAACCTTTTCTTTATAAATCTCTTGCAGACGAGCCATTTTTTAACTCCGCGTCAGGCGTTCAACGTGGCGCCGGTCGACTTCAAGAAGCGAACCTTCTTGCCGTCTTCGACCTTGATGCCAACGCGTGATGCCTTGCCGTTCGCGTCGACCAATGCGACGTTCGAAATATGCAGCGGCATCGTTTTGGCTTCCACGCCGCCCGTCGTACCCTTCATCGGGTTCGGCTTCACGTGCTTCTTGACGAGGTTGATGCCCTCGACCGTCACACGGTCTTCCGCAACGACCAGCACGGTGCCGCGCTTGCCCTTGTCCTTGCCGGTGATGACGATGACTTCGTCACCTTTGCGAATCTTGTTCATCGCGACTCCTTACAGCACTTCCGGCGCGAGCGAAACGATCTTCATGAATCGTTCGCTACGCAGTTCACGCGTGACCGGCCCGAAGATACGCGTGCCGATCGGCTCGAGCTTCGTATTCAAAAGAACGGCGGCATTGCCGTCGAACTTGATCAGCGAGCCATCCTGGCGGCGCACGCCCTTGGCCGTGCGAACGACCACGGCGTTATAAATTTCGCCCTTCTTCACGCGTCCGCGCGGCGTCGCTTCCTTGACGGTCACCTTGATGATGTCGCCAATGCTAGCGTAACGACGCTTCGAGCCGCCGAGCACCTTGATGCACATGACTTCACGTGCACCCGTGTTGTCGGCCACTTCAAGCCGAGTTTCGGTCTGGATCATGGTTTATCTTTCCCAACTTAATCCGGTCGCACCACCATGGCACATCCGGTCAGTCTTGGTCCCGTCAGCCAATCGGCTGCTTGGGTTAGAACAGGCAGCGAGGGCAGACGAAACCCGCCATCGCAATCCGGTGAATCTGTCGATACAGGCTGGCGCCTGAACCGGCTTCCCCCACCAGTTTCGCCCGCGACGGGGCTCCCACAAAGAGGGAAGACCGAGATTATAACAAATAATCTCGGTCTTGCAAGCGAAACTTACTGCGACACTAACGACTTACTGCGTCGCCGTACTTCTACTTCAGATCACGCGAGCAGCTTCGAGCAACTTCGACACAACCCAGGCTTTCGTCTTCGAGATCGGACGGGTTTCCTGGATTTCGACGAGGTCGCCTTCGTTGTACGTGTTCGCGTCATCATGCGCGTGATACTTCTTCGAGCGCACGACGTACTTGCCGTAGATCGGATGCTTCACGCGGTGCTCGACCAGCACGGTAACCGTCTTGTCCATCTTGTTGCTGACGACCTTGCCGACCAGCGTCCGCTTGAGCGAGGTTTTTACGCTATCGTTCATTTCTGGTTCGCCTTTTCAGTCAGGACAGTCCGCACACGTGCGATGTCGCGACGAACCTTCTTCAGCTGGCTCGTGTTAGTGAGCTGCTGGGTCGCGAGTTGCATGCGCAGGCCGAATTGCGCCTTCAGCAGGTCCGACAGCTCTTGGTTGAGCGCGGCCTGGTCCTTCTGGTGAAGTTCAGATGCCTTCATCGTTTACTCCTTAGGCGCCGAGCTGGCGAATGACGAAGTTCGTCTTGAGCGGCAGCTTGGCTGCAGCCAGACGGAACGCTTCGCGCGCCAGTTCTTCGGAGACACCGTCCATTTCGTACAGCATCTTGCCCGGTTGAATTTCCGCGACGTAGTACTCAGGGTTACCCTTACCGTTACCCATACGCACTTCGGCCGGCTTTTGCGAAATCGGCTTGTCCGGGAAAATGCGGATCCAGATCCGGCCGCCACGCTTGATGTGACGCGTCATGGCACGACGCGCCGCTTCGATCTGACGCGCGGTCAAACGGCCGCGACCGATAGCCTTCAGACCGTATTCACCGAACGACACCGCGTTGCCGCGCGTCGCCTTGCCGGTGTTACGACCCTTCTGCTCTTTGCGATACTTTCTGCGTTTCGGTTGCAGCATCGTTATTCTCCACTCTTCGCGTCACCGCCGGCGCCACCACGACGGGGGCCGCCGCGGCGTGCACCAGCCGGCGCACCTTCACCGTCACGGCGCGGACGGCGATCGCCACCCGGACGTGCGTTGCGACGCGGACGCTTCTCTTCCGCGACTTCTTCCACCACCGGCGCTTCGTTACGGCCGAGGGTGTCGCCCTTGTAGACCCACACCTTCACGCCGATGATGCCGTACGTGGTCTTCGCTTCCGACGTCGCGTAGTCGATATCGGCGCGCAGCGTATGGAGGGGCACGCGGCCTTCGCGATACCACTCGGTACGTGCAATTTCGATACCGTTCAGACGGCCCGCGCTCATGATCTTGATGCCTTGGGCGCCAAGACGCATCGCGTTTTGCATCGCACGCTTCATCGCGCGGCGGAACATGATCCGGCGCTCGAGTTGCTGCGTGATGGAATCGGCGATCAGCTGAGCATCGGTTTCCGGCTTGCGGATTTCTTCGATGTTGACGTGAACCGGAACGCCCATGCGCTTTTGCAGCTCGGCCTTCAGCAGTTCGATGTCTTCGCCCTTCTTGCCGATCACGACACCCGGACGCGAGCTGAAAATCGTGATGCGTGCGTTCTTTGCAGGACGCTCGATCACCACGCGGCCGACGGACGCGTTCTTCAGCTTCTTCTTCAGGTATTCACGAACACCGATGTCTTCCTGCAACATCGCCGCGAAATTGTTGTTGTTCGCGTACCAGCGCGACGCCCAATTGCGGCTGACGGCCAAACGGAAGCCAGTCGGATGAATTTTCTGTCCCATCGTATGGCTCCTTAATTCCCGACCGTCACAGTGATGTGACAGGATTGCTTCTCGATGCGGTTACCACGACCCTTTGCGCGCGCGGTAAAACGCTTCAGCGAAGCGGCCTTGTCGACGTAGATGCTCGTGATCTTGAGCTCGTCGATGTCGGCGCCTTCGTTGTGTTCCGCATTCGCGATCGCAGACAGCACGACCTTCTTGACGATACCCGCCGCCTTCTTCGGCGAGAACGTCAGGACGTTCAGCGCCTTGTCGACCGGCAAACCACGAATCTGGTCAGCCACAAGGCGCGTTTTCTGCGCCGAGATGCGGGCACCGCGATGAATTGCTTTCACTTCCATCTTGATAGCCCCTTATTTCTTGGCCTTCTTGTCGGCCGCGTGACCCTTGAACGTACGGGTCAGTGCGAACTCGCCAAGCTTGTGGCCGACCATGTTTTCCGTCACATACACCGGAACATGCTGACGGCCGTTGTGAACGGCGATCGTCAGACCGATGAAGTCCGGCAGAATCGTCGAACGACGCGACCAGGTCTTGATTGGTTTCTTGTCACGCGTAGATGCGGCCGACTCAACTTTCTTCAGCAAATGAGCGTCGCAGAACGGACCTTTTTTAGCAGAACGTGTCATTGCCTACTCCTTAACGCTTGTGACGGCGCTGGACGATCATCGTCGTCGTGCGCTTGTTGCTGCGGGTGCGATAACCCTTCGTCGGCGTGCCCCACGGGCTTACCGGATCGCGACCTGCTGCCGTCTTACCTTCACCACCGCCGTGCGGGTGATCGACCGGGTTCATTGCAACGCCGCGCACCGTCGGGCGGATACCGCGCCAGCGGTTCGCGCCTGCCTTACCGATTTGACGGAGGCTGTGCTCTTCGTTGCCAACTTCACCAATCGTCGCGCGGCACTCGACGTGCACTCGGCGGATTTCGCCCGAACGCAAACGAACCTGCGCGTAGACGCCTTCGCGAGCCAGCAGCATGGCCGACGTACCGGCCGAACGTGCGATCTGCGCGCCCTTGCCCGGCAGCATTTCGATGCAGTGGATCGTCGTACCGACCGGGATATTGCGGATCGGCAGGGTGTTACCCGCGCGAATCGGCGCTTCCGAGCCGGACATCAACTGCGTGCCAACCGTCACGCCCTTCGGCGCGATGATGTAGCGGCGCTCGCCGTCTGCGTACAGAACCAGCGCGATGTTCGCGCTACGGTTCGGGTCGTACTCGAGACGTTCGACCTTCGCCGCGATGCCGTCCTTGTTGCGACGGAAATCGACGATACGATAGTGCTGCTTGTGACCACCGCCCTGGTGACGCGTGGTGATGCGGCCGTTGTTGTTACGGCCCGCCGACTTGGATTGCGAGTCGAGCAGCGCTGCGTGCGGCTTGCCCTTATGCAGATCCTTGTTGACGATCTTGACCATCGCGCGGCGACCCGGCGAGGTCGGTTTAACTTTCACGATTGCCATGGTTACTTGGCCTCCGCTTCAAAGTTGATTTCCTGGCCGGGCTTCAGGCAGACGTATGCCTTCTTCACGTCCTTGCGCTTGCCGTTGAAACGGCCGAAGCGCTTGGCTTTGCCTTTCGTGACGAGCACGTTGACGGAATTGACTTCGACCTTGAACAGCAGCTCGACAGCAGCCTTGACTTCCTGCTTCGTGGCGTCCGGCGCGACTTCGAACACGACTTGTTCGTTCTTGTCGGCAACCAGCGTCGCCTTTTCGGAGATCACCGGCGCGAGCAGAACTTGCATCAAACGATGATCGTTTTTGCGAACTTCGCTCATGACAGCAACTCCTCGATCTGAGCGACCGCAGCCTTCGTGATCAGAATCTTCTTGAAGTAGATCAGCGAGAGCGGGTCGGCGTAACGCGGCTCGACAACCGCCACGTGGGCCAGGTTGCGCGACGCGAGGTACAGGTTTTCGTCAACCGTATCGGTAATGACCAACACGGAGTCGAGACCCATCGCCTTGAATTTTTCGGCCAACAGCTTGGTCTTCGGCGCTTCGAGCGCGAGATCCTCGACCACCGAGATGCGGCCTTCGCGAGCCAACTGCGAGAAGATCGAGCAGAGGCCTGCGCGATGCATCTTCTTGTTGACCTTGTGCGAGAAGTTTTCTTCCGGCGAGTTCGGGAAAATGCGACCACCGCCACGCCACAACGGGCTCGACGACATACCGGCACGAGCGCGGCCCGTACCCTTCTGACGCCACGGCTTTTTGGTGGTGTGCTTGACCTGCTCACGGTCCTTCTGAGCGCGGTTGCCGCTGCGTGCGTTGGCTTGATAAGCCACCACGACCTGGTGAATCAGGGCTTCGTTGTAATCGCGACCGAACACGACGTCCGATGCGGTCACGCCAGCGCCTTCCTGACCATTGGCATTCAGGAGCTTAAGTTCCATTATTTCGCTCCTTTCACAGCACGCGTCTTGACAGCCGGGGTCACGAAGACCTTGCCGCCCTTCGCACCCGGAACAGCACCGCGGACGAGCAGCAGATTGCGCTCAGCGTCGATGCGGGCGATTTCGAGATTTTGCACCGTGACGGTTTCGTCACCGAGGTGACCCGTCATGCGCTTGCCGGGGAACACACGACCCGGATCCTGCGCCATACCGATCGAACCCGGAACGTTGTGCGAACGCGAGTTACCGTGCGTTGCGCGGCCCGAGGCGAAGTTGTAGCGCTTGATGGTACCGGCGTAGCCCTTACCGATCGACGTGCCTTGCACGTCAACCTTCTGGCCGACTTCGAAAATGTCCGTACCGACAACGGCGCCGTTCGACAGTTCACCTGCCTTGGCTGCGTCGATATGGAATTCCTTGAGGATTTCACCGGCTTGAACGCCGGCTTTGGCGAGGTGACCCGCCAGCGGCTTCGTCACGCGCGATGCGCGGCGAGTACCGAATGCAACCTGAACGGCGGCATAGCCATCCGTTTCAACGGTCTTGATCTGCGTCACGCGGTTGTCCGACACGTCCAGCACGGTGACGGGGATCGAATCCCCTTCAGGCGTGAAGATACGGGTCATGCCAACCTTGCGACCTACGAGTCCAAGGCTCATCGTTTTCTCCATTCCCGACTGCGATTGGTCGGGGCTGATTACAAAATGCCCGCCGCGCTTCCGAACTTGCGCCCGAAACCCGACAGACTTTTTTGCGCAAATGCGCGAAAAGCCTTGGAGTATAACAAGGCTTTTCGTTTTCTGCAAGCAATCAAAGACTTAGCGCCGTCCGGCGTGCCGGCGGAGCTTTGTAGGCTTACTGCAGCTTGATTTCGACGTCCACACCGGCCGGCAGATCGAGCTTCATCAGCGCGTCGACCGTCTTGTCGGTCGGATCGACGATGTCCATCAGGCGCTGGTGCGTACGGATTTCGAGCTGGTCGCGCGACGTCTTGTTGACGTGCGGCGAACGCAGGATGTCAAAACGCTGAATACGCGTCGGCAGCGGCACCGGGCCACGGACGATCGCGCCAGTCCGCTTCGCCGTATCGACAATCTCGGCTGCCGATTGATCGATCAGGCGATAGTCGAAAGCCTTCAGACGAATGCGGATTTTCTGGTTCTGCATGACAATTCCTTAAAAAGAGCGAGGCGGTGTTGCGCCGCCGATTTGGCAAAAGAGCGAGGGACCGGACATTCGCTGAGAGCGAACACCCGGCCCCGGTCACATTACTTCTGTGCTACGACTTCGAGTAAGACCGAGATTTTACTCGATAATCTTAGCAACGACACCTGCG